>FZQZ01000001.1 GCA_900199555.1 Prevotellaceae bacterium MN60
GCAGTTGCTCTACAGGATGGATTGCTGTAGGTGTATCGAGCGTGTTCTCCTCCATACCATCGTTGGCTGCCAGTCGCACTACATAAGCACTTGTCGGCTTAAAGTTCTTTAGATTAAGTCGGGCGGTGGTTGCTTCATCGCCGGTATTAACAACTTTCACGATAAGCTCTCCGCTGGCGTCATCGATAGTGGCTGAGGAGAAAATGCCCTTCGTGTCATCGTGTTTCAATACAGTATCAAAGATAAGCTCGTTGTCAAGCCATGCCTTTACGCTGTCGCCATTCACCTGCAGCGTTACATCGTACCATCGGCCAGCCTCTATATGCCCACGCTTGCTGTCTGTCAGCAACTTGCCTCCATTGCTGATTTGCTCGATGGCGTGCTGTGAGTTGGTCCATCCACCGAAATTCAGCCAACAGTAATTGTTCTTATCGACATAATTGAAGATGATGATGAAGCCCTCGGCGCCTTCTTCTTTGCGGGCACGGAACTTGCAGGTATAGTGGTCGCTGTCAATGATGTTTTTCTCTATACAGAGTGTAGCATCCTTATGGCCTGTCTGTCGCACAGTGTTACCTTCTTTCTGCCAATCGCCATAGACATATTCCATGTCCTTATCGGTCTCGAAGGTGGCACGTGTGTTCCATGTTCCGAATCCCACACGGTTCTGCTTCGGTGTCAGCGGTTTGCAAACTTTGTCTTTGTAGGGATTGTCCTGATGCACCTTTACGACCTGTGTGCCCAGATGTTGCGGCATGAGCTGTTGCACATAGTAACTTGGGGTGCCCATGACGCGGCTACTGCTGAAACGAATCATATCGGGACGCCAACGAGCATCGTTCTCGTTGACAAAAATGGGGGCATACGAGGCAAGTTCTACCACGTCACCGTTGTTCTCCATGCCCATCATATAAACGGCCTCGCCAAGAGCAGCATTCATATTACCCAATTTGCCATAGCCATTGGTCACTGCATATTCACCAACATAGACCTTGGGGGCTTGACGGTCGTAGATATCGTACTTATGGAAGGCAGCGGCAAACCAGTCGGGTGAGCGGTAATAGTGTTCATCAAGCAGGTCAACAGGCAGTTTGCTGTTCCACTTAGGGTTGTCGTCACCCCATGCCACCACATTGCCGATAATCTTCATCTCGGGATATTTCGCCCGGATGGCTTTGTAGAACTGCTCGTAGCGCTCGTAGTAGTGGTCGCTCTGCTGATGAGAGTCTGGCTGGTTATTTTCGTTACCTATCTCCAGATATTCTATTCCAAAAGGCTCAGGATGTCCGTTTTTAGCGCGCATGGCACCATATTTCGATGTGATGGGGCCATTGGCATACTCCAAGGCATTCATACACTCGTCAATCCATGGTTGGATGCTATCATAGGGGGTTATGCCGCCATGCCATATTCCCACATTCACAACATAAAGTGGTTTGGCGCCTAAATCCTCTGCCAACTGCAGGTATTCGTGGTAGCCCAGTCCGTCAGAAGTGCGATAGCCCCAGTTCACATTCCAGTGACCTTCACGCTCCTCAATCGGACCTATGGTACGCTCCCAGCGAAAAGCATTGTCGGGACTCTCCTGCCCTTCTACAAAACAGCCTCCTGGGAAACGCATGAACTTCGGGTGCAGCTGCCACAGCATGTTGGCCAAATCAGGACGCATGCCATTCTCGCGGTTCTTGAATGTGGGCGGGAAAAGACTAACCATGTCAATCTGTACCACTCCTACGCCGTCGAAAACCAGTACAAACTGCGCCTGCGGATCGTTATCGACGGCGGTAAGTGTGGCTTCGTACTTCGTCCATCCATGAGCCTTGGCAGCAGGAAATTGACTGATTACCGTCTCGGCATAGATTCGTGAAGCATCCTTAGAGCGGAGTGTGGCTTTCATGGTGCCTTTATATTTCAGAGTCTTTGCCCAAAACGATAGACGATAGCTGCGCCCCTGCACGGCATTGATGCCCCAGTAACCTTCATTTACCAGACTGACGGGCATTGCAACCGAGGCTTTAATATTTAGTTCTAAAGCATTGTGCTGTACACTGTTAAGAAGCGGCGTCTTTTTTGATGGTTGTATGAGTTTTGCCGTGAGTTGCGACGGAGTTGCTGAGTGGGTTGACCATCCCTGCAAGTCAGCAGGTGCGCCATAACGAGGTCCGTCCTCAAACGAGCGGTTGCGTATCAGCTCTGCATAGATACCGCCGTCGGCTGCATGGTTGATGTCTTCATAGAAAATGCCATAAAGCATAGAGCTCACCCTCGGTCCCCGTTGCTGGGCATCGATATTGATAGTCACTTGAGCTTGGACTGCTGTTGCAAAGAGTGCACAACCGGCCATGAGAAGCTTGAACTTGCTGTTTTCGCATTTTTTAGTCATAATCTATCTCCTAAAATCATAAATATTTTGATATTTGCTACAAAATTAGAAAAAAAATCTTATCTTTGCATGAAAATCTTGAAATAATAAATTATGAAGACTAAAGCCCTACAAACAACCTTGACAGCTGTATGCTGCGTGGCAATGATGACATCATGCCAATTTAATAATTCACAAATCTCAACCTTCAACCCTCAACAACGAACAGTGGGTAACCCGTATATGCCTTTGTGGGAACATATTCCTGATGGTGAGCCGTATGTATTCGAAGACCCTGACCAACCAGGAAAACAGCGCGTATATATCTATGGTTCGCACGATGACCTGATAACGGAATATTGCGGACGTGACCAAGTGGTATGGTCGGCATCGGTGGACAGCCTGAATAATTGGCGCTATGATGGTACCATACTGGTGGTGGATAAGAATCGCGACGGCAAGACTTTTGACAAGAAGGGTACTGCCGACGTACTGTATGCTCCAGACGTGACGCTGGTGACGGACGGCAACGGAAAGAAAACTTACTACTTGTTTCCCAACGACCAGGCAGGACAGCGCAATGGACTGATAGCAAAGAGCAACCGTCCTGACGGACCGTTTGAGGTGTGCAACTGGAGCAAAGAGGATGCTAATAAGGCTGACGGCGTGTTGCAGTTTGACCCTGCGGTATTTGTGGATGATGATGGGCGTGTATATGGCTACTGGGGATTTGAGCGCTCGTATGCTGCTGAATTTGACCCCAAGACAATGGCTACTGTCAAGCCCGGCACGAAGATTGTGGAGGATATGATTTCGGGCAGAAACCAAGAGGGGGTATTCAGATTCTTTGAGGCGTCGAGCATTCGCAAGATAAAGGATAAGTATGTGTTTATCTACAGTCGCTTTACCAAGGATGGCGAGTTTGGGCTACCTTCTTCTAACTATACCCTTGCCTACTGCTATAGCGACAATCCGCTGGGACCTTGGACTTATGGTGGTACCATCATCGACGGACGTGGTCGCGAGAAGGATGAGCAGGGCAACGTGATTGCCTCGGCAACTCCTGATGGCAACACTCACGGAAGTATCTGTGAGATAAATGGACAGTGGTATGTATTCTATCATCGTCAGACAGGTACCAATGAGTATGCTCGTCAGGCTATGGTGGCACCTATCGACGTAAAGGTGGAAGAAGGTAAAGGCGGAAAGGTGGAGATTAGCGAAGGCGAGTACAATAGTCAGGGGTTTGCTCTTGATGGGTTGAACCCCTTTGAGAGTCACTCTGCCGGTATCTGCTGCTGGTACACGGGTCCGAAGCCTGCTACCCACGAGTGGCCTAACAATACGTTTTATGGTTCGTATGTAGCTGCTGGCTACGGCACAGAGAGCAACTTTGACGCGCCCTACGACAACAAGAACAACACCAATCTGGTAGTGAACAACACTGCGGGTTCTATTGTGGGTTATAAGTATTTTTACTTTGACGCTAAGTTCCTGAAAAGCCCCAAAAAGAATGCTCAGCTAAAACTCTTTTTGTTATTAAAGCCAGAGGGTATTGACGGTAGTATCGACATCATGCAGGATCGTCCCTGGACTTCACAGGGTGGCAAGAAGATTGGCGAGATTACCCTGAAAGCCAATATGCCAAAGGAGTTCTACAGTCTAACAACAAATATCGACAAGAGTGACCTCGCTGGCAAACATGCCATATACTTTGTCTTTAAGTCTGCCACCAAGGGTAAGTCGCTCTGCACACTTGACAATTTTGAATTTGGTCATTTTGTGGACAAATAATTTGGTAAATTGAATAAATAACGTTATATTTGCACCTAATTAATAAATATACTACTATCAATTAACGATATGGAACCGATTAAAATTTTAAGTGTGGACGACGAGTTAGACCTCGAACTGCTGTTAACTCAATATTTCCGAAGGAAAATTCGCAAGGGTGAGTATGAGTTCTTCTTTGCTCACAATGGTCTCGAGGCACTAACCTTGATGCTTAAGGAAAAGGATATCAGCATCATCCTGTCTGACATCAACATGCCTGAGATGGACGGCCTGACGCTGTTAACCAAAATCAACGAGATGCAGAACCCTGCCATGAAGTGTATCATGGTATCGGCATATGGCGACATGGGCAATATCCGTTCGGCCATGAACAATGGTGCATTCGACTTTGCTACGAAGCCCATCGACCTGGACGACTTGAGCATCACTATCGAGAAGGCCATAGAGCAGATAAACTATATCAAACAGTCGCAACAGGAGCATGCGCAACTGGAATCACTGAAGACCGACTTAGCAGTGGCTGCAGAGATACAGCAGGCTATCCTACCCCGCATCTTCCCTCCATTCCCAGAGAATGAACGCGAGATGGATTTGGCTGCGCTGATGACTCCTGCCAAGGATGTAGGTGGCGACTTCTATGATTTCTTCCGCATTGACGAAGACCGTATCGGAATGGTGATTGCCGACGTGAGTGGTAAGGGTGTGCCGGCAGCAATCTTCATGGCTGTGAGCCGAACACTGATACGTACGGTAGGATTGCAGGGCTGTACGCCAGGCGAGTGTCTGACGAAATCGAACACGCTGCTTAGCAAGGAATCGGTTGACTGTATGTTTGTCACAGTATTCTACGCCATATACAACGTCAAAACCGGCGAAATGGAATATAGTAATGGCGGACATAACTCGCCCGTGATTCTAAGAGCCAACGGACAGGTAGATATGTTACCTACCAGTGGCAGTTGTATGGTGGGAGCCATCGAAGGCGTAACCTACAAAAACGAGCATATCACACTGGGCGTGGGCGACACTATCGTGATGTACACCGACGGTGTGAACGAGGCGATGAACACAGCCTTCGAGGAATATGGCGACCAACGCATGCTGAACTTCTTGGCTAGTCAGAAAGGTAATGACTGCCGAAGCATTATCGACAACCAACTGGCGGATGTCAAAAACTACGTAGGAGGAGCTCCACAGAGCGACGACATTACCTTGATGGCAGTGACAAGAAAGGCATGAAAATCTACGGAAAGACAAGTACGCTCATAGCCGCCTGTGTGGCACTGACAATGGGTGCAGGGCTAGCGGTGGTGTACCAGTGGTATGCGGACGAAACAGAAAAGACGCAACAACTGGAGGAGCAACTGGCTGAGCTCACCAAGCAAGAGAAGCGCTCGGCAGTGATGCAGCGTATCAATGCGCAGATGGAGGAGATAGCCAACCAAGAGCGACGCATCAGTGATGAGCAGCGCGTGAAGGCTGAGGAGCAGACGGCAGTAGCGGAAGAGATGCGACGCCATGCTGAGGTGGAGCGACAGAACGCCTTGGAGGCTGAGCACCGGGCAGTAGAGGCATCGAACGTAGCAGAGAGTCAGCGTGCTATCGCAGAGAAACAGCGCACCAATGCCGAATACCAGAAGCGAGTGGCAGACACACTAAGCTATATCACACTGGCAAGACAGTTGGGCGACGTATCTATCAAACAGGCTGAGACAGGCAATCAGGAGTTGTCACGACTATTGGCGTATGCCTCACAACAGTTTACGGCTCGCTATAAGGGTGACGTATATACCTCTTCGGTATATCAGTCGCTGGTAATAGCCAGCCAGAGTAAGCAGCAGTGGAATATGCACAAGGGGGCTATCTACGACCTTGCATTCTATGGTGAGGGGGAGAAGCGCTTCGTCACTTGTAGCAGTTATGGAGAACTGATGGAGCACGTGATGAAGGACAACAAGATTACTACTGACGTGCTGATGCGCAACAGTACTTACGACTTCCGCGACATCTATGTTGACAGAAAGAAAAAACTGGTGTATGGCGTAAGCAGAACAGGACATCTGGTAATAAAGGGTCGCCAGACGGAGAAGGTGCTGGAGGTGAACGGTATCGGTGCCTTGCAATGCTTAGAGCCTACAGGCAACCAGATGCTCATATACGGTGAGAAAGGTCTTGCCCTGTTAGATACCGAGCGACGAGTTATCACACGCACACGTCAGCTACCCTTCAAGTCTGTAGAAGTGTGCAGATATGTGGATACGCCTTGTATCTTTGACGACCAAGGACGCATGCACGTAGTAAAAAGCATCGACAAGCTGGAAACGACAAAAGTACCTGTCAATGGACAAGTTACAGCATTCTCGTACAACAAAGACTTGAACATCAGAGCATACGGCATGAGCGATGGAACCATCTACTATTTCAATCCTAAAGGTAAGGTGCAGAGGCTGATGGGACACCGTTCGCGCATCACGAAAATAAAGATTATCAACTGGCGTATCTATTCTGCCAGCTATGAAGGTAAGGTGAACTTGTGGTTGGCCGATCAGCCCAAGATAGAACCAATGACGATTATCACAACCAATGGTTGGATTATGAACTTTACCTTCGACTTGAAGAATGAAAACGTATGGTGTGGTGACCAAAAGGGTACACTTACAGAATCGCTGATTTCTGTACCGATGATGCGACAAATGCTGAAGAGCAAACTCACGCGCAATCTAACCCAAGAGGAATGGGACTACTACATCGGGCGCAACATTCCGTATGAACGCTTTATAGGAAAGGAGGGCAAACAATGAGAAAACTCTTGCTAAGCATCCTCTTCACACTCCTGACCTCTGCAGGTTGGAGCCAGGGAATACCTTTTATCCGTAACTATACTGCTACGGAGTATGGTGGACACAACCAGAACTTCGACATCATGACGGGTAAGGACGGTACGGTATATGTAGCCAACTTTGAAGGTCTGCTATATTACGACAATGCTGATTGGCACATGCTACACACACCTGGCATAACACGTATCACCACTCTGTTTCGCGACTCAAAAGGCACGATATGGACTGGTGGCTACAACTATATCGGATATCTGAAGGTAACAGACAACGGATGCCCCACACTGCATAGCATCGACAAGAAGAAATCATTCCACGGAGAGGTGCAATGGATATGGGAAAGAGAGGGAAAGATTTATTTCCTCGTGAGCGACAAAGGCATCTATACCATCGTTAATGACAACGTGACGAGAGCCACTGGCGCTCAGCTGCCCCAATCAGGTCCTTCTACATTTATCGGTGAGGCTCACGTCAACCAATGTCAGGAACTGGGTACTAGCGGACTGAAAGCACTGGCAACAGACGGTGAGGGTGTGGTATTCCAATATAGCAATGGAGAAGAGATATTCCGCATCACCGAAGCGAACGGGCTGTGTTCGAATAACGTAAGATATATCACTTATAATGGTCACGGACTTATCTGGGGAGCAACAGATAATGGCATCTTCTGTATCGGATTTCCATCTATATATACGCATCTTACGGCTAAAGAAGGCGTGCATGGAGAAGTATTATCACTGCAGCGCTATCAAAAAGATTTATATGCAGGAACGCAAAACGGACTGTTCCGTATGCAGGGCAAGACCTTTGTTCGTGTACCAGAGATATCGTATGCCTGCTGGCAACTGTCAAAGCAAGGAGATGCATTGTTGGCAGCTACTGCGGATGGTACTTATCGCATCAATGCCAAGCGACAGGTTGTGCATCTGACTACAGGTAACACGCTATCACTATTGGTAGAAAAAGACGGATTCTATAGTGGTGAGACAGACGGCATCTATTATAATAGTAATAATGGACAGCGCAAGAAGATAAGTGACATAGAGAAAGTGGTAAAGATACTGCGCGACAAGCAACAAAACATCTGGATAGAAAACCTGTATGGGCACATCTGGAAGACTACTGACGGACATCACTTCCAAGAAATAAAAAACAGCAAAGAGGAAGAGATGGCTACACTGGTTGAATATCGCGGAGAAGTATCGGTTGTACCATCTACAGCAGTGAAGCCTTTCCCCTACTCTTCGTTCAGCTATGCCGACAAGGATGACAACCTGTGGCTGACCAACAACAAGGGAAAGATGTTATACGCCATGAAGGATGGCAATCGCGAGGAGTCACTGTCGGAAGCTACATACCCCTTGATGGACTACGCCGTGCGCGCCATGATACACGAAAACCAATTACTATGGATGGGTGGAGATAAAGGTGTGAACATTGTAGATTTGAAGCATGTTGACCCCATCAAGCAAGGAAAGCCGACACTCGCCATACGCTCAATCTATCTGCATGGTGGTGACAGCATCTTGTGGGGTGGATATGGTGAGATGCCCGAGAAATTGCCAACACTGTCAAGTGTGGACCGACATATTACTTTTACCTTCGCTACAGACCAGCCTTCGATATTGTTGCCCACACAGTATCGCACACGAATGGATAACGGCAGTTGGAGTACATGGGACAATGACACGCGTGAGGAGTATCCTAATCTGGCATCAGGTCATCATGTATTTGAAGTACAGGCACGCGATGCTTATGGAAGACTGACAGAGGTGGTAAGCATCGATTTCTCTATCGAATGGCCAGTGTATATGCGCTGGTATATGCAGATACTATACATATTCATACTGGTATTGCTCGTCTATAGCTTGATACGTTTCAGACTGTATAAACTGGAACGCGACAAGCGCCATCTGGAGAATCTGGTACAGGAACGCACAGCACAGGTGGTACGACTGGAGAAAATGGCTACCGTGGGTAAACTGACACAGGGCTTGATTGACCGTATCTTGAACCCACTGAACTACATCAACAACTTTGCCAAACTATCGGAAGGACTGGTGAAAGATGTTGCTGCAAACATTGAAGACGAGAAAGACAACATGGAGCCCGATAACTATGAGGACACCATCGACGTATTGGATATGCTAAAGGGTAACCTCGAAAAGGTGGGCGAACATGGAGCAAACACTACTCGCACACTGAAGGCGATGGAGGAAATGCTGAAAGACCGCTCTGGTGGTCAGGTGAGCATGAATCTTACCAATCTCTTACAACAAGACAAAGAGATGCTGGAGAACTACTACGCCAACGAGATAGCTACCTATCATATTCAGATAGTATTCGAATTGCCCGACCACGAGCTTACTATCAATGGTAACCCAGAGATGCTGAGCAAGACGATGATGAGCATGTTGGGCAATGCCGTATATGCTATCGTGAAGAAGGCTCAGCGCGAGCAATATGAGCCCACCATCTTATTGAAAGTAACAGAAGAAGAGCAAGCTATTACAATCACGATTCGCGATAATGGTATCGGCATCGAAGAGACCATCCTAGAGAAGGTATTCGACCCCTTCTTCACCACCAAGACTACCGGTGAGGCTGCAGGTGTTGGCCTCTACCTGAGTCGTGAGATTATACAGAATCATAATGGTGACATCACCGTGACTTCTGAGAAAGACAAATATACAGAATTTATCATCACATTACCAATCGCATAGGTTATGGAACAGCAGATAGAGACCTTACAACAACAGTTGAAACAGCAGGAGAAACTGGCATCACTAGGTATGCTGAGCGCAGGTATCGCTCACGAGATACAGAACCCGCTGAACTTCGTCATCAACTTCAGCAAGATGTCGAACAAGTTGCTTGGCGACCTGACAGATATCGTGGAGGATAATGAAGACAAACTCTCTGACGATGATCGTGAAGAGGTGGAAGATATCATTGCCGACCTGAAGGAGAACATGGGGAAGATAGTGGAGCACGGCGAACGCGCTATCAGCATCATACAAGGCATCCTGTTGGTATCAAGAGGTAAGGAAGATGAGTTCCTGCCCACTGACGTATGTAAGTTGGTGAAGGAATATGTATGGCTATCTTATCATGCGATGCGTGCCAACCACAAGGGGTTTAACCTCAGCATCCACGAAGACTATCAGGAAGGTATGGCACAGGTGATGGTGATACCGCAAGACCTCAGTCGCGCCATTCTCAACCTGATGAACAATGCCTGCTATACGGTATGGCACAAGTCGCAAAGGGCAGAAGCAGACTATACGCCACAGGTGACAATCTCGGTAAAGAGTGCTGATGGCAACATCATCATCGGCATAGCAGATAATGGTGAAGGAATGACTGACGAGGTGAAACAACGACTCTACGAGAACTTCTTCACGACCAAGCCTGTAGGACAAGGAACGGGCCTAGGTATGGCTATCACTCGCGACATCATAGAGAATAAGCATGGAGGAAAACTATCCTTCGAGTCAGAAGAAGGAAAGGGTACCACATTTACGCTCACCATTCCCACGAAAAGATGAAGAATAGATTATACATTATTATATATATACTAGTTGCTCTGCTCATGCCTCAGCATATAAAGGCGCAAGACAACAATGCGCTCCGCCAGATATACTTACAGGCGGAGGAAGAATATCAGGTGGGACGCCTGGAGCAAGCACTACAGTTGCTGCAGACCAACATCAACGGATTTGATGGCAACCTCAAGCAGAGTGCCTATCGCCTGATAGCGCTTTGCTATATGGCACAAGACAATAGCACACAGTCAGAGAACTATGCCAAGCTACTGTTGCAAGAGAATCCCTACTACACTTCTATTCAAGACCCTATCCGCTTTGAAGAACTTATCAATCGACTCAAAACGGGACAATCGGCAACGATTACCACTGCTTCTAATCAGGCAGAGCGTATTGAGGAGGCTCCTGTGCCCGTAACACTGATTACGGAGGATATGATTAAGATGAGTGGTGCTCGTAATCTGAAAGAACTATTGATTGCCTTTGTGCCCGGAATGACGAATGTGGAGTGTAACGAAGAGATGAACATCGCCATGCGTGGCATCTACAGCTCAGGTCAGGAGAAGATACTCATCATGATGGACGGACACCGACTGAACAGCTATGCAACGAATGTGGCACGCCCTGATTACTCTATTAGTCTGGAGAAGGTAAAACAGGTGGAGGTGTTGCGCGGTCCTGCATCGTCACTATATGGTGGTGTGGCACTGACTGCTGTTATCAATATCATTACCAAGCGAGGAAATGATATTGACGGGTTTCGCGTAAAAGGTGGTATCGGCAACTACGGACAAATACAGGGTGACGTATTATTTGGACAGCACTATCTGAACTTTGACGTTACGGCATGGGCTAACTTCTACCAAGCAGACGGAGAGAAAAGAAATATTCCACTCGAAAGCCAATTAGGTGTAATACCTATGGAGGGGGACATCATCATCGGTGGTTTCAACAAAAAACCTACTTATGATTTCGGTACACGCATATCTTGGAAAAACCTTTCGCTAATGTATAGCAGCAACTTCTCAAAGACGGTGGCGCCCTACTCGCTCAGTTATTTCTTTGCACCATACGACTATAGCAAATATGGACTGATGGATGGAAATGCACCGGGTTATGCTTCTACAGCGCAACATGTTCACCTGAACTATAAAAAGACTTTCGGTAAACTCAGTATGGATGCAAGCATCACTTATGATGCTGAGCAGCAAAACAGATATCAGGTGATATCAGACTATTTCCCTGCTGAGGAATTGGGCTACGTACTCATCCCCAATGGCTATGAGGCTGAAATATACCCTACTGAATATACTTTCCAATATTGTTCCTGGCTCGAACAGAACTGTGGAGTATCAGTAAACGGAAATCTGCCTTATCGTCTGAATAGTGACCATAATGGTACAATCAGTTTCGGTGCGCAATATAACTACTTTGAGCTGATGAGCTCGCGCAACTTAGAGGGTGATATGGGCGACAGAGTATTGGTAGAGTTTCATGGGACCAAGAATCTATTCCCAGGTATAGAGAATAGTGCCGATGCTTATTTCCAGTTGAAACATCAGTGGAAATCATTTATCCTGAATGGTGGACTGCGCTATGACTATAAGAGACGTAAGAACAAGAAGAGTATACACGAGCTTTCGCCACGTATTGCCTTGGTATTTGTACAACCTCAATACAACGTGAAGCTCAGCTACTCTAAAGCCTTCGTTGATGCGCCTTATTACTATCGTTATAATACGCTCGACACCTATTCGGGTGGTGAGGAACTATTGTCAGAATACCTCCACTCTTTCCAACTGTCTATCTCTAGCACAAAGCTGATGAAGGGACTGGAAGTAGAGCTGAATAGTTTCTATAACAAAGCCTCTAACCTGATTTATCCTGACGGTTTAGTATATACCAATTCGGGTACGCTGCAAAGCATCGGTGCCGAACTGGTAGCTAAATACACGCACAACAGATTAACGACGACCATCAATGCTGAATGGCAGCATGTTGTAAGTTCTGAGAACTATACAGCCAATAGTCATAGCATCTACAACATTCCGAACTTTGCTACCAGCATCCTGGCATCTTATCGTTTGGGATATGGTTTCAATATCCGTGGTAATCTGAATGTGTTGAGCAAACAGACGTGGCTCTATCAGCAGGCTCCAGAGATGGGTATCGAACCAGAAGAAAGAACGCTCCCATCACGCGCTATCTTTTCGATGGGATTGGACTACAAGTATAAGGCACTGGAAGTGTTTCTTGACTGCCATAATGTATTCAACAAGAAATATGAGCAGGGTGGTTCGTCTATCGGACCTATTGCTCAACAAGGACGATGGATTAAGTTACAAGTTGCTTACAAGTTTTAATAGACAAAAACCAATAATATATGTATAAGAAAAACCTACTGTCGATATTTGAGAAGAGAATAGAGGAAAATGGTCAGAAAACTGCTGTCATAGTTGGAGAAAAGGAACTAACCTATCAACAGCTAGGATATGAGACAGAACATATTGCGAAAGCCATTAGTCATAAACTATCCACACTGCCTAAGACGGATGGCCCCATTAGAATCGGCGTCTGTATAGGTCGTGATGAGCATCTCATACCCTCTATCCTTGCCCTTTTCAAGTGTGGCTATACCTATGTGCCACTAGACCCCGTATTGCCTCAAGAGAGACTATCGTTTATTTGTGAGGATAGTGGTATGACGATGGTATTGACTACTACAGAATATACCCATCGATTCACCCATCTTCCTGTACTCGATGTCAGTACGCCACTGGAAGAGCGTGATTATAGTTGGAATAGTGACTCAGAACTGGCATATATCATTTATACCTCGGGTACAACAGGCAAGCCCAAGGGTGTAACTATCACCTACGACAACCTGTACTACTTCTTGAAGTGTGCAGCAAGTCCCGAGATAGCTTTAATCAATAGCGATGCGCGCGACTTAGAATTTGCCAGCATCGGTTTTGATGCTTCTATTCTCGAAATCTTTGGTCCGCTATATTGTGGTGCAACACTGGTCGTTGCCACCGATGAGATTCGCAACGACATCGGAAAGCTCTATCAGTATATCAATGAGCAGAAGATTACGCATGCCTCGCTTACGCCTTCAGTACTCAACGTACTGCCATCCTTGCACTTCACCCACATGAAGACACTACGCAGTGTGGGAGAACCAATGATAGCAACAGTAGCAGAGAAGGGAGCCCAGCAGCCTTATCGCTTTATCGATGCTTATGGTCCTACCGAAGCTACCGTATTCTGCTTCTCACGACTCGTGGATGGTAAGGTCTACTTCCGTAATATTGGTAAACCGTATGAGGGTATCATCACGCATGTGGTGGACAAGGACATGAACGAGTTGCCTATCGGTGAGATTGGTGAACTATTGATTGGTGGTAGACAATTGACACCCGGATATCTGAATCGTCCAGAGCTCAACCAAGAGAAGTTCGTTGACTCGCCATTCCCAGAAGATAATAAGATAAAGCTATACCATAGCGGAGACCTTGCAAAACGCATGGAGGATGGTAGCATAGAGTATGTAGGTCGTATGGACTCACAAATCAAGTTTCATGGATTCCGTATCGAACTGGATGAGATACGTACACGCATAGAACAAGAGGCTGAGGTCAAGCAAGCCTATGTACGCTTGGAAGAGTTTGGTAGTAGCCAGTATCTTGCTGCCTACGTAGAAGCACTGACGCCTGATTTCGATATCAAGGTGTTGAAGAAAAGACTTGCAGCTTTCCTTCCGCCTTACATGATACCTACCTATTGGATTCCCGTGAGCCACTTTACGCGAACAGTAAACGGAAAGATTGACAAGAGTACGCTCACTAATCCATACTTTGAACAATATATCCACAACACGGAGCCATTGGACTCAAAAGAGAGTATGCTGGCTTCTGTTGTCTCTCGTATTATGGGTATAGATGACGTCAACATAGATATCGACCTGATTGACGAATTAGGTTTTTCTTCCCTGCAACTCATGCAGGCTGTACAGTCGTTAGCTTTTATCGGTTTCTATGCCTCAGCTAAAGATTTCTACGACTATCGTACCATTCGCAAGATAGCCAAGAACTATCAGCGCACGCTTCACTATTGGCTCCACGAACCAGATACGTCAAAGCCCACCCTACTGATTGTTAGCGGATATACGGGTTTCAACTTCCTCTATGCAGAATGGGCTAATCGTATCTGCCAGAAGTATAACATCTATGTGATAGAATCTTATTTCGAAACGTCTGATGGTGTGGTTCAAACGACTGAAGCCACCGTCTCTCAGTATTATGATATGGTAAAGCCTATCCTCACTGAGTATGGAATTGATGTTATCACGGGATTCTGTGTGGGTGGTGAGCTAGGACTCTATCTAGCCTATCTTATGCATCAGCGTGACGGAGTATTGCCTTATGTAGTGATGCTTGACAGCGATGTGGAACGCGACAAAGACCGCTCCAAGTCCGTACAGCCCAACTACATTCATTTCACACCAGAGATCAATGCCCTACACTTTGATATCGAGATGACCCTGATGGAGACTTATCCCTCGTTCCACTACGATGGTCCGATAACAGTCTTCCTATCAAAGCTATATAACGACCGACTCAGTTTCAACGAGACAGACCCTGTTACCGACGAACAGAAGGCTTGGGCACGCAAGTGTTTTGAGGAGTCACCTGCATTGTGGAAGCAGCATTACCCCGATTGTCAGATAGAATTCCTGAATACCGATCACCTGGATTATCTGAGAACAGAGGATAGTATCCAGCCACTAGCAGCATTCTTTAACAGCATGGATTTCCCTAACAAAAATCAAAAAAAATAACCTTTTAGGTAAGTTTTTGCTATCTCGGCTTTGCAATTTGGAATAAAAACATTACCTTTGCAGAAGTTTTAAAACTATTTAGCAGGAAATGGAAGCTTTCTTCAGGACACATAGATACTTAGTAGAACATGTGAATGCACCAGTTCGTCGCACCCTTATGGATGAGATTGATTGGAACGACCGCATGATTGGTATTAAGGGCACTCGTGGTATCGGAAAGACCACATTCCTATTACAGTATGCTAAAGAGAAGTTTGACATCAACGACCGACAGTGTCTGTATGTCAACATGAACAACTTCTACTTTCAAGGGCACGGAATTGCAGAGTTTGCAGGCCAGTTCTGCAAGCATGGCGGAAGAGTGCTGCTTATCGACCAGGTGTTCAAACAGCCCGATTGGAGTGCTGAACTGAGGAAATGCTATGACCTCTATCCCTATCTGAAGATTGTCTTTACGGGTAGTAGCGTGATGCGCCTGAAAGACGAGAACCCAGAACTTAACGGTATCGTGAAGTCTTATAATCTGCGTGGCTTCTCTTTCCGCGAATTCATCAATCTGATGACGGGCAACAACTTCCAGCCCTACACGCTGGATGAGATACTGAAGAATCACGAGCATATCATCAAGCAGATTCTGCCTAAGGTATCACCCAATCGCTATTTCCAAGACTACATCCATCATGGTTTCTATCCTTTCTTCCAGGAGCATCGCAACTATAGCGAGAACCTGCTGAAGACAATGAACATGATGACTGAGGTAGATATCCTGCTCATCAAACAGATAGAGTTGAAGTATCTTACCAAGATTAAGAAGCTATTCTATCAGTTGGCAGAAGATGGTCCTAAGGCTCCTAATGTCAGCAAATTAGCACAAGATATCGAGACTAGTCGTGCCACCGTCATGAACTACATCAAGTATCTGACAGATGCGCGCCTGCTCAATATGATTTATCCTATTGGCGAGGATTTCCCCAAGAAGCCATCCAAGGTGATGCTTCACAACTCCAACCTGCTCTATGCTATCTACCCTATCCACGTAGAGAAGCAGAATGCGATGGAGACATTCTTTGTCAACTCCCTATGGAAAGACCATAAGGTCAACCAGTCTGGTCGCGACCAGTTCTATCTGGTTGATGGAAAATTGAAGTTCCGCATCTGTGATGCCAACGCACGAGGTAAGGTGCGCTATGCGCCCGACACCATCTATGCCCGCTACAATACGGAGATAGGTAAAGACAACCAAATACCCCTTTGGCTACTTGGTTTCTTGTATTAAGAAATACGATAATAGAAAATAAAATAATAAGCGAGGTTGTTATCCTCGCTTATTGTTGTTTTATACGATATGTGTTTTATTCGATATGGACTATTCGATAACAGAGAGTCTCATCTCGATATCATCAACAGGGCGATCGGCACGACCAGTAGCTGTGCCCTGAATCATCTCTACCACATCTAATCCCTCTTCTACTTCACCAAATACGGTATATTGTCCGTCAAGGTGTGGAGTTCCGCCAATGGTAGAGTATATCTTCATTTGCTCCTCAGAGAGTCCGTCACCAGAAACTTGAGCTTCAGCCTCAGCAGCCAACTTATCTTGTAGCTCTTGCAGACCTGCACGATTGCGCTCACGACGCATCTGCATAATCTCATCGTGATGCTGCATAGCCAACTGGTTGAATGCAGACTGAATCTTCTGCATCTTCAGCTGCTTAGAGAATTGCTTCAGCTGGCCTTCGTTATAAGTCTGTCCCCAAACGATATAGAACTGTGAACCACTGCTACGGCGCTCAGGATTTACCTCGTCGCCCTGACGTGCTGCAGCTAAAGCTCCACGCTTGTGATAGAGGTTATCCTTGATTTCTGCCTCCAGCGTATAGTCGGGACCACCTACGCCAAGCATCTTTCCTGCTGGTGCACCCTTAGAATCAGGATCACCACCTTGAATCATGAAGTTCTTGATGACACGATGAAACAAGGTACCATCATAATATCCCTCCTTCACCAGCTTTACGAAATTGTCACGATGAATAGGAGTCTCGTCATACAGGCGAACAACGATGTCGCCCAGCATAGTCTGTATCTTTACTTTCATTGATAATATGTATTATTCGTTATTTTACGATATCACTCATCGCCTTACGATTCTTTTCCCTCATCTCATCAGCAGCATAACCTAGAGGAATGAGTACGGCAGGTTCCTCGTTGTCGGCAAAAGTAAAGTGCTGCTTACACTTCTCTACATCAAAGTTGCATACCCAGCATGTAGCCAATCCCTGCTCAGTGGCAGCAAGACAGAGGTGCTCTACAGCAATGGCGATATCGATATCACCGTGATGCTTACCATCGGCTCTCACCCACTCCTCGTCGTGCATGATAGAGGCAATGATATACATCGGAGCCGTCTTAAACCAGTCACGATGATAGCACTCCTTTAACTTGGCTTTGTCAGCCTCGCTGGTAATAACACGGAACTTCCAAGGCTGCTTATTGACAGCCGATGGCGCCAAGCGAACACACTCCATAATATAGTTCAGCTTATCTTGTTCCACACTCGTAGGCTGATAATTCCTACAACTATACCTCGCTTTTACTAATTCTAACAGATTCATAGCTTTCAATTTTTGATATATATTACCCTTCTCACTAACGAAGATAGGGATTGCATTGCAATTCGTCGCCAATAGTAGTTTGGGGTCCATGACCCGTATAAACGATGGTGTCAGCAGGTAACGAAGCTACCACAGTAGTGAGGCTACGCTCCATATCTTCCCACGAACCTTCAGCAAAATCAGTACGACCAATACTCATACGGAACAGTGTATCACCTGAAAATACGATGTTCTCTTCTTTACAGTAAAAGAGGCACGAACCATGTGTGTGGCCTGGAGTCTGCAACACCTTTAGCGTATGTGAACCAAAGTGTATCTCGTCGCCATCCTTTAGCAATGTACCTGTGGGCGCCTGTTCTTCTGAAAGACGCATACCGAAGAGGCTCTCTGCCTGCTGGGCAAGATGTTCAACCATCTGCTGGTCTTCCTCACAAATCTCAACCTTCAGGGCATACTGTTCGTAGAGATGAGCATTGCCAAAGTTATGATCCAGATGTCCGTGGGTAGCCAACAGGTGAACGGGCTTGAGTTGCTGTTGACTGATATAGTTATCAATAGCCTGCAACTCTTCTGGATAGTAGGCACCACAATCGATGATGACACACTCACGACTGTCATCACTCACCACATAGCAATTCTCTTGCAATGGGTTTACTGGGAAAGATTTTACGTTGAACATTGAACGATGAACGTTGAACATTTTACATTGAACATTGAACGATGAACGTTGAGAATTTACCACTTCACTTTCTTCTTGACGATATCACTCTCGTTCTGCATGCGGTCGAGGGCGGTAACGACATAGACAGATGAGGTCTTATGAGGTGCTTCGGGCAACTCGAAATGCGTATCGCTGGTGATGGCAAGAATCTTGGCCGGATTGTTCAGATTCAGCTTCTCACCCTTGTCAAAGCGATATACTACATATTTCACAGCCACATCGTGCCACTCTTTACCCTTAGGAGCAGTCCAGAAGAGTACCTTCTTATCACCGAAGTCAACCACCTTCACCTTACGAGGCTTACGTGGTGCTTTGTCGTCAATCCAAGGTGTAGTGGGCTGCAAGGCAGGATAACGCCAATAGTTGTTACGCAATGAGGTACCATAGTTTCCGATATTATCTACAGCAGCCTTCGCATACCATAGTACAGTACCCTTCACATTGGGCAAATCATTATGCAAAGCCATCTTAGCTGCCAACTGGTGGCGCTTAGGATTACTAGCATCAGGATACTTCACGGTACGCTCCACATCTTCGCCGATATAAAGGTTTACCTTGCTGCAGTGATGATTCCACCAGTTGATAAGCTCATCATAGTCGGCAGCCTTGTTACCAATCTCCCAATATAGCTGAGGCACGCAATAGTCCATCCATCCCTTGTTTACCCACAGCAAGATGTCGGCATAGAGCTGGTCGTAGTTCTGCAAGCCATTGGTACGACTACCATTAGGATCACTCTTCTGGTTGCGATAGATGCCGAAAGGCGAGATGCCCAGCTTCACCCAAGGCTTGGTCTCATGTATCGTCTTAGCCAACTGTTCTACGAACATACTCACATTCTGTCGGCGCCAATCCTCACGAGTAAGAAATCCCTCACCATAGCGTTTGAAGTCGTTGGCATCGGGAATCTCTACACCTGCTACAGGATAAGGATAGAAGTAATCATCAATATGCAATCCGTCGACATCATAGCGTGTCAGGATATCTCTTACCACCTCGCAGATATAGTCACTATTCTCTCTCAATGCAGGATTCAGCAATGTCAGTCCATCATACTCGAAGCAGCGCTCAGGATAACGACTTACCACATGATTAGCGGCATTAGTATGTGCCGTCTTGGTCTTGGCACGATAAGGGTTAATCCAAGCATGCAACTCCATTCCACGCTGATGACACTGCTCTATCATCCACTGCAGAGGGTCCCAATAAGGCTGTGGTGCCTTACCCTGTTGACCAGTAAGATAATAGCTCCAAGGCTCTATCTGACTCTCGTAGAGTGCATCACACTCTGGGCGCACTTGGAAGATGATAGCATTACAACCATCCTTCTGCAACTCGTCGAGCTGATAAGTCAGCGTCTGCTGCATCTTCTGAGTAGGCATACCCTTAAACTGTCCGTTGACACACTGTATCCATGCACCACGAAATTCACGCTTCATCTGCGCCCCTACGGGGCTAGTGAAGAGTGAACAGTGAAGAGTGAATAATAGCATCAAAGTTGCCCATCGTCCCAATCGGTGTTTATCTTGTCCCATATTATTATATCATTGTTTAATTAAATACTCATAGATTTTCTCCGTCCAGTCTTCTCCGTTCTCAGGACAGAAGGTATTGATACCCAACTGACTAGCCATAGCCACATTGCGAGGTCCATCATCCACGAAGAGTGTCTCACTGGGAAATATCTTTTCACTCATCAGCACCTTACGGAATATCTCTTCCGAGGGCTTCATCATCTTCATCTGATAGCTCAGGTAGCAAGCATCGAAATAATATGAGATGGGATGTCCCTGACCATCAAACTGCTCACTCTCTGCCCACTCCATCATATAAGGATTGGTGTTAGAAAGCAATACCACGCGATAGCCTTCACTGCGCAGACGCTTCAAGGCTTCTAGATTGCGCTGTGGCAACTCTTTGGCATATCCCTGCCAGGCATAGGCACACTCTTCATATGTTACCTCGTGGCCCACCAGTTTGCTGAACTCACTACGAAATTCTTCTGCAGTAATCATTCCACCTTCTAAATCGCCAAAGATGCCACTCTGCTGATATGGGTCCAGACGCTCTTTTACGTCAGCACATCCCAACGCCTCAAAGCGCTTGATGGCTTGCTTTTGTGACAACGTAAACACAACGCCACCCATGTCGAATATAATTGTTTTTATTTCCATAAATTCGGTTTGTTCTTTCTTGCTTCTTCCAGCGATAGCAGTTCCTGTTGTTGTTGCTGATAGTCATCGCGCAACTGTTCATATTTTGCATCCAGTTCCTGCTCTATCTGCTTCTCCTGTTCGCTGTTCATCAGTCGAGCTGCCACGAGTGCATTCTGCGAAGCATCCTTCATCCACAACACTGGACCACCATATACGGGAGCAATCTTCAGTGCCACATGTAGCTCACTGGTTGTGGCACCACCTATCATAATAGGTATGTCGAGTCCTGCACGCTGCATCTCATGAGCCACGTTTACCATTTCTTCTAGGCTTGGCGTAATCAGTCCTGATAGACCAATCATATCCACCTTTTCCTCAATGGCTTTACGGACTATCTGTTCGGCAGGCACCATCACACCCATGTCAATCACCTCATAGTTATTGCACGTCATGATTACGCCCACAATATTCTTACCAATATCATGCACGTCGCCCTTCACAGTTGCCAACAGTATCTTGCCTGCCTTCTCCTCCTGTGCTTCGCCACGCTGCTGTTCGATATAGGGTTGCAGAATAGATACGGCTTGTTTCATAGTGCGTGCTGTCTTTACCACCTGAGGCAAGAACATCTTACCAGCACCAAAAAGTTCGCCCACCTGATTCATACCGGCCATCAGCGGGCCTTCGATGATGCTGACGGCCTTCGGGTATTTTTGCAGCGCCTCCTCTAAATCTTCTTTCAGATAGTCGCCAACACCCTTAATCAGTGCTTGTTGCAGACGTTCGTCCACGGTACCACTTCGAGAGGAGCTAGTAGAACTAGTTTGACTAGTATCACTAGATTTACTAGTATTACTAGACTGGCTTGCTAATTCCGAAGCCAGAGCAATGAGTCGCTCGCTGGCATCCTTACGACGATAGAGAATGACATCCTCGATAATTTCCATTTGCGACGCAGGAATATCACTGTAAAGAACTTTAGTAGCCGGATTAACGATTCCAAAGTCCATACCTGCTTGAATGGCATGGTAGAGGAATACGGCATGCATCGCCTCACGAATATAGTTATTACCTCGGAACGAGAACGACAGGTTGCTGACACCTCCACTAACGTGAGCGCCAGGCAGATTCTTCCTAATCCATTCCGTAGCACGGATAAAGTCTGCTGCATAGGCATCGTGCTCTTCCATACCTGTGGCTACTGCTAGGATATTAGGGTCAAAGATAATATCTAGCGGATTCAAGCCAACCTGTTGGTTCAAAATACGATATGCACGTTCAGCTATTTCAATACGTCGTTCATAACTGGTAGCTTGTCCTTGCTCATCGAAGCACATCACCACCACAGCAGCGCCATAGCGCTTGATGTCTTGAGCATGACGAATAAACACCTCTTCGCCTTCTTTCAGCGAGATACTATTGACGATACCTTTACCCTGCAGACATTTCAAACCAGCCAGGATGACATCCCAGTCGGAAGAGTCAATCATCACAGGCACTGAAGCAATGTCGGGCTCTGCTGCGATAGTGTTAAGGAAATTCACCATTTCCGCTTTCGCATCCAGCAAGCCGTCATCCATATTCACATCAATCACCAGTGCTCCATCCGATACTTGTTTTCTGGCTATAGCGATAGCCTCATCGTATTGTTTCTCCTGAATCAGTCGGAGGAATTTTCTCGAACCAGCCACATTACAGCGTTCTCCCACATTCACAAAGTGTACCTCGGGAGTCACATCGAGCAGTTCCAAGCCACTGAGCCACATTGTCTCGGGCTTACTAGCAGGTTGATGGGGAGTCTTACCCACCACCAGTGGCACATATTTAGCGATAAACTCATCGTCGGTACCACAACAGCCACCCACGATATTTACCAGCCCCTCGTCAATCATCTCACCTATCTGTGGTGCCATCGACTCTGCCGTCTCATCATAGAGTCCCATGGCGTTGGGCAGACCAGCATTCGGATAGGCACTAATATAATAAGGAGCTCTGCGAGCCAATTGGCGTAAGAAGGGCAGCATCTGGCGTGCACCAAACGAGCAGTTCAAGCCCACCGAGAAGATGGGATAACCACTAATGCTAGCCAAGAAGGCATCGAGCGTTTGTCCACTGAGCGTACGACCAGCCAAGTCGCTAACAGTAGCACTCAGCATGATGGGCACCTCGCGCCTACGCTGCTGCATAGCAGTGATAGAAGCATCAATAGCCACCTTTGCATTCAAACTATCAAAGATGGTCTCTATCAACAGCGCATCTACTCCACCCTCCAACAATCCGTCAACCTGTTCAAGATAAGCATCAAACAACTCATCGTAGGTTAACTCGCGCAAGGCGGGATTGCTGACATCAGGCGACATAGAGCAAGTCTTGTTGGTAGGACCGATAGAGCCTGCCACAAAGCGAGGTTTATCCGATGAAGAAAACTCGTCGGCACACTGACGAGCCAGACGGGCTCCCTGCAGGGCCATCTCGCGTGCTTTATCCTCCAGATGATAGTCGGCCTGAGAGATACGTTGCGAACTAAAAGTATTGGTAGTGATGATATCCGCTCCCGCAATCAAGTATTTGCGGTGGATATCTGTGATAATATCAGGGCGCGACAGGTTCAACTCATCCGAGTTACCCGTCTTCCCCAACACCTTTCCTATCATGGTACCCATGGCACCATCCAGAATCAGTATGCGTTGTTTAGCTAAGTCGTTTAGTGTGTTCATTTATAAGCTTTCATGGCGCGATCCATCTCACGCTTATCCTCTTTCTCCTTCAGTGTCTGACGCTTGTCAAACTCCTTCTTACCCTTACAAAGTGCAATATCCATCTTGGCACGACCTTTCTCGTCGATAAATACCAGCAAGGGCACAATGGTGTAACCCGTCTGCTTGGTAGCCGATGCCAACTTCTGAATCTCGCGCTTGGTCAGCAGCAACTTGCGGTCGCGCTTCATCTCGTGGTTATTGTACGAGCCATAGAAATATGGTGAGACATTCATGCCCTTCACCCACAGTTCGCCATTGATAATGGTGCAATAAGTATCTACCAAGCTCGCCTTACCCAGTCGGATGCTTTTAATCTCCGTACCTGTAAGCACGATACCCGCAGTATATTCCTCGATAAAGAAATACTCAAACGAGGCCTTTCTGTTGCGTATATTAACAGGACTTTTCTTCCTGATCAGTTCTTCTTCTTTATTCAAAATCTATCGTTTTTATTCAATTTTACCAAAGCGCTCAATATGCTCGTCGATATATCGCGCAATTTCTGCTGTCCACGCCTCTTCTTCCTCAACGAATTCATCATCCAGGTCATCGAATTCCGGGTACTGTTCGAAGAGTGCCATAAACTCCTCGTCGGTGCAGTCTTTCTCTAGTGCCTCATGGTATTTAGCATAGAGTGTATGACCATTATACACCAGCTTTGAGAGGTCGCGCATGCCCCACAGCTTCACAGCTTTCGCAAATGGATTCTTGAAGATAAAGGGGCCATAGCCATTATGGATAAGCTGGATGAATCCGCCATCCATCACCTCTTCGTGCAGCACATCCCACGCCAGCAGCGTTATCTGGTCGCTATTCAGTTCGCCCAGTGTTTCAGCTGTCAGTTGTCCACCTATCGCCTCTTTGATAGCATTCACAAAAGCACCTACGAAGGCATCCATACCCTCGCCTGCAGCTTTGCGCAATACAGCATCACTAATTATCACTTCTTTCATACTGACTGCAAAGATAGTACAAAACGAACGAAATACCAAATTTTGGAGCAGCAAATGCAGAGAAATGCTTGCATTACCTTTGCAGCAGCATTTGAGATTCAGCACTTCACATACGCAATGAAAACGCTCCTAATTTGCCTCCGGCGCTAGCTGGTACTTCTTTTTACGTTCACGCTTGGCTTTCTGAGGAATACCTGAGGGACCAGAGACCTGATGGGTGGTCTTGATACCACGATAACCATTCCAGCGCTCATGAATGCGACGCACATACTCTACAGTCTCAGAACCTCGCATATAACCATTGCGCACTACAGGGTCATTGTAGAATTCGGCTCGGGAGAGTCCTAAAACGAAAGGTTCGACATCACGCCACATCTGAGGATTACGACCATGCTTACGAGCCAAAGCCATCGCGTCGCGAATATGATAGCCTCCACCATTATAAGCAGCCAAAACAAACTTGGTGCGCTCTGAAGGTACACGAACATCTGAGAAGGAACGTTCCAACTCGCCGATATACTTCACTGCAGCAGCTATGTTCTGTTCGGGATTAAAGATATTACTACGCGATAGACCGAGATGATCGGCAGTGCCAGGCATAATCTGCATCAGGCCACAAGCTCCTGCCCACGAACGAGCCTGAGGGTCGAAAGTGGACTCCTGATAACATTGGGCAGCAAGGAGGCGCCAGTCCCAACGAATCTGGGTAGCATAGCGCTGGAAATAGGCATCATAATGAGAGATAACACCTCCAGCACGGTTGAGCATAGGCGAGAATACGCGACGACGAACACTGCGTGACGATAGCAGATAGTCTTCCTGCTTCTTAACTTCAGCCAACATCGTGGGGCGATACCACTTCTTCAACTCTCGTAGCAAATCATCCTTATCATCACCGATAATCCAATTGGGGACTGGAGAGTGGTGAGTGGTGAGTGGTGAGTGGTGAGTAGAATCGCTTGGTGGGAAGATGATAAGGTCGGCTTCACCATCAACAAGGCGCTGACGCATCTCGGCAGTATCGCGGCATACCTCCATACGCAGGCTGACACCGAGTTTATCGGCAAAGCGCTGAGCCAAGAGATATTGTGCTCCCAGATGGCGACCACGATAGTCGTAATAGGTTTCAGGACCCGTAAGCGTAAGAGCTATCAACTCGCCATTGCGCTGGATATCTTCCAAGTCAAAGTCATCGTTGGTAGGGATGGTATCGGTTATCTCGCCCCAAGGAGTAACCACGGGTTCTTGTTTCTTCTGACCACAGCCTATCATCAGACAGAGCAGGAAAAAGCCTAAAAGATGTATATATATGCTATCTCTTCTCAAAATATACTGCTTTTGGATGCAAAAGTAATCATTTTCTTGCAAATATCACACCTTTTTCGTACCTTTGTGCTCTATATTACTAAATTAGATAAAAATAATAGGTATGTTAAGAATAGCAGTACAATCAAAAGGTCGTCTATTTGACGATACGATGAACTTACTTGCAGAAGCCGACATTAAGATAAGTTCTGGACGACGCACCCTACTCGTGCAGTCGGGCAATTTTCCCTTAGAAGTATTATATCTCCGCGATGACGATATCCCACAGTCTGTAGCATCAGGTGTAGCAGACATCGGCGTGGTGGGCGAGAACGAGTTTGTAGAACGCGGCGAGGATGCAGAGATTATTTCTCGTCTGGGATTCTCAAAGTGCCGCCTTTCGCTGGCCATTCCCAAGGACGTCAACTATCGTGGCGTAAACTGGTTTAATGGCAAGAAGATTGCCACCAGTTATCCCAACATCTTGAAGAAGTTCTTGGACGATAATCATATTGAGGCAGAAATCCACGTGATTACGGGTTCGGTAGAGATTAGTCCGGGTATCGGTCTGGCTGATGGTATCTTTGATATCGTATCTAGCGGTTCTACGCTGGTAAGCAACAATCTGCGCGAAGTGGAGGTAGTAATGCAGAGCGAGGCACTGCTGATAGGCAACAAGAACATGAGTGCCGAGAAGCGTGCCACACTCGACGAGATGCTGTTCCGCTTCAAGGCAGTAAAGGATGCCGAGGACAAGAAGTATGTTCGTATGAATGCGCCCAAGGCTCATCTGCAGGAGATTATCAGTGTATTGCCAGGACTGAAGAGTCCTACCATCATTCCTCTGGCTGACGAGGACTGGTGCTCAGTACACACCGTACTCGACCAGAAGCGTTTCTGGGAGATTATCGGCAAACTGAAAGAGATGGGTGCGCAGGGCATCTTGGTAACACCCATTGAGAAAATGATCATTTAAGATGAAAACATATAAATATCCCGAGAAGGAGCTGTGGGGCGAGATTATCTCTCGTCCTCGCCTCAACTTGCAACAGATGAACGAGACGGTGAGCACGGTATTGGCAGATGTCAAGAAGCGTGGCGATGAAGCCGTAAAGGAGTACGAGCTGAAGTTTGACAAGGCAGAACTGGCATCGCTAGCGGTGACAGAACAGGAGATGGATGAAGCTGAAAAGCTGGTGAGTAAGGAACTGTATGACGCCATCGTACTGGCTCATGAGAACATCCATGCCTTTCATGTTGCGCAGCACTTCGAAGGAAAGAAGGTGGAGACGCGCAAGGGAGTAACCTGCTGGCAAAAGAGCGTAGCTATCGAGCGCGTAGGTCTCTACATTCCCGGAGGCACTGCCCCACTCTTTTCTACCGTATTGATGCTGGCTACTCCTGCCAAGATTGCTGGATGCAAAGAGATTGTACTCTGCACCCCTCCTAATCGTGAGGGCAAGGTGAATCCTGCTATCCTCGTGGCTGCACGCATCGCTGGGGTAAGCAAGATATTCAAGGCTGGCGGTGTACAGGCTATCGGTGCGATGGCATACGGCACAGAGAGCGTACCCAAGGTATATAAGATATTTGGTCCTGGCAACCAGTATGTGATGGCTGCCAAGCAACAGGTGAGCCTCGACGAGGTGGCTATCGACATGCCTGCCGGTCCATCAGAGGTTTGCGTATTGGCTGACGAGACGGCTAACGCTACTTTCGTAGCTGCCGACCTGCTATCACAAGCAGAGCACGGCATCGACTCACAGGTGCTCTTTATTACCACCTCAGAGGAGAAATTGCAGGAGGTGCAACAGGAAGTAGAGCATCAGTTGGCACAGCTGCCTCGTAAGGAGATTGCAGCCAAAGCGCTAGACAATAGTCGCTATGTACTCGTAGCTTCTGCCACTGAGATGATGGCACTCTCTAACGCTTACGCTCCTGAACACCTGATTATACAAACAGCCAACTACGAAGAGATGGCCGAACAGGTGGTGAATGCTGGTAGCGTATTTATGGGTGCATATGCCTGTGAGAGTGCTGGCGACTATGCCAGTGGCACTAACCACACGCTGCCTACACACGGATATGCTACAGCATATAATGGTGTAAATCTGGATAGCTATTGCCGAAAGATTACCTTCCAACATCTCACGGAAGAAGGTGTACGCCAGATAGGTCATGCCGTAGAACTGATGGCAGAAGCAGAGCAGTTGGATGCGCATAAAAATGCGATGACAGTACGACTGAAGACGTTGACAAATCACAATTCATAATTGAAAAGAAGATGAAGCCCTTAGAAGAATTGGTGAGAAAAAATATATGGTCGTTGGCACCATACTCGTCTGCTCGTGATGAATATGCGGGCAAGGAAGCACACGTATTTCTCGATGCTAACGAGAATCCGTATAACGCTCCCTATAATCGCTATCCCGACCCACTACAGAAAGAGGTGAAGGCTATGCTGGAACGAGTAAAAGGAGTGCCTGCCGAGAATATCTTTCTTGGTAATGGTAGTGACGAGGCTATCGACCTGCCCTATCGCATATTCTGCGAACCAGGACGCGATAATGTAGTGAGCATCGTTCCTACCTACGGTATGTATAAGGTGTGTGCCGACATCAACGACGTGGAGTATCGCGAGGTACTGCTGGATGAGCAGTTCCAGTTCCATGCTGACGATGTGCTGAAGGCTTGCGACGCACATACCAAGATTATCTGGCTTTGTTCGCCCAACAACCCTACTGGCAACTCGCTCAACCGCGACGAGATGCTAAAGGTGATAGAGGGCTTCGAAGGCATCGTCATCGTAGACGAAGCATATATCGACTTTGCCAGACAGCAGTCAATGCGCCAGGAGTTGCCCGCACATTCTAACCTCATCATCCTGCAGACTATGTCTAAGGCTTGGGGCTCGGCAGCTATCCGTCTGGGTATGGCTTTTGCCTCCAAGGAGATTATCGCCATCTATAATAAGGTAAAATATCCCTATAATGTAAACCAGTTGACACAGCAGCAGGCAATGGCGATGCTGAAAGACCCCTTCGAGGTGGACAAGACAGTGAAGATACTGTTGCAGGAGCGTACCAGACTGATGCAGTCGTTTCTCGAACTGCCCATCTGCGAAAAGATATATCCTACAGATGCCAACTTCTTCTTGGCACGCATGACGGATGCCACACGCATCTACGACTATCTGGTGGAACAAGGCATCATTGTGCGCAATCGTTCACGCATCCAACTGTGTGACAACTGCCTGCGCATCACTATCGGCACACGCACTGAGAACAACGAACTGCTGAGTGCTTTACGCCAATATTAAGCCGTGTCTTTCGTCAATACGAAGCTATGGAACGACTGTGGAATCTCAACTATATCAAGGTGATGACAGCGAACTTCTCGCTGTTCTTCGCCTTTTATTTGTTGACACCACTCTTGCCCCTTTATCTGCACGAGACCTTTGGTGCTACGAAAGATGTGATAGGCCTAGTATTATCGGGCTATACAATTACGGCACTCTTGTCAAGGCCCTTTAGTGGCTATCTGGTAGACTCGTTTCCACGCAAGATGGTGCTACTGGTTTCATACATCGCCTTTGCCATCTTCTTTGCTGGCTATCTGGCAGCATCAACGCTGGTATTGTTTACCATCGTGAGAACACTACATGGAGCACCCTTTGGCGCTCTTACGGTAGCCAACTCTACAGTAGCCATAGATGTACTCCCCTCATCACGACGCAACGAGGGCATAGGCTATTATGGACTGAGCAACAATCTGGCCATGGCGATATCGCCCACCTTTGCTCTTCTGATATATTCACAAACGCATAACTTCAAACTGCTATTCTGGTTGGCATTTGCTATCGCCACCTTTGGATTAGCAGTAGATGCTACGGTAAAGTTGAAGCCACACTCCTCACTCCACACTCCTCCCTCCTCGAAAAAGAAACTCTCCCTCGACCGTTTCTTCCTCTTGCGCGGATGGCTATTGGGCGTGAATATGGTATTCTTCGGTTTCTGCTTCGGCGTACTCAGCAACTATCTCGCCATCTACGGTAAACAGGTGATGGGCATCACGGGAGGTACGGGTACATGGTTTATGCTGTGTAGCGTCGGACTCATCCTATCACGACTGCAAGGCGGAAAGGCACTACGACAAGGGCGACTGACACAGAATGCTGCAGGCGGTATTCTGATTTCGCTAGTGGGATATACGCTCTTTATTGCTGTCCCCAACATGGTGGGCTATTATGGTTCAGCCATCCTCATAGGACTGGGCAACGGACACATGTGGCCTGCTTTCCAGAATATGATGATATCAATGGCTCACCACAATGAGCGAGGCACCGCCAACTCTACCATTCTGGTATCGTGGGATGTAGGTATGGGATTGGGCATCCTGCTGGGTGGCATCATCGCCGAACTAGTAGGATACGCAGCAGCATTCTGGACGGTGGCAGCAGTCAATCTGACAGGAACGCTATTATACTTCCTACGCACCCAGAAGAGTGTCAGAAAGTACCTGGCTATCCTACTCCTGCTCTTCACCGTACTCCCTACACAGGCTGGCAACAAGATTTATACGCCTCGCATCAAATCGCTGACAAGTATCGTGAATGGTGATTGGCAGAATCGTCCAATAATGACACTAAACAGTAGCGACGAAATGGTGATAGGCTTCGACGAACTGTCGCACACCTATCATCGTATGACCTACCATCTGGAGCACTGCGAGGCCGACTGGTCTACGTCTGAGGATATCTTTGAGAGCGACTGGCTGCAGGGATTCAACGACAACCCCATAGAAGACTATCAGAATTCTATCAATACCACCATACTATATACGCACTACGAGTTGACCATCCCCAACGAGCGTTGTCAGCTGAAGATGAGTGGCAACTATCGTCTGACGGTATATGACGAGGATGATGCTGACGAAAAAGTGCTAGAGGTGGAATTCTATGTAGTAGATCCACAGATGACCATCGGCATGGAGTTGACCACGAATACGGATATTGACCATAACGACAAACATCAGCAGTTGTCGATGAGCGTGGCATATAACCATCTGCGCATTACCAATCTGGAAGAGCAGATTCATACGGTAGTCATGCAAAACTGGCGTGAAGAAGAGGCTCGTCATAACATTCGTCCCAACTTTATCAGCCATAAAGGACTGCAATGGGAACACAACCGCGAACTGATATTCAACGGTGGCAACGAATATCATAAATACGAAGTGCTGGATGTGAGCCACCCCACCATGGGAATAGAGCGTATCATCTGGGATGGAAAGAGCTATCAGGCATACCCTTTCCCTGCTGTGGTAAGGCGTAACTATCTGACTGACGTAGATGCCGATGGTGCATTCTGCATTCGCAATAGCGATAGAAGGGAGTCGGATTATACATGCGACTATGTGTGGGTAAACTACGAACTACTGGCACCCTATCAGGGCGACCTGTATATCAACGGACAATGGACTACGGATGCCGACAAAGAGAAATACAAGATGAGATATGACGGCACCCGACAAACATATTATACAGCAATTCTGCAAAAGCAAGGATATTACAACTATCAATATCTAACGGATAAAGGTGACATTCCATTATCAGAAGGCAACTTCTACGAAACCAGCAATCGCTATCAGGTGCTGGTATACTATAAAGAGGTAGGTGGTCGAACTTGGCAACTGGTGGGCTACAAAGCGTTAGCCTTGCGATAATCCTGCGGAGTCATTCGATATTGATGATAAAATGACGAGATAAAAAAGTTGGGCGATACGAACGCACATTCGTTGGCAATTTCCTCTATCGGCGTGAGCGTAGTACGCAAGAGTTCGGAAGCTTCCTGCAGGCGCAGATTGATAATCAACATACGAGGGCTACCATCAATATGATTAGCAAGAATCTCATAAAGCATACCATGGCTCATTCCAACACATACAGTCAATTGGTGATAGGTAAGTTTATCATGGTGATGTTCTATAATATAAGGCACCAACTTCAACATCACTTCTTTAAATTTCTCACTAGTTACAGTGTTATTGCGTATCTCAGTATCGTCGACTTTATTTTGAGGTGCCAAGACCTCCTTCCTTAACTGCCCACAAAGTTCTGCATAATTACGAACACGACGCATCAGATTTTCCTCTTCATTGAGACAAACCATCCGCATCCTTGTATTGCGAACAAACAAGAAGAAGTTGATAGCCACACAAACGAAGAAAAGAATGATAAGCAATACATAGATACCAGTACTGCGCCACCAAGGCTGGTCAACATATACAATCCATGTAAATGGCTCTTGTGGCCAAGTATTAGGCCATAAGGAAGCCTGCACCTCAATGACATACTTGTCTGGTTGCAAACCCAACATAGGCAGATGGAGCAGTCCACTACGGTCTACCAATCCACCAGATTTAGCATAAGAGAGTACACGCCATTGGTCAAAGCCCTGTAGTCCCTTTACGCGCACACGATAATAAGTCTGTATGGGACGAAGATAGTTTAAGCCTGAGAACGTAAGCGCCAAAGAATTCTGATTGTAATTCACATGAAACTCATACGAACGTGTAACACTACGATCAAGAATCTCCCGACCATTAACCTTAGTACCAGGCTCTACAACAATACCATTAACCATCAAGCGTACTAACTTGGGCCAAAGTACTATGGAGCCGAAACGCTCTCCTTGGAAAGAGGCAGGATTAAAGACAGTAACGTGATCGATGGATTGCATCACAATAGTTCCATCATTAAGTTTCATCGCACGATTGTTGAGAAACATCTCGTTGGGCACATCGTCCTGATTGTGATAAGGTTCTAAGTGAGCAACCTTGTTATCACGAATATAGATATGTGTAATGGCATAACTACCCGCAACCCATATATCATGGTTATCATCCTCTACGATAGAACGGATAACCTCATTGAGAAACCCGTCTTTGCGCGTAAATACTTGCTTTTTGCCATCAGGAAGTTCTAAGACGAGACCATTATAGGTGCCAGACCATTTCCATCCACGACTATCACGATAGGTACAAATTTCCCGATAAGACAATGATGTTTCAGACTTTGGCATCTGATCTAGTTTCTTAATATATGTCTGTGCTTGAGGATCATTATTGGAATAAGTCTTAAACGGACTGGGGAATGCTTTCGAATAGAGCAATCCACGATGCACAGTACCCAACCATAATCCCCCCTGACGATCAAAGGTCAACGAGTTGATATTTGGAATCATCGTTCTACCCTTCGATAGTTTAATTTGCTCATAATGCCTAGACTGCTCTGTCAGTATATTATAAATAAAGTAACCTCGCTCTGATGCAATATAGATATCGTTACCCATCGGGTACAAATCATTCATTTGAAATGGGGTTTCCATCAGTCTTACCCAGTGGCGTTTCTGGATATCATAGCGCATCAATACAGCCGAATGCTCACTATTACGTATTTGGAAGTATTGATGACCCACCAGACAAAGAATTCCTGACTTCATGTATTTCTGCCTGTCTTCGACGTTAGTGAACGCCTCGTCGCGATACAAAAAACGAGAAGTCGTATAGTCGTAAACAGCAACTGAACCATCGGCATGGAACAACATCAATAAACGATTATCGTAGAGATCTACATCTTGGAGAGTGGCTTTAGCTCTTATTTGGAACTTTTTCTTTAGGATGGCATTTGACAGACAATTACCACGTAAGAACCACATATTACATTCACCATCAGCAAAAAAATCATCAACGTGTGCTTTTTCATGCATAGCAACCAACACACTATCCACATTATCAACAAAGCGTTCTGTTAACAAGTCAACACAGGTCATCTTACCCTGTTTCTTACTCCACAGATGATGATATTTATCAAAAAACAGTTGGTAGTCACCTTTATATTTGGATAGTGCCCTAGCACTTTTATCTTTAGGGTTTATATGAGTAAAATTAGCACCATCAAAGAAATTAATGTGTCCAATTGTAGAAAGAAGCACCCTACCCGACTTCGTACATCGAGCTATTTGTACACTATTATCAGCCAAGCCATTGGAAGCATCGTACACAATAAAAACTCTAGCCTCTTCACCAGCATATATGCTGATACTTACAACAAGCATCAGTAAAGCCAATAAGAATTTGCTTAGTAGTTTTTTAGTCATATATCTATTTCCCTCTTATATTTTCGTGGCAAAGATAGGTAAAAAAAATATAACTTCCAAATTTTAAGCAAAAAAAAGAATCTTTCTCACAAATTTACATGAGAAAGATTCTTTAAAGCTTGGTCGAGGTGACAGGACTCGAACCTGCGACAGCCTGGTCCCAAACCAGGAACGCTACCAACTGCGCTACACCTCGTTCTCTTAAGCGGGTGCAAAGGTACAAAATTCCTTTGACACCCGCAAATTTTTTAGCAATTATTTTATAATTCCTTGTTCAACAAATATCTTTTTCAGTGCAATCACTGAACGTTCTACCTGTTCTTCGGTGTGTGTAGCCATCAAAGCGTAACGTACCAAAGTGTCCTGAGGAGCACATGCTGGAGGAATTACAGGGTTGATAAATACACCAGCCTTGAAGGCCAAAGCAGTAACCAAGAAAGTCTTCTCGACATCGCGTACATACAGAGGAATAATTGGGCTCTCTGTATCGCCAATCTCGAAACCTTCCTCAGCAAAACGCTTCAAAGCATACTTAGTCACCTTCCACAGAGCCTCAATGCGCTCGGGTTCCTTCTGCAGGATATGGAGAGCCTCCATAGCAGCAGCAGTAGCAGCAGGAGTGTTAGAAGCTGAGAAGATATAAGTACGACAGGTGTGACGCAGGAAGTTGATAGTATCAGCATCAGAAGCGATGAAACCACCAATAGAAGCCAGTGACTTAGAGAAGGTACCCATAATCAGGTCTACCTCATCGGTCAGTCCGAAGTAGTCACATACGCCACGTCCGTGGTCACCGAATACGCCAATACCATGAGCCTCGTCTACCATAATAGAGCAGTTGTACTTATGCTTTAGCTCTACAATCTCAGGCAACTTACACAAGTCACCCTCCATTGAGAATACACCATCCACAACAATCAGCTTAATAGCATCGTGTGGCAACTTCTGGAGCACACGCTCCAAGTCAGCCATATCGTTGTGCTTGTAGTGCAACTGACGAGCAAAAGACAAACGGCGTCCGTCTACGATACTAGCGTGGTCGCGGTCATCACAGATGATGTAATCATCCTTACCAACAACCATTGCCAATACGCCCTGGTTTACAGAGAAACCAGTAGAGAAGCACAAACAGTCGTCTTTATGAATAAATTCAGAAATTTCTTTTTCCAGTTGAACGTGAATGTCGAGCGTTCCGTTGAGGAATCGGCTACCGGCACAACCAGAACCATATTTGTCGAGTGCAGCCTTAGCAGCATCGATAATACGCTGGTCACCTGTCAGTCCTGTATAGGCATTAGATCCGAACATCAACACCTTGTGTCCGCCCATTTCAACTTCTGTACCCTGCTTACCTTCAATCTCGCGGAAGTAGGGATAAACGTCAGCCTCCATATACTTTTGCGGCTCACGATAATGCTTGTATCTTTCTTGTAATTGTCCCATAATTTATAGGTAAAAGTAGCCTTAAAAGCTACGTCTTATTGTTTTCAGCCTGCAAAGTTACACATTTTTTATCAAATCGTGCACAAAAAATCATATATTTCTTCATTTTTACTAATTTTATAGTTCTTAAGGCCTCTTTTTTCCACGAAACTTTGTAAATTTGCATACAAATGAACGGAAAGAGAAATATAGTATTCATCATCAATCCCATTTCTGGCACGCAAAGCAAGGATGAAATGCCGAAGTTGATTGCCGACCATCTTAACGAGAGTCGCTTCCACTACGAGGTACGTTTTACCGAATATGCTGGGCATGCAGCAGAGATTGCTCGTCAGTGTGCAGCCGACGGCATTGATATTGTGGTGGCTGTAGGTGGCGATGGCACCATCAACGAGGTAGCCCGCTCGCTAGTCCATACCGACACCGCATTAGGCATTATCCCTTGTGGCTCTGGTAATGGATTGGCTCGTCATCTGTGTATTCCGATGGATGCCGTCAAGGCCATTCAGATTATCAACAATTGCCAGATAGAATCGTTCGACTATGGTGTCATCAATGACCTACCCTTTTTCTGCACTTGCGGAATGGGCTTCGATGCCTTTATCTCACTAAAATTTGCTGAAGCAGGCAAGCGTGGTCCTATCACCTATGTAGAAAATGTGCTGAAGGAAGGACTGAAATACGAGCCTGAGACCTACGAGATTGTGGATGAAAATGGTACCGTATATCATAAAGCATTCCTCATAGCCTGTGCCAATGCCTCGCAATATGGCAACAATGCCTACATCGCCCCCGGTGCTACCATGCGCGATGGTATGATGGATGTGATTATCATGGAGCCCTTCGATGCGTTAGAGGCACCACAGATTGCTGCCGACCTGTTTATGAAGACGCTGGGCAACAATTCTAAGATAAAGACTTTCCGTGCACAAAGCATTCATATCCACCGAAAGAAGGCTGGCGCAATCCACTATGACGGCGACCCTATCATGACGGGAACAGATGTCGATGTACATATCGAGCACATGGGCATCAAGATTCTCACCAACCCAGAGGCTCCTGAGGATACTGCTCAGCCCAACCAACTGCTGAATGCTTTCAGTGATTTCTTTAATAATATAAATAATGTACGCGAAGACATCGGCAAGGGCAGTCGTAGAATCCAAGCCATCAACAAGGTGCTTCTTCGCAAACTTCGTTCATAAACTATCGTGCAAATCTTACTCACCATATTGATTATTTTGGTGGCTGTAAGCTATGCCTTATGGAGGCTTTATCAGTCACTTCGCAGCAATGGCGACCCCTGTTGTGGATGTGATTTGAAAAAAAGTTGCCAAAAATTTGGTCAATCCAAAGAAAAGTAGTACCTTTGCACTCGCTTTCAAGACAAGGTGCCTTGACAATAGTCGAGCCACCTATGCTCAGAAGAGCTGATGCGAGCGTCGCTCTTCCTTCGCTAAAACGGTGCCTTGGATGAGTGGCTTAGTCAACGGTCTGCAAAACCGTCTACGGCGGTTCGAATCCGCCAGGCACCTCAGAGCAGAAGTGGAATTTCTAATCAGGAGTTCCACTTTTCTTTTTTATCTACTACGAGAATACATTGGTCACTATACTCCGAGAAGACATTGACCCCTCTTTCTACAAAAATCAGAGAAAAATTGCCGTTATTTGAAAAAAAGTGTGTAAATTTGCATCACTATTTGGAAAAGAGCAATTATTTTCACAAACAATAACTATTTATTATGAACGACAACAAAATCATGAACAGAGCAGCGGACAATATCCGTATTCTTGCTGCTTCAATGGTTGAAAAGGCTAAGTCGGGTCACCCCGGTGGTGCTATGGGTGGTGCAGATTTCATCAACACCCTGTATTCAGAATTCCTTGTTTACGATCCCGAGAATCCCGCATGGGAGGGTCGCGACCGTTTCTTCCTCGATCCAGGTCACATGGCTCCTATGCTCTACAGCCAGCTCGCCCTCATCGGCAAGTTCACTCTTGAGGATTTGCAGAACCTGCGTCAGTGGGGTTCAGTAACTCCTGGTCACCCCGAGCGCGAGATTGAGCGCGGCATTGAGAACACCTCTGGTCCTCTTGGTCAGGGTCACTGCTTCGCTGTTGGTGCTGCTATTGCTGCTAAGTTCCTGAAGGCTCGTCTGGGCGACGTAATGGGTCAGACCATCTACGCTTACATCTCAGACGGTGGCGTACAGGAGGAGATTTCTCAGGGTGCAGGTCGTATCGCAGGTACACTGGGCCTTGACAACCTCATCATGTTCTACGATGCTAACGATATTCAGCTCTCTACTCGCACTGAGGTAGTAACCTCTGAGGATACTGCTAAGAAGTACGAGGCTTGGGGATGGTATGTACAGAAGATCAACGGTAACGACGTTGACGAGATTCGTAAGGCCATCAAGAATGCCCAGGCAGAGAAGGAGCGTCCTTCACTGATTATCGGTCACTGTGTAATGGGTAAGGGTGCCCGCAAGGCTGACAACAGCTCTTACGAGTGCAACTGCGCTACTCACGGTGCTCCTCTCGGTGGCGACGCATATATCAACACTATGAAGAACCTCGGTGCTGATCCTGAGAATCCATTCCAGATCTTCCCCGAAGTGAAGGAGCTCTACGCTAAGCGTGCTGAGGAGCTGAAGAAGATTGTTGCTGAGCGCTACGCTGAGAAGGCTGAGTGGGCTAAGGGTCATCCCGAGCAGGCTAAGCAGATGGAAGAGTGGTTCAGTGGCAAGGCTCCAAAGATTGACTGGAGCAAGGTTGAACAGAAGCCTGGTTGCGCTACCCGTAACGCTTCTGCTACTGTTCTCGGTCAGCTGGCTGAGCAGGTGCCCAACATGATTTGTGCTTCTGCCGACCTGTCTAACTCTGATAACACCAATGGTTTCTTGAAGAAGACTCACGACATCGTTCGTGGCGACTTCAGCGGTGCTTTCTTCGAGGCTGGTGTTGCTGAGCTCACCATGGCTTGCTGCTGTATCGGTATGGCTCTGCACGGTGGTGTTATCCCCGCTTGCGGTACCTTCTTCGTATTCTCTGACTACATGAAGCCCGCCGTTCGTATGGCTGCTCTGATGGAGCTCCCCGTTAAGTTCATCTGGACTCACGATGCCTTCCGTGTTGGTGAGGATGGTCCTACCCACGAGCCTGTTGAGCAGGAGGCACAGATTCGTCTGATGGAGAAGCTGAAGAACCACCACGGTAAGAACTCTGTATTGGTAGTTCGTCCTGCTGATGCTGAGGAGACCACCGTATGCTGGCGCATGGCTATGGAGAATGTTGATACTCCTACAGCGCTCATCTTCTCTCGTCAGAATATCGAGATGCTACCCGAGGGCAACGACTACAACGAGGCTACCAAGGGTGCTTATGTTGTTAAGGGTTCTGATGAGAACTACGATGTTATCCTGTTGGCTTCTGGTTCTGAGGTATCTACCCTCGAGGCTGGTGCCAAGCTGCTCCGCGAGGACGGCGTTAAGGTTCGCATCGTCAGTGTTCCTTCTGAGGGTCTGTTCCGCAGCCAGAGCAAGGAATACCAGCAGAGCATTCTGCCTGCAGGCAAGAAGAAGTTCGGTCTCACCGCTGGTCTGCCCGTCAACCTCGAAGGTCTGGTAGGTGCCGACGGTACTGTATGGGGTCTCGAGAGCTTCGGTTTCTCTGCTCCTTACAAGGTGCTCGATGAGAAGCTCGGCTTCACTGGTGAGAATGTTTACAACCAGGTTAAGAAGCTGCTTGCCTAAGTATTAAGACTACGAGATTTATTCTCTATAAAAAGAAATCAGCCGGGCTCCTGCGAGTTCGGCTGATTTTCTTCTTTATGCTTGATAAAGAGAGTGCGTATCGTTAGTGCTGTGCCATCTTCATCACATCTTCCAGTGTAAACTTGCCCGAGAATACCAGTACGGTCACCTCGTCACCCTCGTCTACCTGCATGACCACTGCCGACAGTGGTTTCGCTATATGATGATAGATGTGCACCTTGCTGTCGTCCTCGTTCATCTGCATCATCAGCTCATACTTATCTCTAGCGACGATATTCTTCACATCACTCTTCAGCTTCTTCTGGGCAGCATTGTTATCTGTGGTGATAATCTGAATACCCGTCAACTTCTTGGCCAGCGTCTTGGTATCCACACCAGGCACTGAGGGTGCCACGCCCTTGCCAGCCAGTCCCAGCATAAACTTGGAGATATACACATACGTCACATTCTTTGTATCGGCATATTTCTCGAATGCCTTTACCTGTGCCTTTGCGGTGATACCACTCATGGTCACCACCATGCAAAGCATCATTTTTATCATTACCTGTTTCATACTTATTTCAATTCCTTTAATTGTTCGTTCAACGATTGTTCCGTCTTGTCGCTCAGCGCCTTAGCCTTTTCCATCTGTCCCATACCCTTGTTCAGGTTGTATGCCAACAGGTTTAGCGCACGCTCGGCTTGCTGTTGTGCCAGCGCAGGATTTTGGTAAGTGTCCTGTGCCCCACTCTCCTTTTCGTCAAGACCTCTCAGATGCAATCCCACGCCTACCACAAGGGCGACACACGCTGCTGCAGCCATATAGCGCAGTGCTCTGGATCTACGGATGCGGTGCTGGGCCTTCTTCTCTCTCTGTTCCCATTTGTCTATCTTGGCAGAGAGTCGCTCTTCCAGTCCTTCCGGAATAGGAATTTGTTCCAATGCATTCAAGTTCAGTTCGTCCATGTCTTAGTGATATTTTGAAATTGCTGTTTCAGTTTCTTTTTCGTTCGCATCACGATGATGCGTATATTTCCCTGCGAGAGTCCTGTGTCCTGTTCTATCTCCTCGTACGAGCGGTCTTCCATCATGTGCATCTTAATGATTTTTGCCTCCCTTTCGGGCAGTTCACCGATGAGCCCCTCCATCTTCCTTGCCTCGTCTTTGGCATCTATCTCGCGTTCCAGGCTCCGTTCGTCGGGTGGTCCGTCTTCGCTTTTCAGTTCTGCCGAGGCGTCTAGTCGTTTCAATCGCCGTTTATCTACAAACAAGTTTCGCATCATGGCTACGAGGTAAGCCTGTTCCATCGCCTCCTCAGGCAAGCTGTCGCGCTTCTGCCACAACTTCAGATACAAATCCTGAAGCAAGTCTTCGGCATCCTGCGCATTGCCCGTCAGGTGATAGCCCACCCGATAGAGCAGCTTGTAGTGCGGCAAGTATCGTTGCTTAAACTCTCGTGCGTCCATGCTGTTACTACTCTTCTTATTTCTCTTTTCTGCTAAACTCTATCACCACCTTTTTGTCGGTGTTGGGGTATTTTTCCTTTACGGCACCGCCTACCACCCACGATTCATTGTTGAAGTGGAAGTTGTGCTTATCCATATACTCCTTGGCCTCCTCTAGAGAGTGGATTTCTGGACATTCCTTCCCATCAATGACGAAGAGCGCATTTCCATTCTTCACCTCCTTCACGACATCGTTCATGCCCGTCTCTTCAGTCGTCTTCTCATTAAAGCTAACCACATCGTCGCCGATAAAACTTTTCAGCAAGTGTTCTTTCTTTACCTTGCAGTCAAGATGCACCAGCGCCACCTTGTCCCAGATGTCCCAACGAATCAATACATGACTGACAATATCGTCCTTCACCTTACCATAGATACGGAGCTGATAGTCAGGGTTAAACGTCTGGTTAATCATATTCTGAACAGGGTTTTTGCTCTCTTCAGGCTCAGTATTATCATTCTGCGTATAGAGCAACTCGTAACCCTTCAGCGCCTCAAGGTCTTTATCCAGTTCGGCTTTCTGGTCATCGTCCAGCGCCAGCTGCAACTGTTCAGCCTTTTTGAAGTTCTTACGGATAAACTCGTAGTCTTCTGCACTCAGATCAAGGGCTTCATTCTTTTCCATCGGAATACCCGCGCGTGTCTGCTCTGTCGTCTCGGCATACTCCGCATGAGGCAGCGCCTTATACTTTTTTATCAGCTTCTCGACAGTCTGTCCATACATATTGCCCGCGCAGAGCAACAGTACCAAAGAGAATAATAATTGTTTCATCTCTCTATACTTTTTATTCAGTAATTCACATTGACATTGAAATTCATGCCATTCTTCAGCATCTCGGAAAAATCAAATGTTCCCTTGACAATCACCAGATAGGCACCCTCTTCTTCAGCTGCAAAAACAAGATGAGTAGATTTTTCGCCATCCTTAGACTGATATATCTTTAAGATTTCACCATCCTCACCATTCGTATCAATCAGTGGTTCAAAATCCTTATTCTTCAACAGTTTCAAGGCTATCTTCTTGAATTTCTTGATATTTCCATTCTCTTCGCACTTGAATACCCTCAGGTCGTCGAACTTCTTAAAGAAATCTTCGCCCTCACCATCGCCACCAAGCACAAGATTATCTCCCACCGTCACTGTTTTACCCTGCTTAGCGGCAAGATCAATCATGCTCTTGTCAACATGTTCAAACTCCACACCATCAATCTTTGCCAACTCATCAAAGTCGTCGCATTCAGCATGAGCACCAATACACGTGAAAAACAATGCAGCACAGATGGCCACCTTCTTCATGGTCGATAACAGACCAAATTCACTATCAATACAGTTCATCTTTAGTTGTTTTTTTAATTGTTAATTCTTTCTGGTTTCAAAGTGTCATCGATGAGCGCTTCTACCTTTAATACGAGTATTCCTTTGACTTTGTTACAAAGAAAATGCATTTTCTTGATATGATTGCAATAATTCTGCTGCGAAGTTATAAAAAAATATTGAAATGTTTGCGCATTTCCGTTTTTATTTCGTATCTTTGCAAATATAATCAACGGAATGATTCCCGTTACAACAACAATTATTCACCGTTAATAATTAAAGTTATGGAAGTAAAGACAGTTGGTGTTGCCTGCGACCATGCAGGTTTTGCATTAAAGAAATTCGTGATTGAATATTTGGAGTCAAAGGGCTATCCCTATAAAGACTATGGTACATGGAGTGACGCATCGGTAGACTATCCCGACTTCGGCCACGCACTGGCAGAAGGCATCGAGAGCGGCGAGGTATATCCTGGCATTGCCATCTGTGGCAGTGGCGAGGGCATCTCTATCACGCTCAACAAGCACCAAAAGGTGCGCGCCGGCTTGTGCTGGATTCCCGAGATTGCCCACCTCATCCGTCAGCACAATGATGCCAACGTGCTGGTAATGCCCGGTCGCTTTATCGACAACAAAATGGCCGAGAAGATTATGGACGAGTTCTTCACCGCTAGCTTCGAAGGTGGTCGCCATCAGAAGAGAGTTGATAAGATTCCCGTTCAGAAGTAACAACTACACCTTATTTTAAAAAAAGAGTCCGCAACCTGCATGGTTGTGGATTCTTTTTTGTAATTTTGCCGATTGTTATGAAGAATTTGATTACACTTTTACTCACACTATTGGCAATTCCTACCCTACAAGCCAAGACCCACGAGACGCCCAACGCACAGCAGGCGCGTCGTATGTTTAATGAAACTTTCCAGATGATATACGGTGAACAGGGTTCACAACTTCACTATGCAGTCAACATCATTGGCATCTATAAGACCGAAGGCACCATCTGGACCAAGGGCAAGAAAAGCAAGTTTATCGATGAGAAATATATTGCGTGGAACGATGATGTCACCTACTATCGTCTGGAACGCAAGAAGCACCGTATAGTCATCTACGATGCCCACTCCGACGAGCGTGACAAGTACGCCACCAAGTTCAAGTTTGACCCAAACAACTACACCTACAGCATCAAAGACTCTAAGGAGGGCTACTATATCACGCTCAAAGCCAAGAAAGGCGTGTCGGGCATCAAGGAAGCCCGCTGCCTGTTAGACAAGAAGACCCGCTACCCCATCAGCGTGCGTATCAAGGTAGGCATCTTCCATACCACCATCAAGATTAGCAATGTCAAGGTTGGTGGCATCAAAGACGACCTCTTCACCTTCCCTCGCCACAACTATAAAGACTGCGAATATATCGACAATAGAGGATAGGCCTAGGCTCCCCCCGACAACAAAACTAAATAACAAAAGACTATGAATATCGAACAAGTACGCGACTACACGCTGTCGCTCTATGGCGTAACCGAAGACCAGCCCTTTGGCGACGACATCATCACCTTCCGCGTAGAAGGTAAGATTTTCCTATGCCTATGGCTAGGCGGTGGCCTCCACGACCAGAAAGACTCCGAGCCCCGCTTTGCTCTCAAGCTGCTGCCCGAGCGCCACGAAGAGCTTCGCGCCCAGCACTCCGCAGTCACTCCCGCCTGGCACTGGAACAAGAAGCACTGGAGCGATGTCTATTACGAGCAGCTCGACGATACCCTTGTCCAGCAGTGGATTCTAGAGTCCTATCGCCTCATCATCGCCAAGCTCCCCAAGGCCCTCCGTCAGAAGTATAACATCAATGATTAACATAACCAAATTACACTAACATGAAAAAATTATTCATTCTCACAATGCTGGCAGCTGTCATGACTACAGCTTCAGCACAAACAAAAAAAGTCTCCATTCTGGGTGATTCGTATTCAACCTTCGTGGGCACAATTCCGTCGCATTACGCCCCTTTCTACCCTAACGACAGGAATGACGTTACGAAAGTAGAACAGACATGGTGGAGCCTCTACATCAAAGCAATGGGCTATCAATTGGAAAAGAACGATTCGTGGAGCGGCAGCACCATTTGCGGTATAGGTTACGGTGGAATGGATTCTTCGCGCAACAACTTTATCTCACGTGTAGATAGTCTGGGCAATCCTGACATCATCTTCGTATTTGGTGGCACCAATGATGCTTGGGCCAACTCTCCCATTGGCGAATACAAGTATGCCGACTGGACTAAAGACGACTGCAAGAATTTCCGTCCCGCCCTCGCCTGCCTGCTCTACAAGCTGCAGAAGCGTTACCCCAAGGCCAGCATCTACTCCCTGCTCAACTCTGAGCTCCGCGAGCCCATCAACGAGTCGATGCGCGAAATCTGCAAGCACTACAATGTTCAGCTCATCGAGCTCCATGATATCGACAAACAGAACGGCCATCCCTCTATCAGTGGCATGAAAAGCATCTGCAATCAGTTGGTAGAAGCAATCAAATAAAATCTTTTGGTATTCACCTTTCACCACTCACGATAATAAAAGGAAGCGTTTCGCGCTTCCCTTTTTTGTTCAACGTTGCTTTCAGCGACACCGCTCACGCTCGGCATAGCTCATGCAAGCATGGCTCTGCTCTCGCTTAATCGCGGCGTTCATCGTTCAACGTTCAACGTTCAATGTTCATCGTCCCATGCAGCTTGTTGTTGTCAGCGCTGTTACTGCTGCTGTAGCTGCTGCGATGAAGATACGTAGGATTGTTTCCCAAATCGAATTCTTTTTCATAATGCTTAAAAATTAAATTATTTTTTTTGTGTTAATAGTTTCGGAGGTACGGGGGGCAGCCTCTTGTGAGGCTGGAGGTACGAGATATGTTTTTCCGCTCAGAGTTCCTCCCCAGTGGGGGGAGGTTAGGAAGGGGCTTCTCTCGGCTTGAACTATTCTCGTACCTCCGTACCCCCGTTCCCCCGAGAATCGGCGGGGAAACCGCCGAAAACAACGTTCATCGTTCAACGTTCAATGTTCAACGTTCAATGTTCAACGTTCAACGTTCAACGTACTAGTCCATGTCCGGCTGGTCATCGCCTCCGTTGCCTCCTGTGCTGGGCGCAGGGCTTGGGTTGCTGTTACCTCCGCCTCCCTGGTTCCCCTCTCCAGTGGGGGAGGTTTGAGAGGGGCTTCCCTTCTTCCTCTCATTTACGTTCAGGGGCAACTCTTCGGCCTTGGCACCCTGAAGGAACTGCTTGGTTCTAGCGCCTGTGCTGTCTGAGGTACGCTCAGGGCTGAACACGATGTGCATGCCCTTGATGTGGCTAGATGCGCTGAACTCGTTGGCGGTGGCTGCGCCAATGGACGACAGTCCAATCTTGAACGAGCCGAAGCCGTCCAGCTTCACGCGCTTTGAGTCCTGCAACTGGTCGCGCATGGTCTCTACCAGCTCGTCGAGTACCGCCAAAATATCCGACTTCTTCACGGTACAGTTGCGCTGCATAATCGCTGCCAACTGTCGGGTGTCGACAACAGTGGTTGGTACCATGCGAGCATACCACTTTCCGGTGCGCGACGTGTTCTTACTCTTGTCTTGATGCAATCTGTAAAATACTGACATAATACTTAAATTTTTAATGGTTAAAACTAATGGTTAAATATCTCTTTGTGATTATGTTACAAAGGTACGAAAAAGTTTTGGTTTATCCAAATTTTCAGCACTCTTTTTTCTCGTTTTCGGCAAAAAAAAATACTAATCTTTGCAAGATTTTTTATCGTTTTTTTGGAGTGGAACTGATTTTTGTGTACCTTTGCAGGTCGTTAACATTAAAACTTCTTAAACTGATATCATAAACAAACAAATGAAAAAGAAAATCTACGAACAACCGACCGTGCAGGTCGTAAAACTGCAGCACCAATGTGCTCTGCTGCAGGCCAGTAATCCACCTTATGACTCTGAGAGTTGGAGCCGAGAAAGTGATTTAATCTTAGATGACGACGACCTGATTACGAATGAGGAGGACCTGTAACATGAAGAAAACTATTAACATTCTGAGTGCGCTGACGATAGCAGCAGTACTCACCACTGGCTTTACTGCTTGTAATAGCGAAGACATTGCTGCCCAGCAGCCTACCGGGCAGTCTGCGGCTGCAAAGACCTTTACCATGAGTATTCCCGCCACGATGCCCACCGACGACACTCGCGCCATGGCATTCAGCGGCACCACAAGTACGCGAACATTCCAGATGGCGGAGAAAATCTATGTATATAACGCTACGAAAGGTGCTATGTTTACAGGCTATCTGCAGCCCGCTAATATTAGTGCCGATGGCAGGGGCTGCGACCTGACGGGCACTCTTAATGGCACCATTGAGGCTGGCGATGAGCTGCAGCTGTTTTATAATATGAACAGTATTTGTGATCTTCCTGCTGACGAATATGACATTGAGGAAAATCTGTTTTATTACACTGACCAGGATGGTACACCGTCAAGCCTGGTTGATGGCGCCATTGCAACGGCAAAGGTTGCCGATGTCTCAAGCAATGTGCTGACCACTACTGCTACCGCTTCGTTCCAGCCGGTGCAGTCTATGTTCCGCTTCCAGTTCAAGGACGAAAACAACAATTCTATCAATGTAAAGTCGCTTGAAATCAAGTCTATGCGCAACGCACTGGTAGACTATTACATGCCACTTGCATCAAGCCATGATAGTCAGAACCAACATGGGAAATATAGTGTTACCCTCGCCACACCTACTACCGACTTTATCTATCTGGCCATCCGAGTAGACGAGAACATTAGCAATGGCGACGAGCTGAGCTTTACCGCTGTTGATGCTGATGGCAACGGCTATGTAGGCACCAGAAATGCTCCTGCGGGAGGCTTCAAGAATGGCAAGTACTACTATAATACATCGGCCATCCAGCTGACCAAGGTTGTGCGAGTAGCCCCCACCATCACATGGACCAGCGTTGAGAATGGTACAGCAGTAACTCCCAATGAGGATCACCGCTATGTGGTTAATGCTCCAAATGACACCGATCCCATTGAAATCTCTATAAGTGGCACCAGTATCGGTTATACCTTCTATTTCGGAAGAAACGCAACTATCCACCTCGACAACCTTACTGCCACTATTGACGAGGAGACTTCGTATCTCTATGGTAATCGCGATATAACCCTTGATATCAATGGTGCAAATAGCGTCAGCTGTGTAAACCACTTCGTGTCTATCTGTGCTGTTGAAAATCTGAAACTTACGGGTAATGGCACGCTGACTGTCACAGTAAAAGATAATGAATATTACAAACGTTGTGGTATCTGCGGATTCTATAATTACACAGATTCAGACAGTAGCGAAGCAAGATACAATTACCATACCACGATTACTGAGCTTGACGTAACCTCACAGCTCGCTCTCAACCCAGCGAAGACTACCGTAACGCGCAGCGCCCGCACGGACAACGGTGACGGCACCTTCACTTGGACATACACCGTGGTGACAAATCCCTAAAGTGATTTTGACATCTCCCAAAAATACTGATAAGAAGTGGGCAAACCATTGCGGCTTGCCCATTCTTTTTTTTAGCCTAATATACACAGCAGGACAGCCTGTCCCGTGAGCATATCAGACTGATACGAGCGCGTATTAGCCTGTCTTATTCTTCAGATAATAATCGCTAAAATCTTTACAGTCTGGTGGCAGTTGCCGATGCTCCAAGTTGGGTAACAGCTCCTTCAGTTGCATAAACAATCGCTCGCCAGGCTCGTCGCGGTCGGGATACATGATGAAAGGAGTGGAATGTTGAAAGTGGAAAGTTGAAAGTTGTTCCGCATTCTTCCGCTTGAGCAGCGTGGCCGAGGGAATGGCGATGGCTTTATGACCCGCCGAGAGCATGGCCCAGCAGTCGCTGCACCCCTCGGTGATATAGAGCGGTTCGCCAGCTCTGAGCATGTTGAGCACGGGCAGATTGTAGATGCCGCACTCCGAGCCCTGCGGAAATCGGAAGCGGGGAGCGCCCCCTCCAACCTCACCCTTCAGGGGGAGGCTTCCATCTCCTTTAGGAGAGGGGATGGGAGTGAAGCCTAGATTCCTATTCTGAATGCCCACCAGCTTGCCCTCGCGGTCGTAGTAAGGTATCTGCAACCACGGCACGTCCTGCTTGTCGCGCCATGAAGTGAGGCGGCACCAGCGCACCACACGAGGGTCTAAACGGCGCTCGTCAAACAAGAAGTGGCGAGCCTCGTCGTTCAGAAAGGGGTGCTCGAAGTAGCGAGTATAGCGGTGCACGTTGAACGTTGAACGTTGAACATTGAACGTTGAACGATGAACGTTGAACGATGTGGAGCGCGGTTGCCACTCATCTATTATCACGTTGTGCTCGTCGGCCAGCCACCTTACTGCATCCAGAAACGGCTTGTTCAGATACCGCATAGCTAGGTCGATAGGTCCGCCATGCGCTCCACACACAAAGCAGCGGAAGCTGTTTCTGCGCACCGAGAACGACAGCGAGGCATGATGGTCGTCGTGGAAGGGACACAGCGCCTTGTGCATCCTCACCGAGAGTCCTAGTCGCTCGGCGACCCCCTCAATAGGTAGGTCGCGGAGCTTTTGCAGTTCGTACTTTTCCATAACGTTCAATGTTCAATGTTCAATGTCCCCTTCAGATATTCGCTGGTCTTCGTATAGAGACCTGTCTGCTCGTCGAAGGTGATGAACTTGCGGTTCTTCCAGACGTGGAGCTGATGCTTAGTGCCTTGTTTGCTTTTGCCAAGACTGGTGCGCAAGGCCTCCAGTTGCAGTTCGTTGAACGATGTGTCCAAGCTGTCGAGCATATTCTTAGGGCCACTCTTCTGGTCATTTTCTGCCGTACTGCCAATCTTGAACATGTCGCCAAACACCTGCATCTTCGACCACAGGTCATAATAGCAGAACCACACCATGAATTCGCCAATGGAGCGACACCAAGTCTGGTCGTTCAGTATCCAGAGCACGGCAGCCTTTTTCCATGCCGCAAAGATGCTGCGGTGGGAGAGTTCGAAGAGCATGTCGTCGTCGGCAAGGTCAGACAGACCCGCCATCTCCTCTGCCAGTTGGTCGGCAATCTTATTCATAGGCTTCACCACAAATTTACCCTTGCAGTTGGATAGTCGAATAATGTATTCATCAATTTTTGCCATGAATGCCTCGTCGTAAGTGCCCTGCCTTGGAATGCGCCCCTTGCGCTCTCCACGCGCCTTGTAGACAAAGGGGATACGACCAAAGAAACCATTTGTCATGTCCTTGCGATAGAATGCGCGTGCGGCATCGGGTGTCGAACTGAACGTCATATTAACACGAAGAATGGGATCGCCTGATACACCATCTGCCGTGGCACGCAGAGCACCAGCGTGATGCATGTCGTAGATGTTGCGAACGGTCTGGCTCACCTGTCTATGGCCACCACACAATTTGTCTGCCATTTCCACCTCGGGAAGATTGATATACTGCGTGCGACCGCCCTGTGCCTCCAGAGCCATAGCGTTTAGGACAAATGCAGGGTTGGTCAGGTCTGACGGTGGAAACCAGAAACAAACATCAGGCTTTTCGGGCTTTTCCTTATTGGCAGCCTTAGTCTTCATCTGGCGTTGCCAGTCGACAAGCTTCTGAAACTCCATCTTATCATGCTCACGAAATGGTCTCATAATAGCCTCTATGAGATGCGTTAATTGAGCCTTGCCTATGCCCGAAGGACCAATCAGATGGCCCATCTGACCACACAATTCGTAGTATAAATTATCTGAATACATAAATTCCACTTTGGTCAAGTGTGCAGCAAGTGCGGGTATAGCCATCGGAACAAGCGTCTCAGACATCTCTTTTGAGGCCTGTGAAAGTAGAATCTTACAGCATTCTGTGCCTTTTGTAGGCTTCGGCATAGCCGGAGCGGTCTTACCAAAAATATCGTAAATCATTGCTTTATAGGGAATTAAATAATTTATAAATGCGTTTGCTATCTCAATCTCAGTGTCTCAGTTGTTTTTATATGCCACCCCACATCCATCTTATATATACTTATATATTTGATTATTAATAAGTTATAAAGCTTATAAAAGCATGTTTGTATGTGTATTGTGACATTTTTATCAACTGAGACTGAGATTTGAGACTGAAATCTGCCTATTTCTCTACGAGGCCATTCAGTGCGTTGCGAATTTCTCGATACACCTCAAAGGCGTAGTAGTCGATGCTCATCGTTTCCGGTCTCGGCTTGAAGTTCAGTCGCAGCGTGCCGTCAGCCCTTCGTGTAATAGAGATGAATTTCCCGTTGAATACGCGCGGATTGCGCTTCGTGCTCCAAGGCTCCACCTCAATGAATGTGAAGTGAGCATCGCGACACAAGAACTCATCATCAATAGCATCCGAGTCGCGTCTCAATACGCCCTGGTATTCCTTACCCGTCACCATGCGCTTCTCGCTGCGCATCATGGTCTTAATGTTCACGGACAACTCCGTGTTGTTGTGCCAACCTTGCTCTTCGACTTCCTCATTCTTTTGAGAAGCTTTGTGCTTGCGATAGCCCTTTGCGAGCGGTGAGTTACCATGGAGCATCTCTTCAACGATGCTTCCGAGAAGGCGAGGTTCGTTCTGTTTCTGTGAACCTGCCTTGACATTGGAGAGTTGTTTCTTTTTATTCATTTTTTATGAATTTAAAAACATTCCTCTCTGGTACGGATAGTTTCGAAGAGGAATCCCACCATCCTTTTATAGTACCATCATTCCCCAACTCACGATTCGCGACTCATTTGCTGGGTAGGAAAGACGCTTCTGACGACTAACCGAGTGCAAAGGTAGAGGGATTTTTTCGTATTCCACTTTTATCTTTTAACGCACGTAATAATAACGTATTTAACTTAAAATGAACGTTTTAACATCCAATGCCATCTGATTTAGCCTATAATATAGACCTAAAATCAAAAGATATGGGGTGTTTTGACTTCTATAATTACACTTGCGTCAAAATGCATTCTCTTTTTGACATGAACGCATCAAAAAGACATCAAAATAAAAAAAGAGGCCCTAATTTAGAGCCTCTATAATATTACTATTAACCACGAAGAAAGTCAAAACCTGTTCAGAAAAACATCGATAGTTTTATTGAAATCCTCCTGTTGACGCTTATTTTCACTATTATCAAGCATCAGGCACTTTCGTTTTTCGGCATTCACAGCACCTATCTTAACCACAATACCTTTATAGTTGTGAGCTATATAATCACGCAGAACAGCATGCTGTCGATTATCATTAATATCACACCAAACGAAAAGGCGCATACAGAAATAGCCACTCAAAGCATTGCCTTTCTTTACCTTTTTCATCTCCAGCTCATCCAAATGCGCCAACAGCTTGCGCACTCGCATTACCTGTTCTTTGCGCTCTCTGCCCCAAAGGAATAGTTCTTCTTTCGTGAGACCAATGTTTTGTGCTTCAGCAGTTGCCCTGCACACCACATAATCATTCCATTGGTTTACGTTCAACATGTGGAACAATTCCGCAATCATCTCTTGCGCATCATCCGCATCTTCGATGGCATTTAAGATGTCATTATCCACATTCACACCAGCGTTCAGAAAGCGTTTGATAATACTTTGGGAATGATTAAAGGTGGTCTGATAACATTTGTCGTGCACTTCTATGATTTCTTCTGGATGCTGGCGCATATAATTCTCACGCTCTATTACCTCAAGACATAATTCAATATTCTCACTCGCCGTATTCAGATAATTCACGAGTTCATCGTATAACATTTTTACAGATTTCCCATAAGCATCCAATCCAAATAAATCAGGAGAATACTGGCCATTTAATAGGGGAGAACGTTCATAAACAGTAGGTGTATCAGCATCGGAAGGTAATTGTTTCTTTGAGGTGTAGCATAGTTTGGTAACAGCCTTTTTTATACCGCTCAACGTACAGCGAATGCGATTCATTGAGCGCTCTGCCGTAGTGAAATAGGTATTATGGTCGGTGGCATATTCCTCATTAAATGTATCCTTCCAATCCCTTAATCTGCCATTCTCCATAATGGCGTAAGTATGGCTATTGCGTACAGAAGCTGTAAATTGGATGATATCCCATTCTTTCCATTTACGCTGCTGAAGTCCATAAACAAAACGATCAACCGATGCTTGAGGAAGAGAGTCTTCAAGCATCACTAAAGTATCTTCATTCTTTTCGAGTGTATTGTCTAATACCATCTTGATTAATTTAACTAAAATCGCTATTAGCAAAACTCGAGCCAACTTACTTTGTTGCCATCTTTCTGACACATTGGCAGTTATTAGTAATAAATGGCACACAATAATAAAAGAAAATCCCGTTCCTTATGCAAGAAACGGGACAAAAACTATCTGTTAAATAAAGTTATAAAAATGTTTACTTAATATACATATAATTAAAGAATTCTTTCTTGTTCGATTCACGAGTCTTAACTACAAGGGTATCGTTTGTAGATACCTGAATGTTTTTATTTTCAAAGTTTACATTGTAAGCCAAACGTAGTATATCAAAATATCTGCCTTTACTTTCCCACTGATACTCCTTATATTCCTGACGCTCAGTTCCATTGGTAATGAATTCACCGCTACCAGTAACAGTAATGCCCTCGTCTTCTGTAGAAATCGTACAATTATTACCATTGAAGGTTAGAATGAGTTTACAAGTGTTATAAGCGCCAGATGCCCAGTAAGTAACTGGGAAAATAGCCTGTGTCATATTTTTCGTTGTGATACCACATTCCTCATCATACTGGTTTACAGGATTAAAGGCATAACGGTCTGGCTCTACAAATCTAAAGTCCTTGCGAACAAATGTCATTGGCTTTTTTCCTCCTTCAGTTATAACGTCAACACCACGACGGTAATATTTTGCCTGCCATGGATTCATATACTTCACACAGTAGAGTACATAGTCTTTAGGTTGAATGCTCCAATCCTGTTCGTTCGTGCGAACAGGTGACTCCACGTTGGGAGTACCTGTAAGGATATGATCAAAACCTTTCACATTTGTCATTCTAAGAGGAATGACATAAGTGTTCCTAACGGAATTTGCATCATTGAAGAATGCATCAGAGAATTGTACTTCTACATATCCGCGACTATCACCATTATAAGGAATAGTGTTAGATGACAGTGTATAGTAATTGGTTGGCATAGGTGTTACACGGTAAGATGCATTTCCTCTTTCATCAACAAACCAGAGGTTATCGCAAAGCGTTGGGTCAACCACAAAATTAACAGTTGCGTTACGACCATTGTATTGCCCACCTACTGTTGCCCAAATACGACATTTATGAGCATTGTCAAGTGAGTTATCGTAAATATCGTTGCCAAGCACGAGTGTACGTACTGGGTTCTGATAAGCGAAGTAGGCAGTTGTACCTCCTTCGTAGTCAGGGAAATCCTTTTCTTCACCTTCTACGGTTGTAAATTTACAGATTTTACCTACATAGCTAATTCCATCTACTCTAATACACGTCCGATAGTAATAAATGGTTAATGGATTAAGTCTAATTAGCGTTACTTCAAACTTATTTCCTTCAAGAACATTTGATTGAACGAATTTTGGATTCTTAAAAGATTCATCATCGGAATATTCTACGCCAATCTGTATGGACGAATAAGAAGCCGTAATATTCTTTTGATTGAAATATCCTTCAACAAGAGCATAGTTGCCACCAATTTCTATACATGAACCAGTTATGGCAATATCTGTATTTTGGTAATTATTGTCTTCATCATCACCACACGAGGCAATAAATGGTAGAACCATTATTACCAACATCATTATGCTCCAAATCCTTAGTTTCTTCATAATCTTATCGTTTTAAGTTATTATAGTTAATGTTCAATACACACAAAAAAACGTGGACAATTTACTTCGTCTACGTTCCAGAGGTATTGGGGATAACCTATATGCCTTAAACGAGTAAATGCCCACGCCGAGCGGCGTGAACTATCTACTTCAGTTCTTGGCATTTTTCATCTAATTCCCCAATTATCTGAAACAAGAATCTAAAAGTGGATATTCATCCTATATGTCCTTTTACTTTTTCCTTAGCCCATAGGCAACCAGTTTAAAAGTTCTACATTTTTGTATTTATCTGCAAAGATAGTGAAAAACTATATTCCTGCAAAATGGAATGACCATTTTTTATATTCTTGACATCATATTTCCCTTTTTACATATTATATATAATAGGTACATCCTCCTTGCCGCGGGAAAAATTCATATAAATAAGGATTGTGGGGGCAGGGAAATAGTATTCATATTGTAGAAAGAGACAACCGCATAGGCGGACAAATACAGACCCAGCACAGCAATCTTCACATTAACATTATTTAAGGGGGAGATAATGGTCACTAATTAAAAACTTTGTATCTTTGCGGTCAAGAGACTGCAAAACTGCTCATGCAGCTTTTGTCAGCAAGGTGTGCAACAGATTAGACTAAAAAATCTAAAACGATATAATTACTACTTAATTTAAAATGATAAATAGCATGAAGAAAAAAGAGTATCTGAGCCCGACGATAGACATCGTCGAGCTGAAACAACAGCAGCACTTGCTGGCAGGTAGTGCCGGACTGGATGACTATCAATGGAACACTCCAGATGAAGAGTAATAAACCCACTAAAACGAAGAAAGCAATGAAGACAATGAAGAATTTTCTGAGCATGGCTGCCCTCGCTTTGATGGGCGCAATGATGACAGGCTGTTCAAGCGACGATAATTTCGACTATCCGCAGCAGCCCGAGAACAAGAGCAAAGTAGTAACCCTGACCACTACCGTAGGTTTCGATGCCAGCGCCGACACCCGTGCACTGACCAGCACAGGTGTGAAAACCTTCGCCGTGGGTGACCAGATTGCCGTCATCTACAAGAACACGAGCGATCAGACCGTGACGGCCACGAGCACAGCCCTGACCACCGGTGACATCACCAACGAAGGCAAGAACGCTAACTTCACCGTGACGCTGACCAACCCGAAGGCCAGCGAAGCCGTGCGCTACATCTATCCCGCTGCGATGCTCGCTGCCACCGTGGCTACTGACGCAGCGGTCAATGCCGACGCCAACGTGAAATACGGAGCCCTCGCCACGCAGGACGGCACGCTGACCAATCTCGCCAGCAAGCTCGACCTCGCCATCTTCGACGGCTCGCTGACCTCCGAGGCAGCCCTGCCCGCATCGGCCTCGATGACCAACCAGCTCGCCATCCTGGCCATTACCCTCAAGGATAATGCTGCGACACCAAGCGAAATTACTGGCGGCATCACCAGCCTGACAATAGGCGACGGCACCAACACTTACACCGTCAGCCGCTCGGCAGCCGCTGGTCCCATCTACGTGGCCATCCGCCCCACGACCTCAGCCAACATCAAGATTTACGCCAGTGATGGCTCGAAGTACTACAACAAGAATCTCACCGGCAAGACCTACGCAGCAGACAACGGCTACAGCGTCAGCTGGAAGATGCCAGAGGCACTTATCAGCAATGCCACCACGGCAGACTACGGCATGGTGGCGTGCGCCGCAGGCCATCTGCACCTAGCCAAGACCGCCGTACCCAGCGGATGTACCGCCGTGGGTATCCTGGGCAAGGTGACGGCGACGGGCAAGGGACTGATTCTCGCCCTGAAGGACGCCGCTACGTCGCCGTCATGGAACACCATCAACGGCTGGACATCGGTGGACACCTACGCCGGCACCACGCTGAAGCAGCTGCCCGCCGGTGCACTTGGCAGCCTGACGAGCTACACCACCCTGGGCAGCACCGCCGTGTCGGACTGGTGCGTGGCGCAGAAGAGTGACTATGAGGCTATCTTCATTAACCTCGGCTCGGCAAAACACGACTCTGATGGCTATACCTACGATGACTACGTGAATGCCTACATCACCACCGGTGTCGGCGGCACGGCCATATCTGACGTCTGTTGGTCTGCTACGGAGTACGATGGCAGCGTCGGTTGGGCCTTCAGCAGCTATTATTGGAACCGCAGCGGTAAGACCTCCCTCCGCAGTCTCAGGCCAGTCCTCGGCTTTTAAAAAGATCACGGTGACAGGTCTTTGATCTGTTCCCCAAAAGATGAGAATAGAGAAACGGAAGTCAGTGGCTTCCGTTTCTTCGTATCTTGGCTTTTGAGAACAGCAGGGACAGGTTGACTTTCCCCTTCTTCGACCTAAAGGTGCGCTCGCAACGCCACACTTTGACACTTCAAAGAAGTGTGGCGTTGCAATCGGGCCGTCGAGCTAAACCTTCTCTCTAAGAGAGTGTGGCGATGCAATCCTGTTTCATCTTTTGTACAACAGCAAGATTTTCGAGAAAGATTTGGAAACAAAAAAGAAATCAGCGAGATATTTTCATGAAATATCTCGCTGAGTAGATGAAAGTGACCATAGAACCGATAGCGCAACGGATGATTCTTTGCTATCGCTTTCTTGCTATTTCTGCATCGATAATAAATATATCACCACACTGCGACCATCCCCCATTTCCCATATATTTAATCGAGAAGAGTTGAATTTTTTTTGTTTTTTCTTCTGTATATAGAATTAATTGCGTACATTTGCAATGTGTTTCGAAAACGAAGAAATAAAAAACCAAAAACCGGTATAGAATTATGAAAAAACAATTACTGCTAATCGTGATGCTTCTGTCTGCAGCAGCCAGTGCTTTCGCAGAAGAAGTTGAAATCAATGGACTCAGGTATGATGTGAATACGGTAACGAAGGAAGCTACGGTCATCTTGTACAAAAACAATGACAACAAGTACAAAGACAACATTGTGATTCCTGAAACCGTATTGTATAGAGGTGTAACCTGTAGTGTGACGAGCATAGGAGATTATGCTTTCTATTTTTGCACTGGCTTGACCTCCGTCACCATCGGCAACAGTGTTACGAGCATAGGAGATGATGCGTTCTATCATTGCGCTGGCTTGACCTCCGTCACCATCGGAAACAGCGTTACGAGCATAGGATATGAAGCGTTCTGTCAATGCTATGACCTGACTTCCGTCACCATCCCCAATAGTGTGACGAGCCTAGGAAGTGGTGCGTTTCGAGATTGCTTTGGCTTACAAAAAGTAATAGTTAAGGACATTGCAGCGTGGTGTGAAATTAGCTTTAGTGATATTCATTCTAATCCTCTATTATGCGCAAAGCATCTTTACAGTGATGAGAATACAGAAATAACAGAATTAATTATCCCCAACAGCGTTACGAGCATAGAAAATAATGCGTTCGGTGGTTGCTATGGCTTGACCTCCGTCACTATCCCCAATAGTGTGACGAGCATAGGAAGTAGTGCGTTCCGAGGTTGCATTTACCTGACCTCCGTCACCATCGGCAACAGTGTGACGAGTATAGGAAATCTTGCGTTCGGTGATTGCGTTGGCTTGACCTCCGTCACTATCCCCAATAGTGTGACGAGCATAGGAGATGAAGCGTTCGATTATTGCATTGGCTTGACCTCCGTCACTATCGGCAACAGCGTTACGAGCATAGGATATGAAGCGTTCTCTTGCACTGGCCTGACCTCCGTCACCATCCCCAATAGTGTGACGAGCATAGGAAATGGTGCGTTCTATCATTGCACTGGCTTGACCTCCGTCACTTGCTATGCCGAGAATGTACCATCGACGGGAAGCAATGCTTTCGATAGTTCCAATATGGAAAACGCAACGCTTTATGTACCTACTGCCTCTATCGATGCCTACAAGACGACGGAGCCTTGGAGTGGCTTCAAGGTTATCGAGGGGATAGAAACTGGCATTAAGGATATCAAGACCAATGCCACCAGCAGCTCTCCCATCTACGACCTGCATGGCCGCCAAGTAGAGAAAACCACGAAGGGTCTCTACATTGTCAATGGCAACAAGGTGATGATGAAGTAAGTAATAGGTTAACTATAACTACAATTCCCCTGCAATTCAATTGCGAGTTGCAGGGATTTTTGTTTTCTATATAATAATTCCACCTGAGGCCTACTGTTTGTGGCAATAATTGTGTACCTTTGCAACCTGAATTTAGAAAAACCAAAGGAAATAAGGAAGCATAGAGAATGGTACAGACAGCGTGGGACTTCGTGGAAAACACGGGACATAGCATATTCTTAACAGGTAAGGCAGGAACGGGAAAGACTACGTTTCTGAAGGCAGTGGTGGAGCAGTCGCGCAAAAGACCTATCGTGGTGGCTCCTACTGGTGTGGCTGCCATCAATGCGGGAGGGGTAACCATCCACTCGTTTTTCCAGTTGCCATTCTCACCGTATGTGCCTGGTGCTAAAGTGGAAAGTAAATTTGACTTTAGCAAAGAAAAAAGAAAGATTATCGCCTCGTCAGACTTGCTGATAATTGACGAGATATCGATGGTGCGTGCCGACTTGCTGGATGCTATCGATGCCGTATTACGCAGATTTCGCGAGCACGGAGAGCCCTTTGGGGGTATGCAGTTGCTGATGATTGGCGACTTGGCACAGCTGACGCCTGTGGTGACACCAGAGGATGAGCGCATGCTGAAACCGTACTACGACACGCCATACTTCTTTGGTTCGAAAGCGCTACAGCAGATAGACTATGTGACCATACAGCTGAACCATGTATATCGACAGCAGGACGAATCGTTTATCACGCTACTGAACGAGATACGTGAGGGGCGCCCATCGGCAGAGACTATCAAGAGGCTGAACAGTCGTTGCCAGCCTACATTTGTGCCGCGACCAGAAGAGCCGTATATCCGCCTGACTACGCACAACAATCTGGCTAACTTCTACAACGAATCGGAATTGCAGAAGCTGCCGAGTAGAGCCTACGAGTATCATGCAGAGGTGAAGGGTACTTTTCCGGAATACTCGTACCCCACAGCCGAGACGCTGGTGCTGAAGGAGGGGGCGCAGGTGATGTTTGTGAAGAACGATCCGTCGGGCGAGCATAAATATTATAATGGGCGCATAGGACGAGTGACGGAGGCGAGCGAGAAGCGACTGACCGTATATTGTGAGGGCGACAGTGAGGCTATAGAGGTGGAACCGCAGGTATGGGAGAACACACGCTATACGCTGAACGAGAAGACGCGAGAGATAGAGAGCGAGGTGCAGGGTACGTTTAAGCAGTTGCCCTTGCGACTGGCATGGGCTATCACCATTCATAAGAGTCAGGGACTGACCTTCGAGCGTGCCATCATCGACGCCAACCAGTCGTTTGCTCCGGGACAGGTGTATGTGGCGCTGAGTCGCTGTCGTACACTGGAAGGACTGGTGCTGGCATCACGCTTGGAGGCTCGTGCGATTATCAACGACGAGCGCGTGGATAGTTATATCACACAGCAGGAGAGCGAGGCGGAGCGCAGCATAGAGCAGTTGCCGATGCTGAAGAGGGAGTACGACCGTAACCTGCTGGTACAGTTGTTCGACTTTCGCGACATCATGGAACAGGAGGAGTCGATGGTGCGCATCTTTGCGGAGTTCTTCTACCATAGTCATGCCTCGCTGAAGCAGTTGCACGACCAGACGCTTATCGACCTGAGACAGCGCGTGATAGAGGTGGCAGCGAAATGGCGACAGAAAATACAGGCAATGGCTATCGACGGACTGCGCGACGAGGCTTTCTTAGAGCGTGTGCGCCATAGTGCGGAGTATTTTGACGAGCAGCTCAACAGCATCCTTACCAAGCCCATAGAGCTGTCGGCAAAGATAGAGACACAGAACAAGCAGGCTGCACGCCGACTGGGGAATACCCTACCCGACTTGCGACAGGCGTGGCTTGCACACCGCTATCTGTTGCAGAAGATGGCTGAGGAGGGATTCACCGTGGATGGCTATCTGCACGAGAAGCAGATGTCGAAACTGGAGGCGCTGAGCATAGACGACATGAAGCCTAAGCGCAAGCGTAAGGCTAAGCCAAAGGCGAAGGCGTGATATCCCCTCCCGAAAGAAAAAAATATTGATAACCCCCTTTATTACATCTTACTCATGTGGTAGCCCATACGCTTGAGCTGTACGGCAGCACCCATCAGGTAGAGTTGATGAAGGCAGGCAACATAGGCGGTAAAGGCCTCCTTGGTGCCTGGTTCAAGGCGCAGATGCATCAGCGCATTATATACGCGTGAGGCACACTCGCCAGTGAGTTTCTCTAATACGTTATAGTCAACGCCCTGCAACAGGAGCACTTCTTCGCGGATATACTCGTCCATGGCGTCATAGCCTCGCTTGTCGCGCAGATAGGCATAGAGGTCGTCGAGCTTGGAGTATATCTCCCACTCTGTATCCCACATCTTGGCTACTGCCATACCGATATACATCATCCAGCCGAGCGAGGCAGAGGGATAGTCTTGAAACTCGCGAATGCCATCAGGGAGATAGGCTTGGGCTATCTCCTTCCACTTATCTTCCACATCGGGGCACTCGGGCATGCGTTCGTCCACCTCGTTCATGCTGAGCAGAAACTGCTGCAGGTCGTTGCGTAATTGTGCTTCAAAATTTTCCATCATCAGTAATTTTGTGTGCAAAGGTAGTGATTATTCCTCACTTTACAGCACCCAAAGTACTCTTTTTTATCTGATAAAGTTCATGAAGGCTTGACGCTCGTCGCGCTGAGGAGCGGTATTGCCACCGGCATGAATCTTCTGCAAGAGCACAGTTAATTAGTAGATAGTGGTTTTATCGTCAGACGACGTTCGTAACGGGTGGGCTTAACCTGATAGCCAGGCAGAACATAGCAAGCAGTACAACCAACACCAGTAGTATTGTAGTCGAGGTTGAGCGTAATGCCATCCTGCTGCTGAAGCTGATAGGTATATACCGCTTTCGTCAGATTGTCGGTACTGTAGTGATAGGCATTGAAATTGAACGGTTCGTCCATTGCGAAGAGTAATCCATGTCCTTTTTTATCGCTCATAGAAAGCCAACGATTGTCACAACGTAATCCACAGTCTTGCGGTATGAGATAAGGCTCGAACATACTGTCCACTTGGTTTTCATAGATGCCAATGGCATAGCCCGTCTTACGATCTGGATAGTTTTCTTCGGGTCCACGACCATACCACTTCACCTGTTGCATCGGATTGCATAGGGTCATAGTCAGTCCTATACGTGGCAAAAGAGTGGGCATCTGACCTTCAGGTTCAAGTATATGATGCAATGCGATGGTACCATCACCATTGATACGGTACTCGTAAACCTCAGAGAAGCCAGAATAGCGCAGGCCAGTAATATAGGCATCAAGCGATGTATTGACAGGAGCACCAAACTGCGAGAAACAGCGCACATTGACATACACCTGACCATCGGCTTCGAATGCCTGACAAGAGATGGGAATGCGAGTGGTGGCATTCAGGTTACTGCTATAGAATTCGTTAGCAATTTGTCCACCATTCCAAGGTTTACGATTAGTGTATGAGATGTTGTATTGATCCCAGCCATCGACCTCGAGAGCCAATGGAGCGCGCCAAACATTTATCTGCAACGGAGATTTGAGCAGTTCCTGACCAGCTTGTTGCATACTGTATAGTTGTCCATCAGGAGTAAATGAATAAGAGAATCCATCGCCACTGACAGTGATGGTATCGTTTGTTTGACTCAGCACAGCTTTTCCAATGGTTTTGTCAGATGTTAAAGCCAACTGGTGCCAAGGGAATTCCAACTGGTCCCAAGCCACGACATGCCCTCTCTGTGCCCATAGCTCATCGCTCTTCAGACTGCTTGTAATCATCAAACGGTATTCACATCCAGGCTTGATAGCTGGACGACTATAGGGAATGGTAATTACTTTCTTTGTCAATGGTGCGACTTGAGGATTGAGTGTTCCCTGTTGCAGGCAGACGCCATCCTCATAAAGTTCCCATTTCATATCATAATAAGATGTATTGAGGAAATGGTTTCTATTCCATATCTCTACTTTTGCGTTGTCAGCGCTCAGCAACGTGCAGGAAATGGGTTGAGCAGATTTTTTCATCTGATAGATTTCCGGCTGAACGGTTCTGTCGGGCCATATAGTGCCGTAGGTACGAGCACCTATGCCATAACTGAAATAGTTGCCTTCCCGCTGCTCTTTCTCAAAGTCCAGGTTCAACAACTGTCCCGATGCATCTGCAATGATGACATTGTCCATCAGAGCGTCACAGATATACACTTGGGTATCCTGTCCGTGAGTCTGCTCGTTGCGACCGATGTTTACAGGGAAGGGGGCATTGATGATATTGCCCTGAGCTTCCATTCGGGCTACTTCCGCATTGTCAATGCTCACAATCATCTGACTGCCATCATAACGAGCTTCCACATGATGCCACTTATTTTCCCAATCATTTGGCAGCAGGGCTGAGAGTTCATACTTATGGTTTGCTGCTGCGGGTCTTCTTCCAAATGAACGTGCTCCACCTTGCGCTTCTTCTGGAGCCTTGTCGGTATTGATGTAAAACACCAGTTGTTCCCTACCCTTCTGTTCAACGCCAAACTGCCATTCTCCTTTGGTTACAAAGGATCCGCAAGAACTGATGAGTTTACGAGGACAAACATCAAAACTGATAGTCAACGCATTACCAGTAATCTCCAAGCAATCGTCGCGATAGACTTCTACCCACTCGTCATGTCCGCTGAGATCTATCACATGATTTTTACGGTTTTTACTATCTGTCACTAATTTAGCATTACCCATAATATGCGCCATCACATCATGTCCTGACTTGTCAATAAGCCTGCGAGCTGGCTGAGTAAGCCCTGGTGACACAAAGTCCCATACAGCACCACCAATGCAACGCTCGTGGGTATAGATGGCACGCCACATCTCATCAAACATACCACCGCTATTACCTGCAACAGATATATATTCATCCATGAACGAAGGACGGACATCTCCATCACCATGGCGTCCTACTCTGAGGTCAAGAGCCAATGCCGTTGGGTAGCGTGGACCAATAATATCTTCTGCGGGATGGCTGTAGGCATTGCCACCATACATCCACCAACGAGTATGGTCATATTTACGACCTTCATCAATTACCTCACCGATATTAGGTCCTTCACCGCTTTCGTTGCCCGCACTCCAGAACAGTACCGCAGGCTGGTTTCTATCTCGCAACACCATACGGCGCACACGTTCTCTATACATCGGAATAAAGCGCTTGTCTCCCGAAACCCACTCGTTGGCATGTGCCTCTACGCCAGCCTCATCAATGATATACAATCCGTAGCGAGCTGCATATTCCAAGTAGCGTGGCACAGGGGGATAATGGCTTGTTCGCACACCATTAAATCCAAATTGTTTCAGGATGGTCATATCCTTTTTAATAAGTTCGTCAGTCACTGTGTGGCCGTTGTCAGGGTCCTGCATGTGCGAACACTGGGCATTCACCTTTAATGGCTTACCATTCAGATAGAACACATTATTGCGCATCTCAGTCTCTTTGAAGCCCACGTCCTGACGTGCATCCTCAGAAGTGCTCTCCGAGAGGCGTTTACCCGTCGTTGCATTCACAAGATACATTTTGAGATTATAGAGATTCGGTGTTTCCGCCGACCATTTCAATGGGTTGGAGATATGCTTACTCATACTTAGCGCTAATGTGTTGCTGCCGCTATTAAACGTTGCAACTTGGCTTTCTAAGCGAGCTACTTCCTTGCCATCGTCTGTTGTCAATATAGCTTGAACCTTCAATGGTGTACTAACCGGCTGTTTATCATAGTTTCTAATGGTCACATCAATATTCAGGTCCGCATCGCGATAATCTTTGTCTAAGTCTGTTGTCACGTACCAATCAAACAGACGCGTCTTGGGAGTGGCATAAAGATAGACATCATCGAAGATGCCAGCCAAGCGCCAATAGTCTTGTCCCTCCAGATAAAAGCCGTCACTATATTTAATTACTTTCATAGCCAACGTGTTGCGACCTTTCTTCAGATATGGAGTAATATTGTATTCCGCAGGTTCCTGTGCCCCCTCATTATAGCCCACTTCATGACCATTTATCCATAGAAATGAGGCAGACGCCACCTTTTCAAAACGCAGAAAAACTTCTTCACCATTCCAGTCGGCAGGTATAGTAAACGTGGTTCGATATGCTCCCGTGGGATTATAGTCACGCGGTGTCATTGGGGGATTGGCCTTGAATGGTGATGCCACGTTGCGAAACAGCGGGTCACCATAGCCTCTCATCTCCCAGTTTGACGGCACATCGATAACCGCCCACTTCGCATCGGAGAATTTCTCCTCATAGAAATTGGCAGGTACTTCCTGAGGAGTATCGCCATAGAAGAACTTCCATTTGCCGTTGAGCAGAACATGATGCCCAGGAATGTAATACGCACGACTATCCTCCTGTCCGTATTCAAATACGTTAAGGTTTTCAATAAAATGATACAGATCATCAAATCTTCTATCATTCTCTGTTTGCGCCGAAGCCATCAGCAAAGCTGGTATTACCAGCAGGGTGGTAACAAACTTTCTCATTTAGTTGGTAGTTTTTTTAAAAATAGTTGTGTTCATGAATATTTGCGTACAAATTTACGCAATTATTCTCAAAAAAAGATGTAACCACCTTGGGATTTATGATTTATTACATCTAAACAGTTTCATTTATCGTATTTCTTGAATGGTTTACATTTCTGAAAAACGATATTTTAGTTATTGAGCTAGAAAACAAGACTTACTTCATCTGCATATCGGCCTCAATCGTTGCAATTTGATCCCGTGACTCATAGCGTTTAATGACTTTACCGTCACGATTAACAAGGAATTTAGTAAAATTCCACTTAATGTCACCACCACCAGCCTGTTCCTTTAACCAAGTGTATAAAGGATGGGCATTTTCGCCGTTCACTTCAATCTTGTCGAACTGCGGGAAGTGTATGTCATAGCCACGATGAAACCACTCAATCCAGAGACGATAAAACTGATATTCAAAAAGCAGAAATAATATGGACTACGTAAAACCTGGGAACTCAGACCTGCGTGCCTCACAACCTCTCTAGCATGATGGCCGTCAGCAAGCCCGTGATGAGTGAGGAACCCGTCTGGGTGGCAGCAAGCAGAAACAAATAGTCATTGACACCCTCGGACGACATGTCACGATGCAATGTCTGTCTTTGAGCCAGCATCGGATTTCCCTAAGAACTCGCTGGGCGTAAGTCCCGTGATGCGCTTGAAGAGACGAGTGAAATGGTGGGGAAAATCGAATCCGAGCAGGCGGGAGGTCTCGCTGATGTTGTGACCCTGCATCAACAGACTTTTCGCCTGATTGATTATATAATTATGTATGTAACCGATAGCTGTGCCACCTGTTGCCTTATGGACAATATCGCCAAAATAACGAGGCGAATAAGCCAGTTCGGAAGCGCACCAAGCGACGGTAGGCAAACCCTGCATCAGCTGACGGTTCTCACGAAAATAGGTTTGAAGCAAGTTGTGAAAGCGCTTCAGCAGGTCAGCCTCTCCCCTGTCCTCTTCGAAAAGCTGGCGCTGATAGATACGATTACAGTATTCCAGTATCAGGCGCAGATAAGCCAGCAGCACATTTCTCAAAGACGGGGAGTCCTCGTGTGTCTGCAACTCTTGTCGCATCTGGGTCACCAGTTGCGTGATACAGAGCCATTCGTCGGGCTCCATGCGCAGCGAACCATCAAAGAAATACGAGAAGAACTGATAGCGGTCTATCTGGCGTTCCAGTTCAGTGCCGTGCAACAGTTCAGGCGACCACAGCAATACCCAACCACATAACGAGATACGCTCGCCATTGTCTTCCAATCCGCCTATCTGTCCTGGTTCCACTGCAATGATTGAACCATCGCTCACCTGCAGTTTTCGCATGCCATATGAGAGATTGAGGGGGAACTGTCGCTGGATAAACAGTCCATACACGCCATAGTTGTTTAGGCTATGACGGAAGGGTGCCAGCTCGTCGTAATGGATGATGCTAATTAATGGGTGCAACACCGGAGCATCCACATAACGAGCATAGTCGTTGGGGCTGTCTACCTTCAAAATATTCCTCATATCGGGAACAAAGATACATAAAATAGTCTAATAATGGTAGAAATTTAATGGTTTTTTAGCGCTTTCTGCGAAATTGGTATATAATCAGCCAATTTGTGTAATAGCTATATAATATATAATGTGTACCTTTGCACCCAGAAACTTAAAACTATATAATTATGTTAGGCAATTTTACATTCCACAATCCTACGAAGTTGCACTTTGGTGAGGATTCTTTAAGCAAACTGAGTGAAGAACTGAAAAACTATGGCAAGAAGGTGATGCTCTGCTATGGTGGTGGTAGCATCAAGCGCAACGGCATCTACAACCTGGTGATGGCTGAGTTGAAAAAGGCTGGCTGCGAGGTGGTAGAGATGGCGGGTGTGATGCCAAACCCTACTATAGAAAAGGTATTAGAAGGTGCCCACACGGCTCGCAAGGAGAATGTCGATTTCATCCTTGGCGTGGGCGGTGGCTCTACCGTTGACTACTGCAAGGCCGTAGCCGGAAGTGCTTGGTACGATGGTGACCCTTGGGAGTATTACTTCAAGAACTGGCAACCGATGACGTGCCGCTGGATTCCCGTAGGATGTGTGCTGACGATGGCTGGCACAGGCTCTGAGATGGACAGTTGTTCGGTTATCTCCAGTCACACGGAAAACCGCAAGTTGTTCTATAACTTCCGTAACCCAGATTTCTCCATTCTCAACCCTCGCTTCACCTTCACCGTTCCCAAGTATCAGATGGTGGCTGGTATCTACGACATCATGAGTCATATTCTGGAGCAGTATCTCTCGGGCACAGACGACAACACCAGCGACTATATCGCCGAAGGACTGATGCGCTCACTTATCGTCAGCAGCCGCAAGGCTAACGTGAATTCTGAGGACTACGAGGCTCGCTCGAACATCATGTGGACAGCCACTTGGGCACTCAACACACTCATCGACCGCGCTAAGGCCACCGACTGGATGGTGCACATGCTGGGTCAGGCTGTGGCTGCCTATACCGATGCCACTCACGGTCACACCCTCGCTGCCGTCAGCGGTGCCTACTACCGTCTGCTCATCAGCAAGTCGCCCGATGCCGTGCAGAAGTTCAAGCGTCTGGCCATGAACGTATGGGGCGTTTCTGCCAAGGTTAAGACCGACGAGCAGGTTGCGATGGAAGGTCTGGAGACGATGGAGCAGTGGATGCGCGAACTGGGATTGGCGATGAATATCACCGAATGTGGTGCCAAGCCAGAGCTGATTGAGGGAATGGCTGATGCCTGCCCCATCTGTCAGGGTGGCTACTACATCTTGAATCGCGACGAAGTAGTACAAGTACTGAAGGATAGTTTATAGTTGATAGTTTAGAGTTAATGTTCAATTTTCAACGTTCAATATTATTGCTGAGTCTTATGATAGCAGCAAACGGTTTCGCTCAGGGCGTGATTGATGTGCACTCACACCTCATCACTCCTGAGTTTGTGTCGACTCTTGAAAACGAGGGACGACTGATGGACGAGGGATTTCCCTTGCCGAAGTACGATGTGGAGAATCATCTCAGATGGATGGACGAGGCTGGTGTGGAGACATCGGTATTGACATTGGGGGCACCACAACCTTCGTCAGCGGAGATGGTGAGAAAAACCAATGAGGCTGCCGCTCGTATCAAGAAGGAGCACCCTGAACGATTCCTGTTCTGTGCTGCCCTACCCCTACCCGATGTCTCGAAAGCCATTGAGGAGGTGAAATATGCACTTGATGTATTGAAGGCTGACGGCATTAAACTGGCAACAAACGTAAACGGACAGTATCTTGGCGCACCAGAACTCGATACGCTTTTCTCGGTCTTGAACGAGCGTAAGGCAGTGGTAATCCTACATCCCCATCGCCCTGAGCCAGTGAACAAGCAGGTGATGCAGCAGACACCGCTCGCCATGCAGGAGTATCTCTCGGAAACTACCCGTGCCGTATCGAATATGATCAGTCGCAACGTGTTGGCCCGCTATAATAATATAAAGGTAATAGTGCCCCATTGCGGTGCCTATCTGCCACTTGCCATCCCTCGTATGAAATCGCTGACGCCCGTGATGCAGACCAACAAGATGGTAGGTGAGATTGACTACGAGACCAACCTCCGAACCCTCTACTACGACCTTGCAGGGGCACACTCTCCCGAGGTCATCCGCATGCTGCTCACCATCACCACACCTGACCATCTGCTCTATGGTTCCGACTATCCCTACGTCGCTCCGCAAGTGCTCACACAGAGTCTGGCAAGAATGAAGGACTATCTCTCGAAAGATCCCGACCTGGCACCATTAAAGGACATGATTCTGTGGAAGAATGCGAAATGGCTGTTAGAACAGACAGGAGAAAAGCCATCAGCAGCCATCGCCACAGCAAACATGATTGTCCGCATTGCTGAGATTGAGGTCTATCCGCAGTATCTGGAGGAATACTTAGCCTTTGCCAACGAGGTGGATCGCCTGAGTATAGAGCGCGAGCCTGGTGTCATCTGCCTGTACCCCATGCAGAGTGCCGAAGACTCATGCCAGATTCGCATCCTCGAAATCTATGCCTCCGATGAATCCTATCAGCAGCATCTCAAGACCGACCACTTCCAGAAGTACAAGCAGGGCACACTCCACATGGTGAAAGACCTGAAACTACCAACGATGAAGCCGCTCGACCCAAAGACAATGAAACTGATATTCAAAAAGCAGAGATAACGATGCATAAGTATTTATTATTTTTAGCCGCCATGCTGTTCTGCAGCTGTTCTGCAGACAACGAAGCGAAAGCAGAAACACCTACTATGAATAAAATTTATATCACTATCGATGGACAAACGCAAAGCGCGACACTTGTGGACAATGATGCCACACGCGAGTTGGTTGCTGCACTGCAAGATGCGCCCATCACGGTCACGCTCAACGACAACAATTTTGAGATTTGGGGGGCTTTGGGCAGATCACTGACAACGAAAAACGAGCAGATGACAGCCCAGCCCGGAGATGTCGTTCTCTATAGCGGACAATACATATGTATCTTCTATGGTTCTAACCCCTATAGCTATACACGTTTAGGACATATCGACGGACTGTCAGAAAGTGAACTTCGCACATTCCTGAAGGCTGGCCAAAACAACATCAGTGTTACGCTATCGCTTGCAGAGACTACAGGCATCAATACTGTTAAGAGTGACAAGTTAAAAGATAAAAGTTGCTATACTCTGCAAGGCACATTAGCTCAGGCTGGACATAAAGGAATCATAATTCAAAACGGTAAAAAGATAATTAGAAAACAATGAAAAAAGTTATAGTTATTTCCACAAGTCTGCGTCACGGCTCAAACAGCGACATGTTAGCAGACAAGTTCGTTGAAGGAGCAAAGGCTGCCGGAAACAAAGTAGAGAAGATTTCTCTTGTAGGTAAGAATATACAGTTTTGCAAAGGCTGCTTCGGTTGCCAAAAGCTGGGCCGCTGTGTCATCAACGACGATGTGAACGACATCATGGCAAAGGTACTGGAGGCCGATGTAGTATGTTGGGCTACACCTATTTACTATTATGAGATGAGCGGTCAGATGAAGACCCTCATAGACCGCATGAACGGTATGTACGAACAGGATTATCAGTTCCGCGATGTCTATATGCTGTCAACGGCAGCAGAAGACGAGGACGATACTTCGACGAGAGCAGAAGCAGGCCTGAAAGGATGGGTGGATTGCTATCCTAAGTCACGCATGGCTGGCACACTATTCTGTGGAGGCGTGAACGAAGCTCGTGAGATAATGGGTAATCCCAAACTCCAAGAGGCATTTGAATTAGGAGAAAAGGTATAACATAGAAAGTAGAGAAAAATGAAAAGGTCTTTTTTTGCCACGATACTGATATGCAGTATCCTCGTAGCATGTAACAACAAACAAACTACTAATAACGATATGGAACAGAAGTTAGAATTGACGCAGGAGTGGGACAAAGTGTTCCCGCTGAGCGAGAAGGTGAACCACAAGAAGGTGACGTTTAAAACACAGTATGGACTGACGCTGGCGGCAGACCTTTATACGCCGAAGGATAGCAAAGGTAAGATGGCAGCCATCGCCGTCTCTGGGCCTTTCGGCGCCGTGAAGGAGCAGTGCAGTGGACTCTATGCCATGAAGATGGCAGAGCGTGGTTTCGTAGCACTCGCTTTCGACCCTTCCTATACAGGTGAGAGCAGCGGTGAACCGCGTCGTACAGCTTCGCCCGACATCAATACCGAGGACTTTATGGCTGCTGTCGATTTCCTGTCGAAACAAGACAATGTGGATGCCGAACGGATTGGCATCATCGGCATTTGCGGTTGGGGTGGCATCGCACTGAATGCTGCCGCTACCGATACTCGCATCAAGGCTACCGTAGCCTCTACGATGTATGATATGACTCGTGTCAGTGGCAACGACTATAACGATGCTTTCGACAACGAGCAGTGGCGTCATAGGAACCGCGAAAACCTTTCAAAGCAACGCCTCACCGACCCCAACGCGATGGCTGGAGGTGTGCTGGACACCGTTCCCCCACAAGCGCCTAACTTCGTGCACGACTACTACGACTATTACAAGACCCCACGCGGCTACCACAAGCGTTCCGGCAATTCCAACGACGGCTGGCGCGTCATCGGAACACAGGCCTATGCCAACAGCCGTTTCCTCTACTACATCAACGAGATCCGCTCTGCTGTTCTCGTGATGCATGGTGCTGATGCCCATTCACGCTACTTTGGCGAGGCTGCTTATCATTATATGGTTGACGGAAAGGCTGAAGGTTACAAGTTTGTGGGTGAGCCGAATCCCAACCCCGAGAACAAAGAGTTGCTCATCATCCCCGACGCCTCTCACTGCGACCTCTACGATGGCGGCTACGAGGAAAAGTCAGGTCAGGGTCTACCCAAGAACATGATTCCGTGGAATAAGCTGGCAGAGTTTTTCACCAAGAATTTGAAGTAATATGAGAAGATTTTTTTGCTATATTAATCATGATGATGACGATATGAAGATGCATTATAGGTAGCATCATCTACAGGCTCGCACCACTCGTTACCGGCTCCTTCCTGAACATCCTTATGATAGGTCAGGTGTTGGAACCAAGAGTCTTTCTGTGCTCCATGCCAATGTTTGACTTCTGCGGGTACGGCGATGACAGTGCCGGGAGTCATCTCAACGGGAGCCTTGCCCCATTCCTGATACCAGCCGCGCCCAGCAACGCAGATGAGCACTTGTACCTGCTTGTGGTGAATATGCCAGTTATTGCGGCAGCAAGGCTCGAAGGTGACGTTCATCACACCACCACCGACATCTGCCAGATAGCTCTGACCAATGAAATACTTTCCGTAAGGATTAGGCTCGCCCTTGGGCCACTTGGTGTTCAGGGTGTAACCTTCGTTGCAGAGCCAAGTGCAGAGCTCATCGACCTGTTGCTTTAAGTTGCCCATATTCACGGCGCCCTGCTTGTGGGCAGCCAGTTGTGGAGCAACACCATCGAGACCGCTCAGGGCTGCTACGGTTACTATCTCGCGATCTGCAGCAGAGAGCTGGTCGCCAGCGAAGATGTCACCAAAGAGGTGTGACTTCAAATAGTAGTCGTCCTGCGGACAGAACTCATAGTTAAAGGGCTTTCCTGAGAGTTGTGTCTGGTTCTTCACGCCCAGTTCGTAAGCCTTCTTAGCATCATCCCACTCTGCAGGACGCTTCCAAGGCTTGCCTTCTTGCCATTCCGGCTGCTTGTTGGCTTTGCCTTCGTCCGTCACGACTCGACCATCTTCGAGCAAGCTCGGATGGCTCTCGCTGCTCCGTCCGTTCTCCAACACCTTGCTCAGCACGCCAAGTGCATTCAGCGAACGTGGAAAGCCGGTATAGGCATAGAGTTGCGAGAAGGCCTCCTTCAGTTCGTTGATGGTTACGCCCTTGTTGAGAGCCATACGCACGGTAGGCTCCAAACGATTCATATCACCCTGTGCCATGAGGCAGGCACATGCTGCCAATCCCTTTTGACGCTCTGTCAACGTCTGTGCATCTGCTGTTGCCATCATCAATAATGCTACAAATAAATAGACGATTCGTTTCATATTACATGCTCTCCTTAAGAATCTCTGTCACGTCTGACTTCGTCAGATTCAGATAACCGGCGGGATAGCAGATGGTGCCCTTGGTGATGCCGGGAATCATATCTTCAGTGGCACCCAGTTGAGTGATGGTCAAGGGCAGACCTATCTCTTGCATCCAGGCTTTCAGGGCCTGCAGACCAGCTTCGGCTATCTGTTCGTCGGTCATTCCGTTGCTCTGGATATTCCACACGTTCTTGGCGAAGCGCACAAACTTAGACAGACCGTTCTGCATGGCGCAGCGATAGTAGGCCATTGAGACAGATGCCAGCGCATAGCCGTGTGGGGCATGTGTCCAAGCACCCACGCTGTGACCAATCATGTGAACCATCCAGTCCTGCTGCTTGCCCAGCCCGATAAGGGTGTTCAGTGCCCATGTGGCTGTCCACATGATGTTCGAGCGTGCCTCGTAGTCCTGAGGATCTTTTACAGCGATGCGGCTGCTGTGGATGACAGAACGCATCAGTCCTTCAGAGAGGTAGTCGCTGGTGTTGTCATCGAAGTCCGAGAAGTACTGCTCCATGATGTGGTTCATGATGTCGTAGATACCCGCCTTCATCTGGTTCTCGGGTACGGTCATCGTGAACTTCGGATTGAGGATAGAGAACTTAGGCATCAGACGACTGTCGAACACATGCCCCACCTTGAAAGTATGCTCTGCATCTGTAATCACAGTGCCGGCGTTCATCTCAGAGCCTGTGCCAGCCATCGTCAGGATACAGCCCACAGGCAGCAGTCTCTGGTCCTTAGCGGGATTTTCCTGCTTCAGCCAGAACTTGTCCCAGTAGTCGCCTTCATAATAGACAGATGCAGCCACGGCCTTCGAGTAGTCGCAAACGCTACCGCCGCCAAGAGCAAGGATCAAGTCTACCTCGTTCTCGCGGGCAATCTTGACGCCCTCATGCAGTTTCTCTAAGGTGGGATTGGTCATCACGCCAGGGTTCTCAACGATGGTCTTGCCTGCCTCTTTGAGGATAGCCACCACCTGGTCGTAGATGCCGTTACGCTTTACACTGCCACTGCCGTAGTTGAGCAGCACCACTGGGCCGTAGCCCTTCAGTTCGTCCTTGAGGAAGTTCAAAGACTCATCACCAAAATACAGTTTGGTTGGGTTGTAATAAGAAAAGTTTCCTAACATAGTTGTTTTTTTATTATCCGTAATTCTTAATTAAGTATTTCACGAACTGTGGGTCGCCGAAATCTCTGGTACCAGCGTCATGCTGGTTCATCTTGGCAATCTGAGCCATATCATCGTCACTCAGCGAGAAGTCAAAGATGTCGATATTCTGCGCCATGCGCTCCTTGTGGCTCGACTTTGGAATAGCCACGATGCCACGCTGGGTGAGCCAACGGAGAGCGACCTGAGCGGCAGTCTTATTATACTTGGCACCGATAGTAGTCAGCAGTTCGTTCTTCACGATGCCGTCAGTACCTTGTCCACCAAGTGGATACCAAGCCATCATCTTGGTGCCAAACTCGCCAAGAATCGGCTCAATTCCAGTCTGCTGAGAAAGCGTGTTGCACTCCAGCTGGTTCACCATCGGCTTCAAGTCTACGTAGTGTGCGAAGTCGAAGAAACGGCCTGCCTGGAAGTTGCTCACACCGATGGCACGAACCTTGCCTGCACGATAGGCTTTCTCCATCGCCCGCCATGTGCCGAACACGTCGCCGTAAGCCTGATGGATGAGCAACAGGTCGATATAGTCTGTCTGCAACTTGCGCAGACTCTCATCGATGCTCTTGGCAGCCTTTTCCTCGCCATTGTTCGATATCCACACCTTCGTCACGAGGAACAAGTCCTCGCGCTTCAGTCCACTCTTGCGCCAGGCATTGCCTACACCTTCCTCATTCTGGTAGGCCTGTGCCGTATCAATCAGGCGATAGCCTACACTCAAAGCATCGCTCACACAACGCTCACACTCGTCAGGGCTTACCAGAAACACGCCGTAGCCCAATGTCGGCATCTTAACACCGTTTGATAGTTTAATATACTCCATAATCTTCGTTATTAATATCCTAAACTATTAAGCCACTTCTCGACCTTTTTCTTTTCTGTGCGCACCTCGTGACCGTAGATGCTGAAGCCCTTGGTGACATTTGCCCCAGGGAATGCTTCCTTCACATCCTCCACACAGTTGGCCAATCCAGAACCTTCATGAGTGGTGAAAGGAATGACGGTCTTACCCTTCAGGTCGTTAGCATGCTTCTTGAAGAAGGTGAACATCACTTGCGGATAGGTGCCCCACCATACAGGTCCACCAATGAACACCGTATCGTACTTTGACAAATCAATGTCGCCCTCATACTCGGGCAGCTCGCCGTTCCTTGCTTCTTCATGCGCCAGTTTGATGAGTGGGTTGTAGGCCATGCCGTCATACTTGTGGGTAACGATTTCAAACTGCTCTGCACCGGTCAATTCCGTGATGTAGTCGGCCACAATCTTCGTGTTGCCCACCTCAATGTTTCCTACTGCATAGTTATCTCCCGCATGTGAGAAGAACACTACTAATGCCTTTCCGTCCTTTGCCATAACTTTCTCCTGTTTTGCGCCGCCGCTGCATGCTGTCGAGATGAGCAATGCCAATGCGGCTGTGATAATACTCTTGATATTCATTTTAAATATACTTTTGAATTTGGGTGTAAAGTTACGACGATTTCCTGATACTTTTATTTCACAAATTACTTCACAATTTTCACTTTTTGCCTAAATCATTCTTTTATATATAAAAAAATGTGTAATTTTGCGCAGTAAAACTGCGCGAACTTGCTCATGCTCGGCAAAAAGCAAGCTTTCTGCACTCGCTTAATCGCAATTTTGTCAGTCATGAAGGCAGATTTTCAATATTCCACAGACTTTTATGGGATGAATTCCCGTGAGTTGAGCCACACCTGCATGCATCTGCTTTGCTTGGCAGGTGAGGCAAGTTTTGTGTTCAACGAGCATTGCTATCACATTGTCAGAAACGACCTTATAGTGTTACCGATGCCTGATCGTATCAGCAACTTAGCGGCACATGCAGACTTGCAGGTAGAATGGTTTGCTGCTGATTACAAGTTCCTGCAGAACCTGCTGCCGTCGAACAACTACAGCATCGGTGGCAGTATCTCGCTGAACCAAGACCCCGTTATCAAACTGACAAATGAACAAGCACGACATCTGCTTGATGACTTCCATCGTCTTCGTGACCGCAAGGACGACAGCCATTTGCAGTTCTATCGCGAACTGATGGGCAGTCTCTGCCTGACGATGATGTACGACATCTTCGAGGCCCATGCCCAACGTGATGCAACAGACACCCATACCGACCGCACAGCCTACATCGTGAAACAACTGATGGCTCTGCTTGCTACTGGCATCAGCCGAACGGAGCGTGATGTGAGCTACTATGCCGAACGGCTGAACGTATCGCCCAAATATCTTTCTGCCACCATCAAACGTGTGACAGGACACAGTGTCACCTCATACATCGACCGACACACCGTACCTATATTGAAAGACTATCTGAATGATGAACGCCTGTCCCTCACCCAAATAGCCGACCTGATGAACTTCACATCGCTCTCTTACTTCAGCCGTTACTGCACCAAGCATCTTGGCCAGTCCCCCAGCGAATACCGACAGAGTCTTCAACCGAAATAAAGTAAAATCTAATTTGTTGACAGTTCATATAGCACATCTGTTATCGTATTATCTTTTGATACAACTGTATTTGCCTCTTGTCAAGATTGGATTACCTGTTCAACATTAAAAAAAGAGACCTGCCCATACGGACAGGTCCCTTCCCATTATGTTAGAGTGATAATTACTCCTCAACAGCAGCCTGGGCGGCAGCCAGACGTGCGATGGGCACACGGAAAGGAGAGCAGCTAGCGTAGTTCATGCCAATCTTAGCGCAGAACTTAACTGAGCTGGGCTCACCACCATGCTCACCACAGATACCGCAACGGAGCTCAGGACGAACCTCACGACCCTCCTTAACGGCGAACTTGATGAGACGGCCTACACCCTTCTGGTCGAGTACCTGGAATGGGTCAACCTTCAGAATCTTCTTGTCGAGGTATACAGGCAGGAATGAAGCGATATCATCACGGCTGTAACCGAAAGTCATCTGAGTAAGGTCGTTAGTACCGAATGAGAAGTACTGAGCCTCTGAAGCAATCAGGTCGGCAGTCAGGGCAGCACGAGGAATCTCAATCATAGTACCAATCTCGAACTCAACCTCGATACCATACTCTGCGAATACTTCCTTAGCAGCGTACTGGATAACTTCCTTCTGCTGCTTGAGCTCGTGTACAGTACCAATCAGAGGAACCATAATCTCTGGCATTGGAGTCTTACCCTCCTTCTTCAACTCGCAAGCTGCAGAAAGGATAGCCTTGGTCTGCATAGCGGTGATTTCGGGGAAGGTGATACCCAGACGACAACCACGGTGACCGAGCATGGGGTTATTCTCAGCGAGTGAGTCAACACGGCGCTGGATTTCCTCCAAGCTTACGCCCATCTCCTTGGCCATAGTCTGCTGACCTGCCAAATCGTGGGGAACGAACTCGTGCAAGGGGGGATCCAACAGACGGATGTTAACGGGCAGACCGTCCATAGCCTCGAGGATACCCTTGAAGTCAGCCTTCTGGTAAGGCAGCAGCTTAGCAAGAGCCTTCTCACGACCAGCAACGCTGTCGGCAAGAATCATCTCACGCATAGCAACAATCTTCTGGTCCTCGAAGAACATGTGCTCGGTACGTGTCAGACCGATACCCTTAGCACCGAAAGCGCGAGCTACCTGTGCATCGTGTGGAGTATCAGCATTGGTACGAACCTGCAGCTTGGTGTACTTGTCGCAGAGGTCCATCAGCTCCTTGAAGTCGCCACTCAGCTCAGCAGCCTTGGTGGGAACCTCGCCAGCGTAAACCTGACCAGTGGTACCATTCAGAGAGATGTAGTCACCCTCCTTATATACTACGCCGTCGATTTCAACGGTCTTGTCCTTATAGCTTACATTCAGTGCGCCTACACCTGATACGCAGCACTTACCCATACCACGAGCAACAACAGCAGCGTGAGAGGTCATACCACCACGAGCAGTCAGAATACCCTCAGCAGCAGCCATACCAGCGAGGTCCTCAGGAGAGGTCTCGATACGTACGAGCACTACCTTGTGGCCATTCTCGTGCCATGCCTTAGCGTCGTCTGCGTGGAATACAATCTGACCGCAAGCAGCACCAGGAGATGCGGGCAGACCCTGAGCGATAACCTTGGCAGCAGCCAAAGCCTTCTTGTCGAATACAGGGTGCAGCAGCTCGTCGAGCTTCTGAGGCTCGCAACGCTGGATAGCAGTCTTCTCGTCAATCTTACCCTCGTGGAGCAGGTCGATAGCAATCTTTACCATGGCAGCACCTGTGCGCTTACCATTACGAGTCTGCAGGAACCACAGCTTACCTTCCTGTACGGTGAACTCCATATCCTGCATGTCGCGGTAATGCTCCTCGAGCTTATTCTGGATGCCGTCGAGCTCCTTGTAAATCTCAGGCATAGCCTCTTCCATTGAAGGATACTTGGCAACGCGCTCTTCCTCAGAGATACCAGCGCGCTCAGCCCAACGCTGAGAACCAATCTTTGTAATCTGCTGTGGTGTGCGGATACCAGCAACAACGTCCTCACCCTGTGCGTTAACCAGGTACTCACCGTTGAAGAGGTTCTCACCATTAGCAGCATCACGGCTGAAGCATACACCTGTAGCAGAGGTATCACCCATGTTACCGAATACCATAGCCATAACTGATACGGCAGTACCCCACTCGTCGGGAATTCCTTCCATCTTACGATACAGGATAGCACGCTCGTTCATCCAAGAACGGAACACAGCGCAGATAGCGCCCCAGAGCTGCTCGATAGGATCGTTGGGGAAGTCCTTACCAGTGCGCTCCTTGATGGCAGTCTTGAAGAGCTTAACCAGCTTCTTCAGGTCGTCAACAGAGAGGTCCTTATCCAGAACAACACCGCTCTCCTTCTTTACCTTCTCGATAATCTCCTCGAATGGATCGATATCAGTCTTGTTGACGGGCTTCATCTCAAGCACAACGTCACCATACATCTGTACGAAACGGCGATATGAGTCGTAAACGAAGTGAGGATTGTTGGTCTTCTTAGCCATACCCTCAGCTACCTCGTCGTTCAGACCAAGGTTCAGGATGGTGTCCATCATACCAGGCATAGAAGCACGGGCACCAGAACGAACAGAAACCAACAGAGGATTCTGAGCATCGCCGAATTTGCAATTCATCAAATCCTCGATATGCTTCACAGCTGCCATCACATCATCATTCAGCAGTTCCATAATCTTCTGCTGACCTACCTGATAGTACTCGTTACAGCAATCAGTGGTGATGGTGAAACCTGGAGGAACGGGCACACCGATGTGGTTCATCTCAGCAAGGTTTGCACCCTTGCCACCAAGTTCCTCGCGCATTTTTGCATTGCCTTCGGCCTTACCATTGCCGAAGAGGTAAACTCTTTTTTGGCTCATAAAATTATGTTATTATATAAGTAATAAATATTGTGTTTTTATTCTAACCTGCAAAGATAAGGAAAAAATTCCATACCTGCAAATAATTAGATTATTTTTGCAGAGATTTCGTACGAAAGACGCTGAAATACATGCCAAAATGGGCTTATTATTTGGAGCGAGGCAAAAAAATTCGTACCTTTGCACCCAATAAAAACAGAAAAGAAAGAAAAACATAAATGGCTCGAAAGAAGAAACCCCTACCTATTTTGGAGGATATTACGATTACCGACTATGCTGCAGAAGGTAAATCGCTGGCAAGAGTGAACGACATGGTGGTATTTGTGCCTTGGGCAGTACCCGGTGACGTTTGCGACCTACAGGTACGTCGCAAGAAACACTCTTTCATGGAGGCCGAAGTTATTCGGTATAAGGAATATAGTAAGGTACGCACGCAACCCTTCTGCCAGCATTTTGGCGTATGTGGTGGTTGCAAGTGGCAACAGCTGCCTTACGAGGAACAGTTGCGCATGAAGCAGCAGCAGATATACGACCAACTGACACGCATCGGCAAGGTAGAACTGCCTGAGTTCCGCCCCATTCTTGGTTCGGTAAAGACACAGGAGTATCGCAATAAGCTCGACTTTGGTTGTGCCAACAAGCGCTACCTGACCAAAGAGCAGATTCAGACATTGCCCAACGAAGAGAGCCAGAGTCTGAAAGATGTACCTGCGATAGGTTTTCACATCACGGGGGCATTCGACAAGATACTGCCCATTGAGAAGTGTTGGTTGATGGACGACCTGCAGAATCAGATTCGTAATGAGATTCGCGACTATGCAATCAATAATGGTCTATCATTCTTCGACTTGCGTCAACAGGTAGGACTGCTTCGCGATGTTATCGTACGCAATTCGAACACGGGCGAGTGGATGGTAATTATCCAGTTCCACTATGATAGAAGTAGTGAGGAGACTGCAGCTAAGAGTCAGGAAGAGGCTCTGGAACTGTTGCAGCACGTGGCAGACCATTTTCCACAAATCACATCCCTACTCTATCTCGACAACCAGAAGTGTAACGACACGATTGGCGACCAAGAAATTCTGGTATTCAAGGGCAACGACCATATCTTTGAACAGATGGAAGACCTAAAGTTTAAGGTTGGTCCCAAGTCATTCTATCAGACTAATACCGAACAGGCATATCATCTATATAGTGTAGCACGCGACTTTGCATTTGGTGATTCTACACAGGACGAAGCGCCACTGGTTTACGACCTCTACACCGGAACAGGAACGATTGCCAACTTTGTGGCTAAGAAAGCACGCAAGGTGATAGGTATTGAATATGTACCCGAGGCTATTGAGGATGCAAAGATTAACTCGCAAATCAACGGCATTGACAATACCTTGTTCTATGCAGGTGATATGAAAGATATTCTAACCGATGACTTTATTGCCGAGCATGGTCGCCCCGATGTAATCATCACCGACCCTCCTCGTGCTGGCATGCATCCTGATGTGGTGAAAACCATCTTGAATGCAGCCCCCAAGCGCATTGTCTATGTATCGTGCAACCCTGCTACTCAGGCTCGCGACCTACAACTGCTAGACGAGCAATATAAGGTATGCGCCGTACAGCCCGTAGATATGTTCCCTCATACACCACATGTAGAGAATGTAGTGCTTCTGGAAATCAGATAATAAATAACTAAACATATAAATAGAACAACTATGAAAAAACTTATGACTCTGGCCTTGATGGCTATTGCATTGACTGCCAATGCACAAGAGAAAAAGACTGTTGAGGTGCCTCAGTGGGTAAGCAACATGAAAGTGAGTGGATACGGTATGTTGCAGTATCAAGCACAGGATCAGGAGGGTGCAGAGACTAACACCTTCAACCTGCGTCTGCTGCGCTTTATGGTTGACGGAAAGATTGGCGACTTCGACTGGCGTGCTCAGATTCAGGGTACAAATGTAAAGGGTCCCGGTGAGCCTACCGTACAGCTCGTTGACCTCTACGCAGAATGGGTAAAATACAAAGAGTTCCGTGTAAAGGCTGGTCAGTTTAAGCGTGCCTTCACATTCGAGAACCCAACAAACCCCATCACACAGGGTTGGTATTCTTACGCTAACGTCATCAATGCCCTTTCTGGCTTTGGCGATCGTACTGGTGAGAAGTCTTCAGGTGGTCGTGATATCGGTATTCAGATTCAGGGTGACCTCTTCCCCAATGCCAATGGTCGTCGCCTGTTGCACTATCAGGTAGGTGTTTACAATGGTGAGGGTATCAACAGCAAGGATGCCGACAACAAGAAGGATATTATCGGTGGTTTGTGGGTAATGCCTATCGACGGTCTGCGCATCGGTGCCTTCGGATGGACTGGTACTAAGGGTGCTATGGCAACAACCTACTCTTTTTACAATCCCGAAACAGAGAGCATCGAGAAGGTATCTACTACCATTAAGAGCGCTCGCAAGAATCGTTATGCGCTGAGTGCAGAATACGACAAGAACGAATATACCTTCCGTGCGGAGTATCTCCACAACCAGGGTTATGGTTCAAACCTCGACCTAGGCGACAAGGCTGATGGTTGGTATGCTTTCGGTATCGTTCCTGTTATCAAGTCTAAGCTGCACGCAAAGGCTCGTTACCAGTGCTATCGTAGCAATAAGGAGTGGAACAAGGCCAAGACCATGTATGAGATTGGTGCTAACTACTACTTCAGCAAGAAGCTACAGCTGAACTTCGAGTATGCTCGCGTAAACGATCGCAGTCTGGCTAAGCACAATTATAACTTTGCCGACTTAGAACTCGACTTTAGATTCTAATACGCTGTTTCAAGCGTTCCCATAGGTGCGTCTTCTGGCGCAACACAGAGATAGAGTAAGCCGTGCTGACAATGGTCAGTGCGGCTTCTATCGTCCAATAGAGCCTGCCTTCAAATAATAGCGATACGGCATAAGCCGTAAAACCAATAGCCATCTGGACACCAGTATAGCGAGCAATGGCCCACGTAGAGCGATAGTCGTAATACCTATAGGCATACACCATCGTCAACATACACTCAACAACATGTGCCACTACGATAGCGATACCCGTACCAAAGATACCCCACCACTGGTAGCCCAGCATAATCGCAACTATCAGTACCACAAAATAGGACGACTCCAAGAACAGGAAAGCCAGTGAACGGTGACGAGCTAGCGTGATATAAGCCACAGGCATCGTCAACACCTTAAAATACATAGCCAACACAGCCACTTGAGCCATCGGTACTACAGGTAAGAACTCTGATTTGAAGAGCATGGGTATCAGGATAGGTAGGAATGTGAGAAGCCCTACCAACATTGGTGCCAGCATCAATAGCGAAACCTCCGTCTGTTTGTTTACCGTCTCGTTGGTAGCCTGTATGTCATGCGCCACAGCAGAGAGTCTAGGGAAATAGTCGGTCTCCATAGCCGAGAACACCATACCTGCATAGGTAATGGTAATCATAAAACCAGCACTATAAAGTCCGACATCATCCAGATTACCTTCTACATTCAGATAAGAGCGTATCAGCATCTCCGTGGCACTACCTATCGCTGCAGCCAACACGTAAGCCAGGCCTAGACGTATCATATCGGCACCATCGCGAAGCATGCTACGATTGAAGTCCAGTCGCAATGGATAACAGCGATACGAATAGGCTATCGTAAGTAGCATATTCGTGGCAGCTATCAACACGATGGCAGGAACCACACCTGAATGATAGAAGAAGTAATACAAAGGTATGGAGACTACTACGGATATCAACACATTATATATCTGTATCTTTGCCAAAGCACCTAAGCGACGCGTAGCCTTCAACACCACCACCTCGCCACCAGCAATAGCCGACGTCGCCACAGCAATAGCCAACATCGCATAGTGGTAAGTGTGATTACCCCATGTAAACGATAAACCATTTATCAACGGGCTGATGGCCACACAGAACAAAAAGCCTAAGGCGGCAGCTATCAGACTCCACAGGCGAGTAACTTGGATATAGTACAAAAGTTTTTGAGTTTCCTGCTGTTCGTGGAACTCTGACAAGCGAGGAACTGCACCAAACGAGATACCAAAATTAGTACACTGGGATGCAAAATTCTGCATAGATGTCAACAGGGAGTTTAGTCCGAGACCACCAGCGCCCAGCAATCGAGCCATAGCCCAATTACGCACAAGGCCTATCAAGATGATAAATCCCTGTACGCCACCAAACAAACTGGTGTATTTTAGTACGTGGCTATAGCCATTATCGGTGCGTTCTTCCATATATTTCAATATACGAAACGCAAAATTACACATTTTATTACGAATTACCAAATTATTTTGTACCTTTGCATCATGTTATTATCCGTTATCATACCCGTTTATCGCGTTGAGAGTACGCTTCACCGCTGTGTAGAAAGTGTGCTCAGCCAACATGTCAGCGAGATGGAAATCATCTTGGTAGATGACGGTTCGCCCGATTCTTGTCCACAACTTTGTGACGAATGGGCACAGCGTGACCAGCGCATACGCGTGATTCACAAAACGAATGGCGGACTGAGCGATGCGCGTAATGCAGGTATCAATATAGCCACTGGCGAATACATCACCTTTGTTGATAGTGACGACTATCTAGCTCCTGATACCTATGCGCCACTATTAGAGAGGATGGGCGACAATGACATCTTAGAATATGCTATTGATGAGCGACTTACGCTTAACGACAATACCTACGAAGATATCAACGAATACTGGTTGAGAGAGAAAGCATATACGCATACCTATGCTTGCAATAAGATATTCAAGCATAGTCTTTTTGAAGAGGTACGTTTCCCCAAGGGCAGAGTGTTTGAAGATGTCTATACCCTGCCCCAACTGCTTGCCAGAACAAAGAAGATTGCAACTACGCATCTAGGCAGCTATCATTATTGTTGGAATCCAGAAGGTATTACGAGTACTGCCGATGGGTATGCTCTCAAGCAATTACTGGAAGCTCATCTCGCAGGAAAAATGCCCATCGACGATAGCTATTATATGTATCTCGTCAACATACAAATTGATGTTTGGGAGCGCTTAGGTGGAGCTATCATACTACCTCAGAGAGCGATTAAAACCAGTGGACTTCCAACCTCTAAAAAACTAAAAGCATTTATCACCAACACACTCGGTATCAAAATATTATGCAGAATTATCAAATCCATACATCTAGTCAAGAAACCCAGCCGATTGTAAGTTTTATCATCACCTATTACAATCTGCCTATACAGATGCTGTGCGAGTGTATCGACAGCATTCTGGCACTATCGCTACGTTCTTTTGAGCGCGAAATCATCGTTATTGATGATGGTTCAGAGGTGAGTCCGATGAACGAACTGATTGGTTATGGAGACGACATCATCTACGTACGTCAGAAGAATGGTGGCGTGAGCGTAGCCCGCAATACCGGTCTGCAGATGGCCAAGGGAAAATATATCCAACTGATTGATGGCGACGACACGTTGATACAAGCTCCCTACGAGCATTGTCTCGACATCGTGAGATATAGCAAGGATGCCGATGTGATACTTTTCGACTTTACGCATAATCCTAAAGAAAAGGCTACCTCATTTGATGCACCCAAACGTTGTGGTGGAAGCGAGTTTATGCGCAACAATAATATGCGAGGAGCAGCATGCTGTTGTCTCTTCCGAAATGCCGTAAGGAGTCAGTTAGAGTTTACACCAGGCATCTGCTATGGTGAGGACGAAGAATTTACTCCTCAATTACTATTAAGAGCAGAGGTAGTATATGATACCAATGTTAAAGCCTACTACTACCGTGAGCGCGAGACATCGGCTGTACACCAGAAGGATTATGCCAGCAAGCAGAAACGACTGAACGATGCCATCAGTGTGATTCGTCATCTCAGTATGTTGGGCGACCGTATGCCTAGCAACGACCGTTTAGCCATGCAACGTCGTGTGGCTCAGCTGACGATGGATTACATCTACAACATTATTACGCTGACTCGTTCTCGCCAAGAACTAGAGACGCGTATTAAAGAACTGCATGCTGAAGGTTTCTTTCCACTACCCGATCGTGACTACTCGCAGAAATATAAATGGTTCAGAAGAATGACTAATAGTTCATTCGGTAGAAATATCCTCTTGTGTACCCTTCCTTATTTGAAACGCGAACGATGAAAATCCTACTTTTAGGCGAATATAGCAACGTACATAACCTGTTGGCACAAGGACTCCGTTCCTTAGGTCATGAGGTGTGTGTCATCTCAAATGGTGACTTCTGGAAGAACTATCCACGCGATATCGATGTGGCGAGAACACCCGATAAATGGGGAGGTATACAACTGATGTTTAAGCTATGGACACTGCTTCCCAGAATGCGAGGCTATGATGTGGTACAGCTTATCAACCCTGTCTTTTTCGAGCTGAGGGCCGAACGTCTGTTCTTCTTTTATCGCTATCTGCGCAAGCATAACAAACGTGTGTTTATGGGGGCTTTCGGTATGGATTATTATTGGGTGCATGAGTGTATCAACCAGAAGCCACTACGCTATAGCGACTTTAATATTGGTGAGAAACTGCGCACAAACGATGATGCTTTAAAAGAACAACGCGACTGGTTGGGAACAGCAAAGGAGCGACTGAACAAGTTGATTGCAAACGACTGCGATGGTATCATCACGGGACTCTACGAATATGACGTATGTTATAGACCTCATTTTCCAGAGAAGACACGATTCATCCCCTATCCAGCCATCGCACACCCATTAACGATTGCGCCTCATCCATTACCTATTAAGATGTTCATCGGTATAAGCAAGAAGCGCAGTGTTTACAAAGGTACGGACATCATGCTGAAAGCAGCAGAAGCGATTGCCAAAAAATATCCCAATGAAGTACAAATGAAAATTGCCTATGGTGTACCCTTTGCCGAATATCAGCAGATGATAAATAGTAGTGATGTGCTGCTCGACCAGCTATACAGCTATACACCCGCGATGAATGCTTTGCTAGCTATGTCGAAAGGTATTGTGGTTGTTGGTGGTGGAGAACCCGAGAACTATGACATCTTAGATGAGCATGAGTTGCACCCTATTATTAATGTAGAACCAACCTATGAGAGTGTATATCAGGCATTAGAAAATCTCGTATTACATCCCGAGCGCATACCCGAGCTCCAACGACAAAGCATTGAATATATCAAGCGCCACCACGACTATATGAAGGTGGCCAAGCAATACGAGCAGTTCTATTTAGATAGATAAGAATAAAAACAAAAAGAAATAGGGACGGATAAAAAATCCATCCCTATTATTTTTCTACCTCTTCGAAGATTATGCTTCAGCAGGAGCCTCAGCAGCAGCCTCCTCAGCGGGAGCCTCAGCAGCAGCAGCTTCAGCAGCCTTTGCAGCCTCTTCCTCAGCCTTAGCGGCCTCGGCAGCAGCCTTCTTCTCAGCTACCTTCTTTGCAATCTCTTCGTTCAGCTTCTTTTCCTGAGCCAGTTCCTTAGCAGCAGCGTCCTTCTTAGCCTTAGCCTCAGCCTCAGCAATCTTGTTCAGACCATTCTGCTTGTCTGCCTTCCAGGCATCGAACTTCTTCTGTGCAGTAGCCTCATCGAATGCGCCCTTCTTAACGCCACCCTTCAGGTGCTTCATCAAGTAAACGCCCTCACGGCTGAGGATGTTGCGAACGGTGTCTGTAGGCTGTGCACCAGTCTCGACCCAGTAAAGTGCACGCTCGAAATTCAAATCTACTGTGGCAGGATTGGTGTTTGGGTTGTAGGTACCAATCTTCTCAGTAAACTTACCATCACGTGGTGCTCTTGCGTCAGCGATAACGATACGATAGAAAGCATAGCTCTTGCGACCGCCGCGCTGCAATCTGATTTTTGTTGCCATAATTTTTAAAACTTAAATTTGATTATTAAAATTGAATTTCATGCTCTTAACTCGTAAAAGCGGGTGCAAAGGTACAAAGATTTTGCCGTTCTGCCAAATTTTTCTTTGAAAAACTTATTCATTTACAATGAAATGCGATAAATCACCTCGAAATCAGCTTACAGATTTCTTCCAGATACTGGCGATCTATATTGTCAAAGGTGGCGAGTTCTTTACTGTCAATATCGAGTACAGCCCGTACGCTACCATCTTGAGAGAACACAGGGACAACGATTTCAGAACGAGAGAGGCTGCTACATGCAATATGTCCGGGAAACTGTTCTACATCGGGAACAACGATAGATTCTTGTTGCTTCCATGCTGTACCACAAACGCCTCGTCCATAGCCAATATGCATACATGCCACAGGACCTTGGAAGGGACCTAGCACCAGTTCTCCCTCTTTCACTCTATAGAAACCGGTCCAAAAGAATCCCATCTCTTCATGAATGGCAGCACTTACATTCGACATCACTGCTATCGCATCTGTTTCGCCCTCTATCAATGCACTAATCTGCTTAGTCAGCAAACGATATTTCTCTTCCTTATTGTTCATACTATTTCTTTTAAAATGATGCAAATTTACGAAGAAGTATGCAAAACTCCAAATTTATTTTGCAAATTACATTCTTCTTTGTATCTTTGCATGCTGTATGAGGAAAGGACTGTTAGCATTATCACCTCTTATGGTGTTTATCCTATTGTATCTGGTTACGAGTATCATTGCCCGCGACTTCTACAAAGTGCCCATCACCGTAGCTTTTATGGCAGCATCAATGTATGCAGTAGTGATGAGTGGTGGTATTCCGCTGCGTCAGCGCATAGACATCTATAGTCGTGGTGCTGCCAAAGGACAGATGATGCTAATGATATGGATATTTATCCTTGCAGGAGCCTTTGCCCATACAGCTAAAGTCATGGGAGCCATTGATGCTACAGTCAATATGGCACTAACCTTCCTGCCTGCTAATATGCTGTTGGCAGGATTATTTTTAGCAGCATGCTTTATATCGGTGAGCGTGGGCACCAGCGTAGGTACTATCGTAGCGCTGACTCCTATTGCTGCAGGTGTGGCAGAGCAGACGGGCACCAGTATACCACTGATGACAGCTGTCGTTGTGGGCGGCTCGTTCTTTGGCGACAACCTCTCGTTTATCTCTGATACAACTATCATCGCCACCTCCACACAGGGTTGTAAACTGAGCGATAAGTTTCGCGTCAATTCGTTTATCGTGGTGCCTGCCGCAATCGTTATCTTGATTGTATATCTCTTTATGGGTGCCAACATTTCGGCACCTCAACAGATACCCGAAGTGGCCTATCTAAAGGTATTACCTTATCTACTTGTACTTATCACAGCTATTCTCGGCATGAACGTGATGGCCGTACTCTCATTGGGCATCATTCTTACAGGCTGTATAGGTATTGCCGATGGTAGCTTTGATGTCTTCGGATGGATGGGAGCTATGGGCGAAGGTATTACCGGTATGGGCGAACTCATTATCATTACGATGATGGCAGGTGGACTACTGGAGATTATCAAGCATAATGGTGGTATTGACTTTATCATCGACCGACTTACTCGCCACGTATCGACCAAGCGTGGAGCAGAGATGGCTGTGGCTGCATTGGTATCGGTGGTAGACTTTTGTACTGCCAACAATACCGTTGCCATTATCACCGTTGGTGGTATTGCCAAGCGTATAGCCGACCGTTTTGGTGTAGACAATCGCAAGTGTGCCTCCATCCTCGACACCTTCTCCTGTACCGTTCAGGGCTTGATACCTTATGGGGCACAAATGTTGATGGCTGCAGGATTGGCTCAGCTGAATCCTATCAGCATACTACCCTATCTTTATTACCCCTTCGCCATCGGCATAGCAGCCTTGCTGTCGATATGGCTGAGATACCCAAAACGATATAGTTAACTATCAGTAAGGACAAATGGACATCGTACAACGCAACTTTCTTCGCCTGCTCCGCAGTGGAGCGTTTGGTTCAGCATCAAGACCAGTTGAGCATATCGAACCCATGTCGCAGTGGAAGTGGAATAAGTTGTATCAAATATCACAGATTCATGGTGTCACCCCATGGATAAGAGACGGCATCCGTCGTAGTCAGGATGATTTTTTCCTAGACATTCGTCCCTCACTTCGCCAGCACTTTGAGGAGGACTATACGGAGATGAGTGAGCCACAGACTAAGCAGGAGCTGACCAACCCGATGCTTAATCACAAACTACAGCAGTTGGCTGAAGAATCTGGCACTGAAGACCCCACCTTCAATCTCCTAACGCGCCTGATTACTATTGCCCGTAATATCCTAACACAAGGCATCAGTCTACGCCAACTTATCATGCTGGGTGTCTATCTGCGTACTACGCGCGATGTGATAGAGTATGAGGTGCTGAAGACATGGATTCATCAACTGAATATGGACCGTATAGTGCGATTGGAAGGAGCCTTGCTGATAGAATTATTCCATTTCAGTGAACGAGAGATACGTTTCACCAATGCTACGGTCAACAAGTCTATTCAGCGCACCATCAGCGACATATTCCAACTCACCGAGAAGAAAGCTGCCGACTGGTATTTCACGCAAGGAAAGAGTATCTTTGTGCGCACCAACGATTCCGGTGCAATGATGTGGCACGTGAAGCAGTCAGCCAAATACATGAGCTATTATCCTGCTGAGGCTGTTACTAACTTCATCAAGAACTTTGCCCACTCATTATCCCACATTGAGGAATAGTCAAAAGATTTATCGGTGTCTGAAGCGAATCTCGCGCAAGGTATGATTGCCCATAAAGCGACTCTTATCCACATAGCCACTAATGCCATTGATGCTGCCCTTACCCGTATATTGCCACATGGTAATCTCACGATCGTCAGCCACTACAGGCTCATCGTCGGTGTACATGGCTATCATGATTTTATAATCGTCAATCTTTCCCTGCAGATGCTTATTATAGAAGTTACGTCCTGTATATATCAGTGGCTTCTGCTGATAGGCCTCTTCTACTAAGTCGAGGAAATAGAAGAGTGAGTCGCAGAACACATCGGTAGATAGTCCACCAGTACTCTCCACATCAATCATTGGTATCAAGTCCTGCTCTTCAGGGATACACTGTGAAACAAAATTCTGTAATTGTTTTTGCTGGTCGGTCTTGGGGCGATAAAAATGATAACTGCCCACCTTGAGCCCATGTCGACGAGCCATCCAGATGTTACGCTCAAAGGTAGCATCAATACGATCGCCACCCTCGGTAGCTTTCAGATAAACATACGACATGTGAGTATTATCGCCAATCGTCTCCCAGAACACCTCACCCTGATAGTGACTTAGGTCGATGCCATGAATATGCGAACAGGTATCTTCGCACTGCACATAGTAGTCCTGAGCGTAGAGCGAGAGGGGTAATAAGGCTAGAAAGAGAAATATATTTCGAGTGATATGATTCATTATTTCCAAAAATTTCCTGCAAAGATAACAAATAAATACGAATTATGAGTTATGTATTATGAATAATTTAGTATATTTGCAGCATAAAATTACTGTTATGAAGCATTTTTTGATACTATTTGGACTCTTTTTATTGGTGACATCGTGCAGTAAGGATGAACCTACACAGGAACCAGAAGTCCCTGCCCGACGCACCGTTATCGTATATATGGCAGGCGACAACAACCTGTCTAGCTATCTGCAGAGTGACCTCAACGAGATGATTAACGGTCGCAAACAGGTGGGCCGCGACGAGAGTCTGTTAGTATTTGTAGACAGAAGTAGTGCCACTGCCAAACCATTCATCGCAAAAGTGACAGGAAAAGACAAGCAGCCTCTTGACACCTTATATAAATATCCTACAGAGTTCTATAGTTCTGACCCTGAACATTTTGCAGAGGTATTGAGTCGTTGTATGCAACTCTCTCCTGCCACCGAGGATTATGGATTGGTACTCTGGGGACACGCTAGTGGATGGATTATAGAGACAGACTCTATTGATAAACGCTACTATATTCCCCGCAGGGCTTATGGCGTGGACAATGGCATGTGGCTCAATATTCCTTCTATGCGCAAGGCACTGCAATCGCTGAATATGAAGTGGAAATTTATCTTTAGCGACTGCTGTAATATGCAGAATATTGAGACCGCCTACGAGTTAAAAGATTGTACTGAATACCTGATAGCAGCCCCATCCGAGATTACTGGTTCTGGCGCACCATACAACACGGTAGTCCCAGCCCTCTTCATCCACAACGACGAGCAAATGTATCAAACTATATGCGACAATTACTACACACAGATAGATATCAAGGGAGGTCATCTGCCCATCTCGGTCATTAAGACCGACAAGTTGAACGATTTAGCCACTGCCACCAAGGCGGTATTACCTGCTGTAGTAGAAAATCTGCCACATGACGACTTCGGATATGGGCATATCTATTATTTCTGCTTAGTTAATGGTAATTCGTGGGGATATAAATATGAAGACCAATACAAAACGCTCTATGATATGAACGACATTATCCGTTGGGCTACTGCCAACGACAATGCAGCATATACCGCATGGAAAGATGCTTTCGACCAGACGGTTATCTACAAACGTATGAGTACCTTTTGGCACGCCAACTATCTGCAATATGATTTCGACAACAAGTATTTCTACGACTTCACTGTTACAGAAGAAGCTTTTGGTGGTGTCAGTATGTTCTTCCCATTAGAGAAATATAACAATGGTACAACCCACTATAATGAGGATATCAAGAAGATGGGATGGTACTATGCTGTGGGGTGGTCAGAGTTGGAATGGTAAACTACGTTCGAGGTTGTTCACGCTCGAACATAGCAACAAATTGTTATTTCACACGCTTAATCACAACCTTGACCTTTGAGATGCGGCGCTCATCCATTTCCTGAATTTCAAAACTGAAATTCTGATACTCTATCTTCTCATGCAGTTTGGGGAAGTCGCCCTTGATTTCCAACAACAAACCGGCAAGTGAGTCGGCATCACCTTCAACCTCTTCAAAGGTTTCATCGTCTATCTTTAGAATCTTATAGAAGTCTGACAACAAGGTCTTTCCCTCAAAGACATAGGTATTGCTATTGATGCGAGTATAGCTCTTCTCGTCTTCATCGTACTCATCGTTGATCTCACCCACAATCTCTTCCAGCACGTCTTCCAGCGTTACGATACCGCTAGTACCACCAAACTCATCTACTACGATGGCGATGTGCACCTTGTTCTCTTGGAACTCACGCAACAGGTCGTCAATCTTCTTGGTCTCAGGCACAAAATATGGTGGACGAATCAGTGACTGCCAGCGGAAGGCGGGCCCCTTCGATAGATGTGGCAGCAAGTCTTTAATATACAGGATGCCGCGAATATTATCGCTATTATCCTGATATACGGGAATACGCGAATAGTTGTTCTCAACGATACACTGCAGCACTTCCTGATAGGTTGACTTAAAGTCGAGATCTACCACATCTTGGCGCGAAGTCATAATCTCTTTTGCCGTCTCGTCGCCAAAGCGGACGATACCTTCCAATATGCGCTGCTCGTCTTTCAAATCCTCCTTGTCCGTCAGTTCTAATGCCTGCTCCAAGTCATCAACGCTCAGCGCATGACTCTCTTTCAGCATCACCTTATCAGCCAGTTTTCCAGAAGTCATCACAACACTGGCAAAGGGATAGAAGACCTTGCGACAAAACAAAATGCCATTCACCGCCTTACGACAGAAGCTCAGCGGACGCTGACCTGCATACACCTTTGGCATAATCTCACCAAAGAGCAGCAAGAGGAATGTCAGCAATACAGTAATCATCAGGAATTCCACCCACCACGCATTGCCAAAGTCAATGGTGTGGCTGAAGAAATAGGTAAACAGCATGATGATGGTAACATTCACCAGATTGTTAGCTATCAAGATGGTAGCCAACGTACGCTCCAAGTCGTCACGCAACTGTTTAATCTTAGCATCTTCCACATTCTTTTCTTCGTCCAACTCATTCAAATCGGTGGGCGACAAAGAGAAGAAAGCAATCTCTGAACCAGAAGCAAAACCCGAGATAAATAATAGCAAACATGCTAGAGAGCCCGCAATAATGGCTCCTACAGAGGGTGACATGAGCGTCACTTCGTTCAGAATATCTTGAAAATAGTCCATGAGGGTTATTCGTTGGTCGTCGCCGCAGGCTGTTCCTGAGGCTGTTGCGATACGGGCTTAGGAGTCAACAGCTCCATATTGTCCGCCCATATCTCTGTGGCAGTGCGGCGCTGCCCTTGTTTATCGTCGTAAACGGTATAGCGAATACGACCTTCAATATATAGTTTATCGCCTTTATGCACATACTTCTCTACTACTTCAGCTAATTTACGCCAAAGCAGCACGGTATGCCAATCAGTACGGTCGGGCACCTGTGTACCATTCTGCAACGTATAGCCACGCTCCGTTGTTGCCAAGCGTACACGAGCAACAGCAACGCCAGCTTCCACATAGCGTACCTCAGGCTCTAAGCCAACATTACCAATCAACATTACCTTATTCATAAAGTCTTAAACTTCAAATTTCAAACTTACTTGCACAATCCCAGATACTGGAATTTGAAGTTCTTACCCTTTGCAGAGGGGAACTGGCTACGGCTATCTACACGCTGAGACAGATGATCTACGATGCGGTCGTAGCACTCCTGACCAGAAGAAGCCTTTACGCGAGCTACAAAGTGAGTGTCGCGATACTGGAACTTACCCGTACCAGGCACCAACTGAACACGCTTAAAATCAATGGAACCCTCATACCATCCGAAGCGCTCCTCGTTCAGCTTCATTACGGCAGAAGAAACAGGCTTAGCACCCTGAGCACCGCCAGCGTGTACGGCCTTCTTATCCTTGAAGTCTTGCATATTGGCAGCCTCGGTCTTAATAATAATAAAGTACACGCGAGGACGAATCTTATAACGCTTAGGATAAAAAACATCACTGGCTGCATAGTCGCGGATATCTTTCTCCAGCATAGGGTTCATACCAATATCATCAATGTTGGCCAAAAATGCGATGGCATCATCCACATTCGTAACCAAAATTTCACTATCAAAGTAACGTAAATATAAATTCATTCTAGAATGAGTTTGTTTTTCAAATCAAGATCTTAGAAGAGCGGAAAACGGGACTCGGACCCGCGACCCCAACCTTGGCAAGGTTGTGCTCTACCAACTGAGCTATTTCCGCATAATGTGATAATTTAAAAACTGATGGTGAAGAGGAGGAGACTCGAACTCCCACGTCGCAATTGACACTACCCCCTCAAAGTAGCGCGTCTACCAATTCCGCCACCTCTCCATCATGTTTAAACTTGTGAAGAAAAAAGAGTGCCCAGAACAGGACTCGAACCTGCACGCCTCGCGGCACACGCACCTGAAACGTGCGCGTCTACCAATTCCGCCACCTGGGCATTTTTACTATTACAAGCCTACTTGTAATACTCTTTTTTGTTCAACATGTTGAGCGGAAAACGGGACTCGAACCCGCGACCCCAACCTTGGCAAGGTTGTGCTCTACCAACTGAGCTATTTCCGCATTTCAAATCCTCTTGGAGGAGCATCTCTCTCGATTGCGGATGCAAAGGTACTGCTTTTTTCTGAAACACCAAAACTTTTCGCGTATTTTTTTAGAAAAAACTTCAAATTCTTTCCATTTCTTGTCGCCCAACATGCATACACCTTATTATATATATGCCTTCTTAGCGCGAAATACGCTCTAAAACGAATTTCTCACCTAGTCGGAATCCCTCCTCATAGAGTCGTTCCAACTTCTCTACATCCTGACAAATTCTCCCTACCTCCAACGGCTTTTCTGGACGAATCACGATAATTTCGCCCCAATCTTCCATGCGTTCTATCAAATCAAGCTGCTGGTTATACACTTCCGTTCTTCGACTCAAAGCCACTCGCAAGCGCGGATATTCATGATAAACAAAGCGGGGCATCTTGAAGTCCATCTCCGAAGAGCGATAGCCACGGTTGCGCGTCAGCACCACCACATTCTCCGTATGTCCTGTTTCTATCGAACGCACGATGGGGATGCTATCCACAATGCCACCATCCAGCATGGGTATGCCGTCCACCTCCGTAATCTGTGCCACGAAAGGTAGTGAAGAACTGGCTTTCACTATCTGTGTCAGTCGCTGGTGGTTGCGCTTCTCTGATAGATACATAGCGCGACCCGTCTTACAATTAGTTGTAACAGCCTCAAATACAGCAGGATTCTTCTCGTAGGTTTTGTAGTCGAAGGGCACAAACTCTTCGGGGAAACGCTGGTAGAGAATCTTTGGATCAAAGATACTACCATTCTGCACCAGACTACGCAACGAAATGTAATCATACTTCTGCAACATGTCGATATTCGACCATCGTGCCCTGCGCATCTGTTTGCTCATATACGACAAACCATTGCAGGCACCAGCCGACACAGCCACTACGTAAGGGAAATACACCTCATGCTTCATCAAGGCATCGAGCACGCCCGAAGTGAACACTCCACGCATGCCACCACCCTCCAATACCAATCCTGTTTGTTGAGTAATCTTCATATCGCATGCAAAATTAGTTAAAATCCGTGTAATCTGTACATTCTATGCACTTTTTTTTATTACCTTTGCAAGCAAAAACAAAAATTAGGTAACAAAATGTTTAATCAAGAGACATATATTCGGCGACGTGCCGAACTAAAGAAGCTGGTTGGCGAAGGCATCATCGTGCTCTTTGGCAACAACGAGGCTCCTTACAACTATCCCGCCAACTGCTATGCGCCGATGCGTCAGGATTCCTCGTTTCTCTACTATTTTGGTCAGCATCGCGATGGCTTAGTAGGAGTCATTGATATAGATAAGGACGAAGAATGGCTGTTGGGCGACGACATCGATGTAGAAGACATCGTATGGATGGGCTTCACTCCCTCCGTAGCCGACCTCGCTGCAGAGGTAGGCGTCAAGAAGACAGCCCCCATGTCTGCGCTCAGTAGTGTTTGTTGCTGTGACACAGCAACAAAAAGGGCCATTCACTTTCTCCCTCCCTATCGCCACGACACAAAGATTCAGATTATGGACTTGCTGGGCATCCATCCTTCCAAGCAGAAGGAGGCCGCCTCGCTGAAGCTTATCCAGGCTGTTGTCAAGATGCGTTCTACAAAAGAGGCTCAGGAGATTGCCGCTATCGACCTTGCTTGTAATGTAGGTTATGCCATGCATACCACTGCCCAGCAACTTATCAGATCCGGTGTAACCGAGCGCTTTGTGGGTGGACAGGTGGATGGTATCGCTCGCTCTTTGGCTCAGGGCACCAGCTTTGCCACAATCTTCTCGCAGCATGGCGAAATTATGCACGGCAACCCCTCTGATGCCAGATTGGAAGATGGACGTTTGGCACTTTGTGATGCAGGTTGCGAGCTCGACGACTATTGTTCCGACCACACCCGCACGATGCCTGTCAATGGTAAGTTCACCCAGCGCCAACTGGAGATATACTCCATCGTAGAGGCCTGCCACGACTATGTATTAGAGGTCGCCAAGCCTGGCGTAAAATATATGGATGTTCACTTTGCCGTTTGTCGCATGATGACTGAGCGCCTCAAGGAACTCGGTCTGATGAAGGGTGATGTTGACGAGGCAGTTCGTGCTGGCGCGCATGCCATGTTCCTGCCTCACGGTCTTGGCCACATGATGGGTATGGACGTCCACGACATGGAAGGTCTCGGTCAGATCTACGTAGGTTTCGACGAAGAGACGCGTCCCAACCTCGAACAGTTTGGCACCAATTGCCTGCGCATGGGTCGCAAGTTGGAAGAAGGCTTTGTCGTTACCGACGAGCCAGGCATCTACTTCATCCCTGCTCTCATCGACGAGTGGCGTGCCAGTGGTCACTGCAAGGACTTTATCTGCTACGACAAGCTCGAGACCTACAAGGATTTTGGTGGCATCCGCATCGAAGACGATGTGCTCATCACCAAGGACGGTTGCCGCTTCCTTGGCGACAAGCGCATCCCCTATCACCCCAAGGAGCTCGAAGAGTTTATGGCACTGTCTCCAGTATCCTGACTCCACAAAAATGAGTAAAACAAAACTTTAAAATAAAAACAAAGATTGTATGAAGAAAATTTTCACACTCGCACTGCTGGCTGCTGTAGCCCTCGGTGCACAGGCAGAAGAGAAGAAAGACTCTGCTGCTAGCAACAAACCGGTATTCACTACCATCAAAGAGAACCCCATCACTTCTATCAAAGACCAGAACCGTTCTGGTACGTGCTGGGACTACTCTACCCTCTCTTTCTTTGAGGCAGAGATTCTGAAAGCCACTGGTAAGACCTACGACCTCGACGAGTCGTTCGTAGCCAACAAGACCTATATGGAGCGTGCCATTCAGGTAGTTCGTTATCATGGCGACTGCCAGTTTGCACAGGGCGGTTCAGCTGAAGACGTGCTCGCCACCCTCAAGACCCATGGTATCGTACCACAGGGTATCATGCCTTTCCCCGGCTCACTGTATGGCGACTCACTCAACAACTTCAACGAGTTCTTCTCACTCCTTGAGCCATACGTTGCTGCTATCGCCAAGAGCGACGCCAAGAAGATTTCTAATCAGTGGAAGGCTGGTCTTCAGGGTATCCTCGACGCCTACCTCGGCAAGTGCCCTGAGGAGTTCACCTACGAGGGCAAGAAGTACACTCCAAAGAGCTTCATGAAGAGTCTTGGCATCAACCTTGACGACTATGTTAGCATCACCAGCTACACCCACCATCCCTTCTACACGACCTTTGCTGTAGAGGTACAGGACAACTGGCGTTTCCCACAGTCATACAACCTGCCAATGGACGAGATGATGCGCGTTATCGACAACGCTATCGACAAGGGTTACACCGTTGCTTGGGGTGGCGACGTTTCTGAAGACGGTTTCACCCGCAAGGGCTTGGCTTACGCCATCGATGGTAAGGCAGCTCAGAGTTTACGTGGAAGCGATATGGCTAAGTGGCTCAAGCTGAGCACTACCAAGAAGCGCGACATCATCGACTCTCTTGGTTGCAATGTTCCCGAGATTGTTCCTACCCAGCAGATGCGTCAGGAGCGTTTCGACAACTGGGAACTCACCGATGACCACGGCATGCTGATCTACGGTGTTGCCAAGGATCAGAACGGCAAGGAGTATTACATGGTAAAGAACTCTTGGGGTGAGAGTGGCGACTACAAAGGCATTTGGTACATGACCAAGGCCTTCATCGCTGCCAACACCATGGACTTTCTCATCAACAAGAACGCTATCCCCAAGGATATCCGCAAGAAGCTCGGACTCTAACCCTGTCCTCTTGCAACAAAACCAAATGATGCGCCCCGATTGGAGCGCATCATTTTTTTATCATACGTGGCATATTCATTCCAAATAGTTTGACGACACTTTACGGATAGTTTGACGACATTATTCGAGGAGTTTGACGACACTTTACGGATAGTTTGACGGCATAATTCATGGAGAATTTACGCATAATTCTCGGAGTATTTACGCACAATTCTCTAACTAGCTACATTCAGCTCTGAATACAGCTATTTCGAGGTGCAATACAATAACTATTGAGGGGCGAAAGTAACTGATTGGGCGCTGAGTGTAGCTAGTTACGAGCTGAGTCAGGCTAATTCAGAGCAGGGGCAATCTGATACGATACGAGGACAGACTGATTCGATTGCCGAGACAGAAAAAACACTATTCACGCGTATTGCTCTATGAGATAATACGATACGCGTGAATGTGAAGACTATTTTCAAGCAAAAACTTTCTGTAAGGCATTTCTTTATATGATACGTACTAATAACTGATGACAACTATAGCTATCATTTGCCAATAACAATGGCATTGTTAACATCGTCAAGAATACCTACAGCCTACAGGTGATGCCGACCTTGGTTTCGAAGGTGTTGGCATGGACGGTGGGATAATACTTGTAGAAGGTGCGACGCGAATAGTAGGTGCCAGAGAGGGTGAAAGACCACTGGCGGGCTAAGTGCACCTCCATCACGGGATTGACTACGAGAAGGGCGGCATTACTACGGTCGCCTTGGACATTCAAGTAGTGTAAATCCTTGGTGCCATCGGCATAGCCTTGCAGGTCTTTGTCCTCATATCCCTTCCACGTGTATATACGGAAATACTTGGCATTGAGCACGAAACGACCGAAACGACCGAAGTCGAGCTGTGTCTTTGACTTGATGCTGAAGCCACTACCCATATTGTAGTCGCGCTCAATGACATTGAAGTAGTCGCTCTTGGTACCACCCAGCAGGATGCCACTAAGGAAGATGCGCTGCTCTAAGCGTGAGAGGGCGCCCATCTGTGGCAGTGAGAGGATGAAGCCAGGACCGAAAGCTGCTGCCTCGCTGATGCGATAAGGGGTAAGCTCGGAACCGTGTTCAATGGGTTTAGCATCGTAGTAGTTGAAGTGCTGATAGATACCAAACTCGCCCGACATGTCTTTCTTGTCAAGTATGGGGGTGCTCCACAGGCGACCAACAATATTAAGGGTGTTGACAAAGGGCTGACCACCACCAAAGGCGGAATTCATCTCTACATCAAAGAAGTCGTAGGGCGTGGTGTGGCGCTCGCCATCAACAGAGGTTCCATAGGTAAGCGTCATATTGACGAAGGGTGCATGGATGCCTCGGAAGAGGGCGCCATCGTCAGCAAGGTAGCGCCAACCGACAGTGAACGACATGTCGATGGGCAGCTGGTTGTAGTCATGGTAGCGATAGTGGTCATGGCTTACGCTCCACGCATCACCACTAAGAATACGATGCAAGCCTTGGATAGGATTAACGATGGCAGCAGCAGCCTCGCGCAAAAAGCGATGGAAGCCACGGGTGCGGTCGTCGAGCACAGCAAGGCTGAGGCGATGGGCCATCTCACCAATAGCCATACCACCCATAGAGGTGGCTAAGACATCGTTGATGGCTGGTGGCTCAGTCTCGCCCAGAAATTCCCACATGAGCGAACCGCCAAGGGCATAGGGCGCTGACTCCCAGAAGCTAAGGCCATTGCTACGGGCGGCATTGAAATAGAGGTTGCCGTGATAGGGATGGGCAAACATGTTGGTGATGAAGAAGTCGTTATCCCACACCATGCCATCGGTAAAGTTGTGACGGAGTGAGCGCAGAGTGGTTTGAGCGAAGTCGGAGCGGAGGGCATAGCGATCGAAGAGTTGTACGCCCAGATTGATACCAGTAACCTCGGCAGCAGCTTGCCAATAGCGTTTTCTTACGGGTTGCGCCATGGTAGAGTCGGCAAAGATGAGCTGGGAGCGCTTATTCTCCCATGCTCGACGCCAGGAGTCGTGCTGATGGCGTGGTTGACGATAGGTAAGTCCTAGCTCAAACAGTGGACGATTGCGGTAGGTCTCGTTGTGGTCATAATAGCGTGTCAGTCCCCAGCCCACTGAGGCAAAGGCTCCGTACTTCTGACTAAACTGGTAGTCGGCATTCAGGCGGGCCTGCAACGAATAGAGGCGCTCGGGCTTCTGGGTATTATCCTTGGAGAAGGTCTCCACATGATAGTAACCGATGTCACCACTCACACTCCAACGGGGCGAGAGTTGCCAATACTGTCCTAAACGATAAAACAGGGCGCCCGAGAACTTGGAATCGAGACCCATAAAGTGGGTTCCCACGCCGATGATATTGTAGGTGGAACGATTGCGATAGCGCACGGCAAGATTGGTCTTTGTGGACGAACCTCCATACGCCATCACATCAATATCGGTCATGGGGTTGATATTGACGAGGCCTATCTTATGACCAATGCTGTCATAGGAGAGATTGATGAGTCCTATCTGCCAACCACGAGGGCGCTTGCGGGCTACATTAAAGGCGCCCACCTGCACACCATTGAGGGAGTCGGTATAGTTGAAGGCGCCCCACTGCCAGCCAGACATCATGCCTGACGAGACATTCAGGATGCCCGACAACTGCAAGCCGCGAGCCATGCCAGTGGTGATATTGCTGACACCACTGAGCTGAAGACCATTGAAGAGATGGGCTGACGTGTTGGAAACACCAGAGAGCTGGAGGCCACGCCCACCATCGGTAGTGACCGAAGAGATAATGCCTAGCTGGATGCTCTTCACAGAATCCTGCGTACTAACAACACCTACAGGAAAATGCTGTGCACACATAGGGCTAGTCATGGCTGCCATCATAGCAGCAAGGGCCATCGTCCGAATCTTATTCATAAAGTCTTGGTTTTAGCTAGCTATTGGTAGTATTGCGATTGACATCGGAGGGGAAAAGCGAAGCTTACCGCACCGTCATGTGGAAGCAGCCTTGCTTGACCTCGTACTTGATGTAGCAGCGCTGAGACTCACGCATATCGCGCAACACCTCGGAGAGAACCCACTTGAGGGTATCGTTGCGAACAGCCTGAGCTACAGGGTGATAACGATTGTAGCAGATATCAAAGGTGGTGCCATAGAGATGGCAGGAATTGTCGGTGGCATTACCATTATGACGCTGCAACTTCTTGACATCATCCATGGTGCGCAATACACTGGTGACAATGAGCTGATTCATGGGTACACCTTTCGCATAGAGGCTGTCGTAGAAGGCCTGACCAATGTCTTGCAACAGGACGGCAGCACGGGGCACCAGATAAGGGATGGAGCTGCGCAGCTTGTCGACATGGTAGTAAGGGCTCTCGCCAACATATACCAACTCTTTTTTGCGAGCCTCAGCGTCTTCACGATTTTGTACGGGTGTGACGCCCCACTGATTGGCAGCCACAATCTGCACACTCTGGCTATCGGGGAAGGCGACCTTGTAGTTGGGTACGGAGAGGATGCGGTGCTTGGTGGAATGGTCAACAGATACCTGAGGAGCAACCATCTCCGCTTCGGCTATCGACTCACTACCCTCGCCTATCGCAAAGAGGCGCTTGACGCCTGCTAATAGGAGTACGACAACGGCAAAGCCAAGAATATACTGGCTCTTTGTGGGTTTCTTAAACTGGAAATTTCTAAGTGTTTGTTTGAGCGTATTTATCATCATGCTTATTTTTTCAATCGACGATACCAAGCATTCAGGAGTCCTCTTGGTATACCACGGCGAACAGCTGCATCTAAAGAGCGACGGGCTTCATCCTGACGACGGAGCGACAACAGGAGGTCGACCTGTGAGGCTACATAGTCGGCCTCAGTGGGTTGGCGGTCGATGGCTTGCTGCCAATCGTAGAGGGCTGCTTCGTATTGGTTGAGCTCTCTCTCCAAGCCAGCACGTGAGGCATAGTAGATGGCAGAGTCAGGACACAGCTCGATGAGCTGGTTCAACTGGTCTAACGCATCTTTCTTCTTGCCCATCACCTGCAACACATAGGCCAGCGAGAAGCGAGCCTCGTGGTGGCGAGGGAATATCTGCAATAGTTCTTCGTAGTCGCGTCGAGCCACATCGTAGTGGCGCAGATGAGTGGAGGCATAGGCCCTATAGAACAGGGCAGCGGGATTCTGGGCTTCGTGCTGCAGGATGAGACCATACTCATCTACAGCATACTGCCACTGCTGTAACTCGAGGTTGACAGCAGCCTTGCGAAGATGCAAGTCAGTATTCCATGCCGACTGGGCTATCTCCTTATTCAGCACGCGGAGCGAGTCGCGCCACTGCTGAGGGGTTTGGGCCTGCAGAGAAAGTTGCTGTAAGACAGCAACAAGCAGCAGGGCTATGATTTTTCTATATAGTTTATAATCCATTCACCAACTTCTTTCGTGCCGTACTTAGCACCACCCTCCACCTGTATCTCTGGTGTGCGGACATGGGCGTCCAAGGAGGCATTGACGGCTTCACGTATGAGCGAACCCTCTTTGTTGAGTCCGAAGTGTTCTAACAACATGGCTGCAGAGAGTATCTGTGCCAACGGATTGGCAAGGTTCTGCCCCTTAGCCTGTGGCCATGAGCCATGAACTGGTTCGAATAGTGGGGTGTGCTCACCCAAACTGGAAGATGGCTGCAAGCCCATAGAGCCCGTGATACAGCTGGTCTCGTCGGTCAGGATGTCGCCAAAAGTATTCTCGGTGACAATGACGTCGAAGAAGGTGGGCTCGGTGAGTACGCGCATCGAAGCATTATCGATGAACATATAGTCGGTCAGTACATCGGGATACTGAGGCTCCATCTCCTTGGCAATCTGACGCCACAGGCGAGAGCTGGCTAAGACGTTGGCCTTGTCAACCACGGTGAGGTGCTTCTTGCGCTTTTGTGCCGTCTCGAAGGCTACCTTCAGGATGCGTTCAATCTCAGGACGCGTATAGATGTCGGTATCGTAGGCCTTGTCATTGTCTTGATACTTCTCACCAAAATACATACCGCCCGTAAGCTCGCGGATAACCACGAAGTCGGCACCACGTAGCAGTTCATCCTTCAAGGGAGACTTATGCAGCAGGCACTCGAAAGTGGCTACAGGACGGACATTGGCAAAGAGGCCCAACTTCTTGCGCATGGCAAGCAAGCCCTGTTCTGGGCGGACCTTAGCCGTAGGATTGTTGTCGTATTTCAGGTCGCCAACAGCTGCAAAGAGCACGGCATCGGCCTTCATACAGATATCGTGGGTGGCATCGGGATAAGGATCGCCCACGGCATCAATAGCCGTAGCACCTACCAGTGCCTCCTCGTATTCAAACTCGTGTCCGAACTTGTGGGCAATAGCGTCCATAACGGCTACACCCTGCTTCATAATCTCCGGTCCGATACCATCGCCCGGAAGAACGGCAATTTTCAGTTTCATACTATCTTCTCCAGTTTTCGTTTTCGTTGTTTCTGTTGTTTTGTCTCTGCAAAGTTAGTGTAAACCGAGCGAAATACAAAACAATACTCTATTAAATAACATTTATTATCAAGACAGGTCGTCTTCTACGATATTGAGCATCTTGAAGGTGGCCTTGATGGCTGCTTCGGTCTGGTCGGCATCGAGGGCACGGGTGCGAAGGATGCCATCCTTATAATGCCACGAGATGACGGTCTGTACCAAGGCATCGGTACGACCACCAGGCGGAATGGTAACCTGATAGTTGGCAAGTATAGGGAAGGTGCGATTGAGGTGCTTGCGATAGATATAGCGCAGCGCCTTTACAAAGGCATCGTACTGACCATCGCCAGTGGCACCAGCCTCATACTGCTGACCATTGATTTCTACCTTGATATTGGCACCAGGCTTCAAACCGTAGGCGGTAGAGACGACATAGCTCACGAGCTTGACCTTGTCGGCACGTCCATCGTGCTTCAAGACATCACTGACGATATAGGGAAGGTCTTCTTGCGTTACAATCTCCTTCTTATCGCCCAACTCGGTGATGCGCTGGGTGACACGTTTGGTCTGCTCTGGAGTGAGCTCTAATCCCAATTCCTCCAGATTCTTAGCGATGTTGGCCTTGCCACTATTCTTGCCAAGTGCATATTCACGCTTACGACCAAAGCGCTCGGGCATCAGCTCGTTGTAGTAGAGCTTATCCTTGGTGTCGCCATCGGCATGGACACCAGCCACCTGCGTGAAGACATTCTCACCAACGATAGGCTGATTAGGAGCCACGGAAATGCCACTAAAGCTCTCGACCATTCGTGAGATATCGTTCAACTGGCTCTCGTTGATATTGGTCTTGGCGTGGAACTGGTCCTTCAGGATAGCTTGCACGGAAGCCAGCGGTGCATTACCACAACGCTCGCCCAATCCGTTAACGGTGACATGCAGTCCCTTGGCACCACTCAGCACAGCAGCCAGAGAGTTGGACACTGCCAAGTCGTAATCGTTGTGTGCATGATAGTCGAAATGCACATCGGGATAACGCTTCATCATCTTGCGGAAGTATTCCACTACCTGCAAGGGATTCATGACACCGAGGGTATCGGGCAGCATGACACGCTTGATGGCGCTGAGCGTCAGGGAATCCATCAACTGATAGACATAGTCTGGCGAGTCTTTCATGCCATTAGACCAATCTTCCAGATAGAGATTAACCTGCAGTCCCTTCTCTATCGCATAGTTTAGCTCTGACTGTATGTCGGCAATATGCTGCTCAGGCGTCTTATGCAGCTGGTGGGTGCAATGTTTGAGGGAGCCTTTGGCAAGAAGGTTGATAACCTTACCACCACAATTGGCAATCCAGTCGATAGACTGTCCGCCATCAACAAAGCCTAACACCTCGACACTATCCAAACGATTAATCTGCTGAGCATAGCGGCATATCATCGTGACAGCGTCTTTCTCACCATCGCTCACGCGAGCTGATGCCACCTCGATACGATCGACATTGACATCGCGCAGCAGCTTTCTCGCCATCACCAGCTTCTCGTGTGGCAGGAAGGATACACCACTGGTCTGTTCACCATCGCGCAGCGTACAATCTAATATTTCGACAAATTGTTGACTCATCTTATTATTGTCGTTGTTCCCAATCTACAATTTTATCCTTATTGGCAACAAGAAAGTCGATATCGTCAAGACCATTCATCAGGCAATGCTTCTTAAAGCCATTGATTTCAAAGGTCTCACTCTTTCCCGTAGCCTTATTGGTAACGGTCTGACGAGGCAAATCAACCTCTACCTCCATCTTCGGATTAGCCTTGATACTATCAAAGAGTTCGGCAAGGAACTGCTCGCTAACCACTACAGGCAATACGAAATTGTTGAGCTCGTTATTCTTGTGGATATCAGCAAAGAACGAACTGATAACAACACGGAAGCCATAGCCGGCAATAGCCCATGCGGCATGCTCACGACTGGAACCATTGCCAAAGTTCTTGCCAGCAACAAGGATGCATCCGCCATAGGTAGGATTATTCAGAACGAAATCCTTATTCACACTGCCATCGGCATTATAACGCCAATCGCGGAAAAGGTTGTCGCCAAAGAACTTCTCCTCGCGGGTGGTAGCCTTGAGGAAACGAGCGGGAATGATCTGGTCGGTATCCACATTCTCCAAAGGAAGGGGAACACAGGTGGATGTTATAACGTTGAATTTCTGTTTCATAATAGTGTGCGTGGATCAGTGATTACTCCAGTGACTGCTGCAGCAGCTGCTACAAGGGGAGAACAAAGGATGGTACGACTGCCTGGTCCCTGACGTCCCTCAAAATTACGGTTAGAGGTGGATACGGCATACTTGCCTGCAGGAATCTTATCATCGTTCATAGCCAGACAAGCAGAACAGCCAGGCTGACGAATCTCGAAGCCAGCAGCCTCTAACACCTTGTCAAGACCTTCTTCGCGTATCTGACGGTCAACAGCCCATGAGCCTGGCACAAGCCATGCAATGACATGGTCTGCCTTCTTACGTCCCTTAGCGATAGCAGCAAAAGCTCGGAAGTCTTCAATACGTCCGTTGGTACATGCACCCAAGAATACGTAATCAATCTTCTTGCCCAGCAGCTTCTCGCCAGCCTTAAAGCCCATATAGTTGAGCGCCTTCTCAAAGCCTTGTTCGGGCGACTTGGCATCTTGTGCATTGGCAGGGATAGCCTCGGTGATGCCGATACCCATACCGGGATTGGTACCATAGGTGATACGAGGTTCTATATCCTTGGCATCAAATACCAGCTCCTTATCAAAGACAGCATCGTCGCCACTCTTCAGCGTCTTCCAATAGGCTACGGCTCTCTCCCACTCTTCGCCCTTGGGAGCATACTCTTTACCCTTGACATACTCGAAGGTAGTCTCGTCAGGAGCTACGAAGCCACCACGAGCGCCCATCTCGATAGAGAGGTTACAGAGTGTGAGTCGACCTTCCATAGACAGGTTTTTCACCACATCACCAGCATATTCTACGAAATAGCCCGTAGCACCAGAGGTGGTTAGCTGACTCATGAGATAGAGCGCCACATCCTTGGCAGTAACGCCCTTCTGCAGGGTACCATTGATGCTGATGCGCATAGACTTAGGCTTCTGTTGGAGAATACACTGTGAAGCCATCACCATCTCCACCTCGGAAGTGCCAATGCCAAAGGCTACAGCCCCCATAGCACCATGGGTAGAGGTGTGAGAGTCGCCACAGACAATGGTCATACCAGGCAAAGAGAGTCCCTTCTCAGGACCCACCACATGGATGATGCCATTAGAAGGGTCCATCATACCGAAATGGGTAAGTCCGAACTCCTTGGCATTCTGTGCCAATGTGGTTACCTGCTTAGCAGACACTGGGTCTTCGATAGGCTTATCCTGATTGTGGGTCGGCGTATTGTGGTCTGGCATACAATAGATATGGTCAGGGCGGAAGCACTTTAATCCGCGAGCTCGCATACCATCGAAAGCCTGTGGCGATGTCACCTCGTGACAATACAACCTATCTATATATAATTGTGTTGGTCCGTCTTCTACCTTCTGGACGACATGCTTATCCCAAATCTTATCAAATAGTGTATTCATTTATTTCTTAAATTTATTGATACAGTCTATATATGCTTCTACAGAGGCAGTCACAATATCTGTGTTGGCACCAAAACCATAATACATAGAACCATCATATTCTACCTGCATATGTACCTTGCCGACATCATCAGAGCCCTTAGAAATGGCCTGAATGGTGAACTCCTTCAGCGTCATCTGCTTCATGATAATCTTCTTCAAAGCCTTAATGGCTGCATCCACAGGACCATTACCACTGGCAGCAGCCTCGAACTTCTGACCAGAGATATCAAGACCGATAGAAGCCACACTCTTGACACCCTTACCAGTGGTAACCTGCAAGAATTCGAGCTTAACAGCATGAGCCTCAGCAGTATCAGCACCAGCAAGCATGAGTACATCGGCATCATTGACCTCCTTCTTCTGGTCGGCCAACTGCAGGAATTTCTCATATACCTTGTCGAGCTTCTCTTCAGACAGGTCTACTCCGTTTACACTGAGACGATACTTCAAAGCAGCACGACCAGAACGGGCGGTGAGTACGATGCTGTTATCATCGATACCTACATCTTTAGGATCGATAATCTCGTAGGTCTGCACATTCTTGAGCACACCATCCTGATGGATACCAGAAGAATGGGCAAAGGCGTTACGTCCGACAATAGCCTTGTTGGGCTGTACAGGCATATTCATAAGGCTGGACACCATTCTTGATGTGGGATATATCTTGGTGGTATTGATATTCGTCTCGATGCCTAATCCCTTATGACACTTCAGAATCATGGCAATCTCCTCGAGCGACGTATTACCTGCTCGCTCACCAATTCCATTGATAGTAACCTCAACCTGACGGGCACCACCCATCACGCCATTAAAGGTGTTGGCTGTAGCCATACCCAAATCGTTATGACAGTGGGTAGAGATGATGGCATTATCAATACCATCGACATGCTCCTTCAGATACTTAATCTTCTCGAAATATTCCTGAGGCAGACAATAGCCTGTGGTATCGGGGATATTAACAACAGTAGCACCAGCCTTGATAACTGCTTCTACCACACGAGCAAGATACTCATTCTCCGTACGACCAGCATCCTCGCAATAGAACTCAACATCCTCAACATACTTCTTGGCATACTTTGTAGCAGCTACAGCTCGCTCGATAATCTCTTCACGAGTGGAGTTGAACTTATACTTGATATGCGAATCACTAGTACCAATACCTGTATGGATACGCTTGCGCTTGGCATATTGCAAAGCCTCGGCAGCAACATCAATATCTTTCTGCACGGCACGAGTTAGCGCACAGATTGTGGGCCACGTAACGGCTTTAGAAATCTCAATAACGGAATTGAAGTCACCTGGTGAACTGACAGGGAATCCTGCCTCAATCACATCCACACCCAACTGCTCCAAGGCCTTAGCCACCTGAATCTTTTCTACTGTATTCAACTGACATCCTGGAACCTGTTCGCCATCTCGCAGTGTCGTGTCAAAAATAAACAATCTGTCGCTCATCTTAATTTAAAATTTGACGTTACTATTTATGTTTCTTTTCTCTCTAAAACGAAATAAGCCTTTCACACTCGGAAGTGAGAAAGGCTCGTATTATTTATCTATACCTATTATTATATAATACATACCCTATCACTTCCGGCCACGTTACGCAGTCGAATAATAATAATGCTGTTTAATAGGTTGAGATTCATCATACTCTTTTCCATTTATTGACTGCAAAGATAAACATTTTTAGCCTAACTCACAAACAAATCGCAACTTTTTTGCCTAAAAAAGTTACGATTCGCTTGTTTTTGCATAGTTATTCATTACTGATGCTGTTCGCGCAGCAAGTCATTAACAGTCTTAACAGGATTGAAAGTAGACAATGGAACCTCTACAAAAATGGTATTCCAGTCACTCATAGCACCATTCCATAGACCAGGCAATTCAAGAGCCTGCAGTTCCTTACCATTTTTCGACTTCTGAGAAATAAAGCCCGTTGTTTTATCAACAAACTTGGGAAGGTCGAACGGATTGCCTTGATAGTCTTTCACTGCACAAACCAAATCTACTGGATTAAAGTGGGTGCCCTTGGTAAACATATCCATATACTCCGTATTCGACTTGTCTATCTGAGAACTCTCAAGAATCTGAAGCGAGACGGTGCCATCTTGATTATAGGTGAGGAATGGACCACCACCTGGTTCACCAACATTCTTCACGACACCACATACACGCATCGGTCTGTTGAGCTTATTACGCAGATAGTTGGCATCAACCGTATTATCCTTAGGATCTACACAGAGTGAATCCTTGACAAAGCGAGCAATCTCCTGCAATTGTGTATCTGTTGCGCCTTCGTCCAAGATACGCATATATTCAAATGCCTTCTTTTGTAAGCTAATCAAGAGTCCGGCAATAATCTGCTTCCATGCTACAGTGTCAGCCTTTAAACGGTCAGGAACAACATTATCGATATTCTTGACGAAGATGATATCTGCATCTATCTCATTCAGATTCTCAATCAAAGCACCATGTCCACCTGGACGGAACAACAGACTGCCATCACTATTGCGGAATGGTGTACCATCGGGATTAGCAGCTACTGTATCGGTGCTTGGCTTCTGCTCAGAGAAAGTAATGTCATAACGAATGCCATACTTCTGAGAATAGAAGTTAGCCTTCTCAGCTACTTTCTGCTTGAAGAGTTCCATGTGCTCATGAGAGACTGTAAAGTGGACAAAAGCCTCACCATTAGAAGCAGCATACATAGCACCCTCAACCAAATGCTCCTCCATAGGAGTACGAGGACCCTCGGGGTAATTATGGAAGAGAAGCAGTCCTTTAGGTAGCTGACCATAGTTGAGTCCTTCGGCTTTCAGCATATTGGCAGCGATAGCCTTATAGTTACCTTCTGCCATCAATGTCTTGATGTCCTTACCGTTATTCTTTTGGCAGGCTACATCTAACTCATTGTAGAAAGCAAATTTGCGGATATGGTCAAAGAACTTATTCTCAAAAGGAGTTGTTGGCATGTCGTAATCTGCATCTACAAAGGCAAACATATCCTTGAACATACGACTGGCAGCACCAGAAGCGGGGACAAACTTGACTACGCGTTTGCCTTGTGCCTTGTATTGTTGCCATGCAGCAACATAATTCTTACTCTCTATAGGAGTAGGAACGATAATGCCTTTTCCTATAGCTGCTGCAGCCTCCAACTTCAAAAAGGGGAAACCAGTCTTAAACTGCCCCAACTGTGTGTCAATCTGTTGTTCAGAAATACCTTTCTGAGCAATCTGTTTTAGGTCGTGTTGTGTTAGCATATTATTATATAAGTTATTAAGTTATTGATCGAGTACCTCATAAACCGAGTTATTCGATTTATATTCAGGTACGATATCTTTCATCTTCTTAACCGTTGCCATATTGTCGTAGTGCGTTGAGATTTCAATCAACTCGGCAATGTCTTTTTCTACCTCGGCATAGTCGTAGTTACGAACCTCAGCAATACGAATCTTTTCATGGAACGTAGGCTTGGTACCTTCCAAGTCGTTGAGCATCTCTTCATAGAGTTTCTCACCTGGACGCAAACCTGTATACTTAATCTCTACATTATGAGCGCCACTAAGTCTAATCATACGCTTTGCAAGGTCGGCGATTCTCACTGGTTTACCCATATCAAAGACAAAGATTTCGCCACCATTACCCTTTGTTCCTGCTTCCAAGACAAGTTTACATGCCTCTGGAATCAACATAAAGTAACGAACGATACGTTCATCAGTTACCGTAACAGGACCACCGTTCTTTATCTGTTCTTTAAACAATGGAATAACCGAACCATTAGAACCTAACACATTACCAAAACGTGTGGTAACAAACTGGGTAGTGCTAGTTTTACCTAAAGCTTGAACATAGATTTCACAGATACGCTTTGAGCAGCCCATCACATTGGTAGGATTCACAGCCTTGTCAGTAGAAACCATCACAAACTTCTTAACGCCATATTTGACACTGAGGTCTGCAATAATCTTCGTACCATAGACATTATTCTGTACTGCCTCCGAAGGATTCTCTTCCATCATTGGAACGTGCTTATAAGCAGCAGCATGGAATACATAATCAGGACGGAACTCGCTAAAGATATGCTCCATACGATCCTTCTTACAGATAGAAGTAACTATCGTCTCTGTTGGGATGCCAGCAAAATCTTTTGCCATCATCAACTGAAGATCGTGCTCAGGAGTTTCTGCTTGGTCAATTAGCATCAAGGCTCCAGGCTTATATACAGCAATCTGACGAACAAGTTCTGAACCGATAGAACCAGCAGAACCTGTAATCAAGATACGCTTATCACTCAGCAATTCACCCACAGACTTCATATCAACACGAATTTCATCACGAGGCAGCAAATCTTCTACACTAACCTCCTTCATTTGGTAATTGTTCAAATGTCCGTCCTCTAGTTTTCCATTCTTTACGTTAACCTCCTTAGCTGTTTGTGACATGAAGATTTTAACACCTGTATTTAGAATCTCATCCTGCAATTGCTGGGCATTACGGAATTCTTTAATACGCTGTGGAGCTACCAAAATAGCTTCAATACGATATCTTTTAATAATTTGAGCAATATCATCTGTTGCATTGAACACTCTCAATCCCATAATTCTACTATGGTTTGAGTTGGGTTCTGCAGCAATAAAACCTTTCACATTAAAACGTGCAGGACTTTGTGTACGAATACCCTTTGCTAAAGCTGCCCCCGTCTCCATAGCACCATAGATAAGTACACGAATAGCTCTAGAATCAAGAGTAGTTACCTCATAGAGAGTCTTTACCAGTACACGCAAACCCCACATAAAGAGTGTGGCAATGATGTACATCAGTATGATATGACGGAAAGGCAAATGATAAAACTCTCTACCTGGGTAATAAAGAACCAAATAGTGCATTAAGTAGGCAATACATAACGATACCGCATTGGCATAGAACACTCGTGTTAAATCAACAAACGACGAGTAACGCACAATGCCCGAATATGTATGAAACATCTTCGCTCCAAAAAAGGTCGGGATAGCATACATAAACAACGTTTTCAGCAACATCAACTGGTCTAAGCCATCCATTCTTCGGAAGATGAATAGCCAATATGTTAGCACACCAGCTAACATCATAATACAAAAATCCAACACAAGAATAGCCCAATAAGGTAAGGCATTCTTGCTAAAATACCAGGTTAACAGCTTATCAAAAGGTTTTATCATAGTTTTAAATTCATCTGTCTATATTATTCGTCTTTAGAAACGAACAAAAAATCAATCATTCTTTATTATTACTGCCACACATACTTATGAAATACCGAGAAGTGGTTTGATATCATCCTCTTTATATAAAGCGAATGCTGTAGTTCCCAAGAAAGCAAGGAACATGAAAATCAAGCACATCTTTGCACGAGCTGGTCCAGCCTTTCTGACAGGAACAGTAGCAGGTTCCAATTCTGTGAACGCAGGCGTATCTTTCTGCACATCAAGCTCTGCTTGCTGTAACTGGGCAGAAGCCTGCATATACACTTGTGACTGTATCTGTAACTCTTGGTTCAACTTATTTTGCTCACTACGCAAGCTTTCAAAGAACACACGTTGGTTAGCATCCGAGAAAGAGGCATAGCGACGACGAGCCTGCTCATAGCGAACCTTGGCTTCGGCATATGCTTTTTTAGAAAACTCCAAATCATTGCGTGCCTTCTTTGTACGATACTCAGTGATAAAATCCTGCAAACGCTGTTGAACAGAATCTGCCATGGTTGCTGCAATCAAAGGATCTTGATCCACTACATCAATGGTAATCACCATCGTCTTCTTATCGACATCACAAATGATACGTTTCTTCATTGAATTAACGATAGCGGTCTGCTTCTTTGTCAAGCGGAATGGATCAACAGATTTAGTTTCTTTTTTCTTTTCCTTAGTAAACAAACCAAAGAAAGCTTTAGTTGTTGCTCCAATAGCCTCTGACCACCAAGTTGATTTCTGCTCATTAGCCAGATAATCATAATAGGTCATCATAGTGTCGTCTTTATCACGATGAATCTTTATGGGAAACAACGTGGTATGGAAAGCAACACTATTCATCAAATCAGGATAGAGGGTTGGGAACAGAGCCTCCGTACTATTAGCCATTGCACCACTGATATTCAATCCAAAGGTACTAGCTAAACTAGAGAGAGAGCTACGACTACGTGTACTATTCAACTCAGGGCTGAGCTTTACAGTACATTTATAATAGTTGGGAAGACTCATAGTATAAACGACAGCTATTACTGCAGTAACAGCGAAGACCTTTAAGTACAACTTCTTGTACTTCTTCAAATCCTTGAAGATCTTAACAAAGTCTATAGAAGACTCTTCCTGAGGTATATTATTTTCTTCTGATATCATAATCGAATACTATTTATTTCGGATTACTTCAACAAGTTAGCAATTGAGGCAATCATAGTAGCAAGTGATGCCATGCTAGTACCTATGCCAAGCCATTGATTGAGGTTGTTACCTTCCTTCTTAACCTTACTTGGAACGATAATCTCACAACCTGGTTCAATCTTTCCTTTCTTAGCCATTGACATCGTTCCATTTTGATAAACGATATAAGCACTGCGCTTCTTTGCGCGATCACCGAAGCCACCAGCCTGTTCGATATAATACTTATAGCCCTTACCTTCTTCATAGGCTACAGTATTGGGGGTATATACGTCACCACTGATACGAACAGTATGATTGAAGCGTGGAATAGTCAACTCATCACCATCCATCAACTCGATATCCTTGGTTGAACCAGGATTTGCCAAAGCTTCGTCAAGGTGGATACCTACAGGATAATTAATACGGACAGCCAACTTACTCAAAGAAATAGAGTCTTCTGAGTCTGAAGTCTGACGAGCCATACGAATAATTGAACGAATACGAGCGCGCTCATCCTCATTCATCTTACGCATCAATCGGGCACCACGGATATCGGCACCTTCAACAGCACCACCAGCAGCTTTCACAAGATCCGTTAAACGCATATTCTTACGCTCCATTGTATATGAGCCACGGAACATAATCTCACCATCAACAGTAACGGTGATAGGATTCTGATAAGTAGGACTACGACGAATCTGTACAATATCAAATGGTTCCAGAATGAAGTTCTTATCGTTGCCCAAATTGAAATTCTCATCAATGGTAAACGTAAATGTCTTCTTCAACTCCATGCCTGCACTTGTTGCATGGGGATCATGGTACATACGAGAAACGTCAACCTTAGCTGTTGATGCAGCATAGGTAAGTCCACCTGCCTGAAGAATAAAGTCTTCAATCGTTATACTATCTGCATATTCATATTCTCCAGGGAATACTACCTCACCTAAGATAGTGATAGAGCGACGATTCTGATGCTCGGGGATTGTCGGTATGAAGAGTACGTCCTCATTCTGAAGTGGTACGTCTGGCTCCGTACCATTCATGATACCCTCAAGATTAATAGAGAGGACCTCCTGAGTACGATTAGGCTTCAGTCGACGCAATACAGCGCGATTTGTCATAGCCTCAGAAGTCATACCCTCAGCACGTTCCAACAGGCTCTTTACACTGAAGACTTTTTCTCCAAGATGGTACATACCAGGACGAGAAACCGCACCATTTATCTGCACCATATTCTCATACAAATCGAAATTAGCTTCTACACTAACTTCATCACCATCATTGAGTCTGAATGATGAGAAATCGAATTCATCAACATTGAACACATTCTTCATCGCTTCAGTATTGCGCAATACACGAATCGTCTGCTTATAAGCATCACTAGAGAATCCACCTGCATATCTCAACAAGGTTTCAAGACTCTCTCCATCACGTAATTCATACGACATTGGACGTTTAATATGTCCTGAGATATTTACCAGGTTGTCATATGTACCAACCTGAATCACGTCATTATCTTCTAGACGAACATTACCTGCCAAACGACCATTGAGAATAAACTCATATACATCAACAACGGTCACTAACCTACCCTGACGATAGAGTTTAATGTTACGGAGCGTTCCAAGGTCATTAATACCGCCTGCCATATACAATGCATGATAGACCGTTGACAATGAGCTAAGTGTATAGGTACCAGGAACGCGGACTTCACCAAGTACATTAATCTGAATAGAACGAGTTTGTCCGAGGGTGGTTTTAATCTGAGAAGATGAGAAGTATCTACCCAAACGGCTGCTAATACGAGAACGAGCTGCACCAATAGTAAGACCGCTTACTGCAATTGGACCAAATTCGGGGATTGTTATATCACCATCAGGGCTAATTGTCAGTTTCATACTCTCTTGAGAACCACCATAGATATCAACAACCAACACATCACCAGGACCTAGAACATAATTCTGAGGAGTGGCAATATTCATATTTGGTGCAAAAGTCAAACGAGGATTATTAAAAATGTTATGTCCAAAGACTTGTCTATTTACGCGATCACCTCCTTTGGCCTTAGCATCTGGATCATCATCTTGATCATCAATTACGAGTTCATCATCTAACAATTCATCTGCATCAACAAGTTGCATCGTGGGATTATCAACAGCTTCAGAATTACTTCTCGAACGATCAAGAGCTTGTCTAAGACCATTATCAACGGCATTACTCATACCTGCTTTATTGATTTGGTTAGCATACTGACCGCGCAAACGCTGCAACTGTTGTGGGGTAGCGCCTTGACGAAGTAATGAGGTAGCAATCTGTGCTTCTGAAGCTCCAGAACGCTTTTGGCTAAGAGCACTACGCACTGCCTGACCATCACTAACACCTCCGCTGCTGCTTGAACTAGTACTACCTGTTGCACCACCACCAGCATTTTGAGCGTTAGTTACCATTATGCAACAAACGATTGAGAATAAGATTAGATAAATTCGTTTCATATACAATTTAGTTTTTCTCTTACATACACACCCCATTCAAAGTAAGATATAATCTCACATTTAAAGAATTAGGCTTTTACAGTCTGCAAAGGTACGCATAAAACTTGAATCTTGCAGAAAAAACAAGAATAAAGTTGACGCAAGAAAATGGAATTAGGATATTTTAACAATAAAAGCGATTACACCTTAGACATAATAATATAAGGTATAATCGCTTTAGCTATCAGAATCTAATCTTAGAAGGGCAGATCGTCGGCACTATCCTCCCCTGCAGGTTCCTGAGTTGGAGGGAATGGAGATGTTGCATCCTGAGGAGCAGCAGCCTGCTGAGCATAAGGAGCGGCACCCTGAGTTGGAGCGGCCATAGGCGCAGCGCCACGTACTACATTGTATGCACGAACATCATTAAACCAACGACCATTAAACTCATGTGCATCTATATCGAACTGAACTGTCAGATCTTCACCCATCTGAATATTGAACTGCTTGATACGGTCCTCACCAAACACACGGAACACACATTTGCGAGGGAACTGTCCAGGAACCTCAATAACATAATCCTGTGACATCCATGAGTTACCAGTGCGCTGAGAAACACCACTACTTGCCGGTAATACGGCAATAATCTTACCTGTTAAATCCATAACTTAATAAATATTTTTAATGCTTTTTTTCGTTTCAGATTGCGAAATTACGGAAAATAATTTTAAAAACATCATTTTTCCCAAAATATTTTTGCATTTGAGCAACTTATTTTGTATTTTTGTGGTCAATTTAGCATATAAAGATAAAACTTAAATAAAAATACACATGAGATTTACAGTTTCCAGCACTGCGCTTAGCAGCAAACTTACCGCTCTATCTAGAGTAATTAACAGTAAGAACTCTCTGCCTATCTTAGCAGACTTTTTATTCGACGTACAGGACAATGTACTTTATCTGACTGCTTCAGATAGCGAGAATGTGATGAAGACACAAGTCGAGCTAACCGAATCTGATGGTAACAGTCGCTTTGCCATTGGTAATCACGACCTATTGGAAGCTGTCAAGGGTTTCTCTGAGCAGCCCATCACCTTCGATATTGATTTTACCGCAAATCTTGCAAAAATCACCTATCAGAATGGATTATTCTCACTGCCAGTAGAGAATGCTGACGAGTTCCCACAAGCTCAGAGCATTAGCGACGGAGCCAACGAGATTGTTATCCCCAATGCTCTATTAGCAGAGAATATCAATCGTTCACTGTTTGCAACAGCTCAGGATGAGTTACGTCCTGTAATGAACGGTATCTACTTTGATTTAACAGCAGAGTGCCTGGCTGTTGTTGCTAGCGATGGTCACAAGTTGGTACGCAACAAGATTCTGTCAATCCGTAGTGAGCAGCCTGCAGCGTTCATTCTGCCCAAAAAGCCAGCTTCACTTCTGAAGAACCTGTTGGGTAAAGATGGCGGTGATGTTACTATTCGTTTCGATGAGCGTAACGCACAAATCAACTATGGTGATGGAGAAATCACTTGTCGTTTGATTGAAGGACGTTATCCCAACTACAATTCTGTTATTCCACAGAATAATCCTAACCAATTGACTGTTGACCGCATGACACTGTTAGCAGCACTGCGTCGCGTACAGCCATTTGCCAACGATTCTAGCAACCTCATCCGTTTCCACGTTGAAGGTGGCACACTGCAGTTGGACGCTGAGGATTACGACTTCTCTAAGACTGCTACAGAGCGTATGGCATGTGATTATAATGGACAACCCATGAGCATTGGTTTCAAAGGTGCTTCATTCATAGAGATTCTTAGCAATTTCGATTGTCAGGATGTCATCATTCAGTTGGCAGATCCTAGCCGTGCTGGTTTGGTATTACCTTCTGAGCAGCCAGAGAATCAAGATGTGCTGATGCTGATGATGCCAATGCTGATTAACGACTAATCGATATTGACATTGATGAAACTGAATCTACAGAAACCACTCGTGATTTTTGACTTGGAGACGACGGGACTTGACTTAGTCAAGGACCGTGTCATCCAGTTATCATATATTAAGGTCTATCCTGATGGTCACGAAGAAAGAGGTGACGAAATCATCAACCCCGAGAAGCCTATTCCTGATGAAGTAGTACAGCTTACGGGTATATCCAATGATGACGTAAAGGGTAAGCCAACTTTTAAGCAGTTGGCAACCAATCTCAGTCAGGTATTTACCGGTTCTGACATTGCAGGTTTTAACTCCAACCACTTTGACGTGCCTATGTTGGCAGAAGAATTCCTCAGAGCAGGTATCGACTTCGATTTCTCTAAATGTCGTTTGATTGATGTACAGACTATCTTCCACAAGATGGAACGTCGCAATCTTGCAGCAGCCTATAAGTTCTACTGCGGTCATAAAATGGAGGATGATTTTGAAGCCCACCGTGCAGACCAAGATACCGAAGCCACCTATCGTGTACTATTAGGTCAGTTAGACTATTATACCGAAGAACATCAGCGTGAGTTGGGTGAAGATCCAACAGGCCGAGTATTGTCTAACGACATGCAGGTTCTTGCTGATTTCTCTAAGGTGAACGATAATGTTGACTTTGCAGGTCGAATCATATGGGCTGACGTGAAAGGACAGCGCACAGAAGTATTCAACTTCGGTAAGCACAAGGGTGTTCCCGTAGCCGATGTGTTACGTTTCGACCCAGGATACTATAGTTGGATTTTGGGTGGTGATTTCACCTACAACACCAAACAAGTGCTTACTCGTATCCGTTTAAGAGAGGCTAACAAATAATGCTAAAGGGAAAGAAAATTGTATTAGGCATCACGGGATCTATTGCTGCCTATAAATCCTGTCTCATCATCCGCGAACTCATTAAGGCGGGTGCTGAGGTGCAAGTAGTTATAACACCTGCAGGAAAGGAATTTATTACTCCCATCACTTTGTCGGCTCTCACCCACAAGCCCGTTATCAGCGAGTTTTTCTCTCAGCGTGATGGTACATGGAACTCTCATGTTGACCTTGGCTTATGGGCTGATGCGATGCTTATTGCTCCATGTACTGCTGCAACATTAGGAAAAATGGCTAATGGCGTTGCTGATAACATGCTGATTACGACATATTTATCCATGAAGGCACCTGTATTCATAGCACCTGCAATGGATTTAGATATGTATCAGCATCCAACAACCCAAGAGAACCTTCGAAAGCTTCAATCATTCGGAAATCAGATAATAGAGCCACAAAGCGGTTTCCTTGCTTCTGGACTTGAAGGAAAGGGACGCATGGAAGAGCCTGATATGATTGTTGCATACTTAGATAAGAAGCTTGATAGCAACGCAAGTTTGAAGGGGAAAAAGATTCTCATCACCGCTGGTCCAACCTATGAGAAGATAGACCCCGTACGCTTCATTGGCAACTACTCAAGTGGAAAGATGGGATTTGCACTTGCAGAAGAGTGTGCATGTCGTGGCGCTGAAGTCACACTCATCGCAGGCCCTGTCAGCACACAGCTATACCCTAGCCTCTCTACTTGCATCAAGCGTATTGATGTAGAGAGTTGCGAGGAGATGTATCAGGCTGCAACGAAGGCATATCCTGAGTGCAATGCGGCTATTCTCTGTGCTGCTGTAGCAGACTTCAAACCCGAGCAAGCAGCTAGTCAGAAGATAAAGCGCGAGAAAGACGATCTCGTAATCCGTCTGAAACCAACTCACGATATTGCTGCTGCATTAGGGGCTATTAAGCAGCCACACCAACTATTGGTAGGTTTTGCTTTAGAGACCAATGATGAGATTGCTAATGCACAGAAAAAGTTGCAGAAAAAGAATCTCGATTTCATCGTGCTCAACTCACTAAGAAACGAAGGAACATGCTTTCAATCTGACGAGAACCAAATCAGCATTATCTCGAAAGAAGGCCAGCGTGACTACGACAAGAAGAGTAAGCAAGCTGTTGCCATAGACATTATCGACGAGTTGGCACAGCATCTCAACTAAAGAACGAGAAGGCCGCTAGCACAGTTATCTACAAATTAATTTAAACATAAAAAAAATAGCTGCAGTTTCAAAACTACAGCTATTTTTATTATCTAATTTCTAATCTGATTAGTCAAGCTTCAGAGTCTTCTTCAAAGCAGCAATCTTAACCTCTGCATTCTGTGTGCAGCGCTCATAGTCTTCAGCTCCCTTGAAAGAAGCATCTTTCACCTCTGTATAGAACTTAATCTTAGGCTCTGTTCCGGAAGGACGTACAGATACCTTTGTTCCATCGTCGCAGAACCACTGCAATACGTTAGAGGTGTCAGGCATCTCAAGCTTGCTAACATTTCCGTTAGCATCACGAGCCTCCAGCTTCTGGAAGTCCTTAGAGAGAATGATGCGTGAACCACCCAGATCCTTAGGAGGATTGTTGCGGAAGTCAGTCATCATCTGCTTAATCTCGTCAGCACCAGTCTTACCAGGACGTACTACGTTGATAGTTACCTCGCGAGAGAAACCATACTCCTTATAGATATTCATCAACAGGTCGTAGAGTGTCATACCGTTATCACGAGCCCATGCTGCGATTTCGCAGATTAAACAGATAGCAGCGGGAGAATCCTTATCTCTTACCTTGTCGTATGGCAGGAATCCAAATGACTCTTCACCACCACCGATATACTTCTTCTTGCCTTCGTTGACACGAATCTCGTTGGCAATCCACTTGAAGCCAGTATAGCAGTCTATCAACTCTACCCCATTCTTCTTGGCAATCTCTGAGATAACCTCTGTTGTTACGATGGTCTTTACCAAGAACTCGTTACCCTTCAGCTGGCCGAGTTTTTTCTTGTTGGCAATGATATACCATGAGAACATCATACAGGTCTGGTTACCATTCAGAATCTCCCATTCGCCCTTTGAGTTACGGCATACGATAGCTAAACGGTCGGCATCAGGGTCAGATGCGATTACGAGGTCAGCATTGAGCTTAGTACCCAGTTTTATACCCAATGTCATAGCTTCAGCATTCTCTGGGTTCGGGCTTACTACCGTTGGGAAGTTACCATCGATAACCATCTGTTCTGGAACAACATGAATATTCTGGAAGCCCCATGAGCGCAGAGCCATAGGAATGATTACGCGTCCTGCACCGTGCATAGGTGAATAAACGATGTTGAGGTCTTTCTGACGCATGATAACGTCCTGGTCTACCATAGCTTCTTTTACAGCCTGGATGTAGTCCCAGTCTTCCTCACCACCAATGGGGATAATCAGATCCTTGTTTGCCTGCCACTTCACATCGCTAATCTTCACCTTGTTTACCTCGTCAATGATACCTTTGTCGTGTGGAGCCAAGACCTGTGCACCATCATCCCAGTATGCCTTATAGCCATTATATTCACGTGGGTTGTGTGATGCTGTTACATTAACACCAGCCTGACACTTCAGATGACGAATAGCGAATGAAATTTCAGGAGTAGGACGCAGGCTCTCGAAGAGATAAACCTTGATACCATTGGCTGAGAAGATATCAGCTACGGTCTCAGCAAACATACGTCCGTTGTTGCGGCAGTCATGTCCCACTACCACAGCACTCTGCTTACCGGGGAATGCCTTGTTAATATAATTAGCAAAGCCCTGAGTAGCCATACCTACGATATACTTATTCATGCGGTTGGTGCCAGCACCCATGATGCCACGCAGTCCACCCGTACCAAATTCCAAGTCACGATAGAATGCGTCAATCAGGTCTGTCTTGTCAGCATTATCCAACATAGCCTGAACATCCTTGCGTGTCTCCTCGTCAAATGCAGGAGACAACCATTCTTTTGCGCGTGCCTCGCACTGAGCAATGAGTTGAGCGTTATTTTCCATAATTACTTAATTTTAAAGATTAGCAATTTTATAATACGCAAAGATACTGATTTCGCAAGACAAATCAGTATCTCTAGCAGTATTTTTTACTTTTTTTAATGATTTAAGAAACCTATTACTTTGCTTTACGCATCAGTCGGTCTATCTCCTCAAACTGTTTCCCTTTATTTAGATGGAGATAAATGCGATATAATGCCGGTCCCCAACGCTGACTATCCGCAGGAGCTAACTCACGATATTTCTCCATGTACGGACAAGCATCAGTGTATAATTTGGTTAATTTCAAACGATTCTTACGTGGTTCATTTAATTGTTCTATAGCCAATGCCTGATTCAGATAACATGTAGAGATATTGAAATATGGTTCTGGCTGTTGGTCATTAGTAGCCAACAACTGTTTGCTTACTTCAATACACTCGTCATAACGATTCAGATTCAGCAATGCGATTGACTTAGCCAAGAGAACTAATGTAGAATCTGCATTTGATTTCAACCCTGCCTCTGCCAACTCTAGCACAATATCATTACGGCCCTGTGCCTTATAATAGTCGGCTAGTCTCGGGAAGAAGTATGGATAATCAGGATATTGTTCAAATCCTTTGCGTAGCGTTGCTTGATAGGCATCTTCGTTATTCTGCAACAAGTATGCTTCGCAAACATATTGCAATGTGTATTTTTCCTTTTCCTTGTCACGCATGGCCAACTCACGAAACCTCAATGTTCGTGCCGCATCATGCAATTTAAAGCCACACAGTGTAGCCCAATAGGCAGCCTGCGAAATCAGTGAATCATTGGTAGCATACTGATAGCCCGAAAAGAGCGGTTGCTTATACGTATTGATATAGCGGTCAAAATAGTTGAAGGCTTTCTCGTAGTCATTCATCCTCACCATATATGTACCCCCATAATACAGATTAGGACGCAACTGATTAAGCCATGCAGCATGGGTATTACGATATAAAGGTTTTATACGTCCTTTACTATCAGGACGCATATCCAGAGAATCAAGAGCAGTAGCTATATCATACATCTTTAGCGTAAGATTAAAGAATGCCGCAGTGTCGTAGTTTTGTTTCAAATACAACTTTTCGTTTGCTGCATTAAATTGTCCACGCACAGCATCTAGCCACGTCAGATATACTTTTGTATTCTCACGGTTAGCAGGATTAGCCGAATCAGCCAATAGGTCAACCATTAGCTTTTCTGCCTTTTCTAAATCTTTGCCACTCTTGATATAAGACCGTGCCTGAGAGAGCTCTTTCTTCTGAGCCCACAGGCACGGTGTTATCATAGTTAAGAGAAGCAGTATTAATATCTTTTGCTTCTTCATCTATACAATTAATGTTCTTTTTTTAGCGATCAGCCTCTGCAGCTTTTGTGCGAGCATCATCCTCACCATAGAGTCCGTAGTAAGCCTGATAGCGGTTGTAGCCCCAGTTAGCCATCTGCTTGTCGGGGTCAAGCTCCTTAGCCTTGTCAAAGGCATCGATAGCCTGCTTGTAATACTCCTTGCTCTTAGCATTATCTTCTGTAGTAGACGCCAAAGAGCTGTAGCAAATACCGAGATACGTGAAGATGACTGCGTTATCTGGTTTAGCAGCAGCAGCCTTTGTCAGCCACTCGGCACCCTTCACAGCATCGTTATCAGCCATAGCCTGCAGGCCCTTATTGGCAAGAGCAGCAAAGCTATTAGGATACTTAGCCAAGTGATTATCGAGCAGAGCGTTCTGAGCAGCCCTATCCTTCATTCCGTCATACATGCCATTAAGGGCATCAAGTACAGCATCGTTCTCTGGCTCAGCCTCATACATAGCCTTCAGGTCGTTGATAGCCTTCAGAGAGTCAGCGTGGCTCTTCAGGTTGTGACGTACTGCAAATATTTCGAGATTAACGGCATTCTCTTTCTCGCGAGGATCCTTCTTGGCAATAGCCAAGAAACGACGTACGGCCTCCATATCGCCTTCGTCGTATGCATAGCGACCAGAAAAGAATGCTACCTGACCTACAAATTCACTCTCAGCGGTGTGGTCCTGAGCAGCAAAGAAAGGATCTGCACTTGAGAGTGCAAAGGCGCCCCAATACTTCAAGGCATTTTTCTTATTACCTTTGGTTGCTTCGTCCTGACCGATGTTCACGAGGTGGTTACGTACAGCCCATACACGTTGTGCGTTTTTCTCGCTGAACTTAGGAGCTACCTTACCCTTTGCATTGGGCTGCTGGTCGTACTTGTCGCACTCTACAGCATTCTCAATAGCTTCGCAGATTGCGTCTGCCATACCCAGAGTGTCGTAAGGAACAATCTCATTAGCAGCACGTCCCATCTGAACACCCAATTGGTTTTCAGCAATAATAGAGGTCTGCTTTACGACCTTGTTCATGGCGAGGTCTACCAGATGATTGTAGGCCTTAGCCTTCTCGGCATTGTCTGTCATCTGACCGATGTTCTGCTTGAGCAGTTCAGCGGCTTCGGCATAGTTTTTAGACTTCAAGACTGCCTTGAGGGCGTCGCTGTCACCGGCAAAGGTCATGGAACTTGCCATGAGCATCATTGCCATCATCATGATTTTTTTCATAAGCCTGAATTGTTTTTCAATTTTTGTAATTATTGAGCTAGTTGTTATGGTTATTCTACCACTTCGCCTGCAGGAGCAGCGTCTACCGCACCCTCTTCTACAGGTGTCTCCTCGATGTCCTCATCCTGACTAGACATCACCTTACATACGCTGGCAATGCTATCGTTCTTCTTGGTGAGGTTGATGAGGCGTACACCCTGAGTAGCACGACCCATGACACGTACGTCGGCTACCTTGAGGCGGATCAGGATACCACTCTTGTTGATAATCATCAGGTCGTTCTCATCGGTCACAACCTTGATGGCTACCAGTCGACCAGTCTTCTCGGTTACAGAGAGTGTCTTCACACCCTTAGCGCCACGAGCGGTCTTACGATAATCTTCTACCTCAGAGCGCTTACCGTAGCCATTTTCTGATACTACCATGATGGTCTCAGTCTGTGGGTCGTTGACACATACCATGCCTACCACCTCATCGTCGCCACCATCAAGGCGCATACCGATAACACCAGTAGATACACGTCCCATGGTGCGTACATCATTCTCATCGAAGCGTACGGCACGACCGTTACGGTTGGCCAGCAGCAGCTCGTTGTGACCATTGGTCAGACGAACGCCTACTACCTCGTCGCCCTCGTTGATATTGATGGCGCGTACACCAGCGGCACGTACGTTCTTATATTGGTCGAGACAAGTTTTCTTGATGATACCCTTCTTGGTTGCGAATACTACGAAGTGTGACTTCAAGAACTCGTCATCGTTGAAGTTCTTAATGCGCAGTACTGCATTGATAGCATCGTCGGGCTCGATATTCAGCATATTCTGGATAGCGCGACCCTTTGAAGTCTTGTCGCCCTCAGGTATCTCGTAACACTTCTGCCAGTAGCAGCGTCCCTTCTGAGTGAAGAAGAGCAGTGTGTTGTGCATTGTGGCAGGATAAATATACTCGGTAAAGTCGTTGTCGCGATGACGGGCAGCCTTTGCACCGACACCACCACGTCCCTGCTCATGGAACTCATCCAGCTTGGTACGCTTGATATAGCCCATGTGAGAGATTGTGATAACAACGGGATCGTCGGGATAGAAGTCTTCGGCATTGAACTCGTGGTCAAAGGGGATAATCTCTGTACGACGCTCGTCGCCATACTTCTCCTTCACCTCCTGCAGTTCGTCCTTCATCACCTGCTTACAACGCTCAGGATTGTTAAGGATTTCCTCCAAGTCAGCAATCAACTTCATCAAGTCATCATACTCCTGATGCAGCTGATCAACACGCAGACCTGTCAACTGGCTGAGGCGCATATCAACGATAGCCTTTGATTGCAGCTCGTCGAGTTCGAAGCGCTGCTCCAAGTTACGCTGAGCGTCAGAAGGAGTCTTACTGTTGCGGATGATGCGAACTACCTCGTCGATATTGTTTACGGCGATGATCAAGCCCTCCAGGATGTGAGCACGCTCCTGAGCCTTACGCAGGTCATACTGAGTACGACGGATGGTTACGTCGTGACGATGCTCAACGAAGTACTTGACACACTCTTTGAGGTTCAGCAGACGGGGACGTCCCTTTACCAGTGCGATATTGTTAACAGAGAACGAGCTCTGCAGTGCTGTCATCTTGAACAGTTTGTTCAGCAATACGTTGGCATTGGCATCGCGCTTGCAGTCAACCACGATACGCATACCCTGACGACCAGACTCATCGTTTACGTTAGCTACGCCCTCTATCTTGTGCTCATTAGCCAAGTCGGCAATATACTTCACGAGGTCAGCCTTGTTTACACCGTAAGGAATCTCGGTAACCACGATCTTGTCGTGAGTCTCGGTGCTCTCAATCTCAGCCTTGGCACGCATCACGATACGACCACGACCAGTCTCGTAAGCATCCTTCACACCCTGCAAGCCATAGATATAGGCTCCTGTGGGGAAGTCAGGACCTGGGATATACTGCATCAAACCATCTGTGTCAATATCGGGATTGTCGATATAAGCGCAGCAACCATCAATTACCTCACCCAGATTGTGGGTAGGCATATTGGTAGCCATACCTACGGCAATACCGTTACCACCGTTTACCAGCAGGTTAGGAATCTTGGTAGGCATTACGCTAGGCTCAACCAGTGAGTCATCGAAGTTATTGACCATATCTACGGTTTCCTTCTCCAGGTCGTCCATGATATGCTCACCCATCTTTGAGAGACGGCACTCGGTGTAACGCATGGCAGCAGGTGAGTCACCATCTACTGAACCGAAGTTACCCTGTCCGTCAACCAGTGTATAGCGCATATTCCATTCCTGAGCCATACGCACCAAAGCGCCATATACAGAGGAGTCGCCATGAGGGTGATACTTACCAAGCACCTCACCGACGACGCGCGCACACTTCTTGTAAGGCTGAGTGCTCACGTTGTTGATACCCATCATACCGTAGAGGATACGGCGATGTACAGGTTTGAAACCATCGCGAACATCAGGCAAGGCACGAGCCACAATCACCGACATCGAATAGTCGATGTACGATGACTTCATTTCCTCCTCAATGTTGATTTTTACAATTCTGTCGTTGTCAAATGTCTGATCCATTACTATATTTTACTATTTTACAATTTTACTTATTTGACGATTTACAATTTTGCAAATTTTGCGTTTAAGGGCATTTTTAAGCCCGCTGACGCGTTTTTGATGTTTTTATAAACCGCACAAAGGTACGAATAAATGAGCATTAAACAAAATAAATTAAGGTTTATTTTGCTTTTCTTTAGTCAAAGAATGTGAAAACTATTAGTCTCTGTCTTCCAAAACGCGAAATTTACTGCGACAGCGTTCTAATTCGGTGAGGTCGAGCGCTACCGTGACGGCCTCTTCCTGATGGCGATGACACTGCGCAAGCGTACGTCCGTTGCAATCTACCACTACACTACAACCGGCATAGTGAGAGTAACGATCGTCACCTACCCTATTCACACCTATCAGATAGCACTGATTCTCGATGGCACGTGCTCGCGTCAGCAGTTGCCACGCCGACTGGCGCGACTCTGGCCAGTTGGCTACTAGAATAATGGCATCATACTCACGTCCTGTAGCATAACGACTCCAACACGGGAAGCGCAGATCATAACAAGTAAGCAGGAGCAGACGCATACCACCATATTCTATTATAGTATGGCTATTGCCTGGTGTGTAATGGCGGTCTTCATGACCAAAAGTAAAAAGGTGGTGCTTATCATAGTAGACGGTTTTACCAGCTCTGCCATCCACAAAATAATGACGATTGCGATAACTACCATCTGCCACGCTTACAGCCAGACTGCCGCAGATAGCCGTATGCAGCCTCTCTGCAGTCTGCTGCATCCACTTTAAGGCCTTATCCTCGCTCTCATCAACAGCAATACCTTCGGGCTCAGTAGCAAATCCAGTGCTCCACATCTCAGGCAGCACATAAAGGTCGCTACCAGGATGGGTAGCTATCAGGCGCTCTGCAGCTTGAATATTAGCGTCGGGCTGCGCCCACTGGATATCTATCTGTAGAAGAGTTACTTTCAATATTCCAAGAGTTGTGTAGACACTTTTCCGTCAAACGAGATAGTGTGGCCTATCAGATAGCAACTGGCGTCACCCGGCGTACAGAGCGACACGTTGACATGAAAACCATTCTGGTCGATACTATCATAGTCCATATTATTCAACACCGACTGTCCGAAGAAGTGAGCAGGTACACGCTGCTGATATTGTTGTTTACGGAAGTCGCGTGAGAACAACTGCTTAGCGCCTTGGAAGATGCTCAGGTGAATGATATTGTCGTAATATACATTCTCCACATCCAGTCCATCATCGTTGAGTGTATGGCGTGTCACCTTATACTTGGTAGGATTGATAGCGATATAGAGATGATAGCGCTCACCCTCATACATCACCACCGTATCCTTCTTCAGCACATCGGTCAGCGAGAGTATCTGCGCCTTGTTGTGGGCCGACAAGTCACTATCATCGTCGTCACCCTTTACAAGTTTCACCAGTTCTCCGTCTGCCGTCTTAAACCACAGCACGTGTTCCGTATGCTTCTCAATATGATAGCGAGCCGACGAGCCGAGATAGAGCGTATCGCCTATGACTTTGAAGTAGGCAGGCATACTGGTGGAGTCGGGATAATATACCGAGTCGCCCTTCAGTTGGAAGATAACGGCCTCCGTATCCTCGTCACTCCACACGCCTTGCAGCAGCTGCTTAGCCTCTCTGCTCTCAGCAGCTTGCTCCGCAGCACCATTCTTCTGTCCACAACTAACCATCAAAGCACACAGAAGCAGCAAAACTATCAAATTTCCTCTTCCTCTGTTCATTTATTTTCCTATGCAATAATACTCAAAGCCATTTTCAGCCATATCCTCAGCTTCAAAGATATTACGGCCGTCAATGACTAGCGCCTTGCGCATGGTCTTCTTGACGACTGCCCAAGTAGGTAATCGGAACTCTTTCCACTCTGTAAGCAATAGCAGAGCATCTGCATCGAGCACCGCATCATACATATCGTTACAATAAGTGATGGTGTCACCAATACGGCGCTGACACTCCTTCATGGCTACGGGGTCATAGGCACGCACCGTACAACCGGCATCGAGCAACAGCTGAATCATTACCAGAGCGGTAGATTCGCGCATATCGTCGGTCTCAGGCTTAAACGAGAGTCCCCACATAGCGATAGTCTTTCCTTTCAGTGCTTCCTTAGAGCCAAATGCCTTCACAAGCTTCTCAAACAGAATGCTCTTCTGCTTCTCGTTGACGCGCTCTACAGCCTTCAGCACTTCCATTGAATAGCCATTCTGGTCGGCAGTTTTGATCAGTGCCTTCACGTCCTTGGGGAAACAGCTACCACCGTAACCGCAACCAGCATACAAGAACTTGCGACCGATACGCGTATCTGAACCGATACCGGCACGTACCATATTTACATCCGCGCCCACGCGCTCGCACAGGTTGGCAATATCGTTCATAAACGAGATACGAGTAGCCAGCATAGAGTTGGCCGCATACTTCGTCATCTCGGCTGAAGGGATATCCATAAAGATTACACGGAAGTTATTCATCATAAAGGGCTTGTACAACTTAGTCAGCGCCTTCTTTGCACGCTCACTCTCTACGCCCACAACCACGCGGTCGGGCGACATAAAGTCCTTGATGGCATTACCCTCTTTCAGGAATTCGGGGTTAGAGGCAACGTCAAATTCGAAGCCCTTCATGCCACGCTTCTCCAATTCGTCCTCGATGGTCTTGCGCACCTTAGCAGCAGTACCTACGGGAACGGTTGATTTGGTCACTACCACGAGGTAGTTATTCATATTTTGTCCGATAGTACGGGCTACCTGCAACACATATTTCAAGTCGGCAGAGCCATCTTCGTCGGGAGGTGTACCCACCGCTGAGAATACTATCTGTACATCGTCGAGCACAGAAGCCAAGTCGGTGGTAAACTTCAGACGACCAGCCGCAACATTCTTTTTAACCAATTCATCCAAGCCAGGCTCAAAGATAGGAATTTCGCCTTTCTGCAAGCGTTCTATCTTCTGGGCATCTACATCCACACATGTAACATTAGCACCGGTATCAGCAAAGCATGTACCTGATACCAAGCCCACATAGCCTGTTCCTACTATCGCAATATTCATAATTCAGTTATACTATATATTTTAGTTAGTCAAATAATACTGCCTCACTGAGTAGAGGCTGTTTCAGGTCTTTTTCACTTGTCAGCACTTGCTCCAAGTCGATAGGCCAATTGATGCCCAATGCAGGATCGTTCCAGCGCACACCAGCTTCAGCCTGTGGTGCATATACATTATCCACCTTATAGGTGAAGATAGCCTCATCGCTCAGCACCAGAAATCCGTGAGCAAAGCCGCGAGGAATAAAGAACTGGCGCTTATTCTCATCGCTTAATTCCACCATTACATGCTGGCCAAAGGTAGGACTCGACTTGCGCATATCTACTGCTACGTCTAATACCTTTCCTTTTATTACACGCACGAGCTTGGCCTGAGCAAACTCGCCTTTCTGGTAGTGAAGACCACGCAATACGCCAAAGGATGACTTTGACTCGTTGTCTTGAATAAACTCAACCTTTCCTACGTGTTCTTCAAATTCAACCTTCTTCCACGCTTCGAAGAAATAACCGCGAGCATCATTAAACACTCTTGGCTCTATCACATAAACACCTTTTATATCGGTTTCTTTGAATTCCATAATTATCCTATACGATTCTTTTGACAGTGCAAAAGTAGTGAAAAAATTTGGAATAAAAGGGGAATGATATTTTTTTTTTGATTTTTATGTGCATTTTTATTTGTGAGTTTCATAAAAAAGTCGTAATTTTGCAGACGTGATTCAACTACAACGACATATCGAGATACTTCTTTTGGAGAATGACTGCGTCATTGTGCCCGACTTTGGTGGATTTATAACTCACCAAGAGCCAGCGCGTTATGATGCAGAAGATAGAGTTTTCCTTCCACCTTTGCGCACATTGGGCTTCAATCCTCAGCTGAAGATGAACGACTCAGTGCTGGTGCAATCGTATGTGGAAGCCTACGACCTATCCTACCCTGAGGCTTTGCGCCGCATCGAAGGTGAAGTTTGCGAGTTGAAGAACATCTTGGAAAGCGAAGGTTGTTTTACATTAGAAGACCTTGGCGAGCTGACTGTTAATCAGGAGGGCAACTACGAGTTTGCTCCTTGTGAGGCAGGCATCCTTTCGCCAGATCTCTACGCTTTAGGTTCCTTCTCTTTCAAACGTCTGAAGGATGCTGGCTTTGCAGAAGAAGCTATGCTGCCACAACGGGCACAGCCAAAGGCCGAAGCTATTATCGAGCCTATCGAGCAGCCTGCTGAGCAACCTACCCTCTTAGAGTTCACTACGACAGATGAGGACGACGATAAGGCCATCAGCATCAAGATGTCGTGGGTACGCAATGCCGTAGCCATAGCTGCTGCCGTTGTAGCCTTCTTCCTGTTTGCTACTCCTGTAGCCAATGGTGATCTGGGCACACAGACCATGAGCCAGTTGCAGCATTCTATCCTCTACAAGCTCATTCCACAAGACACCAACATCGTACCTGCCGCAAAGCCTATCGAGACCAAGAAGGTGGCAGAGCCTGTTGTTGCAAAAGAGGTCAAAGAGACCAAAGAGATTAAAGAGACTCCAGCAGTTGCTGAGGCAGCAAAGCCTGCAACCACTGCTCCTACCTATTATATTGTTGTAGCCAGCCAGGTTAAGCTGAGCAATGCCGAGCAGTATGTTGCAAAGCTCAAGCAGGAAGGCTACAAGGACGCTAAGGTGTTTATCCACAATCAGACCGTCCGCGTAGTATGCGGTGAGTTCCATACCGAAGCCGACGCTTATCGCCAGTTGAATACGATGAGCCAGAAAGACGAGTTCGCTGAGGCATGGGTATACAAACAGAAAGCAGAAGTTTAAACGGTAAGCCATGAAGCGTGTCAGATGCCCTAAGTGCGACAACTATATCACGTTCGACGAGACTCGCTACGAGGCTGGTCAGTCGTTGGTATTCAAGTGCGACCAGTGTGGTAAGGAGTTTGGCATCCGCATCGGTGTTTCTAAGCTTCGCCAGACTCAGAAGGAAGAGACTGCAGAGCTCAATGCCGAGTCACGCATGTCTAACACCGAATGTGGCAGCATTGTGGTGATTGAGAATGTGTTCCACTACAAGCAAGTTATTCCCTTGCAGATGGGCGACAATGTTATCGGACGCTATCAGAAGGGCAACCCTATTAACACACCTTTCGAGACTGTTGACCCCAGTGTTGACCTCAACCACTGCACCATCACCGTCTCTCGCGACAAGCGTGGCAATCTGCGCTATACGCTGAAAGACAACAACAGCAATACCGGCACCTTCGTAGGCGACGTAGAGCTTAATCCTCGCGAGCGTCGTATCATAGAAGATGGCACCCTTTTCACTTTAGGTGCCACCAGCATCATCCTGCACGGAGTTGAGCAGGAAGACTAATTCTTTATTTCCCTTTATTCTAGTTTTCTTCCTCTATAGAAGGCATTAAAAGCGTCTTCTCCATAGCCATCGCCCGTATATTTGAATGTGGAGGCAGAAGCACCCTCAACCTTCTTGCCGTAATAGTAAACATTGAAAGCATCCTTGCTATAGCCACCTTCCAATATTTTGAATGAAGCGGCAGAGGCACCTTCCAGTTTCTTTCCATAGAAGAATACGTTGAAAGCATCCTTGGCATATCCACCTTCCATCTCTTTGAAAGAAGCAGCCATAGCATCTATCTTTTTGTCTCCGTAATACACGTTAAACTTGGTCTTATGATACCCCTTATGGTTTCTACCGTGACCTTGCCAGTCACGATGCTCATGAGACTGCGACTTGTCAGCACCTTTCAAGCGGAACGTAGCAGGATCAACAAATTCTAGCACTTGACCATCAAGATACACATTCTCACGATCCTTGGCATAACCATAACCTAAATCTACAAACGAACGAGCATCAGCATACGGCATAGGAGCCCTATCGAAATATACCCTATTACGGTCAACCTCATACGTTTGTGCCATACCCGATAGGCTCCATCCTAAACATCCTATCACCATCAGTGACTTCAGACAAAATGCATTTTTCTTCATAACATTGATATTTTTAAATGATTAATAACTGATGCAAAGGTAAGCATTTTTCTACAAACAGAAAAAGAAAATCCCTATCATGCAATGGGGATTTTCCTATTTTTTCAATTATTATTTGCAGATTCGAAATATATTTGTAACTTTGCAAACACAACAATAGGTATTCATATTAACCCAACAAAAACTGCGCCATCATGACAAAGGGTAAATCTATTTGCAATGTACTGAAGACCATCCGTAAACAGGTAGCTGATGCCAATGGTATTAGGTATGAGCCGAGAGAGTGTCACCATCAGGGCGAATGTCTCGGCACATGTCCTGCATGCGAAGCTGAAGTAAGGTATATCGAACAGCAGTTAGATATTCGACGCCACTTAGGCAAGGCCGTTGCTATCCTTGGTGTTTCAGCAAGCCTTACTGCCCTAACGAGCTGTGCAGCGGATAATGATATCGTGACCACTCCACCAACGGTAACGGATTCTGTGGGATTAGAAAATCGACTTGTGGGTGATATAGGAGAGATGCCATCGTTTCCTGGTGGAACTGAGAAATTGTTTGAATACCTCAAACAGCACATGCGCTATCCCAAAGCGGCAGAAAAAGATAGTATTGAAGGCAGAGTGATTGTTTCTTTTGTTGTAGAGAGAAATGGAAAACTGACTAATTTTAAGGTCGTAAAGAGTCCAGATCCATCATTGAGTGAAGAAGCCCTTCGTGTAACAAAATCTATGCCTAAGTGGAATCCCGCCAAGCAATTTGGCAAACCCGTTAGGACAAAATATACTATACCCATAAACTTTCGGTTGAAATGAAGACACCATTGATTGCTATTTGTCGTCATCGCCTTGCTACAGATGGACAAGGCGTAACCACGTTGGTAGCTTTTCATGGATGTCCGCTATGTTGCAAGTATTGTCTGAACAAGCGATGCCTGATGCCCGATGGAATATGGAAAGAGATGGATGTCGAGGAGTTGCTGAATGAGGTGATGGTTGACGACCTCTACTTCAAAGCAACAGGTGGAGGCATCACGTTTGGAGGTGGTGAGCCACTATTGAGAAGTACCGAGATTGTCCACTTTTGTCAATTAATGCCTGCAGAGTGGAATATCACCATAGAGACATCTCTCCATGTAGATTCTCGTCATCTAGAAAGTGTAGCGCCCTATGTCCACCAATATATCATAGACGTAAAGGATATGAATCCCGAGATTTATCGCAGCTATACAGGTAAAGGCAATCAGCAGGTCATAGATAATCTTCGTTGGCTTGCTGCCCATGAGGATGTTCAGAAAATAACTATCCGTTTACCTCTCATACCAGAGTATAATACGGAGTCTGATAGAACAGAGAGTCGTAAGCAACTTGAAGCTATGGGCTTTTGCAAATTTGATTGCTTTGACTATGTTCTGAGATAGTCGGCCAAAGGATGGAATGAAAGAAACAATAAAAACAGGAGAGATGAAAAGATTATTGTTTATAATTATAGTGTCTTTAATCTCTCATTCCATATACGGAATGCAGGATATTATGTTTAATTTCCACAAGGAGATTTCTAGAGGAGATACAGACATAAGTTCTATTTGTATTGAAAGAGAATTTGGCGAGTCTGACATAATCCTAAATAAGACCATAGAATTGTATCGCACGGAGAAACAATATGTCTATTACAATTTGTTTTTCCCAAAGAAAACAAGTGATAGTACCATTACGATATACAAATCTAGGATAAAGATACCAAGAAAGTATCATTTCCTACATGGAAGGCATGAATATGGAGGAGGGACATACCTATGCTTTGGTAGTAAAAAAGAGTGGATGATATTGCTTCTGAATGCATCTTCGAATCAAGACTCCACAGGAATTGATATCTATAAAGCAGAAGATCAGCCTCCTCAGCAATGGATGTGGTATCGCACTCTTGTAATGTCTGAGATACCAAGTATTCACAGTGGTAGAAATGAATGGAGTCCCTTTAAGCCAGAGAAAGGCTCTTTATACGGATATTACAAGCTAAAAGGAAATATCTTGTGTTTTGCTAATGTTAAGGAAGAACATAGAGAAAGAAATATCGAGAGCCTTAAAAGTTTTAATATAATCGATAAAAAGGAGATAAAAAAACATATCAACTAATCTATACGCCACGCACAGTTCCGTACACGCCACGCACGGCGCTGGGTATGGCGTATTCAGCGTTGTACACGGCGTATTCGGAATTTTTCAATTAGCTACATTCAGCGTCGAATACAGCTGTTTCGAGGTACAATACAATAACTATTGAGGGACGAAAGTAACTGATTCAGCGCTGAGTGTAACTGATTCGGCGCTGAGTGTAGCTAATTCAGAGCCACTCAATTTAGTATAGCACGTGGTAGGGGAAAGACTTGGATTCCGCTTAAAAATATTGTACCTTTGCATTACAGATCTGAAGACCTGAGAATAGTGCCACTTTAGCATCGGGAAAGTGCCACTATTACAAGGCAAAACAAGCTATTTTGGCCTTCAAAACAGGCACTATTCCAGTGCTAAAGTGGCTCCGTTCCGACACTGTAGAAGCGCTTTACATTTCGGAGCGCAAATAGTTGACAAATAATTTGGAATTCGTGAAAAATAATTATAACTTTGCAAACTAATGAAACAGAACCGAAAAAATAACATGAAAACAAAGGGTGTTAGGGTGTTAGTGGAGATAAAAACATAAAACCCTTCGCGTACCGCACACACGCACACACGTATAATAAGTACAGGCGGTACGCGTAGAGTTTAAAAAAACTAATACCCTAATGCCCTAACACACTAAGTGTGACACTGTGACACTATGACGGTAGAAATCTCAAACCCTACGCGTACCGTGCACACGCACACACGTAGAATAAGTACAGGCGGTACGCGTAAAGTTTATAAAAACTAATGTCATAGTGTCACCTCGTCACAAACGACAAGAGTGCCTATTCGCCCGAGGCTCGCAAACTGTTGATAGCACATGACTCCATAGAGGCAAAGATTGAGGCATGGACAAAGGCCTACAAAGCCAAGCATCCAATGCTTTACGGACTGCTCTACCTGGAGTCAGCTCTGCGCTATACATACGATGATGTCAACAAGGCAAAGCCTTATCTGGACGAATACCACCAGCTATACGAACACCTCTTTACAGAGCATCCCGTTCACCAGCGCATCGCCATCAAAGAGCGTGGACTGCGCCTGCAACCCGGACAGCCATACTTTGACGATTACGAAGCAGCAACGGTTGACGGAAAGACCGTCAGCGTGGGCTCACTCTATCGTGGACGGGTGGCGATTATCAATATGTGGGGCTCTTGGTGTTGTCCATGTCGCGCTCATGCCAAGGCACTGATTCCTCTCTATGAGAAATACCACGATGCCGGACTAACCGTTGTAGCCATTGCCCGCGAATGGAACATGGACTCTTTCCATAAGGCTATAGAGCGCGACCAATATCCTTGGCCCACCCTCTTAGACTACGAAGACCATTACGGCGTTTGGGAGAAGCATGCCAACAAGGGTGGCTCAGGTAAGATTATGCTTATCGACCGCGATGGCACCATCCTCTCAGTCTCTAACGATGCGCAGGAGCTGGAGCCACTCATCAAGAAGGCACTCCATTTACTTTGAACCGATATACAGGAAGATCATGCCGAGGAGCACGAGGGCAAGGTCGAAAGCCTTGGCCTTGAGATTCTTCTCATGGAAGAAGACGGCTCCAAAGAGGAAACTGACGATGACGGAGCCACGGCGTATCATAGAGACGATACTAATCATGGCGTCGGGCAACGACAGGGAATAGAAATACACGAAGTCGGCAGTGGACAGAAACAGGCTGACGCCAATGATAGACCAGTGCCAATGGAAGGGCGTTGTCTCCTTGTGCTTGGGCCACCACAGCAATAGCAGCATCGCCAGCATCATACCACACTGGTAGATATTGTACCACGACTGTACGAGCATACGGTCGAGCCCTACTCCACCCGACGATACAGGGGCCATCAGGAACTTATCGTAGAGTCCGCTAATAGCGCCAAAGATGGCTGCACCGACAATCATCCATATCCAATGGTTATGGCGGAAGTCGATACCCTCTTTCTTTCCACTACGACTAAGTAGCAGGAATGACAAGATGGCGAGCATCACACCCACCCACTGCCATAGGTTGAGGCGCTCACCAAAGACAAGCAGTGCTCCCACAAGTACCATCACAGGGCGAGTGGCATTGATGGGGCCTACGATTGTGAGCGGAAGATGTTTCATACCGAAATATCCCAACACCCAACTAGACAATACGATGAGGGCCTTGAGCAATACGTAACGGTGCACTTCCCAACCACCTGCAGCTACCTTGAACATGCTGTCATCAAGGACATCAGTGGATGCACTCAGTATGATAAACGGAAGAAATATCAAAGAAGAGAAAAGGGTATTGAGAAACAATACGGGAATAACCGCATTCTCCTTTAGTGCCTGTTTCTTAAACGAATCATAGCAGCCTAACAGCGCTGCCGACATAAATGCTAATAATAGCCAAGCCATGTTATTTGGTGAGTGGTAAGTGGTGAGTGGTGAATGGATAGTCTACACGTTCGAGGAACAGGGCCTTGGCAGGCATCGACTCGCCAGCCTGCGTACGCTGCTTGCCCTCGATGACGAGGCGGAACTCGTCGAGCGACATACGACCGCGACCTACCTCGATGAGCGTACCAACAACGGCACGCACCATGTTGCGAAGGAAGCGGTTGGCAGTAATCTCAAAATACCAGGTAGTGGGCGACGTCTGATGCCATTGGGCATGCGTGACATGGCAGATGGTAGTCTTCACATCACTGCCAGCCTTGCAAAAGGCACCAAAATCTTCATACTCCATCAAGATGCGGCCAGCCTCATTCATACGCTCAAAGTCCAGCACATAATGAATCTCTTGCGAATACTGGCGTACAAAGGGATTTTTCTGAGTATGTATATAATAATGATACATACGTGAAGTGGCTGAGAAGCGTGCATGCATATCGGCAGCTACGGGCTCTACTCTATCTACACTGATATCGTGGGGCAACAAGCCATTCAACTTCTTGGTGAGGATGGCAGCATCGAAAGCTGCGTCCGTATCAAAATGAGCTGCCATCACACGCGCATGAACACCAGCATCGGTACGACCAGCTCCCGTTACTACGATACGCTCACGCAACAGCATTGACAGGCAACGCTCCAACTCGCTCTGCACTGTAATACCATTGGGCTGTACCTGCCATCCGTGGTAGGCCGTACCGTCATAACTAAACCATACAAAGTATCTCATAACTATATTTACAAAAAAGGGGACTGAATGAAGACGATTCCCCTCTAAACATAGTGCAAAGGTACGAAAAAAATTGTTTATTACAAAAATAATGTGTAATTTTGCAGCGGATTATGAATGAACACAAGATTATCAATGACCCCGTATTTGGGTTTATCAAGATACGGCGAGGACTGTTGTACGACATCGTGAGTCATCCGCTATTCCAGCGACTGAACCGTATTGCACAACTGGGACTGACATCGGTAGTTTATCCCGGTGCTCGCCATACACGCTTTCAACATTCGATAGGTGCGCTACACCTGATGTCGGAAGCGGTGAAATCGCTAACAGAGAAGGGCATCTATATCTTCGACCTGGAAGCAGAAGCTGTACAGGCAGCTATTCTGATGCACGACATCGGTCATGGTCCTTTCTCGCATGTGCTTGAGAACACGCTGATTAGCGGCATCTCGCACGAAGACATCTCGCTGATGATGATGGAGCAGATGAACCGCGACATGAAGGGACAGTTGAATCTGGCCATCAGCATCTTTAAAGACGAATATCCCAACAAGATTTTCCACCAGCTTATCTCGTCGCAGTTGGATATGGACCGACTCGACTACCTTCGCCGCGACTCCTTCTATACGGGCGTTACAGAGGGTAATATCGGTTCGGCACGCATCATCAAGATGCTGAATGTGGCTGACGACCGCCTGGTGGTAGAGGCAAAAGGTATCTATTCGGTAGAAAACTACCTTACCACACGCCGTCTGATGTACTGGCAGGTATATCTGCACAAGACGACGGTGGGCTATGAAAAGATATTGGTGAATGCACTGAGACGCGCCAAAGAACTGGCACACGAAGGACACGAGGTATTTGCAGCTCCTGCCCTAGCCTACTTCCTCCAGAACGATATCGACAGGGAGTGGTTTGACACCCACGAAGAGGCACTACAGATGTATGCAGAACTTGACGATAGCGACATCTGGAGCGCACTGAAGGTATGGCGCCATTCTGACGATAAGATACTGGCAACACTGGCCAGCGACCTGCTGGATCGTCACCTCTTCAAGGTGGAGGTAACAGAAGAGCCTCCTACGGAGGAGCATATCACCTTTATCCGCAACCAGATTGCTGATGCACTGGGCATTAGCGAAGCAGACGCACACTACCTGATGTCGCTGACGGAAATAGGAAAAGACATGTATAACCCTGAGGATGACAGCATCGGAATATTGTATAAGGATGGCACCGTGAGAGACATTGCCGAGGCATCGGAAATACTTAATGTGCAATTACTTTCTAAAAAAATACGTAAATATTATCTCTGTTATCAACGAGTTTAAGGAATAAAAAATTTGACTTCGTCGAATTTTGTCGCGACTCAGCAGAGAAAATGCAAGCATTCTCTGCATTTGCTGCTCCAAAATTTGGTATTTCGCTCGTTTATTCGTAACTTTGCAGCGTTTATTAAAACTTTTCGATAAAATATGGAATTTACAGCCAAGCAAATAGCCGATATGATTGGCGGTCGTGTTGAAGGCGATGAACAGGCCAAGATCAACACTTTTGCGAAGATTGAAGAAGGAAAGAAAGGAGCTATCTCCTTCCTGTCAAATCCTAAATACACCCCTTATATCTATGAGACACAGTCGAGCGTAGTGCTCATCAACGAGGATGTAGAGTTGACACAACCCGTAAGCTGCACGCTGATTCGCGTAAAGAATGCCTATGAGAGTGTGGCAAAGCTCTTACAGTTGTATGCCTCTATGATGCCTAAGAAGACGGGTATCGACCCACTGGCTTTCGTATCAAAGAGCGCACAGATTGGTGAGAACGTATATATCGCCCCATTTGCCTATATTGGTGATGGTGTAAAGATTGGTGATGGCTCACGCATCTATCCCCATGTAACTATTTATGACGGATGCCAGATTGGTAAGAATGTGACTATCCATGCAGGTAGTGTGATTGGTGCCGATGGCTTCGGTTTTGCTCCTAACCAGGAGGGTTACGAGAAGATTCCTCAGATAGGTATCGTTATCATTGAGGACGATGTAGAGATTGGTGCTAACACTTGTGTGGATCGCTCTACCATGGGACAGACCGTGATTCACAAGGGTGTGAAGCTGGACAACCTGATTCAGGTAGCTCACAACTGTGAAATCGGTGAGAACACCGTGATGTCTGCACAGGTAGGACTGGCTGGCTCTACAAAGATTGGTTCTTGGTGTATGGTAGGTGGACAGGCTGGTTTCTCTGGTCATATCCATGTAGCCGACAAGACCTTTATCGGTGCACAGAGTGGTGTCATCAGCAATACCAAGGGCAATGGCGAACAGCTTATCGGTTCACCCGCCATCGATCCCAAACTATTCTTCAAGGCCGCAGCAGTGACTAAGCGCCTGCCCGACATGTATAAGGAGTTGGCCGCCCTGCGCAAAGAAATAGAAGAACTCAAGAAAACAAAATAATATACTATGAAACAGAAAACGCTCAAAGGCAGCTTCTCTCTCTTCGGAAAAGGACTGCACACGGGTCTGAATCTCACTGTAACATTTAATCCAGCACCCGAGAATACGGGTTATAAAATACAGCGCATCGACCTCGAAGGCGAGCCTATCATCGATGGTATCGCCGAGAACGTGATAGACACACAGCGAGGCACCGTATTGGCTAAGGGCGACGCTCGCGTATCTACTGTAGAGCACGGACTGGCTGCCCTCTATGCACTGGGCATCGACAACTGCCTGATACAGGTAAATGGTCCTGAATTCCCTATCCTCGATGGTTCTGCTATTCAGTATGTAGAGAAAATCAAAGAGGTAGGCATTGAAGAGCAGAACGCTCCCAAAGACTACTATATCATTCGCAAGAAGATTGAGGTGAAGGACGAGACCACAGGTTCGTGCATCACCCTCCTACCCGATGACGAGTTCTCACTAACTGCGATGTGCTCATTTGAGTCGAAGTTTATCAACTCGCAGTTTGCTACACTCGAAAAGGTAGAAGACTTTGCCAGCGAGATAGCTGCAGCACGCACCTTCGTATTCGTTCGCGACATCGAACCACTGTTGCAGGCTAACCTTATCAAGGGTGGTGACATGGACAACGCCATCGTTATCTACGAGCGTCAGACCACTCAGGAGCGCCTCGACATGCTGGCAGATATGCTGGGTGTAGAGCACCGCGACGCTACGGAACTGGGTTACATCCAGCACAAGCCACTGGTTTGGGAGAACGAATGTACCCGTCATAAGTTGCTCGACATCATCGGCGACATGGCACTGATTGGTAAACCCATCAAGGGTCGTATCATTGCCACTCGTCCTGGACATACTATTAATAATAAGTTCGCGCGACAGATGCGCAAGGAGATTCGTAAGCACGAGATTCAAGCTCCCGTTTACGATCCCAACGACGAGCCCATCATGGACGTAAACCGCATCCGCGAACTGCTGCCACACCGCTATCCTATGCAGTTGGTAGATAAGGTAACAGAACTGGGTGCCAACACCATCGTAGGTATCAAGAATGTTACTTCTAACGAGCCTTTCTTCCAAGGTCACTTCCCCGAAGAGCCCGTTATGCCTGGTGTACTCCAGATTGAGGCGATGGCTCAGTGCGGTGGACTGTTGGTACTGAACACATTGGAGAATCCTTCTAGCTGGTCAACCTACTTCATGAAGATTGACGACGTGAAGTTCCGTCAGAAGGTGGTACCCGGCGACACCCTGATTTTCAAGGTAGACTTGTTGGCTCCTGTACGCCACGGAATCTCATCCATGAGAGGTTATATCTTCGTAGGCGACCATGTAGTAGCCGAGGCTACCTTTACTGCTCAGATTGTGAAGAACAAGGAGTAAAAGGGCAGTTAAAGCAAAAAAGTAAGATTAATAGATTAGTAGACTGAGTATGAACAAGATACATCCTTTAGCAGTAGTAGACCCAGAAGCTAAGATTGGCGACAACAACGAGATTGGTCCCTTCTGCATTATTGATAAGAATGTCGTTATCGGTGACAACAATAAGTTCCTGAATAACGTAACGATTCACTACGGTGCCCGCATCGGAAACAACAACGAGTTCTTCCCCGGTGCCAGCATCTCTACCAAGCCTCAAGACCTGAAGTTCAAGGGCGAGGATACCACCTGCGAGATTGGTGACAACAACTCTATTCGTGAGAATGTAACCATCAGCCGTGGTACCGCATCAAGAGGTAAGACCGTAGTAGGTAATGGTAACTTGTTGATGGAGAATATGCACATTGGTCACGACTGCGTGATTGGTAATGGTTGCATTATCGGTAACTCAACAAAGTTTGCTGGCGAGGTAGAGGTTGACGACAATGCCATCATCTCTGCTTGCTGCCTGTTCCACCAGTTCTTACATGTAGGTGGCTACATCATGTTCCAAGGTGGTAGCCGTACCAGTCAGGACATTCCTCCCTACGTAATCGCTGGTAAAGAGCCTATCCGCTATGCGGGTGTAAACCTGATTGGTCTGCGCCGCAGAGGTTTCTCTAACGAGACTATCGAGGCCATCCACGATGCTTATCGCATCATCTACTCTAAGGGTATCATGAAGGAAGGTGTAGCTGAAGCTCGTGCTAAATATCCCAACTCTAAGGAGGTGGAATATATCTGTTCGTTCATCGAGAACTCTAAGCGCGGAGTGATTCGATAATTAGCAATTTATCATTCGTAATTGAGAATTCATTGGATACGCTGGTTGTGATAACAGGTCCTACAGCGGTAGGAAAGACGGCGCTGACTATGGAGTTGGCACAGCACTACAGCGTACCTATCATCAATGCAGACTCTAGGCAGATATACCGTGAACTGAAAATCGGTACTGCTGCCCCTACTGCCGAACAGCAACAGCTGGTAAAGCACTATTTTGTAGGCACTAAGAGCATCGACGATTACTATAACGCCTCTATGTATGAACAGGAGGTACTGGAACTGTTGGACGCTGAGCGTTCAACTTTCCATGTTTTAAGCGGAGGCTCCATGATGTATGTTGACGCCGTATGCAACGGCATCGACGACATCCCTACCGTGAGAGACGACATCCGAGAGGAGATGAAGCGTAGATATGCTGAAGAAGGACTGGAGGCCTTATGCGAAGACCTTCGACGACTAGACCCAGAACACTACGCTATCGTAGATCGTCAGAACCATCGTCGCGTGATTCATGCCTTAGAGATATGCTATCAGACTGGACACACCTACACCTCTTTCCGCACACAACAGAAAAAGCAGCGCCCCTTCAATATCGTGAAGATTGGCCTGAACCGTGAGCGTGAAGAACTCTACAACCGCATCAATCAGCGTGTAGATCAGATGATGGCCGACGGACTGCTAGACGAGGTAAAGAGTCTTATCGACAAGCGACATACCAATGCACTGAACACTGTAGGATATAAAGAACTATTCGACTATCTTGATGGGCGTTGGTCGCTAGACGAAGCAGTAGAACGCATCAAGGGGAATACCCGTCGCTATGCCCGCAAACAACTCACTTGGTACAAGCGTGACGAGAGCATACGCTGGTTTCATCCCGACAACATTACAGAAATAAAGAATTATCTTTCGCAATATGAAAAAGTACATTGACATTTGTTGGAACGCCATTCAAAATGGTTGGAACAAGTTCTGGACATGGTACAAAGCACTCTATAAGGGTCGTAGATGGTACACCAAGACAGGTATTGGTTTCGCATCATTTATAGTAGCCTTTATCCTCTACCTCATCATGGTAGATATCAACTTCCTGTGGCTCTTCGGACGCTCACCAGGCTTGAGCTCTATCATGCACCCCAAGACCGTACAGGCCTCAGAGTTGTATAGTGCCGATGGCGTACTCATTGGCAAGTACTTTAGCGAAAACCGTACACCCGTAGAGTACGAGGATATCAACCCCGTATTCTGGGAAGCATTGGTAGATACCGAAGATGAGCGTTTCTTCCATCACTTCGGTATCGACTTCCAAGGTGTCTTTGCTGCATTCAAAGACTATGTAGTACACCACGATGCCCGTGGTGCCTCTACCATTACACAGCAGCTGGTAAAGAATATGTTCCGCGTTCGTACGGAGTATTCTACTGGTTTGCTGGGCAATATCCCCGGTGTTAAGATGCTCATCATGAAGAGCAAGGAGTGGATTACTGCTGTTAAAATCGAGCTCTTCTTCAATAAGCAGGAGATTCTTACGATGTATGCCAACACGGTAGACTTCGGTTCTAATGCCTATGGTATCAAGACCGCTGCGAAGACCTACTTCGGTACGACTCCAAAGAATCTGACTGCCGACCAGGCAGCAGTACTCGTGGGACTGTTGAAGGCTACCACCTACTACAACCCACGCATCAATCCCAAGAACTCTATGAATCGTCGTAATGTGGTGCTTAACAACATGATGAAGCACAACCACCTGACACAGGAGGCTTACGACACCTTGACACTGAAACCCGTCAAGCTGGACTTCAGCATAGAGAACAACTATGATGGTCAGGCACTCTACTTCCGTGAGGCTGTAAAGAATCATCTGCAAGACTGGTGTGAGAAAAATGGTTATGACCTCTACAAAGACGGTCTGAAGATTTACACCACCATCGACACGCGTATGCAGAAGTATGCCGAAGAAGCAGCTATCAAGCAGATGAAGCAGGTACAGAGGACCTTCAATGCACACTGGGGTTCTACCAATCCTTGGCAGGACGAGCATCATGTGGAGATTCCTCACTTTATCGAGGACTTGGCAAAGAAAACGCCCTACTACAAGATGCTGGCTCAGAAGTATGACAACAATCAGGATAGTATCGACTACTATCTGAATCTGCCTCATAAGGTAAAACTCTTTGATTACGAGCAAGGTACCATCGAGAAGGAGATATCTACCCTCGACAGTATCCGCTACATGGAGCACTTTATGCACTGCGGTTTCATTGCGATGGAGCCTCAGACTGGCCATGTAAAGGCTTGGGTGGGCGATATCGATTTCAAGACATGGAAGTATGACAAGGTAACTGCTATGCGCCAGCCTGGCTCTACCTTCAAGCTCTTTGTCTATACTGAAGCCATGAATCAGGGTATCACACCTTGTGACACCCGTAAAGACGAATACTTCTCTATGCAGGTATATGATGCCAAGCAGAAGAAAGACGTGACATGGGCTCCTACCAATGCCGACGGACGCTTCTCGGGTGCCAACATCACTCTGATGCAGGCCTTTGCTATGAGTATCAACTCTGTTGCAGTACGCTTGGGACAGGAGTGCGGCATAGAGCGTATTGCCAAGACTGCTCAGGATATGGGTATCAAGAGCCACCTCGACCCCACTCCATCATTGGCTCTGGGTTCGAGCGACGTCACACTGGAAGAGTTGGTAAATGCTTATTGTACACCATGTAACAACGGTGTTCACCGCGACCCCGTACTGGTTACGCGCATCCTTGACCGCGATGGTAAGGAGATATATGTTGCTCCTTCCGACGATACACAGGCCATCTCTCGCAAGTCGGCTTACTTGGTACAGCAATTGCTGATGGGTGGTATGAGCGGAACATCTTCACGCCTGCGCAGCTTTGTGGGTTATGATACCGACACCGACTTCGGTGGTAAGACGGGTACTTCAAACAACCACTCTGACGCTTGGTTTATCGGCACAACGCCCAACTTGGTTGTTGGTGCATGGGTTGGTGGCGAATATCGCTGCATCCACTTCCGTACAGGCGAACTCGGACAGGGTAACCGCACGGCACTGCCTATCTGTGGCTACTTCCTGCAGAGTGTGTTAGCAGATAAGAACTTCCAGAAATATCATGCCAAGTTTGAGAAGCCCGTAGATGTATCTATCAACGACTATGGTTGTGGTGGATATTTCAAGGCTCCTGCAGACTCCGACTCTCTGGCTGTAGACAGTCTGGCACTGGACGAAGACGGCTTCGAGGTGGTTGACGAGTATGGCAATCCCGTGCCACGCTCTAACGACCCTAACGCCAATCAGCGTACACTGCCCGACAACCAACAGGCTGCAGAAGAGCCTAAGGAAGACTAACAAAAGGGTACTCTTAACAATTTTTAGGTAAGGAATAAGTGTTTTTTTGTCTTTTTATTTTGCCATATCGTAATTAAGTTGTAATTTTACACCCAAATTAAACCTATTCAACTTAAAAACACCGACAAAATGAAAAGCTTAAAAGCAACACTTTGTGGCATGAGCATGGCTACAGCTATGCTTTGTGCCTGTGCATCTGGCGGTGAGTCAAACCTGACGGTATCAGGTTTGGATCCTGCTAAGTTTGACACCCTTATCAACGAGAAACCCGTCAAGCTCTACACCCTGAAGAATCAGAGCGGTATGGAGGTATGCATCACCAACTATGGTGGTCGTATCGTTTCATTGGTTGTGCCCGATAAAGACGGCAAGCCTACTGACGTAGTACTGGGTTTCGACAACATCCAGCAGTATGCTGATACCCTCAACTCTCCTTCTGACTACGGTTCTAGCGTAGGTCGTTACGCCAACCGCATCAAGGAAGGTAAGTTCAAGCTGGGCGATGCTGAATATCAGCTGAAGCAGAATGATGGTCCTAACTGCCTGCATGGTGGTGGTACCACTGGTTGGATGAACCAGGTTTATGATGCCGAACAGATTGGTGACTCTATCCTGAAGCTGACCATTGTTGCAGCAGACGGAGAGAATGGTTTCCCTGGCACAGTAACAGCTACCACTACCTACAAGCTCACAGCAGACAATACGCTGGATATGACTTGGGAGGCTACTACCGACAAGGAGACTATCATCAACCAGACTAACCACAACTACTACAACCTGAGTGGTGACTTCACCAAGGCTGCCTACGATCAGGTACTGTATGTGAATGCAGACAAGTTCACTGCTTCTGACAAGCTGTACATCCCCACAGGCGAGATTCGTGATGTAGAGGGTACCGCTATGGACTTCCGTACTCCTCACGCTGTTGGCGACTCTATCAACAGCCAGTACGACCAGATTCAGAATGCTACCGGTTACGACCACAACTATTGTCTGAACACCGCTGGTGACGACACCAAGGTATGTGCTTCACTCTACTCTCCCAAGACTGGTATCTTCATGGAGATGTACACCAATGAGCCAGGCGTTCAGGTATATAGCGGTAACTTCCAGGGTGTAGGCAAAGATGCCGACATCATCCGCAAGCACGGTCTGAAATATCCTAAGCATGTAAGCGTTTGTCTGGAAAGCCAGAAGTATCCCGACAGCCCCAACCATCCTGAGTGGGCTAGCCCCGTACTGAAGCCAGGCGAGAAATATTTCAGCCATGCAGCATATAAGTTCTCAATTAAATAATCATTTAAACTAAAAAAAATATCATTTAAACATTCTTATGGACAAAATTATTGAAGCACTAAACAACAATGGCTTTGCTTCTTGGGACTATCTTGTATTTGGTCTCTACATTGTCATTCTTGTTGGTATGGGATTGTTTCTTTCTCGCACAAAGAAGGGCGAGGAGAAATCATCAACTGACTACTTCCTTGCAGGTAACACTCTGACTTGGTGGGCTGTGGGCGCATCACTCATTGCAGCCAACATCTCTGCCGAGCAGTTTATTGGTATGTCTGGTTCAGCCTTTGCATCAGGTATCGCACAGGCCGCCTACGAGTTGATGGCAGCAGCCACACTGCTCGTTGTAGGTAAGTTCTTGTTGCCTCTGATGATTGAGAAGAAGATTTTCACCATTCCTCAGTTCCTGCGTGAGCGCTACAACTGGGGTGTAGGTTTTGCCTTCTCTCTGCTGTGGTTGTTCCTCTACGTCTTCGTAAACCTCACCTCTGTAGCATGGCTCGGTGCTCTGGCTATCCAACAGATTTTGGGATTGCCTACCGACATGGTTATCAACGTAGCAGGTATGGAGATTGACCAAGTTCGTATGTGCATCATTCTTGCTCTGTTCCTCATCGCTGGTATATACTCTATCTATGGTGGTCTGGCTTCAGTTGCTTGGACAGACGTGATGCAGGTTACCTTCCTCGTAGGTGGTGGTCTGATTACCGCTTATGCCGCTCTGTCTGTTATCGGCAGTGAGATGGGCTTAGGTGGTGCTTGGGATGCACTGGTTCATATCAAAGACTATCTGGCATCGATAGATGGTGATAAACACTTCAATCTGGTGGTTACCCGAAACGAAGAACTCTATCCCGTTATCAATGGTGTTGTCAATAATGCAGGAGAGATTGTACAGAAGGAAGACCCCTTCTTCACCAATCCTGGTATCGTTCTTATCTTCGGTGCTCTGTGGCTGACCAACCTCGGTTACTGGGGCTTCAACCAGTACATCATCCAGAAGGGTCTTGCTGCTAAGTCTTTGGCAGAGGCAAAGAAGGGTATGGTATTTGCAGCCTTCCTGAAGATTCTGATTCCTTTCATCGTATGTATCCCTGGCGTATGTGCATTCTACATCATGAATGCTCCTGAGTGTGACGACCTGCGTATGCAGTTGGCTGGTGCCATCACTCGTTCAGACGATGCATATCCCTTCCTCATTCGTAACTTCACTCCTACCGTTGTTAAGGGTCTGAGTTTTGCTGCACTTGCTGCTGCTGTGATTTCTTCACTGGCATCAATGTTCAACTCTACCTCTACCCTCTTCACCATGGATATCTACAAGCAGTACATCAACAAGAATGCTTCTGAGAAGCGTCTGGTAAATGTTGGTCGTATGACTTCTGTATGTGCCCTGATTATCGCTTTGTTGGCCGTTTACCCATTGATGGGTGGTATCGACCAGGCCTTCCAGTTCATTCAGGAGTACTCAGCATTCGTATATCCTGGTGTAGTAGTTATCTTCGGTCTTGGTCTGTTGTGGAAGCGTGCTAGCGGTACTGCTGCTGTTGTTTGCGCTATCGGTACCTTTGCCTTCTCAATCATCTACAAGTTTGCGTTCCCCGAAATGCCATTCTTGGTACGTTCTGGCGTCGTATTCATCACGCTGGTTATCCTGTTCGTATGGATTTCTCTGAAGAGCAACAAGGCCGTACCTGCTGACGAGCTCGACGAGCACACCGTAAAGACCCAGCTCCGCTGGAGCAACATCATGTTTATCGTTGCTGCCGTATCTTTCGTACTGTTCATCGGTGGTTTCTTCAATGAGACAATGCACGTCCACGGTTTCGAGGGTGCCATGATTTTCTTTGCAGCAATCACTGCTACTATCGGTATCTACCTGCGTTCTAACGCACTGGACAAGGTACAGGATCCCAAGCTTGTTGCTATCGACCTGAACATCTTCAAGACAGACAAGGTCTTCAACATCGGCGCATTTGGTGTCATCATTATCTTGACTATCCTGTATGTAGCTTTATGGTAATAACTGATTGATGTTATGACCGAATATTATATTGAACATCAAAAAATACTCGTCTCCGTTGACTGTATCATCTTCGGCTTTGAACATAACAAGTTGAAGGTATTGATTGGTCATCGTGCGATGAATCCTGGAAAAGGCGAATGGAGTCTCTACGGAGGCTTCGTTCGCAACGAGGAAAGTGTTGACGAAGCAGCAGACCGTACGCTCTTTGAGCTTACCGGTCTGCGCAACGTCTATATGCGCCAAGTTGGTGCCTTTGGTAATGTAGACCGCGACCCAGGTGCACGTGTTGTCAGCATTGCCTACTATGCGCTCATCAATGTGAAAGACTATGATGAGAAACTGATGAAAGAGCATGGCGTGGAATGGGTGAATATTGAGGAACTACCTCAGATGTTCTCCGACCACCAACGGATGATTGTTCGTGCGCGTCGCCTCATGCAGGAGAAGATACGCACCGAGCCTATCAGCTTCCAGCTGCTGCCTAGTTTGTTTACGCTCACCCAGTTGCAGCGTCTCTATGAGGCTGTCAATGGCGAGGAGGTTGACAAGCGCAACTTCCGCAAGCGTATCAAGGATATGGACTTTATCGAAAAGACCGACCTTATCGACAAGACAGGTTCTAAGCGTGGTGCCTACCTCTATCGTTTTAATAAGAACGCATACAACGAAGCATCAAACTTCAAACTATAATTCGTAATTAGTAAATATGTTAGAAGAACTCAAACAGAAAGTATTTAAGGCCAACCTCGACCTGGTCAAGCAGGGACTGGTTATCTTTACTTGGGGCAACGTCTCAGGTATTGACCGCGAGAAAGGTCTCGTAGTTATCAAGCCCTCTGGCGTGAGCTACGACGAGATGAAGGCCGACGACATGGTAGTAGTAGATTTGGAAAGTGGTAAAGTTGTTGAGGGCGACCTCAATCCCTCATCCGACACCCCTACCCACCTTGTATTGTATAAGGCATTCCCCAACATTCAGGGCGTGGTACACACCCACTCTACCTATGCCACCGCATTCGCTCAGGCTGGTCGCGACATCCCCAATATCGGCACCACTCATGCTGACTATTTCTACAAGGACATTCCTTGCACACGCGACATGACTGAGGCCGAAGTAAAGGGACAATATGAGTTGGAGACCGGTAACGTCATCGTTGATGAGATACTCAACATCCGCAAGATTAATCCTGACCATACTCCTGCCGTATTGGTAAAGAATCACGGTCCATTCTCATGGGGTACCTCTCCCGACAATGCCGTATATAATGCAAAGGTGATGGAGCAGTGCGCCAAGATGGCTTTCGTAGCCTTCTCGGTCAATCCCAACCTTACGATGAACCCACTGCTCATCGAGAAGCACTATATGCGCAAACACGGTCCTAACGCCTATTACGGTCAGAAAGGTCAGAAACACTAATTCCTATTTTACAATAATAATGAAAGCATTTGAGAATTTAGAACTTTGGTGGGTTACTGGTGCACAGTTGCTCTATGGAGGCGACGCTGTTGTTGCTGTTGACGGACACTCCAAGGAGATGGTTGAAGGACTCAACAACTCAGGCATCATCCCCATCAAGGTAGTATATAAAGGCACAGCCAACAGCTCTAAGGAAGTAGAGGATGTCATGAAGGCAGCCAACAACGATGCCAAGTGCGTAGGTATCATCACTTGGATGCACACCTTCTCACCCGCAAAGATGTGGATTAAGGGTCTGCAGGCATTACAGAAGCCTCTGCTCCACTTCCATACCCAGTATAACGCTGAAATACCCTGGGACACCATCGATATGGACTTTATGAACCTCAACCAGTCCGCCCATGGCGATATCGAGTTCGGACATATCTGCACCCGTATGCGCATCCCTCGCAAGGTTGTTTGCGGCTATTGGAAAGACCAGGAGGCTCAGCAGAAGATTGCCGTATGGGCTCGCGTAGCAGCTGGCGTTGCCGATGCCAAGAACGTACGCTGTCTGATGTTCGGTATGAACATGAACAATGTTGCCGTTACCGATGGCGATCGCGTAGAGTTCGAGCAGCGTCTGGGCTACCATGTTGACTACTACCCCGTCTCTTCACTGATGGAGTATTTCAAGCAGGTTACCGATGCTGAAGCCGACGCCTTGGTAGAAGAATATAAGAAGCTCTATACCATCAAGATTGATGAGAGCGGCGAACAAGTATATTGGGAGAAGGTCAAGAATGCTGCTAAGGCAGAGATTGCCCTGCGTCGCGTGTTGAAGGATGAGGGCGCTACAGCCTTCACCACCAACTTCGACGACCTTGGCGATGCCAATATCGACGATCCCAACTTCTGTGGTTTCGACCAGATTCCAGGTCTCGCCTCACAGCGCCTCATGGCCGAAGGTATCGGTTTCGGTGCAGAGGGCGACTGGAAGACAGCCTGCCTCTATCGCACCCTGTATGTCATTCAGCAGGGCATGCCCACAGGATGCTCCTTCCTTGAAGACTACACCCTCAACTTTGCTGGTAGCCAGTCATCATGTCTGCAGAGCCACATGCTCGAGATTTGTCCGCTGATTGCCACCGACAAGCCCAAACTTGAGGTTCACTTCCTCGGCATCGGCATCCGCAAGCAGCAGACAGCCCGCCTTGTCTTCACCTCCAAGACCGGTCGTGGTATCAAGGCTACTGTTGTTGACCTTGGCAATCGTTTCCGTCTCATCTCTCAGGAGGTTGAGTGTATCGAGCCTAAGCCCATGCCTCACCTGCCTGTTGCCAGTGCCCTCTGGGTACCCCAGCCCACTTTCGAGATTGGTGCCGGAGCCTGGATTCTTGCTGGCGGTACTCACCACTCCGCTTTCTCTTACGACATTACCGAAGAGTACTGGGAAGACTTTGCCGAGATGGTGGGCATCGAGTATGTCAAGATTAACAAAGACACGAAGACCTACGAGTTCAAGCAGCAGTTGCAGAACAACGAAATGTACTACATGCTGAGCAAAGCACTTCGTTAATAGAAGATTCGGAAAATAGAAAAGATAAAGGGAAGCGTTTCGCTTCCCTTTTAATGTTCAACGTTGCTTTCAGCGACACCGCTCAACGTTCAATGTTCAATGTTCAACGTTCAACGTCTAATGTCCCATGCAACTTGTTGTTGTCAGTGTGGTTGTTAGTGCGGTGAGTACCGTTACGACAATGTGAATCACTGTCTTCCAAAAATCCTTGTTCTTCATAAATTCAATTTTTAATGGTTATAATTTTGGTGTTTGGTGAGTGGTGATTCGTGAGTGGAGAAATGTTTCTGCGCTTAGACTATTCTCCAAGTACCACTCACCACTCACCTTTCACCATCGTTCAACGTTCAACGTACTAGTCCATATCCGGTTGGTCACCGTTGCCGCCTCCGTTGTCTCCGCCTCCTGTGCTGGGTGCGGGGCTTGGATTGCTGTTGCCTCCGCCTCCCTGGTTCTCCTCTCCTGTAGGAGAGGGGTTAGGGGTGAGGCTTGCACCCAAATCCTTCACATTCATGAACGAGGCTCTTTTCTTGAGCATCTTTGATGAGAGGTTGTTGACATCGGTACGGCTGGGAGTGAAGCAGAGGTAGAGGCCATGGATGTTGGTACCGAGGTTGAAGTCCTTTTCCTTCTCAGCGCCTGCGCTCTTGACTGACAGGTAGAAGGTGCCGAGCTCACCAAACTGTACCTTCTTGCCCTCCAGCAGCTGTTCGAGGATACAGTTCTGCAACTTGTTGGCGATACCCAGACATACATCCTCACCATAGATGCTGTTGTGCTCACTCATGTGCTTGCAGAGCTCCTGATACGTCATCGTCTTGGTGGTAACTACATGACCATACCACTTGCCGTTGGCAGCAGACTTAGGAATCTTGTTTTGTTTTACTTTTACTAATACTGGCATAATTTAAGTTGATAATTAAGTTAAACATATAGGAGCCCCCTCCCTTCCTCCCCCCACTGGGGAGGGGTTTTAAGTACCACTCACCTGTCACGTCACTCTAGGCTTTTGAGTTCCTCCCCCAGTGGGGGGAGGCTAGGTAGGGGCTTTCCTTTTCACATTGCAAGTGAAGTGCAAGGCGAACGCAGAGCCGAGCTCGCTCGAGCTATGCTGAGCCGAAGCCTTCATTCGCGCTGCATCTCAAATGCAGTGCAAAGTTACTACATTTGAGAAGGGCGTTGACGAGATTTGACGACTTCCGCATACGAGAAGAGATATTATTTCTTGAAATCCTGAAAATATCTCGGAATACCTTTATAAATCGAAGCAGTAATCATCACAGATGTCTTTGACAACGCTGAGAGGTAACTTCTTGGCATAGATGCTCAGTCCCATCTGATCGAAGCGACTTCTTCGGGTTTTCAGGTAGCGATAAAAGGTGCTGTAGGAGACACCAGCCATTGTTGCTAGTTCTGATTTACTGTAGGAATGTTTCATTGTTTTTGGCTCTATTTTTCTTGTTTCTGTATTGCGAATAGTTTGACGACATAATTGACTGTCGTCGATAATGCCTGCACTCGACAAAATTAATGCAAGCATTACTTTTGTACTCGTTTGACGGCATAATTCAAGGAGTTTGACGGCATAATTCGAGGAGTTTGACGACACAATGCAAAGGTACGGCTTTTCTCGCATACCGCCCAATTTCGGCTATCGATAAGGGCCGATTTTCAGCACCGTTTGCACGATTTCGCGCCTTACGAAATTAACGAGGCAGATTTATTACGGATGCGAGGGAGCAAGATAGTGAACTAGAACGCGACACGACAACACAACAACACAACAACATTTGCATTTCTCATTTTACAGAGAGAAAATAGAGAACAACTTTTTAATATTATATATTATTATAATAATATATAATATTAAGTATATATACACTATTTATGTTGTTGCAAAAACATTTTCGAAATGTTGTTATGTTGTTGTGTTGTTGCGTTGTTGTGTGGTGCATTCATACGGAAAAGGTTGACTTCTGTATCCTGTATTTGTTGACGCTATTCCTGAAAAGGTTGACTATTTCCTATATTCGTTGACTTTTGCTGCTTCAAAATTTGGTGTAAGGAATCATAGGGACAGGTTTGATTCCTTGTTTTGATTTGGTTTCATGTTGTTTCGCGTTACGGTTCTGCCTGCAGAAGATAAACAATTATCTTTTATCTTCCAAACTTATCGTGGAGGAATCAAAAACCTATCCCGGTGATTCTGATTTTGCCACTTTTCGGGTGATAATCCTTGGAGGTGCCGATGTTTTGTCGTACCTTTGTAGAATGAAGCGCGAAATCTATGAGAGCCAGAAGGCATTTGCTGGTGAGAAGAAACCATCCATGCTACGACGATGTGTGGGGCACGACTATACCGAGCGCATGATGTATATGGTAACGATGGTGACTGAAGGGCGCCGCCCACTATTTGGTACAGTTGTGGGACGTAGTGATGCACCAGCAGATAGCCAAGAGGCTCCAAGGATAGAACTGAGCCCATTGGGGCAGCGTGTCTATGATGAGTGGTGGGGCATACCGCAATACTACCCACAGGTAGAAATCGTTGCTCTTCAGATGATGCCAGACCATCTGCATGGTATCATCTTTATCAAAGAAAAGATGGAGAAAGACCTCAGCCGTATTATCCGTGGTTTTAAGACTGGCTGTAACCGTAGTTACCGTGAGCTTTGCCTTGGCATCTCGTATTCGTCTGTTGCGACTCAGTCGCGACTAACAGGACCGGAAATGCAGTCAAGCAACCATCAAGTCGAAGACCGCACCCATGGTCTTCTCTTTGCTCGCGGCTTTAACGATAAGTTGCTGCTACGCAAAGGCCAGCTACAGTGCTGGCTTGACTATCTACACGACAACCCACGTCGCCTGTTGATGAAACGTGAACAGCCAGCCCTTTTTCGAGTGCAGCGTGGCTTAGTGGTTGGTCGCCAACAGTTCTCGGCTATAGGCAACCGCTTTCTGCTTGAGCGCCCCATAAGGATTCAGGTACAATGCTCGCGTAGCCTCACAGATGAACAGATAGCTGAAAAGCAGAGGGTGTGGCTACAGCAAGCTCGCAGTGGTGCAGTGTTAGTGTCGCCCTGCATATCCCGAGGCGAGAAGTTAGTGATGCGTGCAGCCTTTGAAGAAGGACTGCCTATAATTGTCCTTCAAGAGAATGGCTTTACAGACTTAGCCAAGCCTGGTGGTCGTCGTATGGACGCCTGTGCTCGTGGTCAACTATTGCTGCTTGCTCCGTGGGAGCACCACAATGAGCGAATAACCATTCGCCGTACCCAATGCCTGGCTCTGAATGATATGGCTCGGATGATATGTGAATGAGAATTCACAATCTCTTGAGCATATAGGTCATTTAGAGTTGGTACAAACGCCCTGTACTACTAGTACAAAAGGCATGTACTGGTAGTACAACAAGTATGTACGGGTTGTACAACGCTTCTGTTCTACAACCAAAATGTCTCTTTCTCCATTCTATCAAACTATACCTCATAGCCGTAATCACGAAAAGTAAATCATGGGGATTTGAATAAGCTGTCCGGGTGATTCTTTCTTTTTCATCTTTTATCAATCAAGGAGTGATAAAAATGCCATAAATTTGTTATCTTTGCACCATAGAAACAGAGATGGAGAAACAGCGCACATACATAGCTATTGACTTGAAGTCGTTTTATGCTTCAGTGGAATGTGTGGCCAGAGGGCTCGACCCGCTGACTGCTCATCTTGTTGTAGCTGATGAATCGCGCACAGATAAGACCATTTGCTTGGCAGTGACACCGGCGCTCAAAGAATATGGCATTGGTGGACGAGCACGCTTGTTTGAAGTCAGACAAAAAGCACGAGGCATAAACTTTATTATTGCCAAGCCTCGCATGGCACACTATATTGAAGTCAGTACAAAAATCTATGGTATATACCTTAAATATATTGCACCAGAAGATATCCACGTGTATAGCATCGATGAGGTCATCATGGATGTTACTGCCTATCTGGGCTCTTATAAGATGACTGCCCACGAGTTGGCCATCAAGATGATTCGCGACGTACTCGCGCAAACGGGCATCACTGCTACTGCGGGCATCGGCACCAATATGTATCTCTGTAAAGTTGCCATGGATATCATGGCGAAGAAGATGCCTGCCGATAAAGACGGAGTACGCATTGCTGAACTTGACGAGATGAGCTATCGCCGTGAGTTATGGGACTATCGGCCTATTACCAAGTTCTGGCGAGTGGGCAAAGGCATCGCAGAGAAGTTAGCACTATATGGTATTGACACAATGGGAAAACTGGCACGCATGTCAGAACAAAACGAAGAACTACTCTATCGTCTCTTCGGTGTTAATGCAGAACTACTGATAGATCATGCATGGGGGTGGGAACCATGCACAATGGAGGCTGTTAAAGCATATCGTCCAGAGACGAACTCCTTTAGCAGCGGACAAGTATTGCAAGAGCCCTACTCTTTCAAGAAGGCTCGCGTAGTGATTATGGAGATGGCAGAAGGGATGGCTCTGGACTTAGTCTCCAAACGATTAGTTTCCGATCAGCTTGTGCTTACCGTAGGTTATGATGCAGAGAGCCTTACGCGTCCTGACATCCGGGCATCATATCATGGAGAGATTACCACCAACTACTATGGCAAAGAGGTGCCCAAACATGCTCATGCCACCTTCAACTTCAAACACCCTACCTCATCGTCTCGCCTCATCATGGATGCTGCAGCAGAGCTCTTTGACGATAGTGTGAATCCTGATTTGCTCATCCGCAGGCTGAACCTCACCACGAATCATGTGGTGGGTGAAGGAGCTAGCAACGCCAGTAGCTCGCATCAGGCTCCTGAACAACTCGACCTCTTTACCGACTACGAAGCACTGAGACAGGACCAGCAGAAGGAAGAAGAACGCCTGGCCAAAGAGCGACGGATGCAGGAGGCACAATTGAAGATAAAAAAACGTTTCGGTAAGAATGCCATTCTACGAGGCCTCAACTTTGAAGAAGGTGCTACAGCCAAGGAGCGCAACGAACAGATAGGAGGACATAAGGCGTAAGACATTGAACATTGAACATTGAACATTGAACATTGATTATTGAATATGGGATATTACGATGATATAATTAATTTGCCACATCACGTTTCTAAGCGTCATCCGCAGATGTCGCTATGGAATCGTGCAGCCCAATTTGCGCCTTTCGCAGCTCTCACAGGCTACAATGAAGCAATTAAAGAGGAAAGCAAAGAACATTTGTAGCAACTTGCGCTTTTTCGTATCACACACAATATACTTAAATATAGTTAATTATTTAGATAAATCGCTTGCGATATAAATTAATATATCTATCTTTGCATCGAAAAAAGTCGCAGACGATATAAATGATAAATATAGATTAATTAGATTATGCAAAAGATTTATGATTTTAAAGCTCAAACGAGCAAAGGCAAGGAAATTGATTTCTCACAGTATGAAGGTAAAGTACTGCTGATTGTCAACACAGCCAGTAAATGTGGGTTCACACCTCAGTTTGCTGGACTGGAGGAACTTAATCAAAAGTACAAAGAAAAGGGACTTGTTATTATTGGATTTCCCTGCAACCAGTTTAAGGAGCAAGATCCTGCAGACGATAGCCAAATTGAAGAATTCTGCCAATTAAACTATGGTGTAACATTTCAGATTATGAAGAAGGGAGATGTCAATGGTTCTAATGCACAGCCCATCTTTGAGTATTTGAAGAGTCAGGCACCCACTGAGGAATATAAGGGTCCGGAGGCAGAGGCTACCCACGAGTTACTGAAGAAATTGAGTACAAGTGTAGAGAAAGATAGTGACATCCTATGGAATTTCACCAAGTTCCTCATTTCAAAAGATGGTGAGACTATCAAGCGCTTTGCTCCGACTGCAGAACCCAAAGACATTGAAAAAGATATAGAGGAAATGCTATAATTAAGAGAAACATTAACATTTTTAATTATCATCTAAAAACATTAAGATTATGGACAAGCAAAAATCAATTGAGGCATTACAGTTTTTTATTACTAACCTGAATGCACAATCATTCCAGCACAAGTTGCAAGCTAAAATCTTCGGTTCTATGGGCTACAAGAAATTGGAAGCAAAATATCTGGAACATTCTGAGGAAGAACAAGGATTTGTCAATCAGTTCATCGACCGTATGCTCGAACTTGGTGGCGAATTGAAGCAAGAGGCAGTATCGGCCCAAACTCTCTTTCAAGATCCAGTAGAATATCTGAAAGCAGACAACAAGGTGTCTGTAGAGGGCATTGAGTTGTTACGCAAGTGTATCGATGGAATCAAGGACGATCTGACTACCTTTGACATGATGAAAGAATATCTGAAGGATGAGGAGAAAGATATGTATTGGACCGAGGAGCAATTAGGGCTCATTGAGGTTATCGGCTTGAAGCATTGGATTATTAAAACAGCAATTTAATATAAGAGAATATTATGGAATCAACAAAGAAAGTATTCGACTTCCTGGAAAAAGCAGGAACGTTCTATCTTGCGACAGTGGAAGGTGACCAGCCTCGTGTACGCCCATATGGAGCCATTCTCTATTTCGAGGACAAGATTTATATCATGGCATTCGGCAAGACCAACGCAACTCACCAGATTGCAGCAAACCAGAAAGCAGAGATTTGTGCATTCAAAGGACAAACCCTGCGCATTGAATGTAAGTTGGTAGAGGACAGTCGTCCTGAAGTTGGCCGAGCTCTGATTAACAAGATGCCTATGTTAAAACAAGCACTTGGCGAGAATGGGGAAAAAGGTGTTATGTATTACCTAAAGGATGCAAAGGCCGACTTCTTCAAGATGATGGAATTGGAGGAGACTATAACATTCTAATTAGGCAATAGGTTTAGTTTGCAGAATAATAGCATACGCAAAATTACATCTCGACAAACAACATGAAATACATAAGACTTATATTCCAGATATTGTTAGGTCTCTTTATGACCTACGCAGGTATCAGTCATCTGACTATAGCACGCCAGGAATTTGTAGCACAAGTACCCACATGGTTACAGTTCAGCGATGGCTTCACAGACTTCGTTGTACTTGCATCTGGCGTGGTAGAGATAGCTCTCGGCCTTAGCATGCTGTTCCTTTGGAAAAAGAAAGCATTGGTTGGTGCATTGCTTGCATTGTTCTATGTGCTCATCTTTCCAGGCAACATTAATCAATATGTAAACCATATTGATGCATTCGGTCTCGATACAGATCAAGCCAGACTTATTCGGTTATTCTTCCAGCCCGTACTTGTGTTCCTCGCTCTATGGTCAACAGGAGGCTGGACAATCTGCAAGGAGTTCTATAATAATTGCAAAAACAGATAGACGAGGAAAAGATTATATCTACTTGCTTTTGTTAAAACAAGAGTAGGAATAAAGGGTTCACATTCGCATGTAATATCACTATATTACAAAGCATTAAGTGAACCCTTATTTTTAAGAAACTAATTCTTATACTTCTTCAGCAACTTACCAATAGCTTGATCGAGGGTTTCGGTAGGCTCGATGATGTTATAGTCTGCCCAGAAGTCAGGGTCACGGAAGTAATCGACACGGTCGTAGAAAGCATCACGCTGGTCGAACGACTGGTTGCCCTGAATAGGTTGTACATTGTTGGTAGTACGATCAGTTACTACCATCTCGCAGAAGGCAGTGAAAGAAGTTGCCAACAAGCGACGTTTCCAATCACAATTAAAGCGGAATGTGCTACGGATATAGCTGATACGCGTTACCCCATTATCGTACTTATAGTCCACCAGCATTGTCATCTCCTTAGGTTTAAAGCGGACACCTAAAGGTTTGTGTACCAACATACTATTAGTAGCCTTCGTCTTATCGCTCATATCCAAAGACAACTCGGTGCGGGTGAACGACAGGGTCTCACAATCAATATAAAGGTGTCCACGGAAGAGGGCATAAGAGAGTGTCTTATTAGGAGCGATGCTGACCACAAACTGCGGACGACCATCGATGACAGTGGAGGTCTCGATATTAAAGGTATAGTTGTTGAGCTCGACCTCGTTGAACAGGAAATCGAGGTTCTTGACCAAGTCAAACTTGACGGGCTGCACGGGGCCACCAATGACCTTAACGCTGAGCGTATCGCCACGTTTAGGACTGAGCAATCGGCGCCCTTTGGTGATGGCCACACGATCGCGGAAGCTACTCTTCTTGTTGTAAGGGGTCTTATACATATCTACGATGCCCTCAGCCACATAGATATAGTGCTGGCGCTTCATGGCTGTCTCACGATAAAAACAGTTGAAGAGCTCTGGTTGCGAACTGTAGTTCTGCGGAATCTTCTGAATAGCAAGGTCCACCAGCTTGCGAGCGTCTTGTGTCCATACCACCACCTCTTTGAGTTCGATGGTGGTAGGTTTCAGACGAACACGCAGGGGCTCAGTCTGCCCGATAGCGATTTTTACTTGTCGGGACTGATAGCCCAGATGAGAAATCGTCACTACTGGAGCATTGCCATCCAGTTTAATCGTGAAGAAACCATCATCGTTGGTTACCACCGACACACTACTCCCTACTTCACTGACGCTTGCCTGAGGAATGCGCTTCCCCGTTTGCTCGTCAATGACTGTTCCGCTAACCACTACCTTTTGTGCATAGAGCACGGTAGAGAGCAGACAAATAATTCCGATTATTATGCCTCTTTTCATGTCGCAAATATAGCACATAATAATCTGATTTCCAAATATTTTTGGAAAAATTTTATCTGTTGTCGCTCAACAATAATAATTTCAACAAAGAGAGAGGGGGACTCTTAGTTGAGTCCAAAGAGGGCGCGCAAGCCTCCGTCAACGCCCGAGAAGCCCATAAATGCCAACGAGAGGAGTCCGGCAGAGAGCATCACGATAGCCATGCCACGCATACCCTTGGGCACATTGACCAGCTCTAATTGCTCGCGCATACCAGCAAAGACGGTGAGCGCCAAACCAAAGCCGAGGGCTGTGGAAAAGGCATAAACCACACTCTGCATCAAATTGAAATCCTTCTGAATAACGAGGATGGCAACACCCAGCACGGCACAGTTGGTGGTGATAAGTGGCAGGAAGATGCCCAGTGCCTGATAGAGGGCGGGTGACACCTTCTTGAGGATAATCTCTACCATCTGCACCAACGAGGCGATGACAAGGATAAAGGCGATGGTCTGCAGATACTGCAAGCCATAGACATCGAGGACATACTTCTGTACACACCACGTAACAATGGTGGCAAGGGTGAGCACAAAGGCTACTGCTGCCGACATACCTAGCGAGGTGCTGACCTTCTTAGAGACACCTAAGAAAGGACAAATGCCCAGAAACTGCGACAGTATGATATTATTGACGAATATCGCACTAATGAAAATCAAAATGTATTCCATAATTTAACCTCTTATTTTATTTACTATCGCTATCAAAAATCCCAGCATAATGAAGGCTCCTGGAGGAAGCACGAAGAGCAGGATATTGTAGGTCTCGGGCAACAGGGTGAAACCAAAGACAGAGCCAGCGCCCAACAGTTCACGACAGATACCCAAGAGAGTGAGACCAAGGGTAAAGCCTAAGCCAATGCCTATACCATCGAAGAGCGATGCTAAGGGCGAATGCTTGGCAGCGAAGGCCTCAGCACGACCGAGGATGATACAGTTGACCACAATCAGTGGGATAAACAATCCGAGGGCTGCATCGATATCAGGCAAGAAGGCCTTGATGACCAACTGCAGCATGGTGACAAAGGCAGCAATCACCACGATGAATACGGGGATGCGCACCTTGTCGGGAGTGATAGACTTGAGGCACGAGATAACAACATTGGTACAGATGAGCACAGCCATTGTGGCCAATCCCATGGACATACCGTTGATGGCACTAGTGGTGGTGGCCAGCGTGGGACACATACCCAGCATCAGGACGAACGTAGGGTTCTCCTTGATGATGCCATTCTTGATGATACTTATGTAATTCATAGCTTATTATACATTGACCATTAATTTTTTACCTGTTCAGAGGCACCGGTATGGGCATCGGGAGCAGGCGCATTTTTTTGCTTATAAGCAGTATAGGCATTGTTGACAGCCTTGAGGAAAGCTCGAGAGGTAATCGTAGAGGCAGTAATGGCATCTACCTGTCCGCCATCCTTAGATACGACGAGAGGAGTGGCAGGTGTCATACCAATGATATCGCCCTTCTGACCTTTCTGAAACCACTGGTCGGCCTTAGCACCTAAGCCTGGTGTCTCGGCATGTTCCAAGAGGGTATAGCCCAGAATGGTGCCTTCAGGATTAAAACCAACGAGCACCTTCAAGTCGCCACCAAAGCCCATCGTGGTAGATTCGACAGCAGCGCCAAGCTCCTTGCCTTGCTGATCTTTGATCTCATAGATGGTGTAAGCCACCTCTTTGCCATCAATGGTCTGGGTTACCTCGTCGGTGTTGGCAACAACCAAGTCGTTGCACACCATGACGGTCTTGATGCCATCGGTGAGGGTCTTCTCTTTTTGTTGCTGGATAGGGCCTTCGGTGAGGTGGTTGACAAAAGCCAAGATGCCACCCATCACCACTGCTACTCCAGTGAGTACCAGCGTCATATTTAGAAGTGATGATTCAAGTTTCTTCATTTGGCAACCTCCCCAAAACGTTTTGGTTTAACATAGGTATTGATGAGTGGTGTAAAGGCATTCATGATGAGAATGGCAAACGACATACCCTCGGGGTAAGCGCCCCAATTACGAATAACAACAGTCAACACACCAATAGCAATACCATAGATAAGCTGTCCCTGAGAGGTCATCGGAGAGGTGACATAGTCGGTAGCCATAAAGATAGCACCCAGCATCAGACCACCCGAAAAGATAACACTCAACGGATCAGCATAAACGGGACTTGCCATGTGCATCAATCCTGAAAGGACGAATACGGTGGCAATGATACTGACAGGGATATGCCAGGTGATAATCTTCCTACACAGCATATAGACCAAGCCCAAAAGCAACGCCAAGGCGCAAATCTCTCCCATAGCACCGGCACCATCGGGATGATTGCCAAGGAAGAGGTCGAGGGCTGAGGGCAGCTTGTCGAGCACAGAGGCATCGCCACTCTTGATGGTTTCTTTCATGATAGCCAAAGGAGTAGCTCCCGTCTCGGCATCAAGATAACTGGTGAGCTGACCAACCTTTGGCCATGTGGTCATCTGAGCAGGGAAAGCAACCAACAGGGCTGCACGACCTACGAGGGCAGGATTAAAGAGGTTATTACCCAGACCGCCAAAGGTCATCTTAGCCACACCGATGGCAAACAGGGCACCGATGATGATGATCCAGATGGGCAGATTGCTGGGAAGATTGAAACCAAGCAGCAAGCCAGTCAGGATGGCAGAACCATCGAGAATGGTATTGCGCTCGTTTTTGAGCATAAACTTATTGATGGCCCACTCGAAGAATACACAGGCGGCAACACTGGTAGCGCAGACAATGGCAGAACCAATGCCGAAGAACCAGAACGACACAAGCAGCGCAGGCAGCAAGGCAATAATAACGCCATACATATTGCGCTCTACGGAGTCCGTTCCGTGTGCATGGGGCGAAAGTGATACAATTAATTTACTCATTGTTATATTTCACAATTTGACTATTTCACAATTTGACTATTTTTTAGCTGCACGAGCGCGGATGATTCCCATAACGGTAGACTTAGCCTGACGGATATTGTCGAGCAAGGGACGATGAGCGGGACACGTAAACTGGCACGAACCACACTCGATACAGCTGACGACATCCTCGTGCTCGGCACGCTCCCAATTCTTGACAGCAGCAAGCTTTGCCAAGAGATAGGGTTCCAAGCCCATAGGACAAGCCGAAACACACTTAGCACAACGGATACAGGGCTGTGGCTCCTTGCGTACAGCATCATCACCAGAGAGAATAGTCACAGAGTTAGTACCTTTACAGATAGGGACCTCAACAGAAGTTAAAGCCTTTCCCATCATCGGACCACCAGCCAACAGTTTATTGTCGCCCTCGGGCATACCACCACAAGCATCAATCAAATCCTTCATGGGCGTTCCCATACGAACGAGGAAGTTGCCTGGGTGAGCCAATTGCTTACCAGTCACCGTGGTATAGCGCTCGAACAGAGGCTTACGCTTCATCACAGCCTCATAAACAGCAAAGGCGGTACCTACATTCTGCACGATAGCACCTACATTCACAGGGATAGCAGGAGGAGCTGGGACCTGACGCTGGATAACAGCATCGACCAACTGCTTCTCACCACCCTGCGGATAGCGCTGAGCCAATGGCACCACCTCTACGTTGAACGTTGAACGATGAACGTTGAACGATGAGGATTGACCATTGACCATTGACGATTGACCATTGAACACCTCAGCACATTTTTGAGTGAGGAGCTCGATGGCTGCGGGCTTGTTGGTCTCGATGCCAATATAGCCCTTAGTAACCTTTGCGGCCTTCATCAATAGTTCGAGACCTACCAATATCTCATCTGCATGCTCCATCATCAAGCGATAGTCAGCAGTGATATATGGTTCGCACTCTACAGCATTGATAATGACACACTCAGCCTTAGCCGTGGGAGGCGGACAGAGCTTGATAAAGGTAGGGAAGCCTGCACCACCCATACCTACAATACCTGCGGTCTTGATACGCTCAACAATCTCTTCAGGGGTGAGCTCTGGATGGTCTTTCACCAATTCCAACTTATCAGAACGGTCGATAGTCTCTTCCCACTCGTCGCCCTCTACATTGATGATAATCACGGGCTTGCGATAGCCAGTGGCATCAATGGCGGTATCAATCTTGAAGACGGTACCACTAACACTGGAATAGATAGGAGCAGAGACAAAGCCATTAGCCTCGGCAATCATCGTGCCCACCTTCACCTTGTCGCCCTTCTGAACAACAGGCTTTGCGGGAGCACCAATATGCTGTCCTAAGGGGAAGATGGCCTGCTTAGGGAGGGGAGCCACCTTAGTAGCTACCTCGTGGGTAAGCTTATTCTCTTCGGGGTGTATACCACCTATACTAAAAGTTCTTATCTTCATGCTTCGGCCTCCTTTTCTTTAGCGGGGTTAGCACCAGCGACGGAAGCGCTGGGCGCAGGTTTGGGTGCTGGGAAATTGACGGTGTGAATAGAGCCTGTAGGACATACGGCCACACACTTGCGACACAGACGGCATCTGGTATGGTCGATATATGACACATTATTCTCTACCGTGATGGCGCCAAACGGGCACTCCTTCTCACACTTGCCACAACCGATACAGGCAGCCTTGCAGGCCTTCATAGCCACAGGACCTTTATCCTTGTTGACACAAGAGACAAACACTCTCCTACCCTTTGGTCCCTTCTTGCGAAGTTCAATGATGCTACGCGGACAAGCCTTGGTGCAAGCGCCACATGCCACACATTTCTCTTCATCAACCTCAGGGAGACCTGTTTGCGGATTCAGATGGATGGCGTCAAACTGGCAGGCAGCAACGCAATCGCCACAACCAAGACAACCAAAGCCACAGGCCGTCTCTCCAGCGCCACAGGCATGCATGGCAGCACAGGTGCGAAGACCATTATATTCTGCTATTTTGGGACGGAGGTCGCAGGTGCCATTACAACGAACAACGGCAATCATCGGTTCTCCATTGGCAACAGCCATACCCAACAGGTCGGCTACCTTGCCCATCACCTCCTGTCCACCAACAGGACACATCAGTCCGTCAAGGCTACCAGCATCGGCACCTTTCACCAAGGCATCGGCCAGTGCGCTACATCCAGCAAATCCGCATCCGCCACAGTTGGCACCGGGCAGCGTCTCTGTAACCTGCGCAATACGCGGGTCTTCATAGACGGCGAATTTCTTGGAGCAAACAAATAGCACTAGAGCTGCTATCAGTGCGATGGCACCCAATACTGCTATTGCTATCAAAACGAAATCCATAAATCAATATTTGTTTAGTTTATATTATTCAATTGAAAAGGCCAACTGCTGACTCATCTTGTCGCGCATGAGCCAAAGTACCATATAATAAGGTATAAGGGATGCAAGTGCACAAAGTGCTGCCCAGCCCTCATGAGCTGTCAACAACCACGTGAGGAACAATACGACAACGAGCAAGAGAAAGGGAAAGCCAAAGCCCCACAACAATGCACGAGCAGCCACCTGCCCAGTGGTAGTAACCACCACAGCCTGTCCGATGCTATAGGCTGCAACATCATCGCAGTAAACATCGATGATTTTCTCTTTGGACTCTGCTGCATTGCAATAGCCTGCCACTTTACAAGCAGCACAGGCAGAAGTCTGGGTGATACGAATATGTACACAACCATCCTCTATCGATTCTACAACCCCCGAATGACGTATGATATGATTCATCGGCTTGTTTTTCTCAAAAATGTAGATGCAAAGATACGAAGAAATTAAGAATAATGGGATAAGAAATAAGAAATATTTCAAAAAAATGTCGTAATCGTTTGCAATTATCACATCTTTTTCTTACTTTTGTATCGTCAATAAAAATCAAAGTACGCATGAAAGCAACAGAACAAACATTGCAAGAGGTAGATAGAGCCATTCGTAAAGTGGCTGAAAAATTCCCATCGTCAGAAGAAGCAACAATGTTGACAGATATTCATCTGCGCGTGAGTCAAGACTCTGGTGAATTGTTGGCTTATGATGACGACGACAACGAGATTAACCGTTGTGTTGTAGAGCAATGGATAGAAAACAAAGACGATGATTTCTATCAGCATGTTGCAGCCACACTGCGTGCTTCTCTGCTAAAGCAGAAAGAGAAAATTGAGCAGATGTCTATCCTAAAGCCCTACTCTTTTGTATTAGAAGATGACGATAAAGAGACTATAGAGGAACTTTATCTCGTAGATGACGATACGGTCATCCTACAAGAAGAGCTCATGGCAGGACTCAACAAAGACCTCGATGATTTTCTAGATCATCTGCTGAAGGAATAATTATCCACGAAAAGAGTTACAAGTACCAGTAAGGTATTTCTGACTAAAAAGAGGTTTAGAGCACAAGGATTAGTAGTGATGGGAATCGCCAAGACTTTCGCCCGTCATAATTCTATCTAACTCATCCATAGCCTCATCGTCAGACATATTCGTGATGTCATCAGGGACATCAGCAACGCTGTCACTTATCTGTAACTCTTCATCCCAATCCATATTGACAGAGTCCACATCGTTAACGAGCGATGTATCAACAGGGAGGAATTCCATCTCTGTAGAAGCCTTGCGTGACTCACAGGCGCTAAATAAAACCATTATAAGAAAAAGAATGGTCAGGGTTTTCATTGTTGTTTTCATTTCTATTATCTAATTCTTAGTTTATCTCCTACTTGAATCATATAGTCAGGAGCCAAGTCATTCATCTTATACAGATACTTCAGACGAATGCCAAAGCGCTGAGAGATGCTATACATTGACTCACCTGCCTCTACCTTATATACATATCCTTTATACTCCTTAGGAGCACTGCGACGCTTTTTCTTAAGCCATACGTAGTCACCCTCCTCAAGCGTATCATTCTTATCACGCTCGTTGAACTTAGCCAACTTACGGTAATCTACGCCTAAATCGGCACCAATAGTACGGAAGGTATCTCCCTTACGGGCAATCACAAAGAAGTTATTATTGAAGGTCTGTACCTGATGAGATGCTGGTTGCGAAACGACTTGCTGTTGATGATGCTGATGACGTATTGGTTTATATTCCGTTGACGGAGTTTCGCGGTCATACTTATCAAGACCATAGAGTTCTATAATCTCAATTAGACGAGTGGCATAAGTAGGACTGGTGGCATAACCACAGGATTTCAAGCCATAAGCCCATCCCTTATAGTCGGTCTTCTTCAGTTGGAAAAGACGACTATAACGCTGACTATTCTTGAGAAACAATGAATGGTCGACATAACTATCAAAGGCATTATCATAAGCACGAAAGCACTCTCCTTGGGCATCATCATCGTGATAAACCTTACGCCCTGTCCATCCGTTACATTTGATGCCGAAATGGTTGTTACTCATACGAGCCAACTCACTTCTGCCTGCTCCGGATTCCAAGACACCTTGTGCCAACGTAATGCTGGCAGGAATACCATATTGGCGCATCTGACTAATGGCCATATCCTTATAGGTATCAAAATAATCCTGATATACCTTATTCCATGAAATAGGGTTTGAAAAGGCAGATAACAGGCTCAAAACTAGTAGACAAATAGAAAATATAGAGCGATTCATGCTTTTTTTTCTCTTTTTGAGTGCAAAAATAAAGAAAAATAATTATATTTGCAACAAAAATCAAAATATTATGAAGGAACTAACACTAAAATCCACTATTCATGTAGCTGATTTCTCTGAACTAACCGATCAGGAACGTAAGCTTATTGAAGAGGCAAAAGCTGCAACTCATCACTCATATGCGCCCTATTCACATTTCCATGTAGGAGCAGCACTCTTACTGAAGAATGGTATTATGGTACCAGGCTGTAATCAAGAGAATGCAGCATTCCCATCTGGCTTGTGTGCTGAGCGTTCAGCCATCTTTGCAGCTGGTGCACAATATCCGGATCAGGCAGTAACAATGTTGGCTATTGCAGTAAGAAATAGTAAAGGGGAGTTTCTGGAAGAGCCCGCTAGCCCATGTGGTTCATGCCGTCAAGTAATTATTGAAACAGAGACACGCTTCAAGCAGCCCGTGCGTATTTTGCTCTATGGCACAAAGCATACATACGTAATGGATGGTATTAAAGAACTGATGCCACTATCGTTTACTGAGTTTTAGTATTAGAGACAACCTCGTCAATCAGGCGTATGCCCTCCTCGGTACAGAGCCCGCGCAACGCAGTTAAGAAATAGTTGGAGAAGAGTTCTTCAATGCTATATTTTTGTATCAGTTGGTTAGACAGGATATATTGTCCGATGGCATCGAACATGTGAGGAATCATATCATAGTTGACATCTGGTCTGAGGAATCCCTCTTCTACACCACGCTGCATGAAGGCAATAAAATCATCATGTGTATGTAATTTATTCTCCTTCATGTGAAGATCTAGTTTGGGATATTTAACAAGATCAATATAGAAAGCAGGATTCACGGCACGCACCTCTTCCATCTTCATGCGATAGGCTTCAAGAATAATATCCATCACATGATGACCTGCCTCCGAATACTCTTTCAGCATTTCTTTCTTACGCTGCTCATAGACTTTGACACCCTCGAAAAGCAAAGTTTCCTTGTCTCTGAAGATTTCATAGAGCGTACGTTTTGATATGCCCAAAGCAGAAGCGATGTCGTCCATCCTTACACCACGAATACCATGCATGGCAAATTCTTGCATAGCACACTCTATGATTCTACCTCTTAAAGAGGCTCTATAAGACGTTGTTTCTTTCAAAACTTGCATAAATATAAATTTTATGCTGCAAAGATACTAAAAAGATTAAAAAAAGGCACGCTTTTGCTGAGATTTTATTACTTTTGCGGAAGAAAAATCAGGTAACTGCAAATAAATTCACAAATGGTAAAGATCTCAAAAGAAGCAGCTTTGCTTTATCACGAAGCTGGCCGTCCTGGCAAAATTGAAGTAAAGCCCACGAAGGCTTATCGTACACAAACAGACCTCTCACTGGCATATTCGCCTGGTGTAGCCTACCCCTGTCTAGAGATTCAACAAACTCCTGACGATGCTTACAAATATACTGCAAAAGGTAATTTGGTGGCAGTAATCAGTAATGGAACTGCTGTACTGGGATTGGGCGATATTGGTGCCATGAGTGGCAAGCCCGTCATGGAAGGTAAAGGACTGCTCTTTAAGATTTATGGTGGTATTGATGTATTTGATATTGAGGTTAACGAGAAAGACCCAGAGAAATTCTGCGAAGCAGTAGAGCGCATTGCTCCTACCTTCGGAGGTATCAACCTAGAAGACATCAAAGCACCAGAATGTTTCTATATCGAAGAAAGACTGAAGCGCACGCTTGATATTCCTGTCATGCACGACGACCAGCATGGTACTGCTATCATCAGTGCTGCCGGACTGAAGAATGCGCTGGAAGTAATCAAAAAGGATATCAGCAAAGTACGCATTGTAGTAAATGGTGCTGGTGCAGCAGCCATCTCTTGTACTAAGCTGTATATGGCTATCGGTGCTAAGAAAGAAAATATCGTTATGCTCGACTCTAAGGGTGTTATCTCTACGAGCCGTGAAGGTTTGAACGAGCAGAAAAAATTCTTTGCCACCTCACGTACCGACATCCACACATTGGAAGAGGCTGTAAAAGACGCAGATGTCTTTGTTGGTTTGTCAAAAGGTAACGTGCTAAGTCAGGATATGGTGAAGAGCATGGCTAAGGATCCTATCATCTTTGCACTGGCTAATCCTGTTCCTGAGATTTCTTATGAAGACGCGATGGCTGCTCGCCCCGATGTACTGATGTCAACAGGACGCACTGACTATCCCAACCAGATTAATAATGTTATCGGTTTCCCCTACATCTTCCGTGGAGCATTGGATGTACACGCTACAGCTATCAACGAAGAGATGAAGTTGGCTGCTGTACATGCTATTGCAGACTTGGCAAAGAAACCAGTACCAGATGTAGTTAACGATGTATATAAGGTAAACAACCTGAAATTCGGACGCGACTACTTTATTCCAAAACCAGTAGACCCACGACTGATTTCAGAAGTGAGTGCAGCTGTTGCCAAAGCAGCTATCGAAAGTGGTGTAGCTCGTAAGCCAATTAAAAACTGGAACAAGTATAAGCAGTCGCTCAGCGTATTGCTGGGTCAGGAGACCAAGCTCACGCAGAAGCTCTACGCCACTGCAGCAGCACATCCCCAACGTGTGGTCTTTGCCGAGGGCATACATCCCACCATGCTGAAGGCTGCCGTACAGGCTAAGGCTGAGGGTATCTGTCAGCCAATACTGTTGGGCAACGACGAGGTTATTACCAAACTGGCCAAGAAACTCGACCTCAATCTGGAGGGTATCGAGATTGTCAATCTGCGCCACCCTTCAGAGCAAGAGCGCCGCGAGCGCTATGCCCACATACTGGCAGAGAAGCGTCAGCGCGACGGATACACCTTCCAGGAGGCCAACGATAAGATGTTTGAGCGTAACTACTTCGGTATGATGATGGTAGAGACTGGCGAGGCCGATGCCTTCCTCACAGGTCTTTACACCAAGTATTCTAACACCATCAAGGTGGTCAACGAGGTTATCGGTATCCGTCCTGAGTACAAACACTTTGGTGCCATGCACATCATCAACTCACCCAAGGGCACGCTCTTCATCGGTGACACCTTGGTAAACGAAGATCCTGATACAGAAACGCTCGTTGACATTGCTCAACTGATGGCTACCTCGGTGCGTTTCTTCAACGAGAAGCCAGTCATATCTATGATTAGCCACTCTAACTTCGGCTCCAGCCAGAGCGTAGGAGCAAAGAAGGTGAAGTACGCTGTGGAGCAGATGCACGAACAATACCCCAACCTTCCCATTGATGGCGAAATGCAGTTAGGGTTTGCCCTCGACCGTGAGTTGCGCGATGCCGAATATGCCTTCAGTCGTCTGAAGGGTAAGGATGTCAACACATTGGTGTTCCCCAACCTCACCGCTGCCCGCTCCAGCTACAAGATGCTGCAGGCACTAAACAGCGACGTAGAGATTATCGGTCCGATACAGATGGGATTGAATAAGCCTATCCACTTTGTAGACTTCGGAGCTTCTGTACGCGACGTAGTAAACATCGTAGCTGTTGCTAGCATTGATGCCTACGTGGATAAGATTAAGACCCGCATCAACGCAAATAAATAATTATTAGCGTTAACTGATTACATTAACAGCACCACAGTGGGGGCATTTGCCCCCCTGTTTTATTTTAGCCCCACATTGTCCACAATGGTAATGATAATGCGGATGACGTTGATAGCACCATACTGCAAAGGCTATATAGGCAATCAACAACAGGTAACCTATATAATATAATGTAAAGATACTGAATACGACATAATTGACAGCACAAACGGCTACCAGTCCTGAAAGGTAGAGCAAGGCATCGAAAGATGATAACTGATGGAGTGCATCATCAACAGCAGCAACAGTAACAATGATAATAGCCCACACAGACGCGACAAATAATCCTAGATGAAGAGGGAGGGCAAAAGGATTGAGTGATGGATGAAAATAGTAATGACGCCAAGACTCGGCACCAAACATCTGAATGGAAGCATAGAGTGTGGCTGACACTGCTATCAACAAACATAAGGCTGTAGGATAGAAAGAGTCTATGTCGTTAAAATGAACGATATAGGCACGACGACGGAACAATTTGCGCATCGCATAAGCACCACATACCAACACAAAAATCGCCATAAACACCAAGAGGTGGGTATTAGAGAAAAGGTCGATAAACTGTGAGATAGGGTCATCAGGAGACACTCCTTGCAGCAAATCGCTCTCACGAATCCATCCTTGTGTAATCTGGTCGCGAGCCACCTTTACCCATACCGAGTCTATACTATCAGTGGGAACCATACGTATATCTGCCACCACGACACGTTCCCCTCTGACAATATAAAGCGTATCAAAAGCCATATCCGGCAACGCATCAGCAAGTGGAAGCTGACGCGCTGTTACCATAAAATTATAGTTTTGCGTATAATGATGTGTCGTTGAGAAAGAGATAGAGTCTATCTGTTGTTTTGTCAGATCCCAAGCATCAGGAGTCTGCTGTCCGTGATTATAACAGGATAGGAGTAAGAAGGTAAAAAGGTATAAGGGTAAAATGCGTTTACCCCATCCTATTACTTTTATCATCGTATTGTACAACATCTATTACCTCTTTATTTTACTCTTTTACCTTTCCCAAACATTCATCAGGCAGTGCTTACAATCAAACTCCAAACGGAACGTACGACCATCACCTAAGCGTAAGGAAAGTGGCTCTTTCCATTGTGGTTTACGACCACCATTCTTCACACAATATCCCAAAGCATAACGCAGGCAATGACGACACTGCATGAGTGGACCATTAGCTGGTTTTAACTCATAAGCTGTCAGTGACTTCACACCATAGAACTGCTGGGCCTGCTGATTAGAGATATTATATAAATACGGATAATCGTAGAGAGGGGCGACTGCGTGGGAATCAATATTAGCATTCACTCTGATAATACTAGGATTACTCTTGATGCTATTTATTTTCTCTACCCACTGACGACGCATATCTGCTAAAAGACTACTAGGAATAAACCAATTGAAATCATCAGCAAGCTCTACTCTACTACATTCATAAGGCGTACCACCTAGTTTAGACAACTGGCGATAGATATTCTCTCGTGGTGACTTCTCAGCCATCTGATGTTCACAAGCAACATCAACTGTGACATCTAATGCACTCAACGAAAAGCCATTTTCTGTTTCTTTCAAAGAAAATGTCATCGGAATCTTACGCACACTACTCTGACGAGCCAGCTGGCGCTCGAACTCCATATCATTGTTACGATAAAGTGCAAGACCTGGACGAAGATTCTTAGGCATCTGTTGGGGAAACAAGCGGTTTCCCTCTGCACGATTGACGCGAAAACCTTCCAACTCGCCATCACGATTGATAAAGCACAACCCGTCTCCATTGGCAAAGGCAGCAGTACCAGCCACATTAAATGAATCGCGACGCAACTCCTTCACCGTACCCACATACTCGCCCATAGCCTTGGGTGTATCGGGCGAGAAGATGTCAGGCTGACGACCATGAAGGAAATAGGTGGTAAAGCCGCGATTGAAAGTCTTCTTCAGATTGGGTGTAAACGAATAGGTACAATGACCTTGCGAAGCACGACAGTACTCTTGTGGATGCTTGGCAATAATAGCATCCAACTTTTGACTATAAGCTGCTACGACATTCTTTACATAAGTGATATCCTTGAGGCGTCCCTCAATCTTAAACGAGCAAGCACCAGCCTGTATCAGTTCTTCTAGATGTGCATACTGATTTAAGTCTTTCAAAGACAAGAGGTAACGCTGATGTTCCAACTCATTTCCATCAGCATCAAGCAAGTCGAACTTCATGCGACAAATCTGAGCGCAAGCACCACGATTGGCAGAGCGACCAAACAAGCACTGAGAAGCATAACACTGTCCACTATAGCTAACACACAAGGCTCCATGAACAAAGACCTCTAACTCTACATCAGGAACTTGCTGATGAATGGCAGTAATCTCATCAACAGATAATTCGCGTGCCAAAACAATACGACGGAATCCTAATGAGCGTAACCACTTCACCTTCTCAACAGTACGGTTATCTGTCTGTGTAGAAGCATGTAATGCAATAGGTGGCAACTGCATCTTGAGTAAGCCCATATCCTGAACAAGGATAGCATCTACCCTAGCCTCATAGAGTTGTTCTATCAGTTGACGGGTTGCCTCTAATTCATTATCATATATAATAGTGTTTACCGTCACATAGACTTTAACACCAAACTGATGAGCATAGTCACATAGTTGACGGATGTCATCGACACTATTACCTGCTGCCACACGAGCGCCAAAGCGTACGGCACCGATATAGACGGCATCGGCACCGTGGTCGACAGCAGCAATGCCACATGCTAAATTCTTGGCAGGTGCTAATAGTTCAAGTTTTCTCATCCGTTATTCAATCTTATTAATATCGTAAGGAGTTTCCTGATAAACGTAGTAGTTAATCCAGTTGCTATACAACAGATTAGCATGTGCGCGCCACGTTACCTTTGGACCCTGTTCGGGATCATCATTACGATAATAGTTGATAGGCATTTCTACATCATCACGGACATCTTTATCACGTCGATATTCACGATCAAGAGTATCGGGTGCATACTCCAGATGACCCGTAATGAAAAACTCTCTACCACCACGCGCCATAACCATGCTGACACCACTCTCGGGTGACTCAGCAATCAATTGCAAATCAGGATGAGCCAAGATATCTTCACGATGCAGTTCTGTATGACGACTATGAGGCATCTCAAAGACATCATCAAAACCACGGAAGATAGGCAGTTGCGGATTCAGTGTATACTGTGGGAAGATGCCAAACATCTTCTTCTCCAACGGATATTTGGGTATGCCATAATGGAAATAGAGTCCTGCCTGCGCAGCCCAACATATATACAAGGTACTGGTTACATGAGTTCGAGCCCATGCAAATATATCTGTCACCTCATCCCAATAACTGACCTTCTCATACGGCAACTGTTCTACTGGTGCACCAGTAACAATCATGCCATCGTATTTCTCATGACGCATCTCCTCAAAGTCGCGATAGAACATCATCATGTGTTCGATAGGCGTATTCTTGGGCGTATGACTTTTTAATTTCATGAAACTCACCTCAATCTGCAATGGAGTATTCGACAACAGACGTATCAAATCTGTCTCTGTCGTAATCTTCAATGGCATGAGATTGAGAATAGCTATTTTCAAAGGGCGAATGTCCTGCATGTGAGCACGAGAGTCATCCATCACAAAGATATTCTCATGCTTCAGCAGTTCAATAGCCGGTAATCTGTCTGGTAATCTTAATGGCATTTTGCTTTCTTTTATTTTATTTTTCTATGCGAAGCACACATGCAGATACGTTGTCATAACCACCTGCATTGATAGCCTCCTCACAAAGATCATTGGCTGTAGCGCCATTCAACAATTGTTCCTTGATAATGTCATCGCTAACCATATCATTCAAGCCATCGGAACAAAGTAGATAGGTATCACCTGCAAGAAAATCGTCTGTAATCTCCATGAAGTCAAAATAAGCAGTTTCTCCCCCAGCACCAATACAATTGGTAAGGATATTAGAATGCTTCTTCTCACCATTGACATTGTTCAGTGAGTGGTCTGTAGTAAGTTGTTCTAGTTCACCATTGCGAAGACGGTATAAGCGACTATCACCACAATTCATCCAGAAATAACGCTTGCCATAATATAGGAGTCCCACCAATGTGGTTCCCATCTGTAACATATCATGATTAGAGCGTCCTCTTCCATTTACCGTCTGGTGAATAGAGTTCAACCAGTCTCTCATCGTTTTTTCTATCTCATCTGATGACATGCCAAGAGGTAAATCACCAATGAAGAATTTTAGATTCGACATTACTAACTCACTAGCCACCTCACCAGCATTATGTCCGCCCATACCATCGGCCACGGCAACAATAAAGCGGTCAAGAATATCTGAAGTGATTGTTGTCTGATATATCTCGCTTCGTATGAAACGATCATAAGCCAACACCATATCTTCATTATTACTTCTGATACAGCCTATACGACTAGCAGCTGATAAATTAATCTTGCTCATTCAAACTTTTCTTCTTTAACTAATACTAACTTGTAAATTGATATTCGCCAATGTCACAATATCTCCTGACTTTAATGACATAGGCACATCGGGCAACAAATCACGCTGATTGAGTTTTGTACCATTAGATGAGTGCTTATCAATAATGCACCATCCTGTATCTGGCTTATATATCAACTGGGCGTGTGAGCCCGAAATATACATATTATCTACGAATAACTCTTTATATGGACCTTGTTTACGACCAATCACAGCCCCATTGACACCTACCATACGTATATCTAATGTAGGATTATACAATGTCAACGATGGTATGCCGCTCATCACTGGCATATCATGACCTTCTGGTTGCTTCTGCGGATGTTCCAAATTCCTCACAAGAGATTGAGCAAGGTCATTGGCTGTCATAGATATAGAAATGTGTTTAGAAGCCTGATGCTTTTGCTGCATTTCCTCAGCACTAATCATCAAACCTCCACACTGTGTGCAGCGACGCCCCATTCCTACTCGGCCACAACTGCTACAGTATACCAATTTCTGTCCACACTGGTCGCAATAGTGTGAATCCTCTTCTATTTCTTCTCTGCAACTTGGACAAATAATCATAACGCTTCCTTAATATCTTCTGGCATAATCAACTGATAAGTCTCCTGCGTAATAGCATCCTGTGGCAGACTACTTACCCTAACAGATAACTGTTGGATTGTAGCGTCAAGCATATTACGCATCTCACGAGCATTGCCAAACGACTCGTTCTTGCTGACAACCATTCGACAGATGTGATCCATCAGCTTGAACTCAGCCTCAGGCGACAACTTATAGTTATCCTTGGCAGCCATCTTCTTGTAGATAGCCAACAACTCATCCTCGTTATAGTCATCAATGTGCATCTTATGAGTGAAACGGCTGGCCAATCCTGGGTTGACAGCCAGGAAGGTCTCCATCTCATCCTTATAGCCCGCAGCAATAACCACAAACTTGCCGCGATCATCCTCCATACGTTTCATCAGCGTATCGATGGCCTCCTTGCCATACTGATCGTTCTCCGATGACAACGTATATGCTTCATCTATAAATAGGATACCTCCCATCGCCTTATCACACATATTGTTGACGATTTTGGGAGTCTCTCCCATATATTTGCCCACTAGCGTAGCACGACTGGCCTCTATCACGCGACTGGTAGGCAGAATTTCCATTGATTGTAATATCTCACCCATCTTACGGGCAACACTAGTCTTACCTGTTCCAGGATTACCTGTAAGAATGAAGTTCATAGACATCTGTTGTACCTTACCAGCACCCATAGCAGCACGCTGCTTCATGAACATGCTCTGTACAGCCAGACGACGTATCATATTCTTCACCGAGCGCATACCGATAAACTCATCGAGCTCATTAAGAACCTCGTCGAGCGGACGTACCTTCTCGCTTTGCTCAACTTCCAAATCGGCAGATGTGATACGATACATATCCTCGTCTTTGAACTCGGGATTGTTCATCATTGTAACCAGACGCTGACTCTGCTTCTCCACGGCTTGGTCAAAGATGCGTCGTGCCTCACGGGCATTACCGAAGTTCTTATCACGGCGCAGATAGAGCTGTTCGAATTGACGATGAATAGCCCCTTTGGTTTCTTCATCCACCGTAAAGTTCTTGCCTGATGCGAGATTGATGAAGATTTCCGTCAACTCATCAGGTGTGTAGTCATCGAAATGAATCGTTTGAGTAAAGCGACTCTTCAAACCTGGGTTAGAGTCAATAAAGTCGTGCATATTATCAGTATAGCCAGCAACTATACAGATAAACTTACCACGGTCGTCTTCCAAACGCTTCAATAAGGTATCTATAGCCTCAGCACCAAATGAATCCTGATCGTTCGACTTCAACGTATATGCCTCATCGATAAACAAGACACCACCCATAGCAGAATCTATCAGTTGGTTTGTCTTAATAGCTGTTTGTCCTGCAAAACCAGCCACCAGCTTACTGCGATCGGCTTCAACCAACTGACCACGAGAAAGAATACCTAATGTACGAAATACATCAGCCATAATACGTGCTACAGTAGTCTTACCCGTACCTGGATTACCTGTAAAGACATAGTGTTTGCCTTGGAAGGTGTTGGTCTCGCCACGACGTATCTGCAAATTGAGGAATGAAGCCAAATTGGATATTTCTTTCTTGACAGCAGCCAAGCCCACCATTCCGTTAAGTTTCTCCAGACACTGGGTGTAATCCACCACTTTCGGAGCATCATAAGGAATATCTGCCGCATCGATACTCATCAACTGCTCATCAGAGAGTGTTGAGATATCAACCTTTTGCAGGCGTTCAGCTTGTTTTGCGCATATCTTATCAAACAACTGGCGCATGGTACGACCATTAGCAAAGTCTTTATCACGCGAGTTGTACAATTCGGTTATCATCTTTTGTGTCAGTTCCTGAGCCTCTGGCGTGAACTGATACTTCTTCTCTTGGGCAAATACCAGCATAATCTGGAAGAGCTGATCAGGTGTATAGTCATCGATATTCAGAAAATAGCTAAAACGACTGCGCACACCCGGATTGATACGGAATAGATTCTCCATCTCCGTACGATAACCAGCAGCGATAACCACGAATTTTCCACGGTCATCTTCCATACGCTTCATCAATTGCTCCAGTGCCTGTGTACCCTGTTGGTCTTTTTCGCCACCACTACTCAGCGGAGCAAGGGTATAGGCCTCATCAACAAACAAGATACCACCCATGGCTTTATCGCACAGGCGATCTACCACCTTCGGAGTCTCACCCTGATAGGGACTAACCATCTTAGAACGGTCTACCTCTACAACATGTCCACTATCCAGATATCCTATTGATTCCAGGATTTCTCCCAACTTACGGGCAATAGTAGTCTTACCCGTACCAGGATTACCTGTTAATACGATATGGATGCCCACCTTTTCCTGCTCGCCCAATCCTCGCTGAGCACGCTGGATATTATTATGTACGGTGAGGGCTATCTCTCTAACAGCCTCCTTCACCTCATCCATACCGATATAGTGGTCGAGGTCGCTAAGAATCTCTTCCAAAGAGCGTTCCTCAGGCACATAGCCACGGATATCCTGTTCTTCCACCATCACGGCAGCACCACCACGACTGATAAACGACGTGAAGATATCTTCGGCAGTCTTGATTGCCACATGAGCATATCCAAACGTATCGTCCTTTATCTTTAATTGATATTGGAAGAATCGTAGCAGTTTCTGCTCTGCCTCAGGCGAGAAGTTGGCGATACCATATTTTTGGTTCAATTCCTGCTTACAGATATCGCACAATTCCTGATAGCCAGGTGTTGGCAAACGGAAAGAGTATTTAAAGCGATTCTGTGCAGCAGGGTTAGCAGCCAAGAAGTCATCCAATCCTTTAGGCAGACCCGCCATCACAACAATCGGGTCCTCATTCCATTTATCCATCTCGACAAACAACTTGTCCAGCGGATTGACCTGATTAGAATAACGGTCTGGCAACAACTTCTGTACATTATCGAAGAAGAGGATGCCACCCTTTGCCTTTGCGACATTATCATCCCACTTATCCACAAAGCGCTGATAGTCGACGGCATCGACCATCGTTAGTTGTGGTTTATCTATGATTCTATGCTGATAAAAATAGTCTCGTATGATTTCTGCCAAAGCAGTCTTACCCGTACCTGTTTCACCAATAATGATGGTATTCACGCTCAGGCGTACTTTCACTACATCCTTGCGTGAATTCAGATAGGTATAGGTATCGACCACCGTCTTCAGTTGCTGCTTCACATCATCAAGCCCGACCATGCGGTCGAGGACATTCTGCGATACCAGCGGCTGGCCACACCAGCGACAGAACTTGGCTATCGAGCGATTTTCTTTATGACAATGCTCACAAATCATCTTTAATCAACGTCGTTTTGAATATTGTTAACTACATTTTTAGGAGTAAGATCCAGTCTGTTTAATTCTGGAATCTTATAATTCATTATCTTGGGATTGAAGAGTATCATCTCTACTAGTAGCAGAGCAACCATCAATGTCCATACAATATAATGAAGTACCGATTCGCCACTGATAGAACGCACCTGATTGGTCACGTCGTCAAGCATGGCAAACTTGGAGCCCTTAAACCTAAACGATTTTTGTTTGAAGGTATAGATTAGTGGCTCCATCAAACTCGTCTTTATATCATCCTCCATCACCTGATTAATCAGCTGATTATCTGTTTTGGTATCTCTACGATAGTCTGTAAAATGACAGAATAGTATATAAATGATGGTCAATACGAGTATCGTTGGAACAAACAGTGTCGGATGCGAATTGTTTATGTATCTCAACAGCATCACTGGTATGAAGGATGTCAAAAAGCCAAGAAATCCCCAGAAGGCACTTAGCACAACTCCATAGCCTCTGAAGAAGGCTCTACATCCCACGATAATAGCTGTCACGCCACCTACTGGGAACAAGATGGTGGTAGTGGTACGTGTCATCACCTCGTCACGATTGCCTATTCCCAAGATGACCAAGAGTAATATCCAAAGGGCACAGAGTCCGTAGAATATCATACGCCAACGACGTTCTTTGCCCATGGCCTGTGTATATTCTTTCTTCACACTCTTATACTTTCGTGCCATTTCTTCCTTCGCACTCGTCAGTCGCTTATAATACATCTGACTTTGGTCTACCTCACCCAGATTATACACCCACTCTTCCAGTCGGCGCTCATAGCTATAAGGCTCTTCAAAAGTCTTGTTTGGGTCTTCATGGAAGAATACAGACATCCATTGTCTTAATGCACCACGTCTAATAGCAGCCAACAATAATGGACGTTGTGCCACCTTGTCGAATTTTGTGCCATCAGTCAGTTCGGTTCCATCATCCAGAATATAAGTTGGAATGGCTCCAAGAATACGACAGAAGCGATAGGCAGCTGTACGCAAGTCGTATGCTCCCAAGCGCTCTTTATTCTCTTCACTCTTCAGGTCGAAGCATGCTTTTGCCTGTGCCAACTGCTCAAACCATCCATGCAACTGGGCGAAATAGCAGAAGCGACCTTCGGGGTCAGCAAACTCAGCTATCTGCTCTTCAAACTCTGCTGGTGTCAACGACTGCCAATTTCGCAACTCTTCACGCAGTATCTCACCCACCTTATAGGGATTGTCGGCATCACGCAAATCGTATGCAGCTTCACGATCGAGGTTATACAACACCTTATATCCTAAAGCACGAGTAGAAGGTTTACCTTCCGTCATGATACGCAGTGCTTCACAAGCCATCATGTCCTCATGACTATACATCCAAGAGAGCAGTCGTCCATCACTCAGACTGAGCCATTCGTCTTCCGAACAATCCTCATATCCAAACGAGTGTACGATATCCTGCACATTGCCTGAAGGATATCTTACTAAGAACGGAATCTCTGGGTCTATCTCATAGGCCAGTCGCAGGATAGCCACACGCAAAGAGATTTCACTATCCTCAGCAAAATAGCCACGCAAGCGCTTCATATCCGCCTTGGTATGCGACTCTACATATAAGAACAGATTATCGTTAGGATTCTTCAGTGCCAGAGCATATTCATCCATATAACTCAACACTGAGATAGCTACGCTATGGATATCCTCACACTGGTTACCACGCAGGTCGGTATAAGGATAAGAAGGCTCCATCACATAGACAGAAGCCATAAATCCTGCTCTTTGGTCAGCAGGATAACGATTGACGATGATATCCTTTACGGCAGAACTCAGTTTCACGTTACCGCACTGTTCCAACCATCCAGGAATACGTCCATTATATAGATAGCTGATAGCCAGGCGCTCATTGTCCATCAATAGTGGAATCAACTCATGCACATTATCGGCTACCAGGTTGCGCTCTGGGTCAACGATAAAGCTACGATATTTCAGCAGTGGAGAAGTGATATCCACATTCACATCCTCTCCCAAGAACCAGCGCTCTACCTCATCATATCCCCAACGTGTTTGTGGGTTTACACAGGTCAAACCCTGCACAATCATCTTGACGCGCTCAGGCAATTCGTTGATGCGAGGCAGACGACCTTCATTCTTCTTGCGCATGATGACGCGCTCATTCTGACTCAGCGGATTCTCTCCCAGCCAGAGTGTCATCAGCGTGATACCCAACGAATAGAAGTCGGCAGCAGGAGTGATTTCCACCTCACCATCAATCACGTCGTTATACATCTCAGGAGCAGCATATACCGGAGTACGAGCCTGCGTTGTGCGATGCATTCGTCTGTCGTCCTCCATGATGCTTGAGATACCAAAGTCGCCCAATACTATTTCCTTGTGATTGGTATCACGGAAGAAATAGTTGCCGGGCTTGATATCCTTATGGATGATATTATTGTTGTGACAGTAAGCCAACGCTGCTGCTGCCTGAAGGGCGATACGGCGGAACTGGTTATAGTCTCCATTGAGGTCGTATTCACCTAGCGTACCACCACGGAGATACTCCATCAGCTCATAGTCGCGGTTCTTTCCGTCAACATAGGTCTTTCCGAAGTCTGTTATCTTGACGATCATCTCCATGTTGAAATTCTGGATGATGCGCATCAAGTCTTTCTTAATGGTAAAGTTGGGATAGTACACCTTCAGCACTCGCATGCCTTCGTCACCCTCCACGAGGAACACCTGTGCCTCGCCAGAGTTATCACTCAAGCATTTGATGCCTTTATACACTCGACCTTTAAGCACGAAATCGTCCGAACGGTCACTATCGTCACCACTCGGTATTTTCTTGTCGGGTCTAATTGTAATATCAGATGCAGCAGACTGTGCAGACATAGGTGCACTTACTCTGATGGTAGCATCTGGATTTACGGGGGCAGACTGTTGATTGGTCACATCCATGCTTACTTATCGTCTTTAATTTCTTCAGAATTGTTTCTACCTAAGATTACCCATTTTCCTCCCAAATGTGGTTTAGCACATCCACAAGGGCTGCTATGCATGGCATGCTTGTAGTTGCACACCCAAGCCAACCGCACACCAGCGGGCTTACTAGCCATTGCGAAATTACGAGCCTGAACGGGTGAAGTGGTTGGTGGTACTGCCAACTTATCGAGTATTGTTGACAGCATCTTAATCTTCACAGCCTTCTGGTCTTCCAACTGTTCACGTGTCATGCGCTTCGACTCCACCTTGGGAATCTCCGGAAACTCCACGCCTTCATCTTTTGCCAACAAGGTCAGTACTCGCTCACGCAACTTTGCATTTTCCTCATCACGAATAATATCGCGCTCTGTATTATAGGGCAGTGCATTCTCCAGACTAGAATAGTCTCTTACGATTTCCAGCAACTGCTGATAGTCGGGATTCATGTGCAACTGCTTTACTAGCTGTTTAGCCTCCTTCGTCAGTGCTGTACCACACTTCTTGCAGAAGGCGAAGTCGTTCAACGTATGACAGGTGGGGCATACCATACCACCACGAGGACTACCACATTCTGGACAATAAGCCTCATTACCCTCCAAGTGGGCACCGCAATAAGAACATACATCCTTACGGATATAATGATGACAAACCTCACAGAAGTCTGCATCTGGGTCTATCTCTGCACCACAATGCGGACAATTGGCTTTACTGATAGGCTGACCACACTGAGCGCAGAACATAGCCTCGGACTCATTGATCGCACCACAATAAGGACAAGCCTTTCCAGCTGCCTGCCTCTGCTGCATTTGCTCTAACGATTGATGTGACACAACAGGTTGCTGTGGCTCTTGCGAAACGGCCGACCTATTCAACACTTGTTGAGGGCGGATAGTAGTTTGCATATTTCCAGATATTGGGTTATTATCGTCAAACATTATCTTGTAGTTAAAATTGTCAGATGCAAAGATAGAAAAAAAATATTAAATGCAAAAAAAAACCGCCGTAAATTTATATTTACGACGGCATTTTTATATTTTTGGTCGATATTTTACCACAAAGGCAGGCGTTCAGCTTTAGGGATAAACATTTTGTCACCTTCTTTCACGCCGAATGCTTCATACCAAGCATCAATATGAGGAAGGGCACCATTTACACGCCAGCGACCCAGTGAGTGAGGATCGCTCTTAGTACGGTTGCGAATCTCAGCCTCCGTAATGTTACCTGCCCACACACCAGCGTATGCTAAGAAGAAGCGCTGCTCGGGAGTCAGACCATCAATCACGGGCAATGGATTACGCTTAGTAGCTTCCTTGAAAGCAGTATAAGCCACCTGCAGACCACCATGGTCGGCCAGGTTCTCACCCAGTGTCAACTGACCATTGGCATTCAGGTCGGGAAGTACCTTAATCTTTGAGAAGAAGTCAGCAAACTTCTTCGTTCTCTCTGTAAAGTTCTTTCCGTCTGATTCCGTCCACCAGTCGAACAGGTTACCCACCTTGTCATACTGGCGTCCCTGATCATCAAATCCGTGGGTCATCTCGTGGCCAATTACCACACCGATAGCGCCATAGTTAAAGGCATCATCTGCCTCGGGATCGAAGAATGGAACTTGCAGAATACCAGCGGGGAAGCAAATTTCGTTCGTAGTAGGGTTATAGTATGCATTAACAGTCTGAGGATTCATAAACCAGTCATCGCGATCAACGGGCTTACCGGCAGTATGATTAATCTGCCAAGCCTGCCAGAAGCGGGCACACTCCTGCATGTTCTCAAAGTAAGATTTTTTAGCATCAATCTTCAAGTCTGAGAGGTCTGTCCAACGATCGGGATAACCAATCTTTACGTAGAAGGTATTCAGCTTCAGCAGTGCGTTTACCTTTGTCTCGTTATCCATCCAGTCCTGAGCAGCAATACGCTCACCCAGTGCAATACGGAGATTCTCAATCAGCGTCTTCATGCGCTCCTTAGAAGATGCAGGAAAGTACTTCTTCACATAGATACGTCCGAGGGCTTCACCCATCACACCTTCCACCTGGTCGGTAGCACGTCTCCACAGTGGGTGGTCTTCCTTACGGCCCTTCATCAGCTTACCATAGAAGTCGAAGTTGGCCTCACGTACAGCATCGTTCAGATAGCCTGTAGAACCATCGATAATGCCCCACTCCATCACGTCGCGGTATTCAGCAGCACTCATGGCAGCAAACAGCTTATCGGCAGCCTCCATGAAGGCAGGCTGACCTACTATCAACTCCTGGATATACTGGCTCTTAATACCCTTCGCATTCATCTGCTTCTCCAACTGCAGGTGTGGGTATTTGCTTTGGAACTCGCGCAGGGTTGTTTTGTTGTAGTTAGCGATAGGATCGCGCAGTTCGGTGCGTGACTTAGAGGCTTTTGCCAATGCCATCTCCACCTTCAGCACGTTCTTCATCTTCTTCTCAGCTACACTCTTGCTGAAGCCATAAAGCTGGAACATGCGAACGATGTGCTTCTTGTAAGCCTCACGAATCTTCACTGTAGCCTCGTCGTTCTCCAGATAGTAGTCTTTCTGTCCCAGTGTCAGTCCACCCTGGCGTACGGTCAGGATATTCTTCGTAGCATCCTTATCGTCTGCACTGATATAAGCTGAGAAGAGTTCCGACTCGCCATAAGGCATCATTGACAACTGGACTGCGAAGAGCTGCTCCTTATTCTTTGCAGCCTCCATACGCTGGATGAAAGGCTTCACGGGAGCCAATCCCTCTTTCTCACGGCGTGCAGAGTCCATAGCCAACTTATACAGGTCGCTGAGTTTCTGCTCAACGGTTCCCTCTGGGTAGCTATTCTCCAGCAGCTCTTTCAAGATACCATTGATACGCTTGTTGTTGTCCTCTCCCAATTGGTCGAAGCTGCCAAAACGCGAATAGGCAGCAGGCAGTGGATTATTCTTCATCCATCCACCACAGGCATACTCGTAGAAATCGTCAGCAGGGCGCACGCTAGTGTCTAGGTTCTTCAGGTCGATACCCGACTTAAGCTGAGCCGATGCCGAAGCGGTCATCATTGCTAATGCCATCATTGTTAATACCTTTTTCATTTTTCTATAATTAGTTAGTATTGCGTAATATCTTCCAGTTCCTCAGAGAGCTGTTCCCAACGCTCCACCTCTTTATCCAGAGCTTGTTTCGTTGTGGTATACTCTGTCACCAGTGTCATGTCGGAGGCCTTCTCTGGGTCCATCAGCAGATTATCCAGTTCTTTCAGTCTGCGCTCCATATCACTGATTTTGCGCTCTGACTCCTCCACAGCCTTCTCTGCCTTCCTCAGTCGTTTCTGTTGCTCTTTGTGGGCAGCGTAGTCGGTCTTGGGGGATTTGGTTTCAATGGGTTTGATGAGTTTTGTGGGTTTAATAGCCCCATTAAGTCCATTATCCCCATCAGATGCCTCTGCCTCGCTATGGCTCCTCAGCCAGTCGTATACTCCGCCAAGATGCTCTCTCACCTTTCCGCCACCAAACTCATACACCTTGCTTACCAGTCCGTCGAGGAATTCACGGTCGTGGCTCACGATGATAGCTGTACCATCGAAAGCCTTAATCGCTTCTTTCAGTACATCCTTCGAGGGCATATCCAAGTGGTTGGTAGGCTCGTCGAGGATAAGCAGGTTGACGGGTTCCAGCAGCAGACGAATCATAGCTAATCGACTACGCTCGCCACCACTCAGCACCTTCACCTTCTTGTCTGATGCTTCACCACCAAACATAAAGGCACCCAGAATATCGTTGATGCGCAGGCGGATATCGCCCTTTGCCACATTATCGATGGTTTGGAATACGGATAGCTCTCCGTCCAACAGCTGTGCCTGATTCTGTGCGAAATAGCCTATCTGGATGTTGTGACCAATCTTCAGATGACCATCAAAGGGAATCTCGCCCATGATACACTTCACCAGCGTTGACTTACCCTCACCGTTCTTTCCCACAAATGCCACCTTCTCGCCACGCTTGATAGTCAGGTTGACGTGGTCGAAAACCACGTGCGCCCCATAGGCCTTACGGACATCCTCGCAGATAATGGGATAGTCGCCACTACGCAGACAGGGAGGGAACTTCAGGCGCAGCGCTGAGTTGTCTACCTCATCCACCTCGATGGGCACAATCTTCTCCAGCTGCTTAATCTTCTGCTGCACCTGCACGGCCTTGGTAGCCTGATAGCGGAAGCGCTCAATAAACTGGCGCATCTCTTGTATCTCTTTCTGCTGATTCTCGTAGGCACGCTGCTGCTGTTCGCGACGCTCCTTACGCAATACGACATACTCGTCGTACTTGACCTTGTAGTCCACAATCTGTCCACAAGAAATCTCCAGTGTACGATTGGTTACGTTGTTGATAAAGGCACGGTCGTGACTCACCAGAACTACTGCCTTTGCCGACTGTGCCAGCCACTGCTCTAGCCATTGTATAGACTCGATATCGAGATGGTTGGTAGGCTCGTCGAGCAAGAGCACGTCAGGCTTCTGCAACAGTATCTTTGCCAATTCGATACGCATGCGCCAACCACCCGAGAATTCGCTTGTGGGGCGCTCGAAGTCTGTACGCTGGAATCCCAAGCCCGTCAGTGTGCGCTCTATCTCTGCCTCACAGTTGTCGGCACCCATCATCATGTAGCGCTCGTGCTCCTGTGTAAACTTCTCCACCAGTGCCAGATAGCTCTCGCTCTCATAGTCGGTACGCTCTGCCAGTTCTTGGTTTAGCTTATCCACACGTTCCTTCAGGCGAGCCACATCGGCAAAAGCCTTCTGAGCCTCCTGGCGCACGGTGGTATCGTCTTGCAACACCATCACCTGAGGCAGATAGCCAATCGTTGTATCGTTAGGCACGCTGACAACGCCGCTCGTGGGTTTCTGCATGCCACAAAGTATCTTCAATAGTGTCGATTTGCCAGCACCATTCTTACCCACCAGTGCAATGCGGTCACGATCGTTCACCACAAAGCTGGCATCCGAGAACAATGGTTTTATACCAAATTCGACATGTAATGACTCTACAGATATCATGTATTTTCTTTGTCTGCTAATATATATTCAGCCTGCAAAGATACAAAGAAAATTTCACTTGAAGAGGCTTTCGCGCGAAAAAATGCTATTTCTCAAAATGTTGATAGTCTTTCAGCGAGCGCCAATTACCTCCCCAGCGGAATCCGTGCTGGACAAAGAGGCGATAACAAAGGTCTTGGGATGTAATCTTGTATTTGAACGATTTCGAGCGATTCACATAGGGTTTTCCGGTGGCGGGCTGGATGAGTAGCGTACCATCCTTCTTACGCTTCACACAGGGGTTATACAGTGGATTGATGTCAATGGCCAAGCCCTGTGCATGCTTAGACAGCTTGCTACTGCCTTCCACCACACGATAGCAGTAGCATGAGGTATTATTAGCCCTCATCGAGCGCTCATCGTCGTTATCATACTCAGAGATAGGACGAATGCGCTCGATGGGGTATTTTTGACGATAGAGTTCTGCGAAGATTTCCTGTAGATCTTTGGATATCTTCGTATTACAAATTAACACACCTTGTTGCTGCTGACCCTGAAAATCTACATACTGCACCTTCAGTGTGTCCAGCTTCACCTGCTGACCATACATGCCAACAGCCATCAGCCACAAGCCCAGCAACAACAAGTGTTTTCTCATCATTATCGAATTACTGTTTTCTTTCCGTTGACAATATAGATGCCACGCTTCAGCTCACCTTCCTTCATGCGTCTTCCTGTGAGGTCGTAGATGGCAGATGACTGGGCATTAGCAGTAGATACCTCCATGATGCCAGACTCGTGGAAATCCTTTACCTTCAGAATCATACGACCTATCACGAAGTCGGCATTCTTGGCAGCATCGGTATAGAAGGCGATGACATAGTCACCCGTACGAGTGATGTCAAACTCAAACTTCGATGGGCGAACACCGGGGAAGGCATTGGTTGTTTTGCCACCAATATTCTTGGTTGGGGTATAGACTGTTGATGCCAACTGCACTCCTTCGGTATTTTCCAGCGCGATGGTCACAGGTGTGAATGTGGGCTGATTCCAGTTGTAGATTCTATAGCTGAGCGCATAGTGTCCTGCATGCAGTGTCAAGGTAGAGCGAGCTGCGCCCACGCCAAACTTAGCCCATGCAGCCTTCTCCGTGCCAGCACTGTTTTGTACCAGCAGGCCGTATTCAAAGCCACGTTGTTCGTTGGTAAAATGCAACAGTCGTGGACCATTGGTAAATGGCAGACCGCCTCCTACCCTCGTCGATGCACCGGTACCATTGCTGACATACCAGCCCTGTGGCACGATACCATCGAGCGTAAAGCGATTGCTTATCTCATAAGACTCGTCTGTTGTCTCACAGTTGAACAGGCACGATGCCTCGCCCGTCTTACCATTGCTATCCAACGCCTCTACGCGCAGATAGTGCTGACCAGCAGCAGGGGCAGTGAGCGTTGCAGCAAAGGGAGCCTCTGTCAGCGACGCCAGCAGTGTAGTGCCATCGTAGATGTCTGCCTTTACGATTTCGCCACTCTGGGCTTTGGCAGTAGCCTCGATAGCTACATCGGGGAAGGTAGCCACGCCCTTAGGAGCCATAAATACGTGCGTTGTCTCGCCCTCTGGCACTGTGATGCGTGCCTTAGGCTGATTCAGCGAGAATCGCTTACAGAAGTTCCAGATAAGGTGTCTGTTCTGGTCTGAAGGCCAATGGCCACCATTATTGTAGGAGTAGAGCCATACCTCGCCACCATTTGGTCCGCCAGTCCATTTCTCCAAATCTCCATTGCCCCATGAGGCACCCATAGGTTTGTAACCTATCTGTTTAGAATATTGCGTATGCTTGTCGTGCTTGGCATAGTTTTCTATGTAGGCGTGGATGCCATACTGTTCGTAACCAAACACATCGTCGTCGTAGGCGATACACTCTAATAGGTTTACGGGCTTATGGCAATTATTCCAAGGCTGTTCAGAGAACTGGATGCCACTCGTAGGAGCAAAGGCGGCAATCTTGTTCTGCATATTTGCGATACAATGGTGTATCAGCATAGAGCCCATGGAGAATCCCGACCAGTACACGCGGTCTTTATCAATATTAAAGCGTGTGTACATCTCGTCGATAGTCTTCGATACAAAGTTCTGGTCGCCCGTACCGCCAGTGTCCCATGTGTTTCCGTTGCTACGCAGATAAGCCACTACAAACTTAGCCGTATCTATCATCTCATACAGCTTGTCTGAGCCCATCTGGTATTCAGGGTCTTGGTTCATACCGTGCGTCACGATCATCAGGGGTGACTTCTCTGGCAGTGTGTTAGGGGTAAACACAATCATGCTTCTCTGTTTACCGTTTACAGTGATGTTGATTGACTGCTGCTCGTAGGCCGAAATCTGTGATGTCAGCAAAAGCAGGAATAGTGTGATTAGTGAGTAATGTGAGTATTTCATACACTTATTAAGTTAATAGCGATGCAAAGGTAACATATTTTCCGCTATCCGCCAAATAAATAAGAATGAAAAAAACTTAAAGTTTCCCCTACTCTCTCTCACCGTTTATGATGCTGTATCAGGGCCTTTATTCTTTTGTTATAGGAGGTGGATTTCAGGAGCTGGGCGATGGTGGGATGCTTGCGACGCATCTTGCCATCCAGCAATAGCCAGTCTTCGAGAGGGAGGATACACAAGCGCGACGGACTGGCGAGATGGCGAGCAACGACCTCGGTGGCCTGACGGACTGGCAACTGGACGGGAATGCGACGAGCGTCCAACCATACGAAGCGCAACAGGTTGAGCACCGACCTCACATCACCCGACAACAGACTCCAGTCTTCTACGGCAAACAGCACGTTAGAGTCTTCAAACATAGCCGACAAGCGATGGAGCGCCGTGGATTCTTGGGAGACTTCATCCAGATTCCTGACGCACAAGGCATCAAAACCTTCGGGTATCTTACTCTCCAAGCCCTGACTCGGAGTCCAGTCTACCATCAGCACGATGCCCTGCTGGCGCGCATAATCGGCCACAGCCTTCAAGTCTTCAGAGAGCGGGCATCCAGCCACCTTCACCACCTTCATGCCCGTCAATACCGCCCAATCTATCCACCTGCGCATGTCAGTCTGCAGATTTTTGCCACGCAACAAGGAGGCAGAAATGCTGACACCAGCCAATCGCCAAGGCTGTTCACAAAGGCGCAACGGTTCGCCGTATAGTACCAACACCTGACCATCGGTAATCCCCTCAGAGATGATGCGGTTAGCGCCCTCTTCCCATGCCAGCAGTGTATGGCTCTTAGCATCTACCACCACATATTTATATTCTATGGGCATCTGCCATCCCATCGCATCTACCGAGAGCATCCACTCTCCTTGCCCCACATACTGCATCTCTACATAGCGCGTGATATTCCAAGAGCCGATGGCGGGATGACTGCCTAACACTGCCACGGCCTGTCCTGCCTGCAACAGAGGTGCCGAGACACGGAAGAGGATGGTGCGACGGAAGAGGGGCAGTCGAGCCACCTCCACCTCTTCTTCTCGGAGGTTGCGCACCGTAGTGCGATAGGCCTTGGTATAGAGGTGATAGGCCAACGGACGGTCGCGCCACTGATCGGGAAACTGATAGTCTTTTGTGGCATCAAAGTAATACCTTCTGGACACCTGTCGCCACTCCCTACGCAGCACCTCGCCCTCACTACTCTCCACCTGATAGTAGTATTCTATGTGCGATAGCGGATGGCGCAGACTTACCAGCACAGCGGTCTCCAGCGTCCACTGCTGACCATCGTCAGTCTGCATCGCCAGGTTCTGCTGCTTACAGCTTCCGTCCTGATGGTGGTAGCCGACAACCACATGCAGGCGCTCGCCCCAAGCTGTATGATAATGTATAGAAAACTTCAGTTTCATGGCCCCGTATTATTTGTTGCAAAGTTACAAAAAAAAATGCAGATTACCAAATAATCTACCTATATAATTGCGCATATAAGGCAGAGGGTAACTATTTCCGTACAAACACCGCACACAACTACACTACTACACTACTACATTTCGACAAAAACAGATGAAAAGTAAACAATATCCGTACGAAGTCTACGTTCTTAGGAAAAGAGTCAACCCTTCCAGTGAAAGTAGTCAACTGATCTCAGACGAGGCAGTCAACCAAATCCGTACGGGTAGGCAAGTGTTAAAAAAGAGAGCCTAAAAGGAGTCAACCTTATTCAGGAAAAGACAAATACTTCACGCGACTACATGACTACATGACTACATTTGATGTTTTGCAATATCGCGAATAAAGTGAATATTACTTTTATATTATATATATATTATAATATATATATAATATAAACATTTATTCTCTATATTTTCGGCTGTAATTACATGCACATGACTTAATGTAGTCATGTAGTCATGTAGTCACGTAGTCACGTTATGCATACCACCCCGCTCCCTCGTATCCGTAATAAATCTGGCTCGAAAATTACGGGAATCTGCCTTATTGATTACGACAAAGAGGTTCGTTGATTACTTTTCCCAGCACAGCGGGGGTAAGGAGAAATATCAGGCTAACACACCCGCGTATCAGGCTGATTTAGCATATATATCAGGCTGATTTAGCACACAAACCAGTCTGATACCAGGGCGTATCAGCCTGTCTTATGAACATACTGGAAAAATATGGGGATGTAGGGGCATTTTCACAAGCAAAAGGAGGAAAATATTTGGTAAAACCAAATCTTTTTCGTACCTTTGTAACCGATTAGAAAAACAACACGATAGTACAATGAAAAAGCTCGATTCTAAAATATATCTCTACATAGCTCTGGCAGGACTAGCACTGATATTGTTGCTTACCGTATTCTATATACTCACCCCCGTATCTAAAGCCGACACTACACAATACGTATGTATTGACGAGGATGACACACAGGACTCGGTACTAGTCAAGGTAGGAGCCTTCGGACATACTGCAGGTATGACCGGTCTGAGCACACTGATACGCCACAGCAGCTACGGCGAGCACATCCGTACAGGCCGTTATGCCATTGGTCCTAGCGAAGGAGCCTTTATGGTATTCCGCCACCTGAAGAACGGACAGCAGACCAGCATGATGCTGACCATCCCCGAGGTACGCACCATGGACCGCCTGGCAGCCGTATTAGGCAGTAAGCTGATGCTCGACAGTGCCACCATCGCCACGGCACTCTATGACCAAGAGACTTGTCAGCAGCTGGGTTACGACACCTGCACCATCGCTGCCATGTTCGTACCCAACACCTACGACATCTATTGGAACACATCGCTCGACAATCTGCTCAAGCGTATGCAACGCGAGCACGACCGATTCTGGCAGGGCGACCGCGAGGAGAAGGCTGCACGCATGCAGTTGACACCCAACGAGGTATGCACGCTAGCCAGCATCATTGATGAGGAGACAGCCAACAACAACGAAAAGCCTATGATAGCCGGCATGTATCTGAACCGACTCCACCAGTCGATGCCCCTACAGGCCGACCCCACCATCAAGTTTGCTCTGAAGCAGTTTGAACTGAAACGTATTTACAACAAGCTGCTCAACGTAAATAGTCCCTACAACACCTATCGCAACGAGGGACTGCCTCCTGGACCTATCAAGGTGGCCTCTATCAAGGGTATCGATGCCGTACTCAACTACGTACGCCACGACTATCTCTACATGTGCGCTAAGGAAGATTTCTCGGGCACTCACAACTTTGCACGCACCTATCAGGAGCACCTGCAGAATGCTGCCCGCTACAGTAAAGCGCTCAACGAGAGAGGCATTGAATAATCTAAGGAGTCAAGGGAGGTAAAGGAGTCAAAGACGATAGTTATACGAAAGACAGAAAAGAAAATGTCCCTCACTTCACAGTGAAGGGCATCTCATCTTAAGTAGGTATTAGCCTTTTTAAGGTAAAAAGATTGTATTCAGGATAACGAGTGCAAAGATAATTGATTTATATCAATCTTCCAAATATTTTTATGGAAATTTTTACATAAATTTCAAAAAAGCTTATTACACAGCACGTAGGGAAGAAAAAAATACATAATTTCTCTTTGTATTTTATCTATTTTGCATTACCTTTGCAGGCAAAATACACATTATTTATAATATGGAAGAGAAAAATTTGAACCAGAGCGAGGAAAAGAAGAGCCTCAGCTTTGTTGAGCAGTTTGTGAAAGAAGACTTGGAAGCAGGTAAGAATGGCAGTCGTCTGCAAACCCGTTTCCCACCAGAACCCAACGGATATATCCACATTGGTCACGCTAAGGCCATCTGCATGGACTTTGGTGTAGCAGAGAAGTTTGGCGGCGTTTGCAACCTGCGTTTCGACGATACCAACCCCACCAAAGAGAATACAGAATACGTAGAGAACATCATGAGCGACATCAAGTGGCTCGGTTTCCAGTGGGGAAACATCTACTACGCTTCTGACTACTTTGACAAGCTGTGGGACTTTGCCGTATGGCTCATCAAGAAAGGTCTGGCCTATGTTGACGAGCAGACCTCTGAGCAGATTGCCGAGCAGAAGGGTACACCCACACAGCCCGGTGTAGCCAGCCCATTCCGCGACCGCCCCATTGAGGAGAACCTGCGCCTCTTCGAGCACATGAATACGCCCGAGGCTGTAGAGGGCTCTATGGTACTGCGCGCTAAGCTGGATATGGCTAACCCCAACATGCACTTCCGCGATCCTATCATCTATCGCATCATTCAGATACCTCACCACCGTACAGGCACCAAGTGGCACGCATATCCTATGTACGACTTCGCACACGGACAGAGCGACTACTTCGAGGGTGTAACCCACTCTATCTGTACGCTGGAGTTTGTACCTCACCGTCCTCTCTACGACAAGTTTGTAGACCTGCTGCGCGAATACATCAAGGAGCAGAAGGCCGAAGGTAAGGCTGGCGACTTTAACCCCGACATCGTGGCAGACTCATACGATGGTACTCGACAGATTGAGTTCAACCGTCTGAACCTGACTTACAACGTGATGTCAAAGCGCAAGCTGAAGGCACTGGTTGACGAGCATCTGGTAAGCGGATGGGACGACCCACGTATGCCAACCGTATGCGGTATGCGCCGTCGTGGATACTCATCACAGAGCATTCGTAACTTTATCGACTCTATCGGTTACACCAAGTTCGACGCCCTCAACGACTATGCACTTCTCGAGGCTAGCGTACGCGACGACCTGAACAAGAAAGCTACCCGCGTATCTGCTGTGCTCAACCCCATCAAGCTGGTTATCACCAACTATCCCGAGGGACAGAGCGAGCAGCTGGAGGCTATCAACAATCCCGAGAACGAGGCTGACGGAAAGCACCTGATTAGCTTCTCTCGCGAGTTGTGGATTGAGCGCGACGACTTCATGGAGGTAGCTGAGAAGAAGTTCCAGCGCCTGGCTCCCGGCAAGGAGGTGCGCCTGAAGAATGCCTACATCATCAAGTGCGACGAAGAGCACCCCTGCGACAAGGATGCAGAGGGCAACATCACTACCGTATATGCTACCTACGACCCTGAGACTCGTAGCGGACTGCCTGGTGCCGACCGCAAGATTAAGGGTAAGACACTACACTGGGTAGACTGCGCTACAGCTGTAGCTGCTGAGGTTCGCCTCTACGACCGTCTCTTCAGCGTAGAGAGTGTCGATGCTGACGGACGCGACTTCCGCGAGCTGCTGAACCCACAGTCACTCGTAGTACTGAACAATGCATACGTAGAACCTTACTTGAAGGAGAAGCAGGCAGGCGACTTCCTGCAGTTCCAGCGCATCGGTTACTTTACCGTTGACCTCGACTCTACTCCCGACCACCTCGTCTTCAACAAGACTGTAGGACTGAAAGACTCTTGGAAGAAATAAAATGCCCTTCGACGAAGAATATTTTAATTCAGAAGAATTCCGTGAGCTGCTAGACAGCTATGAGGCATCGCTTGACACTGGTCAGCAGCCTTTCATGGACGCCAGCGACCTTGTCGATATCGCAGACTACTATAACTTCAACGGCGATTACGACAAGGCCGTTGAAGCAGTAGAGCGTGCCCTCGACCTCTATCCTCACGCCACACTGCCCAACGTGTTCAAAGCTCGTCAGGCACTGGCAGAGGGTAACTTTGAGCGCGCTCGCCAGTATGCCGAGAATATCGAGAACAAGGACGAACCCGACTATTGCTACCTGTTAGCAGAAATCAAGATAGCTCAGGGAAACATTGAGGAGGCAGACCGCTATCTGCGCAGCTTGGAAAAGAGCGTAGATCCCGAGGAGTACGAAGACTACATCAAAGACTGCGCCAACCTCTACGTTGACTATAACATCAACGAAAAGGCCTACGAGTGGATGATGCGCTCTAAGGGTGACGACAGCACCGACTTTAAAGAGTTGATGGCTCGCACGCTGTTTGGAATGGGGAAATACAAGGATTCAGAGCGTATCTTCAACGAGCTGATAGACCGCAACCCCTACTCTATCACCTATTGGAATGCACTGGCCTCTACGCAGCTGATGAACGAGGATTATAACAATGCCATCACCAGTTCGGAATATGCCATCGCCATCGCTCCCAACGACCCTGAGGGCATAGCCAGCAAGGCCAACGGACTATTCCGCATAGGCAACTACCCAGAGGCTTTGAAGTATTTCCAACGACTGGAGAAGTTGGTACCCGAAGATAATTTCGTATTGCTGAACATCGGTGTATGTTTGGTAAACCTTGGCAGGCAACAAGAGGCGCTGCAGCCTTTGGAGAGAGCACTGGAGCGAGGTGTTGACGACATCGACATACTGCCCCAGCTGTATCAGGAACTGGCCTTCTGCTATAGTGCACTGAAACAGCCTGAGAAAGCCTTGGAACTGCTTGACCGCACGGAGAAACTGCCTTGCGACCACAGCGACATGCTCGTGATACGTGGACACATCCAACTGGAGCACGGCATGGTGAAAGAGGCTCAGGAGTCGTTTCAGCGAGCCATGAAGGAGTCTGAAAACAACCCATCTGTCATGCTTCGCGTCATCGTGTCACTCTACGACAATCGCTATCTGCAGGCATGTTATGAGATGTTTACCAAGTTCTTCAGGGTGGCATCAAAGTACGATCCCGACTTCAACAAAGGTCGCGCTTATCAGGCACTCGTCTGTTTTGATTTGGGCAAGAAAGAAGAATTCTATATTGCAGTGGGAAGAGCTGCCAGAGAGAACCCACAAGAGGCTCGATTGGTATTGGGATTCCTATTCCCAGAGGGAATGGACCCCAGCGAATACCTGAACTATGCAGTACACCACTATATTCATTTTGATAAATTGGATAAGTAAAGCACCATGTCATTTATATCATCATTACTAAGCAACCTGAATTACGGCACTATCCTCTTCTTGATGCTGTTGGAGAGTACCGTAGTACCCGTACCTTCCGAATTTGTAGTTACGCCTGCAGCCTATCATGCTGCCAGCGGACAACTGGATGTATGGCTGGTGATTCTCTTTGCTACCATCGGTGCCGACCTTGGTGCCAGCATCAACTATGTGGTGGCCTACTATGTGGGACGCCCCGTCATCTACCGCTTTGCCAATAGCAAGTGGGGCAAGATGTGTCTGCTGAATCAAGAGAAGGTGGAGAAGAGTGAGCGCTACTTCGATAATCACGGCATCGTGGCAACATTGACAGGACGCCTGATTCCCGGCATTCGTCACCTCATCAGCATCCCCGCAGGACTGGCGAAGATGAACTACTGGAAATTCTTGCTCTACACCACCATCGGAGCAGGTGTATGGCACGCTATCCTGGCAGGACTGGGCTGGTATCTGCATACCATCGTGCCCGAGGAGCAACTGAACGACAAAATTACAGAATACGCCGAATATATCAAACTCTTTATCATCGCCCTTGTCATCATCGCCATCGGGTGGTTCGTGGTCAAAGCGTTGTTGAAGAAAAAGAATTAGTAAAATATTTGGCTTAATTAAAAATAATGTATATCTTTGCAAGATAAATAGTGTAAGAAACATTATGGCAAGAATCAATAATCACTTGGTTATCATGGCAGGCGGCGTAGGTAGTCGCTTCTGGCCCATGAGTACGATGGAGAAGCCCAAACAGTTTATCGATGTCTTAGGCATTGGCAAATCATTGTTGCAACTGACTGTAGAGCGCTTCGCCACTATCGTTGACCCCACCAACGTATGGGTAGTAACCAATAAGAACTATGCAGCTACTGTGGCCGAGCAGTTGCCCGACATGCCCAAAGACCATATCCTCTGCGAGCCATGTCGTAGAAATACGGCTCCCTGCATCGCTTACGTATCTTGGCGCATCAAGTCGAAAGACCCCAAAGCCAACATCGTGGTATCTCCTAGCGACCACATCGTGATGAACGTAGAGGAGTTTCGCCGTGTCATCACCGACTGCATGAAGTTTACAAGCGATAGCGATGCCATCGTGACACTGGGTATGAAGCCCACACGTCCTGAGACGGGCTATGGCTATATCGAGGCTAACCTCTCAGCCAGTTCACTGCGCAACAAGGGCATCTTCCGTGTGGACTCTTTCCGCGAGAAACCCGATTTGGAGACTGCCAAGAAATATATCTCGAAGAACAACTACTTCTGGAATGCAGGTATCTTTATCTGGAACGTAAACACCATCGTGAACGCCTTCCGCATCTATCAGCCTGCTATGGCAAAGATTTTCGAGAGCATGCTGCCTATCTATGGCACACCACAGGAGCAGGAGAAGATAGACCAGCTATTCCCCGAATGTGAGAACATCAGTGTGGACTATGCTATCATGGAGAAGGCTGAGGAAATCTTCGTATGTCCTGCCGACTTCGGATGGAGCGACCTCGGCACATGGGGTTCACTGCAGCAGCAGTCAAAGAAAGACCTCTATGGCAATGCCTGCATCGGACAGGATATCTCGCTCTTCGAAACCCACAACTGCATGATTCATACTACTCAGGAGAAGAAGGTAGTGGTTCAGGGACTCGATGGCTATATCGTGGCTGAGAACAATGATACGCTACTGATTTGCAAGCTGTCTGAAGAGCAGCGCATCAAGCAGTTTAGCGGACAAGACAAGTAATAACAACGATAATAAAACAAATCATATAATGAAGAATATCGCTTTAATCACCGGTATCACTGGCCAAGATGGTTCTTATCTCGCCGAATTCTTACTGGAAAAGGGCTATGAGGTACATGGTACTATCAGACGTAGCTCAGTAGATTTCCGTGAGCGCATTGCTCACCTGGAAGGAAAGCCTCATTTCCATCTGCACTATGCCGATCTTGGTGACTCGATGTCCATTCTGGGAGTCATCGGCAAGGTACGCCCCACAGAAATATACAATCTGGCTGCACAGAGCCACGTACAGGTATCATTCGACTCACCAGAGTTTACTGCCGATGTCGATGCCGTAGGCGTATTGCGCATCTTGGAGGCTGTTCGCCAGTTGGGCATGACAGAGACCTGTCGTATCTATCAGGCCAGCACCAGTGAGCTGTATGGTAAGGTAGAAGAGGTTCCTCAGAACGAGAACACTCCTTTCCACCCCTACTCTCCCTATGCTGTGGCTAAGCAGTATGGTTTCTGGATTGTCAAGGAGTATCGTGAGGCATACAACATGTATTGCTGCTCTGGTATCTTGTTCAACCACGAGAGTGAGCGTCGAGGCGAAACCTTCGTAACACGTAAGATTACGCTGGCTGCTGCTCGCATCAAGCAGGGCAAGCAGGACAAACTCTATCTGGGCAACCTCTCATCACTGCGCGACTGGGGATATGCCAAAGACTATGTAGAGTGTATGTGGCTCATCCTGCAACAGCCTAAGCCCGATGATTTCGTGATTGCTACAGGTGTTCAGCACTCTGTGCGCGACTTCTGCTATCATGCCTTCAAGCGCGTAGGCATCGAATTGGAATTCAAGGGCGAAGGCGAAAACGAGAAGGGTATCGATAAGGCAACAGGTAAGGTGCTTATCGAGGTGTCTCCCGACTTCTATCGTCCTACCGACGTAGTCAACCTGTGGGGTGACCCAACAAAGGCGAAGGCTAAGCTCGGATGGAATCCTAACAAGACCAGCTTCGAAGAGCTTGTCAACATCATGGTAGATAGCGACATGGCGAAGGTAGCCTCTGAGGGTGCTGCCGAGAAAGTAAGAACTAATCTGGCTGAATATCTGGAGAAAGGTATTGTAAAGTAATGGCACTCGATAAGAATTCAAAAATATATGTAGCGGGACACCACGGACTGGTAGGTTCCGCTATTTGGAATAACCTCCTGAAGAGAGGCTACACCAATCTGGTAGGTCGCAGTCATAAGGAGCTCGACCTGACTGATCAGGTGGCTGTAAAGAAGTTCTTCGATGAGGAGCGCCCCGACGCAGTAGTACTGGCTGCAGCCTTTGTAGGCGGCATCATGGCCAACTCGCTGTATCGCGCTGACTTCATCATGATGAATATGAAGATACAGTGTAACGTCATCAGCGAGGCTTATGCGCACGGTGTTAAGAAGCTGCTCTTCTTGGGTTCTACCTGCATCTATCCTAAGAATGCACCACAGCCCATGAAGGAAGACTGCCTGCTTACTTCTCCCTTGGAATATACCAACGAGGAGTACGCTATCGCTAAGATTGCCGGATTGAAGATGTGCGAGTCGTATAATCTGCAATACGGCACCAACTACATCGCTGTGATGCCTACCAACCTCTATGGTCCTAACGACAACTTCCACTTGGAGAACTCTCACGTGATGCCTGCCATGATGCGCAAGGTGTATCTTGCTAAGCTGATTCACGACGGAGCGTGGGACAAGATTGCTATCGACCTTGACAAGCGTCCTGTAGAGGGTGTCAATGGTTCGGCTTCACAAGAAGACATGCTGAATGTACTTGCCAAGTACGGCATATATAATAATAAGGTGGTACTTTGGGGTACAGGTACTCCTCTGCGCGAGTTCCTGTGGTCAGAAGATATGGCTGATGCCTCTGTTCACGTACTGCTCAACGTCAACTTCTCTGATATCATTGGTATCGAGAAATACAGCAGCGTACACTATGGCGCTTCTACCGATGGCGCTGTTGACCGTAACCACTCTGCTGGTCGCGGTGGCGCAATCCCCAAGCTGGGCGAGATACGCAACTGCCACATCAATGTGGGTACAGGCAAGGAACTGACTATTCGCGAGCTTTCTGAACTGGTAGTGAAAGCAGTAGGCTTCGAGGGTACGGTAGAGTTTGATGCCACCAAGCCTGATGGCACCATGCGCAAGCTCATCGATGTCTCTAAGCTCCATTCACTGGGATGGACACACCAAGTAGAGATAGAGGACGGCGTACAGAAACTGTTCGACTGGTATCGCGAAAGTCTTCAATAGTACACTTCTCCACTCACCACTCACCAAACACCTAATCCAATGCTAAAGACCTTTGAACAACTAAAGAACCGACAACTCCAAGGCAAACGCCACCGCATCGTGGCTGTATGTGCTAACGATGATGCTACAAGAGGGGCACTACAACTAGCCGAGGAACTGGCTGATGTCAGTTATGTCAACGCAGCAACACCTGAAGAGGCTGCAGCACGAGCAGTAGAGATGATACGTAATGGTGAGGGTGATATTCTGATGAAAGGTCTTATCGGCACAGACCAATTGCTCCGTGCCGTACTGAATAAGGAAACTGGGCTATTGCCACAAGGGCGCATCATGACGCATCTGGCAATGGCTCAGATTCCTAACTACCACAAGATGCTATTCTTCACCGATGCGGCAGTGATACCCTATCCTACCCATGAGCAGCGCATCCAGCAGGTACGCTATGCCACCGATGTATGTCATGCATTAGGTATCGACGAGCCACGCATCGCACTCATCCATTGCGCTGAGCATGGTGGCAAGCAGTTCCCATTTGTTGATGGCTATGCCGAGATACGAAGCATGGCAGAGAAAGGAGAATTTGGGCGCTGTATCGTTGACGGACCAATGGATGTCAAGTGTGCTTGTTCGCGCAAAGCCCTCGAAGCCAAGGGTATGCAATCACCCATCAACGGAGAAGCCGACGTACTGATTTTTCCTGACATAGAAGCAGGTAACACTTTCTATAAGACACTGACACTCTGCACACCTACTCAGACAGCAGGACTACTCTTCGGTCCGCAGTGTCCAGTCATCGTGCCCTCTCGTGGAGACACCGTAGAGGGAAAATTCAATAGTATTCTTTTTGCATTGGCGAGCCTATGAAAATCCTTGTCATCAATCCCGGTTCTACATCTACCAAGATGGCAGTCTATTACGACGAGAAACCAATCCTTCTTCGTAACATCACACATAGTGCCGAAGAGCTAGCGCCCTTCGATGCGATTACCGAGCAACAAGACTTCCGCAGACAGCTGGTTATTGACGAGTTGCGCCAATCAGACATCCCTCTAGACTTTGATGCCGTTATTGGTCGTGGTGGATTGGTAAAGCCTATCAGTGGTGGTGTCTATGAGATTAACCAACAGATGATTGACGATACACTGCATGGTTGCGTGATGCATAATCACGCCTGCAACCTCGGCTGTCTGATAGCTTACGAGATTGCCGAAGAAATCAACGCCAAGTATGCGGCCCCCAAAACCAGCGCCAATCATGTTGCCGATGGTTCCCCCATCGGCGTTCCCCCCATTAACGCCGCCTCCCCCTCTCCCCGATGTCGCTCCTTTATTGCCGACCCCGGAGTCGTTGACGAGCTGTCTCCACTGGCTCGCATCAGTGGTTCACCCCTTATGCCTCGCATCTGTATTTGGCATGCGCTCAACCAGCGTGCTATTGCTCGTCGATACGCTCGAGGAATAGGTAAGGAATATGAGGATTTGAATCTGATTATCTGTCACTTAGGAGGAGGCATCTCTGTTGCAGCACATGACCACGGACGAGCTATAGATGCCAATAATGCACTCGATGGCGAAGGTCCCTTCTCGCCCGAACGTGCAGGCAGTTTACCTGCTGCCGACTTGATTCGTTTATGCTTCAGTGGCAAGTATAGTGAGAAACAATTATTGAAGCGCATTGCTGGTAAGGCAGGACTGAATGCTCACTTAGGTACCAACAATATGCGCGAGATACTGCAACGCATCCAGCAAGGCGACAAGCATGCCGAACTCATTGTAGATGCTATGATTTATCATGTAGCCAAAAATATTGCTGCCGAGGCTGCTGTACTGTGTGGAAAAGTGGATGCTATTCTGCTTACAGGCGGTATGGCTCACTCCGATTATCTTGTCAGCAGACTGCGCCAGCGCATCGACTTTCTTGCCCCCGTCTATACCTTCCCTGGCGAAGACGAGATGGAGGCATTGGCACTCAACGCCCTTGCCGTATTACAGAAGAAACGCGAGGCGAAAGTGTACCAATAAGGCTGTATTACCCATTTTGAGGGTTAAAAAAAACATAAAATCAGCATTCCATTCCATTTATTTCATTTTTTCTTTGTAACTTTGAAGGCGTATTGTATGCCTATGCATAACGATACCACTGCGAGCGACAAAAAATAAATACAATATAAATGCAATTTAAATGGAATTACGAACCCCCTACACCAGACAGACAGCAGGCAGCTAACGAGTTGGCCGAGAAGATCGGGATGAGTCCCGTCATGGCAGGCCTTCTCATTCAGCGTGGCATCAAGACGGAGAGCGCAGCCAAGCGTTTCTTTCGTCCTATGCTCAACGAGCTGATAGATCCTTTCCTGATGAATGATATGGATGTTGCCGTTGACCGCCTCAACGATGCCATGGGCCGCAAGGAGCGCATTATGGTATATGGCGATTACGATGTCGACGGGTGTACGGCGGTAGCTTTGGTTTACAAGTTTTTGCAGCAGTTCTATTCCAACATCGACTACTATATCCCCAACCGTGAGGAAGAGGGCTATGGTGTAAGTCGTAAGGGTATAGAGTATGCCGCAGAGACAGGTGTAAAACTCATTATTGTGCTCGACTGTGGCATTAAGGCTATTGATGAGATAGCCTATGCTAAATCGTTGGGTGTTGACTTTATTATCTGTGACCACCACGTTCCTGACGAGGTGATGCCGCCCGCAGTAGCTATCCTCAATCCTAAGCGTGAAGACTCTACCTATCCCTTCAAGCACCTTTGTGGTTGCGGTGTAGGTTTCAAGTTCATGCAGGCTTTTGCTAAGAACAACGGCATTCCCTTCTCACGACTGATTCCCCTACTCGACTTCTGTGCTGTCAGCATTGCAGCCGACCTGGTGCCTGTAGAGGGAGAGAATCGTACGTTGGCTTTCCACGGATTGAAGCAACTCAACCAGTCGCCCAGCATTGGTCTGAAGTCTATCATCGAGATTTGTGGCCTTAGTGGTCGCGAGCTCACCATGAGTGATATTGTCTTCAAGATTGGTCCGCGCATCAATGCCTCTGGTCGTATGATGAATGGACGCGAGGCTGTAGACCTACTGGTAGAACGCGACTTGCAGCGTGCCCTTACGATGGCTACGCGCATCAATGAATACAACGAGCAGCGCAAGGATGTAGATAAGCAGATGACGGAAGAGGCCAACGAGATTGTTGAGCGCCTTGAGAGTCAGCAGCACCTACAGTCTATCGTGCTCTACGACGAAGGCTGGAAAAAAGGTGTTGTTGGTATTGTAGCTTCTCGCCTTACTGAACTCTATTTCCGTCCTACGGTGGTACTTACCATCATCGATGGCATGGCTTCTGGTTCTGCTCGCTCTGTAGCTGGTTTCGATATCTATGATGCTGTTAAGTCGTGTCGCGACCTGCTCGAGAACTTTGGTGGACACACCTATGCCGTTGGTCTTACCCTGCGTAAGGAGAACATCCCAGAGTTCCGTCGTCGTTTCCAAGAGTATGTTGATGGACATATCCTTCCCGAACAGACACAGCAGACACTCGACATCGATATGGAGCTCGACTTCCAACAGATATCTAAGCGATTGCTCAACGAGCTGAAGCGTTTGGCACCTCATGGTCCAGGCAATGGTAAACCCCTGTTTCTCACGCGCAACGTCTTCGACTATGGCACCTCTAAGGTAGTGGGTCGTCATCAGGAGCACATCAAGTTGGAACTCGTTGACTCTAAGTCTGCCGTTGTCATGAATGGTATCGCTTTCGGACAGTCGGCAGCAGCACGTTATATCAAGTCTAAGCGTTCTTTCGATATCGTTTACACCATCGAGGAGAACACCTACAAGCGTGGCGAGGTACAGCTACAGATTGAGGACATCCGCCCATCGGAAGAAGTAGCTGAAGATTAAGGTGTTGAGGAGTAAGGAGAGAAGGAGTTGAGTAACTATAAGGAAATACTCAAGCGCTATTGGGGCTACGACGACTTCCGTGGCATCCAACGCGAGATTATCGAATCCATAGGATTGGGCCGCGATACCTTGGGACTAATGCCCACAGGTGGCGGTAAGAGCATCACCTTCCAGGTGCCAGCAATGGCACTGGAAGGTGTCTGCATTGTTATCACTCCTCTCATCGCCCTGATGAAAGACCAGGTCAACCACCTGCGTCAGAAAGGCATCCTTGCAGATGCCATCAATAGCAGCATGCAGCACGAAGAGATATTGCGCGTGCTCGACAACTGCATCCTTGGTCGCACCAAGTTTCTCTACGTTTCTCCCGAGCGCCTTGGCAGTCAGCTTTTCGTCACCAAGCTGCGTCATATGCACATCTCGTTTATCACCGTTGACGAGGCGCACTGCATCTCACAGTGGGGCTACGACTTCCGCCCTTCATATCTGGAGATTTCCACCATTCGACAACTTCTTCCCGATGTTCCCGTATTGGCACTCACCGCTACGGCAACACCACAGGTGGTAGAAGATATCTGCGAGAAGTTGTCAACAGGTAATGCATCTGGGGAAACCAGATGCGACACCACTCACCATTCACCACTCACCTCTCACCACGGCTTTGCCGTCTTCCGTATGAGCTTTGAGCGCAAGAACTTAACCTATCTGGTGCGCCATACGGATGACAAACAAAACGAGCTTACCCACATTCTTAGCAATACCAGTGGCTCAGCCATTGTCTATGTACGCAGTCGTCGTCACGCTCGCGAGATTGCCGAACAACTCTGTCAGGCTGGCCTCAGCGCCACTTTCTATCATGCAGGCCTTACCCACGAAGTGAAAGACCAGCGACAGCGCGATTGGCAAAACGACCGAGTACGAATCATTGTTGCCACCAATGCCTTTGGTATGGGTATCGACAAGCCCGACGTGCGCCATGTGCTGCACTACGATAGTCCCGACTCTATTGAGGCATATTTCCAAGAGGCTGGTCGTGCCGGACGCGATGGATTGCCCGCTACAGCCATTCTGCTTTATGGTGCTAACGATAATGCCTTGCTCAGTCATCGTATCGACAACACCTTTCCGCCTCGCGAATATATCCGTCAGGTATACGAGCATCTCGCCTACTTCTACCAGTTGGCTACAGGCGATGGCTATGGCATTACACGCGAGTTTAACATCGACCTCTTCTGTCAGCGCTTCCACCATTTCCCCATCCGCGTCCACTCAGCCCTGCAGATACTTCAACGTGCAGGCTACATAGACTACGACGCTGCTCCCGATCAGAATGCTCGTGTGCACTTTATGCTCGAACGCCATGAGCTAGACCGGCTGCAACATCTGAGCGATATCGAAGACCGGGTTATCGTTACGCTCCTGCGCAGCTATGGTGGACTATTCTCTGATGTGTGCTATATCGACGAAGGTCTGATAGCCCAACTCTGTGGCATCAAGTCAACAATGCTGCATGAGGTGCTGAAGACGTTGGCTCAAAAGCATATCATCCAATATATCCCTCGTCGAAACGTACCTACCATCCAGTATCTGCAACGTCGTGAAGACCCAGAGCATGTGGTGATACCACGCTCCGTATATGAAGACCGATTAGAGCAATATCGCCAGCGCATCCACGCTATGCAGCGCTATGCACAAGACCAGCTGCACTGTCGTTCGCGCCTGTTGCTAGAATATTTTGGTGAGAAGCACACCCATGATTGTGGGCAGTGTGATGTATGCCAGGAGCAGCAGGAGCCACCCTGTACTGACGACTGTTCGCAAGCCATCATCGCCCTGCTCTCCGATGGTAAGCAGCATCAGATGACGGAATTGCGCTCACTCCCCTTCCCCTACGAATCTATTAGCAAAGCGCTCTCCCACCTGATGGCAGAAGAGCGCATTATACAGCAAGACGGAGTTATCTTGCGAGGTTAGCACTGAATAGAGATACGAGTCATCAGCCTTGGCTGATATAACTCTTCAGCGCTGTCACATAATCCTCAAAAGCTTTCAGTCCTACAGGCGTGATACGGCACATGGTGCAAGGTTTCTTGCCCTTAAAGGTCTTTTCCACCTCGATATATCCCGCTGTAGACAACTTGTCTATCTGCACACTCAGATTGCCCGCTGTGGCTCCCGTTTGTTCTTTGATATACGGAAACTCAGCCTCTTCAGAACTTATCAACAGCGACATCACCGCCAGTCTAAGTTCTGAATGCAACAGTGGATCTAACGTTGGAAACATCATACTAATCTACTTGTTTTTTAATGATATAACCAGGCAAGAACAAGCCCACAAAGCCGAAGAGCACAATGATAATGCTTGAGAGCAGCTCATACAGATAGCACATGACCTCTATTGAGCCAAGTCTGCTAATGAAGAAAGAAGATACGCCGACAGTTTCCCAGAAAAAACCACCCACACCACCGATGATTCCACACCATACCAGCCAGCGCTGCTTCAGGATGTAGCCAGTAATCGTTATAGCCATACCCATCAACAGTACGATGATTCTAAGCGGATTAATCAGTATAACACGAAAAACCTCTATCGTCTCAGTGCGAACCATTATATTATTAAAGAGTGTAGCAAAGAAGAAGAAAGCCAGCGTGAATATACCAAATGTCACCCACGTCTTAGCTACCAACGTACTAATAATATTCGGTGGCGTTGCAGGTCTATCCTTGTGTCTATACTTCTCTACACCCCAGATTATCAGAGGCAGCAAGAACCACAACAGATGTCCCACGCCACTAAAGCCATACTTCATAGCAGTACCATTCACTATAGCCACAACGACAGCCATCGTCATGGTGCAGATACCAGCCATATAGAGGCTCTCACCCACATCTTTAGATACCGCCTTGCGGTTTCTCTCTATCTGTTCAGTAATGATTTTCAGGCTGCGCTCGGCAGACATATTCATGTTTTCTTCCATTGTCTTTTAGTTTTTTAATGCGTTTCTAACTTGGTTTTTGTCTCTATTTAGCCTCCTTCCCGTCCCTGCAGAAGACAAGAATTCAGCCCTATTGTGTTCGAATCACGATGCAAATATAGAGAAGTTTATTTTATAAACCAAATTATTTCATAAATATTCATAGTTATTTAACGCTAATTCACAATTGTAACTAACGTGAATACAAGTCAATACATATCATATATATCCCAGTACATACTTGTTGTACACCCCGTACAGTGCTGTTGTACTACTAGTACATACCTATTGTACGACTAGTACAAAGCCTTTGTACTACCCCAAAATAGCCTCTTTACTCATTGTCCGAACGCTCCGGACATTGTGTCCGGACGCTTGGGACATCGTGTCCGGAGCCTCCGGACACTTTGTCCCAAGATTCCGGAAAAAATCCGGGAAACTTTATTTTCCCTATCTTTCAACCATCTTTGCAGGAGCAATCACTCCCCGATCCTCACATCACCCTCCAAAAAGGGTTCACACTTAACACACTATTAGCGAGAGCATTATGCGTGAATGTGAAGACTTATTTTATAATAAATAAAATGTTTATCGACTTACAACTTTAATATTCATTTTATCTGAGTGAAGAATTAAGATGCCTTTTGGCAAAGTGGATAAGTCAATGAATGCTGTTCCATCCGTATTGGCCAATACTTCCTTTAGCAACTTTCCGTCTTGGATATAGATCGAGACCTTACTATCTACCATTAGGTTACTGAATATCACACAACCATTCTCAACTTTCACATTTACACTCTTTATGATTTCGCCTATGCCAGATGATTCCTCTGCAAAAGCATAGTTCTTCACATCGGCAATTCTTATTATAAATGTTCTACTATTACTGGCGATGGATAATTCACCGCTCTTCAAAGAGACTTTGGGCTCCTCTGCCAATGCAAATGTTGTTTTCGTACCATCCTTAGCATTCACTATCAGAAAGCGTGCACCATTGGCATGGCAAATGCCACAAGGCAAAACAAATAACAATATTGCAATAATTATTCCTTTCATACGCTTATTTATCAAAAAAAAACGATTGTTTCGGGTACGTCATTCCATGATGTAGCTATCATAGACTTCTCTCACATAGAGGTTGTGTCTAATTGAATACGCATTGTATATATCATACCACCCTTAAGAATTACATTGTACGTCTTTGAGATAGTATTATGTAATCTCGAATAGCCCGCAGAAAGGCTTGGAGTATCTGTCGTAGTATAATAATCAATTGTGATCGAGATTTCTTTTTGACCATCTGTCGGAATGAGTAGCAAAGGATTAATACCGATAGGCTTACTGTCAAGTGTAACACCTTCTGGCTGATTTGTTATTGCAGTTTCGCCAGCATCACGTAAATCGGGTGAAAGATTATCACCATCAATCGTATAAGACAGTGATTCATCCGAATAATTAATCCATTGCTCGCTATACAAATCGAATTGACCACTATACGGCATCTGTCCACTTATTGTAACGCTTTTAATGGTTACCTTCTTGTTTGCGTCCAAATTTTCCTTTAGAGCAACATTGAGCATCAATTGTGCCAAAGCATGTTTTGCTTCGATAGTCACACAGCCATTATCCACATCTTTTGTGGTGTTTATCTGGTTTCCATACACCAAATCACCCGCATCATTCATGGGATCTACCAATTTATATTCAATAAGAGGTTTGTCAGAATCAGATTTTACGCTAACGAAACTACTCTCTGTATCATTGGCATAGGGAGAATAAGCGAAGAAGGAAGCATAGTTATCGCCCTGCGCTTTTTCAGGCCAATATTTAATTGGAAGATATTTCCACTTCCCATCTACGAATGCTACCTCTTGATTATTCATTAGGTTGACAGAAAGAGTTTCCTGACCAAGAGGCTCACCATTATTGTAACAGCTAAATACTCCAAACGACCTATCCTCCATTGCAGAGGATCTTCTCATTGGCGAGCGAGTAGTCCCAGTATATTCCTTAAAAAGAAATGAAATAGGAATTGATTCTTCTTGCGGTTGTTTGTTGATTTCCTCAAACGTCACCTCGCTGATATTGTCAACGGGAATAACGATCTTACTATCGGGAAAGCCCATCTCTGTGCCATTGTTCACATGGACAACCATTTGATACACCTGCGCCTTACCTGAAGTCAAACTAGCGACCATGACCAAAAGTAAAATTAATCTTTTCATAATTGTATATTTATAGTTTGTGTTTCATTTCATTATGACAGGCGCAAGCTTTATGGCATAAAGAAAGCGCAAGCATTCTGCCATATCACGGACAGGCTTAGCACGGCCTTGATAGTTTTATGGAGAAGCCTGCGCTTGTGGCGCATGCTTCTTAAACTATCAGTTTGCTCGCTTTCGCATTGAGGTGCTAATTCGTCCGTGAAAGATAAGCAATATGTAAGGGTCTCTTTCGAGAACACGATGCAAATATAATCATTTTTCTTGGAACTTAGAATAACAAAAGGCAAAAAATAAAAGAAACGACATCAAATAATGCCGTTTCAATATAATTTGAAGTAGTTCTACAATCTTTCTAATTCCGCTATTTTATTTTTCAACGCTACATTCTCTTGTCGTAATGCAGTTATCTCGCGAGTAAGTTTCTCTATGGTACCACGCTGATTGGTGCGATAGCCTAGACGGGCAGCAGTCATACGTTCACGAATGCCACCTTCGGTAACAAACTCTTCTTCCTTCTTTTTCGGATAGGTCATCAACATCTTATCTACCATGCGACAGAGCGTAATGGCAATAGACGTATGTCATCTGATAAAGCACTACCGTCTTCTGATAGAACCAAAGGCTCTTCCAGTTTGTTTGCTTGCGTAATACAGTTTCTATCTTTTGGGCTTGGAGAGATTTCTTGGTTTCCATTTCCATTTTTATATTGTTTTGTTTTTTCTAGAAGATCTAGAGATTCTAGACTACATAGCAATTGCAAAGGTACAAAAAAGATTGTATAATCCTTTCAATTAGACACAAAATCTGCAAAATATTTCTACAGATTTATATAGACCATACAAAAGACATTATAAGCAAAAAAGAGAAGCCACCTCAATGAGATGGCTTCTACGCATTATGGATTCAACAAAATGTGTTGAGATTAATCCTCTTGGTATTCAGGACGGAGCTTTCGAACAGTTTCACCCGCACGCCACATCTCCTGATTACGCATGGCCTCAAGCTCTTTCTCCAAACCTGCACGATAGTCGGGCTTAGAGTTGGCATCAATAGAAATCTGAGCCTCGTTACCAGTCTTAACAGAGTAGTAGAGCCACTCCATTACAGGCTTGATAGCATCGTGGAAACGGGGAGCCCAGTCGAGCGCACCACGCTGAGCAGTGGTAGAACAGTTGGCATACATCCAGTCCATACCCTTAGCTCCAAACAACGGGCCAAGGCTCTGAGTAAGCTCTTCAACAGTCTCGTTGAAAGCCTCAGAAGGTGTATGTCCGTTCTCGCGCAGCACTTCGTACTGTGCCAAAAGCAGTCCTTGAATAGCGCCCATCAGCGAACCACGCTCACCAGTAAGGTCAGAAGTAGCCTCACGCTGGAAGGTAGTCTCAAACATATAACCTGCTCCGATACCGATACCGAAAGCTAGTGTCTTCTCCTTAGCCTTACCCGAAGCGTCTTGGTAAACGGCATAAGAACAGTTAAGTCCGCGACCCTCGCAGAACATGGTACGAAGTGATGTACCACTTCCCTTAGGAGCTACCATGATAACGTCAACATCCTTGGGAGGAACAACACCTGTGCGATCGCTCCAGTTGATGGCAAAGCCGTGGCTATAATACAGAGTCTTGCCAGGCTTCAGATATTGCTTGATGGTAGGCCATACCTGTATCTGACCAGCATCAGAGAGCAACATGCAGAGGATTGTACCCTTCTCAGCAGCCTCTTCGATAGAGAACAGTGTCTTGCCAGGTATCCATCCGTCAGCCACAGCCTTGTCGTAGGTCTTACCCTGACGCTGTCCGACGATGACGTTGAAACCATTATCACGCAGGTTGCAGGCCTGTCCGGGGCCCTGAATACCATAACCGATAACGGCGATTACCTCATCCTTTAATACTTCACGTGCTTTCTCAAGTGAGAACTCTTTGCTGGTGACAACAGTTTCGATAACGCCACCAAAATTCATTTCTGCCATAATTGTTTTGTTTTATGTGTTATACTTATCTCTGTGTACCATGCCAGCCCTGCACGAGAGCCGTCGTCTTAACGGTCCACTCCCACCCTGACACGAGGGTGCGACGGGAGAGTTAACTTATAAAAATCGAATGCAAAGATAACAAATTGTTAGCAAATAACCAAATTTTCTTTCACTTTTATGCAATTATTGCGGCACTAATGCAATATTATACAAATTTCACCTTACTACGACAACACTCGGTGCCATCAGTGCGTACGATGCGAATATTGAAAGTTGACTGCTCTTCTTCCTCCATATAGAACGAAAGTTTGTCGCCCTCATGCGCCTCAGCCACATAGGCAATCTCGAAGCGCTGAATGCGATGCTCGCGATACCAATCCAAGTTCCACAGGTCGAGTACATGCTCGATATACTTGACGGAGTTGATATGTCCATTGATATCTACATCGTTATAATGGGTGTCGATGGTGCGTACAAACTCTGCCTTATCAGACATCTTTACGCGTCCACCTTTATCTATAGGACACTCTTTGTCTGCTTCTATCCACTCGTTGATAGCGCCGTCTTTGATAGAGAGGATGTCGCATGGCTGTCGACTGTCGGTATCTATCATCGCCCATACAGAGCGACCATAGCCATATACCTTACCCTCTTCGCCTACTACAGCAAAATTACGCTGAGTGAAATAGCGCATCGCATTTTCTACCCAGGTCTCTATATTAAACTTTGTATATTGCTCGGGCATCTCGTTCATCTCTATTGCCAGACGAGAGAGCACCCACGAGCGCTTGATAGTCATGAGGTATTTCATACCGAAACCTCGGTCGGTACTATGAAAGTCGGCAGCATTGAGCATGTGATTGCCCAAATGTCCCATAAACAAACGACCAGAGAAGTCGCAATGAAATGGCTCTGCCAAAAATTGATATTTTCCTATTTTATCCATTATAATACGTTGAACATTGAACATTGAACGTTGCCACGAGCTTGCTCGCTTTGCACCTTTAGGTCAAAGAGCGTTGAACGTCAATCATTAAGCATTATGCATTAAGAATTAAGCATTAATCATGATGTTTCTCACGCTCATCCAAGAACTCACTAACCTGTTCTTGCATACCACGGGTAACAGCAATACGACCACTACGGGTATACTGAAGCACGCAGCCAAATTCGTCGAGGGCATGATAGAGCGAGATGATATCATCAGTTACACCATACTTCATAACAATGACGTAGGTGGGATTCACCTCGGTTATACTTGCCTCGAAACGACGAATGGTGCGAGAAATCTCAGGATTCTTCATCACCAAATCGGTAGAGAGTTTATAAAGACCTGTCTCACGGATAAACAATTGTTCATCGGTGAAGTAGTTGGCCTTAATCACATCAATTTTCTTTTCTATCTGGCGCGTAATCTTGATAATCTGATCTTCGTCGCTCCAAGCCGTAATGGTATACTTATGCACACCTTCAATGCTGGATGCCGATACATTCAGACTCTCGATATTTACCTGACGGCGCGTGAACACAGCGGTAATCTGATTCAGAATACCTGCGATGTTTTCTGAATATACTAATAAGGTATAGAGTTTTCTATTGTCTTTCATACTTACTATTTACTGTTTAACCTGTTTACCCCTAATCATACCTCCAGCATCATATCGTTGACATTCATGCCTGGAGGAGTCATTGGCAGTACATCGTCGTCTTCCTTGATGGCACATTCGAGGATATAGGGTCCCTTCGTTGCCAACATTTTTGCAATAGCAGCAGACAAGTTCTTACGCTCGGTAACAGCCTCGTAAGGGATACCATAGCCCTGAGCAATAGCCTCATAGCAGGGATTCATCATCTTGGTAAACGATTTGCGTCGCATCCAGAACATATCCTGCCACTGGCGAACATTGCCCAGATAGTTATTGTTCATCAGTATCATCTTGACAGGTGCCTGCTGCTCCATGATAGTACCAAGTTCTTGGATACACATCTGGAAGCCACCATCACCCATAAAGCAACAAACGGTACGGTCGGTAGCAAAGGTGGCACCAATAGCGGCAGGCATACCATAACCCATCGTGCCCAAGCCTCCACTGGTACAGATACTACGCTTCTCGGGATATTTGAAATAGCGAGTGGCGAAGAGCTGATTCTGACCTACATCGGTTACGAGGACAGTACCCTTCGGTGCTTGTTCAGCAACAGCATTAACTACCTCGCCCATCAGCAAAGGGCCATCAGTAGGATGGATAGCAGGTTCGATAACCTTTGTATGCTCTTTATCGTCTAATTCCTTAAACGAGTCGCGCCACTCCTTGTGGTCGTTCTTATTCAAGAGTGCAGTCAGCGCAGGCAGCGACTCCTTACAGTCAGCAACCACAGCCACATCCGTCTTCACATTCTTATCTATCTCACTACGGTCAATATCCAAATGGATAATCTTGGCCTGCTTAGCATAGGTCTTGGTATTGCCCGTCACACGATCGGAGAAGCGCATACCAATAGCTATCAGCACATCACACTCCTGTTCCTTCAGGTTGACGGCATAGTTACCATGCATACCTAGCATACCCACATTCAGCGGATGGTCAGAAGGAAGTGCAGAGAGACCTAACATGGTACGACCTGCAGGAATGTCAGCCTTCTCCAAGAGAGCTTTCAACTCTTCCTGAGCATTACCCAGCTCTACACCCTGCCCTACCAGAGCAAGTGGTTTCTTAGCATTATTAATAAGTTCGGCAGCTTGGCGCACGGCATCCATATTCAACTTAGGATAAGCTACATAAGAGCGCACGAAATCTACCTTCTTGGGTTCCCAATCGATTTCTTCCACCTGTGCATTGCGAGGGAAGTCGAGAACGACAGGACCTGGGCGACCACTGCGAGCAATATAGAACGCACGACTTACCGCCCACGCAATATCATCGGCATGACGTATCTGATACGACCACTTGCTGATGGGTTGTGCCACACCAACAAGGTCTACTTCCTGAAAGGCATCAGTACCCAGCGAGTTGATAGCCACCTGACCAGCAATAACGACGATAGGCGTAGAGTCGAGCATTGCATCAGCCACACCCGTCAACGTATTGGTTGCACCAGGACCACTAGTCACCAACGCCACACCTACCTCACCACTGACTCGGGCATAACCCTCAGCAGCATGAACAGCAGCCTGTTCGTGGCGCACCAGAATATGGTCGAAGCACTTCTTCTCACCACGGGTATAGTCAAACAGCGCATCGTATGTAGGCATAATAGAGCCACCAGGATAGCCAAAGATGGTCTTTACCCCTTCGGCCTGCAAGGCTCTCATCAGCGCTTTCGCTCCAGTAATTCTATCTCTCATAATTTTTCACTTTATTCTGTTTCCTAGATTAACCAGATTCTCTAGTTTTCTAGATAATCTAGTTGTTCTAGCATCTCTAGTCAATAATCCTTACTCCTCCCTTGTCTGCCGAAGATACGCTCTGAGCATAAGCACGTAGGGCCTTAGTTACTTGGCGATTACGCTTCAACGGCTGTTGTGGGCGTGCTGCCAATTCTGCATCGCTCAGTTTCACATTAATCTTACGGTTAGGAATATCTATCTCAATGATGTCGCCATCCTTAATCTTACCGATATTACCACCAGAAGCTGCCTCTGGCGAGATATGACCGATGGAAAGACCACTAGTACCACCAGAGAAACGTCCATCGGTAATCAAGGCGCACTCCTTACCCATGTGCATCGACTTGATGTAACTTGTGGGATAAAGCATCTCCTGCATGCCAGGACCACCCTTCGGACCTTCATGAGTGATGACAACGCAGTCACCTTTCTTCACTTTACCACCGAGAATACCCTCGCAAGCATCTTCCTGAGAATCGAAGACTACAGCAGGACCTTCAAAGTGCCATAGGCTCTCGTCCACACCAGCAGTCTTCACCACGCAACCATCTTGAGCAATATTACCAAAGAGTACGGCCAAACCACCATCCTTGGTATAGGCATGTTCTAGGTCGCGGATACATCCATTCTCACGATCGGTATCCAATGAAGGATATTGTTCGCTCTGGCTACCCATCTTGGTAGAGAAGCGACCTGCAGGAGCAGAGAAGAAAATGCGACGAGGGTCATCACTCCCCTCGCCAGTTGGAGAGGGGACGGAGGTGAGGCTATATTTCTTCATGGCCTCACTGAGTGTCATGCCATCCACACGGATAGCAGAACCATCAATCAAGCCACCTTTATTCAGTTCGTTCAAGATACCAAGGATGCCACCTGCACGGTTACACTCCTGCACAGAATACTTCTGCGTATTAGGAGCCAACTTACAAAGACATGGTGTCTTGCGAGACAACTCATCGATATCCTGCATCGTAAAGTCGGCACCAGCCTCTTGAGCTACAGCCAACAGGTGGAGCACGGTATTGGTAGAACCACCCATCGCGATATCAAGTGTCATAGCATTGAGGAAAGCTTTACGTGTAGCGATATTACGAGGCAATACGCTCTCATCACCATCTTCGTAATAAGCAAAAGCATTCTTTACCACCTGACGGGCAGCAGCCTTAAACAACTCTACGCGATTGGTGTGAGTAGCCAGAATAGTACCATTGCCAGGAAGACTCAATCCGATAGCCTCAGTGAGTGAGTTCATTGAGTTGGCAGTAAACATACCCGAGCATGAGCCACATCCAGGACAAGCACACTGCTCTATCTGCTGCATCTCCTCATCAGACACGCTGGGGTCGGCACCCTTGACCATTGCTGTAATCAGGTCGGCATTCTCGCCACGCCACTTACCTGCTTCCATAGGTCCACCACTACAGAATACAGTAGGAATATTCAGACGCATAGAAGCCATCAGCATACCAGGTGTTACCTTGTCGCAATTGGAGATACAAATCATAGCGTCTGCCTTATGGGCATTCACCATATACTCTACACTATCGGCTATGATGTCGCGCGAAGGCAGTGAATAAAGCATACCATCGTGGCCCATAGCTATACCATCATCAATGGCGATGGTATTAAACTCAGCCGCATAGCATCCCATCTTCTCAATTTCCTCACGCACAATCTGTCCAATCTCATGCAGATGAGTATGACCAGGCACAAACTGTGTAAACGAGTTGACAATAGCAATGATAGGCTTGCCAAACTGCTCATGTTTCATACCTGTAGCAACCCACAAGGCGCGGGCTCCTGCCATTCTACGACCTTCTGTGCATACCGCACTACGAAATGGATGTTTCATATCTGTTTAGTTATTCATGTACCCTTTTAGAATTGCAAAGATACACTATTTTCCCTAAACAGCCAACAAAATGATAGAAAAAATCCCCACAACGTAATAATTGTGGGGATTTATGCAAAATTTAATGATAAATCTGATTTTTACTTCTGATTTGTTACATCAACGAACTTAGCAACACGGTTGAAGTCGTTCTCTGCAGACAGCTTGTCAGTAGCACCCTGACCTTCAGCCTCAAGGCGGTCAGCAGCAATCTTGTACTTCTTAACAAGAACGTTCTTAACAGCCTCTGCACGAGCCTTAGCGATGCGATCGTTAACCTCCTTAGAACCTTCGGGTGAAGCATAACCAAGAACCTTAACCTTTGAGTCAGCGTGGTTCTTCATATACTTAGCAACCATCTCACAGCTAGCCATACCAGCAGCGTCAACAGTGGTCTTACCCTGACCGAAGATAACGATAGGCTGCAGGATAGTACCTTCCTTGATGATACGCTCCTCAACAATCTTCTCAGCAGGACGAGACTGGCAAGCAGCGAGCTTAGCCTTCAGGTCAGCAATAGCACGAGCATCAGCAGCAATCTTACCATCCTTGGCATTGTTGTCAGCACGCAGCTCATTGATCTTAGCATTCAGGCCATCAATCTCAGCCTGGTCGCGAAGCTCAGCAATCTTGAAGTTGTGAGTACCGTTAGAGTTACCGAACTTATAGTTGAAACCTACGCTTGCAGTAAACAGCGCACGATTGATGTTGAATTCAGTCTTCGCATGCTTGTCGTCAGCAATGTTGTAAACCAGAGCGGGCTCAACATATACCTGCCACTGCTTATCAGAACCGAAGTTCAGAGCCAAGTCAAGACCGAGCTTAGTTACCAGAGCATTATCCTTTGAACCAACACGGTTTTTCCACCAGCCAAAACCAGCAACACCGCTAACCTCAAAGCAACGAGGAGTGCCATTGTAACCAGCAAACCAGTTGCTGAAGTTGATAGTACCCAGCAAATTAGCATTGATAGCCTTCAGTGTACCATCCTCACCTGCAAATGCATTCTTGTTACCAAAATGAGCCTGTCCTTCAACAGCGAAACCAACTACTGGAGTAAACCAGCGTCCTACACGAAGACCAGCCTGGAAGTTAGCCAGATCCTTGAAGGTCTTAGCAGGTACATTAGCACCACCATTCACTCCAAGATACCAGTTGTCAGTGTTTTTACTCTCAACAACAGTCTGTGCATTAACAGCCTGTGCAGACAAAGCTGCAGCAGCAAGCATTAAAAATAATTTTTTCATCCTTTCCTATACTTTAAATTAGTTATATAATAATTTCATAGTTTTTATTACAAGTGCAAAGTAACAAAAAATAATTATAACTTCCAAAGTTTTTTTTGAAAAAAACAAACTATTCACTTTGTTTTTTGCCCTTGCTTGGTTTCTCTATAAAATGTACGCGCGAGGGTTTACATCTCTTGAATGATTTTACCACCCTCTTCGATTGCCTGCATATTCAGCGGTATCAGTGCATGATGACGCTCTGGCAGCGTCTTGAAGAGTGCCTTCTCAACGCCCTTGGTGCTGACAACAGGTGCAACCTTCAAGAGTCCACCCAACACAATCATGTTGAACACCTTACCGTTCTTCATCTCGGCAGCCTTGTCCATAGCATCGATACGATATACGGTGATGTCTTTTCGTGTTGGAGGATTGATGATACCATAGCTGTCATAGATAAGGATACCACCAGCCTTCAACTTGGGTTCAAACTTCTCCAATGATGGTTGGTTGAGCACGATAGCAATATCATACTTACTCAGAATGGGCGACGAAATCTTGTCATCACTTACGATAACAGTCACGTTGGCCGTACCACCACGCTGTTCGGGACCATAGGCAGGCATCCATGTCACCTCTTTATCATCCATCAGTCCTGAGTATGCCAGAATCTTACCCATAGAGAGTACACCCTGACCACCGAAACCTGAAATAATAATTTCTTTCTTCATCGTTTTATTTCACTTTTTTTCTATTTTACAATTGGCAGACTCACAGCAAATTGCCAAATCGTAAATTGTCCAATTGTCAAATCGTTGTGTCTTTGAGGTCTCCCTTCGGATAGAATGGTACCATATTCTCTTTCATCCACTCGTTAGCCTTGGCAGGAGTTAACTTCCAACCACTGTTACAAGTAGATACAATCTCTACCAGCGAAGAACCCTTACCAGCCATCGAAGCCTCAAATGCCTTACGGATAGCCTTCTTGGCCTTGTTGATAGAACCTACCGACTCTACACTCTGACGGGTAACATAGCAAGTACCTTGCAACTGAGCTGCGATATCAGCAATCTTCAGTGGATAACCATGAATCTCTGGATCACGACCATAAGGACAAGTAGATGTCTTCTGACCAATCAGTGTAGTAGGAGCCATCTGTCCACCCGTCATACCATAGATGGCATTATTGATGAAGATTATGGTGATATTCTCGCCACGATTCAGTGCATGGATAGTTTCACAAGTACCGATACATGCCAAGTCGCCATCGCCCTGATAGGTGAATACCAAGCGGTCTGGCCACAAGCGCTTGATGGCAGTAGCCAAAGCGGGAGCACGACCGTGGGCAGCTTCCTGCCAGTCGATATCCAAATAGTTATAGGCAAACACGGCACAACCTACAGGCGATACACCAATCGCCTTATCCTCCATGCCCATCTCCTCGATGACCTCAGCCACGAGTTTATGTACAACACCGTGTGAACAACCAGGACAATAGTGCATGTGGTTGTCGTTCATCAGTGTTGGCTTCTGATATACCAGATTCTCTGGTGCTATAATCGGATTCTCCATAACTACATCATCTTCTTTAATGCATCAACAATTTCTTCGGGCTCTGGTACGATACCACCCAAGCGACCAAACTGCTCTACGGGTACAGCACCATTCACTGCCAGACGTACATCTTGTACCATCTGACCGGCATTGATTTCTACCACCAACACGCCCTTCTTGCCCTTTGCTATCTCTGCAATAGCCTTTGAGGGGAATGGCCACAAGGTGATAGGACGCAATAGACCTACCTTGATTCCCTCAGCACGTGCTATCTCAATAGCTTTCTGTGTCAGGCGAGCTGCACTACCAAAGGCTACAATCAGCAGTTCGGCATCGTCGCACTGCTGTGTCTCATAGCGCACCTCCTTCTCTTGTATCTCCTTATACTTAGCCTGCAGATGCAGGTTGCGCTGTTCCATAGCCTCAGGCTTCAATTCCAAAGAGGTAATGATGTTGGGCTTGCGGTTCTTGGTGCGTCCGGTAGTAGCCCAAGGACACTCTTTGATAATCTCTTCCTCAGTACGACGGGGCTTGAAGGGAGGCAATACCACCTTCTCCATCATCTGACCGATGACACCATCGCTCAGAATCATAGCTGGATTGCGATACTTGAAAGCCAGTTCAAAAGCCAAATCTACGAAGTCTGCCATTTCCTGTACACTATTTGGCGCCAGCACAATGACGTTATAGTCGCCATTACCACCACCACGTGTAGCTTGGAAATAGTCGCCCTGCGAAGGCTGAATGGTTCCCAAACCAGGACCACCACGCTGCACATTAACGAATACGCCGGGCAATTCGGCACCAGCCATATAGGTGATACCTTCCTGCATCAGTGCGATACCAGGTGATGACGAAGAAGTAAGCACGCGCTTACCTGCTCCTGCACCACCATAAATCATATTAATAGACGCTATCTCGCTCTCTGCCTGCAAAACCACCATACCGGTAGTTTCCCAAGGCTTCAGCTCTGCTAGCGTTTCTATCACTTCACTCTGTGGGGTAATAGGATAACCAAAATATCCGTCTGCACCACAGCGGATGGCAGCATGGGCTATCGCCTCGTTGCCTTTCATGAGTGTTACTTCCTGCTCTGCCATAGTCGTTTACTCCTCTACTTTTTTACGATAGACGGTGATACATCCGTCAGGACATACCACAGCGCACGAGGTACAACCCGTACACTTGTCTATCTGCGCAGGCTCCACATAAGGATAGCCGCGCATGTTGACACGATTAGCCAGTGCGATGACGCCCTGCGGACAAGCACTCACGCAGAGCACACATCCCTTGCAGCGGTCGGTATTCACCACAATAGCACCTTTAACTTTTGCCATATTCAGTTAGTATTTGTTTAGGGATTATACGAATCCTTATGATAGTAATTCAAGATGTCTTCCAGCATGTGCTTAGCCTCTACAGCCGGACTGTCGGGGTCGAGTTCGATAGCCTGTATATAGCAGTTGATGGCTTCGTGCCACTGCCCTGCCCTACGGGCCTCGTTACCTCGTTGATACCACTCCTCAGCGGAAGCAAACTTTTCACTATTCACTATTCACTTATTTATAGTACTCTTTCTTGCCTGCTGCGAGCGTATTCTTCATCAGCGAACAGATGGTCATAGGACCTACGCCACCAGGCACGGGAGTGATATATGAACACTTAGGAGCCACCTCGTCAAACTTCACGTCGCCATTCAGTCGGAAACCACTCTTGCGAGTAGCATCAGGCACGCGGGTGGTACCTACGTCAACGATAACGGCACCGTCTTTCACCATATCGGCTGTTACAAAGTCGGGCTGACCGATAGCAGCGATGATGATATCAGCCTCACGGCACTCCTCCTTCAGTGTCTTTGAGTGCGAGTGGCATACGGTAACTGTTGCATCACCATATTGCTTCTGCATCATCAGCTGAGCCATAGGCTTGCCTACTATATTTGAGCGTCCCAGTATCACGCACTTCTTACCAGAGGTCTCGATATTATAGCGCTTCAGCAAGGTAATGATACCCAGCGGAGTAGCCGAGATAAAGCAAGGCAGACCGATAGCCATACGTCCTACATTGATTGGATGGAAACCATCTACATCCTTCTTATAGTCGATGGCCTCGATAATTTTCTGCTCATCAATGTGCTTAGGCAGTGGCAACTGTACGATGAAGCCGTCTACATCGTCGTCCTTGTTCAGCTTGTCGACACATGCCAGAAGTTCTTCCTCCGTAATGTCGTCTTCATAGCGAATCAGGGTTGACTTAAAACCACAGGCCTCACATGCCAAAACCTTGTTCTTTACATACGTCTCTGAGCCACCATCGTGACCTACGAGCACCGCTGCCAAGTGGGGTTGTTTACCACCATTAGCCACAATCTTTTTCACCTCTTCGGCAATCTCAGCCTTGATAGCTGTTGCCGTTGCTTTACCGTCTATCAGTTGCATTGTGTTTATATTATTACTATCTGGTTAGATTTCTGCCTACAAAGGTACGAATAAGTGAGAACAATACAAAAGAAAAAACTGTTTTTCTTTTTATTGTCGAACAAAAAAAATCTGCAGAGCTGAATGAAACAACTCCGCAGACTTTACTATCATCATTTATCTTCTTTTCTTAGAACTTAGGCATGCCACCACGCATCTTCATCGCTGCAGCCATCTGCGCCATCTTAGAGCCACCCATGCCCGTCATCATCTTCATAACCTTACGGGTCTGTTCAAACTGCTTCAACAGGCGGTTTACCTCTTCAATCTTTGTACCTGAGCCCTTGGCAATACGCAATCTACGACTCTGGTTGATGATATCAGGATTTTGACGCTCCTTAGGAGTCATAGACTGGATGATAGCCTCGATACCCTTGAAAGCGTTATCGTCGATATCAATATCCTTGATAGCCTTACCTACACCAGGAATCATACCAGCCAAATCCTTGATGTTACCCATCTTCTTAATCTGCTGAATCTGTCCGTAGAAGTCGTCGAAGTCAAACTTATTCTTGCGAATCTTCTTCTCCAAGCGCTTAGCTTCTTCTTCGTCGTACTGCTCCTGAGCACGCTCTACCAAAGAAACGATGTCACCCATACCAAGGATGCGGTCGGCCATACGCTCAGGATGGAACACGTCGAGTGCTTCCATCTTCTCGCCAGTACCCACAAACTTGATAGGTTTGGTGACAACGGTACGGATAGACAGTGCGGCACCACCACGGGTGTCACCATCGAGCTTGGTAAGTACTACACCATCAAAGTCCAAACGGTCGTTGAACTCCTTGGCTGTATTTACAGCATCCTGACCAGTCATTGAGTCAACAACAAACAAGGTCTCGTCGGGATGTACAGCCTGTTTCAGTGTAGCTATCTCGTTCATCATCTCCTCGTCAACGGCCAAACGACCAGCGGTATCGATGATGACTACATTATAATTCTTCTGCTTAGCTTCGCGGATAGCGTTCTGTGCTATCTCTACTACGTTCTTGTTGTCGGGTTCAGAATATACGGGAACACCTACACTCTCACCGACTACATGCAACTGCTGAATAGCTGCAGGACGATAAACGTCACAAGCTACGAGCAGTGGACTCTTGTGCTGCTTGGTCTTCAGCATATTGGCAAGCTTACCAGAGAAGGTTGTCTTACCAGAACCTTGCAGACCAGACATCAAGATGATAGCAGGACGACCTTCGAGGTTGAGCTCTACAGCCTTACCACCCATCAACTCTGCCAACTCGTCGTGCACAATCTTCACCATCAACTGGCTTGGCTTGATGGCTGTGAGCACATTCATACCCAGCGCCTTCTGCTTGACAGTATCAGTAAACTGCTTGGCTACTTTATAGTTGACGTCGGCATCCAACAATGCCTTACGCACATCTTTCAGTGTCTCTGCAACGTTAATCTCGGTGATTTTTCCTTCACCTTTCAGTATCTTGAACGATCGTTCAAGTCTATCACTTAAATTCTCAAACATTCTTGTATTCTTTTATTTAGGGTGCAAAGGTACGAATAAGTGAGCAAAACACCAAAAAAAAACTAAATTACTTCATCCATAATGACATCGTGCTCCTCTGATGGTACTTCTGCCACACGCTGGAAAGGGAAACAGAGGCCTATTAGCTTGGGGTGTTGGTGAGTGGTGAGTGGTGAATGGTAAATGGTGGAGAGGAAACGGTCATAGTAGCCCTTTCCCCTACCCAATCGATGACCAGCAGCATCGAAAGCCATACCAGGAATCAAGGCTATCTCTATCTGACCGTAATCAGTAAAAGGCTCACCTATAGGTTCCATAATATGAAAAGCGCCCTCGGCTAAATCTGCTTGTGAGGTATAACGGCGTAGTTCCATTGTATTATCATCCAGCACTTTAGGCAGTAGTATGATAGTACCCTTCTTCAACAATTCCTCAAGTAGCGGACGAATATCCACCTCATCCGGTAATGGCCAATAAGCCATTATCGTACGATACCCTTCAAGACGTTTCTTAAGCTGTTCTACAATCGCTGCAGACATCGATGGCAACTGCGCTGCATATTGCTGTTTGGCCATACGCACCTGCTGTCTTAAAGCAGCCTTTGCCTCATTGATTACAGCCCTCTTGCCTTCCATATCTTATCCTTGGCATCATTAATCTCTTGGAATTTCTTTTCCGCAGCCTTACGGATATCATCACCTAAGGTAGCGACCTTATCGGGATGATGCTCCAAAGCTAGACGACGATAGGCGCGCTTCACCTCATCATCAGATGCGTTAGGACTCACGCCCAGCACCTGATAGGCTGACTCCAGGTCATTCTTGCCCATACCTAACATCGAATCAACTTCAGAAGCAGCCATCTGCATCCACTGGGCACACTCTTTCATTGCGATAACCTCTGTAGCATCTATATGCCCATCGGCCTTTGATATCATCACCAAGAAGTTGAGCAGTTGCAGGCGCTGAGCATAGTCCATATTCATCGCTATCTGCCTACAACAGTCTGCCACTGTATGCTTAAACTGGCTCTCGCCTACTCGTTTCTGCTGTTCAAAGAGTTTTCGGAGTATCTCATCACCTTGCTGGCACGCCATCTCGCCGAAATTCTGGCGCAACATATTACGCACCAGTTCCATCTCGGAGTGCATCACTTTGCCATCTGCCTTGATGATATAGGAGGACAACACCAACATGGAGAACAGGAAGCTGTTACGCTGTCCGTAGTCTGTTCGTGTTCCATAGGCCGTTCGTGCCCTATAGGATGCCTGATCACCATATACGCCCTGTGTCTCTGGTGTATTTACCGAGTCGAGCATGGAGTCAAACACCCCACCCATTACAATACCAGCGAGTGCCCCCAAGGGACCACCGCTCATAAATCCTAATATTCCTCCAATCCACTTGCCAAATGCCATTGTTCTTTTCTGTTTTTAATATTCATGCCACCAAACCTTGCCGTTCTTTTCTTCGCGCTCCAGATCGTCGATGATACATTCTGCCAACTTCAGCACCACCTCTTGGGGCACCAAAAGGCGCTGGTCGTCGCTGTGCGCATTGATACTGCTAAGGAAATGAGGCATCTCCTGCTTGTACACTTCCTTCATGCGGGTATTGTCAGCATCCATACTCGAACAACTATAGGTTATGTTTGCCAGTCGGTCACAGAGCTTCACAAACGGAGCATAGGATGTTTCGCGAATGCCCTGATAGTATTTCTCGCCAGCACGTTCTGCACGGGTGCGCCCCTTGTCGTTGGTCAGCGCATAGACAATTTCGGTAGCCATAAGTGCTTGCTCTTCTGTTAGCAAACATCGTGCCATACGCATCACGTCATTATAGGTCAGGCGAGCATCCTCAATACTATCGTGGAAATAACCACCAAAGAACAATGGCAACACATCGTCTTCTCTCACACAAACCAGATGGCCAAAGTCAGTAATACCCTGCACCACCATATCCAGATGATAACCATACGGTAGTCCGTCGCCATAAATCTGGTTTACAGACTGATGGAGTTCATAAGCTTGTTGTCTGATGATAGCTATCTTCTCCGCATACTTTTCCAAGTAGGCCTCATAATCTTGTTGTGTCATAACAGAAAATATTTGCTGCAAAGATACGAAAAATCTCTTGAAATTCGTATCTTTGCAAACAAAAATAGAAGAAAGTCATGAAACAGAGCGTCTCTACTGAGCGTGTTTTCAGTATCTTTAGTGAACTGAACCGCATACCGCGTCCTTCCCATCACGAAGAACTTGTTGCCGACTACTTGTGCCAGTTTGCCGAAAGGCTTCACTTGGAATATGAGCGCGACGCCCACAACTGCGTGGTCATCCGCAAGCCTGCCAGCAAAGGTCACGAGCATGCTGAGCCTATCGTGCTGCTCAACCACATGGATATGGTATGTGTCGGTATGCAGAACCCGCTCTCCGACCCCATCCTGACCTATACAGAAAATGGATGGATGAAGGCTCGCGGCACCTCACTCGGCGCCGACAATGGTATCGGTCTCTCTATGGCACTGGCTGTATTAGAGAGCAACGACATCACACATGGCCCATTAGAGGTCATCACCACCACCAACGAGGAAGACGGTATGTCGGGCGCTGCCAACCTTTCCAAGGATTTCCTCAAGGGGCGCAAAGTGATTAACCTCGACTCTGAAGACTATGATACCATCACCACAGGAGCTGCAGGTGCTTGTCTGCAGTTGCACTACATCCCCGTTACCCGTCAGGAGTCACCTGGTGGTAAGCGTCGTTGGTATCGCATTCGTTTTGAGGGTGGACTTGGTGGTCATTCTGGTGTAGATATCAACAAAGGTCGTTGCAGTGCTGTCATACCCGTTTGGGCTATTCTGGCTACTATTTACAATGACTACGATTTCCTCGTTTCTAGCATTCATGTTGGTGAGGCAAACGCATCGATAGCCTCATCAGCAGAGGTCATTATCACCATTCCCTCTGGCGAAGCTGCTGAATTCGTCAAGGAGCAGGAGGCACTCATGAACCAATGGCTGCATGATGAATATGGCGAACAAGACCCACACATACATTGCACCATCGAGAAGTGCGAGCGCCAAGAAACGGTTATCAATCCTGAGGCTTTCGAAGCCCTGCTTACCTGCTTGGAACAAATACCACAGGGAGTAGTCAAGATGAGCGAAGTGATGGAAGATACGGTAGAAACGTCAAACAACGTAGGACGTATCATCAGCGCAGAAGACCATATCCTTGTCAGCACGCATACACGTAGTTTTGTTGATAACGATATGGAGGCTTTAAGTAATGATATTGCTAATGTGTTTAAGGCTAATGAGGCCACCTCTGAGAGAGTAATGAAAGCACCAGCATGGCAAGAGAATCAGCACTCAGACTTCCTTCGCCTGACGAGTGACACCTTCAACGATGTTCTTGGCTGGCGTCCACGTATGGTGGCTATGCACTTTGTCTTGGAGGCAGGTTTCTTTGTTCAGCACTATCCAGGCATCGAGATAGCAAGCATTGGTCCGCGTATTGTAGAGCCCCACTCTACCAACGAACGAGTAGAATTAAAAACCATCGATGACATCTGGCAGGTGCTGCTGGAACTGCTACAGCGACTTGCCTAAGACATCATCGATGGTCTTAACGATATTACTTATTGATTTCTATATCATTTCTTACATTATTGCGAATCTTGGTGAGATAGCCTTTCATTCCTTTGGCATCCTTATCATCAATGATTTGCAATAATTCTTTCAGCTCCGTACGAATCTGAGCCACCTGATCGTGGGTGTAGGGGTTGAACAGAATCTCCTGCAAGAGATAGTCGTCTTCATTCAATACACCTTTAGCTATACGCATGTGACGCTTAAAGGTAGTACCTGGTGCATCCTGATGCTTCATCACTGCAGCAAAGACGAAGGTAGAGACAAAGGGGATACTCAGTGAGTAAGCCACCGTCTTGTCGTGTTCCTCAAAACTATACTCATAGATATTCAGTCCTAACTTGGCATAGAGGTCCTTGAAGAAGATACGTCCCATATAGTCACCCTCGCTGATGATGATAGCATTCTCCTCAGAGAGCTGCTGCAGATTGGCAAAGGTAGGACCAAACATGGGGTGAGTAGATACATAGCGACGTCCAGACTGCTCGTAGAAGTCTTTCAGGTCAGTCTTCACCGAAGCGATATCGCTGATGATGCAATCCTCAGGCAGATAAGGCAACACCTGCTTGAATACCGTAATCGTGTATTTCAGCGTAACGGCATTAATCACCAGCTCCGGCTTAAAATCGCGTATCTCTTCCATCGAGGTAAAGCGCTGACAGTTGTAGGTAAAGCGCATACGCTTAGGATCTTTCTCATAAACGGCCACCTCGTGGTCAAAGCTCAGCAGGTCGATAAAGAACGAGCCCATCTTACCTGCTCCCAAAACTAATATCTTCATGTATTACTGATTTACTATCTCTATTTGCTGACGAACAGACTCTTCGTGAATGCTCTCAAACACCTTAGCGACAAACTCTGGCGACATACCAGTCAGAGCACCCTGTGCACCGCGCTTCTCCAGTATCTCATTATAGCGTGAGGTCTGCAGCACCGTCATATTGTGTTCTTTCTTATACTTACCAATCTCGCGACATACGCCCATACGCTTGGCCAGCAACTCCATCAACTGGTTGTCCACCTCGTCAATCTGCTTACGCAACTGGACGATGCTTTCTGTGGTCACATGCTCGTCGCGGATAACCAACAGCGACAGGATATAGTCCAGCACATCAGGTGTTACCTGCTGCTTAGCATCACTCCAAGCCTTATCAGGATCGCAGTGGCTCTCTACTATCAGACCATCAAAGCCTAAGTCCATCGCTTGCTGACACAGCGGAGCTACCAACTCGCGACGTCCACCGATATGCGAGGGGTCGCAGATGATGGGGAGTCCGGGAATACGACGATGCAGTTCGATAGGTATCTGCCACATCGGCGCATTACGATATATCTTCTGCTCAAAGCTGGAGAAACCACGATGAATAGCACCCAGGCGCTTCACACCAGCCTGATTGATACGTTCCAAAGCACCAATCCACAACTCCAAGTCGGGATTAACGGGGTTCTTCACGAATACAGGCACATCAACACCCTTCAGCGAATCGGCCAGAGCCTGCACAGCAAAGGGGTTTGCTGACGTACGGGCACCAATCCACAGGATGTCCACATCATATTTCAGGGCCAGTTCTACGTGCTCTGGTGTTGCCACCTCAGTAGATACCAGCATTTTGGTTTCTTCCTTCACCTGCTTCAACCAGGGCAGTGCCTTCTCGCCATGACCTTCAAAGCCACCTGGCTTAGTTCGTGGTTTCCAGATTCCGGCACGGAAATTATGACAACCTTTCTTTGCCAACTGGTGGGCGGTGGCCATCACTTGCTCCTCGGTCTCAGCACTACATGGTCCTGCAATGACGAAGGGGCGTTCGTTATCACTCGGTAAATTTAAGGGTAGAAGTTCCAGTTCCATATTTATATTGCTTTTTTAATTCGTTCTAATGCTTCTTGTATTTTCTCTTCTTTCGCACAGAGTGAGATGCGGATATAGCGCTCACCATTCGAGCCAAAGATAAATCCCGGGGTGATGAATACGCGAGCCTCGTGGAGTATGCGCTCTGTCAGCTCTTCCACATGCTGATAGCTCTCGGGAATGCGTCCCCACAGGAACATACCCACCTGCTGCTTATCATACTTACAACCCAGCACATCCATTATCTGTTCGGCATACTGGCGACGACGTGCATAGCGCTCTATATTGGCCTCACGATGCCACTCATCGCTATTCTTATACGCCTCTGCTGCAGCCAACTGGATACCTCTAAACGTACCACTCTCTATATTCGACTGCACCTTCAGTATCCATTGGATAAACTGTGCATTTGTTGCACACATTCCCACACGCCAGCCTGGCATATTATGACTCTTCGACATCGAGTTAAACTCAATACAGCAGTCTTTAGCACCGGGCACCTGCAGAATACTCAGATGCTCTTCGCTCAGGATAAAGCTGTAGGGGTTATCGTTCACCACGACGATGTCGTGGTCTGTAGCGAATTGAACCAAGCGCTCGTAGGTCTTACGCTGAGCACGACCACCAGTAGGCATATTGGGATAGTTGGTCCACATCAGTTTCACCCTGCTCAGGTCCATCTTCTCCAGCTCGTCAAAGTCGGGCTGCCATCCATTGTCTTCGCGCAGATTATAGTTCACAATTTTGGCACCCAGTATCTTTGACAAAGAGGTATAGGTAGGATAGCCGGGATTAGGCACCAGCACCTCATCGCCTGGATTTACGAAAGCCAGCGTCACGTGCAGAATACCTTCCTTCGAACCAATCAGTGGCAACAGCTCTGTCTTGGCATCCAGCTCTACATCATACCAACGCTTATAGAATCCCGCCATTGCTTCGCGCAGCTCTGGTGTACCCTGCGTGGGCTGATAGCCGTGAGCGTTAGGTTGTCTGGCCACCTCACAAAGTTTCTCGATGGTCTGTTCTGATGGTGGCATATCCGGACTACCAATGGCCAGACTGATAATGTCTTTGCCCTCGGCATTCAACTGAGCCACCTCCTTCAGTTTTCTGCTGAAGTAGTATTCACTCACTGAGTTTAATCTTTCTGCTGGTTGTATCATATATTTCTAAGTATTTATCAATTTGTTTGCTTTCCGTCTTTATATTCGCCCAATATTTTGAAGCCTTTAGTCAGGGGGATGATGGCATCTATCGACTGGCGATAGCGTGTCAGGTCATCAAACATCACATCCACATAGAACAGATATTCCCACTCGCGTCCGATGATGGGCAACGACTGTATCTTTGTCAGATTGATATGATAGAACGAGAGGATGGCCAACACATGGCTCAGCGAGCCTTCTTCGTGAGGCAGCGAGAATACGATGCTAGCCTTGTTGGCATCAGTCAGTGGGCGCAACATATCGGCCTTGTTAGGATTGCTCACCACGAGGAAACGGGTAAAGTTGTGCTTATTATCCTCGATATGGTCTTCCAGCACCTTCAGTCCATAGAGTCGTGCAGCCTCCGCATGACAGATGGCAGCCCATCCTCTTCTGCCCTCCTCGGCTATCATCTTTGCCGAACCTGCCGTATCTTCTGCTTCCACATTCTTCAGTTGTGGATGTTGCGCCAAGAAGTTGCGACACTGCATCAAGGCTACCGGATGAGAGTGTACCTCTGATATCGTATCCCAGTCGTCCTCGGGCAGACAGCAGATACAGTGGGTGATATGCAGTTTATGCTCGCCAACGATGGTGGTACCACTCTCACGCAACAAGTCGTAGTTGTGTAGCAGCGAACCTGCAATCGTATTCTCGATAGCTGTCATACCTATCACTGTTGGGTCTTGACGAATATGGTCAAACACCTCTTCAAACGTAGAGCAGCACATCAACTGTATCTGCTCACCCTCGAAATAGAGGTGGGCGGCAATATCGTGAAACGAGCCCTTCAGTCCTTGTATCGCAATTCTCTTCATCTTTGTCTTTCTTATTCTTAAAAGAAATCCCGCTTTCACTCTGTTGTGAAGCGGGACCTTATTTATTTTTATTTCCAAGTTTCAATTCTTACATACGGCCATCCGCTTCACAGTTCTCTGCAAAGTAAAAATAAAAGCCGTAAAAGTAAGCATTCAACATGTTCATTGTCTCTATTTTATTGTTTATCGTTTGCAAAAGTATAACATTTCCCGCAATTATACAAACTTTTTGAAAGAAATTTTTGCATATCCTATACTTTTTATTATTTTTGCAAAATATATACATCACAGACTATCTATGGATAACATGACAGGAATAAGACTGATTATATTTGATTTCGACGGTACGTTGGGCGACACCCGACGTAATATAGTTATGACGATGCAGATGGCCATCAAGGAGATGGGCCTGCCCTATCGCAGTGAGGAGGCGTGTGCTGCTACTATCGGACTGCCTCTTGCGGGATGTTTCAAGGCCATGTTCCCCGATATTGACGAGGCGCTGATTCCGCGCTGTGCTGCTACCTACAGGCGCTTGTTCAACGAGAATCTGCAGAACTTCAAGCCTGAGGCGTTCCCTGCTGTGGTTGAAACCTTAGCAGCTCTCAAGGCACAGGGATTCACGCTGAGCATTGCCTCGTCGCGCTCTCACAACTCGCTGGTAGAGTTGTCACAGAATATGGGCATCGCCACCTATATCTCCTATCTGATTGGTGCCGACGATGTCAAGCAGGCCAAGCCTCATCCCGAGCCTGTGCTCAACACGCTCGGGGCGCTCCACTTTGATGCCTCTGAGGCTTTGGTGGTGGGCGATATGGCTGTTGATATACTGATGGGCGCTCGTGCGGGCACCAAGACTTGCGGTGTTACATGGGGCAATGGCACCCAGAGCGAGCTGGAGCAGGCTGGCGCCGATATCATCATCGATAGCATGCAAGCGCTTATCACCCATCTTTCTGCCCAGTAGTTTTCATCCCAAAAAGAGAACGGAGCCCCTTGATAACCAAGAGACCCCGTTCAGGGTTAACGAAATATCGTTACCTGCTGATTACATGTTAGGCAACTCCAGCCACTTCACGTAGCAGAAGTCCTGACGATGAGGCAGGTTCTTATTCTTTGGATACATGCGGACGGCACTCTTGTAGAGACCAGCCTGCTGAGGAGTCAGCGTAGCTTCGAAGATGAAGTTGTTGCCATCGCGACCAATCACCTTCAGAGGCTCGATAGAGAATACACACTCCTCGCCCTCCTTGTTGGTATATACATTCACCTTCTCCAGAGCGATAGCGTCATCCAAGCCCTGCTCGTTGATGACGTAGCGAAGTGTATATTTCTGACCAGTCTCAATACCAGCAGCAGGATAATCCCACTCTGCTGATACCACATTGATAGCGTCCCAACGCTCAGCCACTGCTTCCTTCCACTGGGCAATCTCCTTAGCCAGACGGTTGTTGTCCTTAGAGATTTCCTTGAAGCGCTTAGCCTGCTTGTTGTAGAACTTCTCATAATAGTCGTCTAGCTGACGCTTCATTGTATAGTGAGGAGCAATCAGGGCGATAGAGTTCTTAATGACCTTAATCCATCCCTTTGAGAGTCCCTTCTTATCCTTATTATAATAGAGAGGAATAATCTCGTTCTCCAGCAATCCGTAGATGGTTGCTGCGTCGAGGTTGTCCTGATAGCCCTGTGTCTGATAGGTGCGCTTCTCGGTGAGTGCCCATCCGGCACCCTCGCGATAGCCTTCCAGCCACCATCCGTCCTTCACACTGAGGTTTACCACACCGTTCATCTCGGCCTTCTCACCAGAGGTACCAGAAGCCTCCAACGGACGTGTAGGTGTATTCATCCAGATATCAACACCAGATACCAGGCGACGAGCCAGCAGGAAGTCGTAGTCCTCCAAGAAGATAATCTTGCCGAGGAACTCCTGACGCTGTGAAATCTCATAAATCTTCTTGATAAGTCCCTGACCAGCACCATCGGCGGGGTGAGCCTTACCAGCAAAGAGGAAGATAACGGGGCGCTCAGGATCGTTGACAATCTTAGACAGACGCTCCAGGTTGGTAAACAGCAGGTGTGCACGCTTATAGGTAGCAAAGCGGCGACAGAAGCCGATAACCAGTGCGTTAGGATTCATCTTCTCGATGATTGACAATACGCGTGAGGGATCACCCTGATTACGCAGCCATGTCTCGCGGAACTGCTCCTTGATATAGTCGAAGAGTTTCTGCTTCAGCGCCATACGGGTGCTCCACACCTCTTCGTCAGGACAGTTATAGATGCCGTGCCATATTTCCTCGTTAGACTGGTCGCTCATGTGCTTCTCGTCGAAGTACTTAGCATATACGCGGCGCCACTCGGTAGCACACCATGTGGGGAAGTGCACACCGTTGGTTACGTAGCCTACGTGGTTCTCTTCTGGATAATAGCCGTTCCAGATAGGTGCAAACATCTTCTGACTTACCCATCCATGCAGCTTTGACACACCGTTCACCTCCTGACAAGTGTTGCAGGCGAAGGTTGACATGCAGAAACGCTCGTTCTTGTCTTCGGGGTTGATGCGTCCCATGCCGATAAACTCGTCCCATGTGATGCCCAACTTCTGAGGATAAGCACCCATATACTTGCCGAACAGTCCTTCGTCGAAGTAGTCATGACCAGCAGGCACAGGAGTATGTACGGTATAAAGACCACTGGCGCGCACCAGTTCCAATGCCTGGTTGAAGGTCAGTCCCTCGTCGATATAGTCGCACAGGCGCTGCAGGTTGCAGAGGGCAGCGTGTCCCTCGTTGCAGTGGTAGATATCTTTCTTGATGCCCAGCTTCTTCAACAGCAGCATACCACCGATACCCAGCAGAATCTCCTGCTTCAGGCGGTTCTCCCAGTCGCCACCATACAGGGCGTGGGTGATGGGCTTGTCGAACTCAGAGTTCATCTCGTTGTCGGTATCCAGCAGATAGAGGCTTACGCGACCTACATTCACACGCCATACATAAGCATGCACCTGATAATTGGTGTAAGGCACGTCAATCACCATAGGATTGCCGTCGCTATCCAACTGGCGCTCGATGGGCAGCGAAGCAAAGTTCTGTGTCTCGTAGTTAGCCACCTGCTGACCATCCATTGAGAGGCTCTGTGTGAAGTAGCCAAAACGATAGAGGAAACCTACGGCACACATATCTACGTTAGAGTCAGAAGCCTCCTTTACGTAGTCACCGGCCAGCATACCTAGGCCACCAGAATAAATCTTCAAGGCAGAGTGGATACCATACTCCATACAGAAGTAAGCCACTGAGGGGCGCTTGCTGTCGGGTTTCACATCCATATACTTACGGAAGAGCGTATAAACTGACTTGATACGCTTCATCAGGGCCTTATCCTTTACAATAGCTTCCTTACGGGCAAAGCTCAGACGCTCCAGCAACAATACTGGATTATGCTTCACCTCGTGATAAAGTTCAGGGTCAAGGTCACGGAACAGGTCACGTGCCTCGTAGTTCCACACCCACCACATGTTGTGGGCAATCTCGTCCAAACATTTCAGCTGCTCGGGAAGGCTTGACTTCACTGTCAGCTCCTTCCACTGTGGAGCATTTGCGTAATCTGCTTTAATTTTCATATTTCTCAAATTTTATGTTTGAATTCCTTAATTTATTTAACTCCTTTAACTCCTATAGCGTAGCCTTTCTCTTCTCTGCTTTTTGCAGGGCGATATCATACGCCTCGTGATAGTATCTGATGAATTCACTCCATAGCGCTTTCTTCGAAAGAGCATCGGCTTTCTTTCTGCAAGCCTCCACCTCCTTCTTGCTCATCATAGAGAATTCAGCTATCGTATCCTTGATGGCATCAGCCACCTCAGAGTAGTTATAGTCTGTACGGTGAATCACTTTCACACCGTCTGTTATCTCTCCCTGATGGCCAAACTCCTTATTTGCCCAGAGGCCGAAGCCAGCCAAGTCGGTAGTGATACAGGGCACCTTGAAGGCCACAGCCTCCAGTGGGGTATATCCCCAAGGCTCGTAGTACGAGGGATACACGCACAGGTCGTTGCCCAGCACTACGTCGTAGTATGTCATATTTACGATACCATCCTTACCGTCAAGATAGCAAGGCAGGAAGATAACCTTCACGCGCTCGTCCTTGCGATTATGCATATCGTAATACTTCATCATGCTCAACACATTGTCGTGACTCATGTTATGCAGCCAATGGGTTACCTGCGGAACCTCAAGAGGTTCCGTGTACGACTTGGTTTCCCCAAGTCGCTTTTCCTCCAGTCTCTCCTGCAGGTCTTTTCTCGGTTCCCCTACCCAACCAGGCACTTCGATAAAGGCCACCACCTTTTTCTTCAGTTCTTTGTCGCGCAGCAATCGGTTCATCGCCTCTACAAACACGTCGATACCCTTGTTGCGGAACTCATAGCGACCACTGGTAGATACGATCAGCGTGTCGTCGTCAAACTGCTCACCCAGCAGGGCGTTGGCCACCTTCAGCAGGCGCTGACGAGCCTCCTTGCGCTTCTTGGTGAAGCTGGCGCCCTTAGGCACAAAGTTATTGTCAAAGCCATTGGGCAGCACCACATCAACGGGCTTGTCCAGCAGCTCCTTACACTCGTTGGCGGTGATGTCGCTCACGGTAGTAAAGCAGTCCACATACTTCGCTGTCTGCTTCTCTATCGAGTGTTTCGACTGCATATTCAGCTCTCCCGCCATCTGGTCGCCATTATAGGCAAAGAGGTAGTCGTAGAGTGGTTTCTGATTGCCAGCTATCGAGCGACCGATACTCGTTGCATGCGTGGTAAAGATGGTGCCTATCTGTGGCAGCTTCTTATTGATATAGAGCGCACCCAGTCCGCACATCCACTCATTGGCGTGATAAACTATGCGCGTCTTGTTGTCAAAGGTTCCTCCTTTGACATAGTGGTGATACATGCTCTCTACCACCAATGCCGCAGCATACGAAAACATCGATGCCTCGTCATAGTCGCCATAGGCATGCAGCGAATCTACCTGATAGTTCTCCCACAGCCAGCCATATAGTTCATTCTTCTTTTCGAAATAGGGATAGAAGTCCACCAAGATGGCAATGGGCTCCCCGGGAATCGTCCAGCGCCCCACCCTTACGTTCAGGGCCTGCTGCTTAGCCTCCCATTGCCACTCGGCAAAGAGAGACGGATCTTCCTTGAAGTAGGGACAATCATTTTCCTTCCAGACGTCGGGACCGATAAAAATGATGTGGTCCTTCATCTCCTCCTGTAGTGTCTTTGCGCGGGTGGAGAGCACGGTATATATACCGCCTACCTTGTTACACACCTCCCAACTCGATTCAAAGACGTAATCAGGTCTAAGCATATTTTTTCCCATTTCTATTATATATATAACGTCTGCAAAGATAAATAAATTTTTTAATAACCTATTAGTTTTTTTTATATATTTTCCTCTAAAATGGTGATTTATTGATATAGATTTAGTACCTTTGTCCTCAGAAAAGATGATAAGACGATGAAAAAAACAATATTTTCGGCCCTGTTTTTCCTGCTGCTAAGCACTGTCTGCTTCGCCCAAGAAGAGCGCAAGCCCTTTCGTGCGTATATATATAATGATGAGTACGAGGTTTATCTGCGCATCAATCTCTACGACCAGGATGTCACCATTCCCGGACAAGACCTCTATGGCGAGCTGCCGGGCTATCTGGGCAAGAAGAATAACTCCTTCTGCTGGGTGATAGCCAACTGTAAGGTGAAGAGCGACAAGGAGGCAGAGCTACAGCTTATCAACGACTTTGGCAGCGAAGACCTCACCGCCACGCTGATACAGAAAAACGACTCCACCTATATCCTGCGTCAAGACGAGGGCAACACCCTCAAGGTGCCACGCAAGGGCAAGTGGGCCAAACTACCCAAGACACTTGAATTCAAAAGAAATCTTCATTAATAGGCATTTGTCTTTTAACTCCCTTAACTCCTTTAACTCCCCAAAAATACATGGCATATACCGAACGATTCCGACAGTCTGACGACTTCCGTCGCGAAGAACTGATAAGAGTAATAGAGCACTCCGTAGAAAACCTGACCGTGCAGGAACTCGAAGCACTCTATTATGATATGAGTACCAAGAACTACATCAACGACTAAACGAGCTTAAGGCTACTCGGAGAAGATTTCTGCGAGTTTGGTTTGAACCAGCGTGGTCTGGCTGAACTTATGGGTTGTGGCCAATAATACATCTCAAAAATTCTCAAAGGTTAGGAAAACCTGTCGATTGAGACAATCTGTAAATATGATGGGCCATCTGGCTTTATACTTCGATTACGAGGCTTATGCGCGTAATCTCTTATCGAGGATTATTACTTCACAGATAGATATGTGTTCAGGAGATATCAATCTTGGACACATATACATACAAAAGGCCCTGGCCTGCTAAGCAAGTCAGGGTTTTAGTATTTAACAAGATGAACTGTTTACGAGACCTCAATGGCCTTGGTAACCTTCTCTTTCGGTTCGGACTTTGGCATCGTGATGGTCAGGATGCCGTCCTCTACCTTGGCAGAAATCTTGTCGCGGACCACATCGTCAGGCAGTGTGTAGTTCTGCTCGTAGTTAGAATAGCTGAACTCACGGCGCAAGTAGTGACGGTGACTGTCCTCATGCTTGTGTTCCTGTTTGTTTTCAATGGCAATGTTGAGGTTGCCCTCGTCATTGATGCCTACGCGGCAATATTCTTTCTTGATGCCTGGAGCTGCAAGTTCCATGATGTAACTCTTGTCATTCTCCTTGACATTGACTGCGGGTGCTGTACTGTTGGCACGAGGCATCCAATCATTGTTAAAGAAATCCTCAAATACTGTTGGCATCCAACTGTTCTGAAACATTACTGGTAACATAATCAATACCTCCTAATTATAAGTTTAAAAGTTTAACAATGTTATTAATCCCTGCATTATAGCCGCCCCTTATCAAGGGGCTCTAAATCTTGATCGCCTCGGCTTTCGCTCTGGCTTTCACCAACAAATAAGCAAAGTACATGCCCAAGAAAAAAAGCGCTCGTAATCTTGTCAAAATGGCAAAGATTTTAAACTCGCTTAAAGGATGCTGACAATTCCTTAAACTCAATTAAACATGACTGACATTTCTTTAAACTCCCTTAAACATTGGTTGGAAAATCTGTCAGTCTTCAGGTCCAAAACTCTTTTTCCCCTACTGCAACACAGAATTGATTTCTCTCATCATGCGCTCTACGTTGCTCCAGCCAACGAAGGCATGATGGATGGTGCCATCGGCATTGATGAGCACCCAGATGGGCACACCACTCGTATCACAAGGCAACTGACCATGCAGCGATTGCAGTTGCTGCTGGGTTAGTCGGTAGTGGTCGCCGATATAGTTGGGTATCAGGCGCAGCCACACGGCAAGGTCAGACGCATCGCTAACGATATTGACAAAGTGGATGCGGCCTGCCAGTTCTTTCTTCTTCTCGTGCATCGCCTTGAAGGCAAATCGGCAAGCTCCACAAGTGGTTTCCCAAAGGTCGAGCAATACCGGCTTTCCCTTATAAGGCTTCAGGATAGCAGCCAAGATATCCTTAGCATCGTCGGGCAAGGTGCAAATGCGCGACATGCCCTGCTCACTGACGAAGGCGAGCTCGCGCTCCATACGTTCGTTATAGTCCAACACGTCCTTTCCCAACACGGGCAAGAATCTCTTCACACTGTCTTTCTGCGCCTCGGAGAGCAGTTGCCTCTGCGAGCCCATCTGCTCCAGATACTTTGAGGCCAGATAACACTGCTGATAGTCCTTAGGCAGTTTGACGGGCTTGCTCACATACGACTCCATGAAGATATCGGGTATACCCCACATCACATAGCAGAGCACGGGGTTCGCCCAAGGCTCATCCTGCATATACCTATCCGTACGCTGCTTGATGCGTACCTCGTAAGCATCATAGTCCTCGTCAGTCTCGAAACGTGCGCGGATAGACTGAGCACAGAAGTTAATCATATCTCCCCATTTATAGTGGTTGACAGCCTTGGCAAACTCGCGATACGCTGAGCCTATCTTTCTGTCGCTGTCTATCAGCTCGTTGATGCGCTGGTATGTAGAGTCCAGGTATTGAAAATATCCCTCTTCGCTCCTCTCGGGCAATTCCTGAGCCAGTTGTCCCATGTTGCGCTTCGCCTCTATGTCGAGATATATTTCTTCTGGGTTGATGCCCTGTTCTGTGGCATACACCAAATCGTGGTTAAAGTCAGCCAACTGCCCCCCAAATGTCAGAGCGTTGACCAATCGCTTGCCCTCCAGCTGATGGAGGTCGAGCGTAACCGTAACTGTCTGCCCGGGCACCACGTAGCAAGGAAAACTATATTCCCCCACCATCACTTGGCAATTCGTTGTTGTACCTGTAGGCATGCTCAGGCTGAATCGTCCGTCAGCATCCACGTCTGCACTCGCCTGCCTGGAAGCCTCACCCATGCCCGATGTATATTTCATCAGGTAGCGCACTATCACCTTCTTCGCTCCCTCCAAGCTGTTGCCCACAATCCGTCCGCTCAGCACTGCAGGCTCTTTTGAATACTGAAATGCAGGCAGATGCTTCTGTGCTTGTCCTGCCATGGCTACGAGCGCGAGCAGGATGGTGATGATGGTTTTCTTGTTCATGTTAGCCAATGATATGGATACTACTATTGATTATTCCGAAAAGATTTCTGCAAGTCTCTGCTCTACCTCCTCCCCACGATTCGCGCGAAGGAGGATGGTGCCATTAGGAGCAAACAAGATGAGTTCAGGGATGCTGTTGATGCCATACAGCTCAGAAGCTATCGCCTGCGAGTTCAGGATTTGTGGATATGGGATAGCATCATCTTTGATGGCACGCAGCGTAGCCTCAGGCTTATCCTTTACAGCCACTCCCAGCGCCGTAAAGTTGCGCTCCTTATACTTCTCGTGCAGGGCAATAATCTTGGGTATTCCTGCGCGACAGGGACCACACCACGAAGCCCAGAAGTCAACAAGCACATACTTGCCGTGTCCCACATAATCGCTCAGTCGCGTAGTCTTGCCCTCATACTCCACCGCAAAGTCTCTGAAGCTTTCCCCCTCCTGCGGACGTGTCAGCAGCTTGTTCAGCCTTTCCACATACTGAATGGTTAAGGGATGCTGCTTTACCACCTCGCCACACTCACTGATGAGTGGCAATACCTTCTTGACCTCAGCCACTGTAGAGTGAGGCAGCGCAGTGAGCATCATCGCACCAGTAAGGTCGTTGCGGTGAGCAAGGATATACTCTTTGGTCAGCTGCACAGCCTTTTCCCTATCGCCAGCCTCACCAGCCAGCCCTATCTCGCGTGTAGCAGTAAAAATCGCATCGTTGAGCGGAGTACCCTCTACGCGACACGACATCCAGTCATCCTGCTTGATAACGATATCTCCCGCCTCGAGGAATAAGGGGAAGCGCTGGGTACGAATGCCGTAATCTATCTTTATCTTCAATATCAGCGCAGCCATCTGGGGCTTATCTACCTTACCGCTGATGGCAATCTTGTTATCTTTAAAGGCAAACTTCTCTGTAATAGGCTCCTGACTCACAAAGTCGGCCAGGTAGAAGCTGTCAATCTTGACATTTTCCTTAGCCAGTTCTTCACTCAGGAGAACTGGATCAAAGTTTAGCGTATAAGTATTTTGTGCTGTCGCGGTTAGTGCGGCGATGGCGAGGATGATTGATAGAATGCTTTTCTTCATAGGACGCAATATGATACGATCAGTTTCCATAATTATTAATAATATGTATGCTTTTGGGGCGAATGGCAAGTATATCCTGCACATTACTGAAGATGCTCATGATGCCAAAACTCATCAGCAGCGCGAGGGTTGTGGTTGCGATGATGCGGGAGTTCTCGGCTACCCACAATAGGATGCTACTCTCTACGCTAAAGGTAAAGAGAGGAACGTCGGTAGGCATAGAGAGGACGAATGCCATAGTGACAGCACCGCTGACAATGCCCACGACGAAGGCGGCAACCATCGCCAGTTTATAACGACGGAGGGAGGCCTCCTGATGCTGACGGACGAACTCTACGGCATCCAGGCGACGAGTAACCGTAGCCATGAAGTCTGCCTTATCGTCAAACGTTGGCTTCTGAGCGAGGAACAGTTCCTCAAGTTTTTTATCTTTTTCCATAACTGTCAATTCTTAATCATCCATTCTCAATTCCTGTCTCAGTTTGTCTCGCCCTCGTGAGAGTTGTTTCTTCACGGCATCCTCCGAGGTCTCAGTAATCACGGCTACCTCTTTGATGCTGTAACCGTTCAGATAGAACAGCGTGATGGCGGAACGCTCCTTGGGTGGCAGGGTGCGCAGGGCGAGGTAGAGTTCCTGATGCTCAAAGGCATTGTCGGCTGTGGTGCTGCTGATGAGCGTGCGGGCATCGTCGAGTGTCTCCATCGTACGACAGCTAGCCTTATGGTTGAGGAACGTGTTGTGGGCTATCTTGAAGAGCCACGAACGGAACTTCCCCTGCTCCTGATAGCCTGCAGACGAGAGGTAGGCCTTGACGATGGCATCTTGTGCCAGGTCGTCGGCATCGCTCTTGTTGCCACAGCAGAGGGCGAGCAAGAAGCTACGAAGGGCCTCCTGCTCACGCTCTACCTGTGTGATGAATGCTTCGCGGGTCACTTGTTCTCTGCCTCTGTTACCAACAACTTCTCTTCGGCCTCTATCTCCTTGGCAAGCATCTTCTTGCTCAGGCGGTAGTTAACGAGGAAGGCAATACCTACGGCCAATAGGATGCCACCTGCGAAGTATATATGAATAAGGTCGTCAGTGTTCATTCCACCCCTGAAGTCAATCAATAATCCATAAACCAGGAAGCTGATACCGAGCAATCCGATAATGCTACCCCACAACAGCTTTGAGAGCAGTTTCTCCTTCAGCAGTTTCTTCTTGGGTGAAATCTTCTCCATGAGTTCTTCGATGTCCATATCGGGGTTCTTCTCGATAGCGGCCAGCATAATTTTTGTCCGCTGGTTGGTCTTGTTCATGCTCTCACGGATAGTAAGCCATACTATCATAATGGGAAGTACGCATCCACATGCGATGGGTACTAAGATTGAAACTAAATAATACATTTTCTTACTTATTTTTATTGTTAGACATTTTGTTTTCTGAACCGATTCACATATATAACAGTCCAGAAGAACAAAAGGTGACGTCCGTCCTTAACTTTTTACTTCCTCCAACGTTTTAGCATCGTTCGCACAGAGGGACTGTCCCCAGTATTCAATTGTTTTTTTCATCTTGTTTTTGGTTTAACTTGTAATACTTATATCTGTATATACGCAGAAAAGGCAAATTTATCGTATTCGTACCTGTTAAATATTATTAAATCGGTAGACTTCGATGGGACTTTCATTACCCCCAACCAAATACCACAAAGAAATTTTGCTTAAAAAAAGTCTTCACATTCACGCATAACTTTATGTTATATAGAGTGTTAAGCGTGAATAGTATTTTTCAAGATACATTCCTTTTAATTCCGAGAAAAGCGAAAATATTTTTTTTATTCCGAAAATAACAAAAAAGACTAAAGGAACGAAAATATTAATATCTTATTTAGTTTTCGTATTTTTCGATATTTTCGTGTACTTTCGGAATCAAAATATAGGTTTTCGTGTTTTCGGAATCTCTGTGAATAGAGGCTGTTTAGCATCGGAAAAGTGCCACTTTTACAAAGCAAAACAAGCTATATGGACATCCAAAATAGGCACTATTCCAGTGCTAAAGTGGCTCCATTCTGACTCTACAAAAGTTTATTTCAAAAATCATCTAACCTTCTAACCCAACAGGGTTAAAACGCCAATGTACAAAGGATTTGAATCGGGTTAGATGTTTTTGCGAATAAACTCTTCTTCCTAGAATATTGTCAAGTAATACAGCTAACTCAGCTTCGAATACAGCTGATTCAGCGCTGAATACAGCTATCTTGAGGTGCGAGAGTAACTGATTTGGCGCTGAGTATAGCTAACTCGAAGTTGAGTGTAGCTAGTTGGCGAAGAGTATTATGCGTAAATTCTCCTTGAATTATGCCGTCAAACGAGTACAAAAGTAATGCTTGCATTAATTTTGTCGAGTGTAGGCATTATCGACGATAGTCAATTATGCCGTCAAACCATCCGTAAAATGCCGTCAAACTTTTGATGCAATAGACCTAAAAACACTATTCACGCGTATTACACTATGAGATAGCACGATACGCATGAAGGTGAAGGCTTTTTTCAAGCAAAAATTTTCTATAAGGAATTTCTTATATATCTATCGTTTCTCCCTCTCTGCTGATTTCCCAGAAAGGAATACCCTTTTCATCCGTAAACTCCTTCATGCGCCAAGCAGACTCGAAACCACTGGCAACGAAGTGCATAGGCACAAAGAGACCGACCTTGAAGCGCTCAATAAATTGTCGGGCTCCTAGGGTATAGCCATTGCCGATGCGACCATCAACGGGGAACATTACCACATCGAAACTATCCGCCACCTTGCGTATATCCTTCAATTCGCCAAGATATTGCTTTTCATGGGCTATAGGATCAATTTCTTCGTCGAACTCTTCACTATAGATTGTCTCGCCTGCTTTGACATCTTGAAGGAATCTCGCATACCAATTGTTCAAGTCACCGGCATGAAAGATTCGTTTACCCTCAGTCTCCACTATCCAAGATACACCGCTGTCTGTGCTACCTAATGCCCATACAGACAAAGTTCCATCTGACCATGTACCACCCTTTGCCAGCCAAACGTCTGCATTCTCTTTATGGGCTCTTCGATGCTTGTAGATATCCTTGGAAAGTATATAGGTGATGTTCTCATGCTGCTTTCTCCACTCGAAGATAGCAGGATTAAAATGGTCTTCATGAAAGTGACTGGAGAATACATAGATGGGCTTATCCTTCTTTAGAAATGGGGGAACGACACCCGTCAAATCCATCCAATAGTCAAATATCAGAATGGATTTCTTTGTTTCGAGTACAAACCCGCTATGAAAGATGTAGGTCAACGTCATCAGTCAATAATGTAAAAACCTGCCTCTGAGGGATGGTCAAGCACCATACTCTTTGGATTTTCCTTGGTCAGAAGCCATGTCATCCAGATGTCACCAGCAGCTGCTGCAATGAAGAAGATACCCCATGCAAGTAAGGGAAGGTTGCCAATAAACATGGCCACTATCGACGGGATGACACCCAAAATGACGCATGGCATCATGGCTCCCATCATGTAGCCGGGGATGCGCATCGGCTCATCGCAGTGACAATAAGGAGTGAGCAACTTCCACATCACGCCAAAACTGATACTCTTCCATCCACTTGGCGCATAACAGGCCCACGTAATGCCGTGTATCAGCTCATGTACTACAATGCCGATAAACATGGCCACTAGTGCCACACCCCATTGAGTGCCGCTGCCAAGCATCTCCATCATCGGCCTACGTTCTCCCCAAATAAGGTAGAACGGCCCCAACAGCACTATTGTCGCCATAATCATAATGGCTACTGCAAAGATATTCGCCTTTACGATGTCTATTGCAACTTTTCTTCCTTTTTCGTCTATATCCTTTATTGTTTCCATAATTCTCTTAAAACGCTTCTATCATATTGGTAGCAATTTGCAAATTCTATCTTCTCTGATGACCTTTGGGGCTGCTTTACCTGCCAGCACCAACACCTTCTTATTATTGCGATAGATATGAAGCTGGCGTGAACGAACTACAGCCATCAGCTCAGCATCGTCTTGCAACGCCATCCACAGAGGATGATAGATGCCATCCTCTTCAAACAGCTTACGCTGCAAGTGCGAGCACATATTGCAACTATTCTCATCACCAGCAGTAACCAGCATCCATTCGTCACCAATGAGGTGGAACGGATTGAACTTCATGTCCTTATAACTAATCTCTTTCATTTCTGCAATTCATTAATAATGATGGACAAAGGTCGGAAATATTTTTATAAATTCCAAATTTCGAGGCTAGAAATCGTCTATTTTATCTTTGCGCCCTTAACGTATTCTTTTTGGCCATTGACAAAACTCTTTAGCGCATACCATTCTTTGGGAATGCAGAAATTATTCTCAACATCGGCTATCACGACATAGTAGCCTTGGGGAGTGATACCATAGAGGACCTGTATAGAGACATTACCCTTGCCTGTTGTTCCATCAAAGAGGTCAGAGAGATGGCTGCCTTCGGTATATTGCATCACACTTTCTTTTGTATTATAGGAATACCTAAACATCTGTTCAGGGTGTATTTCCGTATAATGGAGTGTCGCGCTATCTATCGCCGTGAAGAGTGCATCCGCCAGCTCGGTTTTCTCGCGCGGAATAAAATACATCGTTCCTATCGTTTGCCCTGCATTCTTTGGTCCAAAGGAGCCCATCCTAACTGCGCTCACAAAGTCCTGACTCCAGTTGGCATCTACATCATAGTCCTCACTTTGCTTCCATAGAAAGTTCCAAGATTTGATACCCTTCTGCTTGAGGAATGGCATGATAGTCTGTAAATAAGACTGTTTATCGAAATAGAAACTCTCGCGTGTGGGTAGATATACATTCTTGTTATATCCTAATATTCCGAAGCCTCTAGCGTGTTTACCACATGGTTGCAGGCTTGTAGTGAAATCGAAAAACACGGTCTCTGCTGCATCGGGATATATCATAGAACCATCTTCAGCCTTGTATTTTCTGACAAGATCCTTACTATTCTTTAGACAGAGCGAATAAGTGATAGTATCTATCCCATGAGCGTGGGATTCAAAGTGATAGCTCTCTTCTGAGATTACCATCAGGGAATCTAGGTGATGTCTGACGATGCTGAAGATACTGTCGAAGCGCATACTATTTCTAGCGTTTGCAGCCTCAGCTTCTTCGGGTGTCATCTGAAGAGAAGAGGTAACGCCATCGCAGCTTGTTGAACAGAGGAAATATTTTCCAACTATACCATTTTGAACGTATCTTATGACGCCGTCGCCGTGGTTCACCTTCATCTTGGTATCTTGTCGTGTTCCAAATAAAATGGCTGCGATTTCTTCCCACATTTTATCAACAGGTGTTTGGGGTTGTGCTGATACGGCTACTGCCAGTATCGCAGATAATGCTATTGTGATTATTCTTTTCATCTTTTTACAAGTCGTTAAATTGATTATTGTTTGATGGGAGCACATGCTCCGACTGAGCGGAGGGTGGCGTTGTAATCATTGAAACTCGGTGAATGACACGACTGCCTCTCTCGCGAAGCGTTCGCGCCTGTTCTGCAAATTCCTGGCGTGCATCCGCATAGAGTATGATGTCACTTTCGTCCACCTTTGTCAGCTCTCTTATGTCGTCGCCCAATGGGTCTGTTTGTTCCCTCTCGATGGCAGGCGATGCTTTTGCTATTGTCGTAGAAACATGTTGCCTTTGTTTGGCTATCGGTTCCGCTTGGCTTGGGGTATTCTCACTCCTCACCTCACACTCTACACTCTTCGAGGCATCAATCTTTGCCACCTGTTCTGTCTGAGGCTGGACAGGAGCTGAGACTCTCGGTGGTCTTAAGAAGACTACAAGCAAGGCAACAGCACAAGCGGCAGCCATCCAAGGCCATAGTTTGATGATGCGAGCTTTGTGTTTGCGTTGGGCCATCTCCTGATTAAAAAGAGCCTCATCAATAGTCAGCTCACCAAGCATCTCGGCAATAATCTTCCAGTCTTCAGGAACATTCTCGCCTGATACCTCAAGAGCCAACAGCCTCTCCTCCTCAGCATTTGTCTCGCCGTTGAGATATTTCTTAATCAATATTTCAGTCTCGTTATGTGTCATGTTCTTAACTTTTTTACCTCTTCAAACACTTTCTTTCTTGCAGCAGAAACGATGCTCTTTATCGAAGGTTTCGCTATGTTGGTTTGCTTTGCGATGTCATCAAGTTCAAGACCATCTATCTGCCTCATTTCAAACAGACGTCGTTCACTCGGTTTCAGATGTAGCACGGCCCTATTTACTGCTTCATGCAACTCTTTTGCTTCTAAAACGTCGTGAGGCGAAGCATCAACATTCCAGCCTGGTGGAGCCACATCCTCATTCACCTTGCCCGAAACAAAGAGACCGGCCTTTCTCTTTCTCACGATATCCAGACAACAGTGTTTTGCCACTCTAATAGCAAGAGCATCATGTCGTGCTCCAGGTTCCATTCTGTCAATATACCTAAGAAGAGCCATCAATCCCTCTTGTGCAACATCTTCGGCATCATCTTCATTACCAAAGAAACTGCGAGCAACCGTGAGCATCAACTCACGGAGCGCTGGAGCAATATGTTCAAACTCTTCTTGCGTCATTTGTATTATAAGCGAATGTCAATGCGAAAGGTTAAGTTGAAAAACATGATTATTTTTATAGTTGGTCTTTCATTTCACAAAATTCATTTAAAAATTTGGACAAAGATACGAAAAAGTGAATAATTATTGCTACCTTTGTCATCAGTTTTAACAAAAGTTGAACCTCAATACAACTCTAGACAAATGTTTCAAGTAATTTCAGGACTTATTACCATCATTGTATGCTATGCGATCTATATCATTATGTATCGCAGAAAAAAAAAGAAAGAAGAAGCTGAATCTGTATTAGATGACACCAGCTACATACAAGAAATACAGCATCTATCAGGAAAGGTGGGGTTCATCTTGTGGCAACAATATGACATCTTGTTGGCAGCACGGAATTATTTCTGGGAGGTAATGGTGGACTATGCGGACTATCTAGAGAAGGCTGACCTTGACAATATCGATAGTTTGAGAGTGGCAGACATGACAGAAGATTCTTCCGTCGAGTTGGCTCACGTATATAATCAATCAAAAGTGGGTCTAAAGAACTTTGACAAGTTAAAAGAAGAACGAGGTTCACTGAGCATTGCGGGACATAGTCGTACATTAAACGACTCGGTAAAAATCGTATGGTACAACCAAACAAGAGTGATACGCCTCTTCACCCCCATCAACGATGAGACGCTCGTTCGGAAATATGTAGAGACCCTTATTCGCCAAAGTTTCGGCACAAAAGATGCTATGAAATTGGCAAAACCAGTGGAATCAAAATAGAATTATCCTATCGCTTCCAAATTTTTATACCAAAAACATAGATATGCGGACTGCACTTGAATGTATTGCTATTCATATAGTCGGCACCCAATTCTCTTGCATCGCAATTACGGCAAATCTTATCTTCAACATCATACCAAAAAGAACTATAGGCAACTATAGGAATGACTTCGTGCTCCTGCCATGTGGAGGGAATGGCAAACGGGGTGGCCTTATACAGAATAGACTCGGAACCATCGAGCTCGTTCTTTACAGGGTATTTGGGTAGGCTAAATGAGAGGCCGCAAACCTCATCGAACTGAAATTTGAATGTCAATAGGCTGTCGGACTTAGAATAGAATCCTATGGTAGCCTTAGGTGCGCTATTGGTATAACCGATACCGATATCAGACAGGATATCTTGTTCCAGCTTGCCATTAGTATATACTTGGACTACGGGAGCCATCAGATACTGGTTTTTCTCGAGATTCGACAAGTCGAGCGCATAGACACAAAGTCCCTGATCATTTAACAACTTGATGTAGTCATCCATCGTTGCTTTTACACTACAGATACTCTGTGCCCACCCCATCATCGTGGTAAGAGCGAAAAGAATAGTCAATAAGAATTTCTTGTTCATGTCAGTAAAATATTTATTGTTATATTACTATATACGCAACTAATCGCAAGAAATTAAGTAAAAACAATAATTATTTTCAGAATATCGCTAGCCACGAGGTAATGGTTACAAGCAAAACAAAAAGACCAAGCTAAAGTAAACTTTGCTCGGTCTTTTTTTCTCCTTTTTGTGATTCCGGCGGGATTGACACCAACCTTGATTATCAATTACTTAGAAGCCCAATTGCTACTTGTTGGACAGCGGTAGCAAAAATGACATTTCTCTCTTCAACATTTCCAGTCTCAATGGGCATCTCCATACCCTTGCAACTACTAACTTAGTTAGTTGTTTAGATACTGCAAAGGTACGAATTATTTGTGATACAAGCAAATATCGAATCGAATTAATATCTAGTTTCGATGATTTTTGACAACTTTCCCTTTATTTCAATGAATCGCTGCATAAACAAATCGTAATTATTGGAAAAGTAATTGAGTGAGTTGCGCAAGATTTGTCCGTCTGGAGAGATGGTAATATAATGTGGAATACTTCTGAACTGAAGCAGTTCCTCCAATTGATCCAGTTCTTTGCGGCTCACAGGATAGCAGTCGGCACCAAGCAGGTTACCCACGACAAATTGCTTGTAGGTATCGTTTGTTTGGGGATTGTCCTCTTGTGCGATGAAGATGAGTTGGAGATCTGGATTGTCTTTCAGGCTACGGCGCAGGTCGCGGCTTTTCTCAATGGCTTGCATGCATGGACCGCACCACATCGCCCAGAAGTCTATCAGCACGATCTTCCCACGATAGGGTTTGATGATTCTTTCAAGTAAAGCCTTGCCGTCGCCTTCTGGTATGGGATAGGTGAAAGATTCGTCGAATGTGACGGCAAAGAGACGTTCTGCCTCCTTGCGGAGTTCGGGCTGTGTAAATCCGTCTAGTGCACGATGGTGAACGGTGTCGAGCGGCACGTAGGCTTTTTCCCATCCTACACGGTCTTCCGCTGTCAGCATCGTGTCTGCCAATGCTTGCAGCCGGTGCTCGTATGCTTCTTTAGCAGTAGTGAGTCCCCTTGGCAGGTCTTGCATCATGGCCATCTGTGTCAGCAGGTTGTCCTCGTCGCCCATCATGCGGTTCATGGCCTGACGCAGTAACTGCTGCTCTTGGGCATAATACAAGAAAGAGGATGCCAACGCACAGACGGGTGTCTTGGACAGACTTCCTACTAATCGTGAATAGCTGTAAGGGACAAAGAGAATGGGGTCGTTCAAAGGCAAATACTTCAGCGGCGCATAGTTTTCGGGGGCACATAATTCTGCATTGAATGTGCTGTCACTTAACGCACGCATCAGGTCTTCGCGCATTAATGAGCCGTGCTTGAAAAGGAAGCCTGCGCAAATCATGCTTGTGGCCATCGTTTGAGCCAGTTGCCGCTCGTATGAAGTGAACTGTTTGGCGTCAGCCAAGGCATTAACTCTGTCGAGGGTTGTGCGAATGAGGCTGTCGCAAATGGCAGTGTGGTGTTTCAAATCGCTCTTGTCTGCTAGCATCATACGATATTCGTTCGTGAAATAAAGATTTTCTTTTAACAGACGCTCAACTCTTCTTGCCGAACTCCCTGCATTGTATCCACAAGTCCAACGCCCATCGGCATCTTGCCTCAGTTCCATGTGCAGTGTCTCACCAGGCACGAGGTAGTACTGCACTTGTCCGTTCTCCGAGAATATCAGCGTGTTGAGAACAGGGTGCTGCAACTGCATCCGACAAGTGAAACTACCATCCGCAGCTATATCGACCATATTGTCCTTGGGGATATCTGTCAAGGCGTTGTTCCATTCCACGTATACCTGCTTAGGCATAACCTCAGTCTTTACACCAACTATCTTTCCGATAATGAATGCCGAGTCTGTGCGAAAAAAAGTCTCATTTACTTGTGCCCAACCCGTTATTGCAACGAAGGCCAGAAAAATAGTTGTAATGGTTTTCTTCATATTTGCTTTGATTATGTTATCGTACATTTTAATATACGCTCAAAATTGGTAAAATATGGCGCATATGGTTGTTAATTATTTCTAAATGGCTTAAAACAATGAGACTCCCTCTGCTCGAAAGCAAAGAAAGCCTCTCAATTATTAATCTTCTCGTCTCATCATTAGTTATGGTCTATTGGAGATTAAAACTACCATCCAAATATATCAGCATGGGTGCCAGTTTCAAGGAACAAAAGCGTAAGTTGTTTATCGTTCTGTTCCCAGGTCATCAACCAGTTTGGCTGAATGTGACATTCCCATTGCCCTTTATGATTGCCTTTCAATTGATGAGGACGGTACTCGTCTGGAAGTGTACCAGTTTCTGAGAGAATCGTAATGGCTTGCTTGATAGCATCTATATCCAAGCCTCTCTTGGCACACTTTCTTAAATCCTTCTTGAACTGATGAGTATAATCAATACTGTACATTAGCCAAGAATTTGATTAAACATGTCGTCTACACTACTAGCGTGATAAACACGTCCGTTCTTGACATCGTCCATAGCTTCTTTGTAATGGGCAGTCTTAGTGATGTCATCAATTTTAGGAGCTGATTTCTGTACCTTGACAGAAGCCACACCCATCAACATCTTACAGGCCTGCTTCACTTTCGAAACAAGGTTCTCATCAGGAACTTGTAATACTATTGTTGCCATAATCGTTATTTCATTTACTTTTTCGGGTGCAAGGCTGCGGTTAAGCGAGAGCAATCAAACAAGTTTGAATTGCCGAGCGAAAGCAGTCTCGCATCGTTTCACGGTGCAAAGATACAAATAATTCTAGGAAATTATTCACTTTATACGCTAAAAGTATGTGGAAAATGCTAAAAAACAAATAAGAGAGGTATTAAAATACCTCTCTTAGTGATTCCGGCGGGATTCAAACCCACAACCTTCTGATCCGTAGTCAGATGCTCTATTCAGTTGAGCTACGGAACCTCCGTTCCTGCTGTTCAAGTGTCATATCCTTGAAAGCGAGTGCAAAGGTACGCACTTTTTATGTAACCGCCAAACATTTTCCAATTTTTTTTCAGAAAATGTAGATATTTTCATCATTTTGGGTTGATTTGATACCTCAGATAGTCCTTTTTTCGCTATAAAGAGAGGTCTTGAACGAGAATTTGACGGGTTTCTCGTAGATAGATGCTGCGCAATTCCATAGCCTTACCCCACTGTTCGGAGAAAAGTTTGCTGACATCAAGGTCTATCTTCCACTGTCCGAAAGACTCCATGCGGTCTATCATGGCACCCAAAGTAAGGTTTTTGATATCCTCGGCAGGCATAAAGCATGAGGTCTCCCCTTTCTCGTCGACAGTAATCTCAATAATGAGGCCTGCCTGCATCTGTTCGAAGAGCAAATCGTTGACGATACGAATGGGTATGGTGGTCTGCTTGCTGAGTTCGAGGGCAGTAAGTGGTTTCTGTCCGTTGGCAAAGCGTTTGCAGATGCGACTCAGCAGGAGGGCATTGAGCAGTATCTGATAGCGATGACTAATCTCACCCGTATTGGCATCGTAGTCGTAGTAGTCGAGATTCTGATTGGTATAGCTTAGTTCGGCACCAAAAAGACAGATGGTCCACGAAATCTGTAACCACAGCATAAACAGTGGCAAAGCAGCAAAGGAGCCATAGATGGCATTATAGCTGGAGAGGAACATCTGCGAATGGATATAGAAGATTTGCAGTCCCTGCATAGCAAAACCAGCGAGGATGCCTGGTACTACGGCATTGATAGGCTTCACATGGGTATTGGGCATAAAGATATAGAGGGCGATAAACATGCCTGACATCAGCACATAGGGCAGCAAGTCGATGAGAAAGCGCATGGCGGGACCTAGCAGCAGGAAGTCGGGCATAGAGTCGGCAATGGTGGCCATAAAGATAGAGATACCCGACGTGAGCACGATGATGATGGGAAAGAGGAAGAACATGGCGATATAGTCGGTGAAGGTGCGGAAGATAGAACGCGGCTTCTTCACCTGCCATATCTCGTTAAAGGAGTCTTCGACATTACTCACCAGCATGAGCACGGTATAGAGCATAAAGATAAGACCAATACCAAGGAATACGCCACTCTTAGTATGAACGAGGTAGCTATTAACAAAGCCAATAATCACCTCGGCCACTTGTGGCTGCGACTCGAAGGCATCACGAAACCATACCTCTATATATTTGTTATAGCCAAATCCGCGGGCGATAGCAAAGACTACTGCCGTGATGGGCACGATGGCCAACAAGGTAGAGTATGTGAGTGCCGATGCCTTCTGCATCACACGCTTAGTGGTGAAGAAGCGTACGGCAAGTACGAGTTTCTTTGCAATTTCCAAGAAGAGGAACTTCAGTGGCGACACATCGTCCTGATTGATTCTCCATATATCCGTCTGAAAGAACTGGATAATAGCATCTATCCGTCGACCCATGATATTTTAAGTTCTTAGTTTTTACGAAAACAAATAAAATATAAGATAAAAAAGAAAGCACTGCCCCTATAAGCCGGGTTCTGTACCTCTTGCGAGGTGTCTGTCATTTATCTACTTCGCAGGTTACCCTACGACTGAAGCATTCTACCCTCCATCGTTGCTTGCGCATCGGGCGGACAGCCCTCGAACGATGGTATACGCGAACTTGCAGCCTCCAGATGGAACAGCCCGACGATCACCCGCCGACTGGTGGTCTCTTACACCACCTTCTCACCCTTACTTCTTGCGAAGCGGTCATTCTCTTCTCCCATATCCAGCTGTCGCCAACTGCTGGCACTTTCACCAGTGGAGTGTCCTATGCTGCCCGGACTTTCCTCTCGCGCTCCTATGAGCACCAGCGACAGACCGAGGCACTGCTTTCAACATGCAAAGGTAGTAAATAATTCATAATTCATCATGCATAATTCATAATTATTTTCTTGCCAACCACAAATTTCGCACTTTTTGAAATACTTCGAAGGTGCTCTCGTTCGAGAAAAATCAAATAAAATTTGGTTTTCTTCTCACTTATTCGTACCTTTGCAGCCATTATTATAATAAGGTATATGGAATTAGCTAGCAAATACGACCCAAAAGAGGTCGAATCGAAATGGTATCAGTATTGGCTGGACAACAAATTGTTCGCCTCAAAACCCGATGGACGTGAGCCCTACACCATCGTTATTCCACCACCCAACGTAACGGGTGTGCTGCATATGGGACATATGCTGAACAATACTATTCAGGATATTCTCATTCGTCGTGCCCGTATGGAGGGCAAGAATGCTTGTTGGGTACCAGGCACCGACCACGCCTCTATCGCAACAGAGGCCAAAGTGGTTAAGAAACTGGCCGAGCAGGGCATCAAGAAGCATGACCTGACACGCGACGAGTTCTTAAAGCATGCATGGGACTGGACTGACGAGCACGGTGGAATCATCCTGAAGCAGCTGCGCCGTCTGGGTGCTTCATGCGACTGGGACCGCACCGCCTTCACAATGGACGAGAAGCGCTCTGCAAGTGTCATCAAGGTATTTGTAGATCTCTATAACAAGGGATATATCTATCGTGGCCTGCGTATGGTCAACTGGGACCCCAAGGCGCTGACCGCTCTTTCTACCGAGGAGGTAATCTACAAAGAGGAGAAGTCTAAGCTATATCACCTGAAGTATTATGTGGCAGATCTGGAAACTCTTGATAACCTGGAAGAACTGGAGAAGGCTGGCAACATCATCCACAAGGATGAGAAGGGCTACTATGCTGTAGTTGCTACCACACGTCCTGAGACTATCATGGGCGATACCGCTATGTGTATCAACCCCAAGGACGTAAAGAACCAGTGGCTGAAGGGCAAGAAGGTGATTGTACCTCTGGTAGGTCGCGTGATCCCCGTTATCGAAGACCGTTATGTAGACATCGAGTTCGGAACAGGCTGTCTGAAAGTAACTCCTGCTCACGACACCAACGACTACATGCTGGGTAAGACTCATAATCTGGAGACTATCGACATCTTCAATGCTGATGGTACTATCTCTGAGCAGTCACCTCTCTACGTAGGTATGGATCGCTTTGCATGCCGCAAGCAGATTGCCAAAGACTTGGAGGCTGCCGGACTGATGGAGCGCATTGAGGACTATACTAATAAGGTGGGCTACTCTGAGCGTAACCCCGACACCGCTATCGAGCCACGTCTCTCATTGCAGTGGTTCCTCAAGATGAAGCACTTTGCCGACATCGCTCTGCCACCTGTAATGAATGATGAGCTAAAGTTCTATCCCGCCAAGTATAAGAATACCTACAAGAACTGGTTGGAGAATATTCAAGACTGGTGTATCTCTCGCCAGTTGTGGTGGGGACATCGCATTCCTGCCTACTACTACAACGAGAACGATGACTACGTAGTAGCCGAGAATGCAGAGAAGGCTCTTGAGTTGGCTCGCGAGAAGAGTGGCAATGCAAACCTTCAGCTCTCAGACCTCAAGCAGGACGAGGACGCACTCGACACATGGTTCTCATCATGGTTGTGGCCAATCTCATTGTTCGACGGAATCAACAATCCCGGCAACGAGGAAATCAACTACTACTACCCCACCTCAGACCTCGTAACAGGTCCAGACATCATCTTCTTCTGGGTAGCTCGTATGATTATGGCTGGTGAGGAATATCTGGGCAAGTTCCCCTTCAAAAACGTATATTTCACCGGTATCGTTCGCGACAAGCTGGGTCGTAAGATGTCTAAGTCACTGGGTAACTCACCTGACCCCATCGACCTGATTGAGAAGTTTGGTGCCGATGGTGTACGTATGGGTATGATGCTGTCTGCTCCTGCTGGTAACGACATCCTCTTCGACGAGGCTCTGTGCGAGCAGGGACGTAACTTCAACAATAAGATTTGGAATGCCTTCCGCTTGGTTAAGGGCTGGCAGGTAGCTGATATCGAACAACCCGAAGCTGGCAAGACTGCTGTTGCTTGGTTTGACGCTAAGCTGAAGGCTGTGGGCGAGGAGATGCAAGACCTCTTCTCTAAGTATCGTATCTCTGAAGCTCTGATGGCTGTATATAAGTTGTTCTGGGACGAGTTCTCTAGCTGGTATCTGGAGATGGTGAAGCCTGCATATATCAATGGCGAGGCTCAGCCTATCGACCGTGCTACCTACGAAGCAACTCTGCGCTTCTTCGACATCCTGTTGAAGATGCTGCACCCCTTCATGCCATTCATCACTGAGGAATTGTGGCAGGCTCTCTACGAGCGTAATGCTGGCGAGAGCATCATGCGCGAAAGCCTCGTATTGGACAAGATTACTGCTGAAGACGAGAAGTTGCTCGGTGACATCGAACTGGTTAAGCAGATTGTCTCTGGCATCCGTATGGTACGTAACCAGAAGAACATTGCTCCTAAGGAGGCATTGGAGTTGCAGGCTGTAGCACAGAACCGCTATGAGGCATACAACGCTGTTATCACTAAGATGGCCAACGTAAGTGCTATCAATGTAGTAACAGAGAAGGATGCTACTGCAAGTGCCTTCATGATTGGTACCGATGAATTTGCAATACCTCTGGGTAATATGATTGATATCGATGCAGAAATCGAGAAAATGGAGGCTCAGCTGAAGCACCTCGAAGGTTTCTTGCAGGGCGTTATGAAGAAGCTCTCTAATGAGCGCTTTGTTGCCAACGCTCCTGAGGCCGTAGTAGCTATGGAGCGCAAGAAGCAGAGCGACTCAGAAGAGAAGATTGCTGCACTACGCGAGTCTATCGCTGCCTTAAAAGCGCAAAAGTAAACATCGCAATAAAGCAAATAAGAAAGCGAGGAAGTCTCAGAACTTCCTCGCTTTTCTTTATACTCACCAAAAACTGAGTAAGCGTAGAAATAAACAGATATCTTAACGGAGTCTATCTGCTGCCTTCACCAGCTTCTCGTCAGCCATCACTCCTCTTCGAGCTAACAGACAAAGAATAGCTGCAATAATAGGCATACATGCCGTTATAGGTAAAGACTCTGCTGCGCCCTGCTGCATCGTTACTGCTAACGCTACATACCAAGCCAGATTGACAAGGATGGCAGCCAGACATAGATTGGCCTGCATGGGGCGACGCTTAAACAGGAAGATGGCTATAAGACTAATAGCCGAAGCCAATATCTGCATACCGAATAGCACCCAAGATTGGAAATGGACCATACCAAGGATAACGGCAATAAGCAGAAAAAGGGTTTGCTTACGCTGAATCATAGCTTACAAACGATCTTCGTTGGCAGCCTGCTGCTCACGAGCAGGATCGCGCCAATATACCTTGCCCTCAATAAACTCCTGAGTAGCCAACAATGAGGGTTTTGGCAACTTCTCATAGTAACGAGAAATCTCAATCTGCTCACGGTTCTCGAAGACCTCCTCTAGAGAGTCGTTGTATGAAGCGAACTCTGCGAGCTTCTTTGACAGGTCGTCCTTAATCTGAACGCTAATCTGATTAGCGCGCTTAGAGATAATTGCTACACTCTCGTAGATATTACCTGTCTCATCGCAAAGATCCATGATGTTACGGGTCACTGTATTGACCGGTGCTTTTGACTTCTTGTAATCCATATTATATATTTACATTTAAACTATTTGCTATTCAATTACTATTTAACCGTTAGTCTTTCGTCACTAACTTGCATTTCTCGATATATTCCTGAGCAGTCTTGCACTCCTTAGACTCAGGAAACTCGTTGAGGAATCCATAACATTCGTCCTCGGCATCACGATAGCGATCTACCTTCTTCTCCTCAGAACTATTCTTTGCCAAATAGTACTTGCTCTTCATAATCAACACTGAGAAATCCTCACGCTTATCGGTATAAGGATAGGTCTTCAGCGCATTTTGTGCTGTGATGATACAAGCCTCATAGTTAGATTCGGTATTGGCATTGATATTACCAAAATAACCTCCGAGGTTGTAGTAGAGTTTAGCAGAGAGCAGCTCCTTCTGTACAAGATTGTCCTGCAACTTAAAAAGATGATCCTGAGCAGCAGAACGCAGTTGTGAATCAGGGTAGTAATCAATAAAATTCTGGTAAGCAGTGATAGCGCCTACGGTAGGAGTCTGATCCAAACGTGGCTCAGGCACGCTCTCATATAGCGACTGACCAATATAGAAAGCAGACTGCTCTGCATAATCGCCCTTGGGATAGCTCTGGAAATACTTTCTGAAAGTAGCACTAGCAAGCTCATAGTCGCGATTATTGTACTGAGCCAACGCCAACATGTAGAGACTTTCCTGTGCATTATTGCGTCCCTTCTGTGCTATCACCACATCCTGCAACAAAGTAGATGCATGGTCGAATTTACCCATTGCAAAATACTGCTTGGCACATTCGTACTTATATGTGACATCCTGGGACATATATATCCTATTGAATTCGTTAGCACATCCCGAGAACAAGGAGGCCACCAAAAGTGCAATAATGACGTTTTTCTTCATGTTAGAATCAAATTTGACGTGCAAAATTACGCATTTTTGATGAGAAAAACAAAGTTTTTTGATAAAAATTAGGATTATGGACACTGAATTAGGAAATATTTCGTAATTTTGCACAACTTATGGACTTTCAACTCACTTCAAAATACAAACCAACGGGCGACCAGCCTGAAGCCATTCGACAATTGACGGATGGAATCAAGCATGGTGACAAAGCGCAGGTATTGTTGGGCGTTACGGGCTCTGGTAAGACCTTTACCGTTGCCAACGTTATTGCCAACATTGGAAAACCTACGCTCATACTATCTCACAACAAAACGCTAGCAGCCCAATTGTATGAAGAGATGCGAGGTTTCTTTCCCGATAATGCGGTAGAATATTATGTCAGTTATTATGACTACTATCAGCCTGAGGCATACCTACCCACTACCGACACTTATATCGAAAAGGACTTAGCCATCAACGAGGAAATTGACCGTTTAAGACTCAGTGCGGTAAGTGCCCTAATGTCTGGTCGCAAAGACGTCATCGTCATATCTTCCGTATCTTGTATCTATGGTATGGGAAGTCCTGTCGCCTTGAATGAGAACATCATCGAAATTCATAAAGGACAAATTATAGACCGTAACGCACTGTTAAGGAAATTGGTAGCAGCGTTATACACCAGAAACGACCTAGAATTGAAACGTGGTTGTTTCCGAGTTAAAGGCGACATCGTTGATATCGCGATGGCTTATAGTGAGGCTATCCTGCGCATCACCTTCTGGGATGATGAGATTGACAGCATTGAGGAGTTGAACTGCATGGACATGCATCGTATGGCAACATTTAACGAGTACAAGCTCTACCCTGCCAACCTTTTCATGACCACGCAAGAGCAAACGAACATCGCCATCAGACAGATACAAGACGACCTCGTAAAACAGATTGCCTTCTTTGAAGAAGTAGGCGACAACATCAAGGCGCAACGCATCAAAGAACGCGTAGAGTATGACATGGAGATGATTAAGGAACTAGGCCACTGCTCAGGTATCGAGAACTATTCACGATATTTCGATGGTCGTCAAGCTGGCGAACGCCCCTACTGTCTTCTTGACTTCTTCCCTGATGACTATCTATTGGTTATTGACGAGAGCCACGTTAGTGTACCTCAGATTGGAGCCATGTATGGTGGCGACCGTGCTCGCAAGACCAACCTCGTAGAGTATGGTTTCCGTCTTCCTGCCGCCTTCGACAATCGTCCATTGACATTTGACGAATTCCAGCAGATGACCAATCAGGTAATCTACGTCTCTGCAACGCCTGCCGACTACGAATTAAATGAGGCGGAGGGTATCGTTGTAGAGCAGGTAATACGTCCTACTGGACTATTAGACCCTGAGATAGAAGTTCGTCCAACGGAGAATCAGATTGACGACCTGATGGACGAGATTCAACAGCGCATCCAACATCAGGAGCGCGTCCTCGTAACCACACTAACCAAACGTATGGCAGAGGAGCTAAGCGAATACCTGCTGAACCACGGCATTCAAACAGCCTATATCCATAGCGAAGTAACCACACTCGAACGTGTGAAGATTCTAGAGAACTTACGCAATGGCACCTACGATGTATTGGTGGGTGTAAACCTTCTGCGTGAAGGCCTCGACCTGCCCGAGGTATCATTAGTAGCCATCTTGGATGCCGACAAGGAAGGTTTTCTTCGCTCTCATCGCAGTCTTACGCAGACGGCAGGTCGTGCAGCTCGTAATGTTAACGGAAAGGTCATTATGTATGCCGACACCATCACAGCCTCTATGCAACTAACCATAGACGAGACATTACGTCGTCGCAATAAGCAGCTGAAATACAACGAAGAACACGGCATCACCCCCACCCAAATCAAGAAAGCACTAACCGCATCGCTTATCAGCGGAGAGACTTCTGATGCCAAAGAGCTACAACGTGCCAATATCAGCAGCACATCTAATTCTATGGCATTTGCAGCAGATCCTATCGTCGAACAGATGACGCGCCCACAGCTGGAGAAGAGTATTGCAGAGACTACCCGTCTGATGAAGGAAGCTGCCAAAAAGCTAGACTTCCTGCAAGCTGCCCAATATCGCGACGAAATCATTCGTCTACAAAAGGAATTAGAGTTAAAATAATAGCAAACTCCAAGAAAATCAGAGATAAAAGTTGGTTATCTACATTTTTATTTGTACCTTTGCGCCCCGTATAACCTAATTACATTTTTACATCAATATTACAAATACCAACATCAATGAAAAGAATCTTTACTTCTGTTATCTTGTTGTTAACAGCCGTAGTAGGTATTCAAGCTGCGACGAGAACCAACAAAATAACCGTAAAAAGTACTCGCATGCAGACTATCACAGGTTTTGGTGCAGCCTGCTGCGATGGAGCCATGTGCCCTTATGCAACAGACACGCAGCCAGTTAAGCTTCTCTACGGCGACGTTTCTCCTATTGGACTGAACATTATGCGTATGGAAATCTCGCCCAACTTTGAAGGTGATGTCAAAGTACCAGAATGGAACAATTGGGACTCACCATACGACTGGAATGGCTCATTGCCTTCTGCAAAGATAGTCAAGCAGCGTGGCGGAATCGTATTCGGCACACCTTGGTCTCCTCCCGGTGAATACAAGACCAATGGTAGTGCGCAGGGTGGTAATGCCGAAGACCAAGGTAATATCAAAGCTAAGTTACGCGAGGACTGCTATGACAAGTTCTTCCCTTGGCTGAATTCTTTCTTGGACTGGATGCATTCTAAAGGCGTTGATGTTGATGCCGTATCTATTCAGAATGAGCCAGACTGGTGGGTTAGTTACTCAGGCTGTCTCTACGACCCAGAGGACTTGGTAAACCTTGTCAAAAACTATGCATACATGCTGGATCGCGATAGTCATCCCGGCGTACGACTGATTAGCGGAGAGAGCCTAGGTTTCACTCAGAACTATACCGACCCTCTCATGCAGGATGCCGCATGTCGCGAACAGATTGACATCGTGGCTGGACACCTCTATGGTCATGCTCCTCTTACCTACATGAAAGAATCTGCTAAACTCCCTCTACAGTATGGCAAAGAGGTTTGGATGACAGAACATTCCTCTACCGACAATATTGGTGAGCGTCTGCCCACTTGGCACGAGAACTTAATATTTGCCGAAGAACTCAATGAATGCATGCTAGCTGGCGCTACTGGCTATATCTATTGGTATATGCGCGCCCACTGGGCATTTGTAAGTACAGGAGAGGCTAAATACGGTGAAGGAAATAAAGTAAAGAACAAGCTATTACCTCGTGCGTATGTAATGTCTCACTTTGCTAAGCATGTTACAGGTTCTACTCGCCTAAAAACTTCTGCCGACAGAACTACAGGAGAAGGCTATTCTACAGAATACTCAGCATACGTAAAGGGAGATTCACTTATTGTGATGGCTATAGATACGACACAAACCGCATATAATTTGCAAATAACTCTTCCATACAAAGTTAAGAGTGGTACTCATCTTTTATCTTCTGGCAATGAAACTGAGAATCTTTGCCAGCAGTCGGCGATAGAAATTGCAATGCCATCAGACGTCATAACCGTTGAGATGCCTGCTCGCAGCCTCAATACTTATATCTTTATGATTGACAAGGGTAGCACGGCTATCGAGAACGTAAAGCAGGATGACGAAGATGATGATGCTAGTCCAAAGACTTACTACGACCTTCAAGGACGACGATTAGACAATCCACGCGGACTCTGTATCGAGCGTAGCGCTAACGGAAAGTCTCGCAAAGTCATGATGGATTAATAGCAATCACTATTAACAAATATAGCTTCTAGGTTCTCCTAGGCAATCTCTACTTAATGATTGTCTGAGAGAACCTAGTTCTTATTCAACAAGTCGTAATACACCATGCTCGTATCCGTAATCTTCGACCTAGATATATTACGGATACGTTTTTAACTCATATAGGACTTTTTATACAAAATTAATTGGTTAATATTGGATAATTCAGAAAAAAGCCGTACCTTTGTAGTCCTGAATTAAGACAACAACAAAAGACATCAAAGACATGAAAAAGAATGTTATCATAGCTCTTATTGCACTGCTACCAATGGGTGTATGGGCACAAGACAACTCATGGGAGAAGCCCGAAGTAGAACAAACCACCAAAGCAAACAAGGACGCCAAGTATTTAAAAGGTGCGGTGCCCGAGGTTAATGGTAAGGTTGTATTCAGCATAACTATTGAGGCCCCAGGTAAGAGTGCTGCAAACATCTATGATATCATCTACAAATATATGCAGAAGATGACGACTGAAGAAAATCACTTGAGCCACAACTTCCTGAAAGAAGATAAAGACAAGCACGAATTGTCGGCTCTCTTTGAAGAGTGGTTGGTATTCAAATCATCAAAGCTGGAACTTGACCGCACACGTATGTCTTATGCTTTTGAGGTAAAATGTGAGGATGGACGTGCAATCGTGACAATAAGCCATATTCGCTATGTATATGACGAAGCACGCAAAGCGAAGCGCTACGTAGCCGAGAATTGGATTACAGATAAAGAGGCACTTAACAAGAAGGGAACTCGCCTAACGCCTCTGTCACGCAAGTTCCGTCGTAAGACTGTTGACCGCAAAGATTTCCTGTTTAACAAGATTGAGAGTCTGTTGAAATGAGTCTGAAGGTTATTCGAAACTGGATGAACCTGATTTTCATCCTTTGTGCTGCCGTGGGCATGTACGTATATTTCCAAGGTAGCCGCGAAACGGGAACTTATATTATACTTGGCTCTATAATAATCAAGTTTGTGGAGTCGGGATTGAGAATGATAAAATCATCATGAAGAAATTACGAGCCATTTTATACTTACTGACAGCCTGCATGACCACCATGCAGGCTCAAGTGTATCAAGAAATGGATGCTAATGGGAATATTACCCAACGAAACGAGAATAATTCATTTAACCCCAACAGACGCGATTCTGTAAACAATAACAAGGAAGTACCTAAGGGGGTATGGGCATGGACAGTAGACCGATTATTAGGTGACATCACCCCCGTAGAGTTGGACACTATGACCCACCTCTATCAGAACTCCATCTACAATACAGGTAGATACGGTGAGTATAACTCTATTGGTAGCAACTATACCACTCGCCTGAGCCGTGTATTTATTGACCGTCCAAGGAAAATGGGCGAGTTCTTTTTCGTAGAAGGGTACGACTATATGCGTAAGAAGCCTGAAGATTTTCACTTCTTAAACACCCTTTCGCCCTACACAAATATCAGCTACGACAACTGTGGCGACAAGCAGAATGGCGAAGACCATATTGATGCCAAGTTTGCTGTCAATGCCAATAAGCGATTAGGCTTTGGCTTCGACTTAGACTATTTCTATGCTCGTGGCTATTATCAAAATCAAAACGTATCGCATTTCCGCGCTACCCTATTCTCTTCTTATCGTGGTGATCGCTATCAGATGCATCTATTGGCCACCGCCTACCAGCATAAGACGAACGAGAATGGCGGTATCACCAACGACAACTATATCACTCACCCAGAGCTGTTTACAGAACAATTTACGGAGAGTGAAATTCCAACCGTACTCTCTAGCAACTGGAATCGTAACAAGTCGCAGCACTTGTTCTTTACCCAGCGGCTTAACTTTGGTTTCTATCGCAAAGTCAAAATGACTGATGATGAAATCAAGGCTCGCCAGTTTGCTGCAGCCTCTGCTAAACAGAAAGCAGACCGTGAAGCCAAAGGCAACGAGGATAAAGAATCAAAGAATGCTAGTGGACGCAAAGGAAAGAAAAATGCCGAGAATGTACCCGCAGGCAGACCTGCAGATGCCAAGATTGCAGGTAGCGAACCAACAAAAGACAATGCTGTTGCAACAGATAGCACTCGTATCAAAATAGATTCTAGGAATTCTTTGGATAGTCTGCTTGCCGTTAAGCACGAGCAAGATAGTATCGAAGCCAACATGAAGCGCGAGTATGTGCCAGTTACAAGTATTATCCATACACTCGACATCAACAACTACGACCGCATCTATCAGGCTTATGCAACACCCACAGACTACTATGCCAACACTTACTATGATACGGATTATGAAGGAGGTAGTGCTGGTGAAAACATGTACGATAAATACAAATACACGAGTATAAAGAACACGGTAGCACTTGCACTTCTCGAAGGCTTCAACAAATACATGAAAGCCGGACTGAAGGGATTTATTTCTTATGAGCAGCGTCACTATCAGATGCCTTACCTAACAAGTGGTGAGACTGCCTATCATCTAGAGTCACAGTCTGAATACAACTTGATGGTTGGTGGACGTCTGTCAAAAACTCAGGGAAAGACCTTCCACTTTAATGCTAGTGCAGAACTCGGTATTGCAGGTATGGATCAAGGATTGGTGAATATGGACTTTAGCACTGACCTCAACTTTCCACTATTTGGCGATACCGTAAGACTCGCTGCTAAAGCATATTTCCTACGAAATACGCCAGGCTACTTCTTGAAGAAATTCCACTCTAAGCATCTATGGTGGGAGCAGTCATTGAGCGCAGAGACACACACTCATTTAGAGGGCCTCTTCTCTTACGACAAAACACGCACCAGTCTGCGCGTAGCTATTGACGAGATACAAAACTACACCTATTTCGGCATGAGTTACAATTATAGCAATACTGGTCGTAAGGCGCTGACCGCAGGTGTATACCAAGAAGCAACAAATCTAAATATACTGACGCTACAGCTGAAGCAAGACTTCGCATTTGGTCCATTCAATTGGGAGAATATGGTTACCTATCAGAATACTAGCAGCAAGGCTGTATTACCATTGCCCACGCTGAACCTATTCTCAAACTTATATCTGAAATTCAAGATCGCTCGTGTATTAAGTGTAGAACTGGGTGGTTGTATGACCTACTTCACCAAGTATGAAGCTCCCGATTACCTGCCACAGATTAGTAGTTTTGCCGTTCAGAAGAATGCCGACAGCCGTGTAGAGATTGGCGGATACCCCTTCATTGATGTTTATGCAAATATGCATCTGAAGCGTGCTCGCTTCTTCATTTCCATGAACCATGTTAATGCAGGTTCTGGCTCAAAGCAATATTTCCTGGCTCCCCACTACCCCACCAACGCACGTATCTTACGAGTTGGTGTTTCATGGAACTTCTATAATTAAGTTGAAAGATATGATGACTAATAATCCTTCACTTGATCTGATCGAATTTATTGAGACACAAATACTGCCTCAGTATGCCGCATTCGACAAGGCTCACAACATGGAGCATGTCACACGCGTTATCCGTCGTTCACTCGATCTAGCGCGTAAGACGGGTGCCGACTTAGATATGGCATATACCATAGCAGCTTATCACGACCTTGGATTATCCGGTCCACGAGCTATCCACCATCTTACCAGTGGCAAGATACTGATGGCTGATGCTCGTTTAAAGCATTGGTTCTCCTCCGAACAACTCAAGATGATGAAAGAGGCCGTAGAAGATCATCGTGCCTCAGCATCAAGAGCGCCTAGAAGTATTTATGGAAAAATTGTGGCAGAAGCAGACCGCGATATCGATCCCGAGACAGTGATTCGTCGCACCATTCAGTTTGGGATAGCCAATTACCCACAGCTAGATACCGAAGGACATTGGCGCCGTTTCATGCAACACATGGACGAGAAATATTCCGTCAATGGCTATATACGTCTGTGGATTCAAGGTTCGGAGAACGAGAAAAAGCTCAATGAACTACGACAGCTCATCGTAGAGCCTCACCGCATGAGAGAAATATTTGACCGCATATTTGCAGAAGAACGATGAACGAAAACCATATCAAGCAAGACTCCATCAAGGCATGGCTGTTAGCAGCTCGTCCCAAGACTTTAACGGGTGCTGCTGTTCCCGTGATGATAGGATTGGCATTAGCATGGATTGATACACGCGACTATATTACCGATGTCTTCAGCTGGACAGCAGCATTACTTTGTATGGCTTTTGCGCTCGTCATGCAGATAGATGCCAACTTTATCAATGATTTCTTTGACTATACACGTGGTAATGACGATACAGAAACCCGTCTAGGCCCACTACGAGCCTGCACACAAGGTTGGGTAAAGATTGAATCCATGAAAAAGGCGATTGCACTAACCACCTGTTTGGCCTGTGTGATAGGATTACCATTAATACTCTATGGAGGTATGGAGATGATTGTTGTAGGCATCATCTGCGTATTGTTCTGCTTTCTCTATACCACACATCTATCGTATGTAGGTATGGGCGACGTACTCGTATTTGTTTTCTTTGGTATCGTGCCCGTTTGTATCACCTATTATATACAGTTACACACTTGTACATGGCAGGTATTCATTGCCTCCATCGCCTGTGGAGCCGTGATTGACGGACTGCTCATCATTAACAATTATCGCGATCGCGACAACGATCAACGAGACGGAAAGAAAACTCTCGTAGTAGAAATAGGAGCAGAAGCCACCGAATGGCTCTACCTCTCGTTAGGTATCGGCGCCGTATTAGCGGGAATAACCTTCTGGATTAATGGTCATATATTGGCTTTTATTATGCCATTCTCATACCTGTTACTACATGTATTAACATGGCAGAAGATGCGTCGCATCAACCACGGAAGAGAGCTAAACGAATGTCTTAGTGAAACAGCCCGCAACATGTTTATCTACGGACTTAGCGTATCTATTGGATTATTGCTTATTTAAGATACATCCAGTAGATTGCTACTCCCACTGCTAAAAGGATAAGCGTAATAACTGTTTTAATCAGACACGAAGCAACCTTTTTGGCCACTAGTACAGCAATAATAATTAGTGCCAATAAGGCTATATAATAGGTCATATTACTTTCCATCTTTTCTTTCCTTTTTACTTAAACAAATGGCGGAACATCGCAGGTACAGGGGTTTCAAACTCCATTGGCTGATGTGTCCAAGGATGCTCAAAGCAGAGCAGCCAAGCATGCAGGCATAAGCGATGAATAGGATCATCACCATTACCATATTTAGAGTCACCACACACGGGATGGCCCATATCTGCAGCATGGACACGAATCTGGTTTTTTCTACCAGTCTCTAACTTAAACTCTACTAAAGAATGTTCTGTAGTGCGATCTAATACGTGAAAATGAGTGATAGCCAATTTTCCGCCATTATCTACAGGAGAAGAATAAGTAACATAAGCCTTATTATCTTTGAGCCAGTTCTCAATAGTACCATCATCTTGCTCCATTTCTCCTGAGAGTACAGCCACATAACGACGGTCGTAAACAATCTGATGCCAATTATGCTCTAATATCTGCTCGGTTTCCATATCCTTAGCATAAACCATCAAGCCACTGGTATCACGGTCTAAACGATGAACCACATGAGCAGTACACTTCTGGCGACTTTTCTTGAAATAGTCATCAAGCACTGTCTTGACATTCAGCGACGAATGACCTGCAGCCATTGACAAAATACCAGGCTGTTTCTCAACAACAATAAGCCATCTATCTTCATAGACAATCTTCACATAACGACTCTTGAATGCCTGCTGATTACGCTTGGTTCTAGAATATGCGACCTTCATGCCAGGCTTCAGCAGATAGTCAAACTGGGTAACTGTTTTACCATTCACCTTGACCCCCTGTCCCTGAAGTGTCAGTTTAATCTTATTGCGACTTTGCTGGACATGCTCTAACAGGAAAGGCAACAAAGGTTGCTCTTCCAAGACCTCAAAATGGTCGTATTCTCCTTGTTGATTTGTACTATATCTCATATTCTGACTGCAAAAGTACAAAAAATAAGTAAAAATGTACTATGTGACGACAAATTTTTCACTTTTCGCTCTTCACTTTTCACTTTATTTTCGTACCTTTGCAACATCGTTGATAATTGAAAAGAAAACGTAGAACGTGATAGAGAAGCATATAGTATTAGAGGATATTGATCCTGTAGTGTTCTATGGGACTGGAAATCAACATCTCCAAATGATTCGTGCGCTATACCCGAAACTGCGCATTGTAGCTCGCGACAACGTCATACGCGTTTTAGGCGATGAAGAGCAAATGGCTGCATTTGAAGAAAGTGCAGAGCGTATGCGACAACATGTATTAAAATTTAATTCACTCCACGAAGAAGATATATTAGACATTGTCAAAGGACGACGCACCAGTGAAGAAATTCCTGATGGTGTTGTTTGTTACTCCATGTCTGGACGAGCTATCAAGGCCCGTAGTCAGAACCAGCAGCAACTGATTGATGCCTATCAGAATAATGATATGGTATTTGCTGTTGGACCTGCAGGAACTGGTAAGACATATCTTTCTATTGCTCTAGCTGTTAAAGCACTTAAGGAGAAGACTGCCAAGAAGATTATCCTGTCACGCCCAGCTGTAGAAGCTGGTGAGAAATTAGGTTTTCTACCTGGTGACATGAAAGACAAGATAGATCCCTATCTGCAACCGCTATACGATGCTTTGGAGGATATGTTACCACAAGTGAAATTGCAGGAGATGATGGAGCATCATATTATCCAGATTGCACCACTAGCATTTATGCGTGGTCGCACTTTGTCTGATGCAGTTGTTATCCTGGATGAAGCACAGAACACGACTCCCCAACAGATTCGCATGTTCCTCACTCGTATGGGATGGAACACGAAAATGATTATTACGGGTGATATGACACAGATAGACCTACCACGCTCACAAAAGAGTGGATTGGTAGAGGCTCTGGAAATATTGAAAGGAGTAGAGGGTATCGGCATTGTGGAACTTAACCGCAAGGACATTGTACGTCACAAGCTGGTAACTCGCATCGTCAACGCATACGAACATTTCGATCAAAGTAAACACAATAATGAAAGCATTAACAAAGACTGACTTCAGCTTTGAAGGACAAAAGAGCGTATATCATGGTAAGGTACGCGACGTGTACAACATCAATGACGACCTGATGGTCATGGTAGCAACAGACCGTATTTCGGCCTTTGACGTTATTCTCCCAAAGGGAATTCCCTACAAAGGACAAGTACTCAACCAGATTGCAGCCAAATTCCTTGATGCCACTAGTGACATCTGTCCCAACTGGAAACTGGCAACTCCAGACCCCATGGTTACTGTAGGACTAAAGTGTGAAGGTTTCCGTGTAGAGATGATTATCCGTTCTATCCTCACTGGTTCTGCATGGCGCGAGTATAAGAATGGTTGCCGTGAGATTTGCGGTGTTCGTCTGCCCGAGGGCATGAAAGAGAACGAACATTTCCCAGAGCCCATCATCACTCCTACAACCAAAGCCGATGAGGGTCACGACCTGAATATTTCACGCGAAGAGATTATCGCTCAGGGAATTGTCTCTGAAGAGGACTATAAAGTCATGGAAGACTACACTCGCAAGCTCTTTGCCCGTGGTCAGGAAATTGCCAAAAAGCAAGGACTTATCCTCGTTGACACAAAATATGAGTTTGGTAAGCGCGACGGAAAGGTATACCTTATCGATGAGATTCACACTCCCGACTCTTCTCGCTACTTCTATGCAGACGGCTATGAAGAGAAATTGGCTAAGGGTGAGCCCCAGAAACAACTCTCTAAGGAGTTTGTACGTCAATGGCTCATTGAACACAACTTCATGAACGAGCCTGGTCAGACAATGCCAGAGATTACCGACGCATATGCAGAGAGTGTTAGCGAACGCTACATCGAACTGTATGAGCACATTATCGGTGAGAAGTTCGAGAAGGCTGCCGATAGCGACGACATTGCTGCTCGCATTGAGAAGAATGTTAGCGCCTACTTGAAAAATAGAAAAGCTTAGGAATACCTAGGGAAAACCTAGATAATCCAAGAAAAACAAAAGATATGTACCAGCAAGAGACGATAAAACCCTATCATAACGGTTCAAAGGCCGAACAGGTGGAGCAGATGTTTGATAACATCGCTCCCACCTACGACCAGTTGAACCATCGTCTCTCATGGGATATTGATCGTGGTTGGCGTCGTAAAGCTATCAAGCAGTTACAGTCCTATAAGCCTCAGACCATGCTCGATATCGCTACAGGGACAGGCGACTTTGCCATTCTTGCCGCTAAGATGCTACAGCCCCAACAACTTATTGGTGCAGACATCTCTGAAGGTATGATGGAGATTGGCAGACAGAAAGTAAAGAAAGCTGCACTTGACAACATTATCTCCTTTGAGCGACAAGACTGTCTCAACCTCTCTTATCCTGATAACACATTCGATGCCGTAACTGCAGCTTTCGGTATCCGTAACTTTGCCGACCTCGATTGCGGACTTTCAGAGATGTGCAGGGTTTTGAAGAAGGGAGGTCATCTAAGTATAGTAGAGTTGACCACTCCCGTGTCCTTTCCCATGAAACAGCTGTTCCATCTGTATGCTCATAGCGTACTACCCGTCTATGGACGACTCATCTCCAAAGACACCAGTGCCTACTCTTATCTCACCAAGACCATCGAGGCTTTCCCTCAAGGTGAGCGTATGGTCGAGATCCTCAAAAAAGCAGGTTTTGCAGAAGCGCAGTTCAAGCGTCTCACTTTTGGAATCTGTACGATGTACTTTGCAACTAAATAGTTTTCATTATGGACAAATACGGACTTATCGGATACCCGCTCGGTCACTCGTTCTCCATCAGCTATTTCAACCAGCGTTTCCAAGACGAGGGAATAAATGCTGTTTACGAGAACTTCGAGATACCTACCATCGAGGCACTCGATGAGGTTCTGAATCTAAACCCCGAACTAAAGGGGTTGAATGTCACCATTCCATACAAAGAAAAAGTGATACCCTATTTGGACAGCATCTCACCTGAGGCGAGGGCAATAGGAGCCGTCAATGTGATTAAGGTATCACACGAAGGGAAAAGTGTCAAACTGAAAGGTTACAACTCCGACGTCATCGGCTTTACCAAGAGTATTGAGCCCATGATTGAGAAGAAATGGCACAAGAAAGCGCTTATTCTCGGAACAGGCGGAGCTTCAAAAGCCATCAATTATGGACTGCGCAATCTAGGATTAGAGACCGTATTCGTTAGTCGATACGAGCGTCCTGATACCATCCAGTATCAAAATATCACTCCCGATATCATACGCGAATATAATGTCATTGTCAACTGTACCCCCTTGGGCATGTATCCCAAGACCGAAGAATGCCCACAACTACCTTACGAGGCAATGGACTCGCATACCATCCTCTACGATCTCATTTATAATCCTGACGAGACACTCTTCATGAAACGTGGTGCTGAGTATGGTGCACAGACTAAGAATGGTCTAGAGATGTTACTATTGCAGGCTTTTGCTTCATGGGAATTCTGGAACGAAAAATAACATTATGTCATACACCGACCAACTAAGCCAACTGACCAGACAGTATAACGAATCCATTCGTATGCTGAAAGACTCCTACGCTGTAGAGAAAAAGAACAAGGTACTGAACCCTTCTCCGTCACGTTTGAAGAAGCAGTATTCCAAACGCTATGAATCATTGGAGAAAGAATACCATTCAAAGCGCAACGAGCTCACCTCATTGTACGAACAGGAACATCCCGAATGGGCCAAGTCTCGTCGTAAGTGGGGCTGGACATTTGTTATTGGCGTTATTCTGTCAATGGTATGCTGTACAGCATCTTTGCCAGATGAAGATAACCCTTTCAGCGATACTCTCGATTCTTCTGAGATATCCGAAGGTTCTTCAGATGCGACTTACTGGAATGCTAACAATATTCCCATTCCTTATCTGCAAGATTCTACCCAATATGTATCTAATCCTGATCATGTGCTCACGCCACAAACCGTAGAGCGCATGAATAAGACGTTACAACAACTGAACCTTGAGTTGGGCGTACAATCGGTTACTATCGTTGTCAATCATATTGAAAACGATGACCCTTTCCGCATGGCTCAAGATGTGGGAAATAAATATGGTGTAGGACATGGTGACAGAGGACTGATTGTTGTTGTAGGTTATGAAGACCACTCTATCAACATCTCACCAGGACGTTCACTCGAAGGTGACCTCACTGATGCAGAGTGTTATCGTCTGCAACAGGAATATGCAGTACCTTTTATGAAGATAGAACAACCAGACAGTGCTATGATTTATCTCACGGAAGCACTCTACTCTACCTTAGAGAAGAAAGCTATGCCTACAGTGAATCTTAGCCAAGGCAGTGACGATAGTGATGACGAGCTAACACTATCCATCGGTCTCACCTTTGCCTTCCTCACTATTTGGTGCCTCTTCTTCGCTCGTAAGAATCGTATCTATCAATGGATTTCGCTTAGCGCAGCTACCATATTGCTTTCTAATCCATTCTATGAAGCACCACGCGGAGGTGGCGGCGGAGGCTTCGGAGGAGGAAGAAGTAGCGGTGGCGGCGGCTTCAGTGGAGGAAGCTTTGGAGGAGGTTCCTTCGGTGGCGGTGGTGCCACATCCCGTTGGTAATAAAGAAATAACAACAATTTAATATCAAGCATTATGAAACTTAACAAGACTCTTATCGCAGTTATCGCAGCCATCGTCATCATTTGTATGTGGGCTGCAAGTGGTTACAATTCTATGGTCAGTGAGCAGGAAGAGGCAACAAAAGCTTTCGCCGATGTACAAGTAACATGTCAACGTCGTGCCGACCTCATCCCTAACCTCGTAAAAGTAGTAAAAGGATATGCTACACACGAGAAGGAGACTCTCGAAGGTGTTGTTGATGCTCGTTCTAAGGCTCTTCAGATTAAGATTAATCCATCCAACATGACACCAGAGAAGATAAAAGAATTCATGCAAGCACAGGGTGAGTTAGAAAAGGCGCTCGGTCGCCTTCTTGCTATTAAGGAGAGCTATCCAGACTTAAAAGCCAACACACAATTTCAAACCTTACAAGCACAAATTGAAGGTTCTGAAAATCGTGTGAACGAAGCTCGAATCAAATACAATGCAGCTGTTCAGGAATACAATATAACAGTCCGTAAATTCCCCAAGAACATCCTCGCTGGCATCTTTGGTTTCAACACCATGGATAAGTTCGAGGCTATGGCTGGTGCAGAGAATGCTCCCGAAGTTAATTTCTAATAGACTATTGCCCATTTAAGAATGAACAATCGTTATATGCAACGCGGTGTGAGTGCCGCAAAAGAAGACGTACACGCTGCTATCAAGAATATCGACAAAGGTATCTTCCCACAGGCTTTCTGCAAGATTATCCCCGACATTCTGGGTGGTGACCCTGACTATTGTAACATCATGCATGCCGATGGTGCTGGCACCAAGTCAAGCCTCGCCTATATGTATTGGAAGGAGACGGGTGACCTCTCTGTATGGAAAGGTATTGCACAGGATGCTATCGTGATGAATACCGACGACCTGCTCTGTGTAGGTGCTGTTGATAACATCCTCGTTAGTTCCACCATTGGTCGCAACAAGATGCTCGTACCTGGTGAGGTTATCAGTGCCATCATCAATGGCACTGATGAGTTGCTTGCCGAATTACGCGAGATGGGTATCGGCATCTATCCTACAGGTGGCGAGACTGCCGATGTTGGCGACTTGGTACGCACCATTATTGTTGATAGCACCGTTACTTGTCGCATGAAGCGCAGTGATGTCATCAATAATGCCAATATCCGTCCTGGCGATGTTATCGTTGGTCTTTCTTCTACAGGACAGGCCACCTACGAGAAGCGTTACAATGGCGGTATGGGCTCTAATGGTCTTACCTCTGCTCGTCATGATGTCTTTGCCAAGTATTTGGCAGAGAAATATCCCGAGAGTTTCGACCACGCAGTACCCGATGACTTGGTATATAGCGGCAAGTATAAGTTGACTGATGCTGTCGAAGGTTCTCCCGTTGATGCTGGTCAATTGGTGCTCTCTCCCACCCGCACCTATGCTCCTGTTATCAAGAAGTTGCTTGATGAACTGCGCCCTGAGATTCACGGTATGGTACATTGTACTGGCGGTGCACAGACCAAGGTACTACACTTTGTCAACGACAACTGCAAGGTCATCAAGGACAACATGTTCCCAGTTCCTCCCCTCTTCTGTGCTATCCACGAGTGCTCTGGCACCGATTGGAAGGAAATGTATCAGGTATTCAATATGGGACACCGCATGGAGATCTATGTACGTCCGGAAGTTGCCGAACAAGTAATCGCCATCTCTAAGAGCTTCAATATCGATGCCCAGATAGTTGGCCATATCGAGGAAGGCAAGAAGAGCCTCACCATCAAAAGTGAGTTTGGCACATTCGAATACTAATCGTACACCATATTTATATATTGAAGAGGGAGGCCGACGAGGTTTCCCTCTTTATTTAGTTTAAAATAAGCAACTAAAAATATATCTATTCGTTAATTTTGTTAGTCTTTTCACAATTCAATCGTTAATTTCTAACAGCCGTTAAGTGTAATGGCAGAAGTGTTAAATTGCGACAAAAAGATACGACAATTTGGCAGAATACGAAAAAATGCTCCTATATTTGCACTCGGTTAGCAAAACCAATGGTTAGAAATATTATTAACACTTTAAACTAAAAATAGGAATATGAAAAAGATTGTAAAGAGCTTGATGCCGGCGGTATATCTGATGGTTATCGCCTTTTCTGCAGCTTCGTGCAACAAGACACAGGCTGCCCCTGCTGTAACTCCAGGACAGCCTGTTGATCTTACTTATGCTGCCGAGAAGGCGTTGCCGTCTGTAGTATATATCAAGTCGGTAACAAATTCTAAGGTACAAACTGTGGAATACAGCGATCCCTTTGAAGATTTCTTCAGCGATCCTTTCGGTGGATTCTTTGGTCGCGGACAGAGTCAGGGCAATGGTCGCCGCCGCCAGGTACAAACTCCAAAGCGTGCTGCCGCCGGTTCTGGTGTTATCATCTCTGCCGATGGCTACATCGTTACCAACAACCATGTGGTTGATGGTGCAGACGAACTGACTGTAACACTCAATGAGAACTCAAAAGAATATTCGGCTCGTATCATTGGTGCCGACAAGACTACCGACTTGGCACTGATAAAGATTGATGCCAAGAATCTGCCTGCCATCGTTATTGCCAATAGCGAGAATGTAAAGGTTGGCGAGTGGGTACTGGCAGTAGGTAACCCCTTGGGGTTGAACAACACCGTTACCGCAGGTATTGTTAGCGCCAAGGCTCGTTCTATGGGTTCTGGTGTCAGCTCAATGATTCAGACTGATGCTGCCATCAACCAGGGTAACTCTGGTGGTGCATTGGTTAACACACGCGGCGAACTGATTGGTATCAATGCTATGTTGGCTTCAACCACAGGTGCCAACATCGGTTATGGTTTCGCCATCCCCACCTCTATCGTTCAGAAAGCTGTCGAAGACTTCAAAAAGTATGGTACCTATCAGCGTGCTATGATTGGTATCTCTGGTAGCGATGTTAGCAGCTATGTAGATAGCGAGAAAGATAAGGGCAACGAAGTTGACCTCGGTACTATGGAAGGTATCTATATTGCTGAAGTAGTAGAAGATGGTGCTGCTGCCGACGGTGGTCTGCAGAAGGGCGACGTGCTCACTTATGTAGACGGTAAGAAGGTAAAGCAGTTTGGCGAGTTGCAAGGCATCATCGCTCAGAAGCGTCCTGGTGACAAGGTGGTTGTGAAGTATCTGCGCAACAAGAAGGAGAAGACCGTTACACTCACACTGAAGAATGAGCAGGGCAACACTAAGGTAGTGAAGAATGCCGATGTTGATATTTTGGGCATCGATGTACGTCCTGTTACTGATAGTCAGAAGAAACAGCTGGAAATCTCTTACGGTCTCGAGGTGCTCAAGGTTAATGGTGGTAAGATGAAGGAAGCAGGCGTTCCTAAGGGCTTCATCATTCAGGTTGTAAACGACCAGCCTATGCGCTCATTCGATGATCTGCAGCAGGTAGTGAAAGATGCCAAGGACCAGATGTTGGTTATCAAGGGTATCTTCCCCACAGGCAAGCGTGGTGGTTTCGTAGTTTACCTGCAAAACGAGTAAGAGAATCATAGATATTCTCCTAGATAAATAAAAAAGTAAGGTATTCTTTTGGTTATTCCGAAAAAATACCTTACTTTTGCATTCAACTAAAAAATCTATGACTAAATGAGACAACTAAAGATTACCAAGTCCATTACGAATCGCGAAAGTGAGTCGCTGGAGAAATACCTACAAGAAATAGGACGTGAAGAACTTCTTTCTACCGAAGAAGAGGTAGAACTCGCTCAGCGCATTCGTAAGGGTGATCGACAAGCATTAGAGCGCCTGACAAAGGCTAATCTGCGATTTGTTGTCTCAGTTGCTAAGCAATACCAGAATCAGGGAATGTCTCTTCCCGACCTCATCAATGAGGGAAATCTGGGGCTGATTAAAGCCGCTGAGAAGTTTGACGAGACCCGAGGCTTCAAGTTTATCTCGTATGCCGTATGGTGGATTCGTCAGTCTATTCTTCAGGCTATTGCCGAGCAGAGTCGTATAGTCCGCCTGCCTCTCAATCAGGTAGGATCGGTCAACAAGATTAATCGAATGCTCAACAAGTTTGAGCAGGAGAATGAGCGCCGCCCGTCAGTGGATGAGATATCAGAACAGATAGACTTGCCTGAAGAGAAAGTGGGCGAAGCTATGTTGGCAAATAATCGTCACGTATCGGTGGATGCGCCTTTCATCGATGGTGAGGACAACTCACTGCTTGACGTTTTGGTCAATGATGATGCGCCGATGGCCGATCGCCAACTGGTCATCGAGTCATTGCGAGCCGAGATAGACAATGTATTAAAAACGCTCAACGAGCGTGAGCGCCGCGTCATTCAAGCCTTCTATGGCATCGGTGAGCCCGAGATGACACTCGAAGAGATTGGCAACAAATATGGTCTTACACGCGAGCGCGTGCGCCAGATTAAGGAGAAAGCTATCCGTCGTCTGCGCAATAATACGAAGAACGAAATGTTAAAAACATATTTAGGACAATGAGATATATAAAGTATATTCTTCTGACGCTGTTGATTAGCGTCGCTACAGGAGTCGAAGCAAAACAAGTTAAGACTCCACATATGTATATGTTTGGATTTGCCGCATCTTTCAAAGACTCGGTGGTCTATATAACAGAGATTCAGGATGTGCAGGGTGCATGGTATGAAACAAAAAGCCACACTCTTTATGGATTAGACAATTATTCATCACAACTGAAGACACATTTCAAGGAGCAGATGATGATGCCCGATAGAGTATGTATCGTATTCTTCGCCCCCACCATGAAAGAGGCTGAAAAGAAATACCTCAAACTGCGCAAGAAATATCTGGGTGATGCCAAACATCCCTCAACCTACGAATTAAGATACCTATCTCAACAAGACTTCCATTTCGAAGTCGTTGATATGACGGAAGAATAATAAAAGACTATTTATTATATAAAAACACTGCTGATACATGCTGTATCAGCAGTGTTTTTTATTTAAGGATTGTTGGCCTCGAAGATGGTCATGCGCTCCTCTAGTTGAGCATATTGATGATCTTCAATAAACGAGGTGCATACGCGCAAGCCCTCTTGATGCGAGCCCGTAGTTATCAAACAGATAGCCGACACGCCATAGTACATCAGTTCCTTAGCCAACTCGCCACTCGTCATATTCTTATAGCCTATGGTAAAGTAGAAACCATCTGCCACCGGTTGATCAAGGTCTTTATCATATACTACATGGAAACCATGGCGACAGAATATCTCCTTCAGCTTATGCGCACGCTCACCATAGATGCTCACCTCCTTGCGGAAGTCGTATGAGCCATCACTAGCAGCCTTCAACATAGCAGCCATAGCATACTGTGCCGAATGACTAGTACCCGAAGAAAGAGCATAAAGCATACGGGTAGAGAATACCAATCCAAAAGGCAATCCCTGATAGCGCTCTGCAAGAGCATCATAATGGCGATGGAACAACTTATCCGAGATACATACCACGCCAATACGCTCACCAGCATAGCTAAATGCCTTAGAGCCACTAATCAACAACATATAATTATCGGTATAACGACCAACAGTAGGCTGATAAGGCGGTTGGAAAGGTACACTGAGGTTCTGACGGAAGTCCATAGCAAAGTATGCCAAGTCTTCCATCACGATAGCATCATACTTTGTTGCCAGGGTACCGATGATGCGCAACTCGTCTTCATTCAGACAAATCCAAGCAGGGTTGTTTGGATTAGAATAGACGATGGCACAGATATTACCTTTCTCCAGATAGGTCTGCAACTTCGGTCCCAGTTTCTCACCACGGAAGTCATACACATCAAAGGTCTCATACTTCACACCCATCACCTGCAACTGCATCTTCTGCACAGGGAATCCAGGGTCGATAAACAATACCGTATCCTTCTGTTTATCTGCCTGTGAACAAATGAGGAACGAGGCGAACGTGCCCTGCATAGAGCCTGTAACGGGTACACAACTCTCTGCAGCCACATCTAGTCCGATAAATGCCTTAACAAATCGCGAAGCCTCTTTCTTCAATTCGGGATAACCCTGAATATCGGGATAGCTATGAGCAATACCACCTTGCAATGCTTTCACCTGAGCATCCACTCCCACCTGTGCGGCAGGCAGTCCGGGGATACCCATCTCCATCTTGATAAACTCTACCCCACTCGCTTTCTCAGCTTTTGCAGCCACTTGTTTTACTTCGCGAATGGTGGCCTTGGCAAAGTCTGTAATGCCTAATTCGGCAATCAGACCGTCAACAAGCTCTTTTTTAATCGGTGTTTCCATAATTAAGAATCATGAATTAAGCATTATGCATTGCTATGCCCGATTGCTAATGCCTTGATGTTGGCTTCAACAATAGCATCGCCTTTTCGACCGAAGACACGACGGATAGCATCTTCCAACTTATCATACTCAATGCCCAAAGCCTTCTGAGCAGCCCCTAGCAGGATGACGTTGGCCGAACGGGGAACACCAGCATCCTTGGCCTTCTGTTCAATGTCGAGCATCACTACATGGGGCAACTTGTCGAGGTCGGCCTTGATGGTTGCCATATCAGGATAGTTGGGGATATTAACGAAAGGTGTGCTCGATGTGATAATCCATCCATCTTTAGAAAGGAATGGCAGATAGCGCAGTGCCTCCATAGGCTCCATAGAGATGATGACATCAGCACCACCCATAGGGATAAGGTCACTCTGGATTGGTTCACTAGAGATGCGCAAGTTTGATTGCACATCACCGCCACGCTGACTCATACCGTGCACTTCGGCCTGCTTGATATATAGATTCTCCTTCATGGCAGCCTCGCCAATGATAGTAGCAATAGAGAGGATGCCTTGTCCACCTACACCACAAAGAATAATATCTGTTTTCATGATTTACCTTTTTACATCTTTATCTTTTTACTTCTTCTCTGCAGCCTTCTTCTGTTTCAGATGACGTTGCAAAGTCTGCATACACTCTCTACGTGGAATGATCACACTTACACCATGATATTTTATCTCCTCTTCGATGGTCTTCTTGATCTCTTCCATATTCTTGGGCAGAGGTACTACCACCTTCAGATGTTCCTCGCTGACACCAAGACCTTTACAGATAGCTTCAAACTTATTGGTGCCTGCAGAGTCCTGACCACCCGTCATTGCTGTAGTAAGGTTGTCAGAGATGATAACAGTAATGTCGGCATTCTCGTTGACTGCGTCCAGCAAGCCCGTCATACCACTATGGGTAAAGGTAGAGTCACCGATGATAGCAAGAGATGGCCACTGGCCTGCATCACTAGCACCTTTCGCCATAGTGATTGATGCGCCCATATCTACACAAGAATGGATAGCTTTGTAGGGAGGCAGGAAACCCAGTGTGTAACAACCAATGTCACCGAACACACGAGCATTGGGATAACCCAGCAACACTTCATTAAGTGCTGCATAGACATCACGGTGTCCACAACCCTGGCACAACGCAGGTGGACGAGACACAACATCTTCGCAAGGAGCGAAACCTGTTGAGAGTTCAAAATCGAAAGATGATAGTTGTGCGATAGCCTTCTTCACCAAATCGGGATTCAGCTCTCCTGTACGAGGCAGTGTTCCGTCTAACTTACCACGAACCTGCTTCATATCAGCAACGCCACGCACGATATCCTCAATAAATGGCTGACCTTCCTCACAGATAAGCACCTGTTCACAAGTTTCCATCAGCTGACGAACCAATCGTTTGGGCAAAGGATACTGACTAATTTTCAGCACAGAATAAGGACAACCATTGGGGAAGCATTCCTTCAGATAGTTATAGGCAATACCACTGGCAACGATACCCAGCGAATGGTCTGTCCCATCCTCATACCTATTATATATACTGTCTGTAGCCATTTGTTCTAACTGTGGCTGCTGAGCAGTAACGATGTCATTACGCTTACGGGCAAAGGCAGGCAGCAAAACCCAGTTAGATGCTTTCGCGTTATAGTTAAGCTCATTCTGTTGGCGAGGCGTATCAACAAGTTCGACAACAGCACGCGAGTGAGCCATACGAGTAGTAACACGCATTAGGATAGGCAACTGCAATTGCTCCGACAGGTCGTATGCCATTGCCATCATGTTGTAAGCTTCCTGCTGAGTGCTTGGCTCTAACGTAGGAATCATGGCAAACTTACCATAGAAACGAGAGTCTTGTTCATCCTGACTAGAATGCATTGATGGGTCATCAGCCACCAATACAACGATACCACCATTGGTACCAGTCATTGCTGAGTTGACAAACGGGTCGGCACATACATTCAAGCCGACATGCTTCATACATACCAGCGCGCGCTTACCCATATACGACATACCCAATGCAGCCTCCATAGCCGTCTTCTCGTTGGTTGACCAACGGCTGTGAACGCCACGCTCTTTAGCCAGTGGCGACAATTGGATATACTCGGTAATCTCGGTTGACGGAGTACCTGGATAAGCATATACGCCACTCAGTCCCGCATCAAGGGCACCCTGTGCGATAGCTTCATCTCCTAATAAGAGTTTCTTCATATTTTCTTTAGCTAATGGTTATTCTGATGCCAAAGTTACTACTTTTATTTTAAATCAACAAAAAAAGTGCCGCAAACCTTACGGTCTGCAGCACTTTTTTATGTTTCGCTTAATAACGAATGCGTTTACTTTACTTTAGCTACGATAGCCTTGAAAGCCTCGGGGTTGTTCAGAGCCAGGTCGGCGAGAACCTTACGGTTAATCTCGATACCAGCCTTAGCGAGCTTACCCATGAGAGCAGAGTAGCTCAGACCCTCCATACGAGCGGCAGCGTTGATACGCTGAATCCACAATGAACGGAAGCTGCGCTTCTTGTTTTTACGATCGCGATAAGCGTAGGTAAGACCCTTCTCCCAAGTGTTCTTGGCTACTGTCCAAACATTCTTGCGGGCACCATAGTAACCGCGAGTGAGTTTCAGAATTCTTTTACGTTTTGCTCTTGAAGCAACGTGATTAACTGATCTTGGCATAGTTTTCTAATACTTTTAATGTTTGACAATAGGTGAATTAACGGAGACACAACAGGTCACGAACCTGCTTCATGTTTGTTACATCAACGAGTGTTGAACCTACCAAGTTGCGCTTCTGCTTCTTGGTCTTCTTAGTCAGAATGTGACTGTGGTAAGCATGATGTCTCTTAATCTTACCTGTACCGGTGAATGCGAATCTCTTCTTTGCACCGGAGTTTGTCTTTACTTTTGGCATTGTTTTTAAAATTTTAAATTGTTATTAAATAACGGCAGCTACGCATATACCGGGCGCGCCACCTTTTTCTTTTCTTAATTACTTCTCAGTGTCAGTCAACTTCTTCAGTGCATCAGCACTAATCTTAGCATTGGCAAACAAGCCACCATTTGCTGGAGCCTCTGCATCTACCTCTGCACGCTGTTGACGACTAGCTTCTTTGGCCTCGGCCTCGGCAGCTTCACGGTCACGAGCCTGCTGACTCTTCTTCTGAGCACCGGCTTTCTTAGGAGCCAGATAGAGGAACATCTTCTTTCCTTCCAGTGAAGGCATACCTTCTACCTTACCATACTCTTCGAGGTCATTAGCGAAACGCAGCAAGAGCACCTCCCCCTGTTCCTTGAACAGAATACTACGACCACGGAAGAATACATACGCACGTACCTTATTACCTTCTTCAAGGAATTCCTTGGCGTGCTTCAGCTTAAACTGGTAGTCGTGCTCATCAGTCTGAGGTCCGAAGCGAATTTCCTTCACCTCTACCTTCACCTGCTTGGCCTTCATTTCCTTCTGACGCTTCTTCTGCTGATAAAGGAACTTCGAATAGTCGATCAAGCGACATACTGGTGGATTCGCGTTAGGCGAAATTTCTACAAGGTCTACGCCCTGCTCGCGAGCCATATCTAATGCCTGACGAGTAGGAACGACGGTGCTTCCACCCTCGCCTACAATGCGCACTTCACGTACTCGTATCTGTTCGTTGACACGGTACTGGTTCTTCATGTTGTCGTTCTTCATCAACTCTTTTTTACGAAATCGGGTGCAAAGGTACTAAAAAACGAACAAACCACAAAGAAAAATCTCATTTATTTTCACATCCACTTGTCTTTTTCTCGGAATAATTGTCTTTTTGCTAAATACTTTAAAATATTGCACAAAAATTTTGTTGATGTGCAGAAAAAGAGTTACCTTTGCACAAAATTTTGAAAATTGTGCAATGAACGATATACCAAGTTTCAATTCCTACATCGAAAATACGATTAAGGATAACTGGTTGCTCGACGCCTTGACAGACTATAAGAGCACTACCTTACAGTATCACGATGTAGCACGTAAGATAGAGAAGCTGCACATCATGATGGAGGCAGCAGGTATTCAAAAAGGAGACAGGATAGCCGTGTGCGGACGTAATTCCGCACACTGGTCTGTGGCTTTTCTTGCCACATTGACCTATGGTGCAGTAATCGTACCTATTCTTCACGAATTTAATGCCGAACAGATTCACAATATCGTTAATCACTCTGAGTCACGCCTATTGTTTGTAGGCGATTATGTGGCTCCCACTATTGATGCTGCAGAGATGCCCCAATTGGAAGGTATCTTCAATCTTCCCGACTTCTCGCTACATACGTCTCGCAACGAACAGTTGACGGATGCTCGTGAGCGTCTGAACGAATTGTTCGGTCATAAGTTCCCCAATGCCTATCGCCAAAAGGATATCCACTGGCATCAGGACACCCCCGAAGAGCTTTGCATGATTAACTACACCTCTGGAACCACAGGTTTCTCTAAGGGTGTTATGCTGCCCTATCGCGCCCTATGGGGGAATGTGGATTTCTGCCAGAAGTATCTGGGCAGCCACATGCCTAAATTCAGCAATACGCTGAGCATCCTGCCTATGGCTCACATGTATGGCATGACTATCGAGTTCCTATTCCCCTTCTGCTCAGGCTATCACCTGCACTTCCTCACCCGTCTGCCTTCGCCAGCAATCATTGCCGAAGCTTTCAAGGAAGTAAAGCCCGATGTAGTTGTGGCCGTACCTCTTATTATTGAGAAGATTATCCGCAAACGTGTGTTCCCAAAGATTCAGAGCAACGTTATCAAGATATTGCTGCAGATGCCTGTCGTATCAAAGAAGGTAAAAGAGCGCATCTGTCGCGAGGTATATGCAGCCTTTGGAGGAAAAGCCTATGAGATTATCGTAGGTGGCGCTCCGCTCAACCAAGAGATTGAGCAATTCCTCAAAGGCATCGATTTCCCTATCACTGTTGGCTATGGCACAACCGAGTGTGCACCGCTCATTTCCTATAGCGATTACCACGACTTCGAGCCTGGCTCATGTGGTGTACCTCTGCCCAGCATGGAAGTAAAGATTGACTCTAACGATCCACAAAACGTAGAGGGCGAGATTATCACGCGAGGTGTCAACATGATGACGGGCTACTATAAAAATGAAGAAGCCACCCGCCAGGCTATCGACAAGGATGGATGGTATCACACTGGCGACCTTGCCACCATGTCTGCAGATGGTCATATCTTTATTCGTGGCCGTCTGAAGAACATGCTCTTAGGAGCTAACGGACAAAACGTATATCCAGAGGAAATCGAGGATAAGCTCAACTCTATGCCACTCATCAGCGAAAGCTTGATAGTACAGCGTGGCGACAAGTTGGTAGCACTCATTCATCCCGATGTAGAGGAAGTCAAGGAGATGGACCTCTCACAAGAGGAATTGGAGAGCGCCATGGAGCAAAACCGTCAGCAGCTCAACGAGCAGCTGCCCGTATACAGCAAACTACAAGCCTTTGAACTTCTGGAAGAGGAATTCCAGAAGACACCCAAAAAGAGTATAAAACGCTATTTATATAAATAAGGTATTATGGAAAACGTACCCAGCTTTAATCAATTGATTCAAAAAAGCATCATCGACAACTGGGATCTTGATGCACTGACAGACTACAAGGGAGCCACCTTGCAATACCATGATGTGGCTCGTAAAATAGAGAAACTGCACATTCTGTTCGAGAACTGTGGAGTGACAAAGGGCGATAAGATTGCCCTTTGCGGACGTAACAGCAGCCAGTGGGCTGTGGCTTTCCTTGCCACCCTCACCTATGGCGCTATTGCCGTACCCATCCTTCACGAGTTTATGGCCGAGCAGATTCACAACATTGTTAACCACTCTGATGCGAAGTTGCTCTTTGTTGGTGACCATGTAGCCACTCAGATTGACCCCATGCAGATGCCCCACCTTGAGGGTATCATCAACAACCCTGACTACTCGCTCATGCTGTCGCGTACCGACAAGCTGACCTATGCCCGCGAGCACCTTAACGAGCTCTACGGCAAGAAGTTCCCCAAATATTTCCGTAAGGAACACGTCAACTACTATACCGAGGCTAACGGCGATGAGCTGGCAATGATTAACTACACCTCAGGAACCACTGGTTTCTCTAAGGGTGTAATGATTCCCTATCGTGCCATGTGGTCAAACTACGACTTTGCCGAGCATGTATTGGGTAAGATTATCGGTCGCAACGACCGCATCATCTCTATCCTGCCTATGGCCCACATGTATGGTATGGCATTCGAATTTCTTTTCGAATTCCTCCACGGCTGTCATGTTTACTACCTCAACCGCATCCCCTCGCCAGCCATCATTGCACAGGCCTTTGCTGACATCAAGCCGAAGATTATTATCGCTGTGCCCTTGGTTATCGAGAAGATTATCCGCAAGAAGGTATTCCCCAAGATACAAAACAATCGCATGCGCCTGCTGCTCAATATGCCAGTCATCTCAAAGAAGGTGCGCCACATGATTTGCCAGGAGGTTGTCAAGGCCTTTGGCGGCGAGCTCTACGAGGTGATTATTGGCGGTGCAGCCTTCAATCAGGAAGTAGAGTCATTCCTCAAGCGCATCGAGTTCCCCTACACCGTAGGTTACGGAGCCACCGAGTGTGCACCTATCATCTGCTATCGCGACTGGCAGACCTTCAAGCAGGGCTCTTGCGGACAGGCAGCCTACCACATGCAGGTAAAAATCAATTCTTCTAATCCCGCTAAGGTACCTGGTGAAATTCTTGCCAAAGGTCTTAACACCATGTTGGGATACTATAAGAATGACGAGGCTACTCGCGAAGTTCTTGACAACGAAGGCTGGTATCATACGGGCGACCTCGGCACGATGGATGCTGACGGCAACGTCTTCATCAATGGCCGCTCAAAGAATATGCTGCTTGGTCCCAGCGGACAGAACATCTACCCAGAGGAGATTGAGGATAAACTCAACTCTATGGCAATGGTAGTAGAAAGTGTTGTTGTACAGCGCGACAACAAGCTCGTAGGTCTTGTTTATCCCGACTACGACGAAGCCAAGAACATGCGCTTCAATGAGGAAGACATCAAGAACATCATGGAGCAGAACCGCCTGCAGCTCAACGAGCTATTGCCTGCCTATGAGAAGATTACCGAAATAGAGATACGCCAAGAGGAGTTCGAAAAGACTCCTAAGCGCAGTATCAAGCGCTTCTTGTATACTTAAACATAAAGAGAGAGCCCGCAAGGCTCTCTCTTTCTTTATCTGTATAATATACCTATCGAGGGGAAACCTCGATATACAACACACGCCCAATGAACAAATCCGATAAGCACAGCATGCAGCGCCGAAGCCCTGGCAACAACTATTCCCACCCTGGGTACTATCATATCACCATAACGATAAGCAACAGAAGAGCACAATCATTAGGTCGCATTGTTGGCGACCTGCAATACCCCGATGGACATCCCGATGCACCCAAGGTAGAGCTCACCGCCATTGGCAAGATGGTGGAGTACGAACTACGACACAGCATATCTCGTCACTATCCCGTTGTTGAGGTACAAGACTATGTCGTCATGCCAGAGCACATACATTTCATTCTTCATGTAAAGAATAGCATCATTAGCAAGAACGGTCGTGAGACGCATCTCGGACAAATCATCGCAGGCTTCAAAAAAGGCTGCAATCGCCGCTATTGGGAAATCATCGGGCTTACTCCTAATACCCCGCCATCCCTCTCTAGCTCCGCTTCTGCCTCCATTCCCGGCTCTGTGGTTGGCTCTATGCCTACCTCCGTGTCTGGCTCTATGTTCCCTGCGGTTTCCCCGCAGGGTCCAAAGGCTCCCTCTTCCGCCTCCTCTGGGCGCCCAGCGCTTTTCAGCTCAGGCTATGTAGATATCATTCCTCTAAAAGAAGGCCAGCTAGATACGCAGCGCGCCTATATCCATTCCAACCCACGCAATCGCCTGCTGCGCATCACAAACAGATCCGCCCTATTTCCACAGCGCAATACCATCGATACACTGGTCACGCCATCAGCCCTAAAAGGCTATCTCACGAAGGAGCATGCCCTGCGAAATAACGACACCACTACCTGGAATACACTGCATAACAAACTAACCATCGCCAATAGCCATGTGCTCTGCGACAGCTATGGCTCTCTTGACTTACTCACCCATCGATTATTGCCTGTTGTCTGCCACCGTCTAGACAAACCGCTTTTCGCACAACAGAAGGCCGCATGCCTTAATGCAGCCCAGCAAGGCGCCGTATTGGTTTCTCCCCGAATAGCCGCTGGCGAACAAGAAATCATTGACGAAGCAATCGCTCTCGGCTTTCCCGTCGCCCTCATTATAGACAATGGCTTTCCCGCTATCTACCACCCCTCCGAGTCTCGCCTCGCCCTATGCGCTTCCGCCCACATGCTGCTGATTACTCCGTGGACATACCATTATCGCCACAACAATCAAGAGATAACCGTAGCGGAATGTAAGACTATGAATTGCATCGCTCAAGCAATATGCCGCACTAAAGATAGCTGGTGGAAGTAACTTACAAAGAAAAAGGTTAGAAAACACCCTTCACATTCACGCGTAACTCTATGTGCTATAGAGCGTTAAGCGTGAATAGTGTTTTCAGGTCTATTTCGGTGAGCGCATCAGTCTGTCCTCGTTCTTGTATCAGCCTATCCCTGCTCTGAATTAGCCTGATTCAGCGCTGAGTTAGCTACACTCAGCGCCCAATCAGTTACTTTCGCACATCAATAGTTATTGTATTGCACCTCGAAATAGCTGTATTCAGAGCTGAATGTAGCTAATTCAGAGAGCGAAAAGCATTATGCGTAAATTCGAGGAGAATTATGCGTAAATTCAAGGAGAATTATGCCGTCAAACGAGCACAAAAGTAATGCTTGCATTAATTTTGTCGAGTGCAGGCATAATCGACGATAGTCAATTATGCCGTCAAACTATCCGTAAAGTGCCGTCAAACTCCTCGAATAATGTCGTTAAACTATTTGTGTTCTGGAATAGAGGCTATATAGCATCGGGAAAGTGCCTATTTTACATGTCTATATAGGCACTTTTGCAGTCCAAAACAGCCACTATTCCGATGCTAAAGTGGCACTATTCACGGAGATTCCAAATACGCCATGCACAATTCTGAATACGCCACGTACAGTTCCGAATACGCCACAGAAAAATTCGTGCGTGGCACGCACTGAATCGTATACGCCACGTGCGGAATCGTACGTGGCGTATATATCGAAAAACACTATTCACGCATATTGTACTATGAGATAATACGATACGCGTGAATGTGAAGAGTTATTTTTAAATCATTTTATTATATAAGGTATTCCTTTCCATCCGTGATGAAACAGATATCAGTTTTTGTGTCTATAGAAGCAACAAATAGGTAGATTGGGGAAAGTCCCGTAGGTTACAACTTTCTTCTTAGCCAATTGTACAAGGCCAAACGAGCGACTTGAAGAATTTCAAGTCTTTGAAGCCAATCTTCGTCCTGTATCTTAAGATCACCATAAAGATCAAAATCACTAAGGAACAATATACCATCATGAGAAATATCACATCTTTTTTTGTAAAACTGCCTAAATTTCTCTTCAGATTTGCCAGCAACATAGATTTTCAAATATCTAAGGAACCTTGCTGTAGGTCTTATTTTTTCCCCCTTCCCATATTTGCTGTAATCTAATTTAGCCATACCCTCTATGGATGAAACTATCGATAGCAAAGATACGCTCCTTTTGGTATCAAACAAGTCTATACCATCATAGAGCAAGCCAATGCATTGAGCCACAATGTTCCTATCATCCAAATCCAAAGAATAATACCTGTCTAAGACATATTCTAAGCCAAAAGGGAATTTGATTTCCGGGTTTCCCGCTAAATGCGGATTATTAGTAAAATACTTCATTGGATCATCTGTAGTTTCATAGTAATTACAACAAGTTGTAAAATCTGTAACATTTAAGTCTTTACCAATATTGGGATATCGATACCCTCTAATAATCCAATGACTAGTTTGGTTTTCAAAGTAACTCAATTCTTCCTTACTTAAGTCTGAGACATCCTTCATTGGTACCTGAATACCCCAACAGTCATATTTGGAATTATACTCAAAAAAGTGGAAATTAGTCACAGATGATAGCAAATGGAGAATTTCTTTCCTAACACGTATTTCATGAGGTATTTTTCGACATATTCGCAAAACATCTTCAGATAAGCCTTTCTTTCTGAACTCTTCTTCGCATGCAATATCTTCCTCAACCTCTTCTACTTGATATTCTAAGATTGCAGGAAAATGAGAGGCATACTTAGAAAAAGGAGCATCTGACAAATAATAGATTGGAACTAATTGGAATATCTCACCATACTTATAAGCCTTCAAAAGAGGCGAATTAGTAAAGATAATACTTCTACAAATCATACTTTAATGTTTTGACTACAAAAATACAAGAAAAAAAAACATATGCAAAATTTTTAATAAAACTTAAGACCTTAAAAGCGGTGTCAAGAAGAACTCCGTTTTATGGCAAAATTGGTTAAAATGAGCTATAATTATTTGCTATATCTAAAAAATGTGCTATATTTGTGGCAGAATAATAACTAGTCCATTTAAAATAGGAATTATAGGAATAAACTATTATGAGAAAAATATTAAGACTGATAGAATTAGCGAGTAACGTTGAGCCAAAGAATGTTGGGAGGATTGATTATTTCTCTTTTTTTCTCCTTTATCTTCTATCTCACGGTTTGTTTGCAATAGTTTTTTATCTCATTCTCTCCATATCTTCGGTTAGTTATATTGGAATACCTCTAGCGTTTGCAGGGGGAGTCTTCTTTACGTTTTCATTTGTATCTTTTATCCTATTATCTCTTATAACAAAAAAAAGATTTGCGGATGCAGGATATTCAGCATGGAATTTTCTTTGGTTAATTATTCCTGTTGTCGGTTTCGCAGTCCTTCTGTTTATTGTAAGTCAACCTTCTGTTTATATTCCCACGGAAAACGATAAAACTTCAGGAAAGAGTGTACGTCAAACTGACGAATGATATACTCAGAACTTGCCTTAATCTTGTCTATGCATTTCTGTCTGTCCATCATATCTAAGGGCAAAGATAGAAAGAATTGGCTAAAGTTCCAAATATTTGACGAGAAAATTGGAGCGGAGGATATAGCTCTAACATGGTATTTCCATATTTCATGCCGTTTTTTGCAAGAAAAGCAGTACCTTTGCAGAAAATTTGAGAGAACGATGGCTATACAAGATGCAATATTTCGTAGAAGTGAACTACTGTTAGGTAACGAGGCAATGGAGAAGATTGCCCAAAAGCGAGTGATAGTCTTTGGTGTAGGTGGCGTAGGTTCGTGGTGCGCAGAGAGTCTGGTGCGTAGCGGCATTCGCCAATTGACGATTGTGGATAGCGACCGCGTATGTATCACGAATATCAACCGACAGCTGATGGCTACAACAAAGACGGTGGGACAAGTGAAGGTGGATGCACTGAAGGAGCGTCTGCTCACTATCAACCCGCAAGCTGAGATTACTGCACTGCAGAAGATTTTCACCGAAGAGACTGCCGAGGAGTTTGCCCTTGCCAGTTACGACTATATCATCGATGCCATCGACTCGCTGAAAGATAAGGCGGCACTGATTCTGCTGGCTTGTCAAACAAAGGCAAAGCTCTTCTCATCAATGGGTGCAGCACTGAAGTTGGACCCCACACGCATTCAGGTGACAGAGTTCTGGAAGGTTAAGGGCGACCCCTTGGCTCGTGCCCTTCGCAATAAGTTTAAGAAAGAAAAGCAGTTTCCTAAGCATAAGTTCCAATGCGTATATAGCGACGAACTGCTGACGAATCTTGGGCATAACGCTACATGTGGCACTGAACAATGTATGTGTCCAAAAGCGAAAAATGGTCCAGGCGACGCTAGTCTCCTGAACCATGAATGGTGTTCATCGAAAGCTCAAATCAATGGCAGTCTCTCTCACATTACCGCCATCTTTGGATTTACGTTGGCGGGATTGGTGATTCAAGATGCCACGAAATAAACTTCTTACTCATCAAGCAAGAAGAGGGGGTCTTCAGGCATCACCATCACAGGCTTCTGCTCGAAGTCTTTCAGCAGCTTCTCAGAAACGTATTTCTTATCTACTACCAAGCGGAACATATACTCGCGGAACCAGCGTGCAGTCATAATCAAGCATCCCTGCTGTCCCCAGCTGCTACCCCATGAGTTCTCCACCTTCCACTTCAGTGGATTGCCCTCAGCATCAAGATCTACGGCAGTCAGTGTCATTGCGTGTGTAGAACCACTATCAAAGGTAGAGATGCGCTCAGCCTTGTTCATGTTGAAGGTAGTGTTAAACAATGAAGCGTAGTCGAAGTTCTCTGTATCGCAATAGCCACGCTTGCGGTCCAACTGCTGCCCCACATCATAGCTGCTATACATCTTGCGGCCATTCTTCAGAGAGGCAATAGCCAGCTGCTCAATATCCTGCATAGGCAGATTGAGATACTTCCAGTTATGTCCGTCATATACGTGGCGGTCATACTCCACCTCATAGGTCTTGTAGTATTCACGACGAGGGTCGTTCATTACCATGATAAACGAGCCATTCAGTTCGCCGCCTACAGTCTCCTCATAAAATGTCTTGGGGGTATATTTCTTGGCAGGAGTCAGTGCCTTGCCGTCTTTATTCTTGAAGGCATAGGTAAACTCCTTCACAGGCTCACCCAGGGTGATTGCCAACATGTGGTAAACCTCGCCCAGCATCTGTGTCTTACGCTTCTCAATATCTTTGGCTTTCTTGCCTTCAGCCACCATCTTGCGCAGTTGCAAGCCAAATTCGCGCAACTTAGATTTGATGATGTTTGACATCTTAGAGGTATTGTCAGCAGAATAGGTCTCAGGCTGTACCTCTGTAGGCACCAGTCCGTATTTCTCTGCCAAGTCTGCCACACCACAGAAGGTACCACCATCATTCAATGGATAATGGAAGAAGAACTGTACGCGCTGGTCGTCGATAGGTTTCTTACCGGTATCGATAACGCCCTGCAGCATCAAGTTAGCCTTCTCCAACTGGTCCCAGAAGAAGAGGTAGTCTTGCGAATAAGAAACGGTCAGTGAATCAGTACGCTTGGCAAAGTTTGCACGCAGTACGTTCAGTCCGCTAAACATCCAGCAACGGCCACTTGACTGCTGGTCGGTAATAGACTGCTTCTTAGTCTCCACACTGAAATAGGTATCCAGCGCACCAGCATTCTGCTGGTTCTTGGCCAAATTATCGATAGCATTGGCAGCCAGAGCGTTGCGCAGTGCACGGTCAGAGGCTGTAGGTGTGTTTTGCTGCTTAATCTGTTGCAGCATCTCGGGCGAGATGCCACCATTCTTAGTCTGTGCGCCAGCAACGAGTGTTGTTGCCAGCAGCAGGCTCATCATCATGTTTCTTTTCATTTCTTCTTTTTCTTTTTATTATTAGTTTTGCTTGTTTTGTTCTTGCTAGAGATATGGATGGTCTTGCCAGTGGTCTGGATGCTGGCAGAAGAGGCTGTATAGTACTTGCGGGCCTCAGGCAACCATCCCTGTATCTGTTTGATACGGGTGGCATCACTGGGATGCGAACTCAGCCACGAGGTAGAACCGCCGCCAGTGGCCTGCGACATTCTTTGCCAGAAGTTGACGGCAGCATCAGGATTATAGCCAGCCATCGCAGCAAAGATAATACCCAGGTGGTCGGCCTCACTCTCATGATTGCGCGAATACTTGGCACTGGCTCCCTTAGCACCCAGTCCGAATACGGTGCCAGCTATATTCTGCAAGCCATCGCTAGCACCTACGCCAGCCATCAGCACACCCAGTGCCTGCGCACCATACTGCTGCTTGATAGCTGTTGACATCTGTTCGGCAGAATGCTTGGCTACAGCATGGGCAATTTCATGACCAAGCACAATAGCCAGCGAGGTCTCGTCTTGTGTTACAGGTAACAATCCCTCATAGACTACTATCTTACCACCAGGCATACAAAAGGCATTTACCTGCTGGTCTTGTACCAAGTTAAACTCCCACTGATACTGTGCCACCTCATTGGCGAGCCCATGTTCTTTCAGATAAGTTACCACGGCATTGGCCAATCGCTGTCCTACTCTCTTCACCATAGCTGTGTTGGCAGCATTGGTAGAGGGTTTTGCCGTCTGCATATAACTCTGATACTGCTGATTGGATAGACTGAGCACTTGCTCGTCTGTTACCAATAGCCTTCTCTGTCTGCCTGTGATAGGCACTGTAGATGTGGTTCCACAACCCACCAATAGAGCTGCAACAACCGTCAGTAAGATGATTCTTATCTGTTTCATTTGTAGTGTAGTAAGGTTTCTGCCCACAAAAGTAATACAAATTCTGTGGCCTACCAAATATTTTGGCAGAAAAACAAAAAGAGAAGGGGCATTGCCACACGGCAACACCCCAACACCTTTTCATAACCTAAACTAACTATAAAAACACTCTTAAAACTTACTTCATACCACGATTTACGAGAGTCACGTTCAACAGAGTCAAGTACTTGTGATACTGATCCTTGTTCAGAACGGCATTCATGTAAGCCAGATCCTTGTTGATTGCCTTCTCAACGAGCTTAGTACGCTCCTCTTTGCCATACTCGGCAGCGCTCATCATCTCAGCAGAGAAAGTCTTATGAATCTCAGCAACGCCTTCAGCCTGCTCGTCGGTCAGCTCGAGAGCCTTTGCCAACTTCTTCATGTTAACAGTCATGTTGTAAACAGACTTGTTGTTGTTAACAGTGGCAATATTCTTACTTGCGCTCTCAGCGAAGGTCATTGTCATACTCATCAATGCAACTACTGTAAATACAATCTTTTTCATTTTCGTTACCCTTTCTTTAATTTTTTAATCTTAAATTATCTTCTATTATTAATCTTGTCTGATCAGTTTTTGTCTGAATGACGATGCAAAGGTACGGCAATTTTTGATACCCTCCAAACTTTTTTGCATGTTGTGTGCGCAAACAGTATCAATTCTTGACCTTCATCAAAGAAACCCGAAAATCCTTGATTCATATCAAATTGGAAGAAAAAAAGCCCTTTTATAGCGTTATCTCGATGTTTTTAATTACCTTTGCACCCAAATTATATATAATAAGGTATATGGATAATCAGACAAACAAGTACATTGCCGCTTCATACAAACTGTATGTTGACGGAGACAATGGTAAAGAACTCATCGAAGAGGCCACTGCCGAGCGCCCCTTCAGTTTCATCACAGGCTTCGGTTTTGCCCTCGACAAGTTCGAGGAGCAGATGATTGCTACTCCTAAGGGAGAGAACTTTAATATCACTCTGAGCAAAGAAGAAGGCTATGGTGAATATCACGACGAATATGTATTAGACCTTGCACGCGAGGTATTCAGCATCAATGGTCATTTCGACCACGAGCACATCTATGTTGACGCAATCGTACCTCTGCAGAACGAGGAAGGTCATCGTTTCAATGGTCGCGTACTGGAAGTAGGCGAAGAGAAGGTAAAGATTGATCTCAACCACCCCTTGGCTGGCGAGACACTTTACTTCGAAGGTACCGTTCTGGAGAATCGCGATGCTACCAAGGAGGAGGTTGATCACATGATGAAGCACCTCACTGGTGGTTGCAGTGGCAATTGTGGCGACTGCGGCGGTGGTTGTGGCGATGATTGTGACTGCGGATGCGACCACGACCATGAGCATGGTGAAGGATGCGGATGCGGCCATGACCATGAACATGGCGAAGGATGCGGATGCGGCCATGACCACGAGCATCATCATCACGATGGTGGTTGCGGATGTGGACACTGCCACTAATTATCTCATTGGGCATGGGTTATCCTAACCCATTTGCCCATTTCTCAATTATCCCCACAAAAACCCATTAGCCCCTATCTAAATATCCTCAATGAACACTACAGGAAGAATCTTCAGACTGACCACGTTTGGCGAGAGCCACGGAGAAGCCATCGGCGGCGTAGTTGATGGTATGCCAGCAGGCATACCCATTGACTTGGATTTTATCCAGCAAGAACTCAACAGACGCCGTCCAGGACAAAGCAGTATTACTACATCGCGCAACGAGGCCGACAAGGTAGAACTGCTCAGTGGTGTTTTCGAAGGCAAGTCTACAGGCTGCCCTATTGGTTTTATCGTGCGTAACACCAATCAGCACTCTAATGACTACGACAACATGCGCCAACTATTCCGTCCCTCTCATGCAGACTACACCTATACACAGAAGTACGGTCTGCGCGACCATCGTGGCGGCGGACGCTCGTCGGCTCGCATCACCATCAGTCGCTGTGTAGCTGGAGCATTAGCCAAACTGGTATTACGCCAACTGGGTATCCAGATTACGGCCTATACCTCGCAGGTGGGAACCATTGCACTCGACAACGACTATCATCGCTACAACCTCTCACTGACAGAGTCTAACGATGTACGCTGTCCCGACCAGCAGAAGGCTGAAGAGATGATTCAACTCATTCAACAGGTAAAGGCTGAGGGCGACACCATTGGTGGCACCATCACTTGTGTCATTCAGGGCTGTCCTGTAGGATTGGGCGAACCAGAGTTTGGCAAATTGCATGCCCAACTGGGCGCGGCAATGCTTAGCATCAATGCCGTCAAGGGATTTGAATATGGTGAGGGATTTGCCGGTGTCACCCAGCGTGGCTCCGAACAAAATGACATATTTACAGTAGGGTCCGACTCCGCCGTGACCACCGAGACCAATCATAGTGGAGGCATACAGGGCGGAATCTCCAACGGACAAGATATCTACTTCCGTGTAGCATTCAAGCCTGTAGCTACCCTACTCCGCGAACAAAATACGGTAGACATTCATGGCCAAACAACCAAATTGACAGCCAGAGGACGCCACGATGCATGTGTACTTCCACGTGCCGTACCTGTGGTCGAAGCAATGGCTGCAATAACCATTTTGGATGCTTATTTGGTCAATAAGGCAGGAATTTGATGAGTTTTTGCAAGGAAATACAAAAAAAACTCAAAATTCTTTGTCCATTAAAAAGATTTGTACTACCTTTGCACTAGCAATTCTGGGTTTGTGAAAATCCGAAGAGCTTTAGTTAAGTCTAGTTTAGTTTTTGTGTTGGTTGAGAGCGGTCCATTTGGCCGCTCTCAAATTTTTTACCTACAGACAGCCTATAATTTCGTGGATATCCTTACAGCCATGAGCATCAAGCCACTCGTTGATGCCATCACGCACTTTAATAGTAACAGCAGGATCCAAGAAGTTGGCTGTACCAATCTCTATCGCTGTAGCACCAGCCATCAAGAACTCGATAGCATCGGTCGCTGTAGTGATACCACCCAAGCCCACAACAGGGATATTCACAGCCTTAGCCACCTGCCATACCATACGCAGTGCCACAGGCTTCACACAGGGACCACTCAGCCCACCTGTACCAATACTCAGCAATGATTTCCTACGCTCTATATCAATAGCCATACCCATCAGCGTATTGATTAGCGATACGCTGTCAGCACCTTGTGCTTCACAGGCTTTGGCGATGTCTGCGATATTCGTTACATTGGGCGACAACTTCACAATCAGCGTCTTATGATAGCGCTCGCGCACAGCTTTAACCACGCTTTCAGCACCCTGACAAGTAGTACCAAATGCCATACCTCCATCCTTCACGTTAGGACAAGAGATATTCAACTCGATAGCAGGAATATTCTCCAATGCGTCAATGCGGGCTGCACACTCGGCATAATCCTCTGGCGACGAACCGCTCACATTAACAATCATATTCGTATCAATATCCTTAATCTGCGGATAGATATGCTCGCAGAAGTAATCCACACCCTTATTCTGCAGTCCCACACAGTTCAGCATACCACTGGCGGTCTCTGCCATACGTGGATAATCGTTGCCCTCGCGAGGCTTCAGCGTAGTTCCTTTCACGATGATGCCACCCAATCCGTCGAGGGGTATCAGGTCGGCAAACTCCAAACCATATCCAAACGTACCACTGGCTGTCATCACGGGATTCTTCAGTGCCAGCGCTCCTATATTTACTCTTAAATCAGCCATCTATTATAACCATTAATCATGAACCATCAACCATGAACCGTCACTCCCACGTCAGTTTACTGATGGGGAACACTGGTCCATCTTTGCAGACACATAGGTTGCCATCTACTGTCTTCTCTACACAGCACAGACAGGCACCCAGTCCGCATGCCATCATATTCTCCAGCGACACCTCGCAATAGATACCCCTCTGCTTGGCATAGCGAGCCACAGCCTTCATCATTGGCGTAGGTCCACAGGTACATATCATGTCGAAAGACTCGCCAAGCACGCTATGGTTAGTTACAAAACCCTTCTCGCCCATAGAACCGTCTTCCGTCGTTACGCACACGCGCCCGTACCTATTAAATAAGTCCAGCTCCAGCAGGTCGTTCTTTGTTCTACCACCCAAGAGGAATGTAGGTTCCATACCCATTCTCTTCATTTCAGCACCCAGATACAGCAGTGGAGCCACGCCAACACCACCACCTACAAGCAATGGTGATGAGTGTTTCGTAAGGTCTGCGGACTCTGTGTTCAAGGCGGTTCTCCCGTCTTGTAATGTAAATCCGTTGCCCAATGGCAGCAGGCAGTTTAGCTTATCGCCAGGCTGCAACTGTCCCAATTTGCGTGTACCATCACCTACCATAGCTACCATCAGCCATAGCTCATTCTTTTCTCTGTTTACCATATTAATAGAGATGGGGCGACGCAAAAAGGTGCTGGTAGAACCATCTACACGCACCTCAACAAACTGTCCTGGCACCATCTCTGGCAAGGGTTGTTCGTCTGTAAGACGTATCAGCACATGCTTCTCGCTGAGTCGTTCTACAGCCCGAACAGTTAAATCCAGTATCTGTTTCTTCATATCGGGGTACAAAGATACGAATAAGTGAGAGAAAAACCAAATATATTTGAGTTTTTCCGAACGTGAGTAACTTCGATGAAATCAAAGATACGAATAAGTGAGCAAAAAGCCAAGAAATTCTTGGGCTTTTTCGAACGTGAGATTGCAAAGCCACACTCTGTACCTTTAGGTCAGAGAATCTACGAGACAACGTCTCAGGATACTCACTCTTACTTCTTTGCTGGCACAAAAGTCTCGTAGGTCTGATCATCGTAATAAACGCGAATTTCGGTAACTTTTCGAGGCTCTTTGTCAATTATTTTAATTTCTTCACGGGCAAAATCGGGGTGTGTACTTTTTACACCGTGCTGAAAATTACCTTGCGGAGCATTCGAAGGTGCTGCAGAAGACGAGAAAAGACTCGGTTGATCGAAATTGATCATCTGTTCTGAACCAGTTTCTGGCTGCTCCAAAAGTGTGACTTCAGAGTCAGTGGGGTGGGAAACATACATCTCGCCAGTACCCCAAAGGAGCCATTCGGTACTGATGTCAGGAATTTTCGATTTTATAGATTCAACGATATTCAGGGTCGGACGTGTACGACCATTAAAAATACTGGAGAGGGTAGCGGGTGACTGTTGCAGGTAGTCGGCGAACACCTGTTGAGTCATATGCTGGTCCTCCATGATGAGCTTTATACGATCTTTTATTTGCATTTGAGTAAAAATAGGGCTTAAAAAGCCATTTTGGTTTGATTTTACAAAGGTAAAGCAAATTTTTCATATCTGCAAGAAATCTAAAGAATATTTTATTTCCTAAACTTTAGGTTTTGAATTTAATAATATAAATATCTATATTTGCAAAGCAATACTTTGGTGTTTAGAAATACAAATCCAAACAATGAGGTATTTATAGCAGTATAAGAAAAGATTTAGATTATAAAATACAAATAACTGGGTATAAATAAGGTATTTAAGATATATATAGGTAAATAAAGCTGTTTATGCATAAAATATAGTGCAAATACATAGTAATAGCACAAAAAGCACGAATAAAAGTGTATAATTCACTGATTTTAGACACTTTACACTATATAATTTTGTTTGTATAAGTATGAATATATAAATACGAATGGCTAAATTCGGATATATAAATTTATATATAAAGAAACGTATTCACGTTTATAAATTGCAAATTTCAGTTTACATAACACAAACCTATCGTAACTTTGTAAATCATTTAGTATTTTAAATTCAATATTCAAAATACTAAAATTACCTAATCCTAAATTTCAGTATCCGAGAATCGAGCTATTTTTTCATTTCTGGCGTATTCTGAACGAGCGGTCAGAAATCTAGAAATGCGCGAAATATGAGGCGTTATAACAGCACTTTTTTAGCGCTAAGTGCCTGTAAGTACGTACTTTTTGAGCCAAAAATTTATGTTTGGCAAAAATACGCAAAGAGAAAAAAATAGGGTAAAAATTAGTGGAATATAAAGAAAATTAACTCCCTCATGAGCTCTCCAGAGGGTGTATTAGGGTTATCCAGTCCCTTACTTTTGGCATCAATCTCTCTTATTTTGCCGATAATTTGCATCACCTTCATAGCAGTGTAATTTCTCATACCCGTTTGGTAGTCTCTTAGCCCCCATGCATTTTTCACATCCAGCCACTGTGCCAGTGCTTCAGCATTCGTTTTTTGGGGACAATAATACGCCACCATCAGGTTTTGGAAGTAATTAAACACCAACGGGAGCAATGCATACAATCCTCCAGCCTTCGGATTCTCGTCAAAATATTTTATTATCTGATTTGCCTTCAGAATATTTCGGTTTACAATGGCATCGCGCAACTCAAAGGCATTATAGTCTTTGCTCACTCCTATTCTATCCTCCACAATCTGTGGTGTCACTCTCCTATCCTCTTTTGGTAGTCCCAGCAGCACCTTATCCAGTTCGCTTGTCAGTCGGCTCAAATCAGCGCCTATAGCGTCGGCAATCATCTGTGTTGATTTGGGATCGATGCTTGCCTCATGCGTTTTCAGATAGTTCTGGATAAATGCCGGCAGGTCGCGCTCCTTGAGTTTCATGCTCTCAAACAGCACGCCATGTTCCTTGATAGCTTTCACCAGTCCCTGCTTGCGTCCATCCAGTTTACCGTTCTTATGACACATCACGAGCACGGTCGACGGCATAGGCTGGTGGAAATACTTCTCCAGCGGCTCTGTATTTTTGATGAGTTGAGCTTCTTTCACGATGATTACCTGTCGTTCAGCCATCATCGGATATCGTTTGGCAGCATCTACCACTTGCGATGCATTGACATCAGAACCAAACAAAACAGTCTGGTTGAAATCCCTTTCTTCGGGTTGCAGCACATTGTCAGCGATCCAATCAGCAATCTTATCAATATAATAAGACTCGTCGCCCGTCAGGTAATAGAGGGGACGAAACTGGCGAGCTTTCAGCTCGCTCATCACGCTGTCATATGTCACTGCTTGTTGCGCCATAATTCTCTGCAAAGGTAGTGCAAATCGAGAGAAATACAAAGAAAAAAAAGATATTTTTTCTTTTATTTCCTAGATGTAGCGTACATTCGACAAAGTCAAAGGTACGAATAAGTAAGTAAAAAGCCAAGAGAAAAAATACAAAATTCAAATAAAAACAACGGATTTCACGGATTCCGCAGATTTAAGTCATACTGATATCAGTAACTCCGAAAATCTGTTTTTATCCGTAAAATCCGTTGTGGATAATCTATTAACTGCCAAAGGGCTTATGCCTCTGCCTCAGGAACAGCAGGTTCGTCCTTCTTAACAGTCTTGCGGATGGCACGCTTGCGAGGTTTCTTCTCCTCTGTACTAGGAGTAGCAATCTTAACACCAGCCAATTCTGGGTCAATCAGAATACGACCGCAGTACTCACAAACGATAACCTTCTTGTGCATCTTGATGTCGAGCTGACGCTGGGGTGGAATCTTGTTGAAGCAACCACCACAAGCATCACGCTGCACGTAAACGATACCCAGACCGTTGCGGGCATTCTTGCGGATGCGCTTGAATGAAGTGAGCAGACGGGGCTCAATCTTTACCTCAAGCTCCTTCACCTTTACCTTCAGTTTCTCTTCCTCTGCACGTGTCTCTTCCATAATCTCGTCGAGCTCAGCCTTCTTCAGGTCGAGGGCCTGACGACGGTCTTCGATGAGAGCCTGATTCTGCTCCAGCTCAGCCTTCTTCTCTTCTACCTTGAAGTTGGCCTCCTTAATCTTCTTGTTGCAGAGCTCGATTTCCAGTGACTGGAACTCGATTTCCTTTGACAAGGTGTCGTACTCACGGTTGTTCTTAACATCATTGAGCTGAGCCTTATAACGCTCTACGCTGGCCTTGGCATTCTCAATCTCGCCCTTCTTCTGAGCAACAGCGCGCTGATACTCATCGATATCGGCCTGAATTTTCTCGATACGGGTGGTAAGACCCTCAATCTCGTCTTCCAGGTCTTCTACTTCCAGAGGCAACTCACCTCTGAGCGCACGCTTCTCGTCGATGCTTGAGAGCGTAGTCTGCAACTGATAGAGAGTCTTCAGACGCTCTTCTACTGTCAAATCTGTAGGATCTTTCTTTGCCATAATAATTTTGTTTTTATAGGCATTCTAGGATTACCTAAGATTAGTTAGGTGTTCCTAGCATTACCTGGGATTTATATATATTCTATCGGATTCGTATTTGTCTCTGCAATGATGGTGCGAACCTCCGGACACTCCTTACGGATGATGTCGCGGAAGACCTCGCTAGTGTACTGCTCACTCTGATAGTGACCAATGACACATATCTGCAGACGCTGCTCGTAGCCAAAGTACTCATGATAATGCATCTCACCCGTGATAAAGGCATCGGCACCCTTTCTAACGGCATCGTCGAGCAGAAAGTCGCCAGCACCTCCACAGAGGGCTACCTTACGGATGGGGCGCTGCAGCAGCTCGTTGCACTGTGCGCACTGCACGTGGAACAGGTTTTTCACTTGTTCAATAAATGCCTTAGCATCCATGGGCTGAGCCAAAGAGCCGATAACGCCACTGCCAGAAGCATCTGCGCCCGTATTATCCATGGAAGAGGGAGCTAAGAATGATATTTCCGTCAACCCCAGCTTCTCGGCTATTTTATAATTGACACCACCTTTTGCATTATCCATATTGGTATGCATAGAGACGATGACAATATCATTCTTCAAAGCTTTGATAACGCAACGTTGTACGTAGTCGGCATCGGTAATCTGCTTTAGACCGCGAAACAACAAAGGATGATGGCTGACAATGAGATTGCAGCCTTTACGCATAGCCTCGTCAACAATAGCCTCGTTGACGTCTAGACACAATAATGCCCCTGAAACTTCCGCCTCTGTCAGTCCCAGTTGCAGGCCAGCATTGTCCCAGCTTTCCTGTAAGGGCAGGGGCGCGAATTGTTCAAGGGCGCTCAGCACTTGCTTTATTTTCACGCTTCAAAAATGAATTTAGACCGCAAAATTACGAAAAAACAACGAATTACGCTAAATACGCGACTTGTTTTTTGCGTTTTTTAACACGAGCTGTTTATTTCGAACACGAATCGAACGAATCGAACGAATTAAGTTCCCCTCCCAAAAGGGAGGGGTTAGGGGTAGGCTCCTACTTTTCGTGGCAGTAGCTGCTACCATCAAAGCAGTGAGTACATACGCGCTCTTTGGGCAGTCCGATGCTCTCAATGAGGTCTTCTATCGTAGCAAACTTCAGAGAGGTAAGACCTAAGCGGCGGGCTATCTCCTTCACCATACGCTCATATTCAGGCGAACCTGTGGTAGCATAGCGCTCAAGGTTCTTTTTGTCATCACCCTCGAAATCCTGAATAATACGACGAGTTATCAACTCCAGGTCACTCTTTGACGAGGTAAAGCCGATAAATGGGCAACCATAAACCAATGGGGGACAAGAGATGCGCACGTGAACATCCTTGGCACCATTCTCGAAGAATGTACGCACATTATCACGCAACTGAGTACCACGCACAATACTATCATCACAGAACACGATGCGCTGATCTTTCAGGATAGCAGGGTTCGGAATCAACTTCATCTTAGCCACAAGTGCACGGCGATTCTGATTGCCTGGAGTAAAGGAGCGTGGCCATGTGGGGGTATATTTCAGTACGGCACGCTTATAGGGAATCTTCTTTCCTTCAGAATAGCCCAACGCCATACCTACACCTGAGTCGGGAATGCCACAAACCAAGTCGGCATCAACATCGTCTTTCTCGCCCAGCAGGCGACCGTTCTTCTCACGTACGGCCTCGGTATTGATTCCCTCGTAGTCGCTGGCAGGGAATCCGTAGTAAACCCACAGGAACGAGCATATCTGACAACGGCTCAGTGGCTTCTGCAAAACCTCGATGCCATCAGCCTTCAGCTTGATAATCTCACCAGGACCAACATCGCGCAATACTTTATAGTCGAGATTGGGGAAGCTGGTGGTCTCGCTGGATACTGCATACGCCTTAACACAATAGTCAGTGCCAATGGGCGACAAAGAGTGGACCTCCTTCTCACCGATAACGATAGGTGTGCGGCCGAGGAAGTCGCGGGCAGCAATGATGCCGTCTTCCGTCAGGATAAGCATCGAACATGAGCCTTCAATCTTTTGATATACCTTATTGATGCCTTCTACGAAGGTATTTCCCATATTGATGAGCAGGGCAACAAGCTCGGTCTGATTGATGTTGTTGGCAGACATCTCACTGAAGTGCATGCGCTCTGCCAGCATTTCTTCGGCAATCTCTCGCAGGTTATTGATTTTGGCCACCGTCACTACAGCATAGCGCCCTAAATGGGAATTGACGATGATGGGCTGTGGGTCTGTATCACTGATGACACCTACGCCCTGATTACCCTTAAAACTATCTAATTCGTCTTCAAAACGTGAGCGGAAATACTGGCGTTCGAGAGAGTGGATAGAACGATGAAATCCACTTTCCTTATCGAAAGTTACCATACCAGCGCGTTTTGTACCTAAGTGCGAGTTGTAGTCGGTCCCGTAAAACAAATCGTTTACGCAGTCCTTTGTAGAGATTGTGCCAAAGAAGCCACCCATAATGATTTTTACCTTTTTGTGTGTATAGTTAATGTCTTTATGGGCTGCAAAATTACAAAAAAATCGGCAACTTCCCAAATAGAAGTCGCCATTTTTTTCGAAAAAAATTCTGTATCCAATCTATCCTTTTAGAATCATATTTATCTAAGTAACACGACCACAATGCCTAACAGCAGCAAAGCCAACCATAGTTGCCACTGCTTGAACATAGGTTGCAAGGCTCGTTGGGCGGCATGCAGATAAAAAGGTTGCAAGGACTGCCACTGGGTGGCACCATTGCCCAACAGATATTCGCGCAGTGAGTCGTGGTTCTTACGATCCTGACGGTAGGTATTCATGGCGCGTAAGGTAGCATAGTATCCTTTCCACACAAGTACGGCGACAACTACTATTATATAAAAGAGCATCATAATGTGATGATATTATTGTTGATACGTTGGTTAATGGCCAGAATGGTGCATCCCTGCTGCAGAGCGGTTGTCAATAGGCGCTCCACCCTTAGCTGCTGTTCTTCGCTAAGCGGATATGGAGGCTCGTCCACGAGCAGCAGTTTTTTGCCAGAACCCACAGCAAGTTCTAGAAGTGCCACATAGTCAGTAGGCACTTTGTCGTAACCTTCTGGCAGCGACAAGTATTGGGGTACATAAGCCATCTGGCGACGAAAATAGGGAGCAGAGAGCGGAGTGAGCAGCTCACCATCGATACTGATATGCCCCTTGTCAACAGAGAGGAAGCCAAGTATGGCACGCAGCAGTGTGGTCTTGCCAGCGCCCTTATCCCCTACTACACTCAGCAACTGACCATCAGAGACCGTCAGCGAGAGGTCTTTGACGACTTCACCTATGGTAATATTTAGTAATTCTAACATCATAATCGGATGCAAAAATATAAAAAAACAACGAATTACACGAATTATACGAATATTATTTCGTACTTTTGCACTATGAATAATACAAAACGCCGAATGCTCGCCGAATGGGAGCCACAGAGTGCCGTACAACTGACATGGCCTCATAAAGATACTGACTGGGCACCTATCCTGCCAGAGATAACTGCCGTATATGAAGAAATGGCTCGCGAAATCAAGAAGCGCGAACCCCTTATCGTGGTAGATAGTATCCCACATAACGATACATGGGCAAGAGATCATGGGTTTATTACGGTAGAAGAGCAAGGCGATTCTCTCACCACTCACCACTCACCAATCACCACTAAAGTTCTGCTGGACTTTTGTTTCAACGGATGGGGCGAGAAGTTTGAGGCTACGCTTGACAACCAAATCAACAAGCACCTCTACGAGCAGGGCATGGTGAAGGGTATATACGAAGACCATCTGGACTTTGTATTGGAAGGCGGCTCCATAGAGAGCGATGGCAAGGGCACTATATTCACTACCAAGTGTTGCCTAATGGCGCCTCATCGCAATCAGCCACTTACCCAACAGGAGATAGAAGAGCGACTGAAAGAGTGGTTGGGTGCAGAACGTATCGTATGGCTGAACCACGGCAGTCTTATCGGTGATGATACCGATGGACATATTGACACATTGGTACGCATCTGTCCTAACGACACCTTATTATATACAGGAGGAGATGAAGCGCATCCCGACCTGGCAGAAATGGAAAAGGAATTGCAGGCTCTGCGCACACTGGAGAGTAAGCCTTACCGACTGTTAAAGTTACCACTACCCCGTCCTATCTACGATGACGGCGACCGCCTGCCAGCCACCTACGCCAACTATCTTATCGTGAATGGCGCGGTACTCGTACCCACCTACAAGCAACCAGACCTTGATGCAGAAGCGATGCGCATCATTGGCGAAGCATTCCCCGACAGAGAGATTGTTGGTATCGACTGTTGTGCTGTTATCAAGCAGCACGGAAGTCTGCACTGCTGCACGATGCAGTATTACTAAAGCGAGATTTTACGCGTTTCTCGGCGTGCTTCTTTCCAACGGGGAAAGTAGCGGTCCATAAGTGCATGGAAACGGGCATTATGACTAGGTTCTAAGAGATGGCATAGCTCATGAACCACCACATGCTCTACACACCATTCGGGCAACAGCAAGAGGTAGTATGACAAACAGATACTACCCGTCCTGACATTACACATACCCCATCGCGAAATCATAGTTCTGGCAGTGATACGCTTAGGACTGACACCCATCTCTTTGGCATGACGCTCTATCATCGGAGCCACCATCGTCATCAGTCGGCGGAGTGCAGAGGCCTTCTGGACTGTAGTCTGCAGGGGTAATTGCTGAAAGAATGCCTTTCGTCGCTGCTCTCGCTCGCTGGTATTCTTTCTTGCTTTGGCTATCCAGTCGGCATGCTCTTTGATAAATCGCTCTACCTGTACTTTAGACATACCTATAGGCACCGATACATGCACATCGCCATTCTTTACGATGCGCATAGAAAGTCTGCTCGTTCTCCTATAGGTAATCTGTATGGTCATAATCGAGTGCAAAAGTACATCCTTTTTCTCTAATAGCTCGAAAAATCAACAAAAAAATTGGGATAACGAAAAAATTATTGTAATTTTGCACTGCTAAATAAGGAACGAAAACCGAACTTATGAAAATAGGTATCATTCAACAGCACAATACGGCTGACAGAGAGGACAATAAGCGACGCCTGGCTGAGAAAATCAGACAATTGGCTCAGCAAGGTGCAGAACTCGTTGTACTACAAGAATTACACAACGGATTATACTTCTGCCAGGATGAGAATGTAGATACATTTAATCAGGCAGAACCTATCCCTGGTCCCTCAACAGAATTCTATGGAGCATTGGCTAAGGAACTGCAGGTAGTAATTGTTACCTCATTGTTTGAGCGTCGCGCCCCAGGATTGTATCATAACACGGCTGTTGTGCTGGAGAAAGACGGCACCATCGCAGGTAAGTATCGCAAGATGCATATTCCTGACGACCCTGGATACTATGAAAAATTCTACTTCACTCCTGGCGACTTAGGTTTCCAGCCCATCAATACCAGTGTGGGCCGTTTGGGCGTATTGGTTTGTTGGGACCAGTGGTATCCTGAGGCTGCCAGACTGATGGCACTGGCTGGAGCAGAGTTGCTCATCTACCCCACCGCTATCGGTTATGATCCCCACGACACAAAAGATGAACAAGAGCGTCAGCGCATGGCGTGGCAGACGGTACAGCGCGGCCATGCTGTAGCCAACGGACTGCCCGTTGTAACGGTCAATCGCGTGGGCAAAGAGGATGGCGTACCTTTCTGGGGAACATCGTTTGTAGCCGGTCCACAGGGCGAACTGCTCTACGAGGCTCCCACAGACCAAGAGGTTGAGACCATCGTGGAGGTTGATATGCAACGCTCAGAACAGGTGCGTCGTTGGTGGCCGTTCCTTAGAGACAGAAGAATAGAAGCATATGACAATATAACAAAACGATTCTTAGACTAACATGGCAAACAACTTAAGATTTCAGGTAGTAGAGGAGGCATTCAAAAAGAAAGCAGTTGATGTAAAGGTTCCTAAAGAGCGGCCCTCAGAGTATTTTGGCAAGTACGTCTTCAACAAAGAGAAGATGTACAAATACCTGCCCAAAGCTATCTACGACAAGATGGTAGATGTGATGGACAATGGTGCACGTCTGGACCGCTCAATAGCTGACGCTGTAGCTGCAGGTATGAAGCAGTGGGCACTGGAAATGGGAGTTACCCACTACACACACTGGTTTCAACCATTGACAGAAGGTACTGCCGAGAAGCACGATGCTTTTGTAGAGCACGACGGCAAAGGCGGTATGATAGAGAAGTTTAGCGGAAAACTGCTCGTACAACAGGAGCCCGACGCATCCAGCTTCCCTAATGGTGGTATCAGAAATACTTTTGAGGCGCGTGGCTACTCTGCCTGGGATCCTACCAGTCCTGTGTTCATCATCGATGACACACTGTGTATCCCCACCATCTTTATTGCTTATACTGGTGAAGCCCTCGACTATAAGGCCCCACTACTGCGTGCGCTGCATGCCGTAGGAAAGGCAGCCAAAGATGTTTGCCAATATTTCTATAACGACGTAACAAAAGTACAAGTAAACCTTGGATGGGAACAGGAATACTTCCTCGTGGATGAAGGTTTATATTCTGCCCGTCCCGACCTGCTGATGACTGGTCGCACACTGATGGGCCACGAGAGTGCTAAGAACCAACAGATGGATGACCACTACTTTGGTACTATTCCCGATCGTGTGCAGGCTTTCATGAAAGACTTAGAGATTCAAGCTCTTGAGTTGGCTATTCCTGTAAAAACACGCCACAACGAGGTTGCCCCCAACCAGTTTGAGTTGGCACCTATCTTCGAAGAGTGTAACTTGGCTGTTGACCATAACATGCTACTGATGTCGCTGATGAAGAAGGTGGCTCGCAAGCATGGCTTCCGTGTATTATTGCACGAGAAACCCTTCGACGGCATCAATGGTAGCGGTAAGCATAACAACTGGAGTCTGAGCGCTGATAATGGTGCACTGCTGCATGCTCCAGGTAAAACCCCCGAAGAAAACCTGCGCTTTATGGTATTCATCGTAGAGACACTGATGGCAGTTTACAAGCATAACGGTCTGTTGAAAGCCTCTATCATGAGTGCAACAAATGCTCATCGTCTGGGTGGCAACGAGGCTCCTCCTGCTATCATCAGCTCATTCCTGGGTACTCAGCTCACAGAACTGCTGAACCACATCGAGGAATCAGACAAGAACGAGCTCTTCAACCTGAAAGGTAAGCAGGGCATGGAGATTGACATTCCTCAGATTCCCGACTTGATAGTAGATAATACAGATAGAAACAGAACCAGTCCTTTTGCCTTTACTGGTAACCGCTTTGAGTTCCGTGCTCCCGGTTCAAGCGTCAACTGTGCCTCGGCAATGATTGCACTGAACGCAGCAATGGCTGAAGCACTCACCTCGTTCAAAGAGCGTGTAGATGCCAAGATTGCTAAAGGCGAAGGAAAGATTCCCGCTATTCTCGAAGTGCTGAAGGATGATGTAAAGACTTGTAAGCCTATTCGCTTCGACGGCAACGGATACAGTGAGGAATGGGTTGTAGAGGCTGCTAAGCGCGGACTGGATGTAGAGAAGTCTTGCCCCGTGATTTTTGAGCATTATCTTGACGACTCAACCATCAAGATGTTTGAGAGCACCAAGGTCATGAACAAGAAGGAACTGGAGGCTCGCAACGAAGTAAAATGGGAGACCTATGTCAAGACCGTACAGATTGAGGCGCGTGTTCTTGGTGACCTCGCCATGAACCATATCATTCCTGTATCGACACACTACCAGAGTCAGCTAATTAAGAACGTACAAGGCATGAAGGATATCTTCTCATCAGCCTTGTTCAATACAGAAAAAGCAACCAAGCTCTCTGCTCGTAACATCAAGCTCATCGAAGAGATTGCTGAGCGCACAGAGAAGATTGAGCAGCTGGTAGAAGACCTCACTGAGGCACGTCGTGTGGCAAACCGCATCGAGGATATCCACCAGCGTGCTATCCAGTATCACGACACCGTTTGTCCCCACATGGAAGCTATCCGCAAGGAGATTGACAAGCTGGAACTGATTGTGGAAGACGGATTGTGGACGTTGCCTAAATATCGCGAATTGCTGTTTATCAGATAAACAGCTTTTCGCTAAGAGTTATTTGCGATACCACAAAACAACTTGTATGCGACAGCATCTTCTAACACTCCTACTGTTTGTAGCCAGCATATCACTCTATGGTCAGCCTCAACAGAAGTTGTCTGGATGGTTACGACAGGCGATAGCAGAACAACAGATTCAGCATCGAGCCAGTGAGGAGGAAGAGAGACTTACCTTGGTTTTTGTCAGAACAAGTGAGACACTAACAAAGGATAAGCTACTGGAGTATGACGCAAAGATTTATGCCCAGTTGGGGGATATTTCCATCATCATGATTTCTATGTCGCAGTTGATAAAACTTAGCGAAGAGCCAAGCGTATTACGCATAGAAGCTAATGGGCGCTCCCAACTGACATTGGACACAGTGACTGTGGTCAACAATGTTCTGCCCGTTTATCAACCCACAGAAGCGCACGCTGCCTTTACCGGCAAGGATATTGTTGTGGGAGTGATGGATGTTGGTTTCGACCTGACGCATCCCACCTTTTATAATAATGCGTCGCTCAGCGAATATCGCATCAAAGCCTTCTGGGACCAGTTAGTAAAGGACGAGGACAGCAGTTTACTGCCCGTTGGCAAACAATTCATTGGTGCTACCGACATTCTGGGAAAGCAATATGCCCTTGATGGCAAAGCGCAGGGACATGGCACACATACCACTGGCATTGCAGCAGGTAGCGGTTATGATACGCCCTATCGGGGCATTGCCTATGAGAGTGATATCTGCTTAGTAGCAAATGCAGTCAACAGCGATCTGTCCTTTATTGACGATAAAGACTATTATAAATACACCTCAGCAACGGATGCCTTGGGATTCAAATACATCTTCGACTATGCTGAGCAGCAAGGTAAACCTTGCGTAGTATCGTTTAGTGAAGGTTATGCGCCCTATATGGACGAGGATGACCAGTTATACAATGATTTCCTTGAACGCCTGATAGGTCCTGGACGTATTCTCGTAGCCTCAGCAGGCAACGAAGGTTTGGCACTGAGTTATGTGGAGAAGCCTATCGGAATGGATGCTGCTGGTGCTTTTATTAAAACCAGTCAGCAACAACCCACCTATCGAGTCAAGAGCGATGGCAACATGACTCTTCAACTCTATGGATATGCAGAAGAAGGCAACAGTCCCTCACATCTGCTGGAGATTTGCTCTACAGAACCATGGGAAGACGAACAGCTGACGGATACACTGGTGATGGGAACTGACAGCATCGCAGCTACATTGACCCACTATCCATCGGTATTCGATAATCAAGGATATATCTACCTGTTACAATTAAAAGGAAATAAAGCGCTGAATAGTCTTCCACCTGTAGCACTGGTGGCAAAAGGAGATGAGAGTCATATTGAACTATTGGGCACTTCATCAGCATCCTTTGACAATCTTGATAGAGACACTCGCTGGAATGCAGCACAGCTGGGGCATAACACCTACGCGCCAGGATGTTTTACGGCACCAATCTGCGTAGGTTCGATGACACATCGTGTGGCATACAAGAACTACGAGGAGAAATGGGTGGAGAATACATACACGAATGAGGAAACAGGGCTATGGAGTCCTTTCTCATCAATAGGCCCGACGCTTGACGGACGAACAAAGCCAGATGTGGCTGCTCCCGGTCGCAACATCATCTCTTCTTATAATAGTTTCTATCAAGAAGAACATCCCACCCAAACAAAGGCAATTGTAGCCTATACCGAATTGAATGAGCGCAGCTATCCCTGGAAGGCAGACTCAGGCACGTCGATGGCGTGCCCTGTAGTAGCTGGTGTCATCGCTCTTTGGTTGCAAGCCAAACCCGACCTGACACGTGACGACATCATAGGCATTATGGAACGCACCTGCAGACATCCCGAAGAAGACCTTACCTACCCTAACAACAAATATGGTTATGGTGAAATAGACGCCTATGCCGGATTGCTGGATATTCTGAGTATGACGGATATCAAAGAGATTAGCCATCATGAGCCCAAAGATGCTACAGTCTGGGCACAAGACGGGCAATTACACATCGCATTTAGAGAAACGGCAGATAAGCCTGTTACCCTAAGCATCTATTCCACTGCAGGCGCATGTATCTATCAGACCGGCATTTCTGTCAACAAGCAACAGGTTGTACTGCCTTTACCTAAGATGAATAAAGGCATCTATGTGGTACAATTAGGCAGTAGCGGCTCTACCCTAATTAGGAATTAAAAAGCATTATTTTACGAGATTACTCTCATCATCATCGTAGTGGTCGGTCTTATGAAAGATGCGGCCAATACCTTTTATCTGAATACGCACATGGTCAACAAAGCTCTGCCACATTGACTGACTGCCAATAGTGCCATAGCCCGTAACAGGACGAGCCTTACGATGATACAAGAAGGCAATCTTTCCAAACTTCTTGAGCGATAAAGCCAAAGAGCCATCTTCACCACGGCGGATATCAGTACGAATGGAGCATTGGCGAGCATAATCCGCATTAAAGGCAAACGTCATACCACGAATATTTAATTCCGGACGCTTGAAATGCTGCACCCAAAGAAAAATATCGCGGACTAGTTCGAATAAGAACAGGCTGAAAGCAGAATGATTCTCATCAGGATAGAAACTCCAAAAAGTACCGACACATGATACGCCAGGCTTTGTCAGCTTCTGCATCATCTTATCAACATAACATGATGGATAGAAGGTATCGGCATCTATGAAGAAATGATATTTGCCACGAGCATGCTGTAAACCACATTGGCGTGCAAAGCCCGGACTCTGTCTGGTTTCATTATAATATGGAACGCCTAATGTCTGATATACATTCTCTGTAGCGTCTTTCGAATTATTATTTACTCCCAGTATTTCAATCGGATACTGAGATTTTAACTCACTCAGCGACCATAGGCAAGCAGCCAACCTACATTCCTCGTTATAGGCAATAACGACAACGCTGACCAGCGGTTCTGAACTTTGCAGACAAGACAGTCGGTCTTTTATTTCCTCTATAATATGCTGCGGAACCTCACTGAAAGGTTTGCCGTATATACTCAAATATTTGTCGTACCAGTTTGCCATCTGATTATTTTTTTGCAAATATAGCTCATTTATTTGGATTTATCAAATATTCTGCGTATTTTTGCATTACCAATAATAAACGACAAATATGGATTTAAGTATTATTGTTCCTGTCTATAATGTGGAGAAATATGTTCGTCCTTGCCTAGAGAGCATCTACAAGCAAGGTATCGACGAGTCACGTTATGAAGTTATCATTGTGAATGATGGCTCCACAGACAAGAGCATGGAGACGATAGCTGACATCATTCAGCAACATGCCAACATCACGGTCATCAACCATCCGCAGAATCTTAGTCTCTCTGTGGCTCGCAATACAGGTATTGCTGCAGCTAAGGGCGAATACATCCTGATGCCTGATTCTGACGATTTGCTCATTGAGAATACCCTATTGCCCCTGATTGACAAAGCCGTTGAAACAAAAGTCGATTTGGTAGTGGCCGACTATCTGCCTATCAAGAGTGATGACATTCCGTCATTCTCTGGAGTAAGTCAGGAGACACTTATCTGGGAGGAAAAGACGGGAGGACAATTATTCTTAGAGGATATGAAGCCAGAGCAATGCTACGTCTGGCGTACACTATACAGAAGAGCTTTCTTGCTTGACAATCATATCACCTTTATTCCCGGCATCAACTATCAAGACATACCCTATACACAGGAGTGCCATCTGAAGGCCCAACGATGTATCAGAGCACATTGGAAACTCTACATATACAGATTAGAAAGACCAGGTGCAGCCACCACTTATTTCCACGTAAAGAAAGCCAAAAGCTTTATCTTGGCATTAGCAGGCACCTACAAGTTGCGAAAACTACCTCACCTTTCTCCAGAGGTTCGTTATAAATTGGAGGAGAATGTCTATTTTACTTTTTCCACCATTATTTATCGCATCATCTATGGCATCACGAAATCTTCTGAGAGAAGATATATCATGAAGATGCTCAAGGACGAGGTGCCCGATCTGACTTTTACTCACGGAACCAGACAGAAGGTAACATCATTCATGTTTCATCACATGCCCAATCTCTTTATAGAACTTTATTACCTCTATGGTCTGATGGCATTTAAGAAAGTTTGGAAGATATGGAAAAGATAGATTTCGTTGTTACATGGCTTGACTCTGCTGACCCTCAATGGCAAGAGCAATATGCATTCTATAAGACTGGTGCAAAAGGAGATAAGAATAAAGCCCGATATAGGGAAATGAATATCTTCAACTATTGGTTCAGGGCTGTAGAGAAGTATGCGCCTTGGGTTAACAAGGTATATCTGGTAACCAACGGAAAATTTCCAGACTGGATTAATAAGGATAATCCCAAACTGGTATTGGTCAAGCACGAAGACTATATACCAAAAGAATTTCTTCCGACATTCAACTCATGTACCATTGAATTACACATGCACAGAATAAAAGGATTGTCTGAGCATTTTGTCTATTTCAATGACGACGTACTAATCAATTGTCCTGTCACACCAGATTACTATTTCAAGGAAGGTCTTCCTTGCGACAACAACAAAGAGACATGCTTTAATGTGCCGTTATATACACCAAACGAAAAGTTCAATATTTACATGTCGATGATGGCTGACATCGGAATGATAAACGCCCACTTCAATAGATGGGAAACGGTATGTCAGTCACCAAAACGATGGTTTGGGCCGCACCTAGGACTAAAGGGACTCATCATGAGCAGCGTACTCATGAAACAACACTTGTTTGTTGGCTTTTCTAATTATCATTGTGAGCAAACCTTTCTGAAGTCTACATACCAAGAGGTATGGGATAAAGAGCCTGACTTCCTGAATGCTAGCTGCACACGATTTAGGGAGGAGGTCATTGCCAATCCATATCTATTCCGCTACTGGCAGTTGGCAAAGAATATGTTTTATCCCTTAAAAAGGAAGTCATATGCCATTCATATCTCAGACAAGAGTTGCACCAACACAATGGACGAAGTGCTACTAAGCGATAAATATCATTCTGTATGCATCAACGACACATCACTATGCACAGATGAAGATTTTGAGTTTGCAATGAACCATGTAACGAATCTCTTAGAGAAAAAATTCCCTGAGAAGTCTTCCTTTGAGCTATAGCATACTAGCCACGCCATCTAAAACGCGCTGCATCTGTATCTTCCATGTAAGATGCTCCACCGTATGGCGTATTTCCTCAGGCTTCATGGTGAAATGATCCATGAAGTCTACAATTTGTTGCATATCAATAGGCGACTCGTCAGCAGGAGCTTTCAGCACATAAGGCTGCTCATCGAAATCACTGTCTTGTTCGCTATAAATAAAAGGCAGTCCTCGCGTAGCATACTCACGATTCTTTAGCGTTTTGATGACAGTAATACCGCTACGATGACGACCTAACGAGCCAATGGCAAACTGGCACTGATTAAATACCTTGGTGAGTTCTTCGCCAAACAACTGACCATGGAATATAATCTTGTCTTGCAAGCCATACTTATTGATAATCGGGGAAAAGACTGTATCCATACGACCAGGAGACACGCCTCCTACCACATGGAAATAGATATCTCGATTGCCATGATACTCTCCTAACCCAGCCATCACGCGGTCATAACCATGCCACGAATGCACTTCTGCAACACCGATTAAGTGGAGAGCCTCTCCCCCCGCCCTCTCCAAATAGAGAGGGGGCTGATGGAGCGGGATACTGTCGAAGTCGACACCATTGCTAATGCGAATGGTACGCTGTCCGAAGATACGCTCCTCATCACTAAAGGTAACTAAGGCATTCATCTCGCGATATAACTTCTCACGAAACAGTTGGTCTATCTTCAGTTCTAAGCGGGCTTTCCAATTAAAGTTTCCAAACTCTCCGTCATACGGATAAGTAGGTATTTCTGTTACAGCCTTGATGCCTGCTTTGCGTAGCCTTCTGAAAAAGCGGATGAGCCATGGATTGGCATTCTGGAAACAGCGAGCATAGACAAACTGGATGCCCTCGTTGATACAATAGTCCAAGATACAATCATAGTCTATACGTTGTTGCATGCCAGCCCAAACGCCTGTACCGAAGTCCTTGACTACGGCATCATTGATATAGCAGCAACGATGGCCGTCTTCTGCATATCCATAGTGGCATAAACTGACATCATGCCCATTCTCGCGCAATCCCTTGACCTGATAGTGTATCTTCTTTGAGATACCACTATGTGGTGAGAATCCGTGATAAACCAAGAATAATATCTTCATCGTACTATACTTTCAAATAATTCTTTCCAACAATCTGCAATATAATCTATACTGAATCGCTGTACGTTTTTTATTCCATTGGCAGCCATACTGTGACGAAGATCTGCATCACCCATCAATCGTATTAAGCCGTCAGCTAATGCTTCCACATTGCCATTTTCCACCAACAACCCATCATCGCCATCGGTAATAATGGAACGAGGTCCCCATGGACAATCAAAGGACACAACAGGCAATCCGCAAGCCATAGCCTCAGTAAGTACCATACCAAAGCCTTCGAAACGTGAACTAAGAACAAATATACTGCTATTCACATACTCAGCCTCTACATTATCTGTGCGTCCATGCAACTCGCAACGCGAACTGTCAATGCGCAAATCCTCAATCAGTTGATTATAGGGTATGCGATCACCATCACCATAAACATCAAGACGCCAACCAGGAACGCGTTTCTCTGCAATAGCCCACGCCTGCAAGAGCAGATCAATACCTTTTTCATGAGAATAGCGAGCGACAGCTACCACACGTTTTTCGGTAAGAGGACTAACCATCTTAGGATATAGTGACAACGGGTCAGGAATGGCTATAACATTGTCAAGTTCACCCCATGCTTCGCGGTCTTTTTCCGTCAAGACTACAAGTTTGTCAAGACGGCGCAAATGAGAGACAAGATTATGCGACCAAAACTTGGCAAAAAGATGTTTGAAAAGTCCCACATTTTGAGTATTGAAATTGCGGTAGTTGGCGCGGTTTATGTGCAACTCGCCAATTTTTCGACTACCATCGGGGATATCATTAATGAAGTTGATTTCACGACGCAAGAGACTAACAGTGACATCTGGACGAATGTCCATTAACTCTTTAGTCAGAGCCTTCTTGAATTGACGTTGTTTCTTGAGGTATACAAAAATCTTCTTAACAAACGAACACGTCCATAGTTCTTCGAAACCGATGTTCAGATTGATAACCTTAATCTTTTCAGATAACTTATAGAACAATGGTTTGTCACATCCTTCTGTCAAGATTATCGTCACATCATATCCTAACTGTTCAGCCAGATAATTAGCTTTAATGGTAAGTACCCGCTCCACACCACCAGCAATATACAGAGCTGGTGTGAGGTAGACTATCTTGAATTTCTTGACCATTCCAGTATTCATAAAGGACTGATTTATGCCGACAAATTTACGGATTTTTTTTGGAATTATCAAATTATTTCCGTATTTTTGTCGGCAGAAATGGGAAAAAACAAAGAACAGTTTCGTGAGAGACTAAAAGCCTCTCCACGCCTAAAACAGTGGCTTGATTACATAATTATGAATCAGCGCGACGCACGTCCTCGATGGTATGTGCGCCTGTTGGCTCCGTTCTATCAGCATCGCGGATGCGGCTCCAAGATATATTGGAGTGCCCGCATGGACACACCGCCCTATCGCCGTTTCTGGTTGGGCAAGCGAAGTGTCATCGAATCGTTCTGCTGTATCAATAATGCGGTGGGCGATGTCATCATAGGCGACCATACTCGCATCGGCATCCACTGTACGGTGATTGGCCCCGTATGTATTGGCAATCACGTCAACTTGGCACAGGGCATCACTGTTACGGCACTGAATCATAACTTCAGCGATGCCACTAAGCGCATCGATGAGCAGGGTGTCAGCACCAAGCCCGTAGTGATTGGCGACGATGTATGGATTGGTGCCAATGCCGTTATCCTTCCTGGTGTTACCATTGGTAGCCATTGTGTTGTTGCTGCTGGTGCCGTAGTCACTAAAGATGTTCCCGACAATACTGTTGTTGGCGGCGTACCAGCGAAAGTTCTGAAGCAACTTTAATGTTCAACGTTCAATGTTCAATGTTCAACGTTCAATGAAAATAGGTATCGAGGCACAGCGCATCTTCCGCAAGAACAAGCACGGCATGGATTATGTTGTCTTGCAGGAGATTAAGGAGTTACAACAGATGAATACGGGCGACGAGTACTATGTATTTGTGAAGCCTGGTGAAGATCGTTGTGTAGAGGATTCTGCAAACGTACACGTCATCGAACTCAAATGTCCTTCCTACCCTCTTTGGGAACAGTGGGCATTGCCTCGTGCTGCCAAGAAATATGGTGTAGAACTTCTGCATTGCACTAGCAATACGGCACCTATTTGGTGTAACATCCCACTGGTGCTTACACTTCACGATATCATCTTCTTAGAGCCTCGTGACAAACAAAACAAGTCGCTCTATCAGAATATGGGTTGGCTCTATCGCCGTTTGGTAGTGCCACGCATCCTGCCGAAGTGTCTGCGCATCATCACCGTTTCCAACTTTGAGAAGAACAACATCATCCACAAGCTCAACATCGCCGAGGAACGTATGGCAATGATATATAATGGCTATAACGACTGGTTTAAGCCCAATGACTATCGTTCAACGTTCAACGTTCAACGTTCATCGTACTTCTTCTTCCTCGGCAATACCGATCCCAAGAAAAATACAGAGCGTACGCTGGTGGCCTATTCTAAGTATTTGGAGCAGTCTGCAGTGAAGCGTCCACTCTTGATGGCAGACCTTGACGCTAGCTATCTGAACGACATTATTGAGCGTAACCATATAGAAAACATTCGCGAGCACTTGAGCATGCCAGGCTATATTCCAAATAGCGAGTTACCTGCCATTTATAATAATGCCTTTGCTTTTCTCTACACGTCGTTGCGTGAGAGCTTTGGCATCCCTTTGCTTGAGGCGATGGCATGTGGTACGCCAGTTATCACGAGCAACACATCGTCGATGCCAGAGATTGGTGGTCCCGACGCTATCCTCGTCAATCCAGAAAGTAGTGACGAGATAGCACAGATGATGCTTCGTCTGGAGACCGACGAGGCTTTCTATCAGCAACAAAAGCAAGTGGGATTAGAACGAGCACAGCTATTCTCTTGGCGCAAGACTGCCGAACAGCTACACCAGTTATATCATAGTATCAAATAAGCTGAGCGAGAGGTCTTCTGGTTGTTTTACCTCTTCTATGGGTTGCTGCTCATCACGGAATTGGAGCATCAGCTGTTGGGCATCGTTTGAACCCATCGTATTCAGTCTATACCATCCACGTTGTTCCGTACGTTCAATGAGCGAATGATCTGATTTTGAATTCTTCAACAGATACTGCTGCACATAGTTTCGTATCTCCTCAAAGTCTGGAGATACGAAAAAGGTACGGTTCATGTTATATACGTGCTTGCTCATTGCCTGCACGCTAATGCCCCGTTCACCTACCCTTGTCAGGATGTCAAGTATCTGTTTATCGTAATTCATCAATCAATGTTCAATGTTCAACGTTCAACGTAAAAAAAGGCCGGTACGCCGTATAGCACACCAGCCTCTTTTTTATAGTTCTCTAAGTAGATTAAGCTAGAGTAATCTTATTGTCAGCAGTTACCAGCTTGCCCTCCTTGAAGAGCCAGCCCAGACCCAACAGCGTTTCCTCTTCGCTGATTTTAGCAGCCTTAGCAATCTCCTTAACAGCCAGAGCCTTGCCTGCAGCAGCCAGAGCCTGATAAACATCACCAGCTTTGAAACCAACGTTCTCAGCGTTCAAAGCAACTACTACCTTCTTCTCAGCAGCCTTCTTAGGCGCAGCGGCTTTCTTTACGGTTGCTTTTTGGGGCTCAGCTGTCTTAGTAGCAGCGGCCTTCTTTACAGTTTTCTTTTCTGCCATAGTTTTTAATTTTAATACGCTAATAGTTAAATCCTCTATCTTTGCGATGCAAAATTAACAACTTTTTTAAGAATCATTCTTGCTTAACTATCTTTTTAAGATTTCTACACTTAATTCTTGATGTAGGTCAAGTTACTCAAAACCTGAACACTACGAATCAGTTTTATGCCTCTTCAGCCTTCAAATCAACCTTCAACTGCAGCTCTTCCAACTGCTTAATATCCAGTTCACCAGGAGCGTCGAGCATCACGTCGCGACCACTATTATTCTTGGGGAATGCGATACAGTCGCGAATGCTGTCGAGACCAGCCATAATGCTGACAAAGCGGTCGAGACCGAAAGCCAAACCAGCGTGAGGAGGTGCTCCGTACTTGAAGGCATTGATAAGGAATCCGAACTGAGCCATAGCACGCTCGGGAGTGAAGCCCAGAATCTGGAACATCTTCTCCTGCAACTTGCCATCGTGGATACGCAGTGAGCCACCGCCCACCTCAATACCATTACATACGAAGTCGTAAGCCACAGCACGAACCTTTTCTGGAGCTGTCTCCAACAAGGGGATATCGTCTGGATTAGGCAATGTGAATGGATGGTGAGTAGCCATCAAGCGCTGCTCTTCGTCGCTCCACTCGAACAAGGGGAAGTCAACAATCCACAAGCACTTAAACACATTCTTGTCACGCAGTCCGAGACGGTCACCCATTTCCAGACGCAGCGTGCAGAGCTGTGTACGAGTCTTGTTTGCCTTATCACCAGAAAGAATCAGTACGAGGTCGCCATCCTTGGCACCCGTCTTCTCCTTCAGGTTCTGCCAAACCTCAGGCTGATAGAACTTATCGATAGACGACTTCACTGTGCCGTCGCTATTAAACTTCACATATACCAAGCCCTTTGCACCAACCTGTGGACGCTTAACAAAGTCGGTCAACTGGTCAAGCTGCTTGCGAGTATAGTCTGCACAACCAGGAACCACGATACCACCGATATACTCAGCCTCGTTGAATACAGGGAATTCGCCAGTGCCCTTCAGCACATCCATCAGTTCAACAAACTCCATGCCGAAACGCAAGTCGGGCTTATCAGAACCAAAGCGACGCATAGCCTCATGCCAAGTCATACGCTCCAACTTTGGCAACTCTACGCCACGTACCTCCTTGAACAGGTGGCGAGCCAAATCCTCAAAGATCTGCAGTACATCCTCCTGATCAGCGAATGACATCTCACAGTCAATCTGTGTAAACTCAGGCTGACGGTCAGCACGCAGGTCTTCGTCACGGAAACACTTAGCAATCTGGAAGTAACGGTCAAAACCTGATACCATCAGCAACTGCTTCAGTGTCTGTGGGCTCTGTGGCAATGCATAGAACTGTCCGGGATTCATGCGTGAAGGTACCACGAAGTCGCGAGCGCCCTCAGGAGTAGAACCAATCAGGATAGGAGTCTCTACCTCGATAAAGTTCTGAGCATCCAAGAAGTTGCGAATCAAGATAGTCATCTTGTGGCGCAGTTCCAGGTTCTTACGAACGCAAGGACGGCGCAAATCCAGATAACGATACTTCATACGGATGTCGTCGCCACCGTCAGTCTGGTCCTCAATAGTGAAAGGAGGTGTCTGGCTCTCGCTCAGCACATTCAGCTTCTCAGCCAAAATCTCTATATCTCCAGTCTCCATCTTAGGGTTCTTAGCCTGACGCTCGCTAACGGTACCCGTTACCTGAATACACCACTCACGTCCCAACTTGTTAGCCAGTTCGCAGAGTGCAGCATCCTTTGATTCGTCGAACACCAGCTGTGTAATACCATAGCGGTCACGCAGGTCAACAAACGTCATACCACCCATCTTACGGGTTTTCTGAACCCATCCCGCCAGTGTCACTTGGCTACCGGCATCTGTGAGACGCAGCTCACCACATGTTTTTGTTCTATACATATTTATATTGTATTTTTCGTTCTGGGGTGCAAAATTACAAAATAAGTGAGAGAAATAAAAAGAAAAACGAATTTTTCTTTTCATTTCCGAGCGAAAAGTAAGTTCGACGAAGTCAAAATTACAAAATATTTATGTAATTCCACAAACAATAGCAAACAAAATCTGATAGTTTATGCGTAAAAACATCTAACCTTCTAACCCAACAGGGCTGAAACATCGATGTACAGGAACTTTGAGCCGGGTTAGATGTTGCCAAACATCTAACCTACATCTAACCCAATATCTAATTTTATGAACTGCTGTATTTCGCTGATTGAAGTGACCCCGAAAAGTTGGACGGGTTAGTACTTATCGCTATAGGGTTAGTAGTGGGTTAGATGTCTAGAAACATATAACCCACGAAAAAGTCAGTGTAGATAGGCCTTTGAGGGGTGTTAGGTTAGAAGGGTAGATGTTTTTGCGAATAAACTCTTTTTCTTATAATCTAGTCGAGTAATACAGCTAACTCAGCTCCGAATACAGCTAACTCAGCTCCGAATACAACTGTCTTGAGGTGCGAGAGTAGCTAATACGGCGCTGGGTATAGCTAACTCGGAGATGAATGTAGCTAGTTGGTGAAGTCTATTATGCGTAAATTCATCGAGAATTATGCGTAAATACTCCTCGGATTTACGCATAATTCTCCACCGCTGTTATTTTGGCCAAAGTTTAATGCCGTCAAACGCCTCGAATTATGTCGTCAAACTCCGAGAATAATGCCGTCAAACGAGTACAAAAGTAATGCTTGCATTAATTTTGTCGAGTGCAGGCATCATCGACGGAAGTCAATAATGCCGTCAGACTATATGCACAACTCCTTTAACCTCTAAATGTAAAACATGAATAATATTATATGCATACCATTTTAGAAAAAAGTCCGATATACAAAGAAAGACACTGAATCGTCGCAACGATTCAGTGTCTCAATACATTTGATTCGCAATAGGAATCACATCTTTAACAACAAATTGGTATCAACTATTATTTAAGTACTATTTTTTTCGTTATTACGTCTTTACCAACAGTCACTTTGATTACATAAACACCCTTTGACCAACCTGCGGTGGGAACAGATATTGAACTAGTTGTTTCAACTTGTTTAGTCTTGACTTCACCCGTTGACGCATTAAGAACTTCAACCGACCAAGACTGACTCATACTCATAGATTCTTCATCACCATCAAGCGCAACATCCACAGAATGATCGCTAGTATGTACATTCACATAATAGGAGCTACTAGGCATTGCATATAGTTGATAGTCGTTTCCACAACCGTCATGTACATTGAGTACTACAGGAACGACATAGCTAACATCAGTTCTTTTGGGTACAAAGAATCTCAGATATCCTTCCTCGGGTATAAAAGTCCAATAATTGGGAACTGTAGCTGTAGGATCGTATGATACTGTAGCTCCATAGAGATTAGGAGATGTTATTTCAGTATATTCATTTGACTTCACAGTGAATATATGAGTATAGTTAATATTACCCGAAAGATTGCCAGACGAATAATGCCCTTTAAAATCGTTATAAGCATTTATTCCCGTCATCGTCAATGTCTGTATAGTTGTTCCATTATATTTAATTGTAGCAGTAAGCGTGGCATCCGTCATCTCATAGGATTGAGCACGAGTAATCGTACACTTATTTTGTGAGGGATAATTCTGACGCAAACAGTTTTGATTATAATAGCTATCAGATAGCGACCACTGAACCGTTGCCCCACTTTGCAAGTTCTCTATTGAATAGGTACCACTTGAGCTGACGAGTTTTGGTCCTGTAATTTTACGGGCTGCAACGTTATAAACTGCAGAATAAGTATTTACCAATCCATAGCCATAGGTGGTATCAAATCCGCTACTACCTAAATCTCTGGCAGTTTGCTGCAATTTCGTGCGAACCTGAGCTTCTGTAAGATTTGGATTGATGGCAAGCATTAGTGCTGCTGCTCCTGCAACCTGAGGACATGCAGCAGAGGTTCCGCTAAAATGCTCTGTATAATTATAATCACCTGAGGTCTGATAGCCCTGAGAGCCCGACATATCTGTAGTTACGATATCACTACTTGAATTACCATCTCCACTAGGTGCGACTAGAGACAATGCACTTCCTCTTTGACTATAATTCCAAATATTTCCTTTGTTGTTAACTGCACCTACAGCGAGTACTCCACTCGTTGACGCAGGGAAATTAACGGTATTTGCCCCACTATTACCTGCCGCAAACACCACGACACATCCCTTCCCATTTCTACCAGAAGTTCTTGCTGTATTGATGGCATTAACAATTAACTGGCTAGAGCTTCCGCCTCCCCAAGAGCAACTTAACACATCAGCTCTACTGCTTGCCCAAACAATCGCATCTGCAATCTCTTTATCAGAGCCAAATCCCTGAATAATACGACCATAGGAATCTTTGTATGTTGCATAAGGCACGATATTTACAGGTAGCAATTTCACACCTGTTGCAACACCCTTTATGCCCTTACTATTGTCTTCTGCAGCAATGATTCCTGCGCAAGCCGTTCCATGACCTTTATTGTCTAGCGAGTTAACATTTTGAGGTTTACCATATCCCGTTAAATTACCAACGGTATAACCACTCAAAATAATATTTCTCATATCCTCATGATTCAAATCCACACCAGTATCAAGAACTGCCACCTTAATATTTGCCCTCGCAGATACTGGCACTAAACTCCATGCAGATACTACATTAATATCAATGCCTCTTTTTCCGCCATTTTGGCCTGTATTATTCAAATAGTATTGTTTAGAATACTTTGGATTGCAAGTCTGCCAATTAGACATCTTCACAGGTTCACACCATTTCACGCCTTTCTCTTGATATATTTGAGACACGATATCAAGCACCTCTTTAGACGACAAAGTTTTGCAATCTAATTCATAAACATTTCCTTCTACCGACTTCAACGAAACAGAAGCATCATACTTCTTTAGTATCTCTGAAGCAGAGCAACCATCCATCATTTCGAAAACAATAGAAGGAAGAACTATCACAAAGTCAGAATTATTAGTGTGGTATATATCCGAAAGATAAACTTTTGTGCCAACAGGACGCTTCAAGGCTTTTGTGGAAAAACTACCTTTATCAGTAATACGTTCTTTTACTTTTACCATAAAGCCACGATTACTGATGGGAGCAGCATCGTCGCATTTTAGCTGCTTCTTGATAATAGCCGGAGCCTCAACCTTTGAGATGCCTTCATCGACTATTTGTGCGTAATACTGCAACGACTTGTCCGATTCAGATTTCAACTCAATAAATTGATTTTGAAACCAATAGCCCTGCTGTGCATAGATGCCACACTTGCAGATAACGGCTAGCAAAATAATAAGTACGAATCTTCTCATAAAATGTTGGTTTTTAGTGAATAATAAAACATATATATATATCAATGTATGGTTTTTATAAGTTATTCAATATCAGAATAAACAATTCCATTATCATCTTTTACCTCAATAATGTGATTGCCTTCCGTTACTGGTGTCATTACTTCGTAGACTCCATTCACCATTGCAGGAATCATATCGCTAACTAGAACGGTTCCATCTATATCCTTTATCGTTATAGTAATAGTTACAGTTGCATCATCAGGATTAACGATAATGGTTTCCCCCTCGCCATCTTTGTCAACCTTCACTTCTGTTTTGTGTTTCGTTCCTTTGTCTGTGAGACGAACCACGATTTTCTGATTTCCTGCTATTACAAATTGAGCTAGAAGCAAAAACATAAAAAGGAAAGAAAACTTTTTCATTGTTCGATTGTTATTAGTTAGACATAATTTGAGTCATAAAGGACATTCTTTATCGAACGCAAATATCTAATAAATAAGTAAAAACAACAAGAAAAAGAGTTAACAAGTAGTTAACATCTATGATTTGTTTACTAAAGATTAAGTTTATGTTACAAAAGCATTAACGTTCAGAAATCCTTAATAAAGTCGTTGAGCTGTTTTGCCGTGCCAGTTTCGCCCATCAACTTTTCATAGAGGCGCATGCGAGCCATTCCTATAGCAGCCTTACTCTTATAGAGCATCACACCTATCGCCACAGACGGCACGTCTAGTTTTATCAGATAGCAGATTCGCAAATCATACTCCGTGATACCATCATATAAGGTTCGCAAGCGATTGGTAAATTGGTTATTGGCATTATCAATAAGCGTTGCCAATTGCTGCCATTCATTCTCTGTAAGGTGGAAATTCTCTTTTCCGGCATTCTGTTTGATGCGTTCTCGTAGTGGCGATTGATCCAATTTTTTCAACATCATCAGTCTCTCCTCCTCCCATAGTTGTTTCTTCTGAGCCAAATCTATTTCTTTCTGCTTCTGATTGCGTCTCCAGAAGATATAGGCAACGATGGCAATAACAACAGTTACAAGTGATATAATTCCAGAAATTGTACCTCTTATAGCACTTTGTTTTTGAGCCTTATCTCGCTCCCGCTTAATTTGGTTTAGTTCATGAAGCATCTTCACCTTATGTGTTTCTTCAATTTGCGAATGAGCCTTCAGCGAGTCCTTTGCTATGGCAAGGTCGCGATAAAGAATTCGAGAATGCTCACTATTTCCCCTACGCTCCTCCAACCTTGCTAATATCGGCAAGTATTCTACTTTTGCCCGCCAAGAATCTGTCTCTGTCAAATGATTAAAATACCAATATGCAGAATCGGTATGTGACTGTGCAAGATGCCAATATGCCCAGTTTTCGTTATCAATGTCATGGCGAGTCATCAGTGATGCAGCCTTCTCATATTCTCCTATTTGAGTATATATATCAGCCAGTGTAGATTTGGCAGGCGTTACAATATCGTTTTTCTCAGCAGGCGACAGTCCTTCTGATAATGCGATGGCCTGATGTAGATAATACAATACGCTGTCCACATCATTGCTAATAATATAAACTCGTCCCATATAAATAGAGCTCTGAGCTATTCTTAGCGTATCATTCCTTTGCAGAGCGGTAGCATAATACTTCTTATAATAGTCTATGCAGTCAGCATACATTCCTTGTTCATAATAGATATCGCCCTGCGCTCTGTTTACCCAGATTTTCAACATAAAATCGTTTAAGACATTCACCACTGCTTCCGTCTTTAGATAGCAATTTAGAGCAGAAGAATAGTCTCTTTCCGATTTATATATATCACCTAAAATGAGTTGAGCAAGAGCCTCTTCATGATTCATTTTATTGTCGTAATAACGGTAAAGGCTATCTGCCATAGAAAAGTCTGCACTATTCAGTGTACCATTCACGAATCTACACTCCAAGTCCAATAGTTGGCGATATACACATATTGCTTCTTTTTCACTCGGAGTCTTATCATAACAAGCAAGTAGACTATCAGCCTTTCCATAATCTCCACATAACAAGAGACTATCAACCTGTACAAGATATGCAGGATAATTGTTGCGACAAGAACAGAGTGCAACAGCAAAGAGTACGCTGGTTATTAGCGTAATAATGTACAAACATCTTGAATTAGTCATAGATGATTATGCTTCAATGGTGCAAAGATACACAAAAATAATGAACTTTCCAAAAATAATAACATATAGGAATAACTACTAGCCTACACAAAAAAAGAGGATGTCTCGTAAACGTTACGCGGCATCCTCCCCGATTGAATCAAATACCTATCAATAAATGAAGAATCTAATTCATTCTTATCGGTTAATCAATCATATAGTTGATTTATTATAATTCAATCAGTTTAATTTAATTAGTTACTCCCAACCAGGATTCTGCTTGATATAAGCATTCTGCACAGTTACAATCTGTGGATATGGGAAGAGTCTGTGCTTCTCTTGGAAGCCAACCTCAAAGCCCTTGTCCTTAGCTTCGTGAGTGTGAACAATGTAGAAACGGCTGTTTGCTTCTGTACCATGCTCCCAAACGATATTCTCGTCTGTAGACTTAGGCTCACGGAACAACTTGTCAAACAAGTGAGGAGTAGCAGAACCAGCCTTCTTCAGGTGTTCAATAGCCTCCTGTGTATAAGCATCGTTATCCAGCTTGCTCCAACGGAGGATATCCTGGAAGCGGCACCCCTCGAACCAGAGCTCGAATGACTTCTCCTTCTTCAGTGCAACCAAGTCTAAAGTATTGCTAACAGTTGCGGAACCTGCACGGTTCTGAATCTGATTAACATAAAGCTTTGCCTTGTCAACATCTTCATTCAGACGGAGACAGCACTCTGCATAGTCGAGCAAGACCTCGGCATAACGCATGATGATAATATTGTTCAGGCGACAGTTGTTGGCATGCACTCCACCATCGTTACAGTCGCTGGCACGCAGAATGTGCTTGAAGGGGAGATAGAAAGAGTTACCATAGAGGCCCTGAGCAGCATCCTTAATACCAACTAATTTAGAGGTTTTCTTCTGCTCAAGAGTCAGTGCGTTGATGTCTGCGCTTGAATAGTTCATACCTTCAACACCTGATGTAGCATAAACAGCATCATCAATATGCATCAGAGTAGCCTTGAAACGCTTAGAGTCACCATCGTTCTCGTGGAAGGCAACACCATACCACTCAGGAATACCAATAGAACCCCAACCATCAATACCACAATAGTTACCAGCAGGATTAACAACAAAGTTACCTGCACGCCAGTTCATTGCGTTGGCTTCCATCCATGTAGAGTGGTTTACAACGGCTGTACCCCAGTCAGCAGCAGGATTGTACTTAAAGTTAACCTCAAATACCTTTTCTTTGCAACCATCACCCTCTACGTGGAAGAGGTTAGCAAATTCATCACCAGAAACGAGGTCATACTTCCCGGAATCGATAACCTTCCAGAAAGCATCCTTAGCCTTCTTGAATTCGCCTGCAAACAGATAAGCCTTACCAGCCAAGGCGTTAGCAAAGCCTTTTGTTACGCGATAAGCACCTTCTTTATCAGAAATACTTTCACGCTCTGTCAGGTCAGGAAGAGCTTCCTCACACTGCTGAGCAACCCACTGGAAATACTCCACCTGTGTCTTCTCACCATTAGGAGTCAACGCATCAGAAGGAAGAATGTTTACTACGAAAGGAGGCTGTCCCCAGTAGCAAGCCAGCAAGAAGTAGTTATAAGCACGAAGCACCTTAGCCTCAGCAACAGCCTGCTTCTTTATTTTAGAAGTACCATTCTTGAAGTGCTCAATAACAAGGTTGTCCTTATAAATAGAGTAATACAATCCCTTGTAGTGGGTATCAATAGCTTCAGGAGTGTGACGGTAACGGAACTCATCAACAGATCCACCCCACTCATGGTCGCCATAGTTACCACTTGCATAGAGCACATCATCACCAGCGTGGTTAGCCATCACCTTAGCAGGAGTATAGATACCAGGACCATTCTCTACACGACCAACGGTATTAACTGCAAAGCCCTCATAAGCGGCAACGAGTGCCTTTTCGCAATCATCATCGGTAATATAATATTCGTCTGTTTTGATAACACCCTTCTGGTCAATTTCCAATTGATCTTCGCAGGCAGTAAAGGCACAGACTGCACCAAGTAATGCGATATAATATATCTTTTTCATAATTGTTTCAATTATTAAAATATCAAATGTTCAAGTTTTTAGAATGTAACATTTAAGCCAAAGACAACCTTCTTAGAGGTTGGATAGTTACCATTATCAAAGCCACGTGAAGAACCGCTATTATATGAAGAGGTTTCAGGATCTGCACCAGGATAGCTTGTGATAGTGAAGAAGTCATCCAAAGAAACAGAAACGCGGAGGTTGTTGATAAATGCCTTCTTAGTGAACTTAGCAGGAATGGTGTAACCCAACTGAATCTGCTTGAACTTGAAGTATGAACCATTGAAGATTGCAGCACTAGAACTGAAGAAGGTCCAGTCTGTAGCCACCTTAGACATATCAGGATAAGTAGCATTGTCGCCTGGCTGCTTCCAAGAGTCGTGCCAATAAGTGCTGATACCGTTAATCTGAGAACGGTCTGCAGAAACCATCAGGTTGTAAATCTTATTGCCAGATGCACCAGTACCGAACAATGTAAAGTCGAAGCCCTTATACTCAAGGTTCAGCGTGATACCATATGTAAAGTCAGGAATTGCAGAACCGATATCCTGACGGTCATCTTCTGTAGGAGCACCAGTGATAGCACCATTCTTGTCATAATACAGAGGCTTACCTGTCTCAGTATCCACACCTGCATATTTGTATCCACGGAAGTACCAAACGTTATGTCCAGGTTCGAAGCAAGCCTTCAGTGTAGTATTGAAACCGCTGATACCCTCAACCTCATAACGTGGAAGAGCTGCATTGAGCTTCTTAACTTCGTTCTTCACTGTTGAGAAGTTAGCATTAACACTATATTTCAAATCGCCAATACGATCGCGCCATCCAAGTTCAAGTTCGATACCAGAGTTTACTACCTCACCAGAGTTAAGTCTAAATGATGGGAAACCGAGCTCTGGCAGTGGAGTAATATCAACCAAGAGGTCTCTTGTGGTCTTACGATACCAGTCAAATCCGAAAGACAGACGGTTCTTTAAGAAACGAGCATCCAAACCGAAATCAAGCTGTTCAGAAGTTTCCCAAACTAGATGAGGATTAGCCAAAGCAGAAGGCTTTGCACCTGTGCTAGCTTCATCACCATAGGGGTAGTAAGAAGAGAAACCAATAGTTGACTCGTATCTATAGTCGTTAAGGATATTGATATTACCATTCTTACCCCAAGATCCACGGAGTTTCAGGAAAGAAACTACATCATCATTAACAGCATTCTTGAAGAACTGCTCATTGCTGATAGTCCAACCGGCAGAAATTGATGGGAATGAGCCCCAGCGCTGACCTTCTGGAAGTTTTGAAGCATCAAATGCATCGCGACGGAAGTTGAACTGAAGGAAGTAACGACTGTCATAAGAATAAGACAGACGACCAAAGTAAGCCAGTGCGACCTCATCATAAGGTTTATTACCACCCTTAAGGTGAGCCTTACCATTATCATTTAAGAAATCGATATAACGGAAGTTCTCAGCAGCATCACCATTTAAAATTTGCTTATTATCCTGAACATTCAGAGTGGTATTGTCTCTATGATGTTTGGTAAACGACATACCAATCATGGCACCAACACTATGCTTTCCGAAATCCTTATTGAAGTTTGCGAAGTTCTCCCACTGATAATAGAGACCTGTATCGGTATTAGCTGAGATATAATAGTCTTTGCTATTAGCCATAGAAGACAAATACCAAGGGCTACGGTACTCATGCTCATTTCTCTGATTGATGCGATAACCAAGACGAGAAGTGAATGTCAACCAGCTAACAGGAGTGATGTCTGCAGTCAATGTTCCGCGAACACGGATTCCTCCCTCGTGTGCATTCTGACGGTCACGCATTGCCAATGGGTTACCTGTAGCATCTTCAATATACTTAGAGGTGCCATACCAAATGGGGTTCGCATCGGTGTAGCCAGGAGCTGTCATTACCCAATTATGATTTACAGGGTCTTTTTGCCATTGTTCTTTCATATTAATACCCATATCGTCCAAGTTGTAAACATAAGCAGGAGTAAGTGGGTCAATAGAAACAACAGAGTTTAAGAATGACTGATAGCCATTACCTAATTTTCTTCTGCTCCATTTCTCAATAGAAATATTATTAGAAACCTTCAGCCAGTCATTGAATTTATAGTCGGCATTTACCTGACCAGACAGACGTTTATATACGTCCTTATTACCTTTTACGATACCATCGTTGTCAACGAGTCCGAGGCTTGCCAAGAAGTGTCCCTTATTGTTACCGCCCTGAACGGTCAGGTTATGGCGCAGGCTCCAGCTATTACCGAACACCTCGTCATACCAGTCTGTATCATAAGTTTTACCACCGTATGAATTATCTTGGATTTTCTGATCAGTAAGATTACCGATGTGCTTCTGATACTCAATATAGTCAGCAGCATGGAACAAGTCAGCTTTCTTACCTAATGACTGACTTGCAGCCTGCAGAGAATAAGAAATAGAAACCTTACCTCCACTCTCAGCACCGTTTTTGGTGGTAATCAATACGACACCATTACCAGCCTGAACACCATAGATAGCTGCAGAAGCAGCATCCTTCAGGATCTCAATAGATTCAATGACATTGGGGTCAAGGTACGAGATATTGTCAACCTTCAAACCATCAACGATAAGTAGCGGACTGAGGTCACCTGAGTTTGAAGAATAACCACGTACACGAATATCGGCAGTAGCACCAGGAGAACCGCTATTGATAATCTGTACACCAGCTACTTTACCCTGCAACGCAGAACCAGCATCCGTAGTAGACAGATTTTTGAGTTCATCACCCTTTACAGAAGCAACAGCACCAGTCAGGTCGCTCTTCTTCTGAACACCATAACCAATAACGACAACGTCGTTCAATCTGGTTACATCTTCTTTCAAAACGATTTTAAGGTTGTTCTTACCAGCTACCTTCACTGACTGTGAAATGTAACCCACGTAAGAAACGTTTAAGGTAGCATCACTTGCTGCAGAAATACTGAAGTTACCATCGAGATCAGTAACAGCACCAGTCTTAGCAGCACCTTGAACCTTGACGCTGGCTCCGATAATCGGTTCACCAGACTCGTCACTTACAGTTCCCTTAATCACACTCTGAGCAGTCATTGCCAGCGGAAGAGCGCATAGCATGAACGCAACAGCTAATGATTTTTGTAGAGTTTTAAAGTTCCACATAATACAATAGTTAATTAGTAAATTTTAGTTATTTAAAAAATAAAAGTGGTTTTTAGATACATTCACATTTTGTTGCTGCAAATATAGCGAATATATATATACCTATATTTATTATATGTAACATAAAGTTTGAAAAAAGACTTATTTTTAAGAAAATGTTACAAGACAAAAACATTCGTTTACATTAAGCATTATTTGCATGATTTTTAGTCTTTTACATAAAAAAGGTTAACCAGTCAAACAAATTCAAATAGCGCAGTTTTAAGACGAAAAAGAAAATAACACCGACGAAACTCCAGAAAGAATAGATATACGATCACAAAAGCATGCGTTAAAATAACAAAAAAGGCTAATACAAACGATACGGGTATGAAGAAAAAGGATTACTTTTGCATCGAATATAATTCACACAAAAAAAATAAAGTATACGACTATGAAAAGAATGATGTGCTCAGCAATGTTGCTGGTATGCGGAGTAATGATGGCATTAGCCCAGAACCCTGCACAGATAAAGTTTGAAAAGACCACGCACAACTTTGGAACTTTCTCAGAGAAAGAACCTGTAGTAAGTTGTGTATTTACTTATACTAATGTAGGTGAACAGCCCTTGGTTATCAATCAGGCTATTGCTTCGTGCGGATGTACCGTACCTGAATACACCAAGACTCCCGTCAAGCCAGGCGAGAAGGGACAGATTAAAGTAACCTACAATGGTGAGGGTAAGTTTCCTGGTCACTTCAAGAAGTCAATCACTGTACGCACCAATGGTTCCGTAGAGATGACTCGCCTTTATATCGAAGGAGACATGACAGAGGCAGAAGAAAGTAAAAAGTAAGAAGGAGAAAGGAGAATAAAAGGCTGCGCATCACTTTTGATGCGCAGCCTTTTATATTGTGTCTTTGTCTTTATGCCTTTCCTAAAAGCTATATGTAAGTCCTATACTACTCCACTCTTGTAATTGGAAGTATCCCATTTTATCGTCACGGGCGTTGCCGTCGTCAAAACGAGGATAGAGGAAGAGATTGGCTGAGATATACTTGGTAACTTTTAATTCAAACTGATTTTCCCACTCCACTTTTGCCTGATGGTAGGTGGTGAGGGCAAAGAGTCGCGTCTTCCAAGAAAGCTGATCGATAATGTTCCACTTGAGTTCTCCAGTGAACTGGGAAGCGAAATCTTCCATACTGTGATGATTACCTCTGATACCATTAGCACCAATCAGGTCTTTACGAGCAACATAACGGAAGCTAAAGGCAAAGGGCAGGAAGTTGAGTGTACCCTTCAAACGACCATTGAGAGCATCCACATTATACTGCATACCTATACCGATATTCAAATCGAAAGGAGAAGTAAAGTCTGAATAAACTTTCTCGTCATTGGCTTTCAGACCACGAGCGAACTGTGTGTATGCCAACAACTGCAAAGTATAATACCAGCGCTTGTGGGCCTGCAAACCAACCTTACTGGTAAGACGCAACAGGTCATTGTTGGTTTTGAAGCGATGCAGCGTATCTGAAGGCGAAGTCTGAATACCTAGCTTCATCTCCAGTTTATTATCAAAAGTAAGACGATCGTGATCGTTGTAGTTGAATTCCAAATTAGCAGCAGCTACAGCAGAATAATTACTTTCACCACCTTTATGCCAATTAGAAGAAACATAGTTCTGAAGGAATTGCAGATAGCCATCACCCTTAAACTTCCAGAAGTTAGGTTTCTGAACCACCAGTCTGACAGGCACTACCTCAGGTTCTTCGGGCATCGGCATAACGATATCTGTGAGTTCTACTTGCTGAGTCATCTCTTGGTTGACATCTTCACGAATGCTTCCTGCTGCACGCAGATTACTTTCATTGTTGACAACCAAGTCAGGACGATGCAAATAGATATTCATCATTGCCTCATCTATAGCATCAGCTACCGCATTATCATTCTTTGACCATAACGACAGCATCTTATTAGCGCCAGAATGATAGAACGTGGTAGGAGCAAACAGACGGAAATAGCGACCATCATTCTGTTCACTACGCAACTGATCATTAACCTGTTGGATAGAGTCAAGGCGCTGACGCAAGATATTCAGCGAGTCGATATAGTTTCTGACAACCTGTGCTGTATCAGCCTTACCATAAGTTTTTCTAGCTCTTCGTTGAGCATTGGCAGGCTGATTGAGTAGCATAGCTACTGCTATCAAGATGATGTACTTGTATTTCATAATTGGTTGCAAAGATAATAAAAAATTATAAAAACGAATAATTCTTTAATCTTTAATCTTTAATCTTTAATCTTTTTAGTACCTTTGCACCTTGATTTTTTAATAATAAGGTAAAGACATGAACAAAGACACCATTATCGGCTTCGTGCTCATTGCATTGGTACTGATTGGTTTCAGTTGGTGGAACCGTCCCTCAGCAGAGCAGATTGAAGCTGCGAAGAAGCAAGACAGCATTGCAAACGTCATGAAAGAAAAAGCTCAGCAGCAGGATAGTATCCAAAAGGCTGTAGCCAAGAATGACACAGTGGCTCAAGCAGATACCACAGCTCTCTTCTATGCTGCTCAGCAGGGTAACTCACAACTGATAACGCTGAAGAACAGCAAACTAGAGTTGACTCTCGACACCAAGGGTGGTACACTGAAGAAGGCCGTGATTCGCAATTTCAAGAGCATCGACGGTACAAATAACGTAACGCTCTTTGATGGCGACGACCAGCAGTTGCGCTTTATGCTGGCTGGCAAGCAAGAGAATATCATCACTAGCGACCTCTATTTTACTCCCTCAGAGCAGACTGATACTACCGTAACACTGACTGCTCAGGCTCAGAACGGCGGAGAACTGACACTGCGCTATCGCTTGGGCAAAGACTATATGCTGAGCATGTCGCTACAGAGCAAAGGTTTAGCAGGATTCTTCTCTCCATCATACAAGGAGGTAGAGATGGAATGGACAGACCACTGCCGTCAGCAGGAGAAGGGTTACTCTTTTGAGAACCGCTATACTGCCGTATTCTACAAGGAGGCCAATGGTGGCACTGATAATCTGTCAGAGACTTCAGATAAGACAGAGGAGATTGAGGAGCGTCTGGATTGGGTAGCTTTCCGCAATCAGTTCTTCTCTATAGCACTGATTTCTAAGGATGACTTTGCAGAGAACGCTACACTTTCTAGCGTACAGGACAAGAAGGGGTCTGGCTATCTGAAGCAGTTTGATGCCAAACTAAAGACAGCCTTTGACCCCACAGGTGCTAAGTCATCAGACTTCGAGATGTATATTGGTCCTAATGACTTCCGACTGATTCAGGCTGTAGAGCAGCAGAGCGAGTTTGGTAAAGACCTCGACTTGGAGCAGCTCGTAAACCTCGGTTGGTGGTTGCTGCGCTGGATTAACCGTTGGTTTACATTATATGTATTCGATTGGCTGACAGGTTTCGGATTCAATATGGGTATCGTACTGATTCTCATCACACTGTTGCTGAAGGGCATCACCTTCCCCATGGTAAAGAAGAGCTATATGTCAAGTGCCAAGATGCGCGTACTGAAGCCTAAGTTTGAAGAGGCTACCAAGCAGTATGACAAGCCAGAGGACCAAATGAAGAAACAACAGGAGATGATGAATCTCTACTCAAAATATGGTGTTAGCCCGTTGAGTGGCTGCCTGCCTATGCTGATTCAGATGCCTATCTGGTTGGCGATGTTCTTCTTTGTGCCTAACGCCATTCAGTTGCGTGGTCAGTCATTCCTTTGGATGAACGACCTGTCAACCTACGATCCTATCTGGGAGTGGAGCACCAACATCTGGGGTATCGGTGACCACCTGTCACTGACTTGTATCTTATTCTGTGCTGCTCAGTTAATTTACACTTGGATTTCAATGCGTCAGCAGCGCGACCAGATGGTAGGTTCACAGGCTGACCAGATGAAAGTAATGCAGTGGATGATGTATCTGATGCCACTGATGTTCTTCTTCATCTTCAACGACTACTCTTCAGGTCTGAACTTCTACTACTTCATCTCTCTGTTTATGTCAGCAGCCATCATGTGGACACTGCGTAAGACTACCGACGATGAAAAACTGTTGGCAATCCTTGAAGCCAACTATCAGGCTAACAAGAATAATCCCAAGAAAGCATCAGGCTTTGCAGCTCGTCTGGAAGCTATGCAGAAACAAGCTGAAGAATTGCAGAAACAACGCAACAAACGATGAAAATAGGTTTTGATAACGAGAAGTATCTCAAGATACAGTCAGAGCATATCCGTGAGAGGATAGCACAGTTTGACGGCAAACTTTATCTTGAGCTAGGTGGCAAATTGTTTGACGACCACCACGCATCCAGAGTATTGCCAGGCTTTAAGCCAGACAGTAAGTTAAGAATGTTCGGACAACTACGCGACCAGTTGGAGATTGTCATCGTCGTATCGGCAGAGGACATCGAAAAGAATAAGGTTCGCGCTGACCTCGGTATCACCTACGACGAGGATGTATTGCGTCTGCGTGAGGAATTTATGAGTCGCGACTTTATGGTGGGCTCAGTAGTGATTACTCACTATAATGGTCAGCAGGCTGCCGACTTGTTCCGTAAGCGTTTGGAGAGACTGGGCATCAAGTCGTATGTACACTATCTTATCGATGGTTATCCCCATAACGTAGAACTGATTGCTTCTGACGAAGGCTTTGGTAAGAACGAGTATGTGGAGACTAGCCGCGAGTTGGTTATCGTAACAGCTCCAGGTCCTGGTTCTGGTAAGATGGCTGTATGCCTCAGCCAGCTCTATAATGAGAACAAGCGTGGTATTCGTGCTGGATATGCTAAGTTTGAGACTTTCCCTGTATGGAACCTACCGCTAAAGCATCCTGTGAACATCGCATACGAGGCTGCTACTGCCGACTTGAACGATGTCAACATGATTGACCCCTTCCATCTGGAAGCTTACGACAAGATTGCCATCAACTACAATCGCGATATCGAGATATTCCCAGTACTAAACGCTCTGTTCGAGGGCATCTATGGTGAGAATCCATATAAGAGTCCTACAGATATGGGTGTTAACATGGTGGGTTTCTGTATCTGCGATGATGAAGTATGCTGCAACGCTTCTCGTGACGAGATTATCCGTCGTTACTATGATGCCACCAACAAGATGGCTGACGGTGCAGACAACGAGCGCGAGGTAAACAAGATACTGATGCTCTTTAATCAGGCAAAGATAACGACAGCTTATCGCCGTGTTACAGTGGCTGCAGCAGCTAAACAGGAACTGACTGGACTCACAGCAGCAGCTATGGAACTGGAAGACGGCACCATCATTACAGCTAAGAGTTCTCCCCTACTCGGTTGCTCTGCTGCTCTGCTGCTGAATGCGACTAAGCATCTGGCAGGCATCTCACACGAAGCTAAGCTGATACCACAGAGCCTGATAGAGCCTGTACAGAAAACAAAAATAGAATATCTTGGTGGCAAGAACCCACGTCTGCATACAGATGAGGTACTGGTAGCACTCAGCGTATTGTCTAAGGATGATGAGCAATGCCGCATGGCTTTGGCTCAACTGCCTAAACTGCGTGGCTGTCAGGTACACTCTACAGTGATGTTATCAGAAGTAGACCGTAAGATATTCAAGAAACTAGGCTGCGGATTAACATGCGATCCGGTAAGAAAGAAATAACTACTTATGAAGAAGATATTAACAATCGTGGTTGCAGCACTGCTGGCAGTGCCTGGCCACATTATAGCACAAGAATCATCCGTGATAGGAAAGAGTAATATTAAGCTGAACAGTCGCATGATGACACCAGAGGCACTATGGGCCATGGGCCGCATCGGTGGCATGGAAGCATCAGCAGATGGTAGCCGTATTGTTTATCAAGTAGGCTACTATAGCGTAAAACAGAACAAGAGTCATCAGGTAATCTGCATCATGGATGCTGATGGCAAGAACCAGCGCCAGCTGACTACCAGCAGCAAGAGCGAGACCGATCCTACATGGTTTGATGCAGAACACATCGCATATATCAGCGGTGGTGAGTTGTGGACGATGAAAGCTGATGGCAGTGAGCGTCATCAGATGACCAATACTAATGGCGAGGTAGAGGGCTATAAGTTCTCACCAGACCGCAAGAAAGTAATCATCCTGAAGAGCCTTCCTTTCCATGAGGTTATCAAGAAGAATCCAGACGACCTGCCTAAGGCTACTGGTCGTCGAGTAACAGACTTGATGTATCGTCACTGGGACCACTATGTGGAGAGCATTCAGCACCCCTTCTTAGGTACAGTAAGTGGCTATGACGTAGCCACAGACATGGCAGATATCCTAGAGGGTGAGCCCTACGAATGCCCCATGGAACCTTTTGGTGGCATTGAACAACTGGCATGGAGTAACGATTCAAAGCAGATAGCTTATACTTGTCGCAAGAAGACTGGCTTAGAATATTCTATCTCTACGGATTCTGACATTTTCTTATATGATATAGAGGCTAAGACTACACGTAACCTCTGCAAACCTGCAGACTATGTAGCTCCAAAGGTTGATCCCACACGTACGCTGGCTATTCAGGCAGTCAATGCTAAGGACAATCTGAAGAATAATGTAGGTTACGATCAGAATCCACAATTCTCACCCGATGGCAAGTATATTGCTTGGTTATCAATGGAGCGCGATGGTTATGAGGCCGACCTCAACCGCTTGTGCATCTGCAATCTGCAGACTGGCGAGAAGCGCTATATTGATTGGCAGTCAGACGTAGATGCTTTCTGCTGGGCTCCTCAGAAGGATAAGTTGGCACAGCTCTACTTCCTCAGCGTATGGCATGGTTGCGTGAACATGTATTATGTTGATAGTAAGAAAGAGGTAAAACAACTCACTGAAGACTGGGCAGACTGGACTTCATTGCAGCTGGCTAATGATGGTAAACACATTCTTGCTACTCGTCAGAGCCTCTCTGCTCCGACGGATATCTATATGGTAACACCAGGAAAGAGCGTTGAGAAAACAAAGATTGAACAACTCTCATTTGAGAATAAGCACATCCTTGACCAATTGACTTTTGGTAAGATGCAGCAGCGCTGGGTAACCACAAGCGACGGCAAACAGATGCTGGTATGGGTCATGCTACCTGCCAACTACGAAGAGGGAAAGAAGTATCCTACCCTGTTGTTCTGCGAAGGCGGTCCACAAAGTCCTGTAAGCCAATTCTGGAGTTATCGTTGGAACTTCCAAATCATGGCAGCTAACGGCTATGTAGTTATTGCTCCTAACCGTCATGGACTGCCAGGTTTCGGACAGGAATGGAAAGAACAAATTAGTGGTGACTGGACTGGTCAGTGCATGCAAGACTATCTGGCTGCTATTGACGATGCCGCTCAGAACCTGCCATTCGTTGACAAGAACCGTTTGGCTGCTGTAGGTGCGTCATTTGGTGGATTCTCTGTATATTACCTTGCAGGTATTCACGAAAAGCGCTTCAAGGCCTTTATTGCCCACGATGGTGCTTTCAACCTTGACGCCATGTACACTGAAACTGAAGAGAACTGGTTCTCTAACTGGGAATACGACGAGGCCTACTGGCATCATCCACAGATGCCTAATGCCAAGAAGACCTATGAGAACTCACCTCATAAGATGGTTGAGAAATGGGATACTCCTATCCTCTGCATCCACGGTGAGAAAGACTATCGTATTAACGCTACTCAGGGCATGAGTGCCTTTAATGCTGCTCGCATGAAAGGAATCCCTGCAGAGTTGCTCATCTTCCCCGATGAAAATCACTGGGTATTGAAACCCCAGAACGGTGTTCTGTGGCAGCGTACCTTCTTTGACTGGTTGGACAGATGGCTGAAATAAAGGTAAGAAGATAAAATAGTAAAAGGTATTAATAAAATGACACAAGCAATTCAAAAAACATTAAGAGACTCGGCAGGCATGCGTTGGACTGCCTTGCTGCTACTGGCTATGGCCATGTTCTGCAGCTACATCTTCATGGACATTCTGTCGCCTATTAAGGACTTGATGCAGGAGACTCGTGGATGGGACTCTACCGCCTTCGGTACCATGCAGGGTTCGGAGGTATTCCTTAACGTATTCGCATTCTTCCTCATCTTTGCAGGTATCATCCTCGACAAGATGGGCGTTCGTTTCACTGCAGTACTTAGTGCTGCCGTTATGCTCGTTGGTGCCTGCATCAAGTGGTATGCTATCAGCGAAAGTTTTATCGGTAGCGGACTGGAGACTTGGTTTACCAACAACCTCAACTACATCCCTGTATTCGATGAGTTAGGCGTTAGTCCTTTCTATCAGGGAATGCCTGCATCTGCAAAGTTTGCAGCCTGCGGCTTCATGATTTTCGGTTGTGGTTGTGAGATGGCTGGTATCACCGTTAGCCGTGGTATCGTAAAGTGGTTTAAAGGTCGTGAGATGGCTATGGCTATGGGATCAGAGATGGCACTGGCTCGTCTGGGTGTTGCCACCTGTATGATCTTCTCACCTTACTTTGCACATCTGGGTGGCGAAATCAGCGTAAGCCGTTCTGTAGCTTTCGGTGTCGTACTGATGTGTATTGCTCTGATTATGACTATCGTCTACTTCGTAATGGATATGAAGCTTGACGCACAGACTGGTGAGGCTGAGGAGAAGGACGATCCATTTAAGATCAGCGACCTCGGACAGATTCTCACTTCAAGCGGTTTCTGGCTCGTTGCTCTGCTTTGCGTTCTTTACTATAGCGCCATATTCCCCTTCCAGAAGTATGCAACCAACATGTTGCAGTGTAACCTGACATTGGAAGCACCTAATCCAGATTCATTCTGGGCTAGTTCTTCTATGACCATTGTTCAGTATGTTATCTCACTGTTTGTTGCAGCAACAGGTTTTGCTAGCAACTTCATGAAGCGTAACGCATACAAGTATGGTTTGTTGGGTGCCTCTGTAGTAGCCCTGATTGTTTACTGCTATATGGGTTACAGAAGCCAGTCAGCAGGTTCTATCTTTGCCGTATTCCCATTGTTGGCAGTACTCATCACCCCAATCCTTGGTAAATATGTAGACCATAAGGGTAAGGCTGCATCAATGCTTGTACTTGGTTCACTGCTGCTCATTGGCTGTCACCTGACCTTCGCATTTGTTTTGCCCATGTTTAAGGATAGCACTGTTGGTGGTGTCGTTATCGCCTACATCACTATCTTGGTTCTGGGTTCATCATTCTCATTGGTTCCAGCCTCACTGTGGCCAAGCGTTCCCAAACTTGTTGACGCAAAGATTATCGGTTCTGCATATGCACTGATCTTCTGGATTCAGAACATTGGTTTGTGGCTATTCCCTATGCTCTATGGAAAGATGCTTGACGCTACGAACCCAGCAGGTACCGCACCTACAGAGCTTGATCACACTATTCCTCTGGTAATGTTCGCAGGATTAGGTGTGGCAGCCTTGTTACTCGGTCTTGTACTGAAGGCTGTTGACAAGAAGAAGGGACTCGGACTGGAAGAGCCCAACATCAAAGAATAAAAATTTATAGACTAAAGCGTACTACTAGCGGCAGATGGTCGCTAAAGCCACGCTGATAGTGATAACCGTTGAAAGTACGGAGGGGTTTTACTCCTCCGTATTTTTTATCTTCTTCCAATAAGAAAGGAGCATCGTTGATATAGGTTTGCTTGACGGAATCAAGCAATACGGAACTGACAAAGATATGGTCAATGCTCTGCCATTCACCATTGTAACGATAAGTGGCCTTTGCACCATGAGAACCAGTAGCTGTGGCTGTGATATTATGTAGTCCATGCTCGACTAATGATTGTAGAACCGGACTATTAGCATCGTCGTTGAAATCACCTGCAATAAATATCTTGGCATCAATCGGCAACAAACGGATAGCAGCCAACAACCGGTCTACAATAAGTTGGCGATTGGGGCGAGAGTGCTTTTCACCGCCATAACGGCTAGGTGCATGAACGACAAAAAGGTGTAACGTATCACGATGCACCGTTTCTCCCTTCACATATAGGATATCACGCGTAGGACGCATTCCTTCGAGAGGTTGGATATCCAAATAGTCATAACATATAGGGCGAAAAGAAAACGGCTGATATAATAGCGCCACATCAATACCACGCACATCGGGCGATTGCGTCATCAAGTATTCATAACCTGCACCACGTAAAAGAGAACGATGACTAAGGTCGAAGACAACTGAATCATTTTCCACTTCAATCAAGGCTATAAGGTCAGGAACGCCAGTCTCTTGACATGCAAGGATCTCCTGCCCGATATGGTTCAACTTTCGCCAATATCGAGCAGGATTCCAACGACGTTTTCCTTCTGGGAGCCACTCTGTATCCTGCTTTAAAGAATCGTGCTTGAAATCAAAAAGATTCTCACAATTAAGTTCTACTAATGTCAGTGATTGAGCCTCAACATCTGACAGCGAGAACAGTAACAGAACAGCTATCCAGAAAGCTTTCATTCATTTTACATTTTCCTTCTTCGTATCTTCCAACCTGTGGCAGCCACAATAATACTGGTCACAGGAGAAAGAATATTAAAGAAGCAATAAGGGAGATAAGTCAGTGTTGCAACCCCGAGGACGGTACTTTGTGTAAGACCACAGGTATTCCAAGGTATCAACACAGATGTTACAGTAGCACTATCCTCACAAGTTCGGCTCAACAGGCGTGGTTCATAGCCTTTCTGACGATAAGTGTCTTTAAACATTGAGCTCGCCAACATGATTGATAAATACTGGTCGGCAGTAGCGATATTACAAAACAACGATGTTCCAACCGTAGAAGCTACTAGTGACGCTGTGCCCTTTACAAAACGTAATACCAATCGCATCAAATCTTGTAATTGTCCTGTAGCCGTCAGTGCGCCACCAAAGGTTTGTGCACAGATGATAAGCCAGATAGTAGGCATCATACCCGACATACCATTGGTGTGTACCAATTCATTCAGCACCTTGTTACCCGTATCAATATCTGTACTACCATAGCATACACGCATCATTCCTTTATACGATACCAGCAAGCCTCTTTCTGCTTCACCAGATATCTTATGAACAAGGTCAGGTTGTACCAGTAAAGCAACAACTACCGCTAATAGGATAGCAAGGAATAGTACTACCATGGAAGGCCATCGACGAGCAATCATCACACCCGTCAACACAGGCACCAACAACAGCCAAGGTGAGATAACAAATGTATGTTGCAAGCCCTCCAAGAACTCCGTCACATTACCATGTCCAGATACATTCATCGTCAGTCCTGCAATAAGGAATACAGTTAATGAAATACAGAATGTAGGAACAGTGGTAAAGAGCATATAGCGGATATGCGTAAACAGTGGAGTGCCTGAAACGCTTGATGCCAATACGGTGGTATCAGAGAGTGGTGACAACTTATCGCCGAAATAAGCACCTGTAATAATTGAGCCAGCTATCCAACCATCGTCAAAGCCATGCGCCTTACCAATGCCCATCAGTGCAACTCCTATTGTTGCAACTGTAGTCCATGAAGAACCAATCATCAGACTCACCAATGCACAAAGAATACTACTACTTACCAAGAATACCTCTGGTTGGATAATCTGTATTCCATAATAAATCATGGTTGGCACAATACCTGCCACCATCCATGTTCCACCAATGGCACCAATAAGTAAGAGAATGATGATTGCTGGTGTGCAACTGGCAATCTTGTCAGAAACCTCCTTTTCGAGATTCTCCCACTCTAATCGTTTGGAAAAATGACCTATTAAAACACTCACTGCAGACGCCACCATCAGTGACACCTGCGAGGCACCATCAAGTGTTGCATTGCCGAAAACGGCAATGCAACACGTAATGAGTCCAATCAATACTAAGAATGGAATAAAACTCACTTCTTATTGATCTATTTATTTCTAGCAGACTTTCTCTAGACGCTTCATCACTGAGAACATGAAAGCTGCTGAAAGGATACAAAGCACAATAAATACGCTCCATACCAGCCAGAGGGGCAGACCACCCCAAAGGTATGCACTTACACTAACCAACTTATTACCCAATGCGGTGGAAACAAACCAACCACCCATGCAGGCACCCTTATACTTTGGAGGAGCCACCTTTGACACAAATGAAATACCCATTGGTGAAAGCAGCAACTCAGCAAAGGTCAAAATAAGATAGGTACTGATAAGCAGATTAGGAGATACATCTGCAACATGAACTGCAACAGGATTTCCGTCAGGACCTGGCGTAGTCTGTGGCAATGGCAAGCCAAACGAGAAGAATGCCATAAGACAGAATGCCACACCAGCAACAAGCATACCATATGCTATCTTACGAGGAGCAGAAGGTTCTTTTCCCTTTGAGGCCAACCAACCAAACAGTCCCAAAGATACAGGTGTAAGAGCTACTACATAGAAAGGATTAAACTGTTGGAAGATAGGAGCACTTACCTTGATAACATCTTCCTGAACAGAATAGCTGAATACAAGGAATGCAACAGCAGCCAAAATAACCAATGCAGAAATACCCTTAGCCTTTGATGTCTTGCTTTGGAATAGCGAGAAGCCTGCATAGACGATAAAGATTACTGCAACAAGATTCCATACATTGAAGGCCATACCCTGTATACCTGTAGTACTCTGAGCAGTAAACTCATCTGCGAAATAAGTAAGTGACAAGCCGTTCTGATGGAAAGCCATCCAGAAGAAGATAACCACTGCAAATACTAATCCAAGGGCTATCAAACGCTCCTTTGTTTGCTCTGGTGTCAAATCGTCTTCTACAACTGACCCAGCCTGTTTCTTTGTTCCTCCTTCCACATGACGGAATGTTGGACGCGACAGATAATAGATAGCAATTGAGAGAATCAATGAAGCACATGCCACAGCAAAAGCGAAGTGGTATGAGTCATTAACACTCACATTGAGATTGCTTTGTGCCCATTCCATTATTTTTACTGCTACCGTAGGAGCAAATAATGCACCAATATTGATGGCCATATAGAATATTGAGAAACCAGAGTCGCGTTTGTCGGCATACTTCGGATCATTATAAAGGTCGCCAACCATTACTTGAAGGTTACCCTTGAACATGCCCGTACCAAAACCAATAAATAGCAAGGCTGCAAGCATAACAACTAGGGCTAACGTATCACCTCCAAGAGGAACAGAAAGCAGCAAATAGCCTGCAAACATAATAATGATACCCCATGTAACCATCTTACCAAAGCCGAACTTATCAGCCATCCAACCACCTATTAAGGGGAAGAAGTAGACGAGCATAAGGAAATCACTATAAATCTCGCCTGCCCATCCGGCATCGAGTCCATAGTTAGCTCTCAAAAATAACGCAAAGACAGCGAGCATCGTATAGTATCCGAAACGCTCACCAGTGTTGGCCAACGCTAATGCGTATAGACCTTTAGGTTGATTCTCAAACATAAGATTTAATTAATTTATGATTTATACTTTATTTTATCTTGTCGTTTTTGGTTCGTACGATATCAAAGAGATAACTAGCCTTGATTACAATCTGTCCAAAGTTAGACTTACCAAAGTAGTCACTCTTCGAGTTCTTGAAAATATTGCCCAAGCCATAATAGTATCGGCCTTCGAGCAAGAAGTGTCCCATTTTGCGTGAAGAGAACTCCACTCCAGCACCTGCTGTGATACCATAGTCGAACTTATTCTGCGCAGCCAATGTATTCTGTTCTATTACCTGTGAGGCACGTTCATTGGCTAAAGGCTTACCAGCAACAATATTAGACGTAGCAGATTCATTCAGGAAGTAACAGAGCTGTGGGCCAGCTTGGAAAAAGCCTTGAAAACCTTTACGTTCTCTGCCCCAACCCAAACGAGCAAGAAAAGGAACCTGAATATACGTCATCTTACGCTGATAACTGAGTGGCATACTCTTATTTGCATCATCTGCATAATATACGGGCTGGTTATTAACATCAAGAATATCCTCTTTCCATCCTGTTTGTGCAACATTAACCTCTGCCACAATAGCACAGATACTTTTAAAATATTTCTCACAGGTATAGCGTAGAGTCAAACCTGCCGTCAGACCAGTCTGCATTTTTTGTGGCACATCAGGAACAAAGCCTACATTGCTTAACATATAACCAGCACTAGCACCTACGGCAAAGTCGTTACGATAATCACCCACCTGTGCATGAAGCAACATCGGGAAAAATAATAATATAATAAGTATGCGTCGCATGCCGTTAGAAGTTGATAATTTCTATATGGTTATCCTGTGTGTAATGAACAAAGAGGGCTGCACGGTTTTGCATGCCTCCATTACCTATACGTTCAAAGTGCAGAGGTGTCTGCAATGGGGTATAGCCCACCATACCCGAAGCGCCAGTAAAATGACTACCATACATGTGCAAACCTTTAATCATAAAGTATGCCTGATCGAAACCTGTTACGGCATAACGCTGATGATAGGGTTGCATGTCTTGATGGAAGTTCCAACGATACTTCTTCTTAAAGTGCTCCGCACGAGGCGAAAGCGGATTCATATAATAGGTGGATGGGATAAACGTATCGAACTTATAGAAATTGTCAAGATGCTGACGGTTGTACATCAACCATTCAGGATAACCAAACATGGAGATTTTCAATGAAGGAGCCGTAATCAGCATACCATTAAGTTTAGCAAATGCTATATTTAATTCCTGTGAGCGACTAGTGTTCAGCACCACTACATTGTGTTTTGTTGTAGAGAAGCTTTGCTTAAACTTTGCCTCACTTGATTTCAGGTTGGTAATAGTATATTCTGCACCTTCCTGTTCCAGCTTACGACGCAATACCGTAGTAAAGCTGCCTTTCGTACTTGTAGAATCGTTGCAATCTATAATAACAACATGGCTATCCTTGAAACGTTGGAAGAAACGGAACACATAACTCTGGTTGGTCTGGTTACCATTCTGGAATACCTGGAAGAGGTTGCTATTATTAAACACCTCATTGCTATTGATAGAGAATGGTATTAGCACATGGATATCATGAGCCAAGGCGAAATCACCTAATGCCTTTACCTGCTTGGTATAGAGTGGACCGATAATCAAGTCACACTCCTCCGCACGAGGATCGCGCAATACCGTTTGAATATCTGTATTTTCAGCCACGTTCCATGCACGAATATCTGTTGAAATACCATGGATACGCAGGCTATCGCAAGCCATCAGCACACCACGATAATATTCTGTCATACGACGACCATCGCCATTTTCATTATGCAGAGGAAGCATCACACCTACACGAATCTCACGCTGGCGCATATCCTTCTCCACAACAACAGGCTTTATTGGCATCTGTGGCTGTAACGTTGCACTGGCTGCAGCATGAGCACTACCAGAAGGGAAAGGAATCTTGATATAGTCACCCTTGCGCAACTCATAGCCGGGCTGCTTCATCTCTGGATTAGCATTGATAAGTTCATCAATAGTCAACCCATTTTCTCTGGCAATACCAAAGATGGTTTCCTTGCGCTTCACCTTGTGCAACTCTTTATAGTTCTGCACTTGGGCACAGGCTGTTTCCGTTATGAAACAGAGCACTGTCAGCACGAGAAAATATCGTAATATTGGTTTCATAATCGACAAATTTTACGTTTTGCGCTACAAAATTACGAAATAATTCATAATTTATAATTCATAATTCATAATAATTATCTAATTTTGCACAAATAATCACATATCAACAATGAAAATAAGGAAATTATTAGCAATATTGGCTTTCTGTCTATTCGCAACAGGTGCCTATGCAGATATCGAATTAAAGGTTGCCTATACAGACAAAAATGGTGTAGAGGTAATTGCAACGGAAGACTTCCAAGCCGAGGCTCCATTACATATTCGTTTGACATCTAATCCATCAGGACTGGATGCAGGAGCCACTATTGAATGGCATATCAAGAATACCGTTGCAGGTATCAACATCACCCGTTATGAAGAAAACACAGAATATGAACTTACTATCGCTGGTGTTACAGAGATAACCCTACAAGTGGTACAAGATAATGAGGTTGTGGAGTCTGCAAGTATACGTATCACTATAAGTGATAGTCATCTGGAGATGCCAAATGCGTTCTCGCCTAATAACGATGGCATCAACGATTACTTTCAAGCAAAGAAAAATGCAAAAAGTATCGTTGAGTTCCATGCATATATCTTCAACCGACATGGACAGAAGCTTTATGATTGGACCGACTGGCAAAACGAAGAAAGTGGTTGGGATGGCACCTACAATGGTCATCCCGTAAAAGATGGAGTTTATTTTGTTTATGTAAAGGCTCGTGGTGCCGATGGCATTGAATATAATATTCGTCGTGACGTGAACCTCATTCGCAACTACAACACGGCAGAGTCCACTAATCCCTAACCCTTTCTATGGAAAAGATACAAGTTCTTGGCGCCCGTGTTCACAATCTGAAGAACATTGACGTAGAAATACCTCGTAACTCTCTGACTGTTATTACGGGACTTAGTGGTTCTGGTAAATCATCATTGGCTTTCGACACCATCTTTGCTGAAGGCCAACGCCGCTATATAGAAACTTTCTCAGCCTATGCTCGCAACTTCTTAGGAGGCATGGAACGTCCTGATGTTGATAAAATTACAGGACTATCACCTGTTATCAGCATCGAGCAAAAGACAACTAACAAGAATCCACGTTCTACAGTAGGTACGACGACAGAGATCTACGACTATATGCGCCTGCTTTATGCACGCGCAGGCAAGGCCTATAGCTACATGACTGGCGAACCGATGGTGAAATACACAGAGGAGAAAGTTATCGACATGATTCTGCACGATTATATGGGCAAAAAGATTCTGATATTGGCTCCTTTGGTACAAGGCCGTAAAGGTCACTACCGCGAGTTATTCGAGAGCATGCGCCGCAAAGGTTATCTTCATGTTCGTGTAGATGGTGAAGTAAAGGAGATGCTTCCTGGCATGAAGCTTGACCGCTATAAGAATCATGATATTGAGGTTGTTATCGACCGCATGGCAGTAAAAGACTCCAGTGCCTCCTCAACGGGTTCTCCACTCCCCGACGAGCGTCTCAAGAAGTCGGTACAGATGGCGATGAAACAAGGCGAAGGGCTTATCATGATTATGAATCATGAAACGGGTACCGTGAAGCACTTCTCCAAACGATTGATGTGTCCAACAACAGGTATCTCATATAGCGACCCTGCACCAAACACATTCTCATTCAACTCTCCACAAGGTGCATGTCCACGCTGCAAGGGATTAGGCTATGTCAACGAGATAGACCTTGAGAAGGTTATTCCCAATCGCAAGCAGTCTATCCATGAGGGAGGTATCGTACCTCTAGGTAAGTACAAGAATCAGATGATATTCTGGCAGATTGGTGCTATCCTGCGCAACTATGAATGCGACCTCAAGACACCTATCAAAGAGATTCCCGAAGAAGCACTTAACGAGATACTCTACGGAACCCTAGAACCTGTACGCATCGACAAGGAACTGGTACACACCTCTAGCGACTACTTTGTCGACTACGATGGTGTAGTGAAATATCTACGCTCTATCATGGAAAGCGATGAAACCAGCAGCGGCCAGAAATGGGCAGAGCAGTTCTTAGCAGAATGCGAATGCCCTGAATGTAAGGGGCAACGACTGAATCGTGAGGCGCTATCGTATAAGATATGGGATAAGAATATAGCAGAGTTGGCTTCGATGGACTTATCGGAGCTACGCGATTGGATAGACCAGTGTGAGGATCACATGGATCACCAGCAACAACAGATAGCCCACGAGATTCTTAAGGAGATACGTACACGTCTAAACTTCCTTTTAGATGTTGGACTTGACTATCTATCACTCAATCGCCAGTCGGCCTCATTGTCGGGTGGTGAAAGTCAGCGAATCCGTCTAGCCACACAGATTGGTTCGCAATTGGTCAATGTGCTGTATATATTAGATGAGCCTTCAATAGGATTACATCAAAGAGATAATGACCGTTTGATTCGTTCCCTGAAAGAGTTACGCGACCTCGGTAATACGGTTATTGTAGTAGAACACGACCGTGATATGATGCTCAGTGCCGATTGGATAGTAGATATAGGCCCTCGTGCTGGTCGAAAAGGTGGCGAAGTTGTATTCCAAGGTACACCTGCCGATATGCTGAAGAGTAATACACTGACGGCTCAATACCTCAACAACTCCGTTAGCTGCGATGTCATCGCAACAAAGAAAAACGCTTCCGAGCACTCACTAAAATTGAAAGGTTGCCGTGGCAACAACCTAAAGAGTATCGATGTAGAATTTCCTCTCGGGAAACTCATCGTTGTCACAGGTGTCAGCGGTTCGGGAAAATCAACACTCATCAACGAAACGCTCTACCCTATCCTCTCTAAGCACTTCTATCGCTCATTGCAGGCACCACTGCCTTATGATAACATTGAAGGATTAGAATATATCGACAAGGTAGTCAATGTAGACCAGACACCAATCGGTCGCACTCCGCGTTCTAATCCCGCTACTTATACAGGTGTATTCTCAGATATTCGCTCGTTATTTGTCAACCTACCCGAAGCACAGATTCGCGGCTACAAACCAGGACGCTTCTCGTTTAATGTCAAAGGTGGTCGTTGTGAGACGTGTGGCGGTAATGGTTACAAGACTATCGAGATGAACTTCCTACCCAACATTCAGGTTCCTTGCGAGGAGTGTCACGGCAAGCGTTACAATCGTGAGACGCTAGAGGTACGTTTTAAGGGCAAATCTATTGCCGATGTACTCGACATGACCATCAATCAGGCTTGCGAGTTCTTCGAGAATGTGCCCGACATCCTGCGTAAGATCAAAACTATTCAAGATGTCGGTTTAGGCTATATCAAACTAGGTCAGCCTTCCACAACACTCTCTGGAGGTGAGAGCCAACGTGTCAAGTTAGCAACAGAATTGTCTAAGCGCGATACCGGAAAAACAATCTATATCCTCGATGAACCTACCACTGGACTTCACTTCGAGGATATCCGCATTCTGATGGATGTAATACGTCGTTTGGTAGATCGTGGCAATACGGTTATCATCATCGAGCACAACCTTGACGTTATCCGACAGGCCGACTACATCATCGACATGGGTCCTGAAGGTGGTCGTGGCGGTGGCACTATTCTCACTACCGGAACTCCGCAACAAGTAGCCAAGAGTAAGAAAGGATATACGCCCAAGTTCCTGAAAGAGGAATTGGAACGCATCAAGAAATAGTCGTTATCTTGATTCTTCACGTGTTTACTTCTCCGAGCGATACTTTACAGGTTCGCCATCGCCTTTCAGTACATCAGCAAAGGTTTGTGGACTAATCGTCACAGGGCTAATGGCATAAATCGTTTCATCATAGTTGACATAATTGCTGCAAAGGTACAAACATATTCCCAATCAGCCAAATTTTCAACTTAGATATATCAGGATATTCTTGCTTTTATTAGCAATAAAAAAAGGAGCCCAACAGGCTCCTTCTTATTTATTAATCGATTCGCATTACATAGCAGATGCAGCGAACAGATACTCATAGATGCATGAGCAAACGCCGAAGAGGGCAATGCCCAGTGTACATACTACCAAAGCTGCCTTCGTATTAAAGTCTGTTCTGAAGGTAGGCAGTGGAGTCTCAGTCTTATTGATATACATAGCCTTAACGATGAGCAGATAGTAGTAGAGTGATACTACTGTGTTGATCAACGCAATGAATACCACGAAGTAGGCCCAGAAAGACCCCTGCTGTGCGGCTGCCATGAATACAAAGAACTTAGAGAACATTCCTGCGAATGGTGGAATACCTGCCAAAGAGAAGAGAGCCAGTGTCATGAGGAAGGCTAACTTCGGATTGGTCTGGTAGAGACCATCGTATGCAGACATCTGTGTAGCGCCATTATTATTATGCTCAATCGTATTGATAACAGTGAACACAGCCATGTTAGCTACAACATATACCAATACATAGTACATCAGCGAAGCCATACCAGCCTGACTGCTTCCAATAACAGCCAGCATGATATATCCTGCCTGAGAGATTGAGCTGAACGCCATGAAGCGCTTGAGCTCGCTCTGACGAATGGCAAAGAGGTTGGCGATGGTGATGCTCAGTACAATAACGATGTAGAGCAGATACTCCCAGTAAGCAGTCAGAGGACCGAAAGCCTTCATCATGATAACCATGAGAGCAAAGGCTGCAGCACCCTTAGAACATACGCTCAGATAACCAGTAACAGGTGTGGGAGCGCCCTGATAGGTGTCAGCTGTCCAGAAGTGGAAAGGAACAAGCGAAAGCTTGAAGCCCAGACCACTGAAGAAGAACACCAAGCCCATAATAGCGAGAGGTGAAGCTCCTTCGTAGAGAGGAGAAGTTGACATCAGTTTAGCAGCAACATCGTCGAAGTAGAGAGTTCCTGTAGCAGCGTAAACGAATGAGATACCATACAGCATCACACCGCTAGAGAAGGTAGCAACCAGAATATACTTGGCAGCAGCCTCTGCGCTCTGTTTCTTGTACTTGTCAAAAGCTACCAAGCAGGCCATAGGCACTGAGGCAGTCTCCAATCCAAGGAAGAACAACAGGAACGAACCGCTAGATACCATGATGAACATACCGAGCAGTGTTGACAGCACCAACATGTAGAACTCACCTTCGTTCTTTACATTCAATGCACTAGACTCAATCCAGGTCTGCGCCATCATTACTACTACCAGTGTACCAGCAGCAAGAATAGCCTTCATTACCTGTGAAGCCTGTGTTGCTACATACATACCACCGAAAGCTTCTGCAGGCTGAGCCGTCAGGCTTACTACTGTTACAACAGCCAACAAGCCCATAGTCAGTGCAGCCAGTGTGTGTCCCTTTACCTGCAACTTAGAAATAAAGAAGTCGGCAAAGAACACCAAAAGCAGTGAGAGGACCAAGAAGGCCTCGGGAATCATATTTAAGAATTGTCCGTAATTCATATCTTTCGTCCTCCTTTATTTAATGATGTTTTCGAGAATAGGTCCTACGGCATCGTTGATGACGTTGCTAGCCCAGAGAGGGAACAGACCGAGACCAGCCACACAAGCAATGAGGCAGATAACGGCAAAGCGCTCGTCCCAAGAAGCATCCGTCAGTTCCAGATAGTGAGGATTCTTCACCTCACCATACAGAATCTTACCAACTACGCGGAGGATGTAAACAGCCGTCACAACGATAGAGGTACAAGCGATGATGGTAGCCACGCGATGAAATGTATCGGGATTCTCGAAAGAACCAACAAAGATAGTCATCTCAGCGATGAAGCCTGAGAAGCCAGGCAGACCGAGGTTAGCCAAACCAGCTACAACATAACCTACAGCGAGGAAAGGCATAATCTTCATCAGACCATCCAAGTAGCGGATGTCACGGGTGTGTGTACGACCGTAAATCATACCGATGAGGGCGAAGAAGAGAGCCGTCATCAAACCATGAGACAACATCTGCAGGATAGCACCGGTGCAAGAAGTCTTGGTCATCATCAACAGAGCGAAGAGTACCAGACCACAGTGAGACACTGACGAATAAGCATTGATATACTTCAAGTCAGTCTGTACGCAAGCAGAAAAGGCGCCATAAACTACAGAGATAGTAGTCAGAATCAAGAAGATCCATGCCAGCTCATTAGCAGCATCGGGCAACAGATACATAGCTACACGGAAGCAGCCATAGCCTCCCAACTTCATCAGCACACCAGCGTGGAGCATAGATACTGCCGTGGGGGCAGAAGCATGACCATCAGGTGACCATGTGTGGAAGGGGAACAGTGCACCCAGCACACCGAAACCGATGAAGATGAAGGGGAAGAACACCTTCTGAATAGCTACGGGGATGTTGTGAAGAGCAGCAATCTCGTTGACGTTCATCGTGGTGGCACCACTGAAATAGTAGATACCCAGGATACCAATAATCAAGAGAGCAGAACCACCCATCAGCATCAGAGTCAGCTTCATGGCAGCATACTCTTTATTACCCGAACCCCAAACACCAATCAACAGGTACATAGGGATAAGGGCAACCTCGTAGAACATGAACATGGTGAACATATCGGTGCAGATGAAGAAACCATATACACCCGTAGAAAGCAGGGTGAACCAAAGGAAGTATTCCTTAGTCATGGGTTTCAACTGCCAAGAGGCAAAGGTACCAGTGAATACGATGACACTAGACAATAGCAGCATCACAACAGAGATACCATCAACACCAACAGAATAGGCAATATTAAGAGGCTTGAACCAAGGTGTAGAGGCCGTCAACAGCATAACATCGGTATTACCTGCTGCACGCTGCTGGACGAAGTAGATGGTCAGCCATACTGACAGGGCCAGCAGACATGAAGCGCCGACCACCATCACACCACGCACCTGATTCAAACTCTTAGCCAGCCAAAGGCCTACGAGCATCAGGGCGGGGATTACTACGAATAATGTTAATATACTCATAATTGTACTTTCGATTTAGATTGCAAGCAGGATTAATGTTAATGCGACAGTACCTGTCAGGAACCATACGGCATACTGACGTACATCGCCACTCTGCCACGGACGGATAGACTCACCAGCCTCGTTGGCACCCCATGCCAAGAAGTTAAACGTACCATCAACTACATGACGGTCGAACCAAGCAATAGGAGTAGAAACACAACGGAAGATGATACGATGAGTAACATACTGCCAAATCTCGTCTTGATAGAAGCGCTTATAGGCTGCACGATGCAGCTTGGGGAACATCTTATACAGACGATCTGCGATAGGCTGGCTCTCACCCTTATAGATATAGGTAGCCAGACAAATGCTCAGAATGGCAATCACCGTAGAAGTAGCAGCAATCTGCGTATCGAAGTGGATGGTATAGTTTGTACCCTCGGCAGAAACAAATGAGCCGAAGCTTCCACCCCACCCTGCAAAACCAGCAATAGTTGTGTAGATACCTACACCCATTGTGATAACACAAAGCACAATCAGAGGAGCGGTCATTGTGAGAGGAGCCTCATGTGGAGTATGATGTGCATGAGCTTCCTTGTTCTCTGTACCCCAGAAGATACCGTAGTACAAACGGAACATATAGAAAGCAGTCATTGCAGCAATACCAGTCATAATCCAACCTACTACAGGACTGTAGGCGAAGCAAGCAGTGATAATCTCATCCTTTGAGCTGAAGCCTGAGAAGAAAGGAATACCAGCGATAGCCAAACAGCTGATGAGGAAGGTGATATGGGTGATAGGCATATACTTGCGCAGACCACCCATCAGTGCCATCTCGTTAGAGTGAACAGCGTGGATGATACAACCAGCACCGAGGAACAGACAAGCCTTGAACATAGCGTGAGTAAACAGGTGGAACATACCAGCCATATAACCCAGCTGTGCGTGGTTGTCAAGTACTCCATGATGACCAGGCAGACTAACGCCCAATGCCACCATCATGAAGGCAATCTGAGAAATGGTAGAGAAGGCCAGTACACGCTTGATATCGCTCTGTGCACAAGCAACAGCAGCAGCATAGAAGGCGGTGAATACACCTACCCAAACCACAATACTCATCTGAGGCTGAGCATACTCAACCCAGAGAGGGAACATACGGGCAATCTGGAACACACCAGCTACCACCATGGTAGCAGCGTGAATCAGTGCAGATACAGGTGTTGGACCCTCCATGGCATCTGGCAACCAGATGTGCAAGGGGAACATAGCACTCTTACCAGCACCACCAATGAACATCAGTACCAATGCAGTAGGCAGGATGAAACCTGCAGCAGCTACAGCCTTTGCGGCATTACCTGCGATGAAAGGAGTAGTACCTGTACCCATTACGATGTCTCCTGCAAATGAGAAGCTGAATGAATCAGTGTAGTAACCAAACAGCAGGATACCTACCAAAAAGAACATATCAGCGAAACGCGTCACGATGAATGCCTTCTTAGAGGCAGCGATGGCGGGCTTCAACGGGTAGTAGAATCCAATCAACAGATAAGATGATACACCTACCAACTCCCAGAATGTGTACATCTGGAAGATGTTGGTAGCAACAACCAGTCCGAGCATTGACATAGTGAACAGGCTCAGGAAAGCGTAATAACGCTGGAAGCCTTTCTCACCATGCATGTAGCCGAACGAGTAGATATGCACCATCAGAGAGACTGTCGAGATAACAATCAGCATCATTACTGAAATAGGATCCAAGAGGATACCCATATCAAAGTGCAGATTGCCCAATGGCAGCCATGTGAAGTTGTAAGGAACGATGGTTGCGTAAGTGCCAGCGGCTGTACGGTCTGCACCGAAATAGGTGAAGGCAGTCAGATAAGACAATACGGTAACCAGTCCCAATGAGGTCGTGCCGATAAGACCTGCCGTCTTATGCGACATCTTCATGCCAGCCAGCGCAAGAATCACGAAGGAAAGCGCAGGCAGCAGAAGGATTAGAAATGAATAACTATATATTTCCATAACCATTTACCATTTCATATTCTTAATACTGTCAACGCGATCGCTACGGAAGTTGCGATAGACATTGATGATAATAGCGATAGCCACAGCTGACTCTGCAGCTGCAACACCAATCACAAAGAGCGTCATGAACATACCCTCCATACCCTGTGGATAGAGCAGACGGTTAACGGCTGCAAAGTTGATATCCACTGCGTTGAGTACCAACTCAACAGAGATGAGCATGGCAATCAGGTTGCGACGAGTCACAAAGCCATAAACGCCAATGAAGAACAGCAGTGCACTGAGTGCAAAATAACATTCTATGGGAATCATTGCTTATCCTCCTTTCTTGCTACTACTAATCCACCAATGATACATGCCAGCAGGAATAGTGAGATAAACTCGAAGGCAAGTACATACTGATACTTGTCAGCACCTACCATAGCCGTACCGATCTCTCTCATAGGAACTTCCACGTTAGCGGGAGCCAAGGTATAGAAGCCAGTCTTCAACAAGATAAGACCAACAACAACCAGTCCTGCAAGGGCAGCCAGACCGCCACCAATCATCTTGCTAGACTTTACGCGCTCCTCCAGACCCTGCAGGGTACGCTTGCTTACCAACTGGATAGCGAATACATAGATCATCGTAACGCCTCCGGCATATACTGAGATCTGAGCAGCACCCAAGAAGGTGTAGTCGAGCAGGAAATAGATGCCTGCTACACCGAAGAGCACAAACAACATAAATGTTGCAGCTCGCATAATTCGCGTGGTCGTTACACACATCAGTGCAGAACCGATGATGAAGACCGCGAGAATGATAAACATAACTGTATTAGCCATAATGCGTTACTTCGTTTTAGTGTTAAACTTACCAATCTCAAACGCAGCACCGCCATCAATCAGATTAGGCAGTGAACCACCCTTGTACTCCTCCTTATTCAGGTGAAGTACCAACTTTGAACGGTCGAATACAGCGTTCTCGAAATCATTCGTAAACTCGATAGCGTCGAAGTTGCAGGCGTTAGTACAGAGCTGGCAGAACATGCAGTCACCCAGGTCGTACTGGTAGTCGTCGAGCACCTTCTTTTTCTTGCCTGTCTCAGGATCCTCAACCATGTGGCTAACAATCTTGATGGTTCCGTTAGGACAAGACTTTTCGCATAATGTGCAAGCAGTACACTTGTAGCTACCATCCTCGTTGCGCTTGAAAACCAGGCGACCACGATGACGCTTAGATACGTGGAGTGTTGTCTTGCGGTTCTCGGGATACTGCTCTGTAGACTTGTTGGTAAAGAAGTCCTTGAAGAATTCCTTCCAAGTGGTCTTCATACCTATTGCCAAAGTCTTCAAGCCGTGCCCGATTTCTCCGAAATATGTTTTATTATCTTCCATATCTTTCTAGATTATCTAGTACACCTTATTTAATATATAAGCCCAGCGCTACAACAACAGTCATAATCACGAGGTTGAGGAGAGCCAGTGGCATCAGGTACTTCCACTCCAGCTTCAGGATCTGGTCAATACGTAGACGTGGGAATGTCCACTTAATCCACATCAGAATCCATACCAAGAAGAAAGCCTTACCCATAAACCATACGATACCTGGGATGTAGTTCATCACTGCATCAAAGGCCTCAATACCAATGTTCACAGGAGCCCATCCACCGAGGAATACAGTAGCGGCAATACCGGCAATGATAAAGAGGTTCAAGAACTCTGCGAGATAGAAGAAACCGAAGCCCATACCAGAATACTCGGTATGATGACCTGCGGTCAACTCACTCTCAGCCTCAGCCATATCAAACGGGCCACGGTTAGCTTCTGCGTTACCTGCGATAAGGAATACAAAGAAGGCGATGATAGCAGGGATATGACCTTGGAAGATTAACCATTTCCAAGGACCTGTCTGTGCCTCAACAATACCACTCATCTGCATAGTACCTGTCAGGATTACAGCAGTAATCAAGCAGAGGCAGAGTGACATCTCGTAAGAAATCATCTGCACAGCACCACGCATAGCAGAAAGTACAGAATACTTATTGTTAGAACCCCAACCTGCCAGGAAGATACCTACCACGCCAATAGAAGAGATGGCGGTGAGCAGGAACACACCTACGTTGAAGTCGAGCACTGTAGCACCATTGTTCCAAGGCAGGAACGAGAAGGCACCTACAGAACCGATAATCACCAAGAGTGGAGCAACAAGATAGAGCAGCTTATCAGCCTTGTCAACGATGAAGATTTCCTTGATGAGCATCTTCAATACGTCGGCAAACACCTGCAGCAAGCCCCAGTAACCTACTCGCATCGGGCCCAGACGGCACTGGAAATAGGCACAAACTTTACGCTCCATAAATATCAGTACGATAGCGATGAGGGCATATCCTATCAGGATACCTGCACCTACCAGCACGCACTCAATCAATATCGACAGAAAATCTCCCAAACCGAGTGTTTCACGAAGGAGAGCGTCGAACCATTGTGTAACTATAGAAAAGTCGAACATAATTTTACTTTTTACTTGTTTACCTTTTTACTTTTCGACTATCTGTCAATATCAGGAATTACTACATCAATAGCGGCACATGTAGCGATGAGGTCTGCAACCTTCTGACCACGTAACATCTTGTCGAAGGCACCTACCAAAGAGAGACCCATTGGGCGCATCTTCATGCGGTATGGGCTCTTGTCGCCACGAGAGTCGAGATATACGCCAAACTCACCGGCAACACCCTCAACAGAGTAGTACCACTGTCCCTCGGGCACCTTGATGATAGGCTTCTGCTTTACATAGAAGTCACCCTCAGGAATATTGTCGATCAACTGTTCGATGATATTCAAGCTCTGATACATCTCGTTGATGTGAACGAGATAACGATCCATAGAGTCACAGCCAGTCAGTGTGCACTGCTCCCACTCTACCTTGTCGTACATATCGTATGGATGGTTCTTACGTACGTCGTTCTTCCAACCAGAAGCACGTCCGGCAGGACCAGTAACAGCGTAGTTGATACAATCCTCAAGACTCATCGGACCACAGTTCTCCAGACGGTTGTGAGTGATAACGTTATCACCAAACACATCCATATACTCCTGAATCATTGGACGCAGGTACTTCACCAAATCCTTACAGTTCTTAACGAAGTTAGGATCGATATCGTCCTGCAGGCCACCGATGCGATAGTAGTTCTGAATCAAGCGACCACCAGTGGTCTCTTCCATTACGTTCAGTACATGCTCACGGTCACGCATACCATACAGCATACCAGTGAGAGCACCCAAGTCCTGAGCCACACATGAGGTGTACAGCAGGTGAGAGTCCAAACGCTGCAACTCATCCATAATCGTACGGATGTACTTGATACGGTCGGTAAGCTCTACTTCCATGGCCTCTTCGATAACACCTACTAAAGCATGGCGATGCTGCATAGCACCCAGATAGTTCAGACGATCGGTCAGTGCAAGTGTCTGAGGATAGGTCATGCCCTCCCACATCTTCTCGATAGCACGATGGATGTAACCCAGATGTGGATAAATGCGCTTCACGGTTTCACCGTCGAGCACAGTCTGCAAACGGAGCACACCGTGAGTAGCAGGGTGCTGAGGACCAATGTTGATTACATAGTCGTCTGCACCGAACAGGTTGTTCTGCTTACACTTCAACACACCATCCTTGTCGAGATAGTACTCCAGACCGAATTCTGGTTCCTCATCATCTTCAAGGGTATATTTGTCGTCGAATTTCCAGTCTTTGCGGAAGGGGTGTCCCTTGAAATCGCTACGCAAGAACAGGCGACGCATATCGGGATGTCCGAGGAATACGATACCATAGAAGTCATAAACCTCGCGCTCCAGCAGGTCGGCTACGCGCCAAAGATTACTTACTGTAGGAATATAAGGTACCAACTTACCGTCACAAGTCTGAGTCTTGGCAATCATCTTCACTGAGCAACGCTCGTGAGTCTGTGTATTCTCAAGGATATATACACATCCAAGTCCCTCTTCTGCGCCGAAGTCTTCACCTACGATAGTGACAAGATAGTCAAAGCCCTTCTTGTCCTTCAAGCTCTGCATCTCAGCAGCGAACTTGTCAAATTCAAATGATAAGAACTCTAACTTCATGCTTTCTCCTCCTCTTTTACTGTAGACTGCGCCTCTGGCGTAGCACTTTTCATTTCTTCTACAAACTCCTGAGGAACCTCAGTAACAACGATTGGTTCACGTCGATGGTCGTTATGCTTCTGACGGAATGTCAGCTCCTCGTTAGATACGCCAAGCTCACGCTCCTCAGCGGTCTGCTTGTGGTTAGCACCTCCGAAGAATTTCTCAATCTTCACCTTACGCTGCAGCTGCATCATACCATACATGATAGCCTCTGGACGTGGAGGACAGCCAGGAATAAACACATCTACGGGAACGATTTCCTCAATACCCCTCACTACGTGGTAGCTTGACTTAAATGGACCACCGCTGATGGCGCAACCACCAACTGCAATCACATACTTAGGTTCGGCCATCTCGTCGTACAGACGCTTCAGGGCTGGAGCCATCTTGTGAGTGATGGTACCGGCGCACATGATAAGGTCTGCCTGACGTGGAGAGTTACGTGTTACCTCGAAACCGAAACGCGCAAAGTCGTAACGAGCACAACCACAAGCCATGAACTCAATACCACAGCAAGAGGTAGCGAAGGTCAGTGACCACAGTGAGTTGCTTCGTCCCCAGTTAATCATCTGGTCGAGCGAGCCTGTTACCACATTGACGCCACCCTCATGGAGCTCGTCAATAATCTTCTCCAGCGAGGCGTTATCGTTCCACTCCTCGTAGGGAATACTCTTGATGTGAGGCTTTCTTACTTCCATTCCAAGTCTCCTTTCCGCCAGGCGTATGCCAAGCCTAACACTAATACTACCAAGAAGAAGCCGATGCTCAGCAGAGCCATTGTACCGAACTCCTTCACTACTACTGCCCATGGATATAGAAAGACTGTTTCTATATCAAACATGAGGAACAAGATGGCAAAGAGATAGAAGCCTACAGATACGGGCAACCATGAGCTACCACGTGTAGGTATACCACTCTCATACGGCTCACCTTTCACCTTCGCATAGGATCTTGGTCCTATCAGCTTGGCTACTACGTAGGCCGCTACCACCAATGTCAAAGCCGTCAGCAAGACGGTGATTAACAAAGTAAAGTTCATAAAAATATAATAATTACAATATTGTATGCTTTTAAGCGGCTGCAAAGGTACAAAAAATAATGCAAAGAAACGGCATAAAAATTAAAAAAAATCACCACAAGATAAAAGCCGCCACCAAAATGGTAACGGCTTCTATCTTTTCAACTTCAAAAATGCTTATTTTGAGAATTGTAATGCCTCGCCAATGCAAGCATTGGGTTGCTGAATATGCAACCATGCGCACACCGTTGGGGCAATGTCTGTGATATGCACTTCTCGGGGCGATGCACCATGAGGCACTTTCCATCCGTAGAACAACAATGGGATGTGTGCATCATAGGGATTCCACTCGCCATGGGTGGTACCTGTAGGTGATGACCAACTACCATACTCGTAGTAGCCTGGCTCCACACATACAATGATGTCGCCAGAGCGATGGAAGTTATAGCCGTTAATCATGCGCTCGCGTAGGAACTGAGACACAGGAGCCATAGCAGCTTTCTCATAGTCAACCACAAACGACAGGTTTGGACTCTGGCGGAGATACTCGATAGCTACATCCTTTACACGCTGCAACTCCAAGCCCTGCTCGGCAATTCCCTGATGGTCTAAAAAGATACGATAGTCATAAATGCCCAGCACTACAGGCTTTGCAGCACCTAGTTTTGAGGCAATATACTGCTCCAGTTCCTTCTTCACATTGTCCGACGCCCATTTACCGGCATGCAATTTATTGTCCTGCATAAACTGGTTATTGTGAGCAGCACCATGGTCGGCAGTCAGAAATACCAGATAGTTGCCGCGTCCCACTTGCTCGTCAAGGGCAGCAAACAGGCGAGTCAAATCCTTGTCCAGCTCCAGATATACCTCATCGGTATGGTCGCCTCGTGTACCCCACTTATGGCCTATCACGTCTGTCTGTGAATAGCTCACGCAGAGCATGTCGGTTTCTTCGCCTTGTCCCAAGCGCTCACCTTTCAGAGCAGCAATAGCCATATCGGTAGTGATGTGTCCTGTCAGCGGATAGAGCCCAACATCCTTGCCCACCTTTTCAAACTCCTTGTTCTTAGCCAGTTGCTTGTTATATGCCTTAGCCCACTGAGGCAGTTCTTGCATATAATAAGTACTGGTGATAAACTGGCGATTCTTTGTATCCAGCCAATAGGCAGCATTACCAGAGTGCCCTGCAGGCAGAATGGAGGCACGGTCTTTATATGACACACCGATTACCTTCGCCTTAAAGTCAGTATGCAGGCGCAACTGGTCACCAATAGTTGTCGACAACAAGTTTACGGGCGACATGCAGCCAGCCTTTTGGTTGTCTGAGCCTACAGGCTGCACAGTTTTGTCCGAGCAGCAATAAGTATCCTTGCCATCGATAAAGAAGTTATTACCACAGATGCCATGAAAGGCGGGTGTAGTACCTGTATAGGCACTAGTATGACCAATAGCAGTCACCGTAGGCAGATAGTTAATCAGACAGTTATCAAACGAGTAACCTTGGTCTATCAGTCTGCGGAATCCATCCTCACCAAACTTATTGTAATAGCGTGAGAGATAGTCCCAACGCATCTGGTCTACCACGATGCCCACTACCAACTTTGGTTTCTCACCAAACTGTGGACGCTGCTGTGCCGATGCAGTCAGCATGCTGCATACAGCTACCCAAAAAAAAAGTACTTTCTTCATGATGCCTTGTTTTATTATTTCTTTATCGGATAGATATAAGTAAGCAGAATAATGATACCGGCAATGATAGCAGGGAAGATAGAGAATATTGACCATACCATATCTTTCACAGCCTCCAAATCTGTAATGGTAACGATGGTTTCACCCGTTTCCACATCTGTTCCTGAGACAAAACCTGCAGCACCCAGCAACAAAGCCACGAGCGAGCCAGAGATGGCTGTACCAAACTTCTGCGCCATAGTTCCTGATGAGAATATCAAACCTGTTGACGAAGTACCGTTCTTCTCTGTAGCATAGTCAGCCACATCGGCATACATCGACCACAACAGTGGAGAGTAGAGACCGATGCCCACAGAGGTAATAACCACGATTGCAATCAGTGCCCAGATATAGGCAGCATCCTGAGGCATGAAGAAGAACAGAAGCGAGAAGATGGCACAGATAAGTGCAGCCACCATAAATGCCTTACGTTTAGAGCCTACCCATTGGGTAAACTTAGGCGACAAACCACCGAAAATCATACAGGTTACCTCTCCAAAGGTCATAAATACCGTATAGTTGATAATCAGACTACCTATCGTAATTTCCTTACCGAGGATATAATCAAACATATAGGCAGCAACGGCATAGCGGAAACCGTTGAAGAAGTTGGTACAGATGCCTATCAATGTCAGGAATATCCAAGGTTTATTCTTAAACAAGTCTGCAAAAGGTTTAAAGGAGAATTTCTCTGCACGCACAGGCTTCAATCGCTCTTTTGTCAGCAGTCCGCAAGCCAGCGTTCCCGCAGCTGCCAAGACGCCAAAGAAGGCACCTAGCACTGCATACTGATGTTGCTCTGTACCACCGACGAACTTCTGCAGATAAGGGAATGATAGCAGGGTGATGAAACCCATGGCATAAGCGCCAACCATACGGAAACTTGAGAATTGGTTTTTCTCATTATCATCATCGGTCATCACTCCCAGCATCGAACCATAAGGCACGTTGACGGCAGTATAGATTACCATCATGAGCAGATAGAAGGTGTATGCCCAGATACGCTTGCCTACAGGACCGAAGTCTGGCGTGTAGAGCAACAGGGCAAAGATGAGTCCAAAGGGAATTGCGCCATAGATCATCCAAGGGCGATATGTGCCGAAGCGCGATTGTGTCCTGTCAGCCAGCGAACCCATCAAGGGGTCTGTCACCACGTCAAACATACGAGCTATCAGCATCAGCAATGCTGTGTCAGCCACCGTCAGACCAAAAATACTTGTAAAGAACACTGGGAAGGCGATAGACATTACCTTCCATGTGATACCACCGGCAGCAGCATCACCCAAAGCATAACCTATTTTTTCTTTTAATTTAGCCATTTTGTTTATGTAATGAGTACGTCTTTTCTTAAATCGGATGCAAAGATAACATTATTTTTTTATTAGGCAAAAGGTTTTGGAGAAATAAAAAATCTTCGTATATTTGCAACGCATTACTTTTTTTGAAATTAATCCATATAAAAAAAATGAAGAATATGCTTTCACTCACATCCCTCCTATCCATGTTTCTTCTCTTCTCCTCTTGCGGAGGTGGAGACAGTGCCAACGCAGGCGAAGAGTCTCAAAAGGACGGCAAAGAAAAGAAAGAAGAAACGGTTTCTGCGCTCGACATTACCAAGAAACTGGGATGGGGTTGGAATCTGGGCAATCATTTCGATACAAGCACCGGTACAGACAATAAGCCTTTCGAATGGGGATATTGGGACAATGCCACCCCTACCAAGACGCTCTATACGCGCTTGAAGAGTGCTGGTGTTAGCACCGTGCGCATTGCAGTCACTTGGGGCAACAACCAAAGTGCTCCCAACTGGACGATTAAGTCCAGCTATATGGCAGAGGTAAAACAGAATGTGGAGTGGGCAGAAGCTGCAGGACTCAATGTAATTCTGAATATGCACCACGATGGCTATTGGCTGAAAATTAAGGAGGCTGCCAATGATGCCACTGTCAATACGCAAATCAAAGAGCGTATTCAGAAGACTTGGAAACAGATAGCCGAAGCATTTAAGGACAAAGGCGATTTCTTGTTCTTCGAGACTTTTAATGAGATACACGACGGCGGCTGGGGCTGGGGCGACAACAGAAAAGATGGTGGCAAGCAATACCGCACGCTCAACGAGTGGAATCAGTTGGCTGTCAACACCATCCGCGCCACAGGCAGCAAGAATGCCACACGTTGGATAGGCGTTCCTTCTTACGTTGCCAATCCGCAGTGTGCCCTTGAGAGCACTTTCGTACTCCCCACCGACCCAGCCAATCGCCTGATGGTCAGCGTACACTACTATGACCCCTCCAACTTTACGCTGACTCCTGAGAATAACGATGGTAAGACAGAATGGGGCCATACGGCTACGGAGGGCAACTATGTAGTTGGCAACAATGAAGAACATGTCACCGAGGTATTCCAGAAGCTCTATCAGAAGTTTATTGCTAAGAATATCCCTGTATATATTGGAGAGTACGGCTGTGTGATGCAGAAGACCGAACGCGGCAATCTCTTCCGCAAATACTATCTGGAGTATGTTTGCCGTGCTGCCCACACCTATCACCTACCCCTCATCATCTGGGACAACAATCAGCCCGGCTCTGGCAACGAGCATCATGCCTACTTCAACCACTCCGATGGCAGTTATCACAGCGGCATGCAGTCGCTCGTTCAGACCATGATAAAAGCTGCTACCAGTGACGATAGCAGCTATACCTTACAGTCTATTAAGAACAATGCGCCTAGATAATCTTACTGGTGGAATGCCAACAGACCATCAATAGGACTCTTCAGGATATTGCCGATGCTATATCCCTCTTTTTGGGCAGCCTCTGCTAGTTCCTCTTCAAAGTGGTGTGCCATGCTACCCACAAAGTGTACGGGTAGGTCGTGGTGCTGATAAGGAGCAATATTTCTGCTAAAGAAGTTGCAGAAGTTGTCTATCACCAGTTGGCGCACATGCGCATTCGACAGATGGTCGTGGATAAAGGGCGCCAGCGATGCCAACCAACGATTGGCCATAGGCTCACGATATACCTTTTTGATGATGTCTGCCTGTGTCAGCTTGGCCGTCTCCAGATATTCGTTACGGATATCTGCAAAGTCAGGATTCTTAAAGATAGCATTCAGGAACATTCGTCCCAATACAGAACCACTACCCTCGTCGCCAAGAATATAACCCAGTGCCGGTGTGTTCTGCACAATCTTCTCACCATCATACAGACAACTGTTTGCTCCCGTACCCAGAATACAGGCGATACCTGCCTCATGCTGACAGAGTGCACGGGCTGCAGCCATCAGGTCGCTATGCACCTCTACCGACTTAGGCGACAGTTCCTCGTTAAACAGCTGTACCATCATGGGCACATGCTCTGGTGTACATCCACTACCATAGAAGAAGATGTTCAGGTTCTGAAACACCGTTGTCTCCAGGATACCCGAATGAATAAGTGCGGCACGCGGGAAAGTTGAGAACTGAGGCATCAGTTCTTGCTCCAGAATCTGTCGGATGTCGCCAGCTGTCTGGTGTATAGGAGTGATACCTTGTGTATGGAAGGTTGCTATCACCTCATGCTTCAGCTGAGGATTAGATGAGTGCAGGAGCATCCAGTCAGTCTTGGTGCTGCCGCTGTCGGCTATCAATATCATAATCTTTCGGTTTTTACTATTACGTGGCGAAGGTACGAAAAAATTAACGAAACACCAAGAAGAAACCTGAAAAAGTGATTAGAACAAAACGAATGCCGTCAGTTCTGCCCATATTTCCTTGTGCTTGTCAGGCGCCACTGTAATCATTGGAGCCGTAGAAGGGAATCCTACAGATCCCGAAAACGCCACATTATCTTTTCGGTTCCCATCTGCCAGATAGAGCTTTGCATCTACTCCTACTGCCATCTTCGACATCTGATGCTGCCATGTAACATTAGTCGTCATCTTGTCAAGTTCGGCACAGCGAAACGCATAAGGTGCAAAGGCATGCTGAAAATCAAGATGAGGTATCTTCTGGTCCTGTAAAGACACTTCATAATCGTTTCTTCCAATACGCTGACGAGCATATAGTAAACTAAAGGCAATGTCATCTCTGTGTCCATGCCAGTTCATACCTACTTTGACGTGAGGTATTATCGTTTGCACCTTGATACGATAGTTATTCGCTTTGTATTTCTCTTCATAGCTTTCTGTCGTCACCCCTCCTTGCAAGCTCAAATCCATGCGTCCGACACGCTTAACGGCCTTCAGCACACCAACAAGCCGACAAATATTCCGGATATAGTTCTGGCGGGTATCGATGGTACGGAAGTCATATATATTGTTATCTTTATCAATAATGTATTCTTCTATGATATTCTCATAACCTTTACGTAGTTCTATGTCAGCCATTGCTCCCCATTCGAAGCGCCAGTCATTCTGAGTATCGTATGTTAGACACAACTGTGGTGATAGCAAATGACTGCGCGACTCATAGAGGTTATAAATATCGCTCTCCTCTGTCTCCATGTGGTTAAAGACATATCCCATTGATGCATGAATACGCAATGGACTGCTTTGTGGCGACAAATACTGCAATCTTACGTTCAATTCGTCGATATAGTACATGCGTGATTTCCCAAAAGACACAGCACTCTGTCGGGTGTCGTAAAGTCCGAAACCATAGCATACGAAGAATCGATCTTGCTGTCCTGGGCGCCAATATCGCAATTGCATATGCTGTTTATTACGACCGTATCCCATATCAAGCATCAGGAGATGTTGTCCTATTTGTCGTGCTACACCGACGTTAAAACGTAGCCATGTAGTGTTATTCAATGCACGTGGGTCAGTCAAACGATAAGCCTGTTCGCCATAGAAAGAGCCTTTCACGCCTAAAGTCCACCGCTTGAGTGTAAAAGCATAGTTACCCTCGGCAAAGTATGTATCAAACTTAAAGTCTCCACCACATGAGTCTGTAGAGATATAAGGGAAATAGCGTTCTGGCAGTCGCATGGCACTCCATCCGATGTTGCGGTGCTTTCCCTGGGCATATTGGATGCATCCCGAGAGAGTACCACTACCAGCTGTTGTATATTCTCCGTAAGCCCCCACTCTATAGTCGGCAGAGCCATTTCCTTCATACGGAATAAAGTCGCCCTGGATATCAGCGCCAGAAAGACCTGTATAGACTATGGCACTACGTTTTTTCAGGGTTGTATCGGACAGATTCTTCCACTGGGTGAAGGCAGGATTGGCATAGAGTGTTTTTTCGCCTGTCTGTGTAAAGTCGGCATTAACCAGCTGGTAGCGCTCCTCGGATGCCGACAAGCTCTGATTTACACGGTCAAGCAGTGTCTGAGCAGACAATTGGTTGCTAACAGCCCAAACATAGATAATGAGATATATTCGTAGATGACGTATCATAAGTTAAAATTAAAGTATAGTTCCAGTCCGAAATAAGGGTCGTGCCATTCGCGCTGGGTAATTTTGCTGCCTGAGAGGTACTTTGGACTAATGTCAAGCAGGCCGTTGACAAAGAACGACAGTTTGGTACCCTTCTTAAATTCTTTGGTCGCCTTTATATTCCATAGCAGGGATATGGGTTTCTCATTACGAGCATACATCACTGGCAGGATAGTACGCCGGAAGTAACGGAATGTGCCATCATCAGCTGCTATCTGGGCACGGACAGCCTCGTCCACGGCATGTCTATTACCCTGCATATCGATATATTCCGTAGGTATATAGTCGTGGTTATCCATATATTGCGAGGTGTTGAGCCAAACAATTTGGAAGAAGTTTGTCAAAAACAGCTTAAACTTTGGGATATGCGTATTGAGCCAGATATTGGAGTTCAGTCGGCGATACTGGTTTCTGGCACCATTGTCGTAGATACATACATAAGGATACTCCTTACCCCCAATCTTTACCGCAGGATAGTAGTATAGTGGCAGCGATGAAGCGTAATCAGTCTGATAATAGGCACCGTTCACCTCTATCGTCGTAAGGAGCGGTTTTATCTTGGGCAGTATTAGTCGATATTCTATACCACGCTTGGTAACTTTACTTGCGTTCATCACCCTTTGCGAAGTCGTAAAGATACTATATTGTTCCTTCACATAGTCACTTTTCTGCGGTGTACGTCCATCGATACTCACATCAGGCTTCAGCGTTGTATAAAGGTCGTAGGTCAGCGGATAGTATTCTATAAAGTATTCAAAGCCTGCATCAGACTTCTCGTAGAAGGCTGTCAGCGAGAGGCTCAATCCCTTATAGTCTATATCCCATCCTATTTCCATCTTGCGATTTTTGTTTGCCTTCAGTTTGCGGTTGGCCACATCATAGATATTGGTATAGGTGATAAGGTGGCGATACTGTGGCTCAACGGTATAGGCGTTAAGCATATAGAAATCCTTGTAGAGCTTTTCCGGATAGAGATAGTCCAGTGTAGGTGTCTTACTCTCCTCGCCATACCCTACTCGGAAAGTATTCTTCAGGCTTTCACCTATGGTGTACGATATGTTCAGGCGTGGATCAGTCAATACATAGCCATGTAGATAATAGTCATCGGGCAGGTTCATCAGTGTCGAGGCACGGCCCCCGATGGATAGCTGCAGCACGTTTTTATGATTATCGTCATAAATAAAGTCAGCCTGAGCATAAGCAGCTCCAGTTCCCAAAGCAGGAATAGCCCAGTTCGGACGTGGACGCATATAAGAATTGTCGTATGGAAATGGTGGCCGTGTCTCGTCTTCAATAACGGCTCCAGCTCCGTGATTCTTCACGTTAGTATATTCCGCACCATATTGCAGGTTGAGCATGGTGTTTTTCATCAAGTGAATGCGCGAAACTGCATTTAGTTGGGCATAGATGTTGACGGGCTGATTGTCGATATAGAAGTCACTATAGTATTTACGTGGCAGATAGATACCCTCGTGTTCGCCTTCCTCGTAGGCCAGTGGCAGATTCATTGGTCCTGTTCCAGAGATAACCATACGGTGACGGCTAATCTTGTCACGGGTGTAATCGGCAGATACTACCAGTTCCAATTGGTCGAGCCACGCTTTCCCTAACGTCAGATTACCCTTCATCATCAGAGCCGTGCGACTATAGTCGGCCTTGTAACTCTCATCATATTCATAGGTCAGCTCATCTTTCTTCATCTTGCTGACAGTAACTGTCTGGCTCAATCGTCCGTCAAGGTCGAGACTATAGTTTCCTATTTTCACTTTATTGTTGTAATAGAGCTGTGCCGTCATACGTGAGAACTTATCCATCTCCTCACGGATGTCATCAATTGTATGCAGATAGTCTATTCCGGCGTGTATTGTTCCTGCATTTTCGCCCAGTCTCCAGCCTTTTCCTGCATAGATAAGTTTATTCTTCAAATCACTTTTCAGACGGACACGCAGGGGAGTAACACCATGTTTCGACGAGATACTTATCATACCACTCGACAGGTTTCCGTAGCGAGCCGATGAGATTCCTCTGGTAAACTCCACACTCTGGATATGATCAGTGGATATCATACGCATGTCGGCTCCTTGATTGATACCTGTACGACTACGCACTTCACCATCGTAACTCCCGCTTCCCTCTGTAATGCCCACCAACTGCGAACGGATACCATCGTTAGTCACGGGTGCACCATCGGTAATAATCCCCACACCTAACGAGGTATTGGCATCTGAGCCTACCTGTCGACTACTTATTTGCGAGAATTGCGTCAGGTTGTTTTCTTTATACACACTGCCTGGCAATAGCAACATCACGTCGGCCAATGATGTGGGCTGGATATACTCCAAAGCCGCCTCGTCGATGACTACTTTACCTTTACGGCTCTTCTTTGCCATCACCTCAAACTCTGGCAGGGCAAAACTACTACTCTTCAATTGAAGCGACAGACTCACATTCTTGGTTGTTGTAAATGTGTGCTTCAACTTGGTATAACCCAAGCACTCCACCTCTATGGTATGCTTACCCACAGGAACGTTACGGAGTTCAAAACGACCGTTCACATCACATACTGTACGTAACTCCTGATTGGGGATATTAACGATGGCGAAGCTTGCAGCCTCGCCATCGTGGTCTGTGATAACCTTTCCCTTTATGATACATGTCTGACACACGGCGGCATTCACCATGCACAACAGGGAAAGTGTCAACAATAGAATCTTCTTATTCAATTTTCTCACTCTTTACTTGTTTCTCCAGCCAATGGGGAATACGTTTTGGGTAAGTCCAGCGGCCTTGCGCTCATTGACGTCTTGCATATCCTCACTACTGTTGTTGGTATCCTGATAGAAAATCTTGTCGCCTACCTTTATCTCTTTACGGATGCAGAGCTCCTGACGGTGACAACCATTCACGAGGAACTTACCACGATCTACCACCTCTGGTACTACACGTGTCTTTACATCCTGAGGTACATCGCTGGTCTGAATACCATCAATAATCTTGTCCGTCTCTACAGCTAAGATATGGATATCAATGTCACCTTCCGGAGTGGTTTCTGTAGCCTCAACATGGGTCTTCGAGAGTGTGGTATGGCTATTCACAAAAGCATCTACAGTAGACTGCAAGCCATTCTCCAGACGGAACATGACGGGTGACACATAGCCACGTGGCTGGAAGAAGAAGCCATAAGAGTCGCCATTCTCTGTAATCAACACGTTGGGCACGCTGGGATTGTCCACATCGTTGGCATCGGGACCATAGTAAATCTCATAATCAGCACCGCTCAGGTCCACAGCATGGTCATAGGCAATCTCACCATTTACCACTTCAGAGTGATTGATGGCAGTGAAAGCAATTACCAACTTCTCACCAGGCTGTACAGGGTGCTCCTTACCACTACCAGGAATAGTGATAAATCCACCGATGGGTACCTGGTCGGGATAGTAACTATCATACCACAACTCTTTTGGCCACCATGAGATGTGCATCGTCACACCAATGCTCACACCGTCGGCATAAAGCACATCCTCTGTGGGATTAAACAATACGATATACTGGTCTGGGTGCATCATACGACCAGAGTTAGTCTCTCCGTTGAAGAACACCTCACTGAAGATAAAGTCCTTACCCAGTGCATTAGCGGGCAATGAGTTTACATAGCCTTCTATCTTTTGGCCAACAGTATTCACGTTCACATTTTCCATGCGCAACGAGATAACAACCTGCTCACCTTGGGCATTGGTAATATTCTTCTCGATAGATACATTATACACACCCATGGGCAGTGAAGCCGTTACGGCTCCGTTGGCATCAAGAGGAAATGACTTGGTGTTCTGGTTACGCACTTCTGTAAACTGCACAGGCGTACCTTCCAATGCCGAAATATCCAGTGCACCAGCAACCTTGGGGATAGCATTGAATGTTACATCAATGTACTTCTCTGCCTCATCTTCAGAGCATGAGGATAACAGCACTGGGCAGACAAGCGCTGCCAGCGCAAACTTAAAAAATCGTATCATGTTACTTAAATGGTTATATGTTTATTCCTTAGTCTTTGTCGTCATGACCACAGCCTTCACCGCCACACTCATGTTTCTCTTCCTGCTGACCATCTTTCTTTCCGCATTTATGGCCTCCTTCATTTGCTTCGTGTTTGCAACCCTCCTTATCGTCACACTGTTTGGTTATCTCTGCCTGAAATCTTACATCCGTAAGAGCCTTTTGCAGTGCCTCTGCTGTAGTCTTCGTTGCATCATAACTTACACATACGGCTTTACACTCCAAATTAACCTTTACGTCAGTAACAGCTTCATTAGCCTTCAATGCCTTTTCCGCACGCTTAGCACAGTTCTCACAATTCAAGTTCTTGATTTGAAACTTCACATTGTCTGCAAGCACATTTACAGTAAGCAGTGCTGCAAACATCATCATAACAATCTTTTTCATTTTTACCTTTGTATTTATAATAGTTTACATGTTTGAAATCCGAGTGCAAAGGTACGACAAATAAGTAGGGTGCACAATACCTAAAAACGAGTGTTTTAGGCACTGTGCACCCAGTATGGCCTACAAAAGAAGATTAACAAAAAGTAGGTATTTTTGCTAACTGAATACTATTCTAAGTATTTATTGATTTCGCTGACAGGTACGATTTTGCCGTCCTTGTCAACACCAGTGGCGAAGGGAGGACCAGCAAACTGGAACTTGGCGCTGAGCAAATTCCACTCATCATGCGTAATATAGATGTGCTCGCCCTTGATATTGTTTTCCGTCATCCACTCCTCAGAATACTCACGAGGACTTTCCTTCTCATCGCAGATATAAAGAAAACGGACGGGCTTGCCTTGCGATTGTTCCACTTTCTCACGCTCTTTCTGCATTTCTACACGACAGGGACCACAGTACATACCCCAGAAGTGAACAAATAGTCCATAACCCTTATACGGTTCGATGATACGTTGGAAGATTGAATCGGCCTTGGTCAAAGGCTTCTGCTCAACTATCTTCAGTTCGTGTTTCTTTACGTATTGGCGATAACGCTGCAACGCATGGTGAGCCACAACAGGATTAGAAACAAAGGGAATCATGGCAGCAAAATTCTCAGCCACATCGTCAGGAGTGATGTCTTCATCAATTTCTATTTTACTAAAGACTTCTATACTGAGCACCATCTGCTGCATAAAGTCTACATTCTTCAGTCCATAGCGCTTCTGTATTATCTGTAATACCCTCTGGTTGTAATCGAATCTACTCTCCCCAGCTTTATGGGGTGCGAAACTAACATCAAGCATCATATAGATCCACACACGGCCTATGAAGGTATCTGCACCTGGTACGATAAACAACATAGCAGGATTATCCAATAGCCATTTTGCACGATCCTTCACAAAGTCATAGTACTCGCCAAATTCTGCTATATTCATTTTCGAGTAGTTGCCTCCTGTAATATTAAGACGATAATTCTCCATCATAGCCATCAGCGGTTCGCTTAACAGGCTTGCACCAAGCACCTCTTTTTCAAAATCGGTTGTATTTGCAGGCAATGGCAGACGGTCTGCCTCAATATCTGCGATGACAGCATCAAGCTTTTTTACTACACTTTTCTTCCATGCTGGCATTTTTTCTCTTTCCAATCCTTTGATAAATAATCCTTCCTCACCATAGTAGTGTTTACTCAATTCAGGCCAGAGTCGATTGATAACAGCACTCGTATTGTTGCCAGCAAATGTAAAGCCCTTGTATTCTTCCTGCGCAGCATCCTTTGTCAGTTCCAAGGTATCGCCAACAGCTAGAAACACCTGACCAATATCAACAATATATATACTGCGCGAGTGCAGGAGGTGAATGTTCGCCTCAAATGAGCCATCATAGGCGACGGGGATAGTAATTACCTCATCCTCGTTAGCAAACATGTTACGAGTCTGCACCTTGAGGACATTCCACTCGTCTGCAGGCTTATTCAGTATACGTCCTTTTAACACTGCCGTTCCGCTATAGAAATGCTTCGCGTCAATAGCCCGTGTCGAAATAGCAGCGACAATGGCTAAGATTAATGTAATGATTGTTTTCTTGTTCATTGTTGTTAGTTTGAAATATTGATAGTTTTTATTGTTATACGACAAACATGGGAATATATTGCAATAAAATCTTATTATTTCAATATATTTAACATGACATCGCCCATATCAGATGCCATTCTTAAATGGTTTTCATTTTAAAAAAACGATGTATTAGTTAAGCGAAAACATCGTTTTACCTTAGCGAAAACACTGTTTTCCACGCTAGAAAACGATGTTACGATTATCATCTCGCATCCGTCTATGTTTTTGATTCAATGCAAAAGGGGCAAAAATTTAGCGTTTTTCTCATGCTTTTCATCTACTTTTCGCCCTACTTTTTGCCCCTTTTTGTCATTTTGCTGCCACCTGCCACCCTTCTACCACCACCCTGCAGTCCCTCTATATAGACGCATTCCGAGCGATTGGTGGCAGAGTGGCAGCAAAAATTTTAAAAATTTATTTTTTATAATTACTCTGCGAGCAGTTCCTCTACCGTGGTATTTTTGCGCTGCTTTCCCTGCTTGTCGAGGACTACCACGAAGGGGATGGCAGTGAATTGGAACTTCTCTTGCAGATAGCCCCATTCGGCACGGGAGATGTGGATGTGCTCACCCTTGATATTGTTTGGTTCAAGGAACGACTTACAGTGCTCTGGTGTATCGTCAGTGACGTAGAGATACTTGACGGGCTTATCCTTGTTGGCCTCAACCTCGTCGCGCATGTGGAGCATACCTGCACGGCAGGGACCACACGACATCTCCCAGAAATCGACATAGAGCACGTTGCCCTTGTAGGGTTCGATGATGCGCTGGAAAATGCTATCGCCCTTGGTCATGGGCTTGTCCTCCACCACCTTAATCTCGTTGTCCTTGATATATTCGCGGAAGGTCAAGAGTCCTTGGCGAATCAAGTCAGGATGAGACACTACGCTCATGGCTGCTGCTACCTCGTCGGCAGCCTGGTCATACCTATCGCCCAGCCACTTCAAGGTGCTGAAGACGCTACGCAGATGGCACACCTGAGCACTGAAGTCGGTAGGGCTGACGTGCAGCTTCTCCTGCAACTCTTTCATCGTATTCATTCTGAACTCGCGAGGAGTCTGCGTCTTCTCTTTCGCTAAAACATCGGCAAATGCTTGGTTATAGTCAAAGGGCAAGTTGGCTATCGTTCTGCTCGCATTGATGGGTTCGAAGGCTGCATACTCTACTCGGTTGTAGAAGAAATCGTCGCCAGCAATCATCAGCAGGGGATTGTCAGTAAGGTATTTGGCACGTGGAGCCACAAAGCTGAAGTACTGCTGCCAGTAGGTCTTCATATCAGACGGGTCTTTCCAGCGAAAATTGCTCATGCCACGCATATAGTAGTCGCAGATATGCTCCAGACGCTGTGCAAGGATGTGGGTGCGCAGAATGTCGGAAGCCAAGGGTGAGCAGCCTGCCAACTCAGGCAGTCCATTATTCATCTGACGTACCAGCTCGTCCATCTGTGCCACTTGGTCGTCTTTCCACGCCATCAGCGAGTCGGGTCCCTTCTCATATACCTTGTCCGACCAGTCGGGCTTGCAGTATTTATCATCAATAGAGTTCAGCAGTCGGGTTACCTCGCCACTCAGTCCTGTACCATCAAACTTCACGCCCTCCTCCTTGGTTTTCTTCGTGGGGTCTATGCTGACTGTGATGGTATCGCCTGGGCAGCCATATACCGTTCTCAAGGGATAGATGAGCAGCTGCATGGGGTAAGGCACATAGACGTTCATAGAGAACGTACCGTCGGGTGTGAACTCGATAGTGCTAATCTTCTCCTTGCGCACGATGTAGTTGCGCATGATGACCGTGAAGCGACCATTAATCTGGTTGAGCACCTCTTGAGGCACCTTCTCGCCTTTCGCCTCTTCAGGCACCACGAAGTGTCCCTGTACTACTACATTGCCACCATGCAGGCGAAATTCATTAAGCTCCGCACTGGGAAAGTTCTGCAACTGGGGCACCTCTGCTTTTTTCTCTTTCTTCTTAGCCTGCATGCCAATAGGTGCAATGAGCACGGCAAGCAGGATGGTTAGGATTGTTTTTTTCATTATTGGTTTATTTATTTAATTTCTCAATAGTCTCCAAGAAGGTCTTCATGTCCTCAGTGTGCAGCCAGTGCAGGTCGTGGATGTTGCCCTGCTTGTCGATGAGCTTGTAGGTGGGGAAGGAATCTACGTTCAGGAATTGCTCCACGGCACGCTGCTGCGCTTTGGGCAGGTTGTAGTGTACGCAGTTGGGCCCCGTGAGGTTGTACTCCTTGATGACGTTCTTCCACGACTCCTCTGGACTGGTGTTGGCCATGTAGAGATAGACGATGTCGAAGTCCTTCAGTTGCTCCTTCACGAAGTGCGACTCCTTCAGCTTGTCCTTGCAGGGACCGCACCAGGTGCCCCAGATGTCGAGATAGACGATGCGACCTTTGAAGGGCTCCAGAATCTTGCGGAGGATGGCCTCGCCGTCAGTCAGTCCCTCCACATCTGATGAGGGGCGCAGACACTCTGCGTTGGCCACCTCGGCCTTCTGCATGTTAATGAATTTGTCGTTCTCTGCCAGCAAGGCGCTTCTCACGGCAGGCAGCTGTATCTGGTTGAGGACAGCCATTTGGGTGCGGTTGAGCGGCTTGCGATTATGGTCCAGACGCTCGTACAGCTTCTGCGCTCTGGAGAAGTCGCGCAGCAAGGCGTCGGGATAGATAGAATCAGATATCGCCACCTCAGTCAGTATGGGGTCGATGCTCTCGTTGATGGCTGCCTCCACGTCGTCTCTTTGGAAGAAGACATTCACCTGTTCTATCAGTTCCTTGTTCTTCTCGTTGAGAGCTTCGTAGTCTTCCTCTTTAGCCTGCTTGAACTGATTTGTCAGGTCTTGAAAACGCTTGAGGAGCGCCTTGTCTTCTTCTGAGAACTTGATATAGCCGTCTTTCTCTATCTGCAAAAGGCTGTTGGCGTCGATGGTTACGCTCTGCTTGTACTTGTCGCTGCCATGCTCAGCATCGCTAGAATAGTAGTAGAGCAAGAAGCTCATCTCTCGGGCGATGGTGTAGGGCTTGATGATGTTGGGCCACAGCAGTGAGTCGACATAGTCCTTGACGGCCTGCGGCAGCTTACCGCCTTCTGCATAGAGGCAGCTCTGCATCACTTCCTCGGCAGTGGTAGCGATGTCGCCCAAGCGATGGAAGTCTTCGAATTTACGAGACAGCGTGGGGTTCACGTTCAAGATAGAGTCGAGCAGAGCCTGGTTGTGCTGGTACATGCCTGCCCACTGGTCTTTATAGGCCAGCAGTTGCTCTTCTGTTAGAATGTGGTGTTCGTGCAGCTGGTCAAAAGCCTTTCTGTATTGGTGTGCCAGCAGCTCGTTCTGCACTCGGGCATTACGGCCCATCACGAGGCGCTTCTGGTGGGCTCCATCTATCAGCAAGAAATAGGTCTCGCCAGGCTCCAATACAGTGACAATGCTTGTTCTGCCCCAGTCGGTATAGACCTGCTGACTGTTTTCTACGGGCACCTTCACGACGAAGTGGCCCTCGTCGTCAATGCCGCCACTATATTCTGTAGCTTCTCTGGTAAAGATGCTATAGGTGGTTATCACGTATTTGCGATTCCTGTCGAGCACCTCTTTGGGGAGGTCTTTCAGCCAGCCCACAAAGGTCACCGTGTCGATAGCTCGGTAGCCATTATCCTTAAAGGGCGTCGTATCTTTGGTGGGATAGCTGGGCAGCTCGCTGGTGGTAATCAGCGAATAGGTCTGCTTCTTGCCATTGATAAGCATCTGGCGCTTGCCCTTCTTCTCTTTGTCGATAACGACATCCACTTTCTCGCCATTGTTAGTTAGTGCCATCACTACCTTGTTACCTTTCGGCCTGACGTAGTCATATTCCCAGAGCTTACAATCGTAGATGGCGTACTTCTCAGTGAAGCCGATGTCCCAGTCGCCAGTCTGTTCGTTACGCCACATCGTCTCAGCGAGTGTTCCAAGGTCGCTTTGTGCCCAGCCCGTCAGTGCAACAAGGGCGAGCACTAAGGTTGATAATAGTTTCTTCATATTATTATCCTTTCTTTATCTGTTCTACTTTATATCCTGCTTCTCGGAGCTTGTTGACGATGCCGTCTTTGCCTATCAGGTGGCCAGCACCGAAGACGAAGAGCGTGGGAGCCTGCTGCATGGCGGCAGTCATCTTGGGCAGCCACTTCTCGTTGCGCAGCTTGAAGAGTGCGGGGTTCTTCTCCAGTTGCGACAACCAGAAGGGGTCTGTGTCGAAGCCGTTGTAGTTGCCTTGCTTCCAGTACTCGGCAGCCTTTACAGTGGATGCAACCTCATTGATAATCTGCTGCTTGCGCTCGTCGAAATGACGGAGAAACGACATCAGCGAGTCCACCTGCGCGTCTAAGCTCTCGAGTTGCTTGTCGCGTATCTTCTGCAGGCTGTCCTGACTCTGTATCTGATCGAGTTGACCAAAAACCAGTCCACGCTCCTTGGCCCTCGTGATGCAAGCCAGATCTATCGGGGTGCCCACCATACCCATTTCAGGATGCTTCTGCATCTCCATGGTGGTAAATATCAAATTAAACGTGGTAAGGAAGATAAAAGGCTGATAGTTCCATGTAGCCTTCATCGCTGAGTCGGTGACGTTCACCTGGAACACCTCCTTAAATCGGTAGTTCAGGGCGTCCAGCTGCTCCATGCTCAACACGTCGAAGATGGTCTTGCCCTCAGGCAACGTGATGGCCTGCTGGCCAGCGGCTTGCAGCTCGTTAATCTTCTGTTGGCTGCTGATGTCGTACTCTGCGTAGAGTTGCTTGCAGGCAGCCTCAGCCTTCAGAAACTCAGGAATGCTGTCTAACAAGGTGCCTGGCAAGGTATGGATGGAGCCAAGGATATACGAGGGCGCATCAAGTCCGTTACCATTAACACGAAACAGGAACTGGGCATTTACGGTGACTGCTGCAACGAGGGCAAGCAATGCGGTTAAAAATAGTTTCTTCATGATTATTCTAATAGAATTTTATGCCAATAATATAATAATGAGGGCTTTTTAGTGCCACGTTGGATGACAAGTCGGGGTTGATAAAGTTCTCACCGCAACAACGGGTTACTTTCTCCTTAGCATCGTACCAGTGGGAGCTATAGAACACAAGGGGGATAAAAGTATCCTTCTCAAAGGGCGATGTCAACTCAAAGGGGCGAGCGACGTATGAATACACATACTTCTTCTCACTCTCCCAGTAGATGGGGCAGAGTTTTAGAGAGCACGTCCAAGAAACCGTATTCTCCCAATTAAGGCAATACTGCGCCAAAGAGTCTGTCTCTGATGGTAGAAATCCAATAACCAGTTTGTCACCATTGGTTGGGAAACGATAAGGGAACAAGAGCCTCGGAGAATCTTCAACTTCTTTTCCATTGACAAATTCTCTGATATGAATCGTTACGTCCTTGCCCTTTATCGTACTTACATCGAAGCTAAAAGGCACGTAGCCCTTAGCCTTCAACAGTGGCAGATAGTCACTAATCGTAGTTTCGTTCATCTTGATCTCCTGTGCCAGTCCTGCTAATGCAAAGAGGACAAATAGCATGGTTGACAATATTCTCTTCATATTATTTATTGATGCGAGAGTTAAGTATATCGCAGATTTCTTGCGGCGTTTTCGAGAGTCCGCCAACATAGACCTCGTAGGGATAGCCCTGCATAGCTGCCTTCGAGCGCTGTTTGCGGTCTTCAGCTACATTTTCTTTATGGCCTTCCCATGTATCATCCTTATAGTTGATACCAATAAATGTACGGCCTTGGAATTTATCGATGTAGAAAGATTCAACGCCTGACAGTCTGACAATCCATTCGCCCTGCGTCTTTACAATCAGAGACATATCGGTAATAATAAGTCGGGTTCTGCGACTTAAATAGAGAAAATAGACTAAGAAAATGAGCATAGGACCTATCACAGAGAGCATCGTGTCAAGAAGCTTATCATGCTGATCAACAAGATGGTATCTTAAGCCGAACAAAGCGGCAAGGAATGCTGCTGTTGCCAAGAATACGAAAAGCAGTCTCTTAATGGATATATAGATTTTAATTTCTTCCATCATTTTTATTTCAGTTTATTTTTCAAGTGGTTCAGTTCGTAGTCAAAATTGTAGTAGCCATCCAGCTTAAGGTCGTCGCGTACACGGCGGCCGTCAGGGGTGATGGTCTCGTAGTGAGGGATGCCGTTGAAGTGGAAGAGCTCCTGCAGACGACCAAAGTCGTTGTAGGTCATGCAGATGGTCTCCTCGTCGGCAAGCCATTCCTTTACATAGTTATGGTAAGCATCACTACCCTCTGCAGTACGCTCTCCTGCGATAAAAATCAGTTTCACGTCGTTGCGCTTGGCAATCTCGGCACGCTTGTTCTTGCTGCTCTGAATGGCCGATTTACAAGGACCGCAGTTCATGCCCCAGAAGTCGATGACGAGATAGCGACCAGGATATTTGGCACACAGCGAACGGATGAGGTCGGCAGCGGCGTTGTTGGCAGGTAGCGGAGTGGAGAGTTCCGTCTGTGCCAACTTATAGGCATAGAACGCCTCGCTTTTCTGTTGGATATATGGATTGGAGAAGACGCTCAGATAGATTGGCATCATCCTGCCTGGTGTCTGAATGGTGGCTGCTACCTCTTCACGTTCAGCAACCGTCATCGTCGTATCGGCAAGAATCTCTGGAATGGAAGCCTCATTGCTGCGCCAGCTGTTGAATGCGTTGGCCATGTTCTTATAGGCGCACAACTGGGTCAGGAAATTATCTCCTTCAGTCCCCATCAGTTTGCGGTAGGCCGTCATGCCGTTCAACAGTACCTTCTTGTCGGTTTCCACATTATTGTCTATGGCACCATCCTCGCCAAGCAGTCCCTCATACTGAATACTCCTGACGGGTCTGGCAAACTGGATGCGATTGAGCATCATAGGATATTGGTTACAGGTCAGCAGTAGGGGATTGTCGAAATCCACACGGTGTAGTGCCTTGTAGTTCTCTGGTTTTCTCACACCCAGCCATTCGACGCTGTCGAGAATCACCATTTCGTAGCCACCATTTCGTGGTTCATATTTTCTGACGGCATTCTCGTGATGCATCGCAAAGTCCATCACACCATAAACAAAGTTTACCTGTAGATCGGCCAGTGCCAACTGCATTTCCAAAGGGGTGAAGTGTTGGTTGCGTCCCTCCTCTTGCAGGTGGTTCAGCATGTCTTGCCACGTCTGGTCTGCCAAAGCGTCCATGGCAGGGAAAGTGCCATTAAACACATGCAGCGGGTAAGCAAGATCCCACATGCTCAGAGACGACTTCAACCACCGTTCTGCCTCCTTGCTGCTACCATTATGATAATAGCACTCATATTGACCTTGCTCGTTGGGCTTGACGGTGATATCGATGGTCTCGCCAGGACGAGCAAAGAAGCGTATTTCTTCGAAGCCCACCTTCGACTGTCTGGTGAAGAACCTGTTACAAACGGGGTAACTGGCTTGGAACTTCTTCTCGAACGAACCGTCGGCAGCGATGTCGAACACCAGCGTGACAGCATCTTTCTCGAACACATCCTCATAGTAGCACTCCATTGACGTGAAGCCGAATTTCTCTGCATCGTAACCCTCAAAGTGGCCACGGATGGTGATGGTGTCCGTCTTGAACCAGTCAGCAGGTACCGTATAGGGATTGGCTTTCGACAGCTGTTGCAATGTCGGCGCCTTGGTTTTTATCGTCTTTGCTTGTGCCGTTAGTGCGACAAGAGCAAGCATAATGGTTAATAGTTTTTTCATAATTTTCTTGTTAGATATCTCCAGTAAAGAATATGGTGCGGAGAGTGAGAAAGGATGCAACGGCGATAACCACCACGAAGAAGGGCAGGCTATAGAGCAAGGCCTCGAGGAAGGTGGTGTGGAAGAAAAGCAGGGAGACCTGCATGGGAACATAGATGCTCAGGAAGCCAAACATGAAGCTATACTTGAAGCCCGGCTTGGGCTCCTTGGCCAGCCTTACACTCCTGTTGCAATGGTTGCAGACGGTGTAGTGGTCGGTACCCAGCAGCAGATATCTCATGCATCGCTTCAGCGATATCGTCTCATGACAGTAGGGACATTCTCTATTCTTCATAACTTACTGATTGGTTTTTGGTGCGCGAACATACTGCATAAAGTCGTCGATGAACTGGATACGCTCGATGTTGGGTGTGGTGATGAGCGAGGTGCCGTTGTTGAACTGCATGACGGTAGGTTTGCCCTCTTCAAAGACAGGCCAGAGGGGCAGACCCTCGCCATTAGGATTGCCACCCGTCTTGGCAAAGTTGACCCAGTATTGCTGCATGAGCTCGCTGACCTTCGCCTCCTGTGGATATTTGGCTTCTTTGCCATCGAAGGCACCCTTCAGATACATCATGTCGTCAGCATGGGCAGCACCACGACGATTGCCCTGCGCATAGACGGTGGTGTCAGACTTCTGGGCGAGGTAGGCGGAATAGACAGGACTCTTGCCCGTCTTCTTCTGCAAGGTGGTCCACGCGTAGGCAGGCCATCCGAAGCCTATATCGCGCGTAGCATCGCGCAGGCTGAAGAGACGCTCCTCGTCGGTAGTGCCAGGATACAACGCCTTGGCCTTATCTGCCCACTGACCTGGCAACTGACGGAAGAACTGCTCGTACTGGTCGGCACTGACCTGTGTGTAATCGACGGCACCCTCGTCGCTATTGTACATAATCAGCACGGGGACATCGTTGTAGTTGCCCTTCAGGTAGAGGTCGTAGATGTGTTCCGGAATGACGTAGCCATCGACGATGGGCGCGCAGAGTTGGAAGTTGTTGTTATTGCCCGTAAGCTCCTTGGCATCCACCTGACGCAGTTCGGCAATGGACTTTTTCTTCAGCTGACTGGCAAAGATTCCACCATACATCTGCGCCGTTGCTAGGTTTATCATACTCGTGGGCGATAGGAAAGCGCCACTCTGACTGATGCAGGCACGGAACAAGCCCTTGGCAAGGGGCGAGGCACAGAGCACATGACAACTCATGGCGCCAGCAGACTCGCCAAAGATGGTGACTTTAGCGGGGTCGCCACCAAAGTTCTTGATATTACGCTGTACCCACTGCAGGGCGAAGATCTGGTCAAGAATGCCATAATTACCCGAATGGCCGTCAGCCTCCTTGGCGAGTTCGGCATGGGCAAGGAATCCCAGTGCACCAGCACGATACTCGATAGACACAGCGACGATGCCTCTGCGGGCAAGGCTCTGCCACAGGTCGCCACCATAATGCTCCGTGCGGAAGCCACCACCATGGATGAACACCATGACGGGCAGGCCCTCGTTGACACGCGTGGCAGGGGTAACGACGCTGAGATAGAGACAGTCTTCGCTCATCATGTCGTACTTGACATAACTCTTCTCGGGCTGTGGGGGCCACTTAGCCACATCCTCAGCCTTCAGCACGCCCTTCCAAGGCTTGGCAGGCTGTGGTGCCTTCCAGCGCAGGTCGCCCAGAGGGGCTGCTGCATAGGGAATAGCTTTATACACAGCGAGGTCTGTCCCGTCGAGGACACCTTCAACATCTCCTGTCTCCACATGCGTCTTCAACAAGGGAGAAGCAGGCTGTGCCTGTCCTGCGATAGTGGCAAGGGCGAGCAATGCGGTTAGTAAGGTTTGCTTCATAGTCGGTTTTCTACTTTAATGTTACAGATAATTAAGGTATAGTGTTATACCAAAATTGACAATGCTACGGTTGCGAGCAATGTACTCAAAATAATTACTGTCATAATCGTTTCGTCTAATTAGTTATTATTTTATTATATATACGAATCTCTTGAAGAGATATCGAATTGTTGGGTGTTAAATGTTCTTAATGGAAAGACTATTCTTCTCTATACTCCAAGATGTCGCCAGGCTGACAACCCAATTCGCGACAAATGGCCTCAAGAGTGGTGAAGCGCACAGCCTTAGCCTTACCAGTCTTCAAGATGGAGAGATTGGCAAGCGTGAGCCCTACCCTCTCTGCCAACTCGCTGAGCGACATTTTGCGCATGGCAAGTTCTACGTCTAAGTTTACTATGATTTGTCCCATAGGCATTATATCGTTAAATCTTGCTCTTCCTGTAACTTTAATGATTATATTGTCAGTTCCTGTTCTTCCTTCAATTTCTGGGCATCTTTCAGAATCTTAGGTGTAAAGAAGTAGCCTATGATTATCCAATAAAGAGGACCCGTATATAGTCTATGAATCATTCTTGGGAAATAGTAATGATACTGAGGCTCAACATAGCTGAGAACACTTCTACTGAAGAAACCTGCAAAGCTGAAATACAACAGTGTTGAGATACCCAACAGATAAAACAGTCTGACGCACCACTTGGAGTATTGCTTATGAATATAAGTAAGGATTACCATCATAACGAATATGCAGAATGGCACTCCTACCCAAAAGAGTATCTACATCAAGAACGGCGTCAAGGTCGTGATTAAGTGAGAATAAAGCAGGATCTATTCATGCTTTATCGAACGAGAACGAGCTCGATACAAAGTATCAAGGTCGTGATTAAGTGAGAATAAAGCATCCACCCTCTTAAGCCTCCCACCCCTCTATATCTTGTTCCCCTTTATAGGGGGAACATAGATAAGAGGGAGAGGCTTATCTCCCTCCAAGTTTCTAGTGCTCCATCAGAAATAAAATCGGAAACCGGCAGCAATATTGAATCGTGCGAAATCGTTTCCTTTATTCTCTTCCTTTACCCACGAAACATTCTGGCTCTTGAAGAAGTGAAGCAACCAATTGGCCTCTACACCTATAGCACAATGAGGCAGTATCGCATACTCAACTCCGAATTTTGCCATTAAACCTAAACCGTCTTGCGAATATTGGTATTGGCACAAATCCTCCATGCCTTGTGTATAGTCGTAATAATTATTAATATAGCCTTCCCAGTATGTCCAAGTATTTACGCGGTCCTCATGCTTATGCACATAGCCTAAGCCATAAGCAGTCTCAAGACGAAAGCCTGATTTAGTCATACAACTCTGCACAAAACTGGCTCCGACATAATTAAAAGTGACACCCTGTCCTTCGCATTTCGTATAGTTACGAACATAGTTTATACCAAATCCCATTCCTTTCTTCCACAGATGTTCGTAATCCAGCATAAAGTCAAAGCCAAAAAGACCTCTATGTATTTGGGTTGGAGTTTGAACCTTAGAATAGATGCATGACAATCCTCCACTGATCTTAGCAACATTTGAGGGAAGTGCTGGTACTTCATTCTTAAAGTTGATTACTGTTGAATCATTTAGTGTTTCTGCTTTTGCCTGCATGATGGTAGTAGCTAAAAGCATGGATAAGAAAATAATACGTTTCATAAATTAATTTGTGTGTTAAAATTTTATGCAAAGGTACAAAATTTTCTTGAGTTTTCAAAACTTTTTCTTCAGTAAAATGAGGTTTCAAATGCTCATTAGAGAATAATGTCGTCAAACCCTCCGAATAATGTCGTCAAACTCCGAGAATTATGCCGTCAAACTATTCGTAAAATGCCGTCAAAATATTCATAGAAATAAGCATAAAAATATGCAAATATATTTTGCACTCTGCTCAAAAATTAGTAACTTTGCATGCAAAACCATAAAAGGAACTGAATGAAAAGAACATTAACTCTCATGCTCGTGCTGCTCATCACACTGGGCGCACAGGCTGTGTTGAAAGAAAAAGACCTGGAACAAACGCTGCAAATACTGCGCACGGAGTTGACCACCCATCACCGTGAGCTGTCGCAACAGATAGAGATGAACCGTAAACAGAGTGAACAGGTACGCCAACAGTTGTTGGAGACCATGCAGCGCTCTGACCAGAACTCACTGATGTTGTACTCACAGAAGTTGGACTATGTGTTCGACCTGACATACGCATGTCATGAGGCTACGGAGCAATTTCACGACTTCCGCAGCAAGCAGCTGCCTTTCAAGATGTTCCTGGAAAAGGCTGATGCTGAGATTGCTCGCTACGACTCACTGATAACCTCACTGAAGTCGATGCCCATCACCATACTGAGCGATAAGGCGCAAATAGACCGCAACGTATGTATGACGCTGGCTACGAACATCCGCAACTCGCTGGAGGAGAATCGCACTACACTGCAAGACTACATTCGCTATTACGACACGACAGAGAAGCGTCTGAGCCATTTGAACGACTATGCTCAGAAGCGCTATCAAGACATACAGACCAGCATCTTCAAGAATGGTGGCGACAGCTATCTAGCCATTCTGAAAAACTGGAATCGCAACTGGTCAAGAATGACGCGAACGGTACAGAAGAAATATCAGCCTAATGCCCACTCACAGTGGGATAGTCGCTGGATATTCGGACTACTGTTCTCTACCATCTTCTATGCCATCATTGCTACACTGTTGAACTTCCTGCTGATACGCTACGTAGTGCCTCAGCGCTTCCGTACGGCAGAGTTTAAGAAGAAGCGTGCCTGCATCACCATGGCAACAACAACCATCACCTTTGCACTGATACTGGGTATCTCGCTGGCACTGGTTGAAAGCAACTTCTTTATCATGGCTGCCAACCTGCTGGTACAGTACGCATGGCTATTGGGCATCATTCTGTTCTCACTGCTATTGCGTGTAAAGGGAGAACAGATCAAGAGCGCATTCCGCATCTATACTCCCCTACTCTTTGTAGGCTTCTTGGTGATTGCCATCCGCATCATCCTGATACCTAACGAACTGGTGAACATCGCATTCCCGCCCATCTTGCTGCTTTGTGCCTTGTGGCAGTGGAGTGTGATTCGTCGTCACAACCACAACATCCCTCGCTCAGACATCTTCTACACCTATATCTCACTAACCGTATTTCTGGGTAGCGTATGCTGCTCATGGGCCGGCTATACACTGTTAGCAGTACAGATACTGATTTGGTGGATTATGCAGCTGACATGCATCCTGACCATCACCTGCATCAGTCGCTACCTGAAGATATATGGAGAGAAGCACGGATTTGCAGAGCGCCCCATCACCAAGACCTGGGTTTACGACCTGGCATACGAAGTACTACTACCAGTGTTGGGTGTGGCATCCGTAATGATTAGTATCTACTGGGCGGCCGACGTATTCAACCTGTCAGATCTCTGCTGGAAGGTTTTCAAGACATACTATATCAATCTGAAAAACTTCAAGATAAGCATTCTCACATTGGCTATGGTGATCACGCTGTGGTTCTGCTTCGCATACGTTAATCGCACCATCCTACAACTGATGCGCATGCACTTCATGATAAAAGATCCTGATACTGCTGCCAGTCGTGAGGTAATGGGAAAGAACGTGCTACAGGTGATAGTATGGGGTAGCTGGTTCCTGATTACAATGGGTATCCTGAAAATCTCAATGGAATGGCTGCTAGTAGTAACCGGAGGCTTGTCAACAGGTATCGGTTTCGCATCGAAAGACATCATCGAAAATATCTACTATGGCATCTCTCTGATGACAGGACGCATCAAGGTGGGCGACCTGATTCAGGTGGACGACACAACAGGTCGCGTAACCAGTATCAGCTATACTTCTACCATTATTGAAGCACTAACGGGTGAAGTCATCACTTTCCAAAACTCACAGCTGTTCTCAAAAAACTACAAGAACCTGACACGTAACCATGGCTATGTGCTGCAAATCATCACCTTTGGTGTGGCATACGGTTCGAACTTGGCACAGGTAAAACAATTGGTTGAAGAGGCTATCAATAATATGAATCTGGAGTGGATAGATCCAGAAAAGCCTGTGACATCACTCGTTTCTGAACTCGGTGACTCTAGCGTCAACTTCAAGCTGCTGGTATGGACAGATGCGCTGAAGCGTGGCTTGGTAGTGAGCGAGGTATTAAATACCATCTATGACACGCTCAACCAGAACAACATTGAGATTCCGTTCCCACAACAGGATGTACACATTAAGAATTGAGAGGTAAGAAGATTTTTCAAAACACACTAAACTATTAATGAGAAAAAAAACTAAAGGAACAGGACAACACCTCGCGAGAATAGTGATGACTATCATCCTCCTGCTCGCGATGACAACATCATGCCAGCACAATGGAGCAAGAGCTGCAGACTCTTCACCAGTCATTTCAGAACTGAAGACACAAAACGAGCTATTACAACAACGCTCACGCTTTACAACAGGTAGCGTAGTGATGATATTCGGCATCGTGGCACTCTTGGCATTCCTTGCCGTGAATAGTCGTTGGACACGCAGACTGGAACTAAAAAACCGCCAACTGCAGCGTGAACGCAACGTAGTGGTAGCACAAAACAAACAGTTGGCTATTGAGCGCGACCGCGCTGAGGCAGCATCAAAGGCAAAGACATCGTTCATACAAAGTATGACACACGAGATACGCACGCCACTGAATGCCATCAGTGGTTTCGCACAGGTACTGACAATGCCTGGCGTGAATATCACAGAAGCAGAACGGAATGACTGTTGTCAACGTATTCAGGACAATACACGAATGCTGACAAACATTGTAGATGACCTCATCTTTATCTCCGACATAGAAAGCAGCAGCGAAAAGGTTGTTACGGAGCCATGCATGGCAGCTATTCTCATAGAACAACCACTGGACATGGTAAAGCCATTGGTGGCAGAGAATGTAAAACTGAACAACGAGTGTAACATACCCATGGAGCAGATGATAGAAACGAATACGTTCCTTGTTCATACCATCCTGAACAAATTGCTTGACAATGCCGCAAAGTTTACCACCGAGGGCAGCATCACTCTATGTATGAGTCTGGAAAACGAGCAACTGCACTTCTCGGTGGCAGATACGGGACCCGGTATTCCTGAAGATAAAAAAGACTATATCTTCGAACGATTCACTAAGCTAGACAGTTTTGCACAAGGTGCCGGTCTCGGACTGGCGATAGCTCGCATGACAGCCGAACACCTTGGCGGTTCACTAACACTAGACACAGCATATCACGAAGGAACAAAAATTGACCTCTTCCTTCCTGCAAAGGAATCGTCATTTATAAACTAAATCACTATTCACAAACTAAATCACTATTTGCAAATTACACACATGAAAACCAGACTACTGTCACTTGTAGGGTTCTCAGTTCAGCAACACAGTTTGAAGACAGAGATACTCTCAGGAATTACTACTTTTACAACCATGTCATACATCTTGGCGCTGATGCCTGCGATGTTCGCGCCATTGGCTGCACATGGATATCCCATTGACTCTCTTCTCACCGCCACCACTCTATCCACAATCATAGGCACACTGCTGATGGCTTTTCTGGCAAAGCGCCCCATCGGACAGGCACCAGGACTGGCACTGAACATTTTCTTTGTGGAGACGGTATGTCTGTCGCTCGGCTATACGTGGCAGTTTGCCCTGACAGCAGTATTCCTTGAAGGACTACTCTTCGTACTGCTCTGCTTGAGTAATCTGCGCCAACTTATCTTCGACATGATGCCCACATCACTGAAGTATGCCATTGCTGCAGGCATAGGATTCTTTATTGCCAGCATCGGCTTCAAGAATAGTGGACTACTGGCTGAGGGCACCATCTTTAATCATATCAACACACTGATTACGCCATCATCCTTATTGTTCCTGTTCGGCCTGGTGCTTGCTGGCACATTTATCGTATTGCGCATTCGTGGCGGTTTGCTGCTCAGTATCATCATCATTACACTGCTTGGCATCCCTGTTGGAGTGACAAAGATACCCGATCAACTGTTTAGCATGCCCTCATCACCAGCCCCACTCTTCTGCCAGTTCTCTTGGAACGACCTGCTGACTCCCGACCTATGGGTTTGCGTATTGACCATGCTCTTCTTCGATGTGTTCGACACCCTAGGCTCAGTGGTGGGATTGATGGCAAACTCCGGACTCATCCGTAAGAATGGACGCATTCCTCACATGCGTAACATCATGCTGAGCGATGCCATTGCCACCATGGCAGGTGCCTGTTTGGGATGCAGCACAGTAACGACGTATGTGGAGAGTGCTACAGGTGTCGCTGAGGGAGGCCGCACAGGATTCACGGCTCTCACCATTGCATTATGCTTTGTCGCCTGTCTATTCCTTGCGCCCCTATTCCTTGCCATCCCTACTGCCGCCACTGCCCCCATCATGGTCGTGGCTGGTTTCTACCTTTTTAGTTCTGTACGCAACATCCGACTAGCTCGCCCTCAGGAGACCATGCCTGCCTTTCTGACTATTCTGCTGATGCCAGTCACTGGTAGCATCACCGATGGTATCATCATCGGTCTGTTTACTTACGTTGTCTTCTCATTTATCTCGAGTTGGATTCATCGTTTCAACCACAAGAAGACTTCGGAAGAGGAATACGGAGAATAAACAAACATCAAAAAAGAATCCGCCCGATTGTCGTCATGACAGTCGGGCGGAAAAATTTCCTAAAACTTATACTTATTCGTGTTCCGATTAGAAGTTGTAGTACATACCGAAGCCAACCTTGCTGTTCAGGTCAAAGCCGAAAGTGTTGGCAGCCTTAGCACCCTCATAATCATCCTTTGAGTTCTTGTAACCCAACCAACCGAAGTGAGCAACAAAGCTCAGCTTATCGTTCAGGTTTACAGCTACACCGGGACGAACACCGATACCGAACTGGTTGTTCTTAGCACCAGCATTGTCATAGTGAGCGTATGACAGACCACCGTCAACGAATACATTAACCTTGTCGAGCTTTACGAAAGTGTAACGAACGTATGGGTTAATGATGAAGCGCTTGTCCTTTGCAGTAACAGTAACATCAAGACCTTCTACTGTCTTAGTAACTTCTCTCTTGTCCTGACCGAAACCGAAAGACAGACCTACAGCCCAGTTCTCGTCGAGGTTATAACCAATCTCAGGCATCAATGTTACGCTAGAGTTTGTTACACCATCCTGAGAAGTTGTCTCAAAACCTACCTCGCCACCAACATAAACCTGAGCGTTCATAGTAGCAGCTACTGCAACAGCAGCCAGTGTCATCATAATCTTTTTCATAATACTTTTTCCTTTTAAATTAATAATAATAATTAGTTCGATTTTGTCATTTTTGACGGTGCAAAGGTATGACAAAAAAACTATTCGGTGAGAAATATTTTTCTGCTTTTCCTCTTTTTGAGTAAAATAATTGATAAATATCATGGAATTGAGGGAAAAATGCAAAAATATTTGTATTTTAAGCATCATTTCCTTTGTTTTGTCCTAGCTTATTTGTATCTTTGCAAGGTATTATGTAAGAAAAGTCGCATGAAACAAACGTTTATAGCTGGCCCATGTGTGATAGAATCTGCCGAGTTGTTAGACACGGTGGCTTCTAAGTTAGTGGAAATCAATAAGAAATTGGGCACTGATATTATCTTCAAAGCCTCGTTTGACAAGGCAAATCGTACCTCACTACGTTCTTTCCGTGGCCCTGGCATTGACCATGGTTTGCTCATGCTGAGCGATGTCAAGTCGAAATACGGACTGCGCGTACTGACCGACATTCATGAGGCTTGGCAGGCAGAACCTGCTGGACAGGTATGCGATATCCTGCAAATTCCGGCTTTTCTCTGCCGACAGACAGACTTATTGATTGCAGCTGCCCGCACAGGTCGCACTGTCAACATTAAGAAGGCCCAATTCTTAGGTGGTCATGATATGAAGTACCCTGTAGAGAAGGCTCGCGAAAGTGGTGCCAAAGAGGTATGGTTGACAGAGCGTGGCAATATGATGGGCTATAACAATCTGGTGGTTGACTTCCGCAATATCCCCGACATGCTGGAGATTACCGACACCGTTATCATGGACTGTACACATAGTGTTCAGCGCCCTGGTGGTGCTGATGGCAAGACAGGTGGAGACCGCCGCTTTGTTCCTCAGATGGCCATGGCAGCCAAAGCCTTCGGTGCTAACGGATTCTTCTTTGAAGTACATCCCAACCCAGATCAAGGATTGAGTGATGCTGCCAATATGCTGGAGTTAAGCAAGCTGGAGAAACTAATCGAGAATATCCTAGCCTAGGAATACCTAGGAGAACCTAGGACATCCTAGGAAACCCTAGGCAATCCTAGAAAAAACAAAAAAGCAATGACAACAAAAGAATACGCAATACAATGTCTGAAGGATGAGGCACAGGCCATTCTAGACCTGATTCCTCTGATGGACGACCAGTTTGACAAAGCCGTAGATTTGATTATGGATTGTCCTGGTAAAGTTATTGTAACAGGTGTCGGAAAAAGCGGACATATCGGAGCAAAGATTGCTGCTACGCTGGCATCAACAGGAACCCCTTCTTTCTTTATCAACCCACTGGACGTATATCATGGCGACCTGGGTGTGATGTCTGCCAATGATGTGGTACTGGCTATCTCTAACTCAGGACAGACCGACGAGTTATTGCGTTTCATCCCGATGGTGTTACACATGCAGATTCCTATTATCGGCATGAGTGGCAATCCACAATCCTTGTTGGCAAAATATTCTACCTATCATCTGAATGTCAGTGTAGAGAAAGAGGCTTGTCCGCTGAATCTGGCGCCAACCAGCAGTACCACAGCCACACTCGCCATGGGCGACGCACTGGCTATCGCACTAATGGAGAAGCGCAACTTCCAACCACAAGACTTTGCTCAGTTCCATCCTGGTGGCGAATTAGGAAAGCGTCTGCTGACCACCGCTCAGGATGTAATGATTACGGAGAACCTGCCTTTGTTGTCTGCCGACATGCATCTGGGACAGGCTATCATCCATGTCAGCAAGGGCAAGTTAGGATTAGGTGTAGCCATTGAAAATGACTGCATAGCTGGTCTGATTACCGATGGTGATATCCGCCGAGCCATGGAGAAGTGGCAGGCAGAATTCTTCAACCACACTGTAGAAGACATTATGACTCGTACGCCGAAGACCGTCGGTCCACAGGCAAAAATCTCTGAGATACAAAAGCTGATGAATAAACATAAAGTCCACAACGTGCTGGTAGTAGACGAAGGAAACCATCTTCTTGGTATCGTTGACCGCTATGCATGTGTATTATAATTGAAAGTGTATGAAGATACTGAAAAAGATGCTATTGATATTGATGCTGGCACTGCCCTTGGCTGCTGCCGGTGTCTATCTGTTTAAGACCTTAGATGCCCGCAATGGTCTTACTATCAGCCAAATCAATTGTATTCTGAAAGACTCGCGAGGCTATGTATGGTTAGGAACACCTGCAGGACTGTATCGCTATGATGGCTATACATTCTACAACTTCCAGTGCAACTCGCAAGACGGTTCATCACTGCCCGACAGCTATATCATCAGCATCCAGGAGACGCTGGAAGGTACGCTATGGATAGAGACGGCAGCAGGCTTCTGCATCTATCACCCACAAACAGAGACCTTTGAGCGCGACATGAAACAGGTGTACGCTCGAATGGGCATAGAAGGTTCTCCTAATGTGGTTTATATCGACAGTCACAAAAATTTCTGGGCGGCTATTCCTAACAAGGGTGTAGTAGCCTATAATATGCAGCAACAGCTGCTCTATGAGTTTGGCTACACCGACGATTCTCATGGTGTGCCACAAGGTGTTATCTCAGCTATCAGCGAATGTCGCGATGGTGCACTGATTATCTACGATGATGGACGTATCGTTTGTTGTGATGTCATGCATCAGCAGCATCGCGTATGGCAAAACGATTATATCGCCCAGCAGCATCTTCGCAAGACGAACACGCTGAATGCCTATGCCGACCTGCAAGATAACATCTGGCTCTATGGTCAGGGAACTCTTATGCTTTATAATAAGAGCACCAATACTTGGGATACCACCATTGGCAACCAACTGGAGATGACGGGTGTTAACACCGACCATAGCGTCAACGGCATTGCTGGCGACAGTAAGGGTAACATCTGGATAGGTACAGACCGCTGTGGACTGGTTCGCACCAACGTCAACAACCACGAGATGGAATATGTACATCCGAAGGGTGTAAACAGAATGCATATAGCAGAGGAGACCATCGGTATTCAGAGTGTATATGTTGATGACACTGACCTGTTATGGGTAGGTACCGAGAAGTCTGGATTGGCATTCTATGGTGACAATATCTATAAATTCCAATCACTAATCAATGGTGATATCACTGCCATCGCAGAAGATAGAAATGGTAAGGTATGGTATGGCACAGGCGATCAAGGTATCGTAGGCTATGAAGGACCATTGGCAAGTCATAAGGTGACAGCCATGACCACCACTCCAGATGGTAGTCTTTGGGTGGGCTCTAAGCAAAATGGTCTGACTCGCATCAAGGATGGTGTCAGCACCTTCTATTCTGCTGCCCGCGATAGCATGAGAACATTGATAGATGATCATATCAATGCCCTCTGCAGTGATAAGACGGGTAACCTCTGGATTGCCACCAATGGCGGTCTGCAGGTGTTCAACCCCAAGATGAACACCTTCTCTTCATATACCAAAGAAAATGGTATATTGAGTACGAACAATATCACCTCTCTGTTCTATGGCGTCAACAACAATCTGCTGATTGGTACTGCTGAGGGGTTGATTATTCTGAACCTGTCAACACGTGAGAAGACGGTACTGACTGGTAATACTTCAAATATGAAGTCTTTCACCAATAACTTTATCACACAGGTTTATGAAGACTCCAGAGGATTGCTATGGGTGGGTACCCGTGAAGGTGTCAACATCCTGAATCCAGCCAATGACGAGCTAAACATCCTGACAGAGAAGGACGGCTTATGCAACAACTCTATCTGCGGTATTGCCGAAGACAACAATCATAGCATCTGGATTACTACCAGTAATGGTGTATGTCGCGTGGTAGTACAGCGTGACCATGAGGACGGAACATTTAATTACGGACTATACAACTATACCATCAGCGATGGTCTGCAGAGCAATGAATTCAATATGGGTTCTATCCTTGTTAAGCATGACGGCACGGTATTGTTTGGTGGTCTGTATGGTGTCAACTGGGTACGTCAGAATAGCAAGGATGAACAGATTGCGTTGCCTCGCGTGATGCTGACACAGTTATTTGTTGGCGAACAGGAAATTATGACGGGTGTTAGCTACGACGGAAACACCATCCTGCCACAAGCCCTCAACGAGAGCAACAGAATTGAACTTGCCAACAGCCAGAACAATATCACGATTAAGTTTGCAGCAGGTAACTACAACCAAGGCGAGCGCCTGCAGTTCATGTATTGGATGGAAGGCCTCGACAACGACTGGCGCAATGGTGACGCCCTACTCCACGGTGTAAGATTTAAGCATCTGGGCAGTGGCACCTATAAGTTGCATGTCAAGGCAGTGAGTGCTGATGGTGCCGTCAGTGATCAGGAGCGTATTCTGGAGATTCATATTGATCGTCCTTGGTGGTTGTCATGGTGGATGCTGACCTTCTATGTGATTGTACTGATTATCATCGTTCTTATCTGGCGTTATGGTATCAAGAAGTACAAGAAAGCATGGAAGAAGAGACATACAGTGATTGAGGAGTTGAAGCGCCAGCGCGAGGAAATCAAACTGACCAGTGATGAACTCAGACAGCCCATGGCTCGCATGACCTCTATCCTCAGTGATATGGCAGAACGCGAACAATCACTGGAAGGTCGTGAGCAGTTGACCTCTCTGCACTTCCAATTGCTTCAAGTGATTACACGTATCTCTGAGATGCAGAGTACGTTGGAGAATCCTGAGAAGAAAGCTGAGTCAACAGCCAAAGACCTGCTGGAGCTGAACGAGCATGGTGAGATTGAGCTGGCTAACACATCAGAGCTGTTGCAGTCGTATGACATCAAGCCTCTGCGTATCGAAGGACTTACCTACAAAGCTATCGTTGTATTCATTGACAGCAATCGTGAGTTCCTGCAATTTATGAAGGCTCATCTGTGTGAAATCTACGATATCCACGTCTATGATAACATCAAGGCGGCCCTGCCCGATATTGAAACACTGAAAGCAGACCTCGTAGTATGTAAACAGGATATGGGTAATGAGATGACGGGTAGCGAACTGTGCAACCAGTTTAAGTCTAACCATCGTATGAGCAAGACCAGATTTGTGCTGATGACCGACAATGTACTGACTCAGCAGGATATGGACGAACAGAACATCACCTTGGCAGCCGACGACTATCTGGCTAAGCCTTTTAATGTTCAAGAGGCTGTGATGCGCTTTAACAAGGTAATGGGACTGGCTCCAGTAGAGATTAACCAGAACGTCATCGAGGGTAAGGAGACACGTATGCTGGAAGGTCAGAATGCAAGTATGACCACCGCAACCATGACCTTTGAAGACTTTGGAAAGACGGAAGCTACTGAACCTACAGAGGATGTGGAGAACGTGGAATCTACCGAGAAAGCTGAAGAGGCTGAGAAGACAGAGCAGAATAACATGCTGGAGAAATACTACGACAACAAGACTATCGGCGACTACTCGATGAATAGCATCATGGATCAGCAGCTGATGAGAAATGTTGAACAGTTTGTATTGCAGAATATGAGTCGTGGACAGATTAGTCTTGAAGATATGGCTGCTGCTATGGGCATGGGACGCGTACCCTTCTTCCATAAGATTCGCAGCATCACGACCAAGACTCCAGCAGAGATCGTACGTGAGATTCGTTTGAAGCATGCATGCACCCTACTCGTCTCTACCAACATCAACATGAGTGAGTTGGCTATCAATGTAGGATTCATGACAGCAGAGAACTTTATCAATATCTTCAAAGAGAAGTATGGTATGACTCCATTGGAGTACCGCATGAAAAATAAAAAGTAAAAAGGTGAAAAAGTAAAAGAGTAAGAAAGTAGAAAAGCAGAGATGAACAAGAACAAAACAACATGGGCAAATAAGCTGGTGCGAGGTGTTGTACCTTTTTGCCTTTTTACCTTTTTACCTTTTAATGCTAATGCACAAACGAGCGATTCTTTAATCGTTCACACGCTGCGTGATAATGGCATCCACTTCACAGATAATAATAGTGTGACACTCTTGTTGTCTGGACAGGAGAAGTTTGACGATATGTTCAAGGCTATCCGTCAGGCTAAGAGCAGCATTCACCTTGAGTATTTCAACTTTCGTAACGACTCTATTGCCTCACTATTGTTTGATATCCTGCGCGAGAAACGTCGTGAGGGTGTAGAGGTGCGTGCAATGTTCGATGGCTTTGGTAACGACTCCAACAATCAGCCATTGAAGAAATATCACCTCAAGGCACTCCGAAACGATAGCATCGACATCGTAGAATATAGTCCTATCCGCTTTCCATGGGTAAACCACATCTATGGTCGCGATCACCGTAAAATAGTAGTCATTGATGGTCGTATAGCTTATACTGGTGGTATGAATGTAGCCGACTACTACATCAAAGGCACCGAGCAAGTAGGCGAATGGCGCGATATGCATTGCCGTATTGAAGGTGATGCCGTCAACGAATTGCAGAAGATATTCTTTAGAATATGGAATCGTACCACAGGCGAGAATGTAAGTGGAGAGAAATATTATAATGGTGGTACGTTGACTCGTTTTCAACATTTGAAGCCAGACACCACTGACACACGAGGTAAGAAGTTGATTGGTATCATCAATCGTGAGCCAGGTGTTACACCCAAAATCATGCGTACCTTTTATATTAATGCCATCAATCAGGCAAAAGACTCTATCCATATCATCAACCCCTACTTCACCCTGATACCTACCGTAACAAGAGCACTGACACGTGCCATTCGTCGTGGTGTGAAGGTGGAGATTATGCTATCTGCTAAAAGCGATATTCCTTTGACACCTGATTGCGCTCTCTATCAAGCGCACAAGTTGATGAAGCGTGGTGCTACCGTATGGCTCTATGAGCCAGGATTCCACCATTCAAAGATTATGATGGTAGATGGCAAATATTGCACCGTGGGTAGTACCAACCTCGACGCACGCAGTTTGAAGTGTGATTTCGAAGAGAATGCAGTCATTATCGATACTAAGACCACCAAGGAATTAGACGATATGTTTTGGCGCGACAAGCAGAAGAGTTTCTTGTTGACCAAGACCTCATGGAATCAGTTCCGCACCCGCTGGCAGAAGTTCCGCGGATGGTTTGCCCATCTGTTGCAGCCTTTCCTATAGACAGGAGCTAAAGGAGTTAAGGAAGTTAAAGGAGTTAAAGACAATTGCTAAATGGCGAAACTTGAATTCGATTACGAGAATAGCAGCGACTCCATCATCTTGATTTCCGTAGCCGAAATACCTCTTTGCTGTAGCCAATCAATATCAAAGAAATGAGAGGTTGAAGAAGTATCTTCTACCTGGCGATAGTGCTTGAACATATCTATGGCACGATCTATTTTTCCTTGCAACCACAAGCAATAGCCATAGTTCTTGCGATCTTCGTTCTGTAGTTGTTCACCATGAACCAACTGCTCATAGAGCTTAGCTGCCTGTTCCAGCTTTCCCTGACAGGTCAGTGTCCAAGCCAGCACCCGATTCACGCTATCGTTTTCAGGCTGTTCGTAGTTTAAGCGATAGAGTACTTTCAGTGCTTCTTCATATTGTTTCAGCTGCACCTGACACACTGCCACATGTAACTGATAGTTTGTCTTATCTGGATAGACGGTCATCAATCTTTGGAAGATGGCCACAGCCTTCTCATACTGTCCATCTCCATACAGCTGGCGAGCCATGCCTAATGTAGCACGCTCGTTTTCCGGTTCCAACTGCAGCGCCTTTTCATAGTCACACTTCCAAAGATAATACTGCACATCGCGATAGTTCTCGGCAAAAGAATCCAACACACTGTTTGCCGCACGATTCAGCTTATACTTCTTCAGTTGTCTTACTATCTGGCCTTTGCTTTTCTCCAAAGGGGTATTGGCAAACAAGTCGGCAGAGAAGAATATACATCCCTCCACTCCTTGTTCATTAGCATCAAAAGGATTATAGAGTTCTGAGCGATGACTGAATAGGCGGAAGAAACGGTAGATATCCATCAAATACATACGGCGTACTAATGCCGGTGACAACTCTTGCTGTTCAGCATCCTCAGGCACAGGTACGTCCATATTCATCATCTGGCGGATGTTTTGTGGCATACGATCCACTATCTCATGCAATGCAAGCACAAACGAATACTTATCACTGTTACAGAACTGATAAGCACCCAGAATCTTATCCAGCAATTTCAAACCTGTCAGTTTCGACATATATTGAGCAATATCCGGATGCTGCATATAGAATGGTACCATCCAGTTGCTGATATCATAGAAGAAAGGATGACGTTTGGTCTGTGAGAAACCACGGAAGAACACATCGGCGCCCTCTTTCTGCATATCCATCATACGGCGACAAGAAGCCTCCAGTCGCTCCATACGTTCTTCTGAAGCCTCCGGATGTAGGACATCTTCTAAATGATCTTCCTCCGTTTCCTCGATGCCACGTGGTGTCATCTTCAACGAGCTATTCATCAAGTCGGGCATAATCTCCTTTTCAATAGTATCGGTAGACTTGCGCTCGTTCAAACAATAGATGAATTGTATCTGTAGCTCTGTCAACTCTTGACACACCTCTTCTGACTGTGTCAGTTGTGCTATGAGTTCTTGCTGTTCAGGATATACACGCTGATAAGGATTCGTTGTTGCCAACACCCATCCTACCAACGCTCTTTGACGCACGGCATCATCCTGCGACTGCTGATATACCTGCACCAACATGCGGAATTTAGCCATATCAAACTGGTTCATCAGTGAGAGCGTCACCGCAGCCATCACAAGTTGCTGGTCGTTGCTGTCTATCGTTGGCGACACCATCATCTCCGTAAACTGAGCACCCACGCTGTCGGACCATTGTCTAGATGTTATGACATACTCAAACAACTGGTTCATCTGTTGCTGATGCTCACGATATAATGTCTCGCTTTTGGCTGCTCGCTTATGCTCTTGCTCTAGTTGCAGCATAGCCACATTACTGACAAAGCCCTCCATCTCCTGACGTATAGCCGTGAGTGACCAATCGCGCTGTGCTTGGCGCACCCTTGTATATAAGCTATTCTGATAAGGTGATGCCTTCATGCGATGATAATGCGCTACGTTGGCATATATCACATACATACGCTGCAACAATTGCTGATAGAGTTGTTCTCTCTGCGGATCGTTTCCCCCTTGCTGCCAATAGGCCACCATACGGTCATAGTCTTCACCTAACAGTGTTACCTTCTCGGCAGTATGCTGCTCAGGCCATGCCGACAGGTAGCATCTCATGTACCGAATGGCATCGCCACAGTTACCGCTTCGCAGTGCTTTATCCACCAGACTCAGATTGTCATTTGCTGCCATTCTTTACATCTGTTTTTTGTAACCACTGTTCCACAGCCTTCACGTCTTGCTGACGTGGTCCTACAGCATGAGCATAGTGGATATTCTTGGGCAAGGAATCAATCACAGAGGATTTCATCTTGCAACGCTCTTTGATGATATCCTTGTAATAGGCTACACCATTTTTATTGATGGAGTCGCATGCCTGATTATAGGCTCTGATAAAAAGGCTCAATTGTTTGCCACGAGCTTGGCGACGCATCTCCTTTTCACGGAAAGTTACCACACCCAACTGCAACTTCACATCGCGAGAATCCATCACAACGGAATTCTTCATCATACGTGCCATCGTTGCCTGTGGTTCAGTAAACCAAAGGGCATCCATCTCGTTGTTCTGCAACATCTGCATGCGAACGCCAAGATCGTTAATCTGTACTTTATATATTCGTTCAGGCTTCAGCTGTGCTGAGTCGCGAGCGATATCCGTTAACATGTCCGTTGCCGAGAAGCGAGTCATCGCCACCATCTTATCATCCAACTGCTTCAACTGCTTGATACGTGCATTACGATTGGTTATCAGCTGCCAATAGGCATTAGTAGCAATCACATAGCGTAGCTTGGTGCCACGATTACTCATGCGCATTGCTCTTACCAAGTCAGTAACTGCACCCTCTACCCTTCCTCTTTCCATAGCTGTATCGCAGTCTATTTGTGAATGATAGAATTTCAGTCGTACACCACCATTCAATGTATCAAACAACTGGTAGTGCTGAGCAACATAAAAGGGCAGGCAGTCGAGTGTAGGCAACACGGCAATCTTCAGGGCTGCTGAGTCTTTTCGCATAGCCTCTCTGCGCTGCTCACGCGATAAGCGTTTAGACTCTTCGTAGCTCTGTCCGCAAGCTGCCAACAACAGCAAGACCGCAACGATAGGAATCAGTTTTCTCATATTGTCTGCAAAAGTACAAATTAATTTTCAATTATCAATTGTCAATTATCAATTATTTTGTACCTTTGCATCGATTATGGCAAACAAAGAAAAGACAATGTATGTCTGCGAGAACTGCGGACAGGAATCAGCTAAGTGGATTGGTAAATGTCCTGCGTGTGGCCAGTGGAACACGTTCAAGGAGTTTAAAACTCTTCCTCCATCTTCCTCTAAATGGAAAGGAAGCATGGGTGGTGAGACCATTTCTTCAAGAGGACGTGATGCTGCTAAGGTATTGCGACTGAAAGACATCTCTTCACACGACGATCCACGTATCGATATGCACGACCAAGAGCTGAACCGTGTGCTGGGTGGCGGATTGGTGCCTGGCAGCATTGTATTGCTGGGTGGTGAGCCTGGCATCGGTAAATCTACATTGTCTCTTCAAACAATGCTCAGCCTTACGGATAAGAAGGTATTATATGTCAGCGGTGAGGAGAGTGCCCATCAACTGAAGATGAGAGCTGAGCGTCTTTGTGTAGGCGGAGACACCACCAAGCACGATGGTTTTCTATTGCTTTGTGAGAATTCTCTTGAGGCCATTTTCGAGCATATCAAGGAGGTACAACCTGACGTAGTGGTTATTGACTCCATACAGACTATCTCTACGGAGGATGTAGAGTCGTCAGCAGGTTCTATCGCACAGGTTCGTGAGTGCGCCTCTGCCCTATTGCGCTTTGCCAAGACAAGCGGCGTACCCGTTATTCTCATTGGTCATATCACCAAGGAAGGTACGCTGGCAGGTCCGAAGATTTTGGAACATATCGTGGATACTGTTATCCAGTTTGAAGGTGACCAGCATTATATGTACCGTATTCTGCGTAGCATCAAAAACCGTTTCGGCTCTACGTCAGAGTTAGGCATCTACGAGATGCAGCAGTCGGGATTACGACAAGTATCTAATCCCTCTGAACTGTTGCTTACGGATAATCACGATGGACTCTCGGGAGTTGCTATCTCGAGCGCTATTGAAGGCGTGCGTCCTTTCTTAGTAGAGACACAGGCTCTTGTAAGCAGTGCTGCTTATGGTACGCCTCAGCGCTCTGCCACAGGTTTCGACCAGCGTCGTCTGAATATGTTGTTGGCTGTATTAGAGAAGCGCGTGGGTTTCAAGCTGATGCAGAAAGACGTATTCTTGAATATTGCCGGAGGACTGCGTGTTACGGATATGGCGATGGACCTGAGCGTGATAGCTGCCGTATTGAGTAGCAATGTCGATACGCCGATAGAAGAAGGCTGGTGTATGGCTGGCGAGGTAGGTCTCTCTGGCGAGGTGCGCCCTGTGGCTCGTATTGAGCAGCGTATTAGTGAAGCCGAGAAACTCGGTTTCCAGCACATCATTATTCCGAAATATAACCTCTCAGGGTTAGACCGCAAGAAGTTTAAAATAGAATTGGTGCCAGTCAGAAAGGTAGAAGAAGCACTGAGAGCGCTGTTTGGATAAAAAAGAAGCCTCGCCAGTTGGCGAGACTTCTCATTTTCTATTCTTCGTATATCGTTGTATCTTTTATACCTGCTAGTTCAAAGGCTTCGCGTCGCTCTACACAGGTACCACACTTGCCGCAATGATGTTCACCTCCCTTGTAGCAACTCCACGTCTCACTATAGTCTATACCTAATGCCTTACCCTTGCGGGCGATGTCGGCTTTAGTGATATTGGTATAAGGCGAACGAAGGCGAACGCCTACATAGGTGCCCGCATTGGCAGCAGCATCGAACGCATCAACAAACTCAGGGCGACAGTCAGGATAGATTGTATGGTCGCCACCGTGATTGGCCATCATCACATATTTAAGTTCGTGGCTTTCGGCAATACCTACAGCAATAGACAGCATGATACCATTACGGAAGGGTACTACGGTAGACTTCATATTTTCGTCTTCATAGTGACCCTCAGGAATGGCATCACTACCTTCCAAGAGTGAACTCTTAAAGTACTTACTCATAAAATCCAAGGGTATCACCAGATGTTTGATACCTAGGCGTTCACAATGTTTGCGAGCAAAAGGAATCTCCTTGGCATTGTGGTTACTGCCATAATCAAACGAGATAGCCAGTGCGATGCGCTCCTGCTCTTCGTACAGCAAGGTGACTGAATCTACGCCACCACTGAGAATCAATACAGAGTCTTTTTCCATATTGGCGGCAAAATTACAAAATATAATTGAATTATCTTCCTAACAATAATAGATTTTTTTCTTTTTAGTCTTTTCTTTTCACTTTATTTCTTACCTTTGCAGTATCTTATCATTCTTAAAAAGAAAAACTTTAATATGATGAACAAAAGATTGTTTTTATTGACATTGGTAACAGCATTGCTCTGCCAATTCGCAGAAGCCGCCGATACGTTTACAACAAAGGGCGACGGTACAACGTACAGTATTCAGACACTGGCATATATCAGCGAGACTAGTGTTATAGCTTACGAGTTGGAAGAAGGACAATGGCCCGAATACGAGTTAAGAAACAGCATCACCATTGCCAAAGGCGACAAATTCGTAATGGACGATTGCATAAAAGTCCACTTCAACAAGGATGTCAAATTGACCATTGAGGGCGAGGCGGATTTTCAATGTTCAGAAGGCGCTATATTCGATGCCTTAGATGAGAATCCAAGAGCATTAGTACGCATCATGAGTCAGACAACGACAGAGATGAAAAACTGCGAATTCTACACCATCGGTATGGAAGTGATGGGAGAAGGGGCTGTCAATTTGTACAACTGCTATTTTGAAGACCACGACGGCTCAGTTCCTGCTGCCTTATATTTTATCGGCAATGGAACTCTCTGCAAGATTGAATCATGTGATTTTCATAACTGTTCTAAGGCAGCCATCGGAAGCGCAGCGAACGCATCACGTCCCCTAACAATTAGCCATTGTGTTTTCGATAAGAATTCTACAGAAAACAACAACATTCCGCAGATTAACGTTACGGCAGCCAATCCTATGATTATCGAAGGGTGTCAGATGACGGGTAATCCGGATAATACGATGGTGGGCGGTATCGGTATTTCAAACTTCTATGGTTTTGATGCAGACATCACAATCAAGGACTGCTACATTGATGATAATCGCTATGGCATTGGACTTGTCGGTTCTGCAGCAAAGATACGCATAGAGAATAATATACTGATGAACAACCGTTATGATACAAACCCAATAACTGGCGGCTCTGGTATAAGTTTATACGACCCATACCAACAGACTGAGGCTATCATCACAAAGAACCATATCGAAGGAGGACTTTGGGGCGTTACCGTAATCGGCTGCAAGAATGTGAATATGGGTAGAATTGACGTAGCTGAAACTGACGAACATTACAACCCAGGCGGCAACACGTTCAAAAACAATGGTAACGATGGCGTGCTCTACGACCTATACAACAACTCCGCCAACACCATTTACGCTCAGGGTAACACGTGGAATGTCAGCGAGCAAACCGAAGAAAAGATTGAGAGCGTCATCTTCCATAAGAATGATGATCCTTCACTTGGAGAAGTCATCTATTGGCCTGCAGCAACTATAACAGAAATCAAGCAGACCGAGACTTCTAAATTACCAGTTGATAACTATTACGACTTACAAGGTCGAAAATTAACAACTCCACGAAAAGGCATTAATATCATCAATGGAAAGAAAGTGGTTCATTGATATTATCATAGCAATTGTAATAGGTCTGGTCGCTACATCGTGCCAGACCTATTCGCTCAAATCTGGTGACCTACTGTTTCACGTTGTCTCTCAGGGCAATGCCATCACCGATGTTACGCCTGGTATGATAGATCATGTTGCCATCGTTATGTCACCAGATAGCGTGATTGAGGCTATTGGCAAAGGAGTAAAGACTACGCCTATCGACTCACTACGCCAGCAAGACGGCTACTATCTGATGGCTCGCGTCAAGGGAGCTGACAGCAAGCTGTCATTGCGCAATGCCATGCAGTATCTTGGGCGTCCTTACGACCGTCTCTATCTTCCCGACAATGATGCCATCTATTGCTCTGAATTGGTACAGCTATCGTTTGTCGACAAGCATGGCAAGCACCTCTTCTCCCCTATCCCCATGTCGTTTCATGATGCCACAGGGCGCATCACCGACTACTGGCGCCAGTTCTATGCCAAGCACCAATTAGAAGTGCCCGAAGGAGAACCCGGCACTAATCCTGGCGAACTATCACAACGCAGAGAAATCAGGATTAAAGGACGATTAAGGTAGATGTTTGCAAAGTCGGGCTTACATTATTTAATAAGTAAAAAGGTAAAAAAGCAAAAAGGTAAGAAACGAAACGCAAAAAAGTATAAATTATCAATTTTCGATTATCAATTATCAACTAAAATTTGTACCTTTGCGGCTGGATTGAAGAAATCGAGAATAAAAGTTATATTATATAAATTGTTAAATTGTAAATCATCATGACAATCAACGAATTCAACTTTGCCGGTAAGAAGGCAATCGTGCGCGTTGACTTCAACGTGCCCCTGGACGAGAACGGTAAGATTACTGACGACACCCGTATCCGCGGTGCTCTGCCCACTCTGAAAAAGATTCTGGCTGACGGTGGTGCTACCATCATCATGAGCCACATGGGTAAGCCCAAAGGTAAGGTAGACGCTAAGAAGTCACTGGGCCAGATTCGCGAGGCTGTAGAGAAGGCTCTCGGCGTTCCCGTTGCTTTTGCTCCCGACTGCGCTAAGGCTGCCGACGCTGCCAAGGCTCTGAAGATGGGTGAGGCTCTGCTTCTGGAGAACCTCCGCTTCTATCCTGAGGAAGAGGGCAAGCCCGTAGGTATCGACAAGGCTGATCCCGCATACGACGAGGCTAAGAAGGCTATGAAGGCTTCTCAGAAGGAGTTTGCAAAGACTCTGGCTTCTTACGCTGACTGCTACGTAATGGATGCTTTCGGTACTGCTCACCGTAAGCACGCTTCTACCGCTGTTATCGCTGACTACTTCGATGCTAACAACAAGATGCTCGGTCTGCTGATGGAGAAAGAGGTAAAGGCTGTTGACGCTGTACTCTCTGACATCAAGCGCCCCTTCGTAGCCATCATGGGTGGTTCTAAGGTATCTTCTAAGATTGGTATCATCGAGAATCTGCTCGGCAAGGTTGACAAGCTCATCCTCTGCGGTGGTATGACATACACCTTCGCTAAGGCTCACGGTGGTGAGATTGGCGACTCTATCGTTGAGCTCGACAAACTGGATGTAGCTCTGGGCGTTGAGGAGCTGGCTAAGAAGAATGGTGTTGAGCTGGTACTCGCTACTGACTGCACCGCTACTAACGGTCTGGACTTCGACACACTGAGCGTAAAGGCTGGTGCTGAGATCATCACCTGCCCTGCCGACAAGGTTCCTGCTGGTTACGAGGGTGTTGACGCTGGTCCTGACAGCCAGAAGGCTTTCGCCGAGGCTATCAAGGGTGCTAAGACCATCCTGTGGAACGGTCCTGCCGGTGTATTCGAGTGTGATGACTTCACTGCTGGTAGCCGCGCTATCGGTAACGCTATCGCTGAGGCTACTGCTGAGGGTGCATTCTCACTGATTGGTGGTGGTGACTCTGTAGCTTGTGTTAACAAGTTCGGTCTGGCCGACAAGGTTAGCTACATCTCTACTGGTGGTGGTGCTCTGCTCGAGGCTATCGAGGGTAAGGTACTCCCTGGCGTAGCTGCTATTAAGGGCGAGTAATTGTCCCGAAATAATAAACTTTGAACATTAAAAAGATGAAAAGTCTTTTTATATCTATAGCGATGGTCGCAGTGCTTACAGCCTGCGGCCATCGTGCTTCTACGGATAGCAACACAGAGGCAGATTCCCTCAGCGTTGATAGCATAGAAGCACTCAAGGTGGATAGTATCGGTGTAGAGCGTTCTGACTCTATGGCGGGAGTAGAAGTATTTGTTGACTGGCCCGTTAGTGGCAGCCCTGAACTTACAGAAGCTATCCGTCATTACATCTGTACAGAGTTGGCAGCACGCCCCTTCCAAGAAGAATCCGCTAAGCCACAGTTCACCGACAATGCCAAGCAGGTCGTTAGTGAGACTGTGAAAGACATCTACAAGTCGCTCTCTACAAGCTGGAAAGAAGCACGCGATGAGGGTTATGGTGGTGACATGTCGTATAGCTACTTCCAAAGTGTATTTCTATTGGAAAGCAACAATCGTTACGTTACTTATATGACCAACTCTGAAGGATTTATGGGTGGTGCCCACGGCTTTGCCACTTCATCAGGTATCACCTTCAGTACAAAGACTGGTCGCAAAATAAGTTATCACTCCGAATATGATGCCCAAAAAGAGACCTTTGTGCTGAAAGAGCAGACCTTGTTCAAGGATACCGAGTCTGCCCAATTCCGCAAAATCATTAAGGAAGGTGTACGTAGCTACTTCAAGGAGTATGAGAATGTTGTAACCGACTCTCAGCTGAAAGATATGCTGCTAGGTATAGACAATGTAAACAACATTCCGTTGCCCAGCAACGCTCCTTTCTTCACCAAAGACGGTCTCTTCTTCAGCTATCAGCAATACGAGATTGCGCCCTATGCCGCAGGCATGCCAAGTTTCTCTGTGAAATATGACAAGATTCGCCCTTATCTCACTGATGAGGCGGCAGAGCTGATACCCTAGGGATAGAAAAATCTAGAGCATCTAGATCTTCTAGAGTTTCTAGATAATAAAAAAGAGAGCATTTCTGCTCTCTTTTTTATTACTGGGATAAATATTACTTACCAGAATCTATCATCCACTTATCGTCAATCTTGATAAGCTTCATCTTGTCGTCTTTCGTATCGCCATTACCATAAGTCAAGGTGTAGGGAACCACAGCCTTGTCTTCCTCAATTGTAGGTTCACCGACCTTGAAATCTGTAATACCATCCTTCTTCTCTACCTCTTTGTCCATCTTATCCTGAACGAGAGCAGTCAACTGTTGCTTCTCCTCGTCAGTCTTGTCCTTCTTGAAGTACATCATATCAACATAGGTCTGGTAATCCTTATCGATAACACACTTAATGGCTTTCGTCGTTACGTCCTCAGGAGTAGAGGCACCACCACAAGAACACAGTACAGCTGCAAACAGGCAGACAACCGCAAATGACAATAACTTTTTCATCTTGTTTTCGTTTTAAAGGGTTAATAATTATTGATACACTAAAATGCTTTCATTTTCCGCAAATCCTTACACTTGAGTAGTGCTGAGGGCAAGATGCAGTCAGTCTCAAAGCCCACTAGTTTCAGATGTTCATTCTCCACATCAGTCAACGGATACGGTGTCTTGCCATAGGCATATACCACCAGTTCCGTACAGTACATCTTGGTCGTATCACTTGAATCGTAATCATGGTCAAAGAGCACACCTCGGCGATACGACTTGAATGCCTCTTGGGCAGCCCGTTGAGCCACTATACTATCAGCATGTCTATAAACGGCTCCGCACTGGGCTCTCACCTTAGAGAAGAAAGCCTCTGGACTGTCCATCTTCACGCGGTCTTCATCGCCATCATAATCGGGTTCCCCAGGTACAGCGTGGACTATCATCGGTACACCTGCCGAATCTACCACAATACCTACATGCGAATAGGCTCCTCCATGCTCAGCTATGATAACAGCCTGACTGGTGAAACCAGAACCACGACGGAACACCACATCTCCCGTCTTCAGCTGTATATCTGATGGAAAGATTGTATCGCCCTGTACGCTGACTCCGTCTGAACAGGCCAGTATACAGAGCGATACGATGATGACTAACAGCCAACGCATTTAGTCTTCTTCTTTCTCCTCAGCCTCATGCTCCTTAATCAGAGCCTGCTGGATATCGTTCGGTACGAGTTCGTAAGAAGCAAACTTTGTAGAGAACGAAGCACGACCACCCGTCAGTGAACTGAGTGCGATAGAATAGCTTGCCAACTCCTTAAGAGGAATCTTAGCAGTCAACTTCTGGTAGCCAGCCTCAGAGTCCATACCCATGATGATAGCACGACGACCCTGAAGGTCACTCATCACATCACCCATATAGTCGGCAGGAACGAGTACTTCCAAGTCGTAGATTGGCTCCAATACCTTAGGACCTGCCTCCTTGAAGGCTGCAGAGAAGGCATTGCGCGCAGCCAGCATGAATGACAATTCATTAGAGTCTACTGGGTGCATCTTACCATCGTAAACGATAACGCGAACATCGCGAGCATAAGAACCCGTCAATGGGCCCTGCTCCATACGTTCCATGATACCCTTTAGGATAGCAGGCATGAAACGCATATCAATAGCACCACCTACAACAGAGTTGATAAATACGAGCTTACCACCCCACTCCAGGTCGACTTCTTCCTTACCCTTGATATTCATCTTGAACTCCTGACCATTTATCTTGAAGCTGGTAGGATCAGGCATACCCTCGGTGTAAGGCTCAACAATCAGATGTACCTCACCAAACTGGCCAGCACCACCCGACTGTTTCTTATGACGATAGTCAGCGCGAGCCATCTTCGTGATGGTTTCACGATAAGGAATCTTTGGCTCCTGATATTCAATCTGAATCTTCTCATTGTTTTCCATACGCCACTTCAAGGTACGCAGGTGGAACTCTCCCTGACCATGAACGATAATCTGGCGCAACTCCTTAGACTGTTCAACAACCCATGTAGGATCCTCCTGACGCATCTTCTGTAGAGCAGCCATCATCTTCTCGGTCTCAGCCTCATTGACAGCCTTGATGGCACGAGAGAACTTAGAGTTAGGATATTTGATGAAGTCGAACTTCTGCTCCAGGTCTTTACCATTCAGCGTATTGCCCGTCTTCACATCTTTCAGCTTCACGGTACAACCGATATCACCTGCGCGCAGCTCGTCAACAGGAATACGATTGGCACCAGCACAAGCATAGATAGTACCCAAGCGCTCCTTAGAACCACGGTCAGCATTGGTCAGATCGTCACCACTCTTTACGACACCACTCATTACCTTGAAGTACTGCACCTCACCGATATGAGGTTCAACACCAGTCTTGAAGAAATAGAGTGAGGTGGTACCATTAGCATCGGCAGGAACATCCTTGCCGGCAGCATTCTTGACTACAGGCATCTCTGAAACGAAAGGAACCACGTTGCCCAAGAATTCCATTAGACGGCGAACGCCCATGTCTCTACCTGCACATACGCAGAATACGGGGAAGATAGAACGTGTTACCATACCCTTACGGATACCCTCACGCATCTCATCCTCACTGAGGTCTTCACTCTCAAAGAACTTCTCCATCAGCGTATCATCGCCAGCTGCAGCAGCCTCTACGAGTTTAGCTTTCCACTCCTTAGCCTTCTCCAACTGGTCAGCGGGAACATCCTCAATAATAGGAGCACCACCTTCGGGTTTCCAAGAGTATTTCTTCATCAACAGTACATCGATGACACTATTAAAGCCTGCACCCGTAGCAATAGGATACTGTACAGGAACACAGTTAGGACCATAAATCTCCTTCAACTGATTCAGAATCTGATCGAAGTCGCAGTTGTCGCGATCCAACTGGTTAACCAGGAAGATCACGGGTTTCTTCAGCTTCTCTGTATTGCGGAAGGCATTCATAGTACCCACCTCAGGGCCATACTGGCCATTGATGAGCAACACCGCCTGATCGGTGACGTTGAGGGCTGTGATAGCACCACCTACGAAGTCGTCAGAACCCGGACAGTCGATGATGTTCAGTTTCTTATTGTTCCACTCTACATGAAAAACAGTAGAGAACACCGAATAGCCGTACTCCTGTTCTACTGGGAAGTAGTCGCTCATGGTGTTCTTTCCCTCTACGGTACCGCGACGTTTGATGATACCTGCTTCGTAAACCATACTTTCGGCAAGAGTAGTCTTGCCGCTACCCGCACTGCCAAGCAGCGCAATGTTTTTGATTTCGTTAGTTTGATAAACTTTCATAAGGCTTATTGCTTTTAGGTTATGCTTTTTTGTTTCGGTTATCAGTGGCTAAAGTTAGACATTTTCAATTAAAATCGTGCAAAAAAATACCGAAAACTTCCAAATATTAAACTTTATTAGTAATTTTGCATTCACAATACGCCCAAATAATGGCAGGACTATACATACATATCCCCTTTTGCAAGAGTCGTTGCATCTATTGCAACTTCTATTCTACTACTCATGCCGACATGCGTCAACGGTATGTGGACGCTTTGTGTAGGGAAATGGAGATGAGATGTCCACTCCCCTCCTCTGCCTTCGGAAAAGAGCTAGAGACCATTTATCTCGGTGGTGGAACGCCCAGCCAGCTCACCATTCCACAACTCAAGCAACTTTTCTTATATATAAATAAGGTATATCCACACTCATCACTTCACACGAGAGAATTCACCATTGAGATGAATCCCGATGACGTAACAGCCCCATACGCAAAGGCGTTATCGCAACTAGGCATCAACCGTGTCAGCATGGGAGCACAGACGTTTGACAACGAGCGCTTACACTTTTTGCATCGCCGCCATACGTCCGAACAGGTAGCAGAGGCAGTAAGTCGACTACGTGCAGTGGGCATCCAAAATATCAGTATTGACCTCATGTATGGTTTTCCAAACGAAACTATCGAGGATTGGCAACGCGATATCGATGCTGCACTTGCACTCAACGTAGAGCATATCTCGGCCTATTGCCTGATGATAGAGGAAGGTACTCCACTATGGAAATGGAAAAAGGTTAATGGAGAATGGGCAATGGATGAAGAGTTAGAGCGCCAGATGTACGAGCTGCTAATAGACAAGCTCACTGCTGCAGGATATGAGCACTACGAAATATCAAACTTTGCCAAGCCAGGCTATCGTTCTCGCCATAATAGCAGCTATTGGCACGACATTCCCTATATCGGTCTGGGTGCTGCTGCTCATAGCTATATGCCTGTCGATTATGCTGGTTCAGTGCCTGCTGCTTCTACAGCGGGCTCTACCTCTCGTTCTTGGAATGTGGCCGACATCCGTCAGTATATTGATACCATAGAGCAAGGAGAACGCCCCTGTGAAGAAGAGATTATCGACGAGGACACACACTACAACGATCGCATCACCACTGCCCTGCGCACTAGCGACGGGCTCGACCTCACTACCCTCTCCGACAACCATCGCCGCTATTGCTTACGCGAGGCTCAGCGATACATCAACGACGGACAGTTAAAGCTCGCCGGCAATCGACTATCACTCACCCGTAAAGGGCTCTTTGTCAGCGACTATGTGATGAGCAGTCTCATCATGGTTGACTGATAGTTTTTTGCACTTTTATTCTTTTTTCTAACTTTTTCTTCGTACCTTTGCAGCCGCTTTTAAGAACAGGGGTACTTGCGAAAGTCAAGCGTAGACTGAACCCCCTTTAACAAAACAAGAATTATGCAACAAGACAAAAAGAAAGTCAGTGTGTTGTTTATGCTTTTCGCCACACTGTTTTGCGTCTGCCTGATTACAGCAAACGTATTAGAGACAAAGCAATTATCTTTCGGTCCAATCAATTTGACTGCAGGTATCATCGTATTCCCCGTGAGCTACATTATCAATGATGTAGTATGTGAGGTATGGGGCTACCAGCGCACCCGCATGCTTATCTGGATGGGCTTCGCCATGAACTTCTTCTTCGTTATCATGGGTGCCATTGCCGACTGGATTCCTGGTGCTCCTTACTGGCATGGTGAAGAGGGATTCCACGTTATCTTCGGTTTGGCTCCACGCATTGCATTCGCATCGTTCATCGCCTTCATTGCTGGTTCATTCATCAATGCCTATGTAATGTCAAAGATGAAGCTGCGCTCTGAGGGTGCCAACTTCTCTGCACGTGCCATTCTGAGTACTGTTTTCGGTGAACTGACCGACTCTGTCATCTTCTTCCCCTTGGCTTTGGGTGGAGTAATTCCCTGGGAGGAGATGCCTTCATTGATGATTTCGCAAGTGGCACTGAAAACCATCTACGAGATTCTGGTATTACCCATCACCATCCGCGTGGTAGCATTTACCAAAAAGCATGACCATGAGGATGTATTCGACAATGACATCAACTACAACATCTTTAATATTTTGAAAATATAAAAGAAGGTATTATGAATAGAGAACAAGAAGGCCTGCAACTGTTAGGCAAAAAGACAGAATACAAGATGACGTATGCTCCAGAGGTGCTGGAGACATTTGAAAACAAGCATAAGGACAACGACTACTGGGTACAGTTTAATTGTCCTGAGTTCACTTCATTATGTCCTATCACTGGACAGCCCGACTTTGCGGAAATCAAGATTATGTACATCCCTGGTGAGCGCATGGTAGAATCGAAGAGTCTGAAGCTCTATCTTTTCTCTTTCCGCAATCATGGTGATTTCCACGAAGACTGTGTAAATATCATCATGAAGGACTTGGTGAAGTTGATGCAACCTAAGTATATTGAGGTAGTAGGTCTATTTACTCCTCGTGGTGGCATCAGCATCTATCCTTACGCCAACTACGGACAGCCAGGAACAAAATACGCTGCCCTTGCTGAGCAGCGTATGATGAACTACGGTTTACGATAGTATTCTTGGACATGGTCTGAGAACTCAAGGACAAGCGAATCTCTGCGGAGTAATCGTATACGTACGGTATCAATCTCCGGGAGATCGCCTTTCTGTGAGATGCCAGCCACAGTATCAGCTTTCAAAATCAACAATCCATTGTAGAAGTGCCAGTCGGTATAGCGCTTAATCTTAGGGAATACCACTGGCGACATATCGTCCGTTGTAGTCTGACGACGCATACCACCACGGGCAGATGCAGTAAAGTCGCGCTTCAACTTCAGCGAATATTCGCGTGGCTTCATCATCAATTGTCGCACAGAGTCAGGAATACGCTCAATCATACGACGCTGCATACGACGCGTCAGATGGTCTAAGGTACGCATCTTGGGATATGCCATATAGTTCCACTCACCTTTCAGCATTTCCATATTCACCACACTCAGCGCTTCATCATGATCTTCTGGGTTGAGAATAACAGCCAGTTCGTCACCAATATGCGGGCGACCATAGATACGATGTTGCTGGAAAGCATCGATAATATCGAAGGTATCAGGGTCTCCACCCGAATATGGTAGAAATACCAACACAGAGTCGGTACATCCATCACATGCCAATCCATAGAGAGCAGAGTCACCAGGCAGATTCTTATGCAGACTTATAGCATCATCTGCATAATCATGATTTGGCTGTTGCTGCTTACTACCACAAGAAGCGGTAAGCACTGCAGCGGCAAATGTCAGGAAAAACAGTTTTTTCATTGTTTTTTGCAAAATTTTGTGCAAAGATAGAAAATAATTGATAATTATTCTACTGCGGAAGTAATTTTTTCACTTTTCGCTCTTCACTTTTACCTTTTTTTCGTATCTTTGACTTTGTCGAAAGTACTTCCGTTCGAAAAAACAAAGAAAAAAAAGTTTTCTCTTTGTTTTTTGCTCACTTATTCGTACCTTTGCACGAAATATTCACATGAATTTTTATTGTTAGTTATGAAAAAGAAAATCAAGTTCAGCCTTGTCTATCGCGACATGTGGCAGTCTTCAGGCAAGTTTCAGCCTCGTAAAGACCAGTTAGAGCGCATTGCTCCCGTCATTATCGAGATGGGATGTTTTGCCCGTGTAGAGACCAATGGTGGTGCCTTCGAACAGGTCAACCTGCTGGCTGGTGAGAATCCTAACGATGCTGTACGCGCTTTCTGTAAGCCCTTTAACGAGGCTGGTATCCAGACACATATGCTCGACCGCGGTCTTAATGCCCTGCGCATGTATCCCGTGCCCGACGATGTGCGCCAGTTGATGTACAAGGTAAAGAAAGCTCAGGGTGTAGATATCCCCCGTATTTTCTGTGGTCTGAACGACACACGTAATATCATCCCCTCTATCAAGTGGGCCAAGGAAGCAGGTATGATTCCACAGGCTACTCTGTGTATCACCACCTCTCCTGTACATACTGTAGAGTATTATTCAAAGATTGCCGACGAGGTAATTGCTGCTGGTGCAGAGGAGATTTGCTTGAAGGATATGGCAGGTATCGGTCAGCCCGCTTTGTTGGGTGCTCTGACCAAGGATATCAAGACCAAGCATCCAGAGATTATCATCCAGTATCATGGTCACTCTGGTCCTGGTTTGTCTATGGCTTCTATCCTTGAGGTATGTAACAATGGTGCAGATATTATCGATACTGCTATCGAGCCTCTGTCATGGGGTAAGGTACATCCCGATATCATCTCTGTACAATCTATGCTGAAGAACGAAGGATTCGATGTACCCGACATCAACATGAATGCCTACATGCAGGCTCGTTCACTCACTCAGGAGTTTATCGACGAGTGGTTGGGTTACTTCATCAATCCTGCCAACAAGCACATGTCTTCACTCCTGTTAGGTTGCGGACTTCCTGGTGGTATGATGGGTTCTATGATGGCCGACCTCGGTGGCATCCACAGCTCTATCAACAAACTGCGTGTAAAGAAGGGCGAACCCGAACTGACCATCGACGATATGCTCGTGAAGCTGTTCAATGAGGTAGAATATGTATGGCCTCGCGTAGGTTATCCCCCATTGGTAACTCCATTCTCTCAGTATGTGAAGAACATCGCACTGATGAACCTGCTCACCATCGAACAGGGCAAGGGTCGCTATGTAATGATGGACGACGCTATGTGGGGTATGATTCTGGGTAAGTCTGGTAAGATTCCTGGAGAGATTGCTCCCGAGCTGAAAGAACTGGCTGCTAAGCAGGGTCGCGAGTTTACCGATGTTGATGCTCACACACTGTTGCAAAACGCACTGCCTGAGTTCCGCAAGGAGATGGACGAGAACGGCTGGGATTATGGTAAGGACGACGAAGAGCTCTTCGAGTTGGCTATGCACCCAGAGCAGTATCGTGCTTATAAGAGCGGTATGGCTAAGAAGAACTTCCTGGCTGACCTGCAGAAGCAGAAGGACGCTAAGCTCGGCTCCAAGATGAGTCCTGAGGAGCTGGCAGCCTTCAAGCACGCCAAGGCAGATGCTTTGACTGCTCCTGTTGCTGGTCAGGTTTACTATGAGTTCTCTGGTGAGGGCGCTTGCGAGCCTTGTCTGGAACCATTCGTTGGTCAGCAGTACAAGGAAGGCGATACCTTCTGCTACATTCAGGCACCTTGGGGCGAGATTGTTCCCGTTCCTGCAGCTATCGGTGGTAAGCTCGTAGAGGTTGCTGCTAAGCAAGGTGCTAAAGTTCGTCGTGGCGACAACCTCGGTTGGATTGAGCGCGAAGGTTAACGATTAATGGTTAACGGTTAATGGTTATGGACTATCAAGCCATTATAGATAAGTATTACCCTGCGGACAATGAGCTCCGCAGGGTTTTATTGAAACATAGCCGTCAGGTAGCAAATCGCTGCTTGGAGATAGCAGAGAAGCATAAAGAACTGGCGGTGGACAAGCAGTTTCTTGAAGAGGCAGCCATGCTTCATGACATTGGCATCTATCAGTGTCATGCGCCCTCTATCTTTTGTCAAGGCACAGAACCATATATCAAACACGGTCCCATCGGTGGCGACATTCTGCGCAAAGAGGGATTTCCTCGTCATGCACGTGTGGCAGAGCGACATACAGGAACAGGACTGCCTGGCTATGAGCCTGAGACACTAGAAGAGGAGATTGTGTGCTATGCCGACAAATTCTACTCCAAGTCAAAACCCGACCATGTACGTACAGTCGAAGAGACTGCTCAATCGTTAGAGAAATTCGGACATGAAGGAGTAGAGAAGTTCTTGACATGGGCAGATAGATTTGAGCGCTACGCTAGTGAACAGTGAATAGTGAATAGTGAACAGTTGTTACTTTTCGCTCGGAAATAAAAAGAAAAATGGTTTTTCTTTATTATTTCTCTCACTTATTTCGTACCTTTGCATCCGTGAGAAGAAAAACGCTCATATTTCTATCGCTTTTCGTCATTATTTTTGTAATGGCGGAGGTTCCTCGATTGGGCTTTATACAAAGCACTATTGAGGAAGATTCCGTTGTAGTCGACAGTGCTTTGACGGACTCCGTTGTAGTCGACAGTTCCCCTGTCGACAAGCGCATTCTCCCTGATACCGCATCAATGGATTCACTGCAAAAGGCAGTGTGGTTGCGCAATAAAGCCATTGACGACTCTCTGGCTGCCGACTCTATGAACCGCCAGCGCAAGAATGGTATTGATGCCCCTGTTTCCTATTCAGCCGAAGACTCCATGACCTATGAAGCAGGTTCTGGCATCGCCCACCTCTTTGGCAAGTCACATGTACAGTATGAGAACATGGACTTGGAGAGTGATCAGATTTTCATGTCACTCGACTCCAGCCTAGTACATGCTACAGGTTCTCTTGATTCAACAGGAACCAAGTTTGGTATGCCCGTCTTTAAGATGGGTTCCGACACCTATGAGACCGATACGATGGCCTTCAACTTCAAGACGAAGAAGGGTATCATCAGCAATGCTTATACGCAACAAGAAGATGGTTTTATGACCTCTGAGCTCTCTAAGCGTAACGAGAAAGGCGAGATGTTTCTCTATCATGGTCGTTACACTACTTGCGACGAGCCCCATCCCGACTTCTACTTTGCTATGTCGCGTGCCAAGGTACGCCCTGGCAAGAATGTAGTCTTCGGCCCTACTTATTTGGTGGTAGCCGATGTTCCCCTACCTTTTGCCATTCCTTATGGTTTCTTTCCCTTTACCAAGAGCTACTCTTCAGGCTTCATCATGCCAACCTATGGTGATGAGACCTCACGAGGCTTCTATCTGCGTGATGGTGGATATTATTTTGCAATCAGCGACAAAATGGATTTGAAACTGATTGGAGAGATCTACACCAAAGGCTCATGGGGTATTACAACCAGTTCTAACTATCGTAAGCGTTATCGCTACAATGGTTCCTTCCTTGCCAGCTATCAGAACTCTGTTACGGGCGACAAGAATATGCCCGACTATTCAAAGACGACAAGCTTTAAGATTCAGTGGCAACATAGTCAGGACACAAAGGCTAATCCCTTTAGCCGCTTGTCTGCCAGTGTTAACTTTGCCACCAGCAGTTATGAGCGCAACAACCTGACATCAATGTATAACCCACAGTCGCTGACGCAATCTACGCGTACCAGCTCGGTATCCTATAGCACAGGATTCTCTAGCATCGGCATGACTATCAGCAGCACGTTCAACCTCAATCAGAACATGCGCGACTCTACGATTGCGCTCACCCTGCCCGACTTGAACATCTCTATTGCTCGATTCTATCCTTTCAAGCGCAAGAAGATGGCAGGTAAGGAGCGTTGGTATGAGAAGATTTCAATGAGCTATACTGGTCATCTGAGCAACACTATTACTACAAAGGAAGACCAACTGATGAAATCCAGTCTGACACGCGACTGGCAGAATGGCATGCAGCATAACATCCCCATAGCGGGCAACTTCACGCTATTCGACTACCTGAATCTGAATGCCTCGTTCAATTTTACCGACCGCATGTACACACAGAAGTTCAAGCGTTCGTGGGACAAGGATATGCAGCAAGAAGTAGTAGATACACTACAGGGCTTCTATAATGCCTACAACTGGAATCTAAGCATCTCTGCATCTACCAAGCTCTATGGTATGTATATCCCCAATCGCAAAATCTTCGGCGACAAGATTGAGGCTGTACGTCATGTCTTCACACCATCAGTCAGCTTCAACTACGCTCCTGACTTCAGCGCCAAGCGCTATGGTTTCTGGGATACCTATCAGAAAACCGACGCTGAGGGTAACGTCACGATGGTAGAGTATAACCAGTATCAGGGAACACTGTTTGGCGGACCTGGCAAGGGTAAGACGGGAAGTATTTCAATGGACATCTCCAACAATATTGAGATGAAGGTGAAAGATGAAGACGACTCTACAGGTGTCAGAAAGATTAGCATCATCGATGAGCTAGGTGCCTCGATGTCATACAATATGGCTGCAGAGACACGTCCTTGGAGTGACCTCTCTACTCGCCTCCGTCTGAAACTCTCAAAGAGTTATACGCTTAACTTGAATGCCAGCTTTGCCACCTATGCTTATGAGGCAGACTCAGTGGGAGCACGCCCCTATATCGGCAACCGCACAGAGTATAGTAAGGGACGCTTTGGTCGCTTCCAGGGTATGTCGCAAAACCTGTCGTACACTCTTAACAATGAGAAGGTATCCAACTTCTTCAAATGGTTGCGTGGTGAAAAGAGAAAAAAGAAAAACGACAAGGAAGACAACGACGAATACGACACTGGTGTAGATACCAACCTCGACACCGATATGGAGAAAGGTAAGCATGCAGCCCGCAAGGAGGATGCCGGCATGGCAGAAACCGATGAAGACGGCTATATGGCTTTCTCACTGCCTTGGTCGCTCAGCATAGGTTATGGTATCACCATGCGTGAGAATACGGGTGGCAAGTTTAACTATAACACCATGCGCTATCCGTATAAGTTTACGCAAAACCTCAACTTCAGTGGTAACATCCGTATCTCTGATGGTTGGAACATCTCGTTCTCCAGCGGTTACGATTTCGAAGCCAAGAAGATGTCTATGACTACAGCCTCATTGTCGCGCGACCTGCACTGTTTTAACATGTCGTGCTCTGTAGTCTTGGCTCCATATACCAGTTATAACTTCTCCTTCCGTTGTAATGCCGCTACACTTACCGATGCGCTTAAGTACGATAAGCGCAGCAGCTATTCTAATGCCGTACAGTGGTATTAGTAATTCTTAATGCATAATGCTTAATGCTTAATTGGCTGCGTACCAAAAATTATGAACTATGCATTAAGAATTAAGAATTAAATTAAGCATTAAGAAGCGCTTTCAGCGACTCTTCCTCTCCTACTACCCAGATAATGTCACCCTCGCGGAAATGGCGAGTGGGATGTATTGGTGAAAGGTTTTCCTTACCTTCTTCTATACCTACCACCATACATCCATAAAGACTGCGAATACCGCTCTCAGCCATCGTCTTACCAATGAAAGGACTGTCAGCAGAGATGACCAACTGACGTAGCTTCATCTCGCGGTTCTCCAACTTGATATCATCTTTGATAATATCATTCTCCAGGGCATGAGCAAACTTTGCCATCTGGTCGTCACTGCCTATTACCTGCAGACGGTCGCAAGGATAGAGCACATAATCGCCATTGGGAATATTCATACGGAAACCACCACGGAGAATACTGCTGATATGTACACCGTATTTCTTACCCAAATTCAAATCTTTCAGCGTACTACCCATCCACATGGAGTTGGCAGGCACGTCAAACTCTGCGATATGGATATCACGATCCAGCAGTTTACCTTCATACAATGGGCGTTTTCTACCTCTCACCTGTGCCTCAATATCGCGTGAGCGCAGGTTATTGATAAACAATCGCTCCAACAGGATACTGCGGCGCTTGATGGTTCTCGACAGCACCATCAGTAAGACAGCCATCACCCCTAAGGTAATCATCAGTGCATTACTGAAACGGCTCAGGAAGTTGCAAATATAGAAGATAAAGCTGACAGCAATAATCACACGCACCAAGACCGTAAACAACAATGGGAATCTGTTGCGATTGTTCTCGCGCCACAAGGCGCGCCACTCCTCTGAGCGATTCTTCTTCATCACCATCGCACGCAAAAAGGGCGATATCAGCAGCACTGTCAGCACACCCGTAATGGCATTTGCATACCAATGCAGTTCCCAACCAGGCAACAACTTGCGCGTAAAGGGCAGTACAAAGGTAAACATCAGCGCTATAGTAGCCGAAGAGAGAATGCTATATATCAGTGTGTTCATCACCATCTGCTTCAGCAGCTGTTTCCATAGATTATCCTCCTGTGAGTTTGAATGACTCATCGTCATGTGGTTAATCAGACGGATGAGTCTTGGTGGCAGGCGATGCTCTAAAGCAGCATAGGCAGGTGTAGCCAGTCGAATCATGTAAGGGGTAAGAAACGTAGTAATCACAGATACAGCCACCACCACTGGATATAGGAAATCGCTGATTACTCCCAACGACAAGCCCAATGAGGCAATGATAAACGAGAACTCACCAATCTGAGCCATTGAGAATCCACAACGCATGGCCGACTTCAGACTCTCTCCACCCAACATAAATGAGAACGAGCCAAGGAGCGCCTGTCCTATCAAGATGGTTACTACCAAAGCCAAGATAGGCCACGCATAGCTTACCAATATCTGTGGATCTACCAGCATACCTACCGACACAAAGAAGATGGCACCAAAGAGGTTTTTCACTGGTTCCACCAGCTGTTCTATCTTCTCTGCTTCTATGGTCTCAGCCAAGATACTACCCATAATAAAGGCACCAAAAGCTGATGAGAAACCTACCTTAGTAGAGAACACTGCCATGGCGCAACACAATCCTAAAGACACGATGAGCAATACCTCGCTATTGATAAGTCGGCGCACAGAGCGCAACAATATGGGGATGGCAAAGATTCCCACCACCAGCCACAACACCAAGAAAAATCCAATCTTTACAATAGAGCCCAGCATCTGACCGCCATCGGGATTATTTCCACTGGCTATAGCGCTCAGCATCACCATCATAACGATAGCCAGGATGTCTTCCAAGATGAGCACACTCATCACCAAGCCGGCAAACTGCTGTTGCCGTAGGCCTAAGTCATCGAAGGCTTTATAGATAATCGTTGTCGAACTCATGGCAAGCATTCCGCCCAAGAAGACACAGTCCATCTTCGACCACCCGAAGGCATGACCCACACAGACGCCAAGTATTGACATCGAGAAGATAATGGTCATGGTGGAGATAAATGGCGATGCTCCCATTTTCAGAATCTTCTTAAACGAGAAGTCGAGACCCAACGAAAACAGCAAGAACATCACGCCGATATCCGCCCACAGATGGATATTCTCCATATCAGCCACCGATGCGGTATAAGGCATGTGGGGCGACACGAGAAAGCCCGCCACAATATAGCCTAATACCAGCGGTTGCTTAAGTTTCTTGAATATCAGCGTTACGACACCAGCCACTATCAGCATCAGTGCCAAGTCTTGTATCATTGTTGGTAGTCCTGCCATTCTATTTTTCTATTTTTTTGCAAAGATAGTGTTTTTCTATCCTAATTGCAAGAAAAGCCTCAAAAACTACCTTTGAAACATTGTTTTTTCATCTCATAAAGTGCAGGTTTGCTTAAATATTCAAGTTTCGCATTTGCTCAACTTTCAGGAGTTAAAGGAGTTAAGGGAGTTAATTGTTGTTAAATACATAATATAAAACATCTAAATATCACAAAAAATGTCTATTTTTGTATATAAAAGAAACCCAAAACTAAAAAACTACTAATTGTGTGGTCTTAAAAAAGACAATTATGAGGAAGATTAATGAATTAAACATACTAGTTATAGGCGAAGCATTGTTGCTGTTGGTTGTAACGCTAGGCATTCTCGGCTACTTCTCGCACAAGACGTTAAAGCAAGAAGCACTTCACAATGCCGAACAAACGCTGGAAGGTACAATGCAACACATTGACAATATTCTGTTGAGCGTGGAACAAGCCACGGGCAATATTTATTATGACCTGATAGAGCATCTCAACGATTCAAGTCGCATGTACACTTACAGTCGTAAGCTGGTAGAGAGCAACTCTTATATTGATGGCTGTGCTATCTGTTTTAGACCAGGCTACTATCCTGGCAAGGATTTGTTTATGGCCTATGTACATCATAAGACACACAACAGCAACAATCCCTCAGACTTGATTGTCTCTCAGACATTTGCCAATCGTCCCTATACCGAGCAGATATGGTATACACGCTCTATGAATACGGGATGGATTGGGTGGATAGACCCTTTGAAGGGAGATTGTACTGAGGATGAGCCATTAGTAACATTCTGTCTTCCCTTCAACGATAAGAACAATAAGCGCATCGGTGTGATAGCAGTAGACGTGGCCATCACTCAACTTTCAAAAATAATACTTGCTGCTAAGCCTTCCAACAATGGCTATAGTGTATTGTTGGGGGACAACGGCACATACATCGTACATCCAGACAAGGAAAAGCTGTTCAACCCAAAGATATTCAGCCAGTCAAATAGAAATGCCCATCCCAGTGAATTGGAAGCAGCCAAGGCTATGTTGGCTGGAGAAAAGGGCATGAAGGAGTTTCGCAGAGATGGTAGTGACTGGTGGATATTCTACAAGCCATTCTCACCAGTTAAATGGGCTGAGAGATCGAGCATCGAAGCCAATTGGAGTGTTGGAGTGGTATATCCAGAGAATGACATTTTCGGTCTGCACAACATGCTTCTTTATCTGGTTGTTGGTATAGCCATAGCAGGTTTTCTGTTACAATTCCTTCTATGGAGATGGATTATTCGCAAGCAGATGAATCCGCTAAAGATGCTTGCCAAGTCGGCACAGCATATTGCCCAAGGCAACTACAACGAGACACTGCCCTATCCTGAACGTAGTGACGAGATTGGATTGTTGCAGAGCCGACTTTATAAGATGCAGCGCGCACTACAGGGAGAGGTTAGTGAGGCGGAAGAAGAGACTGTTCGTCTGCGTTTGCAAGGCGAGATGATGCGTGCCGAATATGAGCAAGTGATTGATGCCAACGAGTTAAAGAGTTCATTCTTGCACTATATGACTCACCAGATGGTAGCTCCATCCGAGAGCATCGACAGCAGTGCTACCGTGCTCTGCATCAAGGGTGACAGTGATGAGGAAACGAAGGGCAAAGAGGCTGATAACATACAGCGAAAGAGCCAAACCATGGTGGATTTACTGAGCCACATAGCTCACTTTACAGCAACAGAGACAAAAAAAGGAGGTAAGTCATGAGAACTAATCGTCGCAAACTATCAAGAGGGCTCACCATGAGCATCTTGCTGATGACAGCCCCTATATTCATCCTATCAATAGGTATTCTGTATCTGCAGTCACGCTATTTGATACACCAAGAGGTGAGCGAGGATACACAAAGCATGCTACATACGATGATGCAACGCATCAAGTACTATATAAATACAGTGGAGACAGCAGCCAACTCCAATGTATGGCTACTTGAAGAGAGTTTTACTCCAGACTCTATACGCTCTGTACCTTATCGTATCAAGCGACTGAACCATAACGTCACCTCCTGTGAGGTGATAACAGATTCGAAGATTCTGAGCAACTATGAACACAATCACCCGAAATACACCGTTAATAAAGATGGCACGGTGGGCACCTACAGTTGTCCTATCATCATGAAAGACGGACATCTGGCAGGCATCCTTTCCACCAACTTCTCTTTCAGTCGTATGTCGGGAATCCTTAACGAATTTGAGCATCCCTACCCTCACTCCTATTATATGATGCTGGCTGGCGACGGTCGCTATATCATGCATCCCGACAGCACAAAGCTCTTCAAGAAAACCATCTTTACCGATAGTGACCCCAGCAATGGAAAGGATATGATTGCCTTAGGCCATGAGATGACGGCAGGCAATCGAGGCAATATGCACGTGATGTATAATGGACAACGATATCATGTCGACTATAGTCCTGTACCTGGTACCGACTGGAGCCTGGCATTGGTTTGTCTGGACAAGGATATCATGAAGAACTACCATCAGTTAGGCTACGCCATCATCGGGTTGCTCGTCATCGGAATATCCATTATTCTGCTACTTTGTCATCACATGGTTAAGCGAACCATCTATCCCATAAATATGCTTATAGCCACTACACGCAAGATGGCTGACGGACAATATGATGAGACAATACCAACGACAAATGACAAGAATGTCATCGGCAGACTGCAGAATTGTTTTGCAATGATGCAACAATCGCTCAACGAGCGGATGAGTAGCCTTCGGCAACATGTCGATGACCTCAGATTGCACAATGAGGAGTTGATGCGAGCCAGACAGCAGACCGAGGAAATCATAAAAAGAAAGAATCAGTATATCTGTCACCTCACACAGCAGATGCGTATGCCATTAAATGTCATTACAGGCTTTGCCGATATACTAGGCGACAGCACGAATACGATTAGCGGCGAAGAGCAGAGCAGCATTCGTCAGATGATGATGAGCAATGTTGATGGTATGAATCGCATGATATTACTCATGTTAGATGCCACAGAGACTGACACCAACGAGAAGCTGGTATGCGAGAGACACGACGAGTTGTCATGCATGGAAATAGCACAAACATGCATTCAACATACCCTCACCCACTATCCACAAGCCAACATACAGTTGGAAAATGAGTCGTCTGAAGATATCTACATACTGACCAATAAGATTTACCTCACGCGCATCTTGTGCGAATTGCTTGATAATGCTGCCAGCCATTCTGACGGCAAGCATATTACGCTGCGCATCAGTCAGACAGAGAGCAATATTCTCTTTACGGTTCAGGATGTAGGTCCGGGACTTCCTGCCGATTTAATCGCGCAGACCTATCAGCCGTTCACCAAGGCCGACGAACAGCCTGAGGGTGTGGGCTTAGGATTGGCTCTTGTCAAGCGTCATGCACTCAGTCTAGGTGGCGATATGCTTATTGACACCGACTATCACGATGGCTGTCGAATCACCATTGAGATGCCCAAATAAATAAAAAGAGAAAGAAAATGGTCTGACAACATTATGTTGCCAGACCGTTTTTCATTAGTCGTTATAGTCAGCTGTTATCTCACAGATCTTAACGATTACCTGCATGGCTTTCTCCATCGACTGGATGGGCACAAACTCATAAGGACCATGGAAGTTAATGCCACCAGCAAAGATGTTTGGACATGGCAATCCCTTGAAAGAGAGTTGAGCCCCATCCGTGCCACCACGAATAGGCTTCACCTTAGGCGCTACGCCACACTCCTGCATGGCACGCAGCACAAGGTCGATGACATGCATCTGCGCATCTATCTTCTCCTTCATATTATAGTATTGGTCTTTCACTACGGCAGTCACCGTACCTTCACCATACTTCTCGTTCATCTTTTCCACGCAACTCTCGATAAAGCGCTTACGATCTTCAAATCGTTCTCTGTCATGATCGCGGATGATATATGAGAGGGTTGCATTCTCCACACTTCCCTGCATACCTATCAGATGATAGAATCCCTGATAGCCCTCAGTGGTCTCAGGTGTTTCATTCTCTGGCAACAACTTGGCAAACTCAGTGGCCAGCACGTTAGCGTTGATCATCTTGCCCTTGGCATAGCCTGGATGTACGCTGACGCCCTTGATATGAATTTTGGCAGAAGCAGCATTAAAGTTTTCAAACTCCAGTTCACCTACATCACCTCCATCCATGGTGTATGCCCACTGACAACCGAACTTCTCTACATCGAAGTGGTGAGCACCCATACCTATCTCCTCATCGGGATTAAAGGCGATACGAATCTTTCCATGCTTGATGTCCTTATGCTCCTGCAGATAGACCATCGCCTGTACAATCTCAGCGATACCAGCCTTATCGTCAGCACCCAGCAGAGTGGTTCCATCCGTTACTATCAGGTCTTCGCCCACATGCTGCGACAGCTCGGGAAACTTCTTCGGGCTCATTACGATGCCCTCGCTCAACAGGATGTCGCCACCATTATAGCCTCTAACTATTTGTGGTTTGATGTCGGCACCCGAACAGTCGGGCGATGTATCATAGTGCGAGATGAAGCCAATGGTAGGGATGTCGCCCTTCACGTTCGACTTCAGGGTGGCATAGAGGTAGCCTTTCTCGTCCAGTTCCACCTCTTCCAATCCTTCGCGCTCTAATTCTTTTTTCAGGTACTCAGCAAACAGCAGTTGTTTCGCAGTACTAGGCACGCTCTCACTATCTTCTGCCGACTGCGTATCGAACTTGGTATAGTTCAGAAATCTTTCGGTTATGTCCATAAGTATATTATGATGTTATTATAATGGCTACAAAAGTAGATAAAAAAAATCACATGTCCAAATAATATGTACCTTTTTCTATTATTACTACATTGTACAAATATTTCTTCTCTTAAATTTGTTGGTTAGAAAAAAAATATATATCTTTGTCGAACCAAAAAAGAATAACCAAATTAAACTCATCAATTTACACTCTTATTCAGAAAACCTTATGAAAAAGACGCTAACAAGTATTGTATTCGTACTCTTTGCTCTCGTGGCTTGGGCACAGAGTTCTGCATTCGACCAGCTCAAGGATGACCCACGAAAAGCCTATGGTACAGACTATCCCTACAACTTTGCACCCGTAGAATTGACCAAGGCACCTAAGGGCTACAAGCCTTTCTACGTCAGCCACTACGGACGCCACGGCTCACGCTACTTCTACAACGGATATATGTATGTAGAGGTTGACAGTGTACTGACCAAGGCGCATCGCAACCACCAACTCACTCCTGAGGGTGAAGCCTTCTACCAGAAATTCCAGGCTGCCAAGGATGAACTGAATGCCTGTTCTACAGAGCTGAGCGACCTGGGGTGGCAACAGCATCAGCAGATTGCCAAGGTGATGTACAACAACTTCCCTGAAGTATTTAAGAATGGGGGCAACGTATATGCCATCTCATCATTGGTAGGCCGCTGTGTGATCAGTATGGCAGGCTTCTGTCAGTCACTGACCCAGTGTAACCCGAAGATTATCATTCGCGAACAGTCTTCACGCTCTATTCTGGATGGTGTAAAGCCTGGCGACCGTCAGAATCCCATCAAGCACAATCCTCCCAAGCCCAAACCTCGCTTTGAGAAGAACCGCAGCCAGTTTAAGGGACAGGACAACCTGCGCGATATCGTGCTCAGTCGCACCTTCACCAGTACAGAAGGACTGCCTGGCAATCCTCACCACATCGGTAGCAATCTCATCAACCTTTACACCTCTCTGCCCAGCATCGGACACGAGGGTATGATGGGCAATCTCATCACCGACGAGGAAGTAGCAGCCGTATGGGAGAGCAGCAACCTCGGCACCTATTCATGGCTGTTCCCTGAGCGCTATGTCATGATACCTATCCTGCAGGACATCATCAAGAAGGCTGATGCCGTTATCGATGGTAGCTGCGACCGTATTGCCGACCTCCGCTTTGGTCACGACGACTGTCTGGGCCCCTTGCAAATGCTGATGGGCATCAACGGAGCAGATGCTGACCCAGAGGATCCCTACGAGGTGAAGAATATCTACCAGAACTGGCAGACCTGTAAGGCTTGCAATATGCAGCTTGTATTCTACCGCTCTAAGAAGGCCAGCGACGACATCCTTGTGAAATGCGTCTTCAATGGCAAGGAGGCTACCCTGCCCGTAAAGACAGACTGCTTCCCTTACTACAAGTGGTCTGATTTCCGCCAGTTCTATACAGAGCGATGCAACAGTGTAGAGAATTGATAAATGGTGAATGGTGAGTGGTGAGTGGTGAGTGGTGAGTGGAGATGTGTTTCTGCGCAGGTACTATTCTCCAAGTACCACTCACCACTCACCTTTCGCCAAATACTTATCTTCTCAACGCAATATTATAATTGTAATATTGCTTATTGCCCGTAATATCTTCTACAACCTTGATGAATGGCGGGAAGTTGACACTCTCCTGCTGGGCCACACCCTTGGTCTGTAACATCATCAGGTTGTCAACGGGCTCGTGGAAGAAGTCTATCTCAAAATACTGGCCCTTCCAGATAAAGCTACGACGCGTCTTGCGGATAGTAGCACGATAAGGGTCTGCCTGTTGTAAGAGCGACTCGTAAAGTGCATTGCTCACCTGGCGTTCTGTCTCCAAGAATTCGGTACGCGACACGCGCTTCTTGGTCTTGTGCACATTGACCACTTCGCCTCCCCAGCAACGACGGCGCAAGCGCACCTCTACGCCTGGGTCAGCCACGAGGTAGGTCTGCGTTATTTCGCTTTCGATACATTCGGGCAGTTCGCCGGTAAGTTCTACGAGATATACGCGCTCCTCTTCGATAGGTTGTGGAATACCCAGCACATTAGAAATCTCCATGATAACACGGTTCAACTTGGTGTCGAAGTCATCATGGTTGTTGATGACGCGCAGATGAGGATGACCCGTCCATGCCCTATTCACCTTCTTATCCAAGTCGCGAGCTATCTGAAGACCCTCTTCATTGGCTTGCTCATAGCGTGTAGAGTTGGTGGCGGTGGTGTAGTACTGTTCAGCACCATCGGCAGCACTCACCAGGTGCAGTACGGCATCGTAACGTTCGCGCAGCTTATTGGTACAGGTATCACACTTGCCAGTAATCTCTTCCCACATCTCTGGTGCGATATACGCAGAGATGTCAAGCGTACCACGGTCGCACACTACAAAGGCAGGCTTTGTACAAGTTTCTGCAAGCCTCATAAACGAGTCTTCCAGCGCCAGCTGTGTCTGCAGGATAGCCAGTTCACCCTCGTAATAGAGGTCGCGATTAGTTGTCAGATAGCTCCAGCCGCCCTGACTATACATCGTGGGAACTTCGGGCACGGTAAACACCTTAAAGCCCAGATTAGAGAAGTGTTCGATGATGCGCACCAATGCGGTAGTCTTACCAGCACAAGGGCCACCCGTCAATACAATTCGCTTTACATTACTCATAATAATCGTGAATATTTGCTGCAAAATTACTAATTATTTCACAATTATTTCTTAATTTTGCAAGCAAAATCACACAAAGACATGAAAAAAACGCTTTTAATGATGATGGCAACCATGGCCACAACACTTGCAACTGCACAGCATTTGCTGTATCCCAAGGCCGAGAAAGACGGCACAGTAGATGAGTATTTCGGTGTAAAGGTCAGCGACCCTTACCGCTGGTTAGAAAATGACACCTCGGCAGAGACTGCTGCCTGGGTGGCAGCCGAAAACAAGGTAACCAACGCCTACCTGAAGAAGATTCCTTTCCGCAAGAAGCTACTGAAGCGCCTCACCGAGTTGGCCAACTACGAGAAGATTGGTGCACCACGCAAGCGCCACGGCAAGTGGTACTTCTACAAGAACAACGGTTTGCAGAACCAGAGTGTGCTCTATCAGATGGACAAGCTGGGCGGTGAGCCTCGCGTATTCTTGGATCCAAACACGCTGAGCACCGATGGTACGGTAGCCTTGAAAGGTGTCTATTTCTCCAACAACGGCAAGTGGGCAGCTTACAGCATCTCCCGTAGCGGTTCCGACTGGCAGGAATTCTATGTCATCGACCTGAAGACCGGTCAGCTCACCAGTGACCATATTGAGTGGGCAAAGTTCTCTGGTGCAGCATGGCAAGGTGACGGTTTCTACTATTCAGCCTACGATCGTCCGGAAGAAGGCAAGGAGTTCTCTAATGTCAACGAGGGCATGAAGATTTACTATCACAAGATGGGTACTCCACAGTCGCAGGATGTACTGTTCTACCAGAATCCCACACAGCCCAAGCGTTTCTACGAATTGAGTGTCAACGAAGAGGAAACCCTGATGTTTATGTACGAGGCTGGAGCCGGTGCCGGCAACAACCTGTTTGTTCGCGACCTGCGCCAACACGACTCACAGTTTATTCAGCTCACCGATAATATGGACTACCAGTATAGTCCTGTATATAACGAGGGTGGCAAGATTTATATCTATACCAACTATGGTGCTCCCAAGGGACGCATCATGACTGCCGACATCCGCAAGCCGGGAATTAACGATTGGCAGGAGCTTATCCCCGAGCAGAAGAACGTGTTAGGTGGCATTAATGTCATCAACCGCCAGTTCATCCTCACCTATGCTCAGGATGCTTGCGACCACGCCTATGTCTATGGCTTAGACGGCAAGCTGCGCCACGAGGTCAAGTTGCCCATGGTGGGTAGTGTAGGCTTTACGGGCGACGAGAAGGAGCCTGAGTGCTTCTATACATTCACCTCGTTCACCATGCCTGGCACCATCTACCGCTACGACATGGCAAAGAATGAGAGCACCCTCTATGCACAGCCTAACGTAAAGTTCAACCTGCAGGACTATGAGAGCAAGCAGCTGTTCTTTACCAGCAAGGATGGTACACGCGTTCCCATGTTCATCACTTATAAGAAGCCTCTCTCCCTGCCCTCTCCTAAAGGAGCGGGAGCTAAGCCAAGACCAGTGTTTCTATACGGCTATGGCGGTTTCAACATTGCGCTGGGTCCCAGCTTCTCAGCCACCCGTATTCCTTTCTTAGAGCAGGGCGGCATCTATGCACAGGTCAACCTGCGTGGCGGTAGTGAGTATGGCGAAGAGTGGCACTTGGCAGGTACGAAGATGCAGAAGCAGAACGTGTTTGACGATTTCATCGCTGCTGCCGAATACCTTATCAGCGAGGGCTACACTTCAAAGGAGAAACTCGCCATTGTGGGCGGTTCTAATGGTGGTCTGCTCGTTGGTGCCTGCATGACTCAGCGTCCCGACCTGTTCCGAGTAGCCATCCCCGAGGTAGGTGTGATGGATATGCTGCGCTATCATAAGTTTACTATTGGTTGGAACTGGGCATCAGACTATGGCACCAGCGAAGACTCCAAGGAGATGTTTGAATACTTGAAGGGCTACTCGCCCCTTCACAACCTGAAGCCTGGCACCTCCTACCCTGCCACGATGGTGACTACTGCCGACCACGACGACCGTGTGGTTCCCGCCCACTCATTTAAGTTTGCAGCCACTCTGCAGGAGTGTCATAAGGGAAGCAATCCCGTACTGATCCGCATCGACACTAAGGCTGGTCATGGTGGTGGTAAGCCCCTTGCCAAAGTGCTTGAGGAGCAAGCTGACATCTATTCGTTCATCCTTTACAATATGGGCGTAAAATTTAAGTAAGTTTTTTAATCCCGAAAAAGAGTTTGGGATTCCGAAAAAAACGAAAAAGACTAAAAGAACGAAAATAATAGAATATAATTGGTTTTCGTAAATTTCGTTTTTTTCGTGTACTTTCGGAATCTAAAAAAAACTTTTCGGAATAAAAAAAAGATTTTCGGAATAAAAAAAATTCGGAAAAATGAAACAGAAATATGCAGTAGTAGTGCTCTTTGCACTTATCATAGCCTCCAGTATGGTGAGTCTGACCAGCTATCGGCAGACGGAGGTGCAGGTAACAGAAGACATGAACCAAGCACTCGCCAAGGCTTTAGAGGTGCAACAGTCTGACGTCATCAGCGCAGACACGATACAGGTCTTCAATAGCTACCTGCAGATGGATGCACTGAAAGGACAGGCTGTTCTGGCTGTAGATACCAGGAATGGGTTCCGCCCTCAGCCACAGGTATCATCAGCCACCATCTTTTCGCTATCAGACCAGCGCCCTGCTATGCTACTCTGGTCAATGGTACTGCTCTGGAGTTTCTACTGCCTCTACCTGCATAGACAGCGCATGGCATTAGGCCTGTATGGTGGACTGGCGCTACAAGACGGACAGTTTACTGATGCGCAAGGGCACGTTGTCAAGCTGACTCCCATGCAGCAACAACTGATGGAACTGCTGTGGCATACACCCTCACATCAAGTAGCCAAAGCGGAGATTTGTGATGCACTCTGGCCTAAGAAACCTGATGCCAGCGACACCCTCTATACGCTCATCAAGCGACTGAAGCCTATCATTGAGCAGCATTCCAACCTGAAAATCGAAGTAGACAGAGGTAAGTCTTATTGCCTCAAACTCAAGTAGATAGGATTCTGACCTTCAAATGTCAGAGAGATGTCAGACAATATTTTTGCTGACTCATAAAACCCTTCATACCTTTGCGTCTGAATAAAGACCGCAAACGTATGATGCAAGAAAACACTTTTAAGAAACTCAACACATCCGTGGCAGCATTGGTCTTTATCATTGCTGCCACGGTTTATTGTCTCACAGTAGAGCCTACAGCCAGTCTGTGGGACTGTCCCGAATTCATTGCGTGTGGCTATAAGCTAGAGATAGGTCATCCACCAGGAGCACCATTCTATATGTTACTAGCCAACCTGTTCTCACAACTGGCAAGCAACCCCTCACAGGTAGCCTTGATGGTCAACATCCTGTCAGCCCTGCTCAGTGCTGGCTGCATTTTCTTTCTGTTTCTCACCATCACCATCCTCGCTCGCAAACTGATATGCCCCATAGGCAATGCTCTACCCCTCCCCAGTGTCATCACCATTGAGGGCTGTGGCGTGGTAGGCACCTTGGCTTACACCTTTAGCGATACCTTTTGGTTCTCTGCTGTCGAGGCTGAGGTCTATGCCTTCTCCAGTTTCCTGACAGCTCTGATGTTCTGGCTCATCCTGAAATGGGAAGAGAGGGCCGACGACCGATGGATTATCCTGATAGCCTATATCACAGGACTATCCATAGGTGTCCATCTGCTCTGTCTGCTCTGCCTTCCTGCCCTGTTGCTCGTAGCCTATTATCGTAAGGCTAAGCTCAGACTATCGAAGCTGGCACTACCCTGCATTCTGGTGTTCCTTATCGGTTTTAGCAGCTATGGCGTTATCCTGATTCGTGCCAATGCCCATCCACCGATGTGCGAAAATGAGCCAGCTAATGTCAAGCGATTGAGCAGCTATCTCAGTCGCGAACAGTATGGCCAGACACCTCTCTACCCTCGCATCTATTCCCAACGCCATGCCAAAGCCTATGAGGATTGGTTAGGAGAGATGGATACCCAAGATGGCATCCCCACTAAAGCCGAGAATCTGCGTTTCTTCTTCAGCTATCAAGTAAACTTCATGTATTGGCGTTACTTCCTTTGGAACTTCGTGGGACGCCAGAACAACATCCAAGGCTATGGAGAGGTGGAACACGGCAACTGGATTACCGGTTTCCGGTGGATAGACGACCTATTGTTGGGATGCGACACGTCAAAGCTCCCTTCCGACCTCAAGAACAACAAGGGGCGTAACGTCTTCTATGCCCTACCACTGCTCTTAGGACTCATGGGTATGCTATGGCAATGGCGACGTGGTAGCGAGAGCAAGCGACAGTTTCTGCTCATCATGCTCTTATTTGTGATGACGGGACTAGCCATTGTGGTCTATCTCAATCAGACACCCCAACAACCACGAGAGCGCGACTATGCCTACGTAGGCTCGTTCTATGCCTTTGCTATCTGGATAGGATTGGGTGTAGCCTCTCTTTGGCATCATCTATTCTCGCGTCTCGATACCCTCGTACCCCCGAAAGATTCCTCCCCCAGTGGGGGGAGACTAGGTGGGGGCCTTTCCATCGCCAATGCCCTTCTCTGTCTCGCCGTTCCATTACAGATGGCTTCTCAGACATGGGATGACCACGATCGTTCCGGTCGCTACACCTGTCGCGACTTCGGACAGAACTATCTGATGACACTACAAGACGAGGGGCATCCTATCATTCTAACCAATGGCGACAACGATACGTTTCCGCTATGGTATAACCAAGAGGTAGAAGGCGTACGTACTGATGTGCGCGACTGTAATATGGAATACTTGCAAACCGATTGGTATATCGACCAGATGAAGCGCCCTGCCTACCTCTCTCCTGCCCTCCCCATCAGCTTCAGCCATGAGGAGTACAAAGAGGGAGAAATGGAATATGTACCCATTGATTTCGATAGCATCACCATCGGAGAGACAGCCATCTCACTGAAAGGCACTCAGGGACTGTTCAAAAACGAGTTGATGGTGCTCGATATGTTGTCGCAAGCCAAATGGCAGCGCCCCATCTATCTCTCCATCAGCATGGGCTCCAGCATACTCCCCTTCTTGCAAGACCACCTTGTTCTCGAAGGTCTCGCCTATCGCGTCAGTCCTACTGCCCATGGTCAACAGGTTGATACAGAACGGCTCTACGACAACATCATGCATCGTTTCCGCTATGGTGGTCTTAATGCCAAGGGCATCTATGTTGATGAAGACGTGAAGCACATGGCTAACACCCACCAATGGATGATGGGTGTCCTCATCGACTCTTTGCTGCAGCAGGGCGACCTCCATCGGGCCATCGCCGTATGTCACAAGTGGCAACGAGAGATGCCGCAGGAGAATGTGCCTTATACGGACTCCGCGCTCTCTATGGCTCGCTGTTATTATCTTGCCGGGCAAACCAGACAGGGCGACGAAATCGCCTGTAACCTACTCCAACGTGCCAACGAGTGGCTCACCTGGATTACGACGATTCATCCCTCACGCCGAGCAGGTTCACTCTATACCCGCTACACATGGCTCAAGACCATGAAGTTGGCGCTCACCACTGCCGAGCACTATAAGCGAGAAACAATTATTCACCAATACTATCAGCAATATGAACAACACTTCAAACACTACGAGAGTGATACACATCATGACTAGTCGTCGCGCCATCCTCATCACAGCCTGCCTGCTTATCATCATGGGCTATTGGCTGATGGCAGGTTCTGGTAGCACCGAACAGTCTTTCTGCGCCGACATATTCTCACCTCGCCGCATTGTCTATGCTCCCATACTATGCCTCTCTGGCTATCTTCTCATTGTTGTCGGAATAGTTAGAAGGAAATAATATCGGTGAGTGGTGAGTGGAAGCCCCCTCCCGTCCTCCCCCCACTGGGGAGGGGTTCTGCTGCGCTCTGAGTTCCTCCCCAGTGGGGGGAGGTTAGGTAGGGGTTTCCAAGTACCACTCACCACTCACCAAATACGAAAGAAAAAAGGGAAGCATGGCGCTTCCCTTTTCTCTTTATTATTCTTCATCAAGCAATATCTTCATCATCTCTACAGCACTATAAGGAATAGGAGTGCCGGGACCGAAGATGCAGGCGACGCCTGCCTTGTAAAGGAAGTCGTAGTCTTGGGCAGGTATCACACCACCAGCGGTGACCATGATGTCCTCACGACCCAACTTCTTCAGCTCTTCAATCAACTGGGGTATCAGGGTCTTATGACCTGCTGCCAGAGACGAGGCGCCCACGATATGGACGTCGTTCTCTACAGCCTCACGAGCAGCCTCGGCAGGAGTCTGGAACAGAGGTCCCATATCTACGTCGAAGCCACAGTCGGCATAACCTGTTGCCACTACTTTTGCACCACGGTCGTGACCGTCTTGTCCCATCTTAGCAATGAAGATACGCGGACGACGACCTTCTCTCTTGGCAAACTCGTCGGTCATCTGTTTGGCCTTCTCAAAGTTTGCATCGTTCTTTGATTCTGCACTATACACGCCTGAAATAGTTCTAATTACAGCTTTATAACGACCTACGATTTCTTCGCAGGCATCACTAATCTCTCCTAACGTACAACGCAACTGGGCTGCCTTGACAGCGAGGTCGAGCAGATTGTTCTCGCTCTTGCGTCCTTCTTTGAAATCACGGACGCAATCCGTGATAGCCTTCAGGGCAGCCTGACAAGCAGCCTCGTCGCGCTTGCTGCGTACTTCCTTGAGGTTTTCTTCCTGTTGCTTGCGCACAGCGGTATTATCTACCTCCAAGATATCGATGGGGTCTTCGTGCTCCAAGCGATACTTGTTGATACCTACAATGGTCTGTGTGCCAGAGTCGATACGTGCCTGTGTACGGGCTGCAGCCTCCTCGATACGCATCTTAGGCAGACCGGTCTCGATGGCCTTAGCCATACCGCCCAGTTTCTCAATCTCCTGGATGTGCTCCCAAGCCTTATGTACCAGCTCATTGGTGAGTGTCTCTACATAGTAAGAGCCTGCCCATGGGTCAATCTGCTTGCACACTTTGGTCTCGTTTTGGATATAAATCTGGGTGTTACGAGCGATACGGGCCGAGAAGTCGGTAGGCAGGGCGATAGCCTCGTCGAGGGCGTTGGTATGGAGCGACTGGGTATGACCTAATACGGCAGCCATAGCCTCGATACAGGTGCGTCCTACATTATTAAATGGATCCTGCTCGGTGAGCGACCATCCAGAGGTTTGTGAGTGGGTACGCAGGGCGAGCGACTTAGGATTCTTAGCACCAAAGCTCTTCACAATCTTAGCCCACAACAAGCGTCCGGCACGCATCTTTGCTATCTCCATGAAGTGGTTCATGCCGATAGCCCAGAAGAAGCTGAGACGGGGAGCGAAGGCATCGACATCGATACCTGCATTGACACCTGTACGCAGATAGTCCATACCATCGGCGAGGGTGTAAGCCAACTCGATATCTGCTGTAGCACCAGCCTCCTGCATGTGATAGCCTGAGATAGAGATGCTATTGAACTTAGGCATCTTCTGAGAGGTGTATTCGAAGATATCGGCAATAATCTTCATAGAGAATGCAGGTGGATAGATATAGGTATTACGCACCATAAACTCCTTCAGGATATCATTCTGGATGGTACCAGCCATCTCTTCGAGTTGGGCGCCCTGCTCGAGACCTGCCACAATATAGAAGGCAAGAATAGGCAGCACGGCACCATTCATGGTCATAGAGACCGACATCTTGTTCAAGGGGATGCCCGAGAACAACACCTTCATGTTCTCCTCGTTACAGATGCTTACACCAGCTTTACCCACATCGCCCACCACGCGAGCATTGTCGGGGTCGTAGCCACGATGGGTAGGCAGGTCGAAGGCTACAGAAAGGCCCTTCTGACCAGAAGCCAGGTTACGACGATAGAAGGCATTAGACTCCTCGGCAGTAGAGAATCCAGCATACTGGCGGATGGTCCACGGACGGAAGGGATACATCATGGAATACGGACCACGCAGATAAGGAGGGATACCTGCAGTAAAGTCGAGGTGTTCCATACCTTCGAGGTCTTCTTTCGTATATACGGGCTGAATGTCAATCTGCTCTGGTGTTCTCCAGTTAGCGCTGATGCCATTCTCTTTCTGCCACTGCTGACCATTCTTCTTTTGAATGCCAGCATAGATATCTATGTTATTAAAATTCTTACGTGCCATAATCAGATTCCGAGTTTAGCATTATACGCCTGAAGCGTTTCGAGCTGGTTAGACTTCACATGAATAAAATTCTCAATGCCTGCGGCCTTCAAGTCTTCCGAACATGCGGGAGCACCTGCCACGATATACATGGCGCGACCATTCAAGTACTGGAAGGCAGGGATAGCATACTCGGCATACTCATCATCGCTAGAACAGATGACCACGATGTCGGCATGAGCCTCGAGCGCAGCATCAACACCCTCTTCTACCGTCTTAAAGCCAAGGTTATCAATCACCTTATAGCCTGCTGCAGCAAGGAAGTTGCAAGAGAACTGGGCACGAGCCTGACGCATCGCCAAGTTGCCAATGGTAAGCATAAAGGCGATAGGCTGCTTCTTGGCTTTCTCGGTAGCCAGGCGCAACGCCTCAAACTGAGAAGCCAGACGCTCGGTGTTGAGAGCGGGCAAAGCGGTTTCGTTTGTTACTGTATCACAGCAACATACAGGCTGCTTGCCTTCGCTCTTCTCGGTGAAGTTGGGGAACTGGTTGGTACCCAGAATAAACTCCTTGCGCTTAGCAGCGTCGGCATGACGCTTGTCGTTAGAGGCATTCACCGCATTGGCGATGTTACCCTTCAAGGTCTCTGCCAAGAATCCGCCAGCATTCTCTACCTCAAGGAAGAGCTTCCATGCCTCTTTAGCGATGGCATCGGTGAGATGTTCTATGGTATAAGAGCCACCAGCTACATCCACGAGCTTATCGAAGTGAGCCTCCTCCTTCAGCAGCAACTGCTGGTTGCGAGCGATACGCTCCGCAAAGTCGGTAGGTGTCTCGTAGGGCTTATCAAATGGAGTAACCACGATAGAGTCCACATTGGAAAGTGATGCCGACATGGCCTCCGTCTGAGAGCGCAGCAGATTGACGTAGGAATCAAACAAAGTTTGATTATACTCTGAAGTATAGGCGCAGACATGCATCTTACAGTCTTTCTCTGCCACTCCATACTGTTTTACGATTTGTGCCCACAGCATACGAGCAGCACGGAACTTGGCAATCTCCATGAAGTAGTTATCAGAGACGCCCATATTAAACTTGATGCGCTTAGCGGCCTCGGTAGCATCCACACCAGCCTCGGTAAGGATGTTCATCCACTCGGCGCCCCATGCCAAGGCATAACCCATCTCCTGATAGATATAGGCACCAGCATTGTTTAGCGACACGCTGTTGACATGGATGCATCTATAGCCTGGCAGCTCCTTCAAAGCAGCGATGAGCTGAGGGGAAACCTCAGCGCACAAGGAAGAAGTATCTTTGCCCTTCAACAGCATCTTATTGATAGGGTCGAAGTTGATGCTACCCTTCAGGTCGGCCAGTGGATATTTTTTCTGTTTGAAATAATCAAGCAGTACCGTGGCGAGTTCGACGCAGTGGCGCTGACAGGTATCGAAGTTCAGTTCTACATACTGTGGCAGGATGCCATCGAGCAAGGTAGCAATAAACTCCTTGCTCACACTTTTGCCTGGAATCTTGAAGCCCAGCGAGTCGACGCCCTTGTTCAGGATATCGAGTGCCTTGGCATTGGCAGCCTTGGCATCCTGAGCATCAATGTCCTGACGCACAAACCACAAGTTGTTGTCCGTCTTGTTACCACGTACAAACGGGAATTCGCCAGGTAGTGAATCTACCGCTTTTAATTCTTTTAGGTCTTCGCGACGATAAAAGGGCTGTACGTTAAACCCTTCGTTTGTTCTCCATACGAGTCGTTTCTGGAAGTCGGCGCCTTTCAGGTCAACCTCAATCTTGTCCAACCACTCTTGGGTAGTAGGTGCTTGGAACTCGCTGAAGAGTCTCTCTTTGTTAGCCATAAATAGGTGTTTAATTATTATATAAGTGTTTTAAGTTTTCTGTTTTTTACGGAATCAAGGGCAAAGATAGCAAAATATTTTGAACTAGCGAAGTTTTTAATAAATATTTCACAATTATGAAAATAAGTTGCATAAAACAATCATTATTGCGCTATTTTTTGTACCTTTGCAGCCGATTTTATAGATTTTATATAGATAGGTAGTTTACTATGGATTCATTTCAGTGGTTACAAAGTTTATTTACTACGACGGATTCCGTGGCACATATAGCTTTGCTATATGCTCTTGTCATCGCCGTAGGAGTGTATTTAGGAAAAATTAAAATCGGAGGCATTTCGCTGGGTGTTACCTTTGTATTGTTTGCTGGTATCGTAGCCGGTCACATTGGTTTCACTGCTCCTACCCCCATTTTGACTTTCATTCAGGATTTCGGACTTATCCTATTCGTCTTTATGATAGGTATGCAGGTAGGTCCTGGTTTCTTCGAGAGTTTTGGTAAGGCTGGCGTCAAGCTCAACTTCATGTCTGCAGCAGCTATTCTGCTCAACATCGTTGTGATGTTTGCCTGCTATTACATTTTCTTCGACACCTCTAATGTCAACAACCTCCCCATGATGGTAGGTACGCTCTATGGTGCTGTTACCAATACCCCTGGTCTTGGTGCTGCCAATGAGGCGCTGGGTAGTGTCTTCGGACAGAATGCTCCTCAGATTGCTTCAGCCTATGCTTGTGCTTATCCACTTGGTGTATTGGGCATCATCGGTGCAACTATCCTCGTCCGTTTCATCTGTAAGATTAAGTTGGACAAGGAGGATGCTCAGTTGGCAGCTTCAGAGACTACCAGTGCCGACAAGAAGCCTTACAAGATGCACTTGGAGGTAAGCAATAAATATCTGGAGGGCAAGACCCTGTTGCAGGTACATGAGTTCCTACAGCGTGACTTCGTAGTATCTCGTATTGTCCATGAGGGCGAACTCTATATCCCCAACCGTGACACCATATTCCATGTTGGCGACCAGATGCTTTTGGTATGTGCAGAGGCCGATCAGGAGGCTATCACCGCCTTCATAGGTCCTAAGCTCGACATCGACTTCGAGCAGTCTGACCAGCCTTTGGTATCAAAGCGCATTCTCATCACCAATCCTAAGATTAATGGTAAATCACTGGCATCTATGCACTTCTCAAGTATGTATGGTGTCAATGTAACGCGCGTTACTCGTCAAGGCATCGACCTCTTTGCCTCTGCCTCTCTGCCCTTGCAGGTAGGCGACCGCATCATGGCTGTAGGTCCTGAGGATGCTGTTGACCGTGTAGCCAACAAGATGGGTAACAGTATTCGTCGTCTGAATACTCCCAACATCGCTACCATCTTCGTGGGTATTATCATTGGTATCATCTTCGGTTCACTGCCCATCGCTATTCCTGGTATGCCTGTACCTATGAAGTTGGGTATCGCTGGTGGTCCGCTGATTATCGCTATTCTGATTGGTCGTTATGGCTATAAGATACATTTGGTAACCTATACCACCACCTCAGCCAATATGATGTTGCGTGAGATAGGTTTGGTATTGTTCCTAGCTAGTGTAGGTATCAAGGCTGGTGCAGGATTCTTTGAGACGGTAGTACAGGGCGATGGTTTGCTCTACGTGCTCACTGGTTTCCTCATCACCATCATCCCCATCCTCATCATCGGTCCTATTGCCCGTATGAAGTTTAAGTTCAACTACTTCACCATCATGGGTATGATTGCCGGTACCTATACCGACCCCCCCGCACTGGCTTATGCCAACAGCATCTGTTCTAAAGAAGCCCCTGCAGTAGGTTACTCAACAGTTTATCCGCTGTCTATGTTCCTACGCATCTTCACCGCACAGATTGTGGTATTGTTCTTCTGCGGAGCATAACAGAGAGATTTGTTTTCGTTTATGGTTTTATAACGAATAACTTGTGTGTTTTTCTGGAGAGGAGTTGCAGCGATGCAACTTCTCTTTTTTTTATCTTCTCTCAAAAAAATTGCACAAAAATGCTTGCAGTGTGCGATTTATTTATTACTTTTGCCAACGAGTTTGATAAAACCGAAAGAAACTATATAATAATACATCTTTATAATAAAATGAAATTCGTAAAAGTCCTTTTAGGCTCTTTGTTAGTCACTACCTCCCTTCCGATGATGGCCCAAATGGATGCCAGCATCAAACTCAACGAGGTAATGACTACCAACCAGACGAGTCTGATTGACGAATACGGAGCGCGCCATGCGTGGGTAGAGATAGCCAATATCTCGCACTCCACGTATAACATTCGTGGTATGTATATCACTACCGATCGCTCCGTACTCAATCAGAAGATGAGTGTTCCGGAGCGCGTCAAGCGTATGAGCCAGATTCCTAATGGCGACGTGCGTACCGACCTCAGTGGTCGCCAACTTGTCGTGTTCCAGCTTGGCAGCAGTCCTGCCCAAGGTTCGCTACACCTCTCGGTTCCCGTTGATGCTACTCAACCTACGTGGATTGCGCTCTACAATGGTAATGCCACCCAACTGATTGACTCTATCACCGTTCCGGTGCTGGCTGCCAACCAGTCGTATGCTCGTATTGCCAACAATGGTACTGCTGCTGATTGGGAGGTCAAGTCTGCCGACCGTGTCACACCAGGCATCGAGAACCAGACCACCGTTAGCGAGTCGAAGGTAGAGAAGTTTAAGCGCGAAGACCCTCACGGCTTTGGTATGGCTGTGATGGCGATGGGCATCGTCTTCTTCTGTCTGGCATTATTATGGATTACCTTCACCCTCTTTGGCATACTCATGCGCCACATGGAGACAGCCAAGAAGGTGGCCAACAAGCAACCCATCAAACCTATTACCAAGACGGTAGAAAAAACCATCGAGGTAGGTCGCAAGACGGGCATCATGCTGCGCGAAGGTTTCGACACCAAGGGTATCGATAAGGAAGTATATATGGCAGTCATCGGATTGGCACTGCGCCAGTATGAAGACGACATCCACGATGTAGAGTCGGGCGTCATCACCATCAAGTCGAAAGACACCGAGTGGGACGATGAATACACGCAGATGACTCAGTTCCACTCTCCCATCCTACCCACTATGCACTCCGCGCCCTCCATTCCAACAACCCCTAAAATGAAATAAAACAATGAAAAAGTATCAATATAAAGTACAAGGTGTAGACTACGAAGTAGAAATCACCGATATAGAAGGCAAGATAGCCCGTGTCAATGTCAATGGCATCCCATTCGAGGTAGAGATGCAGAAGCCTATCAATGCTGCCAAGCATCCCGCACTGGCAGCTATCAAGCGTGGTGCCACCTCGGCTCCCGTTGCTCCTGCACCTGCAGCCTCTCCTTCTCCCACCCCTGCTGCTGCCCCCGCTGCTAGTTCTGCTCCCGCTGCAGCCCCCGTTCCCGCTGCTTCTACAACGGGTAATGCCATCAAGGCTCCTCTCCCTGGCACCATCACTGCCATCAACGTGAAAGAGGGCGACAAGGTGAACGTAGGCGATGTAGTCATCGTACTGGAGGCCATGAAGATGCAGAACAATATCGAGGCCGAATATGCCGGCACCGTCACCAGCATCAAGGTGGTTACTGGCGATGCTGTCATGGAAGGAAGCGTTCTCTTGACAATTGGGTAATAGACAATGACAAATAACGAATCTTATGTGGCAATTTATCATAGACAACTTCAATGAGTTCCTGACCTATACGGGCTTTGCCAATGTGTCGGCAGGCAACCTCATCATGATAGCCGTAGGAGCCTTCTTCATCTGGCTTGCCATCAAGAAGGACTTCGAACCCCTACTGCTGGTACCTATCGGACTGGGTATCATTCTCGGCAATATCCCCTTCCGCGCTGATGCCGGACTGGAGATTGGTCTCTACGAAGACAACTCCGTGCTCAACATCTTCTATCAGGGTGTACGTCAAGGCTGGTATCCGCCACTCATCTTCTTAGGCATCGGAGCCATGACCGACTTCTCGGCCCTCTTGGCCAATCCTAAGCTGATGCTCATTGGTGCTGCTGCTCAGTTTGGCATCTTTGGTGCTTATATGTTTGCCTTGGCATTGGGTTTCGAACCCAATCAGGCTGCAGGTATCGCCATCATCGGTGGTGCCGATGGTCCTACAGCCATCTTCCTGTCGAGCAAGCTGTCGCCCAACCTGATGGGAGCCATTGCCGTGTGTGCCTATTCTTATATGGCACTGGTACCCCTCATTCAGCCCCCATTGATGCGTCTGCTCACCACCAAGAAGGAGCGCCTTATCAAGATGAAGCCTGCGCGCCAGGTATCACAAACGGAGCGTATCCTCTTCCCCATCGTGGGCTTGCTGCTCACCACCTTCATCGTGCCTTCTGGTCTGCCCCTGCTGGGTATGCTCTTCTTTGGCAATCTGCTGAAAGAGAGTGGCAAGACCACCCGTTTGGCCAAGACTGCCGGTGCAGCACTAAACGATATTGTTGTGATGCTGTTAGGACTTACTGTAGGCTGTTCTACCCAAGCCTCTGAGTTCCTTACCATCAATACCATTTACATCTTTGCCATTGGTGCTGGAGCCTTCATCATTGCCACGATGAGTGGTGTATGCTTTGTCAAGCTGATGAATATCTTCCTGCCCAAGGACAAAAAGTTGAATCCGCTGATTGGTAATGCGGGTGTGAGTGCGGTGCCTATGGCTGCCCGCATCTCTAACAACCTCGGCTTGGAGTACGATCGTCGCAACTTCCTGCTCATGCACGCCATGGGTCCCAACGTGGCGGGTGTTATTGGTTCGGCCGTTGCTGCAGGTGCCTTGCTGGGATTCTTGTCGTAAGGGAAAAATTAAAAAATTGAAATATTAAACAATTAGAATCGGCATTCTTGATAGATTGCCGATTTTATTTTGTACCTCTGAGGCGTAGCCTCGAAGGAACTTTCGCTCGAAAAAGCTCAAATAAAATTTGGCTTTTTGCTCACTTATTCGTACCTTTGTGCGAAAATCTACAAACCATGCATATTGCAGTAGCAGGAAATATAGGAAGCGGAAAGTCGACACTCACCCAGTTGCTCGCCAAACACTATGGTTGGGAAGCACGCTTTGAGTCAGTCGAGCATAACCCGTATTTGGAAGACTATTATCGCGACATCTATCGATGGTCGTTTAATCTGGAGGTGTTTTTTCTGAAAGAACGTTTCCGCGACTTGATAGATATTGCGAAGGCCGACCATACCATCATTCAAGACCGCACCATCTACGAAGGGGTGTATGTATTTATGGAGAACAACAGGGCGATGGGTCACCTCTCAGACCGTGACTACGAGACCTACATGGAGTTGTTCGAGCAGATGATGACGGTGGTAAGACCCCCCGAGTTGATGATTTATCTGAGAGCCTCGGTGCCTCACTTGGTAGGTAACATTCAAAAGCGCGGACGCGAATACGAGCAGGGCATCCAACTGGAATACCTGCAGAATCTGAACAAGCGCTACGATGACTTCATCTACCATAAGTACCCTGGCAAGGTGATGACTATCGAGAAGGATGAGTTGGACTATCTGAACAATCCCAAGGACTTGGCTCAGATTATCGACCGTATCGACAACCATCTGTTTGGCCTCTTCCCCGAATGATGTAAAACTAAGAAATTAAGCATTAAGCATTCATAATTAAGCATTATAACTATGCATATCGCAGTAGCAGGAAATATTGGTAGTGGCAAGACCACACTGACTAAGATGCTGGCCCATCGCTATGGATGGATACCACGCTTCGAACCCGTTGACAACAACCCTTATCTGGCAGACTTCTATGCCGACATGCCTCGCTGGTCGTTCAACCTGCAGGTGTACTTCCTCAACAAGCGTTTCAAGGAGGTGGTAGAGATTTCCAAGTCTAAGGACACCATCATCCAAGACCGCACCATCTTTGAGGATGCCCGCATCTTTGCGCCCAACCTGCATGGTCAGGGCATGATGTCAGATCGTGACTTTGCCAACTATACCGACCTCTTCGACTTGATGATGTCGCTGGTAAAGTTGCCCGACCTGATGATTTACATCCGTTCTAGCATCCCCACACTGGTAGCACAGATTCAGAAGCGTGGTCGCGAATACGAGCAGACCATGCGCCTGGACTATCTCGAGGGATTGTCAAAGCGTTACGAAGACTGGATTAGCACCTACAAGGGCCAGTTGATTATCATTGAGGGCGACACTTGCAAGTTTGGCGAGAATCCCGAACACTTCAAGCAAGTAACCGACATGATTGACGCCAAGCTCTACGGATTGTTCCCGATGGAGTAATGAGAAACTCCCTCGGGAGTTTCGTATTTGGTGAGTGGTGAGTGGTGAATGGAGAAATGTTTCTGCGCTTTAAGTATTCTCCAATTACCACTCACCACTCACCTTTCACCAAATCCACTCACCTTTCACCATTATCGCCTCCGGCGACGAGCTTTAGCTCGGCGATGACGGACAGCACGACGTCGCTTCGAAACTTTTTTCTTGGCTACCACTACCGGAGCCGTGCTCTTCCACGTCACACAATCCTCTGCCGTATAGAAAGGGACATCATCCGAAGGATGGCGCTCACAATATTTCAAGATAGCATAATAGTCGATATGGCGCACACGATGATTCTCGTAAAACCATATCTCTACTGTTGACTGGGCGGTGGCAATCATCACGATATCTTTGTCGTAATCTACATACCAACGCGCAAAGCGATGAGAGCGCACTGTCGATTCCCACGTAGGGCGACCATAATGCTTCTGCATCCAGCGCATCAGCGTGGTATAGTCATCCTGACTCCTCATGCCCAGCTCCTGCCTTCTGGCTGCCGACTCCTGTTTCTTGGTAGTTACCACCAGATGACTACAACCTATAGTATCTTTGTTGGCGCCGATACGCACCCATACATCTATTCCAGCTATTCGTCCTGACAGTTCGTTAGCGCCCTGCTGCTGTAACCCCTTGGCACGCAACTCCTGAGCCATCTCAGAAGGAGCCAATGACAACGGAAAGCCCACGAACTCAGTATGCTTCTGAGCCCTTGCAGTACACACTAAAAACAGCGTCAGTAATAACAAAAACAATCTTCTCTTTCTCATCTCGGCTGCAAAAATACTTAAAACTTACGGTAGGCGCGGGATATTAACAATGTGTTTAAACTTTTTTAACACACTTAACAAATAGGTAGTCCGATATTTTTCATACCTTTGTCAATGCATTACCTAAAATGCGACAAAAACCGCTATAGATTGAAAGAACCAACGACATGACAGATATTATACTTTCTAGTTTTATCAGCTTGTTTGCCCTCTTTGGCAAAGAAGAGCAAGTTGACGAAGAACGAGCAAAAAACATGCTTGTTAATTATCTGCGCCGTCATTTTGGTATTCGTAATATAGATATCTACCTCGACCTCTATAGCGATATGCGTATGGCCTATGAGATGACTGACGACCTGAATACGCAGGACACCGTCAGTGGCATCTGCTCTAATTTGCATGGCAAGATACGCACCAGCGAAGAAGCCCTTCTCTTATTGCGTTTGATGGAGTTCTGTGGCAGTGATGGCATTCAGGCTGTCGATATGTTCGACACGATGGCCCAGTGCTTCCACATTCCCGAAGAACAATATCGCACCTTCTACGACTTTGTAGATAATCGCGAGACCGAGTACGTCAAGATACACCATCTGGAGGGTTTCGATGGACAGCTCAAGACGCTCTACGACACTGTTACCGGTTTGTTGCTCTTTACCTATAGTGGCAACGACAAGGTGCTGCTCAACGATGTCCCTGTATTGGCAGGAGCCTATCAGGTATGGTTGCAGAGCAGTGTACTGAAGGGTGCCAATGGTCGTCCCGTGTACTACTCGTCTATCATCAGCACCTATCATCAGGAGCAAGACCAGGCGCAGCAGGTAGAGTTCTGCGGACGCAATGTCAACTTCCGCTTCCCCAATAGTGATAATGGTATGCACGACCTCAGCTTCACCCTGCGCAATGGTGAGCTGCTGGCTATCATGGGCGGATCGGGCACAGGTAAGACCACCCTACTCTCGCTGCTCAATGGTACGCTCACACCTCAAGAGGGCACCATCACCATCAATGGCCATAGCATCACCGAGCCTGAGGCGAAGGCGCTGATTGGCTTTGTACCTCAAGACGACCTGCTCATCGAAGAGCTCACCGTGTATCAGAACCTCTGGTTTACTGCCAAGCTCTGCTTTGAGGGCATGAGTGCTGCCGATATCGACCACCGTGTGATGAAGACGCTGAAAGACCTCGACCTCGTGGCTGCCAAAGACCTCAAGGTAGGTTCGGCTATCAATAAATTCATCTCGGGTGGTCAGCGCAAGCGCCTGAATATAGCCTTAGAGCTCATTCGCGAACCCGCTGTGCTCTTCCTCGACGAGCCCACCTCGGGCCTCTCGTCATCCGACACTGAGAAGGTGATAAACCTGCTCAAGGAGCAGACGCTCAAGGGCAAGCTCATCATCCTCAATATCCACCAGCCTTCGAGCGATGTCTATAAGCTCTTCGACCGTCTGTGGCTATTAGACAAGGGAGGTTATCCCGTGTTCGATGGCAATCCTATCGATGCTGTCACCTATTTCAAGGAGGCTGCCAACTATGCCGATGCCGAGACCAGTGCTTGTCCTACCTGTGGCAATGTCAATCCCGAGATTGTGCTAAACATCATCGACGAGAAAGCCCTCAACAGCAGTGGTGAGGTATCTGATGAGCGTAAGATGACGCCTCAGGAGTGGCATGAGCTGTATCTGAAGAATCGCGAAGAGCAGCCTACAGTGGCGGTGAGCGAGGTGCCCCATTCCGACCAGAAGAAGCCAGGAGCACTGAAGCAGTTCTGCATCTTCCTGCATCGCAACTTCAAGACCAAGATTACCAACACCCAATATCTGTGCATAGCCCTGCTACAGGCGCCCCTGTTGGCACTTGTTTGTGGCTATCTCACGCGCTTTGCTCCCCCCGAGGGCTATAGCGTAATGGACAACAAAAACTTGGTCAGCTACTTCTTTATGGCAGTTATCGTGGCCACCTTCACCGGTATGAGTGGCAGTGCCGAAGAGATTATCAAAGACCGCGCCCTACTCAAGCGCGAGCGCTTCCTCCACCTGTCGCATGCCAGTTATATCTGGTCTAAGATAGTCTTCATGGGAGCCCTCTCCCTGATACAGACCTTATTATTTATCCTTGTGGGCAATACCATGATGGGCATCCACGGCCTCTTTGGTGCTTGGTGGCTCATCCTATTTGTCACTGCCTTCTTGGCCAATCTCACGGGCCTGTTGCTCTCTCAGTGTCTCAGCTCGGTGGTAGCCATCTATATCAGCATCCCCATGCTGCTCATCCCCCAGATACTACTCTGCGGACTGGTGGTAAGTTTCTCCGACCTCACCCCTAAGAGCACTACGGGCAATGTGCCTGTTGTGGGTAATCTCATCCCCTCACGCTGGGCCTACGAGGCACTGGCAGTCACCTCTTTCACTGACAACGAATACGAGCAGAATTTCTTCGAGCTCGACAAGCAGAAATACGAGAACCAGTTCTTTAATATGGGCTATCTCTACGAGATGCAGAGCCAGCTGGAGACGCTGAAAGACGAGCAGAAGAATGGCAAGCCAGTAGATGCCAACCACCTGGAGGTGATACGCCTGAATATGCCTCGCCTCACGGAGTATTGCGAGATGCCAGCCTACAAGGGCGCCTACGACTACACCTCGCTCTACCAGTATATGAAGGATGCCGAGCGCATCCTTGCCCAGCGCAGCAATAAGACCGCCTTGAAGATAGAGGCTACGATGAGCAGTCTCATTCGCCAAATCGGTAAGGACGAGGTGCTGCAGCTGAAGCGCGACAACTATAATTTGAAACTAGAAGACTGTGTCATCGGTGCCGACCAACAGAGCATGGTGGGCGTTGTCGACAATATCATCGTGCCACGCACCGGTCTTATCTTCCTCACCCCCTTTAGCCATTGCGGACAAGCTCCGTTCTATGCCAGTGAGAAGGTGGTAGGCACCTATCACGTCAAGACCCTGTGGTATAACATCGGCATCCTGCTGTTGATGAGCATCATTGCCATCGTGCTGTTGCTCACCGACTGTCCCGGACGCTATATCCGAAAAGAGAAAACATCCTAGAGAAATAAATTAGTACTAACATTAATAACAACAAAAAAATTTCAACACAATGAAAAAGTTATCTATTTTGGCTGTAGCAGCCATCGTTTTCGCAGCATGCGGAGGAAACAAGAGTGCCAATAACGCTGAAGAGGCAGATACTCTGAAGAGTTTTGAGCAGGAACAGATTGAGGCTAGCATCAAGATGCACTTCGACAGTATCGCTGCCGAGTTCAGCAAGATGGAGCAGCCCGCCTTCGTAAAAGAGACCAACAACGGCATCACCCTCACCAAGGAGGAGAAGCAGGTGAAGCCTACCTATCTGCTGAGCGCTGGTGTTGCTGAAGAGGCCACCACACTGGCTGAGAAGTATCGCGTGCTGAGCGCTCTGAATGTTGACAAGCGCATTGCAGCTCTCTACGAGATGCCCGTTGAGGATTACGAAAAGGCCATCACTAAGCTGGCTGCCGACATCGACGATCCTTCTTTCAAGGCTTTGGACAACACTGGTAGCATCTTCGAGACCTCTCAGGCTCTCTACACCGCTATGGACGAGAATGGTCGCATCAACTACTTCTGGCAGATTGCTTCTGCTGCCCTCATCGAGCAGCTCTACATCGTTAGCCAGAACCAGGACAAGTTCCTGAGCAGCTTCACCGACGAGACTGCAGCCAACGTTACCTTCCGTATCATCCTCATCCTCGACGCTACCAACCGTCTGTCTCTCTACGACCCCGAGATTGCACCCGTTGCCGAGGCTCTCACTCCACTGGAGCACCTGAATGCTACTACTGTTGAGGAGCTCAAGGCTCAGATGAGCGAGATGAAGGATGAAATCCTCGCAGCTCGCAAGGCCCTCATCAACAAGTAAGAATACTAACATCATTTAATTACATCAATGATGGCAACATACTCTCAGCACGATTTAGGTGATGTCAAGCTGCAGCGCAGCCTGACATTGCCTAATGATGTTGAGACTATCCCCCAGCTCAACGAGTTTATCGACACCGTGGCCGAAGCTATCGGTCTCGACATGTCGCTGACGATGAGCCTGAACCTTGCCATCGAAGAGGCAGTAGTCAACGTGATGGACTATGCTTATCCACCGGGCGAAAAGGGCGACGTCACCATCGATGTCTGCGCCTCCGACGAGTGGTTGCAGTTCGTCATCAGCGATGCGGGCACTCCATTCGACCCTACACAGAAGGAAGAGGCCGACACCACGCTATCCGTCGACGAGCGCCCCATTGGTGGACTGGGCATCTTCCTGGTACGCCAACTGATGGATACCATCCACTACCAGTATGTTGATGGCAAGAATGTGCTGACATTAAAAAAACAACTCACGAAATAAAACTCATACGCATGATTTTTAATATTCAAGAACAAGCAGAAGGTATGATGGCCGTGGTAAGTGGTCGTCTGGATACCCCTTCAGCTATCAAGGCTCAACAAGAGATTGCTCCGCTGCTCGACAATGCCGACAAGCAGATTACCCTCGACTGCAAAGAACTGGAATACATCAGCAGTTCTGGTCTGCGCCTCTTCCTCACCATCCGTAAAGAAGCTCAGGCCAAGGGAGGCAAGGTAGTAATCATCAATATCAACGAAGAGATTAAGAAGGTGTTTATGATGACAGGCTTCTTCAATCTTTTTGAAATCAAGTAAGATATATGATGCCAAAGATAGCTATCGTAGAAAACAACACGTTGGCCGTTTTGGGACTCAAACAGCTGCTGCAGGCCGTCATCCCCGTGATGGATGTCGACACGTTTGGCACCTTTGCCGAACTCGAGCAGCACAGTCCCGACGCCTACGTTCACTATTTCATCTCCGTGGAGGTATTACAGAGCCACCGTGCTTTCTTTGCTGAGCGCCGTCGTAAGACCATTGTGCTTACGCCCGAGCCCAGCAGCGATGCCATCTTCGAGGGTTTCCATTGCCTCTCGTTCAATCAGCCTGAGCACGAGCTCACGCGCGCCATCATCCACCTGCAGCAATATGCCCACAGTGGTGGTCGCCACCTGCCCCCTATGCAGGTAAAAGAGCTCACCAAGCGCGAGATAGAGGTGATGAAGCTGATTGTCAAGGGCTATATCAACAAAGAGATTGCCGACAAGCTCTGCATCGGCCTGTCGACAGTAGTCACCCATCGCAAAAATATTATGGAAAAGCTGGGTTTGAAGAGTGTCTCAGCGCTCACCATCTATGCCGTCACCCACGGCTACGTTAGCATTAGCGAAGTTTAATACGTTGAACGATGAACGTTGAACGTTGAACGTTATTTAGACCTCGCTCAAGCTCGGTATGGCTCAGCGAGTATTTTTTGCTTTCGTTTATCGCGGAAATCAACGTTCAACGTTCAATGTTCAATGTTCAACGTTATTTAGACCTCGCTCAGGCTCGGTATGGCTCAGCGAGTATTTTTTGCTTTCGTTTATCGCGGAAATCAACGTTCAATGTTCAACGTTCAACGTTCAACGTTCAACGTTCAACGTGTCAAAGTTTCACGCTACTAATATCCACCAAGCCATTCACGATGGCATAGATGGTAAGACCGGCGGGCGAATGAATCTGCAATTTACGTGCGATGTTGCGGCGATGCGTAATCACTGTGTTCACCGAGATAAACAGGCGGTCCGCTATCTCCTTGTTCTGCAGTCCCTGCACCACACCCACTATCACCTCGCGCTCACGATCCGACAGCGCATCCAGGTTGTCCTGTCCACCCTTGAACACCATCGTTGATATGTTCTTCGTCACGTCGTCCTGCTTCAGCTTCTTCTCCAGTCGGCGGATGGCAGGCGTAAAGATGTGGTTCTCCACCTCCGCATGCTGGTGCAGCCAGTCCTCGTTGTTATAGATGTCGTAGAGCGTAGCAGTCAGCTTACTGTTCAGATGCGCATCACTTGGCAGATACTTAATAATGAGTAGCTTCAACTCGCGCAACTTCTTATCTGCCGAGTCGTGATGCTTAGAAAACATCTCCACGTTATAGTCAGGTATCGGCTTACCGTCTATCAGCGACTGCACATACGGGAACAGCGTCTTCTCCTCATACTTCATGTGTCGCTTGATTTCCTGCGCATACTCATCGTAGAACTTCAGCATCAGGTGTCCCAAGGCATCCTGCTCGTTGATGCTCTCCTCCAGTTCGCGACGGATAAATGGCAGTTGGAAGTCGAGGTAATAGCGGTGACTAGCCTCCAGATAGTGAAGCAGTGTAGGCACGCTTATCAGGTCGTCGTCCTCACTGATAGCCAAGTCGTTAATGGTAAAGTTCACCACAGCCAGAAACGTATGACAGTCCACCCCATTCATCTCACAGGTCTCTGCCACCGTTTTGTCACCAAAGCCCAGATTGATACCAAACGAGCTCAGCGCCTGCAGCACGCTGTAGTTATCTTTGATAAGCGTAATCATCTTATCCTGCGACTCATACATCTTCACGTTCTTCATACCTAAAATATATTAACGCTGCAAAAGTACTTATTTCCGTTGATATATGCAATACCCGCCTTCAAATTCATCATTTTTGGGTATTGCCACTATTGCGCTACCTATATCGCCTGCAAGATGCCCTCACATCCCTCCAGCACGTCGCGCCATGTAGCCTCAAAGTCACCCGTGTACCAAGGGTCCGCCACGTCGCCCGGCCTATTGGTATAGTCCATCAGCATCCTAATCTTTCCTTCCGGGTCTCCGCCACACATACGGTTCATGTTCCTGATGTTCCATGTATCCATGCCCACTATCAAGTCGAACCTCTCGTAGTCGCCTCGCGTCATCTGTCGTGCTGTCTTGCCAGCGCACCCTATCCCGTGCTCCGCCAGTTTGCGTCGCGCTGGAGGGTACACCCCATTACCTATCTCCTCCGTCGATGTCGCTGCCGACTCGATATAAAACTCCCCCTCTCTGCCAGCCTTCGCCACCAGATCCTTCATCACAAATTCCGCCATCGGGCTCCTACATATATTCCCGTGGCATACAAACAATATCTTTTTCATTTCTCTCATTTTCTTACGCAGTGCAAAGATACGAAGTTAAAATTAAAACGCTGATAAAATACAAAAAAAGTTGAATGCATTAAATAATTGACATATTATTTGGAGGTATCGAAAATAATTCCTACATTTGCAGCGTAGAAATAATTAAAAGGAATATGCCAGAGGTATTTAGATTTTACGGATTTTCGTTTTTCTTTTATAGTAAAGAGCACGAACCATTGCACATACATGTAGAAGGAAACGGCGGATGCGCCAAATTCGTATGGAATGGAACTGAGTTTGAACTCTTTGAGAAACAGAATATTAAAGCAAACGATTTCAAAAAGATAAAGAATGTAATAGACGAGAATGCCGATATAATCATTAGCCGATGGAAAGATCATTTTGAAAAATAAATAAGGAGGAAAGCCTATGACAATTAAAGAGATTTGGTTCGATGCCAATTACATCTATGGCAGAGACGAAAAGGGACAGGAGTACAAGCAGTCATTACTGTGGTATCCCAAGTTACGGGTAGCTTCTGCGGAGGAGCGCTCCTCATACACCATTGGCTTTGATGGCATTCATTGGCGTGGATTGGATGAGGACATCAGCTTCGAAAGTTTTAGCTATGAAGATGCAGAGCCAAGTGCCTTGCAGAAATTCTTTCTCACACATAAGGAGATTAATGTTGCCGAGTTTGCCCGAATGATGGGACTTAACCCCACATTGCTGCGCAATTACATCAATGGATTCAAGAAACCTTCGAAAGAACGCGAGCAAGAAATCATTGAGCAGATTCACAAACTAGGCAAAGAGATGCTAGCTGCATAACATCTTTATAAAACAAAAGAAACCGCATATAACATGCGGTTTCTATTATTTGGGTAGTGTCGATATAGTCTTGCCCTCTCGGGATTCTGCCCGGATAGTCAAATCATCTATTTGACATTGCAAAGATAGGATTAATTTTTAAAACTCCGATAAAATACGGCAAAAACTCCTCTTCGCCACACACGAACCCTCATTTTTAGGTATTGCACAGCACCTCCGAATGCCCTACCTTTGCACCCGAAATACCAAGATACGTAAATTAAGTTTAGAAATATTATTTCAGGATAACAACAATGAACATCGCACTACGCATCAAGAACAAGATATCTTTTAGACGCTAAGTCGGTTATTGCCAACTGTTTGGGAGACAGAAGGAGATAAAAAAACGGGCATATAATTTGGTCGTTCAATATATTTATCCTATCTTTGCAACAATGAAGTTTGTGAAAACTTAACAAGATTTATTCTATCAATAACTTAAAACAATAAGAAAATGAGGAAAAACAGATTATTATGGTTGTTTGCCACCATCATGATGTGTGGTGTGATGATGACAGGGCTGACATCGTGCAGCGACAGTGATGACAACAAGAGTGACAATCAGAAGAGAGTGGTTGTGTTGCTTCCCGACGATTCCAGCATAGAACGATGGGGCATAGACAAGGCAAACCTGGAGTCTGTGATGGCTACGTATGGTTTCAAGGCCGCGTTCCACGTAGCTCCCGAGACAGCAGAGGGTGCGATGCTACAGGTTAGTCAGCTTAGAGATGCCATCAACGACGGAGTAAAATATGTCGTGCTGACAGCCATTGACTATAAGAAAATCAATGAGTCCGGTCTGTTGGAGCAGCACCCCGACGTCAAGGTGGTATGCCACGACCGCTTTATCCTTGACAACCCGCACATAGCTTATGTCTCTTCTACCGACACGAAGGAGGTTGGACGTACTCAGGCATTGTTCCTTCTCAATCATTTTCACTCTTCGGGCAAGTCGTCCATGACCATTGAAATCCTTGAAGGTCCTCAGACCGATGCCAACGCCAAGGATTATTATGAAGGAGCCATGGAACTGCTCAAAAAATACATTGACAGCGGAAAACTGGTGGTAAAGAGTGGCAAGAAGGAATATAACGATGTGAAGTCTGACAGTTGGACTGTTGCCGATGGTAAGAAAGCCATGAAAGACCGTCTTGCCAGCTACGCAGAAGGTGAGTGTCCCGACATGGTTCTGTCAGCAATTGACAATATAGCTCAGGGAGCCATTGAGGCACTGGAGGAAGCAGGTATTACAAATATGCCGGTGATCACTGGTCAGGACAACAATGCTATGGCGCAGGCCAACATCAAGAACGGCAAGCAGACTATGACCATTGACAAGAACCTGAAGGACATGGCGTACAACACAGCAATGATTGTAAATAGCCTGATATCCAATTCTCCGGTTCATACCAGTCAAACTATCTCCAACATTCCGGTAATCTACTCTAAGATTACCATTAAGACAAAAGACAACTCTTAGTATCACGTGCATCAAACACATAGGGGGGAGGGGTCAAACCTCCCCCCTAAATATTAGGGTGGCTCTTTGCACTGTACCTCAAAGATGAGCTATTTTTTTACTTCGCTTCAGCTATCACCTCTATCTCTACCAGCGCCCCTTTAGGCAACGTCTTCACCGCCACGGCAGAGCGTGCGGGATAAGGCTCTGTGAAGAACTCCGCATATACGCCATTCATCTCGGCAAAGTCGCCCATATCCGCCATAAACACCGTAGTCTTCACCACGTTGTCCATTGCCAGCCCCTCCTCTTCCAGAATGGCCTTCACATTGTTCAGCGACTGTCTTGTCTGTTCCTTTATCCCCCCTTCGGCAAACGCCCCTGTTGCGGGATCGATGGGAATCTGTCCAGAGGTATATACCAAGTTTCCCACTCTGATAGCCTGACTATACGGCCCAATGGCAGCAGGCGCCTTCTTTGTGCTAATTACTTTCATTTTTGTGCTTTAGTTAAAATGTCTGTGTATAACTATGCGACAAAAGTACAAACTATTTTCCATATCTCCAAATAGAATATGCGGAAACAGCATCAAGAGGTGGCAGATGCATCAAAAAAAGGGAAGCGTTTTGCTTCCCTTTTAATGGTCAATGCGCAATGCAGCTTGTTGTTGTCAGCGCTGTTACTGCTGCTGTAGCTGCTGCGATGACGATACGTAGGATTGTTTCCCAAATCGAATTCTTTTTCATCGCACAGGGGGACTGTTCCGCTGTGCTACTATTCTGCGAAAATCTATTTCTCTATTGTCTTGTCAGTGGCTCACAATAAGTTTTGTTTACCATTTTATCTCTCATCAGTTTCATGTCTGTAAAGTTTCGGCAGATATTCATCGTTAAATCCGAATAGTTATCTTTGCCATTCTTTTTTATATAGTAGTAAGGTTTTATTGATATACAATTGGGATGTTCAAATATTGTATTCAGCAATGTGCGATCTGAATTACCACACGAATGCCCCATGATTACAACTTGATAAGGTTGAGCATCAATGAAGGCAAGTAACCTTCGATAGCTTTCTTCCTCTAAATATTTGATAGATTTAATGTTGCTTAAACAGTTATTGTCGTTTTTATTTTGTAGAGCCTTATAATTCTCGTCTAGTTCATCTCCATAGCCAAAGATAACACCTGATGGTTTTTCAATTTTTCCATGTATATAGTTGATGAATCCCAAATCTTCGTTATGATATAATTGGGCGAAATGAGTATAATTAAAGCTTAATAGCATCACAGCATCAGGATACATATAATGGCGTGGAATATCAGTAAAAGGAACTCTTCCTGCTTTATAATTCTTACGGAAAGAAGCAATTTCATTATCAAAGATTTCTTCATTTAATCCATATCGATGTATTTTGCTTTTCACAATACTATCATTCTGCTCTATCCACGAGTTTACATATTCTTTTAGGAGATGCCTAGATGCAATAGACATTTCATCCAGTTTTATTGGTGCATACATCTTATTCTTTATATTTTCGTTGATAGATACTTCTTGCTTATCTATGTATGTCAAATACTCTATTAATCGTTCTTTTAGATATTGAAGATGGGCATTTAACTCCTTTACTTTGTTTATATTATCAACAAAAGCATATTCTTTCAACAAGTCATAGTATTCATTTTCAATATCCACCCATCCTTTAGTCTGAACGCTCTTGTTTATTCTTTCAAATAAAGGACTAAACTCTATATCAATGTCACCTTCCTTATTAATAAAGAATTTATATATATCTTTTTCTTCTTCAGAATGAAATAAATAATATTTACCCCAATAATCTAGTTCGTGATTTGTGACTTTACATAACTCGTCCTCATATGTATCTATTGATTTTGTGAGCATATGAGCCACTACACGCTTCCAATACCAATATATAAAGTTTTCGTACTTTGTCTTAAGATTGTGTGCACAATCGAATCCATTACCTATGAGTATAAGTCTGTTCATAGTCTTACTTCTTTAATTTATCAATCTCACCAAGCACTTGTTCCAGTTTCTCCACAATGCGATGTTGCTCGGCAAGGGGAGGAATTGGTAATACAAGATTCATTAATTTCTGACGTGATAAATTCCAAAATGCTTGTCCAGACTTATTAGCTATTGACTGACAATATGTGTTATAATATGCAGATTGAAAGTAATATAACAAGTATTTCGAGAAAATATCATTTCTATAAAATGGTAATAGGTATAAGACGAATCCACCTGCTACTATATCAGAATGATCTTCTTCTATTAATGCAGTTTTACCTAGATGCTCTAAACTGGTTACTGCTGGTGTTATGAAAGTATTCTTCTGAAGAGTAAGATTGGGCTTCTTTATGTATTCTGGCGCAATCATTACATCATCAACTTTCGTACACCATGAACCATTTTGAATATTTCCACCTCTTAAGACCCTTATGGGACTATTTACTCTCTTTTCTAAGTCTCCTTTACTATAAGACAACCCTGTTTGATTACTTACTAATTCCCCTAGTCTTTCCCATCTCCAACTCTCAGGAATCTCAAAAGGTATCTCGTCCTCAGCGATGGGTGTTTCGATGAGGTCTTTCTTTTTAAGTTTGCCTTCCTTTACGAGGCGCTCTTTCTCTGCACGGATGCGCTGCAGCAATGCGCTTGCAGGCTCATCGTTGGGGTCTTGGGGTACAAGGCGGCCTTCGATTGCTTCTTGCAGAATGCTCTTCTTCAGTTTCTCAGGCAATTCCTCATTCAGCTTATTCAGCTTTTCTTGTGCCTTGCCATATTCCTCTACCTTTGGCATCAACTCTTCTATCTTTTCCACAATGCGCTTTTGCTCTGCAAGAGGAGGAAGAGCAAATGGAAATGCAATAATCTTCTCTCTTGAGATATTAGGCTGAGCACCACCTTCCCCCATTTCCGTGAAAGTTTTCTTGCACACTAACAAATAATATAGGAGATATTTATTATAAATGATATATGGCGTACAAGCACAGCATGCTTGATTCGTTGTTAATTCTATTCCAGCAATTGCAACCTTACCAATAGTTGCTCCATACATAGCAATAAGAACATCACCCTTTTGACACATACGAAGAGAGCATTTTTCCAAGGCTTTTTCTGTCACCTTAATCTCGGAATCATATACATATCCATTGTTAAGTTCTCCAGTTCTTAACCAGGGTATAGTTCCATTATCGTAGAACTCAGAATTGCCTTTTGCTGGTGTAGCACCTGCTCCCCAACTTCCAATCCATCCAAGTTTGCACCACTCCCAACTCTCAGGAATCTCAAAAGGAATTTCGTCCTCGGAGATTTGTTTCTCTTCGAGGTCTTTCTTTTTGAGTTTGCCTTCCTTTACCAGTTGTTGCTTCTCCTTGCGAATACGGTCAAGCAATACTGATGCAGGCTCATCATTAGGGTCTTGAGGAACAAGGCGGCCTTGGATGGCTTCTTGTAATATGGCGTTCTTTAATTGTTGTGCGGTCATCGTGTTCTTTTCAACTTTTCTATTTCTTCTTTCTGCTCTTGGTATGCCTTGAGGGCGCGCTGCTTCAAGTCCTCATATTTAGCTTTCCACTCTGCGACTTCCGCTTGCGCCTGCGTCAGTTGCTGTTGCAGGGCTGGTACAGTCTGCTCTAATTCAGCGAGGCGCTTGTCTTGCTGCTGACGATAGCCCGTGCGAGCAGCATGCATACGCTCCTTGATGCCTCCTTGAGTGACAAAGGTCTTCTCCAGGCTCTCCATGTATTTGTTCATCATGGTGTCCACCTGAAAGCATAGCGTCAGGCCTACATTCGCCATCTCTTCTGCTGACCACTGCTGGAAATAGGGCTCGTAGTCGCTGAGCTGGTTGTGGCTCTTGGTGAAGTCCTGCATAGGCTGAAAACGCTCATCATCAGGAGTCCACTGTTTCAGCTGTCTTGACTTCAGATAGTCTTCATAGTCTTGTCGCAGCTCTCCTATACTACTTCTGGCAACATTCAATAGTTTCAGTTCCATCTCGGTAGATGTCTTACCGTCTTCCGAGCCCTCCACAATGTTCTGCTTTCCTGAGCGTGCAGCCTGTACCATCTGGTCAACAGTGCGGTCGCCGTATTGTGGCAGAAAGCGCTCACAAAAGACGTAAGTCATCTGGTAGAGCACTTCCGATTTCTGATAGAACCAGAGGTCTTGCCACTTTGGCACTTGGCGAAAGATGCTCTTGAAGGGCTTTTCGCTACTTTTTGCCATGGGTGGGATTCTTTTTTATAGTTTTTATAGTATCTATAGTATTTATAGGGGCTATAGGATCTATAGAAGCTATAGGATCTATAGAGTCTATTCCTAGGAGCTGCTGTATCTCTGCCAGCGTCTGGTCTATTTTAGCGTCAAGGGCGGTGCGCTGGGCGTGATAGCGCTTGAGCAGTTCTTCAGGGTGCAGTACCTCTTCTTCCTCTTTAGGGAATTTGCACTGGTCGAAGTTCAAGCCGAGGTCTAAAAGCTCTTGGGCAGAGAAGCAGCGTGACTTCTCGTCGCCAGCCTCAGCATCAATAATCTCTGTGCGGTTGTTCCACCACTCTTCCATAGGCTTGCAATGACTCAGCAGCATGGGCTTGGTCTTAGAGAAGTGCTTATAGCCCTCTGGCATATCCATGCGATAGAACCATGTTTCCTTGGTGCTGAAGCCCTCTGCTGCACCTTCAGCCTTCTCGTTGGTAAAGAAGAGTATGTTGGTAGCAATAGAGGTATAGGGAGCAAAGATGCTGCCTGGCAAGCGAACGATGGTATGCAAGTTGAACTCGCGCAACAGTTTCTCCTTGATGGCGAGCTTGGCATTATCCGTACCAAACAGGAAACCATCGGGCAGGATGACTGCTGCACGGCCATTCTTAGCCAAGCGATACTGAATAACTACCATAAAGAGGTCGGCAGTCTCGCTGGAACAGAGGTCGGAGGGGAAGTGGCGCTTCACATCATTCTTCTCATTACCACCATAGGGCGGGTTCATCAAGATGACATCAAACTTGTCATCGTCAGTATAGTTCAGCACATCTTTGGTCAGCGAGTTGCCGTGATTAACCTGTGGTGAATCAATATCGTGCAACAGCATGTTAGTGACACAAAGCATGTAAGGGAACTGTTTCTTCTCGATGCCATAGATGGACTGAGCATAGGCTTCTCTATCCTCGGCGGTCTTTACCTGCTTGTCGAGGGCTTTAAGCCATGAGGTCAGGAAGCCACCCGTACCACAAGCGAAGTCTGCCATGCGCTCGCCAATCTTAGGCTGGATAATCTCTGCCATGAAGTCTGTCAAAGCACGAGGTGTATAGAACTCACCAGCAGAACCAGCAGACTGCATCTCTTTCAGGATGGTTTCATAGATTTCGCCAAAGGCATGACTCTCTTCATAGCTGCTCAGGTCGAGGGCATCAATGACATTGAGCAACTGGCGCAGCAGCACGCCATCCTTCATATACTGGTTGGCATCCTCGAAGGTGGCACGAACAATGGCACTACGCATAGGAGTATCGGGATTAACTTCCAGACTCTTAAGCGTAGGAAAGAGCGTATTATCAACAAAGTTCAGCAACTTGTCGGCAGTCATGGCCTCGCCAGTGCCGTCGTCTTTAGCCCAGTTGCGCCAACGACATTCCTCAGGTATGAATGAATGGTAGTTATCCTCGTTGAATTCCCAATCGTTTTCTTTCTCATCATATACTTTCAGAAACAGCATCCATGCTATTTGTTCTATTCGCTGGGCATCGCCATTGATACCCGCATCGTTACGCATGATGTTTCTGACGTTCTTTACAAAGTTTGTTAGTGCCATTTATATTAATTGAACAGTGAACATTGAACATTGATAATTAGCCTACGCTGTAGAGCTCGGCTTCAAGTTCTTTTATTGCTTCAAAATATTGTTTATTGCCACCAAAGAAGCGGGCAATATTGGCTGGTGAACCCATCTGACGGAAGGGATCAAGAGTGAGCACCTTGCGATTCTCCAACTGACTGATACCTTCGTTCATATACTTATCGAGCAAAGCCTCTAACACTTTCTGAGCATCAGGACCATATTTATGGAAGATATCACGCTTCTTCACATTCTCTGCTCGCTCCTTGCGAGTGAGTGCCTTCTTGCCGTATGCCAGATGAATGATGAAGTCGAAGTCATCAACATCAGTCATGCCCTGCTCTTCTTTCAACGCCTGCAGGTCGATGCCACTTTCACGCATCAGGTCTGTAATCTCTGCCTTTCGCTCTGCCTGATTCCAATGCAGGATAAAGTCATTCAGATTGGCATAGGTGTCGTTGATGTTCTTGCGTGTATAGTCGGTGATGCTCTCTGTGCGGAGCAACTTACCATTGCTATCGTAAACAGACACCACCTTATTGATAACCTTCACCTGACAGCCATCCTTACCGACAAAGGGCTTGGGCTGGTATTCCGTATCATCGCCATCTTCTGCTGCACACTGTGGCTTTTCCGTTGGTTCCTTATAGGGTTTCGCTCTATCGGGCAGATAGCCTTTATCCACTTCCAGTGGTCCATCCCAATCGGGATCGGCAAAGAGTCGGGTGATATTGCGGAAGTCCATGATGGTGAAGTGCGTCTTGCCTTCCTTCTCACGGATGCGAGTGCCTCGACCAACTATCTGCTTGAACTCGGTCATTGAATTGATGCGCTGGTCGAGGGCAATGAGCTTAACCATCTTGCAGTCGACACCAGTAGAGAGCAACTTGCTGGTAGTGGCAATGACGGGAGTCTTAGAAGCTACGGAAATAAAATAGTCGAGTTTGGATTGTCCATAAGTATCGCTGCCCGTGATGCGCACCACATAGTCAGGATACTTGCGACACATATCAGCATTCTCGTTGACCAAAGCGATGCGCATGCGCTCGGCATGGTCTTCATCAGCACAGAACACAATGGTCTTTGCCATCGGGTCAGTGGCACGAAGATAACTGCTTACCTCATGAGCCACCTCACGGATGCGGTCTTCAATGATGATATTATAGTCGTAATCGGTATTATTGTAGATACGGTCTTCTATCAGGTTATCATAGATATCACGTTGGCCTTTGGTGGGACGCCACTCGTCACCAATATTCGTAGTAATGTTGATGACCTTGAAAGGAGCCAAGAAGCCATCGTCGATACCTTCTTTAAGGCTATACTTATAAAGCGGTTCGCCAAAATAACTGATGTTAGACTGATAGCGAGTTTCCTTGGGCGTTGCCGTCATACCTAACTGGATAGCATCTGTAAAGTATTCCAGAATCTCACGCCAGTTGCTATCGTCCTTTGCACTGCCACGGTGACACTCATCAACAATCACTAAATCGAAGAACTCAGGCTTGAATAATTCCTTATAGTTCTGTGCGCCTTCCTTACCAATCAGTTGTTGATAGAGGGCAAAATATACTTCATGGGCTGTATCCGGATTCTCCTTGTCTTGCTGATAGTTTACCTTGTGAATGGTATTGGTAAGCGGTTTGAAGTCTTGTTCGATAGACTGGTCAACCAACACGTTACGGTCAGCCAGATAGAGCACCTTCTTTACAAGGCCAGCCTTCAGCAAGCGATAGACAATCTGAAAGGCTGTATAGGTCTTACCTGTACCGGTAGCCATTACCAACAGCATGCGTTTCTCACCACGGGCAACAGCATTGACAGTACGGTTTACAGCATTGCGCTGATAGTAGCGAGGTGGAAAGATGTTCTGACCTGTGCAGTAAGGCTGATTGATAACATCCAACTCATCTGCAGAAAGACCAGCGCCATGGTTGCTCTCAGACAAGAAACGATTATAGAGCTCTTCCTTAGTGGGGAATTCGTCCATAGAGAACGAACGCTCACGACCTGTCAGGAAGTCGTATTCGTGGAATCCAAAGCCATTAGAGCTAAAAGCAAAAGGAATATCCATCATCTCTGCATACTCCTTAGCCTGCTGCATGCCAAAACTTGGAGAATGATTAGCATCCTTAGCCTCCACAATGGCGATAGGAGTAGCACGATTGTAGTAAAGCATATAGTCGGCATACTTCGCCTTGCCACGAGCCACAAGATTACCTCTAAGGTTAATCCTACCATCGGTAAGCTTTACCTTAGTCTCCATTGTGATATTCTCCACCGACCAGTTTTTGTTAAGGATGGCTGGTGTGATGTATCGCAACTTGATGTCTTCTTCTGACAATGAGTGAATATCATCCATACTCCACGTGTTTTAGATTCTACTATGCAAAGGTACAAAATAATTACGAGAAAGAAGAAAATAAATCGGAATTTATTTGGTATTGCCCTCACTTTTCTTCACGAAGTGTAGCGTTGCATTCGTACTAGAATAGAGCGTTCGGGAAATACCGAAGATTACTTTATAAAGGACTGTTCGTCCTCTATCTCTATAAATAGAGACAACAGTCAAGATAGGGGCAATAATAACATGCCCTATCTTGACTAATAAATATTGAAAAGCAACTGCAGTACTAAGGCTCCGTACTCCAGTACTTCTACTTCCGTACTCCAGTACTTTAGCCTCTGTACTCATTCGTACTAAGCATATTGGATGAGCTACACAGACACCATCGGATAATCATTTTCACTATTTTTAGGTATTGCGCAACACTTCAAATGTTTTTACCTTTGCACTCGGAAAAGAAACAAAGGTAAAAGGAAAAAGAAATGAAAAGTATTGCAACAGCACTCTTGGCCTGTTGTGCGCTGACAGTCAGCGCACAAAGCCGCCTCAGCGTGGGTGGATATGGCGAAGTGAACTACTCGCGAAACTTCTATAGTGACCACGTGAGTCGCTACAGTCAGCCGGATGAGCATAAGGACGACCCTACACACGGACGATTCGACATACCGCATGCCGTCATCTATCTTGGGTATGACTTCGGCAAGGGATGGACCTTCGGCACGGAGATAGAATTTGAACACGGAGGTGTTGGTCTCGCCTATGAGAAGGAGGACGAAGAAGGCGGCGAATGGGAACAGGAAACCGAAAAGGGCGGCGAGGTAGAGCTGGAGCAGTTCTGGATTCAGAAGTCGTTCGCCGAGTGGGCAAACATACGCGCAGGACATATTGTGGTACCCGTAGGACTGAACAATGCGCACCACGAGCCTCTGAACTACTTTACGGTGTATCGCCCAGAGGGTGAGAACACTATCCTGCCCTCTACATGGCACCAGACGGGTATCTCGCTATGGGGACGCTATGGTGACTTCCGCTATGAGGTACAGCTGGTGGCAGGACTGAATGCCGACCAGTTTACCAACGTGGGATGGATACATAAGGGACATAAGTCGCCCACAGAGTTTGACGTGGCCAATAAATATGGTGTGGCTCTGCGACTGGACAACTATACGGTGCCCGGATTGCGCATCGGACTGAGTGGCTACTATGGTCACAGTATCGGCAATACGTATCCTGCAGAGAAGGAGGGACTGAGCGCTAAATATAACGGTCGTGTGGCCATCGGTGCTATCGACATGACGTATAAGGCACACAACTGGATTGTTCGCGGACAGGCAGACTACGGATACCTGGGTAGTGCCGACCAGCTGAAGTATATGTATAACCGTAAGAACTCGAAGTCGCCCTTTAAGCACTCTGCCTTTGTGAGCAGTCATGCTTATGCGGTAGGCATCGAGGCGGGCTACGACGTGATGGCACTGATACCTAAGGCACGTGAGAGCAAGGAGCATCTGTATCTGTTCGGACGCTATGAGGCTTATAATCCTTATGCTTCTGCTACCAAGAACACGCACTACGACTATACGGAGGTGAAGCGCATGGCAGTGGGTGTGAACTACATGCCAGTGAAGGAGATAGTGATCAAGGCGGAATATACGCAGCGATTCCTGAAGAGCGGGTATAACAATGAACCGGCACTGAACTTCAGCGTAGCGTATGCGGGATTTTTCCATTGAAGCCCCCTCCTAGCCTCCCCCCACTGGGGAGGGACTCTGAGCGCAGAAACATATCTCCACTCACGACTCACCACTCACCAAACACCAAATAAAGAATAACCACATAAAACATAAAAATAAAAACCAATGAAAAAGTATTTAAGTCTTTCGGTAGCCGTCATCCTCGGCGCGCTGACCTTGACATCTTGTAGCGAGGACAACAATGACGACAATGGTAAAAAGGGCGACATCTATAGCGATGTAACCTTTGGTAACGCTGCCATGGATGCGTGTGACGATCTGGGTAAGCAGTTGGAGAGTGCCAACAGCGTGATTGCTGCTGCTAGCTTGAGCGACGCTCAGGAGGCCTATCTGTATGAGGTGCTGGACAATCTGGTGGACAATGTCATCGTGCCTACCTATACCAAGCTGGCTGACGACACGGAAGACCTGGAGAAGACACTGAACGGACTGAACGTGAACACCATCACACAGGAGAAGATTAACAAGGCATGTGACGACTTTAAGTCGGCTCGCGAGAACTGGGAGCGCTCAGAGGCTTTCCTCGGCGGTGCTGCCTCAGACTTCGACGTTGACCCAACCATCGACTCATGGCCTCTGAACCGTTCACTGCTGCTGACCTATCTGCAGTCTGGTCGCACCGACTTTAGCGACGAGGAGATTGAGGATGCTACCATCTTGGGATTCCACGCTCTGGAGTTCTTCCTGTTCCGCAATGGTCAGCCTCGTAACGTTGCTGAGTTTAAGGACAACGACACCTATCCCGGATTCACTGCCATCAGCGGTGCCTCAGAGCTGGCTTACGCTCAGCGCATCTGCACCCTGCTGAAGGAGCGCACCTTCCAGTTGCAGGTAGCTTGGGAGGGCGAGAAAAACGCAAGCCGTGCTGCTGTAGTAAAGGCTGCAGGACTGGAATATACTACCGAGAATGGTATGAGCTTTGGCGACAACCTGAAGCAGGCTGGTAAGAACAGTCAGAGCACCTTTGCCTCACTGACCGATGCCATCACACAGGTATTGAGCGCTGACGAGGGTAGCTGCTTCGGCATCTGCAACGAGGTGGGTACTGCAAAGATTGCCAACCCCTTTGCTAATGGTGACATCGCCTACGTAGAGTCACCTTATAGCTACAACTCTATCACCGACTTTGCTGACAACATCCGCTCTATCCGCAACGTATGGTATGGTTCTACCAATGGCAGTGCTGCCACCAAGAGCTTCCACGGATTCTTTGCTCAGGTGGGTAAGGCTAGCGTGAACACGGCAGTAGAGAATGGCTTCAACACCGCCATTAGCAACATCAGCGGTATGCCTTCTCCCTTCGTGAAGTATTGCAGCGTAGTATCGGGTAAGAACTTTGACGACCAGAACAACTGGGAATCTACATCTGGAGAAGAAGAAGAATAAACCAACAAAACAGAAATGACGAAATACATAACAAGAGCTACTCTTGGTGGCCTGTTGGCGCTCGCTGGAGCGCTGACAGGCTGCTCTGATAGTAGCGAAGCATTGGAAGACAACCCCTTAGGCGAGCTGAAACCTGCCAAGGAAGTGTTTGGAAAAGCTACGGGTAACTTCTCGGCCGAGGAGTGGTATCCGGGTGGACAACTGGGTACTACGGAGAAGGCGAGCTACTCGGCAGCAACACCTGCAGTGGAGAAGTTGACAAGTATGATGAACGACTTCAACGTGGGTGAGGGATTCTTTGAGAAGCTCTACACCTTTGATCAGGAGCCTCGCAAGGGACTGGGACCGGCATGGGTGCGCAACAGTTGTATCGCTTGTCACCCCAGCTATGGTCACGGCAAGCGCCAAACGGAGTATCGTGCCAACCAGATAGGCAATGGCTATCTGCTGGTGATCTATCATCCCGACGACAACAGCTACGTAGCTGAGGTGACGGGTATGCCACAGACACAGGCTGCTGCGCCCTTCAAGGCACCTATCGACGAGAGCCTGATAAGCATTGAGTGGAAGACGGTGACAGCGATGGAGAGCGGACTGCCCCTGGAGTTTGAGGATGGCGAGCGCTATAGCCTCATCTACCCCGAGGTGCGCATCCCTCAGGAGGCCTTTCACACCAATCCTAAGCCCTCGAACTATGATGTGCGACTGGAGTCAACCATCGGCATCTATGGTACCGGTCTGCTGGATGCCATCAGCGATGAGGACATCGAGGAGCAGTGGAAGAAGGAGTCGAAGTATGTAACGCTGAACCCTGCCATGTGGGACAACGACGCGAAGACCTTCAAGTCCTCGGCTTACTATACGGCAAAGTATAACGATACGGGCAAGTATCATGGCGACCACGGACCCCTGAAGCGCTTTACCTATGCCATGACACGTGGCTCGCTGCAAGACGGTGCAGGCTCGAATGCTATCTGGAACATCACCAACGTGACGCGCTCAGATCGCAACTGGCTCTATACCACCTCGGCATGGGCACAGGCTATGAGCGAAGACCCTGAGGTGATAGCCAGCATCAAGGCTGACCCAAAGTCGCCTTACTATGCGGATGGTACGGAGGCTAACATCGCCACAGCAGTGCGCAACCTGCTAGACCCATCGACCAACCAGTATAACAACGAATGGCACAACTTTACACCTGAGATGAACGATAAGCAGTATTATCAGTTTATGGTGTGGCACCGAGGACTGGCTGTGCCTGCTGCGCGCAACTTGGACAATAGCGATGTGCAGCGTGGTAAGGAACTGTTCAACGAGATTGGTTGTGCACAGTGTCACCGCCCCTCATGGACCACGGGCAAGGATGAGATGTGGATAGACAGCTCTATCAAGGCTTATGCCCAGAGCATCGGTAAGAACGCCACCGACCTGCTGCCTCGCTATCCCGGACAGACCATCTGGCCTTATACGGATATGGTGCAGCACCGCCTGTTTATGAAAAATGATATCCGCACAGGATGGTGTCGCACTACCCCACTGTGGGGACGCGGACTGAGCAGACGACTGACAGGTGCCGACGACCGACTGCACGACTGCCGAGCACGCACCGTACTCGAAGCCATCATGTGGCATGGCTATTCAAAGCAGTCGGATGGCTATCGTGCTGCTGAGAAGTTCTACCACCTGAAGAAGGCAGACCGTAAGGCGCTGATAAAATTCGTAGAATCTATCTAATGAAAAGACTAATACTTATACTATCACTCGCGACAATCGTCCTGAGCAGCAGTGCCAAAAATGCGGTACTGCCTCAGGCGACTGCCACCCGTTTTTGTCAGCTACTGGTATGCGACAACGATGAGCAACTGCTCTCGCTGACATCTTTTCTGCGTAAGAATCCATTAGAGGCAAACGATAGTCTTACCACCGAGCAACTGTTTTGCGACTACATCTTCCACTATGGCGGATGGCAAACGCTGCGCATCTTTCCCTATTGCGATGGCAAGCAAGCCCATTGGTTTGCTGCCACCAGCGAACTGCCCGAGGAGATGCCTGAGGAGCATCGACGATACATACAGGAGGTATTGTTGCGCATGCAGAGCGAGGTGGATGCAGAACGGTGGGTAACCGTGGATGCCTATATCGAGCGCCTGATGCAATATCAGCACGAGTTTGGGCCAGTAGCCACCACTACACACACACCATCCGTACCCATACCACTCATCCTATCGGTATTGGTAATACTTTTTCTAAGCATCCCTATCCTATACCATTATCATCGCATAAGAGTAGCAGGATAAGAATGTCAGGAGTCGGCACTCCTGACATTTTTTTATAATAGATTAAACATTTGCAGTTGTTGAGCGTCATAGTTATACATCATCACTCAAAAACTAAAACGCTCGTGAAATATAAACTATCAACCCTAATAATTCTCTGCTGGTATGGAATCATGCTGGCAAGTGCTCAAAGCACTACTCTCACAGCACATATAATGGACGCAGAAACAGGCGATGCATTAGAGAAGGCAACCTCGCAACTGTATCGTATCAGCAACAGACAAGGACACAACGACACAACGTTTGTATCGGGCAAATTCTCAGATGCAAACGGCAACATATCGTTCAACAACATCAAGGCGGGCAACTATCTGCTGCGCATTACATTTCTTGGATATAAAACCGAAAACAAAAGCTTTCGCGCTAATGGCAACGAGGCAGTGGCATTGGGCAGAATAAGAATGCAGGCTGATGCCCACCAACTGAAGGAGACTGTGGTAACGGCCAACCTGGCAAAGATGCTGGTGAAAGACGACACAGTGGTATATAATGCCGATGCCTTCAGAGTGCCTGAAGGGAGCGTTATCGAGGCACTGGTAGAGGCACTACCTGGTGCAAAGATTGATGACGACGGAAAGGTGAGCATCAATGGTAAAAGTGTCAAGAAATTCAAGATGGACGGGCGCGACTTCATGACAGGTAACAACGATGCGGTAATGAAGAACCTGCCTTCGTATGTGGTAGATCAGGTGAAGGCTTACGAAGAGAAGAGCGACCTTGCAAGAATGACGGGACTGGATGATGGCAACGACGACTTTGTGCTGGAATTTACAACCAAGAAGAGTGCACGAAAAGGCTTGCAAGCCAATCCGGATATCGGTATAGGTACTGAGGGGCGCTATGGCATCAGACTGACAGCCATGAAGCCCTTCGGAGATATGCGCTACACCTTTATGGGTAATGCTAACAATGTGAACGACCGTAACTTCTCAGGAAGAGGAGGAAGAGGACGTGGCAACGGACAGGGACAACGAGAGACAAAAACAGCTGCGCTGGATGCAAGCTACGAGAATAAGAAAGTGAAATGGAGCGGACGCGTGACATGGAATCATGGTGATGCAGACAACTGGAACAGGACAGCATCGGAGAGCTTCGTCAATACGCGTGGTGGTGCATTTTCAAACAGTGTCAGCCAGAGCTATTCGCGCAACAACAACTGGACGGGCAACATGAATCTGCAATGGACTATCGACCCCGTCACTACCCTATCGTTTCGCCCAGATGTGAGTTATCAGACTAGTGACAGCCGTGACTTCTCTACCTCGGCAGCCTTTAATGCCGACCCCTATCTGCATGTGAGCGACCCACTGAGCAACGAAGGATTACTGGAGATGCAGAAGAAATGCTTGGCAGTAAACAGCAGACAGAATAAAGGACTGGGATATAACGACAACACGAACGTCAATGCCCAGCTGCAGATCTATCGCAGACTGGGAGCAAATGGTCGTAATATCGCCCTAAGCTCACAACTGAGCTATCGCGATGGCAACAGTCAGAATGCCAGTCTCTCAGCCGTTCATCTGTATCAGGAGAAGAAAAAATACTCGGATGAGGACTCTACTTATCAGACAAATCGCTATACCAATTCGGCTAACCACCAGTTAAGCTATTCGCTGGGCTTTACCTATACAGAGCCTCTGCTGCTGTTCAAGACACAGGAGGAGAACGAGATGATGGGTATGCCAGGAATGCCACAGATGGGTGGTTCTATGGGAGGAAGAAACAATGGTGGTCGTAATCGTGGCAGAAGAAACTTCGGACAGCAGGGAATCTTTCTACAACTAAACTATCGCTATCGCTATAGTTATCAGAAAAACGACCCTTCTACATACGACTTTCCCGACTATAGCGACGAGGCCTTTGCCAGCGTGCTACAAGACTATCGCCAATGGGCGGCACTCTTTGGATTCTTGGAGAATCCCTACGAATCATATCTCAGCAAAGACCTTACTCGCTATTCAGAGCGCACAGAATATGGTCATAACGCTGATGTCCAGCTACGCTTTATCCGCAACAAGGTGAACCTGAGCATGGGTGTATCCTTCCAACCAGAAAAGTCGCACTATGTACAACAGTATCTGGGCGTACCCATAGATACGGTGAGAACGGTAACCAACGTATCTCCTACCATGGATATGCGTGTGCGCTTTAATCAGCAGACCAACCTACAGGTAAACTTCCGCGCTCAGACACAACAGCCGAATATCACCCAACTACTCGACATCTACGATGATACCAATCCATTGAGCATCACAATGGGTAATCCCGGACTGAAGCCCTCGCTCACCACTAATCTGCGTGCCAACTTCCAGATGATGCGACAGACGCAGTTTGTGACCGACAGCCTGGGTATGCAGATACCCAAGAACCAGCGCCACTGGAGCTTTAACGTGAATGGTTCTTGGCAAACCACCAGCAACTCGATAGGTAATATTGTAACGTATAACGAGAAAACAGGTGGCCGCATCACACGACCAGAGAATATCAATGGTAACTGGAATGCCTCTCTGAACATGAGCTTCAACATAGGACTCGACACACTGAACCGTTGGGACTTTAGCGGTTCTATCGACGGACGCTACGACCATCGCATAGGATATGTGAATCTGAATCGCACAGCAGAGCCAGACCGCAACGTAACCCATACCTATAACCTCTCACCATCCGTATCGCTCAGTTATCGTAACTCGTGGCTCAGCTTCTCGCTGAACAGTCGCACCACCTATGCACGAACAGAAAACCGTCTGCAGGCATCTAACAACCTGACAACGTGGAACTATTCGTATGGTGGTAATACAAAGATAACCTTCCCGTGGGGCACCAACCTGAGCACCGACTTCCACGTATTCAGCAAGCGCGGCTATAGCGATGCCACACTGAACACAGACGAACTGATATGGAATGCACAGCTATCGCATAGCTTCTTGCGTGGCAAACCACTAACCATCATGTTGCAGTGGTATGATATCCTGCACGAGCAGACCAACTTCTCGCGCATGGTCAATGCCAATGGTTGGCGCGACCAAGAGGTCAACGCCATCACCAGTTATGCCATGCTGCACGTAAGCTATCGCCTGAACCTCTTTGGAGGCGACAACAACCGTGGCGGACGTGGCAGATGGGGTAACGGGCCACGCGGTGGATTCGGTGGAGGTCCCGGTGGTATGCCTGGAGGTGGCCCTGGCGGATTTGGTGGCGGAATGCCATTCTAGCAAAAAAGTAAATAAGCTACTTGCTTTTTCAAAAGATAATATGTATCTTTGCAGCAGAATAATAAAAAACTATAAAGAATATGGCAGCACCAGTGCTTAATAAGATAGAATATATTATCCTGCTCGTGACGGCATTTGCCGCTCAAAGCAAGATTTCGGAGGCACAAGCCTATCGTTATCTAAGTCGATATGGTGCGCTTGCCCTGTGTGAGAAGCATTATGGCATTATGCATACGCTCTCACTTGCCGAAAATGTTCAAACACTACAAGAATATTGTCAACGAAAAGGAGGCACATTATGAAACTCTATCACGGCTCCACTATTGATATTGAGCGCATAGATCTTACAATGTCAAAACCGAACAAGGATTTCGGACGTGCTTTCTATCTATCTGAAGACGAACAGCAAGCATTAGAGATGGCCCAATTTCGGGCTGAGTTCGAAGACACCAATCCTGTGGTCAATGTCTATCAGTTTGACGAGAAGCTCTTTCAAGAATTTCACTACAAACGCTTTGAAGGTTACACCGAAGAGTGGGCACATTTTGTCTATGACCATCGCGTAGAACCACAGGGACTTACGCTCCATGATTATGATATAGTTTATGGTCCGATTGCCGACGATCGTATTGGAGCACAAATTACACGTTTCAAACAAGGTTATATTACCTTTGACGAGTTTTTGCGTCGTATTCAGTATATTAAAGGTATTACTTTCCAATATGCCTTCTGTACTCAGCGGGCTATTGATAAACTCCAGAAGCTATGAACGTATCGCAAGAAGAATTTCAGAATATGAAAGAAGAGATTGTTAAGGATCTCATTGCCCGAATCATGGAAGAGTATGGATTCACGATGCAACAAGCTTTTGATGTTGTCTATACTTCCAACTTATTCGAGAAACTTAGTGAGCCTAAGACTGGTCTCTATTTCCAATCTTCGGGCTACGTTTACAGTATCCTTGACAGCGAATTGAAAAAAGCGAAGGAAGTTAACTGAATTTTTGGAAGTTTTCAGAAAAACTTTCTATCTTTGCAACGTCAAATAGCTTATTTGACTATCCGGGTAAGTTTCCCGAGAGGGCAAGCCGTATACGTCACTACCCAAATAAAAAACCGCATGTTATATGCGGTTTTTGTTGTTTATAATTACATCGTTTATTTGCGAAAGCGGTTCATCATCATCTTAAAATCATGGACAGTCCCTCTGATTCATGTAAATAAATGCCTGAAGAAAATTTTTGCTAGAAAAAAGTCTTCACCTTCACGCGCATCTTTATATACCATAGTGTGTTACGTGTGAATAGTATTTTTAGTCTGTCTCGGCATTCGTATCAGGCTGTCTTCATTCTGTATCAGTCTAGCCCTGCTCTGAATTAGCCTAACTCAGCGCTGAATTAGCTACACTCAGCGCCCAATCAGTTACTTTCGAACCTCAATAGTTATTGTATTGTACCTCGAAACAGCTGTATTCGGAGTTGAATGTAGCCCACTACTAACCTTCCTCCACTGGGGGAGGAAAACTCTCCGTAAAGTGTCGTCAAACTTTTTGTAGCATTGAAACGGAGCCACTTTAGCACTGGAATAGTGCCTGTTTTGGACGTCGATATAGTCTATTTTGCCTTGCAATAGTGGCACTATTCCGATGCTAAAGTGGCACTATTCAAGGAGATTCCGAAAAAACTGCTATATTTTTATTCCGAAAGTACACGAAAATAACGAATGCAACGCCACACTTCGCACCTTTAGGTCGAAGAAAAATACGAAAACTAAAATTTTCGTTCTTTTTGTCTTTTTTGTTTTTTTCGGAATTAAGAAGAAAAAACAATATACGCCACGCACAGAATTGTACGTGGCGTATATACTGAAAAACACTATTCACGCGTAAGGCGCTATAGCACATAGAGTTGTGCGTGAATGTGAAGAGTATTTGCAAGCAAAAACTTTCTATACCAAAGCTTATGCCTCTACAATCTCGCGAGCACGAGCCAATGCCAAATCAATATGGTTGCAGATATTCTCTTTACCCAAGAGTGCGTCGAAGTTGTTGCGTCTCAGTACGGCATCAACTTTCTCGTTGACACCAGAGAGCACAACCGTGATGCCTTCCTTCTGACTTGTCAGACACATATTCTCTAAGTTGTGCAGACCTGTAGAGTCAATAAATGGAACCTTACGCATACGGATGATGCGTACCTTGGGCTTATGACCGAAAGGTGCCACAATATCCTCAAAACGGTTACCAGCACCAAAGAAGTAAGGGCCGTTAATCTCGTACACCTCTACATGTTCGGGAATGGTAAGATGCTCCAAATTACCACGCTCCATATCTGCATCCTCGTTGAGGTCAATCTCGTCGAGTACGGCACGTACCTCGGTGGTCTCAGCCATACGACGCATAAAGAGCAGACAAGCACAAACGAGTCCGAACTCGATAGCGATGGTGAGGTCGAAGATGATGGTGAGGAAGAAGGTCAACAACAATACAGTGACATCGCTCTTAGGATTGCGCATCATTGCCAAGAACGAGCGCCAGCCACTCATACCATAGCTGACAACGACCAGTACACCCGCCAGACAAGCCATCGGAATATACTGAGCCAACGGCATGAGGAACAAGAAGATGAGCAACAATACTACGGCATGCACGATACCTGCAACAGGGGTACGTCCACCATTGTTGATATTAGTCATGGTACGGGCAATAGCACCTGTAGCAGGAATACCGCCAAAGAGAGGTGATGCGATATTAGCGATACCCTGACCAATCAACTCAGTGTTAGAGTTGTGGTGGTCGCCAATAACACCATCAGCCACCGTAGCAGAAAGCAATGACTCGATAGCTCCCAAAACGGCAATCGTCACAGCAGGACCAACCAAGCCTTTGATGGTTTCCCAAGAGAGCTCAGGAACTACTGCACCAGGCAATGTAGAGTTGATGCTAAAGCGATCGCCAATGGTTTCGATAGAGGTGACGCCTGCATACTGCTTCAACAGCAATACGGCTACTGTCATCACGATGATAGCTACCAGAGAGCCAGGAATCTTCTTAGAGAAACGAGGTGTGATAGCGATGATAAACACGCTGACAATACCCACCAGAGCGCTCCACCAGTCGATGCTACCTATATTATATATATAGGCGCCCCACTTCTCTACGAAGTCAGAGGGTACTTGGTCAATCTGCATACCCAGCAGGTCTTTCACCTGCGTAGTAAAGATGGTGACAGCGATACCACTGGTAAAACCTACCACAATGGGATAAGGAATGTACTTGATGATGGTGCCCAAGCGGAGTACACCCAGTAAGATAAGGAATACGCCAGCCATCAGTGTGGCAACGGTGAGCCCCTGAATACCATACTGTTGGATGATGCCATACACAATAACGATGAAGGCACCCGTAGGACCTCCAATCTGTACCTTACTACCTCCGAAGAGCGAAATAAACAAGCCAGCGACGATGGCGGTGATAATGCCTTTCTCAGGTGATACACCACTGGCGATACCGAAGGCGATAGCCAACGGAAGTGCAACGATACCCACAATCAGTCCGGCCATCAAGTCGGCTACGAAAGTCTTGCGATCATAGTTCTTGATGGCCGAAAAGAATTTAGGCTTAAAATCTAATGTCTTCAATTCTATTACCTTTTATTATTTAAACTTATTAATTAACCAATGACAAATTGTTTTCCTCTTGCTTATCTTTTCCCCAACTCTTTGGGTTATTTCTGCTTCAGCAGATCACGAATTTCTGCCAGCAGTTCCTCCTGCGTGGGACCCTTAGGAGCCTCAGGAGCAGCGGGTTCCTGTTTCTTACGATTCAGCTTGTTGATACCCTTCAGCATCAGGAAGATACAGAAAGCAACAATCACGAAGTCGATAACACTTTGGACAAACTGTCCATAAGTAATGTTAGCCTCACCGATAGTAGCCTTCAAGCCGGTGAAGTCGATACCACCAGTGAGCATACCGATAATCGGCATCAGAATGTCGTTGACCAGACTGGTAACAATCTTACCAAAGGCAGCACCAATGATAACACCTACTGCCATGTCCATCACGTTGCCTTTTACAGCAAACTCTTTGAATTCTTTAATGAAACCCATAACTTCAAATTTTTAATTTAACGTTATATGTAAAAATTGCTATCTGCATTTTGCAATCTTGGCCTCTAAATGTCCGCATTTGGTATTTTTCGGCTCACAAATACACTTTTTTATTATTATTAAGATTGATTTCAAGTGCAAATATAGATATTTTTTTGTAACTTTGCGCTCGAAAACAGAAAAAAGTGCTCAGAAATGGGTATTTTTTGACTTTGAAAGCAAAATTGTAACTCATTTTTAATAAAAAGATTTAGTAAATTATGACAAAAGTAGCAATTAACGGTTTCGGCCGTATCGGTCGCCTCGCTTTCCGTCAGATGTTCGAGGCTGAAGGTTATGAGGTAGTAGCAATCAACGACTTGACAAGTCCTAAGATGCTTGCACACCTGCTGAAGTATGACACCGCTCAGGGTGGTTTCTGCGGCAAGTTCGGTGAGAACAAGCACACTGTAGAGGCTGGTGAGGACTTCATCGTTGTTGATGGTAAGAAGATCACTATCTATGCTATTCCTAACGCTGCTGAGCTTCCTTGGGGTAAGCTGGACGTAGACGTTGTTCTGGAGTGCACAGGTTTCTACACTTCTAAGGAGAAGGCTTCTGCTCACCTGACAGCTGGTGCTAAGAAGGTTGTTATCTCTGCTCCTGCTGGTAACGATCTGCCTACTATCGTTTACAATGTAAACCACAAGACTCTGACTCCTGCTGACACCGTTATCTCAGCTGCTTCTTGCACAACAAACTGCTTGGCTCCTATGACCAAGGCTCTGAACGACCTCGCTCCAATCCAGAGCGGTATCATGACCACTGTTCACGCTTACACTGGTGACCAGATGATCCTCGACGGTCCTCAGCGCAAGGGTGATGTTCAGCGCGCTCGTGCTGGTGCTCAGAACATCGTTCCTAACTCAACTGGTGCTGCTAAGGCTATCGGTCTCGTAATTCCTGAGCTGAACGGTAAGCTGATCGGTGCTGCTCAGCGCGTTCCAACTCCTACAGGTTCTACCACTATCCTGCACGCTGTTGTTAAGGGTGATGTAACTGTAGAGAGCATCAACGCTGCCATGAAGGCTGCTCAGAACGAGAGCTTCGGTTACACTGAGGAGAAGCTGGTTTCTAGCGACATCATCGGTATGAAGTTCGGTTCACTCTTCGACGCTAACCAGACTATGGTAAGCAAGATGGAGGACGGCAACTCACTCGTACAGGTTGTTTCTTGGTACGACAATGAGAACTCTTACACTTCTCAGATGGTTCGCACCATTAAGTACCTCGCTGAGCTGAAATAATATCAGACAGATATATTGAAAAAGGCCATTCTGCTATGCAGGATGGCTTTTTTTGTATAAAAAATTTGTTTTTTCGCTCGTTTATTCGTATCTTTGCCATCCACGAAGCAATCATATAGATGAAAAAGCTGATAACTATACTAGGACCTACGGCCTCAGGCAAGACTCCTGTAGCTGCTCACTTGGCCAAAGAGATAGGTGGAGAGATTATCTCTGCCGACTCGCGTCAGGTATATCGCCGCATGGATATAGGTACAGGAAAAGACTTGGACGACTATCTAGATGTACCCTATCATTTGATAGACATCTGCGAGCCTGGCACCAAGTATAACCTATTTCAATATCAGCAAGATTTCTTTGATGCCTATCAGGATATTCAGCGCCGAGGAGTCACCCCTATCCTTTGCGGTGGCACCGGACTGTATATCGAAGCGGTACTCAAAGGTTATAAGCTATCGCCCGTGCCTCAGAACCAAGCACTGCGAGACAGTCTGGAGGGTAAATCACTGGCAGAACTCACACAGATGCTGGAAGCACTGAAGGCAAAGACGGGCTCTAATATGCACAACAAGACGGATGTGGACTCCTGTCAGCGAGCCATCCGCGCTATAGAGATAGAGACCTATAATCTGGAGAATCCTGTGCCACGTCGTGAACTGCCACCCGTGGATTCTCTGATTATCGGTATCGATATCGACCGTGAGCATAGGCGCGAGAAGATTACTCGTCGTCTGAAAGCTCGACTGGAAGAAGGAATGGTAGAGGAGGTAAAAGGATTGCTGGATGAAGGCATCCCTGCAGAAGACCTAATCTATTATGGCTTGGAGTATAAGTTTGTGACGGAATACTTGGTAGGTAAGACTACCTACGACGAGATGTTCCAACGCCTGGAGATAGCCATCCACCAGTTTGCCAAGCGACAGATGACTTGGTTCAGAGGTATGGAGCGGCGCGGATTTACCATCCATTGGATTGATGCCCTTCAGCCAATGGAAGACAAGGTGGCACAGATTATCGAGAAAATGAAATAGAGAATAAAATACAAGAGATACAAACACTAAACAGTATAATAGGAAATGGAAGACAATCGGTGGGGCATCCTTTATTGTCCAAAGGGACGCAGTACTAAGCAGCGTGAGAGAATCCAGAAGGTTTTAGACGACCGTCAGGTGCAGTACGACTTTGTGCAAAGCGAGTCGACTGACAGCGTGGAGCGCCTGATGAATATGCTCATCCACAATGGTTATAAGACCATTATCATCATTGGTGGCGACTCAGCACTGAACGATGCAGTCAACTGTCTGATGAGCGTAGAGAAACAGGTGCGCGACCAGATAGCCTTGGGCGTGATTCCGAATGGTATTCTCAACGACTTTGCCCGCTATTGGAACTTTAAGGAGAAAAACCTCGAACAAACTGTCGACTGGCTCATCAAGCATCGTGTGCGCGCCATCGACTTAGGCTGTCTGCGCTATACCAACAAGAAAGGACAGCAGTGTCATCGCTATTTCCTCAACTGTGTCAACATCGGTCTTATTGCCGACATCATGAATCTACGTCGCCAGACGCGCTCACTATTAGGTTCACGCACCCTTTCGTTTATCGTATCCATCTTCCTGATGATTTTCCACCGCATGGAGTATAAGATGCGTGTCAGAATCAACAGCGACCTAGTAGATAGAAAGATGATGACCATGTGTGTGGGCAGTGGTCCTGGCTATGGACAGACACCTAATGCTGTACCTTACAATGGTATGCTGGATGTATCACTGATATATCATGCTGAAGTGCTACAAATCTTTGCCGGTTTGTGGTTATTGGTCACCGGTCGTTTCCTCAACCATCGCAGTGTGCATCCCTATCGCACTCGTGAGGTTACTATCGAAGAAGCCAAGCACGCCATGGTAGGTGTTGACGGAAGACTTGTTGGCACCCCTGTTGGGCCCTATCGCATCACGATAGAGCAAGAAGTGGTCAACTTCCTGATACCAGACTAATAAATATTGTCGGTTTTTTACAAAAAAATCGAAATATGTTTGGTAGTCCCAGCAAAATTGCGTACTTTTGAAGGTGATTACAAAATCTAAAACACTTAAATCTCAAAATAGGAACTATGAGTTATTTACGATTCGAGAAAGCTGTAATGACCAATCTTGAGGAGTCGCTCCATCGTGAATTTCTGCGTACTAACCGTTCTGGTGCCTATAGTGCGTCAACACTTGTTGACTGCAATACGCGCAAGTATCACGGCCTACTCGTGGTGCCCATACCAGAGCTAGACGACGAGAACCACGTGTTACTATCGTCGCTCGACTGCACAGTTATTCAACATGGTGCGGAGTTCAACCTTGGACTACACAAATACCAAGGAAACAACTACAGTCCCAAGGGTCACAAATACATTCGAGAGTTTGATTGTGACGTAGTACCCACCACGCTCTATCGCGTTGGTGGCGTGTTGTTAAAGAAAGAGGTGGTTTTCCATCATTACGAGGATCGCATTCTGATTCGTTACACACTAGTTGATGCTCACTCTGCTACTACCCTTCGTTTCCGCCCCTTCCTGGCCTTCCGCTCTGTGCGCCAGTTTACGCATGAGAACGCTACGGCCTCGCGCGAATATCAGGAGGTGGACAATGGTATCAAGACCTGCATGTATGCTGGTTATCCCGACCTGTATATGCAGTTCAACAAGAAGAACGAGTTTATCTTCCACCCCGACTGGTATCGCGGTGTAGAATATCCTAAAGAGCAGGAGCGTGGCTATGCCTCTAACGAAGACCTGTATGTGCCAGGTTACTTCGAGATGGACATCAAGAAGGGCGAGAGCATCATCTTCTCTGCATCTACCTCTGCCATCAAGACCAACACGCTGAAGACGCTTTTCCAGAAGGAGGTAGAACAGCGCGTACCTCGCGACAACTTCTACCACTGCTTGGTCACTGCCGCTCATCAGTTCCACAATCGCAAAGCCAACGATGACCGTTACCTCTTGGCAGGTTATCCTTGGTTTAAGTCTCGTGCGCGCGATACGTTTATCTCACTGCCAGGCCTGACACTTGCCATCGATGAGCAAGACTACTTCGAACTGGTGATGAAGACTGCCGAGCGCGGTCTGCGCGAATTTATGGAGGGCAAGCCTCTGAGCGTAAAGATATATGAGATGGAACAGCCCGACGTGCCCCTGTGGGCAGTGTGGGCTATCCAGCAGTATGCACGCTATGCTGGTCTCGACAAGGCTTTCGAGAAGTACGGTAAACTATTGCAAGACATTATTATATTTATTAAGGACGACAAGCACCCCAACCTGCGCCTCGACGACAACGGACTGCTATATGCCGATGGTCGCGACAAGGCTATCACTTGGATGAACTCTACCGCCAACGGCAAGCCCGTAGTTCCTCGTTCTGGTTATATTGTAGAGTTTAATGCCCTGTGGTACAATGCCGTGAAGTTCTGCGCACTGATGGCTTTTGAGAAAGGCGACGAAAAAGGTGCTAAGGTGCTTGAGGACTTGGCCGTTAAGATTAAGGAGTCGTTTGTAGAAACCTTCCTCAACGAATATGGTTATCTGCTCGACTATGTGGATGGCAACATGATGGACTGGAGCGTACGCCCCAACCAAATTTTTGCTGTTGCCCTCGACTACTCGCCCCTTTCTCAGGAGCAGAAGAAGAGTGTGCTCGATGTCTGCACACGTGAACTGCTCACCCCCAAGGGATTGCGCTCACTATCACCTAAGAGCGGTGGCTATAATCCCATGTATGTTGGTCCGCAGACTCAGCGCGACTACGCCTACCATCAGGGTACCGCATGGCCTTGGTTGGGAGGATTCTATATGGAAGCATTGCTCAAGATTTACAAGCGCACCCGTCTGTCGTTTATCGAGCGCCAGATGGTGGGCTATGAAGAAGAGATGGACTATCACGCTTTGGGAACTATCAGTGAACTGTTTGATGGCAACCCGCCATTCCACGGACGTGGCGCAATGGCCTTTGCCATGAATGTGGCAGAGATACTGCGCGCACTGAAGTTGCTGGAGAAGTATACGTATCAGAAATAAATAAGGAGGAAACACTATGAAAGTATTAATGTTTGGATGGGAGTATCCTCCTCACGTCTTTGGTGGACTAGCCACCGCCAACTATGGTATCTCGCAGGGTCTATATGCTCAGGGCGATATGGACATCACGCTATGTCTGCCCAAGCCCTTTGGCGATGAAGACCGCTCAGCGTGTGATATTGTAGCCATGAATGCAGTGCCTATCACATGGCGCGATGTGAGCTACGAATATGTACAAGAGCGTGTGGGCAGAATTATGGACCCCGACCTTTACTTCCGCTTGCGTGAGCACCTGTATGCCGACTTCAACTATATGCACGTCAATGATCTCGGCGCAATGGAGTTTGCAGGCGGTTATCCGGGTAATCTGCATGAGGAAATCAACAACTATTCGATTATTGCTGGTGTGGTAGCTCGCACGTTGGACTACGACATCATTCATGCTCACGACTGGCTCACCTACCCTGCCGGCATCCATGCTAAGCAGGTGAGTGGCAAGCCTCTCTGCATCCACGTTCATGCTACTGACTTTGACCGCTCGCGTGGTAAGGTAAATCCCACCGTTTATTCTATTGAGAAAAATGGTATGGACAATGCCGACTGCATCATGTGTGTATCTGAGCTGACCCGTCAGACGGTTATCAATCAGTATCACCAAGACCCACGCAAGTGCTTTACCGTTCACAATGCCGTTTATCCCCTACCCGACGAGTATCAGGCCATTCCTCGTCCTGACCACACGGGCAAGGACAAGATAGTGACATTCCTCGGACGTATCACCATGCAGAAGGGACCGGAATACTTTGTCGAAGCAGCCAACATGGTGATTCGCCGTACCAAGAACGTACGCTTCTGTATGGCTGGTTCGGGCGACATGATGGATGCGATGATTCAACTGGCTGCAGAGCGAGGCATTGCCGATCGTTTCCACTTCCCGGGCTTTATGCGCGGCAAGCAGGTTTACGAGTGCTTGAAAGACTCCGATGTCTATGTGATGCCCTCCGTTTCAGAACCCTTTGGTATATCGCCCTTGGAGGCTATGCAGTGTGGTACGCCTACGATTATCTCTAAGCAGTCGGGCTGTGCCGAGATTCTTAACAACTGTATCAAGGTGGACTATTGGGATGTATATGCCCTAGCCGACGCCATCTACTCTATCTGTGCTAACGACTCGCTCTTCCAATACCTCAAGGAAGAGGGAAAGAAAGAGGTTGATCAGATTACCTGGGAGAAGGTAGGTGCATGGATAGCTACCCTCTATAAGCGAACTCTCGGCTGGGAACAGTAAGTATATTATGAATTAAGCATTAAGAATTAAGCATTATGAAAACAATTTGTTTATATTTCGAGATACATCAGATTATCCATCTGAAGCGCTATCGTTTCTTCGATATCGGAACCGATCATTATTACTATGATGATTATGAGAACGAGCGTAGCATCACCGACATAGCCAACCGCAGCTATATGCCTGCCCTCACCGCCATTGGCGAGATGATTAAGGAGCACGGGCAATACTTTAAGGTGGCATTCTCTCTGTCGGGAACAGGACTAGAGCAACTTGAGTTCCATGCCCCACAGGTGATTGCCAAGTTGCAGGAACTCAACCAAACGGGTTGCGTAGAGTTCTTGGCAGAGCCTTTCTCTCATGGTCTGTCATCACTGGCCAACGAAGAGACCTTCGCTCTGGACATCAAGAAGCAGACAGCCAAGATTGAAGAACTGTTTGGCAAGAAACCTACCGTTGCACGTAACTCATCACTCATCTACTCTGATGACATTGGTGCACAGATAGCAGCTATGGGCTTCAAGGGTATGCTCACCGAGGGTGCTAAGCATGTGCTCGGTTGGAAATCGCCACACTATGTCTATAACTGTGCGATGGCTCCCAACTTGAAGTTGCTGTTGCGCGATGTAGAACTCTCTGACGACATCTCACTGCGCTTCAACAATAGCGAATGGGAAGGTTATCCTCTTTTTGCCGACGACTATATCAATCGCATTGCCCGCCTGCCTGAAGAGGAGCAGATTATCAACATCTTCATGGAGCTCTCTGCACTGGGCATCGCTCAACCTCTCAGCTCAAACATCCTCGACTTCTTGAAGGCGCTACCTGCCTGTGCTAAGGCCAAGGGCATCACCTTCTCTACGCCTACCGAGATATGTATGAAGGTGAAGAGCATGGGTGCGCTCAACGTGCCTGACACACTCTCTTGGGTGGATGAGGAACGCGACGTTTCTTGCTGGTTGGGTAATGCCATGCAGCGTGAGGCTTTCAACAAGCTCTACTCTGTGGCCGATCGTCTGCGCATTGCCGATGACCCACGCATCAATCAGGACTGGGACTATCTGCAGGCCTCTAACAACTTCCGCTTTATGACTACCAAGCCCTCCAACGTAGGACTGGACCGCGGTATCTATAGCGGACCGTTTGATGCCTTTACCAACTATATGAACATCCTTGGCGACTTCATCAACCGTGTTAACGCCCTCTATCCGCAAGAGATTGAAAACGATGAGCTCAACGCACTGCTCACTACCATCCGCAATCAGGGTGATGAGATTGAGATGAAGGACAAAGAGATTACTCGCTTGAAGGCTCGTCTGGAGAAACTGGAGCCAGCAAAGAAGAAGGAGACTGGAGTCAAGAGTCAGGAGAAGAAGCCTGCAGCTAAAAAGGAAGCACCTAAGAAAGCTGCAGCTCCAAAGAAAGCTAAAGCTCCTGCAAAGGCTGCCGCAAAAGAAAAGTCCGCTGCCCCAAAGGCTAAGAAGGCTTAGTAATAAGAATCAAAAAGCTCGCCAATACTGGCGAGCTTTTTTTATTTTAATTGTTGACGAGCTGTTTTGATTACTCTTTCGTTTCTGTCGTTACCGGCTTTCCTGCCTCTTGCCATGCTAGAATGCCTCCCTTCAGGTTTACGCATTGGAATCCCTCAGCAGCCAGTTTTCCTGCTGCATTAGCAGAGCGACGACCACTACGACAATAGATAGCAATCTTCTGCTCTTTATTCAGCTTACTCTTCGCCTTCTCCACAAAGTCACTATCTCCTTGGTCTATCAGGATAGCCCCCTTGAGGTGTCCTTCTGCATATTCAGTAGCAGAGCGCACATCCAGCACTGTAACATTCGGCTCGTTCATCAAGCGCTCGAACTCCTCCACACCAACATTGGTAAAGCTTTCCTGACCACAGGCTGTCAGTCCCAGCATAGCCAGTAAGCAAGTCATCATTTTCTTCATATCAATCACTCCATTTTTTTATTATGCGCAGCAAAGGTATCTTCTTTCCTTGAGAATACCAAACAAATAGGCTAAAAAATAGCGCAGTTCACTCTTTAGAAGTACTCTAGGAATATCTAGGATATCCTAGGGATTCCTAGAAAAGCCTAGAAAAAACCTAGAAAAGCCTAGAAAAACCTAGAAAAGCCTAAAATAATTCTAGAAAAATGCTCTAAACGCTTTGCGCTCTCAGGATTTGTCTGTACCTTTGCAATATCATACAAATTTACAATAAAACTTAACGAACTATCATGGATTATAACACCAAAGGAACGGTACTGAAGAAAGCCGTTGTTTGGAAAGAATTATACTTTTATCGCAAGAGCGACGCCATATACCAACTGACCGTAGAGTTCTGTCACCGTTTTCTTCCGCCCTATGGAGACCGCACCGTAGATCAAATGGTGCAAGCAGCTCGCAGTGGCAAACAAAACATAGTGGAAGGAAGCGAGGATGGACAAACCAGTTCTGAAATGGAAATAAAGCTATTGAATGTGGCACGTGGTAGTCTGCAAGAATTGCGCTCTGACTATCAAGACTACTTGGATACCCACCACTTGCCTATCTAGGAAAGGAATAGCGAACGTCAACAGCGACTGCGAGATTTCTGCCACTCTCATAACGACTACGAAGACTATGCTCCCTTAGTGGCAAAGATGACTGACGAAGAGATGGCAAACCTTCTGCTAACGCTCTGCCATCAGACTGATAAGATGATGTGCTCATACATCGAGAATCTAGAGCATCGCTTTGTTACCGAGGGCGGCATCAAAGAGCGTATGTACGCTGCGCGTACAGGCTACAGACAGGAGGTAGATGCTCGCATGAGAGCTTTGGAAGCTGAGAACCATCAACTGAAAGAAAAGATAAAACAGTTGGAGCAGCAACTTGGAAAGTTGCTAGGAGAACCTAGGAAAGCCTAGGATATCCTAGGGATTCCTAGGAAAACCTAGAAATACCTAGGAACACCTAGGAATGCCTAAATATTTGTTTGCTTGATTTGCTCAAGCGCTCTGCATAGCTGGTCGGGACAGGAGGTGAGCTTATTGCCACAACGGATGCCGTTGAGACGAGCTATCACATCGTCAATCTTCTGACCTTTTACCAGTTGGCTGATGCCTTGCAGATTGCCGTGGCAACCGCCTAAGAAGAATATCTGCTGGATGATGTCGTGCTCATCGACAGTGACATCTATCAGTTTAGAGCAGGTTCCTGTGGTTTCATATTGTATATGCTTTGTCTTCATAGGCAATTACTCCCATTCGATAGTTGCGGGTGGCTTTGACGAGATGTCGTAGCAAACGCGATTGACACCACGCACCTTGTTAATAATCTCGTTAGATACCTTCGCCAAGAAGTCGTAAGGCAGATGAGCCCAGTCGGCAGTCATGGCATCGGTAGAGGTAACAGCACGCAGAGCAACAGGATGCTCATAGGTACGCTCATCGCCCATCACACCTACGCTGCGTACAGTGGCCAACAGGATAGCACCTGCCTGCCATACCTTATTATATAGTGTCTCGCCATCAGCATCAACATATTCGCGAAGACCACGGATATAGATATCGTCGGCATCTTGCAGAATGCGAACACGCTCGCGAGTGATATCACCCAAGATACGTACTGCCAAGCCAGGACCAGGGAAGGGATGACGGATAATCAGATGCTCTGGCATGCCCAACTGGCGACCTACCCTGCGTACTTCATCCTTGAACAACCACTTCAGGGGCTCACAGAGTTGCAGGTGCATCTCTTCGGGCAGTCCACCTACGTTATGGTGACTCTTGATAACCTTACCCGTGATATTCAGGCTCTCGATACGGTCGGGATAGATAGTACCCTGTGCCAACCACTTAGCATCGGTAATCTTCTTAGCCTCAGCATTGAACACCTCTACGAAGTCGCGACCGATAATCTTACGCTTCTGTTCGGGATCGGTAACACCAGCCAAGTCGCCAAAGAACTTCTCGCTGGCATCCACACCAATCACGTTCAAGCCCAAGCAGCGATAGTCTTCCATTACCTGTTGGAACTCGTTCTTGCGCAACATACCGTGGTCAACGAAGATACAAGTGAGGCGATTGCCAATAGCCTTGTTCAGCAATACAGCTGCTACGCTAGAGTCAACACCACCAGAGAGTCCGAGGATGACGCGGTCGTTGCCCAACTGCTCTTTCAGTTCAGCTACGGTGCTATCTACGAAAGAGGCTGCACTCCACTCCTGCTTAGAGCCACAGATATCTACCACGAAGTTCTTCAAGAGCTGCGTACCCTGCAGAGAGTGGTACACCTCGGGGTGGAACTGTACTGCCCAGACGGGTTGCTTGGTAGAAGCAAAGGCGGCATTCGTTACATCCTTAGTAGAACCAATCACCTTAAAGTCTTCAGGAATGGCGGTGATGGTGTCACCATGACTCATCCACACCTGTGAGTGTTGCTCAAAGCCCTTGAAGAGCGGATTGGTGGTGTCTACTGTCTGGAGGTTGGCACGTCCATACTCGCGTGAGTCGGCTTTTTCCACCTTACCACCAAGGGTGTGGGAGATGAACTGTGCGCCGTAGCAGATGCCCAGCACTGGCACTTTACCTACGAACTGCGAAAGGTCGACCTTGAAAGCCTCGGGGTCGTGAACAGAATAGGGTGATCCACTGAGGATAACACCTATTACGGACTCATCGCCCACAGGGAATTTGTTGTAAGGTAAGATTTCGCAGAAGGTGTCGAGTTCGCGCACACGACGGCCGATAAGCTGTGTGGTCTGCGACCCGAAATCCAAGATAATAATCTTCTGTGTCATTTATACTATTGGTTAATAAAATTTTCAGCCTGGTCTAGTGTTTCTATCTTGCCCACATCCATCAGTCGCAAGTCGTCCTTTACCAGTCCTACGATATGCGCACGATGACAGGTGCTGAGATAGAAGTCGATGATGGGGAATCGCTCGGGGAATCGCTCCATCAATGGGAATAAACGGGGAGAAAAGCTGTGGATGCCAGAGAAGGCAAAGGCGTGGAGCTGGACATTGAACGATGAACGTTGAACGTTGAACGATGAACGTTCTTTGACCTGTAGGTCATCGTCAATGGTTAGTTCTGCCTCACGCAACCAAGGGAAGGGACTCTTCACCTCGCCCGTTTCTCTATTCATCCATCCCATCAGTCGCATAGCATTGTCGAACAGCAGGTAGCGCTTGGTTTGGCGCTTGCTCACCAACAATACCGCATCCTCTTCGGGCAGATGCTGACGCGAGAACCAATCGTAGTCAACATTGTCGAGGATATCTACATTATGAATCAGGATGGGGGCATCGTCATGAAACAAGTGTTGTGCCTTTTTCAGTCCCCCACCCGTTTCCAGCAGTTCGGCAGTCTCATCGCTAAACTGCACCATAGGTGCATAGTCTTGCTGAGCCACATGATCGATGATTTGCTGGGCAAAGTGATGAATGTTGACTACGAAGCGGTCGTATCCCTGATCCATCAATCGATGGATGTTCAGGTCGAGCAGCGGAGTGCCGCCAACAGGAACCAAAGCTTTGGGCATGGTGTCGGTCAGGGGCTTCAAACGCGTGCCCAGACCTGCCGCCAGAATCATTGCTTGTTTCATATTCTTTGCTTTGAGTTGCAAAATTACAAAAAAAATATCAATAACGACACATTAAGAATAAAAAAAATAGTAATTTTGCAGCATGAAACCTTACTTACTACTTCTAACCAGTATGCTCAGCACCGCCTCTATATCTTATGCTGCTGAGGATAACTCTACACTCATCATTAACGAGCTGATGCAATCAAACGTTGATTGTATCATGGACGACCTGAATGATTTTCCCGACTCATGGGTAGAATTATATAATCCAACGGATGCAGCCATCAATCTGCAAGACTATAAGATTGGCACCAAGAATAAGGTGAGCAAGGCTTGGCAACTGCCCAACAAGACGGTAGGCAGTCATGAGCACGTGATCGTGTATTGCGACAAGGCTGGCGAGGATGAGGGTGTATCGGCTATGCACACCAACTTCCGTTTGGAGTCGGGCAAGGATGGTAGCATCTATTTGTTTAAGGGCAGTGAGGTTGTAGATAAGTTAGAGGGTATGGCTAAGCAACCAGCACCCAACATTGCCTATGGTCGAAAGACGGATGGCAGTGATGAGTGGGGCTATGAGTTGACACCTACTCCTGGTGCTCAGAACGAAGGCGAGGTGGTTGCAGCCAAGATGCTATTGGGCGACCCTGTCTTTGAGAAGTGCGGACAGGTATTTGAGAATGGTGAGTCGTTTCGCCTGAAGCTATCACTGCCAGAGGGAGCTCCCGAGGGTGCAGAGATACGCTATACGCTGGATGGCACAGAGCCTACCATGAGTAGTAAGAAGTTCAGAGCCACCATACCTATCAGTAGCAATACGGTGGTTCGCGCCAAATTGTTCTGCGAGGGTTATCTCTCGCCACGTTCCGTTTGCCAGTCGTATATCTTCTTCCCCGATACGCGTGCACTCACCTTGCCCGTAGTAAGCATTATCACCGACGACAAGTATCTGAACGATGCACAAATCGGTATCTTTGCAGATGGCACCTATAGCAGCGAGAAGAAGAACTATGAGCACAACTGGCGCCGCCCTATGAACATAGAGTTCTTTGAGACTTCCGGACAGGAGAGCGTTATCAACCAGTTGGGCGAGATGCGCGTCACAGGTGGTGCTACGCGCGAATATGCTAGAAAGTCGATGGGCATCTATGCCAACAAGCGTTTTGGAGTGAAGCGCTTCAATTATGAGTTCTTCCCCGACCAGAAGCCTGGGTTAACAGACTTCAAGAGTATTATGCTACGCAATGCTGGTAACGACTTTGACTATCTCTTCATGCGCGATGCTATCATCCAGCGCACCATGGCTCAGCGTGTTGACCTTGACTGGCAGGCTTGGCGCCCCACGATAGTCTATATCAATGGTGAGTACAGAGGAATGCTGAATATCCGCGAGCGCTCTAACGAGGATAATATCTACACCAACTACAACGGGTTGGAAGATATCGACATGATAGAGAACGACAAGGAGCTGAAAGAGGGCACATGGGACAACTATAATGCCTTCAAGGAGTTCTACAATGAGCATAACCATACGCTGGCAGAATATGCGGAGTGGATGGACTGGCAGGAGTATATCAACCTGATGGTAGAGAACCTCTACTTCAACAATCAGGATTTTCCCGGCAACAATAATGTGATATGGCGCCCACAGGCAGAAGGTGGAAAGTGGCGCTGGATTACCAAGGATACCGACTTCGGACTGGGACTGTATGGTTCTTCGCCCGACTATAACACCATCAAATGGCTTCACGATCCCAACTACGATGCTGGTAGAGCGTGGGCCAACAAGTATGAGGATACCCGCCTGTTCCGCCGACTGATGGAGGATGCCGACTTCAAGCGCGAATTCCTTGACAGGGCAGCCATCTATATGGGCGACTTCCTGAATGAGAAAGGTACACGCGAGACGTGGGACCCCATGTATGAACTGATTCAGACGGAATATCCCTTCCACCGCAAACTGATTAACGAGTGGTGGCCTAACTATAACAACATACTGAATGAAGCACGCAACTGGTTGCACCAGCGCACCGACTACTTCTATCAGCAACTGGCCGACTACTACAATTGGGGCACCCCTCAGGCGCTCACTATCAACAAGCAGAGCGAGAGCCCTATCAAGATAACCATCAATGGTGTCAACATGTACTATCCTGTGTTCGACGGAAAGTATTATGCTGGTCGTACCATTACGCTCACCGCCACTCCTGTCGAGGGTATGATGGTGACGGGTTGGAAGGTAACGGGTGCCGTTAATAAAGAGGTACAGGGCGACGAGCTCTCTCTGCAGATGCCTCGTGGTGCTATTGCCATCGAACCTATCATGGGCGATGGCTCAGGCATTGAGGAGATAGGTCACTCCACCCTCCACACTCCTCACTCTACCCTCTACGACCTGCAAGGTCGAAAGGTGGCTAACCCACAGAAAGGCAGGATATATATTCAGAATGGAAAGAAAATCATTAAATAAATAACTAACTATTGCTTCGGCGAAGCATGACTAACAAAAAACAATGAAACGTACTTATTTACTTTCAACCATCCTGGCTACAGCTCTTAGCACACAGGCGCAAGCACAGGACTTGGTGATTAACGAATTGATGCAGTCGAATGTAGAGTGTATCATGGATGACATTAAAGAGTTTCCCGACTCATGGGTAGAATTGTACAACCCCACAGATGCTGCTATCAACCTCAAGGACTACAGCATCAGCAATAAAGACAAGGCAAAGAAGGCTTATAAGTTGCCCAACCAGGTGATTCCTGCTGGTGGCTATGTCATTATCTATTGCGATAAAGAAGAGAAAGGCCTGCACACCAACTTCCGTTTGGAGTCAGGCAAGGATGGCAAGCTCTACTTGTTTAAGGGCGAGACCATCATCGACAAGTTGGAAGGTATGGCCAAGATGCCTGCTCCCGATGTAGCGTATGGTCGTAAGACTGATGGCAGCGATGAGTGGGGCTATCAGGTCACTGCTACTCCGGGTGCCACTAACTGTGGTGCTGTAACCAACAACATTCTCGGTACTCCCGTATTCAGCAGGAATGGTTTTGTCACCTCTGAGGATGCTGCATTCCAGTTGGAACTGAGCCTGCCTGAGGGTGCTCCTGAGGGTGCATATATTATGTACACCACTAACGGTAGCGAACCAATGCCATCAGACGCTACAGAGGTACATCCGAAAACGATATCTATCACCATCAACAAGACTACAGTGGTTCGTGCCAAGGTATGCTGCGATGGTTGGCTGTCGCCTATGAGCAGTGCCCAGTCGTATGTGTTCCACCCCAGAGAGATGACGATTCCCGTATTCTCTATCCAGACTAACGACAAGTATCTGAACGATGCTGAGATTGGTCTCTTCGCTAATAATAACAGTAAGGAGGATAAGAAGACCCACGACTGGCGTCGCCCCATGAACATTGAGTTCTTCCCTGCTGAGGGTGAGGAGAGTGCCTTCAACCAGTTGGGCGAGCTCCGCATTCAGGGTGGACAGTCGCGTGGCAATGCGCTCAAGTCTTTGGCACTCTATGCCAACAAGCGCTTTGATCCCGACCACAAGCAGTTCCAGTACGAGTTCTTCCCCGACCAGAAGCCTGGCGTGAAGAAGTTTAAGTCGTTCTCTCTGCGCGATGGTGGTAACGACTTTGGCGACCTCTACTTCCGCGATGCTATCATCCAGCGCACAATGGCTAGTCATACCGACCTCGATTGGCAGGCTTGTCGCTCGGCAGTAGTCTATATCAATGGTCAGTATATGGGTATGCTCAATATCCGCGAGCGCTCTAACGCAGACAATATCTATAGCAACTACAACGGACTGGAAGATGTGGATGTGGTAGAGATCTCTCACGAGAAGGTAAATGGCGTAGACCAGTTTATTGAGGAGATAAAAGAGGGTACTGGCGACTTCTACGAGAACTTCAAGACCTTCTATAGCCAGACTGGGCATACCAAGGCTGAATATGAGGAATGGATTGATGTTGACGAGTACCTCTCAGTGATGGTGATGAACCTGTTCTATGGTAACATCGACTTCCCCGGCAACAACTTTGTATTGTGGCGTCCTAATGAAGACGACACTGAGTCTGGACTGGCCAAGAGATTCCGCGTTATCGTAAAAGATACCGACTTCGGACTGGGTCTGTATGGCAGAGCTAACGATTATAACACCATCGACCTGCTCTATCATCCCAGCAATTATCCTAATGACAACTGGGCATTCACAGAACCTGCCACACGCCTCATCAAGAATATGCTGAGCAATCAGGAACTGAAAAATATGTTTATCGACAAGTGCTGCGTATTCATGGGCGACTTTATGAATGCTGAGGGTACAGGTGAGATTATCGACCTCATCAAGGACGAAGCGATGGAAGAGTTTGTGGCTCATCGTAACAAGTATAATTCTTGGGGCGACAATCGCAACGATATCAACAACAAGTTTGAGAATGCCAAGAAGTGGCTCGCAGGCTATACCGAGTCTGGCTGGTGGGGAGAGACTACTGTTCATGCCTCTCGCACAGACAACTTCCTCAACCACCTGAGCAGTCAGTATAACCTTGGCACTGCCTTCCCTGTCACTATCAACAAGAATGTGACCGATATGCCTAAGACCGTTGCTGTCAACAATATCCAGCTCTCTAGTGGCATCTTCGATGGTAAGCTCTTCCCCAATCGTCAGCTCACCATCACTGCTACTGCTCCCGAGGGTAAGATTGTTAAGGGCTGGAAGGTGGTTACCACTCCCAACTCTGGCAGCAGCAAGACCAAGGAGTATGAGGGCAATACGCTCGCACTCACTCCCACAGCTTGCAAGTCGATGACCATCAAGACTATCCTCGCTGATGCTACAGGTATTGAAGAGATTGAGAACTCTTCACTCCACAATACTTACTCCGCACTCTACGACCTGCAGGGTAGAAAGATTACGAAGCCACAGGCTGGACAGATCTACATCCAGAATGGCAAAAAGGTCGTGATTAAGTGAGAGAAGAATTTGAACTAGTTCAAATTCTTCCGAGCGTGAACGAGCTCGAACGAAGTTCAAGGTCGTAATTAAGTGAGAGGAGAACTGAACTCGTAATAAAAAAAATTACCCAAACGTTACTTTAGCGTTTGGGTAATTTTTTGTTCTCTATGACATACACGCACCTCAATGCCAAACTTCTCATGGATATGTTCGGCCAAGTGCTGCGCACTATATACGGAGCGATGCTGACCACCTGTACATCCGAAGCAGAACATCAGTGAGGTAAATCCACGCTGGATATATCGGCGCACATGGGCATCAGCCAGTTTATATACACTATCCAAGAAGGTCAGTATCTCTCCGTCATCCTCCAAGAAGCGGATAACAGGCTCGTCTAATCCCGTCAGTTGCTTATACGGCTCATAACGTCCGGGATTGTGGGTTGAGCGACAGTCAAAGACATAGCCACCACCATTGCCCGACTCATCCTTAGGAATACCCTTGCCGTAAGAGAAACTATATACTCTTACCACCAGTGGCCCCTGTGCATCATACTTAGAGAACGTAGCAGGACCATCCTGTGGGTGTGGCTTATAGGGATTCTTCTCGGTAGTCTTATAACCATCTGCACGACTCGCCATAGTTTCTATCTTCTGAAACTGTGGCAGCTCAGTCAGTCGCTGCAACACATCCATCAGATAAGGATATGGGAAGTTACGCTCTGCCAATAGTTCACGCAGATTCTGGATTGCAGGCGGGATAGACTCGATAAAGTGAGCCTTACGTTCGAAATAGCCACGGAAACCATAGGCTCCTAACACCTGCAACTGGCGGAACAATACAAACAAGCTCAGGCGTTCTACAAAGCGGTGAGCCGTAGGCACCTCAGTATATTGCTGCAGTGCATGATAGTATTCATATACCAGTTCTCGGCGCAACTTATGCGGATACTTTGCACTGGCCTGCCACAAGAAGGATGCCAAGTCGTAGTAGTAAGGACCACGGCGCCCACCTTGAAAGTCGATAAAGAAGGGATTACCCTTAGAGTCCATCATCACATTGCGAGCCTGAAAGTCGCGATAGAGGAAGCATTGCTCGTCATCAGCCTCCGTCAGGTCTTTTGCCAACAGGCGGAAGTCTGCCTCCAGTTTCAACTCGTGGAAGTCGAGCTCTGTAGCCTTCAGAAAACAATACTTAAAGTAGTTCAGGTCGAAGAGCACAGATACAGTATCGAAGTCTGCCTGTGGATAACAGTTGGTGTAGTCCAACTCGCGAGCACCACGCAACTGTATGTTAGGCAATTCGCGAATGGTACGCTTCAGCAGTTCCTGTTCTTTCAAGGTATAGCGTCCACCAGCTTCTCGTCCGCCACGGATAGCATCAAACAGTGATACCGTGCCGAGGTCGGTCTGCAGGTAGCGCAGTTCATCCTCTGAAACAGCCAATACCTGTGGCACTGGCAACTGCCTCTTGGTAAAATGCTTAGCCAGATACACAAAGGCATGATTCTCGTCACGACTGGTGCCGATACATCCCACTACCGAGGAGCCATCCTCAGCTATCATTCGGTAGTATTCGCGGTTGCTGCCAGCACCTGCCAACTTCTCTACCTGCTGAGGTTCTGCCCCACTCCATGTCTTATATAGTTCCAGTAATTTCTTCATACTAGTGCAAAAGTACAATTTTTCGAGAGAAGCACAAAAGAAAATCCCTCTTTTTTGCAGAAATATTTGGATGCTCGTGGCGAAAGTAGTACCTTTGCAGAGTACAACAGAAACTTTGCTATAGCCATTCTAAACAACAAGAAACGATGATTAGACAAGCACAAACACAAGACATCAATCAAATTCTGAAGTTACTGCATCAGGTGAATATGGTGCACCACAAGTTGCGTCCCGACCTGTTTAAGCCCCATACCACCAAGTACGATGCGCAAGAGTTAGAGGCACTAATGCAAGACCCCAAGAGCCTCATCTTCGTTTTTGACTCCGAAGGTCGCATCCTTGGTCATGCCTTTTGTCTGATTCAAGAAGTCAAATCTCACCGTTTGCTAGAAGACATCAAGACCCTTTATATCGATGACATCTGTGTAGACGAGTCGGCTCGTGGACAGCATGTAGGCAAAGCCTTGTTCGAACATATTCGCAACTATGCCCAAACTATTGGTTGCCATAATATCACCCTCAACGTATGGGAGGGCAACACCCCTGCCTTAAGCTTCTATCAGCACATGGGCATGGGAGTGCAGAAGACGGGCATGGAGATTATACTTCATTGAGAGTGCAGGGAACTGCGACACACAAATAAATAGACAAAACATTTTTGTATGTCGATATTCTTTTGTATCTTTGCAAATGCAATAATGCACCACAATGCGTATGAGTTATACACCCCCGTTCACAATAACAGAAAAGATTCTGCATCTTGTATCAGAGATATCTGAGCAAATAGGCATCCTCAATGCAAGACTTGGCGAGAACGTACCCTCGCCTATGCTTCGCAAGAGGAACCAGATAAAGACTATCCACTCATCGCTAGCTATAGAAAACAACACGCTATCGCTGAAACAAGTAACCGATATTGTGAATGGAAAACACGTATTAGGTGCCCCTGACGAGATACAAGAGGTAAAGAATGCCATTGAAGCCTATCGTCTTATGCCAGAATTAGATGCTTTTAAGGAAAAAGATTTATTGAAGGCACATGGGTTGATGATGAAAGATTTGGTAAAACAGGCTGGTCATTATCGTCAAGAGGGTGTAGGCGTATTCGATAGTAATGGTAACTGTCTGCACATGGCACCTCCTGCAGATCGCGTGCCAGAGTTGATGGCAGATCTTTTTCAGTGGGTTAAGACTTGTAAGACACACCCACTCATCTATTCATGCGTGTTCCACTATGAATTCGAGTTTATCCATCCCCTTGTTGATGGTAACGGACGTATGGGGCGTTATTGGCAGACCATGCTACTCGCTCATTGGAAAGGTATTTTTGCATGGCTCCCTGTAGAAACTATTGTCAAAGAGCATCAACAAGAATACTATAGCATCATCGCAAAATGTGATGCAGCAGGAGAGAGCACCCTATTTATTGAGTTCATGCTTAAATGCCTACTCGAAGCAATGGAGAACTACGAAGAGAGTGACGATGCAGAAGACATTGCAGGACTGCACGATAAACTGCACGATAAACTGCACGATAAATTTCCAGAATTGTCAGAGAAGTCCTTTGAGATATTGGAAATTTTAAAGATGCACCCCAGTCTTAAAGCAGAGGATATAGGTATGCAAGTTTATCTTTCCGAACGTCAGGTTAAAACGTATCTCAATACGCTCAAGCAGGCAGGCCTCATTGTCCGTGTAGGTAGCAACAAGACAGGCTATTGGAAAGTAACTATTGAGGTATAAATTGCTACATTGCTACAAGCATTCCCCGAATACAAATTTTCATCGCAAGAGTGCAGGATACAGCGAAACGTAATCAACGATGTCCTTTGCCGTAATATACGAGCCAGCGATATTACGGATACGATGAAGCATGCTCGATTTACCACTTGTCCGAACGAACAGTTCGAACAATTTCTTTGTGTGAGCGCGAAAATATGCTTTATAATATATTTATATTATAACTCTTCTAGTCAAGTTCGCTCGCAAAAACTGTTCGAACTGTTCGTTCGCCAATTTTCCTCTTTGCTCGTTTTGGGGAATATAGCACAAATGGCGATAATAGCGAAAAACAACAAACTATCAGAACTTCCCGAAGAGAGTATACCAACTACAGTTTCTCCAATAAGCTATCTATATTCCAACCGCAGATAGCAATAAAAAAATCATCCGCATTTTCTTCTGCAAGGCTAAGGGATAACAGTTGTCGTCCTTTCTTATAATATACTTCATCATCGTTGATTATTTCCTCTACCAATATCTCAACAAATCTCTCTAGGAGTGATTCATTCTCTAAGATGTCCTCTATAACTTTCTTATTCATGTTTTTGTGCAAAGGTAGTAACTACAATCTAATGAAACAAACTATTTAGCAATTACCAGGATTATCCAGGACTACTTAACATCTTATTAATTTTATTGAAAAAATCACTGAATTTGGCGTAGTTTTACAAAACTTTTGTATCTTTGCACAAGAGATATCTAATTAAAAACAAAGATAGTTGCCAACCAGAAACTATCTTTCAAATCTTAATAACAACTGTATTAAATTCATAAGTTACTATGGATAGAAAAGATGTTTGGACAGAAGAACAAATCACAATAGTGCTATATGAATATTGTAAGAAACCCTTTGGACAATTCTCGTCAACAAAACCATTCGTTAAGGAATTGGGGGAGTTGATTAATCGAAAGCCAGGAGCCATTGTTCGCAAAGTGGGTAATCTTGCCAGTTTTGACCCTCAAATGAAAGCAAGAGGTGTTGGAGGGTTAGCCCATACATCAAAAGCAGACAAGATAGTGTGGAATCGCTATTATGGGCATTGGGATCAACTAGCTTATGACGCAGAACTTCTTATATCCCAATTAAAAAACAAAGAGTTCGAAGAATCACTAGAGATTGATTTGAACAACTTACCAACAGGGGCTGAAAGAAAACAAGAAGTAAAAAGGAGAATTAACCAAGACTTCTTTAGAGCTACTGTCCTATCGTCTTACAAATATCGTTGTTGTATCACTGGCATCACAAGTAGTCAATTATTGGAGGCTTGCCACATTTTAGGTTGGGCTGACAACGAAAACAATCGCACGAATCCAAAGAACGGACTTTGCATGACCCCAACCTTTCATCGTGCTTACGATAAGTTTCTGATGGCAATAACACCTGACTATGAGATTGTCTTATCCGATGAGATATTAAGCGGAACTAAGGATGACACAACTTTGAAGTATCTTCGTGACTTGCAAGGAAGACACATCATAATGCCAGAGAGGTTTGCGCCAGAACAAGAATTTCTAGCCCAGCACTTCGAGGCATATAAACATCATCTTTAGACTTCACACAAATAGTCATCTTCCTCCATATCCTCCTCATGTTCATCAATCTCACGCATCGCGATTGACCAATCATACTTATGAACAGCAAATTCACCATTACAACCAATAAAATGATCAATACCGTCATCATACCAATCTATGTCGACGATGTGCCCTTCTTCGTGTATAAAATATAAAGATTTGCTTGAAAAACTCCATACCAAGTTTGCTGTCCCTGAATGTGTGTCACCATCCAAAACTATTAAATCCTCCTTGTCAAGCCATAATATACATTTATATATATCTATGGCCTTGCCGTCTAGAGTAGCAACAGGTATCCAACTTGAAATAGAATTCTGTCCTTCACCCAATTGGTGCACAAGGATGCGTCCTGTCTTTCTGTCGAACTTTACCATATCAAAGGTAAGGCTTTTGACCGTATTCTCATCTACAATTTGAATCCTTACACCAACTTTACTCGTCAAATCATCATACAAGCAACGCGGAGTTTCTGTTTCACTTATCCATTTCTCGACCGTATTTATATAAGTAGCCACAGACTTATGAATGTCCTTTTCCAAGGTGCTCAGTATTCTTTCTCTATTCATCTTTTTTCCGCAAAGATACCCCGGAAAGGAATTATTTGCAAATATTCCGGCATTCTTTAAGATTTTACCGGCTTTGTTAAGAATTTAAGAATAATTTTGTATATTTGCAGGCAGTTAGAATGTCATGAAACAAATTGAGGTCGTTGCAGCAATTATCTGCAAGGGAGATAAGGTGTTTGCCACCCAGAGAGGGTATGGCGAATGGAAGGACTGGTGGGAGTTTCCCGGCGGAAAGATGGAGGCTGGAGAAACGGCGGAAGAGGCTCTCGTGAGGGAGATAAACGAAGAGCTGTCAGCGGAGATATGCGTAGAGAGGTTGGTGTGTACAGTGGAACACGACTACCCTACCTTTCATCTCACCATGCATTGCTATCTCTGCAGGTTGACGTCCGAGGCGCTACATCTGAATGAGCACGAGGCTGCAAAGTGGTTGGCAAAGCACGAACTGGACAGCGTGAAGTGGTTGCCAGCAGACGTGAAAGTGGTAGAGACAATAAGAAAAACTATACAATAATAAAAACTATAAACTCATGTTAGAAAAACTATTTGGTTTCAATCCTAAACAACACAAGGTGCGTACCGAGATTTATGCAGGCATCACAACCTTTTTTACTATGGCTTATATCCTTGCCGTCAATCCAAGCATCTTTAGTGCGCTCGAGGCTAAGGGCATGCCGACAGATGCGGTGTTTACCGCTACGGTATTGGCCTCGGTAGTGGGCTCATTGGCAATGGCACTCTACGCAAAGAAGCCCTTTGGACTGGCACCAGGCATGGGCATCAATGCGTTTTTCGTCTTTACCGTATGTCTGGGAATGGGTTATAGTTGGCAGTTTGCACTGACAGCGGTATTTATCGAGGGCATTCTCTTTATCCTGCTCTCGCTATTTAAGATACGCGAACTGATAGCCAATGCGATACCAACGAGTATGAAGGCGGCAATAGGTGGCGGTATCGGACTGTTTATCGCCTTTATCGGTTTGCAGAACTGTGGACTGATTGTGGCCAACGATAGTACGCAGGTGGCTCTGGCCAGCTTTGACAGTCCTTCTGTGGTACTGGCACTGATAGGAGTGATTATATGTGGATTGCTGGTGGTAAGGAATGTGCAGGGAGGACTACTCTGGGGCATCCTGCTGACGGCACTTATCGGAGTACCAATGGGCGTAACCCATCTGGATAAGGTATTCTCAGTTCCACCCTCAGTAGCTCCTATCTTCTTGCAGTTTGAGTGGAGCCATATCTGGTCGTGGGATATGGTGATAGTGGTACTGACCTTCCTCTTTGTAGATCTCTTCGATACGATAGGTACGGTGATAGCTGTATCTATGAAAACGAATATGGTGGACAAGGATGGTAATGTGGAGGGCGTGGGACGCATGCTGATGGCCGACGCAGTGGCTACCACCGCAGGAGCCTGTCTGGGCACTTCGAGCACAACAACCTATGTAGAGAGTGCCGCAGGAGTTGCCGTAGGTGGTCGCACTGGCTTGACGGCATTTGTAGTGGCCTTATGCTTTGTATCGGCGCTGTTCTTTGCTCCACTGTTTCTTGCTATTCCATCCTCAGCCACAGGGCCAGCGCTGGTCATTGTGGGCGTGATGATGTGTAGCGATACCACGAAGGTGATATGGGATGACTATACGGAGGCTATCCCAGCCTTTATCACCATGTTGCTGATGCCGCTGAGCTATAGTATCAGCGATGGTATCATGCTGGGTGTCATCGTGTATGTGGTGATGAAGATGGGTAAGGGTGCGAAAACATGTAAGGAGATTAGTCCTACGATGTGGGTGCTTTTTGCCATATTCTTAGCGCGTTATATCCAGCAAAATATATAGCGAAAAGTTTGACGGCATAATTCGAGGAGTTTGACGGCATAATTCGAGGAGAATTTACGCATAATTCTCTGGCGATGTAAGGAGACGACTAATAGTTGTCAAGTATCTGTTGCATTTTCTCTCGCTGACGCTCCTTTTTTGACTTGCGATGTGGGAAGATTTTGCTGATGATGAGAGCAGCCAAAGAAAGGGGATTAACACCAATGGTCATGGCTCCACCGAGTTGTTGCTTACGTTGTTCTTCCAGCCAATGGCTCTGATATGCCAAGCGCATATCCTGACGCACTCTAGGGGTGATGACGTCGATCTGGAGGGGAGGATGCTTGGCTGCAAGAATCTTATCTGGAGAGATGCGGTGTAGCTCTGGAGGCAATGGCTTCAGAATGCTACTGTCCACAGGCTCTGGCTTGAGGGGCTCGTTGCGCAACCACTCTTCATAATCATCCAGATGGCGATGTAAGGTATCGGGCATTTGTATGCGCTTGTTATCCTCAACAACCTGTGCCTTAGCTGTCTCAGCTAAGGCTAACAGAATAAATATTATAACGAAGAATCTAATCATAGTCATTGTGCATTGGATTGCCATTTTTACGACAAAGATATAGATTCTTCGCTATACTAGGGCTTAAAAAAGACTTATAATTTATTAGGAATAAATAAATTAAGACTTTATTAAACTATTTTTTGTCAACAAATCTTTATTAGAGGCGGAAAGTCATAGGAATGGTGTACTTCACAGCCACATTCTTGCCATTCTGCTTGCCAGGAGTCCACTTAGGCATAGACTTAACTACGCGGATGGCTTCCTGATCAAGGCTAGCCTCTACACTCTTTACCACCTTGACGCGAGAGATGCTACCGTCTTTCTCTACCACAAAGGTAAGGATGACGCGACCCTGTATCTTCTTCTCTGCAGCTTCCTTGGGATAGTGGATATTCTTGGCAAGGTACTCGAAGAGGGCATTAGCACCACCTGGGAATTCAGGCATCTGTTCTACGACATCAAAAGCTTTCTCATCATCCTGCTCTGGTTCAATCTCAATTTCTTGGATTTCCTTCTTCAACGTGATGATGATGACACCATCTCTAGCCTCTTCGCCATACTGATCTACAGCAGGCTGGTCTTTCAAGACAGTAACAGAAGCTATCTCCTTAGGATCGATATGATTGAAGGTTTCCAAATCTATACGACCACCATCAAGGATATAGATAGGCTGCTTCTCAGGTGCTGTTGCCTTATAGACTACAAGCTCTTCTATGGTCTTTGCTTGCGTAGCAGAGGCGGTATCGCCGACCACCTGAATAGTTTCATTACCTACCTTGACAGTAGCATCCATCTTACCCTTCTTCAGAATCTTCTTGGGAGGCTGCTGATAAACATAGTCATTCACGGTCTCGGCATTAAGAGCGAGAGCTACACATATAATAGGTACGAGGGCGAGCAGCTTCATGAAACTGCGACGCGGTGATTTCTTTTGTAACATCATGGTTATTCGGTTTTTGAGGGTACTGTGAGTGATTCCGTTGGCAATGGAGTACCCGCCAATGCTCGCGGCTTTTGTGATTAACAGATATTGATATTGACGCGCGTTAATCCCAAGAGAGAGTACTGCACTGTCGGCCTCAAACTCGTGGATGGCTCGCAAATCGGCACGGAGCATCCACATAGCGGGGTTAAACCACTGGAGGGCAGTGAGAATATCAACAAGGAGCACGTCGCACGAATGGTGCAGACGGATATGCCCTCGTTCATGAGCAAGGACAGCTGCATCGCTGGCCTCATAGTCGGATTGATTCATCACGATATAGGAGCAGAAACTGAAGGGTGCCACATCCTCTTTTACCACACAAAGCGTGGTGCCATCGGATTGTGGGTGCTGCTGGCTATGGTGTATCAACTGCATGACTTTCCATACTGACAGGAGGGTATGACCTAAAGTAAGGAGCATACCTGCGAAATAGACGATAGGCAGGGCTATCATCCACCAAGGCTGTGAGGGTACCTCAGTGAGCACTGTTGGGCGCAAAGCACCCATAGATACACTGGGGGTAACGTCGAGTATCACCGTCTGGTGGAAGGTGATTACGCACAAAGGCAAGACAAACGAGGCTACTGCCGTGAAGAGCAGTACCAGACGATTGACTCTGTGGAAGGTGTCCTTCGAGAGCAATAGGCGATAGAACATGTAGAATACTACAATGAGTACCGCAACCTTAGCGTCGTAAATCAGAAAGTCTGTCATAGGTCTCTACGTTTTTAGGATAGTGATGCTTGTTGGTTTCTCTTATGATTACTGTTGTCCGGCTTCTACTTGCTGTATCAGCTTTTTCAGCTCTTCCACGCTAATCTTCTCTTCTTTGACAAACGCGGAGACAGCACTGAGATAGGAGTCGTTGAAGTAGTTCTTGATGACACCCGCAATAGACGAGCGACCATATTCCTTCTCTGACACCAGCGGATAGTACTGGAAGGTGTTGCCAAACTGCTTGTGGCCCAGATAGCCTTCGCGCTCCAGAATGCGCACAATAGTTGACAATGTATTGAAGTGCGGACGAGGCTCATCGTAATGTTCCTGCAATTCACGCACAAACATCGGACCATGTTGCCAGTAAAGCGTCATGATTTCCTTTTCCTTGTTAGTCAGTTTCTTCATCGTTTCTTAGTTTTTGGATTTACCAATTATTTGCGTCAAATATCAATATCTGCCGCAAAGTAACTAAAAGTTTTCGTTACTTGCAACTAAAACCTTTAGTTTTTAAGTTCCGTTAACTAATGTTTTTAGTTACTAACAATTACTGCAACGTAAGTGCCATCAGTCCAATCGTAACATCATTAGACTGTGGACAGAGTTCGAGAGCAACAAGTTTCTTGCTGGAATCCAATGACATACAAAGCATTTGCGCAGCTCCTCCAGGCAGCTTCAGATGGCTCTTGCCGCGCTTTCCTAAGGCTTTGCTCAGGTTGCGACTCACTACTCCTGTAGCCAAGCTTATGCGATAAGGGCGAGGCTGAGGAGCACGGAAGGCGTAGTCATCAATGTAATAATCTTGCTCAATAGGACACCAGTTGTCGGGATTGACAAGGCGTAAGGTATCAGCAGAGCCATCTTCGTAATGGGCTACAATCAGTCCGTTGACCATTCTGCTCTCCTGCGTATTCGTTGTTCCAGCCAAAAGCATCCATGCACGCGAGGCTTTTCCCTTAAGCGGTATCATGGCTTGGTTGGGGAAGCGCTCGGAGAGTGAGGTACAGATCATGTTCTGTCCGATAACAGGCGACTGGAAGGGTACACCCATCAGCAATACTTCATCCTTGATAATCAGTTGGCGGAAGGCAGTATCCTCTACCTCAGCACTGATATCCTTGACATCGGCATTATAATAAGGTGTGAGCTTTACCTTCTGGAACTTCTTTTCAAAGGTTGGTTCGTCGGTACCCTCTGCAGTGGCTGCTTCTTCCTCGTAAGAGCTATACATATACACCTGAGGGAGCTTGAGGGGAGCCTCAACCATAAAGGTCTGATGCTCTTCGTTGGTACCTTCGATGTCGCGATATTCACCCATGCCCAGATTGACACGCAATACGATTTGCTGGGCCTTCTTAAAGTGCTGGGTAACATCATAGATGAGCAGATTGCCCTGTCTGCGGAAACGATAATCAATATAAGGGGTGTGGATAGAGGCACTGTCCCAAGAGGCAGGGAAACCCGGATGTATCAGGCATCTGCCGTCAAAAGCATTGGGACGAATACCATAGAGGCCTTCTGTCAGTGTACGAGCAGAGATGTCGATACATGCAGAGAAATCGTGACCTTGTGCACCATTCACCACATCATACTTACTAGTCTGTCCGAAGTTGGCAGGACTATCGGTATCGTACATCTGGTCAATGATGTTGGCTTTCATCAGGCGGAAGGCTTCTTCATTGCGACCAGCCTTGAAGTAAGCCAATGCTGTATGCATCACTGCTGCAGGAGAGACATTATTCATATCCTTGGAATAGGGCATCCAGTTGCTAGTGGCAAGGGTGGAGAGTCCTGATGTTGTAGGGATATGGGGTATCTCCTGATCAATGTATCTCGTAGCTTGATAGGCTTGTTCGGGAGTGCATGCCTCATAATCAATAGGTGCATAGATAGACCACAGGGCAGGACTGGTATGCTGGCGTTGCAGACCTGTTTGGTCTTTGCGCTCTGCCCAGCAACCTTTATCTTTCATCCAGAGTTGCGTATTAAGCAGTTCCAGCGCCTTATCTGCCTTGGCATAATAGGTGGCTCCATCCTTACCTGTCATGGCTGCGATGCGTGCTGCCATCATGTTAGTCCAATAGCACTTGGCCAAGGCTGCCGTAGAAAGGCTTTCAGTATCCACCGTTTCCAGATACTTACTGAGCGAGGGCCATAAGCGCTGCATAGCGCTGCGGTCTGCATCATTGCGAAGTTGCCAAAGCATATCCTCTACAGATTGCTTCTTGACCTTGTCTTTCACTACCGACAAGGCACTACCCATAGGATTGATATAAGCATCAGGGGTGTTGATATCAAACGTAGCGCCCAACTGTTTCATATCGTCTTCCAACTGGTCGAAGAGCACTTCTCCCTGACTAACTGGCAGGAAAGAGAAGGCTAGACTATTGCAACTCAGATAGAGTTCTTCGGTAAACTGGGTAGACATCTTCTGATGGGGCAGTGCTAAGCGAACAGGACTATCAAAGTTCTGAACACGCAGGCGCCACACTACCCTATTGCTCTGCTGACTGACAGCTACCTTGATGCGCAAGACTGCCTTTTTGCCCCATGAGGGATGTTTCACTTCATAGCTGCGCATACCATCTTGATAGCGCGACAAGCAATAGGCAGCTGACTCCAAATCAATATCATTTACACGGAGAGATAGTTGACGGGAGTCATTCTGCTGGGAAACAACAAAAGAGGGATAATCACTGGTTTGCAATTGGTAATCAACAGAAGAACCATAAAGCGTACGCGTTAGGCGATGTTCGCCATTAACACATACAATAGCACGCCCTGAAGGACGATATGGGTAGCCATCTGCCAAATGGCAATAGCCTATCAGCACCAACAGCAAAGCCAGTATTCTTTTCATATTGGCGCAAAGATACAAAGAAGCAGGGAAAGAGCCAAAACTTTTGACCGCTTTTTATACTTTTTATCATAAAATCAAAAAAACGATTGGTATAGAAAGAATGAACCGACTGTCATCACGACAATCGGATTCACTAACAAACTACTTAAAAACTAATCTACTAAAACAAATCAAAAAAATATCTTTTTTATGCTTAATTTTATTTCAATTTGTTATCAAATGTACCTTTTGATGTTGCAAAGATAAACTTTTTCGGCTTATTTTGCAAAATATTCGTAGGAAAATCGTTAAATAATTGATATAAATCAAGCAGGCGCCAGTATTTTCATACCGACGCCTGCTTTTTTGATATCTTAACTTTACAAAATCACATGATTACATCATGCCACCCATGCCTGGTGCTCCACCCATTGGCATAGCGGGTTCCTTTTCAGGTTTGTCACAGATAAGACATTCTGTAGTCAGGAACATACCAGCGATAGAAGCAGCATTCTCCAGAGCTACGCGAGCTACCTTGGCAGGATCTACGATACCAGCCTTGCGCATATCTTCATACTGGTCGGTACGAGCATTGTAACCGAAGTCTCCCTTACCCTCACGAACCTTCTGAACAACAACGGCTCCTTCACCACCAGCGTTCTTCACAATCTGACGGAGAGGCTCCTCGATGGCACGCTCTACAATGTTGATACCAGTCTGCTCATCACCATTAACACCCTTTACAGCTTTCAGAGCCTCCAGAGCACGAATGTAGGTAGTACCACCACCAGCAACAACACCTTCTTCAATAGCAGCACGAGTAGCACAGAGGGCATCGTCAACGCGGTCTTTCTTCTCCTTCATCTCTACCTCGCTGTTAGCACCAACATAGAGCACTGCTACACCACCAGCCAACTTAGCCAGACGCTCCTGCAGTTTCTCCTTGTCGTAAGAAGAGGTTGTAAGCTCGATTTCCTTCTTAATCTGAGCGATACGATCCTGGATGGCCTGCTTGTCGCCAGCACCATTTACGATAGTGGTATTGTCCTTAGAAACAGTAACCTTATCGCAAGTACCCAGCATCTCAAGAGTAGCCTGTTCCAGTTTCAAGCCCTTCTCCTCGCTGATAACAACACCGCCAGTCAGGGTAGCGATATCCTCGAGCATAGCCTTGCGACGATCGCCAAAGCCAGGAGCCTTGACAGCACAAATCTTCAGACCACCACGCAGACGGTTGACAACCAGTGTGGTCAGAGCCTCTGAATCTACATCCTCAGCAATAACGAGCAAAGGACGACCGCTCTCAGCAGCAGGCTGCAGGATAGGCAGGAAATCCTTGATGTTAGAAATCTTCTTATCATAGATCAGGATGTATGGATTCTCCATCACACACTCCATCTTCTCTGAGTCTGTAACAAAATAACCAGACAGGTAACCGCGGTCAAATTGCATACCCTCAACTACACCGATATGGGTATCACGGCTCTTTGACTCCTCAATGGTGATAACGCCATCCTTAGAAACCTTACGCATAGCGTCAGCCAGCAATTTACCAATCTCTTCGTCGTTGTTAGCAGAAACAGTTGCTACCTGCTCTATCTTATCGTAGTTGTCATCTACCTGCTCAGCGTTCTCCTTGATAAAGTCTACAACAGCCTTCACTGCCTTGTCAATACCACGCTTCAGGTCCATAGGATTAGCACCTGCGGTAACATTCTTCAGTCCCTCAGTAACGATAGCCTGTGTCAGGATGGTAGCAGTAGTTGTACCGTCACCTGCATCATCACCAGTCTTAGAGGCTACACTCTTTACCAACTGAGCACCGGTATTCTCAAACTTATCTTCCAGTTCAATCTCCTTAGCTACAGTGACACCGTCCTTGGTAATCTGAGGAGCACCAAACTTCTTCTCGATAACTACATTGCGGCCCTTAGGACCCAGTGTTACCTTTACTGCGTTAGCCAACTGGTCAACACCCTGCTTCATAGCATCGCGGGCGTCAATATTGAATTTGATATCTTTTGCCATAGTTTTTTCTTTTTTTTGCGTTATTACGTTATACCGTTATTACGTTATCACGTCAATTACTTCTCAATCACTGCGAGGACGTCGCTCTGACGCATCATCAGATACTTCTCACCCTCAAACTCCAGCTCTGTGCCACTGTACTTACCATACAGCACTTCATCGCCCGCCTTCAGAATCATCTCTTCATCCTTTGTACCCTGTCCTACAGCCTTAACAGTGCCGTGAAGGGGTTTCTCCTTGGCAGTATCAGGAATGATGATACCACCGATTTTCTCTTCTGCCGGTGCAGGTACTACCAACACGCGGTCTCCTAATGGTTTGATGTTCATAACTTATATTTTTTATGTTTAAAACTTTAATAATCAATCTGACCAAACACTTGCCAAAATCGTGCCAAACCAAGAGGACTGACACATTGGCAGAACACATTTTCATTCTTGCGCAAAATAAATTTTTATTCTTTTATTTTTTTATTCATTGTTTTTTTCTTACCTTTGCAAAATTAACAGAAACTATAATCCAATTCAAAAACATGAAAGAATTTCTGAAATACGTATTTGCCACCGTTACAGGTATCGTTATCGTGGGCATTGTGATGACTATTCTAGGCGTAATATCACTGGTAGGACTGGCTGCTTCAAGTGCCAGCACCACCTTAGTACAAGAGAACTCGGTATTTACACTGATGCTCTCAGGACAGTTGGAAGAGCGAACACAAGATAATCCCTTCTCGTCATTCATGGGGGATGCTACTGAGACGCTAGGACTGGACGACATCATTGATGCCATCCATAAGGCAAAAGACAATAAAGATATCAAGGGTATCTATATCGAGGCAGGCCTCTTTAGTGCCGACACTCCTGCCTCTATGCATGCCATCCGTGAGGCATTGCTCGATTTCAAGAAGTCTGGCAAGTGGATTGTGGCTTATGGCGACACCTATACGCAGGGTACTTATTATATATGTAGTGTAGCCGACAAGTTGTTCTTAAACCCACAGGGTATGGTTGACTGGCACGGATTGGCAGCACAGCCTTACTTCCTGAAGGATCTGCTGGCTAAGTTTGGCGTTAAGTATCAGCTCTGCAAGGTGGGCAAGTATAAGAGTGCTCCTGAGCAGATGACTGCCGACAAGATGAGCGACCCTAACCGCGAACAGGTAACTGCCTATCTGAATGGTATCTGGCAGGTAATGCTCAGCGATGTTTCAGAGAGCCGAAAGGTTAGCGTTGATTCTCTAAACGCATACGCTGACCGCTATGTAGCACTGAGCAATCAGAACGACTTGATTCGTATGAAGATGGTCGACAAGCTGTTATATACCAACGAGGTAAAGGGCGAAATCAAAAAGCTCTTGAAGATAGATAAGGACGATACCATCAACCAGCTGACACTGGAGGATATGGCTAATGTTCCTGCCAAGAAAGAGGATGGCGAGAAGATTGCCGTTTACTATGCCTTTGGCGATATCGTTGACTCTGAAACGGGTAGCATGCTCACCGCTGACCACTCTATCGTAGCTACTGAGGTATGCAAGGACCTGGAGGGTCTGATGAACGATGACGACATCAAGGCGGTAGTACTGCGTGTCAACTCTCCTGGTGGTTCGGCTTACGCTTCTGAACAGATTTGGCGTGCCATTCAGAACCTGAAGGCTAAGAAACCCGTGGTTGTTTCTATGGGTGGCTATGCCGCATCAGGCGGTTACTATATCAGTTGCGGTGCCAACTACATCTATTCTGAGCCCACCACCATCACTGGTTCTATCGGTATCTTTGGTATGTTCCCCGATTTCAGCAATCTGTTAACCGAGAAGTTGGGCGTAAAGTTCGACGAGGTAAAGACCAACAAGTTTGCTGACTTTGGCACGATGTCTCGCCCATTCAATGCTGACGAGATGTCACTGCTCGAACAATATATCGGTCGTGGTTACGAACTGTTCCGCAAGCGTGTAGCTGATGGTCGTAAGATGTCAGTAGCCGAGGTTGAGGAGATTGCTCAGGGACGTGTATGGCTGGGCACTGCTGCTTTGAAAAACAAGTTGGTAGATGAGATTGGCTCTTTGGACGATGCCGTAAAGAAGGCTGCCAAACTGGCTAAGACAAACAAATATGTGGCTGTCAGCTATCCTGAAGAGCCCAGCTGGTTTGAGGCACTGACAAGCTCTGTTGACAAAGGAAGCTATCTCGAGAAATCTGTGAGCGAGACAATGGGCGAGTTCTATGCTCCCTTCGTCTTTATGAAGAATATCAATAAGCAGAATGCCATCCAGGCACGTCTGCCCTACTATCTCAATATTAAATAGGTATAAACAGTGAGAGTAGAAGGCGACTTTATCAAAATCAACAAATGGCTGCTGCCGCTAAGCTGGTTCTACGGCTTGGGCGTGAAGCTAAGAAATACGATGTTCAGCATTGGTATGCTGAAGAGTCGTGCCTTCGACGTTCCTGTCATCTCTGTGGGAAACATTACGGTAGGTGGCAGTGGCAAGACACCTCATATAGAGTATCTCATCCGACTGCTGAAAGATTCCTGTCATACGGCAGTTCTCAGCCGTGGCTACAAGCGCAAGAGCAAAGGTTTTGTGCTGGCTACTCCCGAGACGACTATGCCTGAGATTGGTGATGAACCTTTCCAGATGAAGCAGAAATTCCCAGAGGTACAGGTGGCTGTGGACAAGGACCGTTGTCACGGAATTGATACGCTGATAGCTAACGACAAGGATATTGATGTCGTTCTCTTAGATGATGCCTTCCAACATCGCTATGTCAAACCTGGCATCAACATCTTGTTGGTAGATTATCACCGACTGATTATCTATGATGCCCTGTTGCCTGCTGGCAGACTGCGCGAACCATTGAGTGGAAAGGATCGCGCGGATATCGTAATCATCACCAAATGCCCCAAGGACCTCAAACCCATGGAGTATCGTGTCATCACCAAGGCAATGAGCCTCTATCCTTACCAACAGTTGTTCTTCACCACCATTGACTATGGTGAACTGAAGCCTGTCTTCGAAGAGGCCAAGGTGCTTGATGGTACTAAGGCTGCTAATGACAATAAGGCTGCCGATGTTCCGTCTGCTGCGACTCTGTCGCAGCTCAAAGGCCACCATGTGCTGCTTTTGACAGGCATTGCCTCTCCTCAGCAGATGACGCACGACCTGAATCCGATTATTCCACAGTTGACTCCACTCACCTTTGCCGACCATCATAACTTCAAGGCGAAAGATGTGGAACTCATCAACAACACCTTTGCTGCTCTCCCTGAGCCAAAGGCGATAATCACAACAGAGAAGGATGCCACTCGCCTACAACATCTCGAAGGACTGAGCAAAGAGGTACGCCAACATCTCTATGTATTACCTATCACGGTCTGCTTCTTACAAGGACAGACGAAAATGTTTAACCATCAAATTATAGACTATGTACACAAAAATTCAAGAAACAGCATCCTGGTTAAAAGAAAGGATGACCACAAGCCCCAAGACAGCAATCATTCTGGGGACAGGCCTCGGACAATTAGCTTCAGAAATAACTGATAAGTTTGAAATATCCTATAGCGAAATCCCCAACTTCCCCGTATCTACCGTAGAAGGCCATTCCGGCAAACTCATCTTCGGTAAGCTCGGCGGTGTGGACATCCTCGCTATGCAGGGGCGTTTCCACTACTATGAAGGCTACAACATGAAGGAGGTTACCTTCCCTGTACGCGTGATGTACGAACTGGGCATCAAGACGCTCTTCGTATCAAATGCTGCCGGAGGTATGAATCCTGAGTTCAAGATTGGCGATATCATGATTATCACCGATCATATCAACTTCTTCCCCGAGCATCCGTTGCGCGGCAAGAACTTCCCCACAGGTCCTCGCTTCCCAGATATGCACGAGACCTATGACCATGAGCTCATCAATTTGGCTACCGAGATTGCCAAAGAGAAGAATATCCGCCTCACCTATGGTGTATATGTAGGCACACAGGGCCCCACCTTCGAGACTCCTGCCGAATATCGAATGTATCGCACACTGGGTGGCGATGCCGTAGGCATGTCCACCGTTCCCGAGGTGATTGTTGCCCACCATTGTGGCATCCGCACCTTTGGTGTTAGTGTCATCACCGACCTTGGCGGCTTCGATGTTCCTGTAGAGGTAAGCCACGAAGAGGTACAGGAGGCAGCCAATCAGGCGCAGCCCTTCATGACCGAGATTATGCGCGAAATGATTCGCCGCAGCTAAGGCCTGGTCCTGTTTGTTGCTATGCCATAGCAACCTCGGTCTTGCTTGTTGCTCTATCGCGCTCTGGTCCTGTATGTTGCTATGCCATAGCAACCCTTGGTTCTGTCTGTCGCTATGCCATAGCGACCCCAAATAAAAAAAAGAATAAATGGAAATAGCTAAAATTGGAGAATTCGGGCTGATTGACCGTCTTACTAAAGACATCAAGCCCCAAAATACATCTACTCAGTATGGCGTAGGCGATGACTGTGCCGTACTCCACTACCCCGACTCTGAGGTTCTCATCACTACGGATATGCTCATGGAGGGTGTCCACTTCGACCTTACCTATATCGACTTGCAGCACCTTGGCTGGAAGTCGGCAATGGTGAATATCAGTGACATCTTTGCCATGAATGGCACACCACGCCAGATGACGGTATCCTTGGCACTCTCTAAGCGCTTCAGCGTAGAGGATGTAGAACAGTTCTACTCTGGCCTTCGCATGGCTTGCGACAAGTGGGGCGTAGATATCGTGGGTGGCGACACCACCAGTAGTTATACGGGATTGGCCATCTCTATCACCTGCATCGGCGAGGCCCGCAAAGAAGACATCGTCTATCGCAATGGTGCCAAAGAGACCGACCTTATCTGTGTCTCTGGCGACCTTGGTGCTGCCTATATGGGCCTCCAGCTCTTGGAGCGCGAGAAGTCTGTCTATTACCAGATGATAGAAGATGCCAAGAAGAAAGCTGCCACTGTTCACGCTGGTGCCACTGTTCCCGATGGTGCCACCGTTTCCGCTGCTTCTACAGCGGGTAGCATCCCTGATTTCCAGCCCGACTTTGCGGGTAAGGAGTATCTCCTTCAGCGCCAGCTGAAGACCGAGGCTCGTGGCGATATCATCCAGAAGTTGCGCGAGGCAGGTATCCGCCCCACCGCTATGATGGACATCTCTGATGGTCTCTCCAGCGAACTCATGCATATCTGCAAGCAGAGTCATGTGGGGTGTCGCGTCTTCGAGAAACAGATTCCTATCGATTACCAGACGGCAGTGATGGCTGAAGAACTGAATATGAATGTCACCACTTGTGCCCTCAATGGTGGCGAAGACTATGAACTGCTCTTCACGGTTCCCATTGGCGACCATGAAAAGATTCAGCAGTTGGAGGATGTGAAGCTCATTGGTCACATCACTAAAGAGAGCCTTGGCCATGTCCTTGTCACACGCGATGACCAGGAATTTGAGCTCAAAGCACAGGGATGGACCATGGAAAAAGCCTAAGAAAACGACTTTTTTAAGTAAAATGCAAAAATAATTGGAGAAAAGTTTGGTCAGTTGCATTTTTCTTCGTACCTTTGCACCCGCAAACGAAAGGAATGCAGTGATCTAAACTTGGTGCCTTAGCTCAGTTGGTAGAGCATCGGACTGAAAATCCGTGTGTCCCCGGTTCGATTCCTGGAGGTACCACTCCTCCTTTCATTATGAATCCTGCGAAAGTCAATTGACTGTAGCAGGATTTTTTTGTATTCCAGATTTTTTTTACTATATTTGCAGCGAGTAACTTAAAACAAGCAATTATGGAGAAAATCGAATTGATGCTACTGCCGTATCCAGAGAATGCACTGGAACCTGTTATCAGTAAAGAAACCATTAGTTTCCATCACGGCAAACACTTGGCTACGTATGTCAACAACCTGAATGCTCTCCTTGAGGGCACTCCTTTGGCTGGAAAGTCTTTAGAGGAGATTGTTTTGAAGGCAGAAGGTGGCATGCTGAACAATGCTGGCCAGATTCTGAATCACAACATGTATTTCAGCCAGTTTACCGCTAAGCCTCAACAGGCTGTTCCTACAGGCAAACTCGCAGAGGCTATCAGCCGCGACTTTGGTTCTTTCGATGCTTTCAAGGAGGAGTTTCAGAAGAAGGGTGCTACCCTCTTTGGCTCTGGTTGGGTATGGTTGTCTGCCGATAAAGATGGCAAACTGGTCATCACGCAGGAGACCAACGCTGCCAATCCCATACAAAAGGGATTAAAGCCATTGCTCACCTTCGATGTCTGGGAACATGCTTATTATCTGGATTACCAGAATCGTCGTCCAGACCATTTAGCTGCACTGTGGCAGATTGTCAACTGGCAGGTCGTTGAGAGCCGATACGCTTAGGCGCTTATTGTCTCATCCACTCTTTCCGCTCTGTCTCGGACATTTTCTCGATGGCATAGCGGAGCATGGTGCGTGGCATCTCGTGAACATGCTGGCGCAGGAATGCGCGTAGCAGATCCATCGATACCCTTTTACCCATCTCTCTCAGCATCCATCCCACGGCCTTATGCATCAGGTCGTGAGGATGGTGCAGATGTTTCTCGGCATAGCGCAGACACCACGAGGGGTCCCCTTGTTGTGAGGTTTTCCACGAACAGACAATGCTCATGCGTTGTTTCCATAGACAACTGCTTGCTGCCAACTCATCCATCACCTGATATTTATATTCCTGGTCACCCAGCATGGTGGGCAATAGCAACCAGTTGCCTAATATCTTATGCACAGAGAGATCTACCAAGTCCCAGTTGTTGGCTTGCTCAGCATATTGCAGATATAGCTGTACTATCTCGTCACGCTGCCTGATGGCATCAGGATTATTCTCCAGTCGCTTGGTAGCCAGTTTTTCAAACTTTGCCACCAGTATCAAGAATCCGCAGAGCCTCACCTCATGCCAAGGATTCATCAGCAGTGTCGGTATCTCGGCTAAGGGGAAATCTGTTCCTGCCATTTTCACCACCGCTCGCGTCTGTGGTACCTTTAGTCCTAAGAACTCATCACCCTCACCATATTCACCGGGACCAGTCTTAAAGAAGCCCATCAATATCTGTCGCTGCGTATCATTCTGCTGCGACTCCATATAACTGATAATCTCTTGTGCTGTCATTTCTTGCTACAAATTTGTGGCAAAGATACGAATTATTTCTGAAATATTCGTATCTTTGTACCCAATATGGAAAGAATAGACTTAAACAATAAAACGATATTAGTGACGGGTGGTGCCGGTTTCATTGGCTCCAACCTTATCAAGCGCCTATTAACCGAAACAAAGGGCACCACGATTATCAATATCGATAATCTCAACACCTACTACGATGTTTCCCTCAAGGAATACCGCCTCAAAGAGCTGGAGCGCCTGTCTCAGGCCCCCTCTAATCCCGGCCCTTTGTCCCCGACGGTTTCCCCGTCGGGTGTCACCTATCGCTTCCTCAAGGCCGATATCGCCGATAGGCCCTTCATCGATAAGCTCTTCGCCGAATATAAGCCCCAGATTGTGGTCAACCTTGCCGCGCAGGCAGGTGTGCGCTATTCTATCGAGAATCCCGATGCTTATATCATGAGCAACATGATGGGCTTCTACAATATCTTGGAGGCCTGTCGCCATTTCCCTGTGGAGCACTTGGTCTATGCCAGTTCCAGCAGTGTCTATGGCGGTAACAAGAAGGTGCCCTTCAGCACCGACGACCGCGTGGATAATCCCGTCAGCCTCTATGCCGCTACTAAGAAGAGCAACGAGCTCTTTGCCCATTGCTATTCCAAACTCTACAATATCCCCACCACAGGTCTGCGCTTCTTCACAGTCTATGGTCCTGCCGGTCGCCCGGATATGGCCTACTTTGGCTTTACCAACAAGCTGTTGAAGGGTGACACCATCCAGATCTTCAACTATGGTAATTGTCGCCGCGACTTCACCTATGTGGATGATATCGTTGAGGGCATCATGCGCGTGATGCAGGGCGCTCCTGAAGCCTCTCCTAAATCCTCCCCTAAAGGGAAGGACTTGGGCGTACACACAGCAGATCCGATGATGTATGGATTGCTGAAAGAACATGCGGAAGAGATGCGTAATAACCCTACAGAGGCTGAAAAAGTGCTTTGGAAAGCGCTCAGAGCCAAAGGCTTAGGTGTAAAGTTCCGTCAACAGCACATCATCGAGGATTTCATTGTGGATTTCTACTGCAATGAATACAAAGTAACAATAGAGGTGGATGGTGGCTATCATAATGTGGAAAAACAGATAAAGTCTGATGCAGAGCGCACAGCACGTCTTAAGGAACTTGGATATACCGAACTGCGCTTCAGCAATGAAGAAATTCTCTGTGATATCGATAACGTACTGAAGAAGATAAAGACGTTCTGCAGCGGAACACCCTCGCCTCTCTCCCCTCCCTTCAGGGAGGGGTTGGGGGTAGGCTCTGACGCTCCCTATGCCATCTATAACATCGGCGGTGGTCACCCCGAAAACCTGCTCGACTTTGTCAATATCTTGCAGGAAGAACTCATCCGTGCCGGTGTATTGCCCCAAGACTATGATTTCGAGGCACATAAGCAACTGGTACCTATGCAGCCGGGCGATGTGCCTACCACCTATGCGGATACCACTGCCCTTGAGCACGACTTTGGCTTTACCCCGAAGATTATGCTGCGCGAAGGCTTGCGCAAGTTTGCCGAATGGTATAAGGAATACTATTGTTAATATGAAGACAGCTATCGTTGGCGGAGGTGCCGCAGGCTTCTTTCTGGCTATCAACCTCAAGGAGATGATGCCCGAGATGGAAGTTACCATCTTTGAGCGCAGCCAACGTGTATTGGCTAAGGTAGAGATTTCTGGAGGTGGACGCTGCAACTGTACCAACACGTTTGAGGAGGTCAGCGACCTGTCACAGGTCTATCCGCGTGGTCACCGCCTGTTAAAGCGACTCTTCAAGGGTTTCAATCATCACGATGCTTATGCATGGTTCGAGAGGCATGGTGTGCCCTTGGTCATACAGGATGACCAGTGTGTCTTCCCTGAGGCACAAGACTCGCATGCCATCATCAACTGTTTTCTCTCTCTCGCCCATCGCTATCATATCGAGATACGCAAGAGCTGCAAAGTGCAGTCTTTGGATGATGTCAGAGACTACGACTATGTAGCAGTCACTACGGGTGGTTCACCCAAGGGCGAAGGCCTGCGCTGGTTGTCTGCACTAGGCCATGAGATAGAGGCTCCCGTGCCCTCCCTGTTCACCTTTGAGATTCACGATAAGCAGTTGCAGTCGTTGATGGGCTTGGTGACGGACGTAGAGGCCATGATTCCCGGCACCAAGATGCGAGCCAGTGGTCCTTTGCTCATTACGCATTGGGGCTTCAGTGGTCCTGCCATCTTAAAGCTCTCCAGTCATGCCGCGCGCTATCTGGCAGAACATGACTATCAGTCACCACTGGCCATTCGGTGGCTCTCACTCACCGAACAGGAGATGATTACGCTATTACACGAACAGGTAGTCACCCAACCCAAGAAACAGCTCACCACCTATAATCCCTTTGGCCTGCAACAGCGCCTGTGGACCTATCTCGTTGAGAAGGCACTTGACACGCGTTCACAGATCCGTTGGATGGAACTCAACAAAAAAGATGTCAACCGATTGGTTAACATCCTCTTAAATGACACTTATCAAATAGCGGGGCGCGCCCCTTTCAAGGATGAGTTTGTCACCTGTGGTGGCATCTCCCTCAAGGCTATCAATCCCTCTACTTTAGAGAGCAAGCATGTGCCTCATCTCTATTTCGCTGGCGAGGTGCTCGACATCGATGGCATCACGGGAGGCTTCAATTTCCAGGCAGCCTGGACCACCGCCTATACCATTGCCCAAGCCATCACCTCTCACCGCTAACCATTCTCCCCTCCCTTCAGGGAGGGGTCGGGGGTAGGCTCTTACAGGGAGGGGTCGGGGGTAGGCTCCCCATTTCTCCTCAACTCTTCCACAAACTCACTAATCTTCTGTAGCTCACGAGGTATGTGGATATTCTGCGGACAGTGGGGTGCACATTGCCCACAACCGATACAGTGGTCTGCCTGACGCAGTTTGGGCACTGCTCTGTCCAACCCTATCAGGTAGTTTCTGCGCAGTCGGTAGTATTCCTCATCCATTTTCTGACGAGGCAGCGTACCCTCATTCTTACATTTATTATAATGTATGAAGATGGCAGGGATGTCGATGCCATAAGGACAGGGCATACAGTATTTACAGTCGTTACACGGAATATTCTCCAGTCCTACGATGCGCTCTGCCACATCCTTGTCTAAATAGCGTTGTTCCTGCTCGGTCAGGGGTACCAACGGGCAATAGCTCAACAGGTTATCCTTCAGGTGCTCCATATAGGTCATACCACTCAATACGGTGAGCACACCCTTCGGTGTTCCCGCATAGCGGAAAGCCCACGATGCCACACTGCGCTCTGGAGCTTTGCTCTTCAGCTCTGTAGCCAGATACTGGGGCAGGTTGGCCAGTCTGCCGCCCAACAGGGGTTCCATGATGACAGCAGGGATATGGCGCTTCTCCAGTTCCTTATACAAGTAACTGGCATCCACATTACGGTCGTTTATCTCGTTGGCATAGTCCCAGTCCAGATAGTTCAACTCTATCTGCACAAAGTCCCAGTGGTACTTCTCGTCCATGGCCAGTACCTCGTCGAATACCTCCTGAAGACCATGGAACGAGAAGCCAAGATGACGGATGCGTCCCGCCTCGCGCTCTTTCATCAGATAGTCCATCATACCGTTATCCACGTAGCGACGGTTAAACTCGTCCATGCCGCCACCGATGGCGTGCAACAGATAGTAGTCGATATAGTCCACCTGCAGGTTCTTCAGCGAGTTCTGATACATCTCGATACTCGCCTCCCTACTCTGTGTCGAGGGGTGGAAGTTCGACAGTTTGGTAGCCACTAAGTATTCCGAACGCTTATGACGACTCAGGGCGATACCCGTGCAAGCTTCCGACTTTCCCTGACAATATACGGGTGATGTATCGAAGTAGTTCATGCCATGCTCGATGGCATAGTCTATCTGCTTGTTAATCATCTCCTGATCATAGTCATCCTGGTTCTCCGTCTTCGAGGGCAGACGCATCATGCCGTAACCCAAGAGTGACACTTTTTCCTTGGTCTTCGGATCCACACGATAGGTCATCTTCCCCACTGGTGGCTCCACCTGTTTCTTATACTCCTCCACAGCCTTGGAGCTACTCTTCGACTTACAACCCGTCAATACCGCAGCAGTACCCAATGCACCGCCACCGAATATCTTCAGAAACGAACGTCTTGATATATCTTTCTTCATAACATTAAACATTAAACATTGAACGCCGCGATTAAGCGAGAGCAGAGCCATGCTTGCATGAGCTATGCCGAGCGTGAGCGGTGTCGCTGAAAGCAACATTGAACATTACGCTAACCGCTCTCCTCTCTCCCCTCTCTCCTCTCCCTTCAGGGAGGGGTTGGGGGTAGGCTTTTTGGGGGGTAGGCTTTTGGGGGTAGGCTACACCTCCTTATGCACTTCATGTCCCTCTACATAGATGGCAGAGTATGGACGTGCCGGACATAGGTTCTCACAGGCACCACAACCAATGCAGCGCGCTTCATTCACAGCAGGAACATAAGGCGACTCCTCATCATCAGGGTCACTGGGCACCATCTCGATAGCACCCACAGGACAGTGGCGCTCACAATTACCACACTCCACCCCATCAGTCAGAGGGATACAGTTCTTCTTGATCCATACCGCATGACCAATCTGCAGCGAAGCCTTATCCTCCGCCTTGATGGGCTTGATAGCTCCCGCAGGACAAACCTCCGAACAGCGGTTACACTCCGGACGACAATAGCCACGCTCGTAAGACATCACGGGCTGCATCAGGTGCAACAGGTCAGAGCTGGGGCGCAACACCTGGTTAGGACATTCAGAGATACACAACTGACAACCAGTACAGCGCAACGCCATATTCTGAGCCGACAGCGAACCCGGCGGTGTCAATGGTGTCTGGCGCTCTGGTGCAATCTTATCCTCTATCTCTGCCAGTCCACCATCCATAATCTTATCTTTCTGCTGTGCCATCGCTGCAGTTGCTAATAGCGCAGAAGACAACAGGAATGAGCGACGCCCCATCTCGGGCTTTTGTTCCCTCTCCGTTAGGAGAGGTTTCATTGAGTAGCTCAGCGCCCCGAACTTACAGCTCTCGATACAGTCACCGCAAACCACACACCTGCTGGCATCCACGGTGTGCGTCTTAAAGTCGATACACGCAGCCTTACAGTTTTTGCTGCATAGCGAGCAGTTTCTGCACTTGTCGGCATCAAAGCGCACCTTCAACAGTGAGAAACGACTGATGAGCGACAACAAGGTACCCACCGGACAGATGGTATTACAATAGGTACGACCGTTGCGCCAGGCAAGTATGCCCAGAACAATCAGTGTCACTGCCGCAATGCCCAGAGAGATGCCTGAGCGCAACCACACCTCACTCTGATAAAAGGCATAGCTTTCATAGTGCTCGGCTATCGCTGCCAACACGTTATTCCCTGCCTGATATATGGGCTGCAACAGGTTGGTGGCGATACGACCGAAGGCAGCATAGGGTGCCAACAGTTGTACCAATACAGCCAAGCCCAACGCATAGGCAATGCCAAACACTACCAACAAGGGATAGCGCAACCATTTCTTCTCTTTCGAATAGCCGTAGCGGTTTTTCTTGACTTTCTTGCTCCACCATCCGATGATATCCTGCATGATGCCCAGCGGACAGATCACACTACAGTATATACGTCCGAAGACAAGCGTCAACAATACCAGACCTACTATCACCACCACGTTCACGGCAAGGACAGCCTCCAGCAGTTGCATCTTAGCCATCCAGCTGAGCCAGTGGTGCGCAGTACCTGTGAAATCTACAAATAGCCACGTGATACCAATCATCATCACTGTAGCCAGTGCAATTCGTATTTTCCTTAGCATATATTACGTTTAATGTTCAATGTTGCTTTCAGCGACACCGCTCATCGTTCATCGTTCAACGTTCAACGTTCATCGTTCATCGTCTTCACCACCACAACGCTCACCTCGTAGAGCAGGTAGATGGGCAGTGCCACCACAAAGAGTGTAAACACATCCGTGGTAGGTGTGATGATGGCAGCTACTACGAGGATAGCCACGATGGCATGTCTGCGATAGGCGACCATCATCTGGGCGTTAATCAGTCCCATCCGCCCAAGGAGTCCACATACTACAGGTAGTTCAAAGACCACCCCCATCACCAGACTCATGCCCAACAGCGTATCTACATACGACTGTAGGGTTAGCATGTTGGCTACATCGGGACTCACCTGATAGGTTCCTAAGAAGCGCACGGTCAGGGGAAATACCATGAAGTAGTCCACCAGTGTTCCCACCATAAACATCACATAGGCCGTTCCTACTATCCATACCGCATAGCGCCGCTCATGCTGATAGAGCGCTGGCGACACAAAGCGAAACAACTCGTAGAGCACATAGGGCGAAGCCAGAAGCAGACCGGCATAGACGGCGGTACGCATGTGAATCATAAACTGCTCCGTCAGTCCTGTGTTCATCAGGTGCAACGAGAAGGCTTTCACGCCCAACAGCTGGTAGGTCACAAAGTCGCTGCTCCGTGGAGCCAGCACCACTGCAAACAGCTCATCCTTCATCACAAAAGCGATAGCTGCAAAGAGGGCTATCACACAAGCCATCCTTATCAGTGATGAGCGCAGCTCGTCCAAATGCTCCCAAAACGTCATACTCTCTCTTTCCATTCCTTGCGCATTCTATTCCTCCCCCTAGGGGGAGGTCAGGAGGGGGCTTATTCTTCGTCTTCTTTCATCCCGTCCTTAAAGCTCTTCACACCCTTGCCGAGTCCTTTCATCAGTTCGGGAATTTTCTTGCCGCCAAACAATAGCAGCACGATCAGGGCAATGACGAGGATCTCTTGCATGCCTAATCCAAATAGGAGTAATTTCGTCATAATTTCATTTGTTTTTGGTTATATTTTCTGCAAAAATAAAAAATAATTATGAATTATGAATGATATATGATGAATTAATTTGTATCTTTGCCTGCAAATAAACAACATTTAACTATGGAATACGAATTTCTATTGCGTATCTTTGTCGCTGCCGTCTTAGGAGGACTGGTAGGCCTGGAACGAGAATACAGGGCTAAGGAGGCGGGCTTTCGCACCCACTTCTTGGTGGCGTTAGGCTCTGCCGTGTTTATGATTGTCTCGGCTTATGGCTTCAGCGATGTACCTTTAGCCGAAGGCACGCACCGCTGGGATGTGTCACGTATCGCGGCTCAGGTAGTCAGTGGTATCGGTTTCATTGGTGCCGGCACCATCATCTTCCGCAAGGCGGAGAATATGGTGAGTGGCTTGACCACCGCTGCAGGTCTGTGGGTTACTGCAGCCATTGGTTTAGCCTGTGGTGGCGGCATGTATATCCTCTCCATCGCCAGCACTATCATGGTACTTGTCGGTCTCGAGGCCTTCAATTTCATCCTCCGCAAAATCGACAAGAAGCGCAAGGACAAACCCGAATAACTGTCGAACACGGATCTAACAGATTTACACGGATTTAATAAGGTCACACAGATCTCCCCTCCTTTCAGGGAGGGGCCAGGAGTAGGCTACTTCGCCTTATACGCCAGCGCAGCCCCTATGGCAGTGCAGAACTCTGCATACTTCGGAATATGGAAGTGCACCCCATAAATCTTTTCCAGCATGGGATATATCTCCTTACACTGGGGTAACAGTGTAAGGTTACCTATCAGCACAAAGTCTTTGATGCCCGAGTTCAGTGCCGACAAGATGGCCGCCGAACCGATGGCCTGCAGCACCATCACGATGATGCCCAGTGCGATATCCTCCTTGGGCGCATCATACTGTGCCTTAGAGAATAGCGAGGCTGTAGCATCCATGGGCAGACCGGGAAGCGGATGCGTAGAGATGTCACCAATCAGCAGGTTGATGTTATGGATATTACCCTGCATGGCGAGGCTCTGTATCTGTTTCGGGTCACGCGTGTTCAGCATCACGCGCGACAGTCCCTGTAGCGTACCGCCACCAATGCCGATACCACCGATGTGTTTAATCTCGTCACCGTTACACTGTACAAAGCTCGTACCCGTACCCATTGACACCACGATAGCCTTGTTCTGTCCCGACTCAAAGCGGGCTCCCAGACCGTCAGCCATAAACTCATCCACCTTCTGTGTAGAGATGCCATAGATAGGTTCGTCGATATAGGCAGAGCCCACACCCGTCACCATAATCTGCTCCACATCCTTGAGTTCAATCTTATTGTCGTGTAGATACTTGCCAAACGCCCCATACAGCGATGTCACCTGGTCGGCAGCAGTAATACGAATGGGCGACACGATGCGTCCAGCACGCAGTCCCACTATCTTCGTTGTGGATATTCCCACATCTATTCCAATTACGATTCCCATCTTCTTATTCTGTATTTTGGGAACAAAGGTAGTGCAAATCGAGTGAAATACAAAGAAAAATACTTTTTTTCTTTTATATCCGAGATGCAGCCTACCTTCGACGAAGTCAAAATTACAAAAAAGCGCAGCCGAAAAGAAAACTAACGCGTAGTCCCGCGTTACCAAAACATGCGAAGGTTTGTCGGTTTCTGCAAACCTGAGTTTACATCCTTCCCATATAGGGGAAGGCTTGGATAGGGTGGATGTCTCTTTGGTTCCGTTTCTCTGCGCCAGAGAAATGAACAAAACACTCATGGCTCACCCCGTAGGGGCGTAAGCTTGTGAGCCATACCAAAACCTTGTAGAAGGGCGCCTGCCCTTCTACAACTAAGCCCCTTGCCAAAGATTGGCGAGGGGTTTGGGGAGTGGTTGAAGCCCTCCTCAGGCAAGGAGGGTTGGGTGGTTGTGAAAAACCTTTTGGTCCTTTTCGAAAAGGACAAGAAAAAATTCTTTTTTCTTCTTCTTTTTTCGTAATTTTGCACGCTCATTGCAAAATTATCAAATCAAACAAATGAAAAAATTAATCTACTCACTGCTGACAGCCCTCTGTGTGCTGACAGCCACTGCACAAACTACGGAAACAGTAACACCACCCGAAGACCTCCAGACAGCGGAGTATGCCCTGCAGGCTCAGTCCTACAACTATGGCTACACCACTGCCGTCACCAAGTCTTTGATGATAGGTATCGACGGTACCACCGTCTATCTGCAGGGCCTCTGCGAATACCTGCCACAGGCATGGATCAAGGGTACTCTCGATGGCAACACGATGACTCTTGCCGCTGGTCAGTACTTCGGCGAAGCTCCTGGTGAAGACGACAACACCTATCCCTTGTATTTCGGTGGCACTACCGACGATACTTGGGCAGAAGCTACCGAAGATGTCAACATGACCGATGTCGTACTCACCATCGATGCTCAGGGTAACATGACTACCAACTCTTGGCTCTTTGTCAACTCAGAGGAGAGCGTGCTCAACCCTTATGTAGCCCTCACCAGTGCCACCATCCTTAAGTTAGAGGATAAGGCTGCTGTTCCCGCCAACCCCTCTGTGATCGAGTTCATGCCCTTCGATGCCAACGAAGGCTATGCCGGCGTCTCTCTCGACATCCCCACTGTCGATGTCGATGGCAACCCACTCATGGCCTCTAAGCTCTCTTACAAGATCTACACCGATATAGAGAAGGACATCCAGCCCATGCTATTCCCTGCCGATGAGCACCTGAATATCGATGAAGACATGACCGAGATTCCCTACACCTTCACCGATGAGTACGATATCCAGTATGGAGGCTATGCCGCCTATTGGTATCACGACACCAAGACTTTCAACCGCATTGGTGTACAGTCTATCTATCGTGGTGGCAACGAGGAGAACGTCTCTGAGATTAGCTGGTTCGTGATCAAGCCCTATGCTGACGATGCCGTCACTTTCGACTTCAATGCCCTTGACCCCGAGACCACTCCCTACTCTACCAGCAAGTCTCCTGCTGGCGACATCACCGAGGACCTCGTGCTCCAGCAGGGCAATGTCACGCTGACCGTTACTCCCAGCTATGCCAACACCCCCAACCGTTATTGGAAGGACTATAACCTCAATGCCCTCCAGTTGCGCCTCTATGGTGGCACGCTGACCGTTGAGGTTCCCGAGGGTTGCACCATCGAGAAGATGTACTTCAATAATGCCAAGTGGCAAGATGAGAACAGTTTCGACTGTGGCGAGTTCGATGGCACCAGCGTATGGACTGGCTCTACCGACAAGTGTGTACTGTCTATTGCTGGCAACACCCAACTCAATAGCATTGCCGTTGTGGTCACAGGCACCACAGGCATCAGCACCCTTCAGGTTCTCCCTCTCACCACTGCCACTCGCACCTATGACCTCCAGGGCCGTCAGGTCTCTCCTGCCGCCAAGGGTCTCGTGCTCCAGCAGCAGCGCACCGCTGATGGTCACCTCCGCACCATCAAGGTCATCCGCAAATAACAAACTACTGCAATGATAACCGCAAGCCCTCCGCCAGTCATGCGACTGCGAAGGGCTTACTTATTTCGGTCTAATCGTCTTTTCTTTATATCACTTCCCCTGCATATTCCATGTTCTTTCCGAACACTGTGCAGACGAGCATCTGGAAATCTTTGAGGAAAGAATAATGGTCGAGATAGTAGAGGTTCAAGCGCACCTTGTCGGGATAGATAATATGGTCGTTATACCATACCGCCAACTCCTGATCCGTCATCTCGTCAAAGTTATCGTTATCGTTAACGTTATCGTTAAGGTTAAGGTTAGCAACAAGCTCCCTCGCGTTGCTCAGATACTCGTCCTCCAAGCGATATTTCAGCGTGGCAGGACCTGTGATTCCTGGACGCAGCTGTAGCATCCTGCGGTCATCGCCCTGTAGTTGGTCGGCATATCCAGGCACATCGGGACGAGGACCCACAAAGCTCATATTACCTATCAGCACGTCCCAAAGTCCAGGCAACTCATCTAACTTATAATGGCGCAACTTAGCACCAAATGGTGTGATACGACTGTCACCTGCCACACTCACCGTTGACCATCCTGTAGCCCCCTTCCCTTCAGGGGAGGGCTGGGGAGAGGCTATCATCGAGCGGAACTTATGACAACTAAACAGCTTACCATCCTTGCCCACGCGCTGCTGTACAAAGAGCACCGGACCTCCCGGCATCTTCACCTTGATGAGAATAGCTACAACCAGCAAGACAGGCCATAAGAACAACAGCCCTATCAGTGCCATCAGTCTGTCAAATATCCATTTCAGAATCATACGATAGCATCCTTGATGGTATCCACAATATACTTCACATCGTCATCTGTAACATAAGGACCTGCAGGCAGACACATACCAATCTTAAAGATAGCCTCAGATACGCCGTTTGTATAGGCAGGAGCATCCCTGTACACGGGTTGCTTGTGCATCGGCTTCCATACAGGACGAGCCTCAATGCCAGCCTGATCCAAGAACACACGCAGGGCTTCCACATTGTCATTAGGCTGACAGTCGGTAGTAGCAGAATCTGCAGCGTGTATCACACCAGCAGCACCACCCACAGCACCTGTTACGATGGTCTTATACGCATTCTCCTGTCCCTTAATCTTCAAGTCAGGATCCAGCGTAATCGTACATAGCCAATAGTTACTATCGTATCCACCATCTCCCGGCTGAGTGTGGACGTGAATTCCGTTCACGTCTTTCAGCAGTTCCTCATATAGCGCCTGCACGTGCTTATGATGGGCGATATGGTCATTAGCCACCGTCATCTGTCCGCGACCAATACCTGCACAGATGTTACTCATACGGTAGTTATACCCTATCTTCTCATGCTGATAGTAGGGATAGCTCTCACGATACTGCGTGGCATACATCATGATCTCGCGCCATGACTCCTCATCAGGAGTAATCAAGGCACCACCGCCACTGGTGGTAATCATCTTGTTGCCATTAAACGACAGTACGCCATATTTACCAAAGGTACCCAGCATCTGTCCTTTATATTTAGAGCCGAATCCCTCTGCAGCATCCTCGATGACGGGTATTCCGTACTTATCCGCAATCTCCATGATGCGGTCTATCTGGTATGGCATACCATAGAGTGCTACTGGAACTATCGCCTTTGGCGCCTTCCCCGTCTTGGCGATACGGTCTTTGATAGCCTCTTCCAACAACTCCGGATCCATATTCCATGTATCCTTCTCAGAGTCTATGAATACCGGGGTAGCACCGAGATAAGTGATGGGATGTGACGAAGCACAGAATGTAAAACTCTGCACACAAACCTCATCACCAGGACCCACGCCACAAGCCTTCAATGCCAGATGCACAGCAGCAGTACCCGCACTCAACGCAACCACACGCTTTCCTCCCTTCCCTTCAGGGGAGGGCTGGGGAGAGGCTACAAACTCCTCCAGGTCCTTTTCAAACCCGTTCACGTTAGGTCCCAAGGGTACCACCCAGTTAGTGTCAAAAGCTTCTTTGATATATTTTTGTTCCAAGCCAGTGTCGCTCATGTGAGCCAGACACAAGTAGATTCTTTTAGTCATTGTTTCTTATCCTCTTATTTAGTTGGGTGCAAAGGTACGAATAAAAATCCATATTCAATACCTTTGCACCCTTGTTTTTTTAATCAATCCCCTCCTAATGTCATTAGCTTGCGGATAGACTCCTCATACCCTTCATCAAAGGGCGACATATCGTCAGGATAGACTTGCCGGTAGTCGTGCTCCAAGGCATCCAGTAGTCGGGCTATCAGTAGCCATTTCTGACGGCGTGTCAAGGGGCGTTTCTGCTGACTGAGCAGGAAGCGCACAGTAACATAGGTTTGATACAAGGCCATTACGCCACTTTTCGAATACAGGCCTGTGTGTGCCTGCCCACATGGGCTGCGCAGAGCTCACGCACAGTGGCCTGTGCGATGTCGTTGATGCCGGCATTAAGAGCGGCCATGAACGACGGAGTAAACTTAAATTTTGTCATACTGTTAATTGTTTATAAAAATGTGACCGACATGCCGGTCACAAACGAGGTGCAAAATTACTACTTTTTTACGAACTTTGTGCAGTCCGGACAAAAAAAATGTAAAAGAAAAAAAAGATGAATTACAATCCAGATGCCGCCCAATGGCTTCTGCGGGAACTGTCGCTGACAGGATTCTCGCAAGATGACGAGCAACGGCTACGGAAACTGGAAGAGAGACGTATCACACCCGACAAGGAACTGCCACCCGTGGATTTCTTGTTTCGGCTCCACAACAAGCCGTGCTTCGCACGGGGCGAACTGGTGGGACTCTCTGGCAAAGCAAAAAGTGGTAAGACGTTCGTATGTAGCATACTGATGGCATTATGCTTTCGCAGCGAGGTGCTCTCCGTACAAAGGATCGAGCAGAAAAAGTTGCACGTACTCTGGTACGACACCGAACAGAGCGACGAGTCGACGCAAGACATCCTCTGTCAGCGCATCATGCCAATGACTGGTCTGAAACCGTCAGACTCCAGCCCTCAGCTGTCCGACTTCCATAGTCGGTTCGACATCTTCAACGTACGCCGCGACGCTGTCAGTGAGCGCCTGCCGTCACTCGAAGTGGCGGTACGCTACCGTCGTCCCGACTTGGTGATACTCGATGGCATCCGCGACCTGGTCAACGACATCAATGATGGCGTGGTGGCCCAGAACGTGGTGGAACGTCTGATGCATCTGGCATCAGAGTGCCACTGCTGTATCGTGTGCGTACTGCACCAGAACAAGTCGGTGGAAGACCGCAACCTGCGTGGATGGATTGGTACAGAGCTGAAGAACAAGGCCTTCGAGGTGTATGAGTGCGTCAAGTCGTCGGAACGTATCTTTACGTGGAGTCAGACCGACACGCGTAAATACGACATTGCCGAAGGACTGAGTTTTGCCGTTAATGACAAAGGCATCCCTTATCGTTGCACCGAGCACCAGCTGGTTGAAGCCCAGCTCAAGGCGCATCAGAAGATGGCCAACAAAGGTAAGCCCTTTGGCGACCTGAATCCGAAGTATGCACATAAGGAAGGCCGTAAGTACATCTTTGACGTGAAGCTCATCTTTACCGACATCATGGAACCAGACAAGCCGTATACCGAAGAGGTGCTCAAACCAGAGATCTATCGCAAGACCAATGTCGTGAAGGAGAAAATTCATGATGAGATACTGCAACGGGCTGTCAACGAGAAGGTGCTGCTCAGCTGCATCAATACCTTTGGTAAGAAAGAGTATGTGTTACCTTCCAACACATCCAGCACCAATGCTGTACAGCAAGATCTCCCATTCTAACCATGCCTACGGTGAAGCGCTAAACGCCCCACATACTATATTCTCTCTCGTAGAGAGAATTACGTATGGGGCTTAGCCATCACCTACGGCAAAAACTTAATTTACGAATATGAAATATGACGATTTAACGATACAAAGATTAAGAGAGCTCCCCATTTTCGAGGTCTGCTCCCGACTGGGCATCAGCCTCTATGGTATAGGTGCCTATAGCCGTCGTGCTCTCTGCTGGTATCACGATGACAAACATCCGTCGATGCATATCAACAAAAAGAAGAACATCTTCAAATGCTTCGTCTGTGGCAAGGGGGGCGACACTATCCGCCTCGTCCAGGACTATAGCAACCTGACGTTCGTAGAAGCCTGCGACTGGCTCGTCCGTGAATTCAGCGTAACAATAACAAGCACGGAGTTCCCTATTCCAACGCATCATTCGTGTAATTCGAAAGATTCGTGTTCAAAAAATATTTCTGTGGTTTCTGATATTTCTGTGTGCCAAAGAAAATCTGTGCCATCTGTGACCCCGTTAGATGCCTCTCTCGTGTCCCGCAGCATTAGCTTGACTTCCGAGTTCTGTCAGGCCGTTGTCAGCAGTGGCTACCTCACGGAGTTACAGATGCGCCATGCCGCCAAGCGTTACTGTCTTGGCGCCACCCGCAACGGCTCCGTCATCTTTTGGGAGATTGACGAGCAGTTGCGTGTCCATAATGGCAAGTTCATGCACTACCAGTCCGACTGTCACCGTGACAAGTCGCGCACTCCCACTTGGGCTGTCGCTGAAATGAAGAAGACCGGTACCCTTCCGTCTGATTTCGAGAATCCTCACTGCCTCTTCGGCTTACATCTATTAACGAGCACGAATATTTCTATGTGCCAAGATAAATCCGTGTCATCTGTGACTTCGCAACGCCACACTCTGCTCGTCAGAGAATCTGTGTGCCCCAAAAAACTTTCTGATATTTCTGGTATTTCTGTGTGCCAAGATAAATCTGTGTGCCCCAAAAATGTCTGTGTGGTCGAATCAGAGAAATCCGCAGTCATCCTCTCCGAGCTCTTCCCTGACTATGTATGGCTCTCCTGTGGTGGCCTCCAGATGTTCAAGCCCGAACTGCTGGCCCCCTTGGTAAACCACAAGGTCATGGTCTTCCCCGACACCGATGCTGACGGCATCACCTACAAGGCATGGCAGGACATCGTCCAACAAGCCTCAAAGCACTATCCCTTCCACTACCCCATCCGCATCAGTCCCATCCTCGAAGTCCATGCCTCCGCAGAGCAGAAACGGCGCAAAATCGACCTCATAGACCTCCTCTTTGAAAGTGTCGTCAAACCCGTTGAATAATGCCGTCAAACTCCTAATAAAATGCCGTCAAGCTATTCACAAAAAAGCAACAACAAAAATAATGAAACATTCCTATAGCAAATCCGAACTAGCAACGATGGCAGGTGTCTCCTACAGCACCTTCTATCGCTACCTCAGGTCTCGCAGAATGCTCTTCGAGCAGATGGGCCTTAGCATCTATGCCAAGAAGCTGCCCCTCCGTGCCGTCAAGGACATCTGCGATGACTACTGCTTCGATTTGTAATCTCGCACACAGAGATTTATTGTCACACAGAGATAAATTTTGTCACACAGAAAGAACAGAAAGAACAGAAATTAATCCCTGCTTTACAGCCGCCCCTTATCAAGGGGCTCAAAAACTGTGATTTCTGTGTGACAATAAAACCCTCCTGCATAAAAAATTTCTGTTATTTCTGTGATTTCTGTGTGACATTAAAAATAATTTTTTCTGTGTGCGGAAGTCGTCAAATCTCGTCAACGCCCTTTTGAAATGTTGTAACTTTGTATCGTCAAAAGGACGAAAGTGCATAGCGCGCAGCACAATGTTCAATGTTCAATGTTCAACGTTCAACGTAATTTATGCCAGTATTAGTAAAAGTAAAACAAAACAAGATTCCAAAGTCTAAGGCCTTTGGCAAGTGGTATGGTCATGTCGTCACTACCAAGACGATGAGTTATCAGGAGCTCTGCAAGCACATGAGCGAGCACAACAGCATCTATGGTCCGGATGTCTGTCTGGGCATTGCCAACAAGCTGCAGAACTGTATCCTCGAACAGCTGTTAGAGGGCAAGAAGGTACAGTTCGGTGAACTCGGCACCTTCTACCTTACAGTCAAGAGCACCGGCACAGAGAAGGAGAACGACTTCAGCCTCGGCGTCAACATCAGAGGTCTCCAGCTCTGCTTCTCCCCCAGCCGCACCGACGTCAACAACCTCTCTTCACGAATGCTCAAGCAGAGGGCCTCATTCATGAATGTGAAGGATCTGGGGGGAAGCCTCACCCCTAACCCCTCTCCTACAGGAGAGGGGGACCAAGGTGGAAACCCAAGCCCCGCCCCTAGTCCTTCACCCTCTGGAGAAGGAAACCAAGGTGGAGAAGAGCCAGATATGGACTAACCAAAAGAAGTGAGGAATACAGTGTCAGGGGTGATGCGATGAGACCATAGAAGAGCAATAAGAAAACTCTTACCTCTTACGTCAGACTTCATACCTCTCTCATGAACGCAGCCTGCACTCCTCCTCACTTCATCATGCCACACAAAATAAATAATTAAATCAGTAAGCTATATGATAAAAGTAAATTGGAACACCGTCACTAAAGCATTGAAGTTGATTGCAACAGTCATCACCACTATACTGGGCACACTCGCCGTCCAGTCATGTGCCCCCCATTTGTTTTAACTCTAAAAAAGTATTGCTCTATGAAAACATTACTCCCTATGAAGGACGTCCAGTTCCTCGTCCTTCACTGTAGTGCCACGCGTGTCGGTCAGAAGGTCACGGTAAAGGACATCGACCGTTGGCACCGTGCCCGTGGCTGGTCAGGAGGCTGTGGCTACCATTGGGTAGTACTACAAGACGGCACCATCCAAGCCGGTCGTCCAGAAGCCCTCGCCGGCTCACATGTCCGTCACTACAACCAGCATACCATTGGCATCTGCTATGTAGGAGGCATCAACGAGAAAGGCCAGTATGCCGACACCCGCACGCCAGCCCAGAAGGCTGCCCTTCATTTCCTCCTGAAGGATCTGAAGGAGAGTTACCCGAAAGCCAAAATCTGCGGTCACCGCGACTTCCCCAACGTCCGTAAGCTCTGTCCCTGCTTCGATGCCGCCAAAGAGTATGCCGACCTCAACGCCCTCTCCCCAGAGTAGCCACCGCAAGAGCCCCGACCATTCGATCAGGGCTCTTTCCTTTACACCTAATCCTATTGTCCCACTGATTACGTCACACAGATTCTTTCGGAATCCAGAAAATAATTCATCCCGAAAATAATATTAATCCCGAGAATAATATTAATCCCGAGAATATATTTAATTCCGAGAACAACTAAAATAACGAAATTCCCGAAAATTATTATTTTTCGTCCTTTTCGCCTTTTTCGTATACTTTCGGAATCTAAAAAATAAATATTAGTTTTCGCCTTTTCGAAAAGTACAGCATTCGCAGACTGCAACATAAATTAAAATATATTTTTTTGATTCAAAAAGTATATTTTATTGGACTTTTCTTGGAAATTCTAAAAATTTACTTTATCTTTGCACCAAAAAGTTGATTATAATATACTTTTATGGAGCTAAGAGAAGTTATTAAAGAGCGTCGAGGCGTCTTGGGAATCTCCCAAATAGACTTAGCGGAAATGGCTGGCATCAGTCTGGCCACAATAAAGGACATTGAGCGAGGCGCAGGCAATCCCTCGATGAAAACAGTGACGCAAATCTTAGAAGTGTTGGGACTAGAAATGGAGTTCCACATCAGGACAATCAAATGATTTAGCTTATGAGACAGTTAGAAGTATATGTAAATGATGTAAAGGCAGGATTGCTGACGGAGTTAAATCCAGGCAAGGGCTATACGTTTGTATATACTGAGGCATATGCAGCATCAGACATGCCCCCTGTATCGCTGACCCTGCCAAAGAGAAAAAAAGCATACGAGGCAGATTATTTGTTTCCGTTCTTCACGAACCTACTCCCCGAGGGTGCAAACAGGAAAGTGATTTGTAGGGAACAACGTATTGATGATAAAGACTTCTTCGGTATGCTAATGGCTACTGTTGGTACAGATATGATAGGATCTGTGAATTTTAAGGAGGTAGAGAATGGTTGAAATTAAATATTGTCCATCGACATTAGCAGAAGGTTATAATACCTATAGTCCGCAAGCAGTGAAAAGACTGTTTGACGGAAAGAAAGTGTCACCATTTCTAGATTTCAATATCAATGAGTTGAAACAGTCGGACGTGATGGTTCAGGCTATGCAACGTATATCAGTCTCTGGAGTACAGGAGAAATTCTCGGGGCTGATAGATCAAAACTGCATCCGTATTGCTAAGAGCGATGAGCGATCAACTTACATTATCAAGCCAGCCCCATGGGACGAAACCATAGCCACGAGGAAACAGATACCCGCCAATGAGCATGTGACGATGCAGATAGCGAAACAGGTGTATGGCATTGTTACTGCAGAGAATGGTCTATGTTTTACGAAAGACGGCCAGACGGTCTATATCACCAAAAGGTTTGATATTATGCCAGATGGAACAAAGGTGGAAATGGAGGACTTTGCTACACTTGTTGGACGAAATGAACAGACGGACGGCACCTATTTTAAATATAGTGGCTGCTACGAGGATATTGCGAAATGCATCCGAAAGATAATCCCTGCATGGATGGTTGACATGGAACGTTTCTACGAACTTGTTGTATTCAACTACATCTATGCTAATGGTGATGACCATCTGAAAAACTTCTCCGTTATCCGTCAAGGGAGAGATTACAGGCTCGCTCCGGCATACGATCTATTGAATACAAGTCTGCATGTAAATGGTGATGACTTCGGACTCGATGGAGGCCTATCTCCAGACATCGAGAAGAGCGATGTATTTGACAGAACTGGCCATCCATGTCGCTTAGACTTTGAACGCTTTGGCGCACAAATAGGATTGACAGATGCTCGTATCAAGCGAGTGCTCGACAAATATATGCTGATACCAGAACTGACCACAAAACTTGTTAGTAATAGTTTCCTGAATGACAAGATGAAAAGAATATACTTGCGAATCGTGGACGAACGAGTAAAACGATTTATTAGGAGTTCGGAATAAAAAATATCTGTGCCATCTGTGTGACCAACTCTCCTCCGCGCAGCCGAAAAAAAACAACGCGTAGTCCCGCGTTACCAACCCCCACTCAGGTTTGTCGGTTTCTGCAAACCTGAGTTTACATCCTTCCATATAGGGAAGGCTTGGTTAGGTGGATGTTCTTTTGGTTCCTTTTTCTTGCGCCAAGAAAATGAACAAATAAAAATATATTATAACAGAATTTTATTCTTTAAAAAGGACTTTCTTTTTATTACAACAAGATTTCTGGTTTCCAAAGACACACATTCATATCGACATGTCCATTAGGCTTAAAACGAATACCTTCAGCTTCTAAAAGCGTACGCTGCTGGCTCCATCCAGGAGCAGTCCGTCCCTCCTTATTCACTACCCTATGGCAAGGCAAGTTTATTGCCTCCGGCGAATACCTCAGCGTCCGTCCCACCATCCTTGAGTGACTTGGCCATCCCGCCAATGCCGCAATCTCCCCATACGTCATCACCTTCCCTGGGGGAATCTGCCTCACGATATCCAGCACATCCATGCCAAATCTCCTCGCCTCCTCCCTCGTCATCTTATCCGAATACTCCTTCATAGCGCGAATCCTATTTCTCATTTCATACTCTTGCGTACTCCTCCCTCACTGCAGCTAGAGTCATATCACGAGCTTCTTCGATGCTCATCGTCTCTAAGCTATCATGCGCAGGATTTACGCTCTGAGGCACCTCTTGATTAACTTCGTTAGTTTTTCTACACATATCTCACTTCTGCTTTTATACGATTGCAAAGATACGAATTATTCTCGAAACCAAAAATTTCCAACGTTAAAGTTTAGTTCTATACATCAAAAAGTCCCTTCTTTCTAAAAACAAAAATAACGCCAAGAGCAAACTCTCAGCGTTATCATCTTTATATTTACTTCATTTGAAACGTTCTTTCATCAAAAAAGATTAGTATTCCTCTAAATGTTCTATAAATTGAGGAGCATATGATATCTCTAGAGCCATTTCGCAAATCTCTTTTGAAAAGCGTCCTCATTAAGACATTTACCACTCTCGAGGTCACGTTCAGCCTGATGAGTAGCCTTCTGCATTTCCTTTGTCAACACAACGCTCTTACTCAGCGATGCTGCTGCAGGTTCTGATGCCATTGTTTTATCTTTGTCTTCCATATCTCCTTTATGTTTCACGTTGCAAAGATACAACTTTTTCTAATATAATCACTATCCTCTCCCAATTATTTATTGTTCTGCCCCCATTTCGTTTACCTCTACTTGCCAAGAGATTTAGTTCGATTACAAAAAAGGAGTACCTGTGAGTACTCCTATTAGACTTATTTACTTATTTGTATTAACTTATCACCTATTGCCTGTTCTATGCGAGCAATAGTTGAAGTAGTGAAGTTATGCCTACCAGTAAGCCACTTCGACACCTCAGAGTCCCGCTTACCCAATCTACAGGCAAGCTCATGTTGCGTGATACCTTTTTTCTTCAATACGGCATCCAATCTCTCCGCTATACCATAAGACAAATCGAACTCAGCCCTCTGTTCCTGAGGAATAGCGGAAAGGCATTGTCTAAAAAGTTCGTTTGTAACCATAACTTATTTATTAAATGGTGAATGTTGCACTATCTATATTTGTTATCATATTCTTCTCTATTCGCACCGTTCCGTTTTTCTGTGCTTCTGCCAAAGCTTTGTCAAATGCTTGCAAATCGATTACGTACCCCATCAGTTTGGGATCCTCCTCATAAGTTCGTGTTGATTTAACTCCGCCGTTACCTAATATTAGTATCTGATCTGATATTCGCAGGCAATAAAGTCTTAGCTGTTTCGAATCTATAGCAAGAGCAGCTACGTTATCGCTCATTTTTCCCTCTATGCGGAATAAGCGCTCCAATGCTCCTTTGGCTATGATTTTCTCTAAAGCAAGAAGTATGATATTAAAGTCACGATTATACGTACCATTATTCTTGAACGTTGCGAGGAAATTCTCAAACTCACTCTGTTCACTGCCATCAAAACATATAGAGTAGAGGCATACATTGTCGCTCTGCTCTATGGTTTTAAGAGTAACTTCCTTCATTCTATTACTTATTCTGTTTTTAGTATTACGCTGCAAAGGTAAGAAAATAATTCGGCAAAATATTCACTTTTAAGTGAAAATCTCAAAATTTTAACACTTCCGTCATTACTAAAAACAAAAAACGCCAAGAGCAAACTCTCAGCGTTATTCCTATATATCAAGTTTACTATTCCCCTTCGAGAACACCGGGACAGGATTGCATCGCCACACTCTCTCAGAGAGAACCTGTCCCTCCGTTCCTCCGCGCATCATCACATGATATATACCAGTTCCTGATGATTCTCTAGCTTGCCGAGGCATTCCTTAGCTATTGATTATTACTTATGAAACAGGATTGCATCGCCACACTCTCTTAGAGAGGACCTGTCCCCTTGTTTCCCTTTGCTATCCAATCCGAATACGGCAGCCTTGTCAGGACTATTCAGGTTAAGCACATGAATTTGGGTGTTTTCTCGAGTAAAGGCATACCCATTGATGATAACATCTGCCTTATCAGCTATGGTTTTAATATCAGGCATAATCTATGCGTACATTTTTTTTTGGTTTCAGGAATGAGTCAGAGTCAATATAGAGTCCTTTCAGGATGGGTTTAAGGTCGATATACTCTTCCTCGAGCTCTGCATTATGACTATATTTGGCCATTACCACCAGATAGCCATCATCCCACTTCACGACATCCACATACCGTTCCAAGCTATAAGGTGCTCGAAAACGGATGTTATACCGTCCAAAGCGGAATACGGTAAAGCCTCCTGCATTACTCAGCAAGGCCTCATTCCCCAAGGATTGCGTATCACTCTTTATTGCCATCACTAAACGTCTTTAATTCGTTGGCAAATATATCTAATATTTTTTAGATAAACACATAATATCTATATTTTTTTAGATATTTTGTTATATCCATTAATAACTCCCCCCAACGCGTAGTCCCGCGTTACCAAAACACGCGAAGGTTTGGCGGTTTCTGCAAACCTGAGTTTAAGTCTCTCCATATAGGGAGAGATTTAGAGTAGGTGGATGTTTCTTTTAGTTCTTCGAGTAAGACTCTTGTCGCCAAAAGCCAGAATCAAGCGCCGTACAGAATCTTTTACTTGACCTGCTACTTGACCTGCTACTTGACCTGTCCCTCTGGCACTTAGAAGAAAGACATCAGTCCTCTTCTTTCAAAAGGAATCCTTTAGCCTGTTCAAAGAGATGTCGCCATACATTCTGTTGTGCTATATCTCGGTATTTCCATCTGTCACGTACCAGCATATTCTTCACCAACAAGTAACGCACCTGCCAGTTGCTCTTGCCAGAGTTAAACAGATAGTCATCATCGTAGAGTGTTGACCTCAGCACCCTCTCCGCCAACTCCTTAACGTTAAGGTTATCGTCAACGTTATCGTTAAGGTTATCGTTAAGGTTATCGTCAACGTTAAGGTTATCGTTATCGTTACGGTTATCGTTATCGTTAAGGTTATCGTCAAGGTCAACGTCAAGGTATCTTTTCGCAATATAGTTCATCACCGCAGCAAAGCGGTCAAGCTTGTAGCGTTTACAGAAGTCACGGAATGCCACCCAGTCCACCTTGTCCTGTTCAGTTTTCAGGAACATCGCCCAGTCAACGATCTGCTTCATTCGCAGTCCCTCAGAGAGGAAGTGATGCAATCCATGATACGTCAGGAAACACGCATTAAACTGCGCTGAGGGCCTCACCGCCTTCCCAATAAGGTTATGGTTACCGTTATCGTCAAGGTTACCGTTACCGTTAAGGTTACCGTTATCGTTATCGTTTAGGTTACCGTTATCGTTAGCAAGCTTTCTAAGTTCGCTCTCCATTTTCCGTTTCTTCTTGCTCCCCCTCGTATGTCCCATCACCCGATGGTTCTCTATGGTCTCGCCCTTATATTGAATCTTTGAATGCCTATACCAGCGATTATCTATTAGTGCTCCATGTTCTTTTAAGATGTCATCACCTCGATTAGCTTCACCAAACAAGAAACAATCGATATCCCCTGTTGCGCGATGCTCTGGTTTCGGATAAAGAGAAGCGTTAGCCTGTCCTTTGAATACCATCATGCTAATACCCTCCTTTTCCCAGATGTCAGCCAGTTCTGCTATTACCTTTCTCTGCGCAAGACATCTCTGTTCATATAGGTTCATCGTACCAGTGCAGGTAAATACCCACTGCATCCATTCCATATACTGGTTCTTCGCAGCACATATCTCCTTTCCATAGGTATCGTATAACCGCTGTACGCCATCAAAGACGATAGCCGCCATTCCCTGTTTCTCAGCCAAAGCCATCACCGCCTTCCATTGCTCCATGGAAAGCCCCAATAGCTCCTTCGCTGCAGCCTCATCAGAAGCCTCCATCGTTCCTAGTCCCAGTCGCAACAAAGGAAACAACGATTTTTCAACCTTAACCATAACCTTAACCATAACCTTAACCATAACGTTAACCATAACCTTGACCTTAACCGAAACTTTAAATCTTATTTTTTCTCAATGAGGCAATCAGGCCATTGATTTGGCGCTCTATTTCTTGTAGTTCTTCTAACAACTCTTCGTAGCTCACGTTATCGTTACCGTTAAGGTTATCGTTACCGTTATCGTTATCGTTATCGTTACCGTTACCGTTATCGTTACCGTTACCGTTACCGTTATCGTTATGGTTATCGTTCCCGTTCTCTAAATACCCCACGTTTTTAGCGATTAGCAGTTGTGTTTCCACCTCATAAGAAGAGCCCAATGCCATATCAAGGAAATGAGCAAATTCCACATCAGATGGCCTTGCAGAACCCTCAGCAATATTTGAACTTATTGATACGACAGCTCTTTGCAGTTGATCACACAATCCTTTTTTCTCAAACCACGGCATTTCGCTAGTCACATTATACACCCTTGATGCATAACGTACAGCATCCTGCCATACCTTATAATTTCTAAAGTTCCTTGCCTTCTTAATCTCTCCCATCTCTACTCGTTATCGTTTTGGTTATCGTTATCGTTTTGGTTATCGTTATCGTTATCGTTGCGCTTCACATAGCGCATTTTCTTATACCCTCCGCACACCAGATTCACTCCCGTGTACCACAGTGCTGCAATGGGGTTCTTTCCTTCTGCCTCATGCCACAGCTTATAATGCCATCCTATCATTGTTAAGATGCCATGCGAGCTCACCGACCCTACCCTACCACGACGATATTTTGCCAAACACTCGTTCAACAAGTAGCAGTGAACCTTTTGGCATACTTTCAGCCACATTGCATAGTCATTATTCTTCTTGATGTCAGCTATCTGGATTAATCCCACCTTTGTCGCATCGTACATCACCGTGAGACATCCTGGCCAACAGAAAGCATACATCCCTGCCTTAGAGACATGCTTCGGTCCAGACACATACACCCCTGTAGCCTTGGACTCACTGTCTATCTCCTGATAGGCAGTATATGAAAACGCATATCCGTTCTCCTCCATGAATCGGATTTGCTTCTCCAGCTTAGTTGGCTCCCACAGGTCATCACTGTCAAGAAATGCTATCCATCGTCCTTTCGCCTCCTGCAGTGCATTGTTACGTGATACCGCTGCCCCCGCGTTATACTTATTCAGGAAGATATGTATTCTTTTATCCTCCGCTCTCAGGTCATTCACTTTCTGAACAGAGTCATCAGAAGAGCAATCATCAAAGAAGATGACTTCCCAATTCTGATACGTCTGTGCCTGCACACTACGGATTGTTTCCTCCACATACTCTCCGCAGTTATACGATGGCATTATAATAGATACTAAATCGTTACTCATTATTCTTTTTCTTAGATGCATTGGGTTATCCTCATGGATTGCTTAGATTCCATGAACATGAACCATTATTCGTTTCACTCTTTCTTCCCTCTCGCCCACGCTTCTTGTCTAAGAACGGCCTCTATCTTTTTGTTCTTTATCAGTTTTCTGAATGGGAAGAGAATCTTCACAGCGACACCTATCAATGGCTTATAGAATATTTGTAACTCACAATATGCCTTACGAAATTTGAACTTATCCTCCAATACGGATTGAATATTCGAATGTCCAGTTATACTTCTAACACCATCACATACGAAATGAGCTTTTCTTTCTTCTAAATAAACTCGATTCATCTCATATATAAGACCATACATCGGATAAGTATTATTGGGGAAATCTGGATCTATTCCCATTGTACTATAATCACAGTAATCTTCAAATAAAGTATTAATAGCGAACGATGCTGGTTTTCCTGTTTCTATATCGTAACCTATCCAGAATTCACTATTTGAATCCCTAAGAAGCCTATACTTCCATTGCTCTTTAGTAATTCTTATATTTCCTCCAAATCTTCTTCTAGACTTATTAAAAAGGTCATATCCCTCATTCAACATCTCATCATATGTAACAATCTTATATACATAGGTCTTCAGAGCTCTTCTTACTTGGTTTCTCACCTTCGATGGAAGTTCTTCAATTCCTCCAAAAGTATCCTTAATTACATACCAAAAAGATGTAGGGGTTTCTTTGTCCCAATTATATGTATTGCGAACTATTAGTCCTTTTCTCTTTAATAAGAAATTAGCATCCTTAACATCCATAGTATTAGAAATTCTAATACTCCTCTTGTTAATCCAAATGCCGTTATATAATACGAAATCTCTTATCATATATTATAAAACCTATCGTAAATATACTTATGAGCCTGATAATTATACTTGCATTGTCGTTTCACGTTCATTTTCCCGATAGAGACATGTTCGCTGTCCCATATTTTTAGTGAAGGAACATATCTCACTTTCAATGACACTTCACGAATCAATTCTGCGAAGAAGTTTTCTTCACAGAACAAGAATACAGGATATTCTATTTTGGGATAATGTTTAAAGAAAGAGCGAGTCAGCAGAATAAAAGCTCCATGTCCAGCATAAATATCTTTTTCCATTTCATTTGACAAGACTTTTCTCTTTCTTCTATATAAAGACATATAATATAATCTATAGAGTATTGGATATTTAAACAAGAAACATAATGCTTTAAATCTTTTCTTTGAAGGCCTGCTTTCCGTCCACTTGTCTCTTCCCTCTTGTAGAGAAAATATGGAAGGTGCCACCCATGCTACTTCATTAGGTATATTCGTCTCTACTAAAGTACTGAAGAAAGACTCGTCTAACCTTAAGTCAACATTAGAGATCGCTACATAATCATAACACTCAATATGAGGTTCATTATTTATGACGTAACTAGCACCGCCCAAATAGCCCCAATTATCTAACTGTACAAAAGAAAGTTGAAAACGCTTCCATTTATATGAAAGTATTTCTCTACGAATTGATGAATTGTCTGCTACAACAACCTTCAGATGGATATCTTTTTCACATTGCGAAAGACTCATCTCTATCGTATCAAGATACTCCATTAGAGCATCATAAGAATTATAATTTACGGCAACTAAAAGAAAGTTCATGTTCGTATTATTCTAATGTTTCAAGCCAATCAACAATTCTTTTGGCTTGAACACTATTATTTTTATTTTTAAGCACAAAATCTCTTCCTTTATTCCCCAAAGTATTAAGTTCATCTGTATCCATCTGCAGAATCTGGTCAAGAACAACAGATAATCCTTCTACTGTTTCCTCCTCTATTGGAATAATATAATTAAAATAAACATCAGGAATACCCTTTAGCCTTGTTGATATCACAGGAGTTCCGGAAACAAGATACTCCATGATTTTGGATGGGAAAGAATACTTTGTATAATCCTCATTGGAAAAACGAGGATTAATTAAGAAATCTGCCTGTTGCTGCATTGTTACCACTTTATCATGTGGACAATAGCCAAAGTATTTTATATTTGCATTATTAAGGGTAGAAAGGTACTCTTCTAATTCACCTTTTCCCAAAAGCCACAGTTCTATTTTTGAGTCTTTTCTTGATGCCACAGCATCTATCAACATCTTAACACCATACTTTTCATATAATCCTCCAGTATACATAAGAATTATATTATTACTTGATGTTTGCCTTTCTATTTGTCGATCTTGATGGTTCACAACAGATGTACTATCAACAAGTCCTTCAACAACTATCATTGGTCGATTCTTGGGATTGATATGCTCATCCATATAAGATGATAGTTCTATATAAGCATCATAATGTGTAGTAATACTAGAGTAGAACTTTCTTTGAAGTGAATGAATCCAAGAGATATTTCCTTTATATTGATGCAAATACATTTGAGGAATATCAGCGGCAAAACCAACCATTTTCACACCAAATATCTTTCCGAAGAGCAATGCTGGTGTAGAAACCCAAAAACGCATAACATCACATATAACCAACTGTGGTTTTTCTCTTCGTAACAAATAGCCTATCAGTTTTATTATGACTGCACAGAATCTTACTATTTGACTCACAACAGGAATTGATATGAATGGCAGGTATTCTATGATATGATCATTATTATCTTGCTCTTTATATCCTCTCCAAAATAGTCGACCATTCCCCCTTGAAATCTGACGATCACACAGAGTTGTATTCTTTATTCCATTATTACTTAGACCAGATATAAGAAGTGCGAGATAGTGCTGTATCGACACCTCTGGTTTATTCTTTAATTCTTTAAACAGTTCATCAAATGTTGACGAACTACACAAGCAACTAACCCAAAACAATCTCATTTTTCACAAAATTCCCTTTTCTATTAGTAGACAAGCCATAAGCTACCATTAAGTTAAACAACAAAGAAGCTCTCATATCTTCATTTATTAATGCAAGAAAGAGAACCACAAAGAACAGGATTCTTAGATACGTACTAGAATAGCCTCTTCTAATGAAACGAACGAAAGCGATAAAATAGAATGCACATACCAAGATTCCGTTTACTGCTAATTGTTTAAAGAAAGTTGCCGTTGCTAAATCTCCATCGAACATTTCTCCATATAGTTTCCCTGAATAAATCGGAAATAATTGGTTGAACACATCTGGTCCAACCCCCAAAGGACTATTCATAAAGATTTGAAGTGGTACATAAATAGAAGCCAATCTCACCTCTGTTGTTCCAGTTCCTCCATCTGCAACTTTATCTAACAACAAAGAACTATATATATTATCGCCCTCCATTGCTATATAATAAGCCAATATAATCAGTGGCAACGCAACAAGAATGTTCTTTGTTTGTCTTCGGTATATAGCACCACCTGCATATATTACAGCTCCGATAATAAATCCGCCTGTAGATACTGTTGTTAACAAGGTTAATACATAAATAAAGATTCTTTTCAAGTTTGATTCTTTGGAAAACCATTCAAGGAAGAGAGCAATATTTATGTATACCATAAAAACACCAGGTTCTCTAAATATTCCAAAATTTCGGAAAGGTAGAGAAGAGAATGTTACAGAAAAAATAGTATTTCTAAATTCATTGCCTACTACATTATATTCCAAGGGGAAAATAGATAATAGCGATGGTATGAACAGGTTTACGAAGTAGATGATTAAAGAATAGACAGATAGGAATTCTATTATTCTACAATATGCGATTCTAAAGAAAGATAATGAATAGCGGTTTGCATATATTAATCCCGCAAGAATTAGAATAATGTTGTAGATAAAACCAAACTTTAACCATCCAGACATCATTGCGCTAATCACAAACAAGCCCAAAAGAAGTAACACAGGTGCAAACACATCCTTTTTTACTGGAGGAATAGAATAAAGCATATAACACGACACACCTACTAAAACCAGATATTTCAGTGCATTGTAAATAGGCGACCCAAACGTTCCAAACAACATCGTATCCTCTGATGTGTATATTAGTAGGAACAAAAGAATCTCACCTACAGAAGTATTCTTTAATATATTAATTCGTGATAACAGACTCATTATATCTTATTTTTGTTAAGATTACACACACATCTTTATTTTTAGTTTCTCTACCTCATCATACCTTCTTTTATATTCATCTCCGTTTGTTTGGTACCATGCAAGAGTATTCTTTTTTATTTCAGAAGGCATGCCACCAATCATAACATCATTACTCTCAATACTTTTGTTTACAAGAGAGTTAGCTCCGATTTGTATATTATTGCCTAATGATACTTTTTTTGTTATTATGGCTCCAGCTGCTAAATACATACCATCACCTATTATTGTTCCACTATTTGCTATACAAGTAGATGTATGTAATACTGCATAACTACCAATTTTATTAGATTCGCCAATGACTATGGTGCCTGCATGCCCAATGACACAGCCATATCCCAAGACATCACATCCTATATCAAAACCTAATTTAATTCCAATTCTATAATATTTCATCTTCCAGAAACATCCTAATAATCTATTAAGAAGTCCCTTCTGATGCGAATAGTAAGAGGTTTTTCTCATTGATTCCAGATACAGCATTATATAATCGGGTAGAAAGTGTTTCTTAAACCATGTAAGAAAACTCTCTCTGAAATGACCTCTATTCATCATTCGATCTGCCATCAAATAGAACTTCAACTGATTCCTATTCTGTATTTCTGCCATGATTTCTACAATGATAATTCTATTAAATGCTCTTTAAATCAACCATAAAACACAACATGAGGTATCGTATATTAAAACAACATTCTCTCATTGAATATGTGATATATTTAAAAGAAATAATAGATTTATTACAACTATTTTTTTCAAAAGTAAGGAAATGGACTATTAGCAGATTGGTGATGTATCTCCTTATGAAACCACTCACATGAGAATTCATTTTTCTAAAATTTGAAATAAATTCTAAGTATGGCTCGTATTGTTCATCACACAAATCCCGACCACGCAAGAGGCTCTTCCAAGTTTTGTCATTTTCTTCCGGAATGATAAGATTATACAATTTCTCTATTCGCTTTAATAATCTATCGGCACATGCTTGCTGTTCCTCTTTGTGTTTTGTAAAAATCTGTCCACTTGAATATCTATACTTGATTAACGGAGCCTTTATATTGGTTACACTTCGTAAATCTTTCTCCATTAATGATATCCATAAGGCATAATCCTGTGCATATCTAAAGTTCTCATCATATGAAACAGAAGATTTCTCATTACATCTTAAGATGGCAGAAGGATGCAGAAGAGGTGAAGTCGTTAATGAAGTCTTTAATAATTGTTTATAACCTGTTGGAACCTCTATTCGACGTATGATATTATCATTCTCATCTATTGCATAACCGCCACCACCAGAAGCAAAAACTTTTGGGTGCTTATCCATATAACACACCTGCTTCTGTATCCTGTCAGGTAATGAGATGTCATCCGCATCCATTCGAACCACATATTCTCCTTTGCAAAGGCTGAGTCCTTTATTTAATGATTTTGTCAATCCAAGATTAACCTCATTCTGGAAATAATGGATTCTTGAATCTTTTGCCATATATTCCCTTACCACGTTGGGAAGATTATTATTTGGTGGACAATCTCCAATAATTACAAATTCAATGTTCCTATATGTTTGATTCAGAATGCTCTCTATGGATTTTCGCAGAAAGCATTCCTTTTCATTATAGAAACACATTAAAACACTTACTAGGGTATTTTCCATTATCATAAATTACCTTCCTCCAGAAAGAACGATTAATAAAGAAGGTATATATTTTCGTATGAACCAATAGATAAGAACACAAATACAAGAAACTATTAACGCACAAATCATGTACCCCAAGAGAGAGGTCATTGCATTATTTGTTGAGAGAAAACGTGATGTTATTGTATTACATATTGCCATAACATACCCGTTATGCAAAGCAAAAACGAAAAATGAACTACCAGCCAATAACGAATAACTCTTAAGCAAATGATTGGTTACACCTTTTAAAGTCAATCTCAATACTAGGACCAAAGAAGTAACCACAAAACATCTAATTGCAATACCTAAAATAGCAGGAGAGACATTTATCTTCAATAACACCACAGATACGAAAAAAAGTATTATTGACATCACGCATATTGAATGAGACAAGAATTCAGATAATCCCATATCAGAAATACTCTTTCTGTTAATTGCAATCCAACATCCCAAAGAATAGCAAAACACTCCCGTAACTGATAGGAACCTAATAGGAATCCAAACATCTAAAATCATCAGTCCACCCAATATAAAGATAAAAATAAGCTTTGTATATCGAGTGAACCAATAGATAATCGGAGCCAATATATTCAATAATATTAAATCTCGAATAAACCAAAGAGGACCATCAATAGGGCAACCACCTTTGGGCATATTCATTCCGAAGATATTTGCTCTGTTAATTTCTGTTGCTCCATACAAATTATTATCCCAAAATATGCGCCAATAGCCTCTACATTGAAGCGACTGCATATCAAATCCATCACCTCGTATTATTGGAACAACAACAAACGGAATAATAAAAAACAATAGATTCCATACCAAATATGGTATAACTAATGATTTTGTTCTTTTCTTAAGTTTATGCAGATATGTATGATTCTCCCAATCTTCCAGATTCTGAAAAAAAAGATATCCAGAAATCAAGAAGAATAAAGGAACAGCTATTTGAGCAATGATTTGTGCAATAACTGCATGTATTGTTACTGCAGATTCCTCTAAAAGTCCCAACTCAACTCCCTCGCAGACTGTAAAGAGAAAAGGAGTATGCATAAACACTATAAGCACAGCCATCGGAAATCGCAGCCAATTGATTACTAGAGAATCTGTATTGCTTACACTCATCTTCTTTTATTTTAAGTTTATTGAAATAATTATAGACTCATACCTCTGCAGTAATATCTTGCTACAGATAATAGATTTACATATATCAAGATAGTAGAACTTTATCATAAATCGCAAGTAATGAATCTATATTTGATTCTTGGCAATGTCTTTCTGCAGCAACTTTTCTCATCATTGTATTATCAAAATTACTAGATGATTCAAATAGCATACATATCTTGTATGCAAGTTGCTCTACTTCTTCACAGCGATACATTTCTCCACACATATTATTGGGAATAAAGTCTGGAACTCCACCAACATAAGAAGCCACACATGGAACTCCTACCAGTTGTGCCTCTCCTAAGGAGTTTGGACTGTTTTCTATCGTTGAAGGACAAACAAAGATATTAGCCTTAATTAGTCGTTCTTTCATTTCTGACGCATCTAACGGTCCAACAAAGACAACATTATCCATAAGTCCTAATCTTTTGAGCTTCTTTATTATTAGGCGCCAATATCCTGGTATCATTATACGGCGAAGATATGATTCATTTTTTCTTGTAATGTCTGGACCTGCTATATAAACTTTAACATCTGGATATTTTCTTTTAACAATAAGGAGAGCATCTAAGAAGAGATGTAAGCCTTTGATTGGATAATTTGCTTGACTTAAAAAGATGGTATGCTTTTCGCACTTATCAAATATCCATTCCGCATTATAGAACTCATCTCGTAATGTTTCATTACAGAAATAATAATGTCTATTAGGATTTATTGCCCATGTATGAATTCTATCAAATTGTGTTCTGCCAATTACATGGTTTACGCACTTCAACAAGGACAACTCATTATCTCCTCTCCGTTTAAACAGAATTTGTTCCTTAGATATAGAAGAATTAAACAATATATCGCGTAAAGTCAGGGCACTCCATTTCTCCCATGTACTTATACCCATTTGATAATATGTAGCAATAACGCTTATTAAACCCTGGATTGAAACGACAACACGCTGACTACCATTTGCTTTAATATATGCTAAACCAAGAGAATGCTCTGTACCATGAATATGTATTATGTCGGGGGTTATTCTCTCATTTATTTCATGCATGCTCTTTAGTACCACTTTATCTTTATGGGCATTCAGAGTACAATCATTATTAATCGGAAACAAAAAATATTTTATAGATTTTCCTTCAACCAGTGTCACCTCTTGAACATTTCTATCTCCAACTGCGACAAATAGTTGAATATTACCCCTTCTACTCAACATATTCGCAGCACTATATATCCAACCTCCAGAGCCTCTGAAAGAAGTACTTCCCTTTTTTAAAGCAAGAACTTCAGGTGGAATTGTTGCAGTTATCCAAAGAACCTTCATCGTATTTTATAATATTTCAAGATAAAGATCGAGCTGGTAATTTTATCCATTCTCCAATAGTTTTATCCCATTCTTCTGGATAAAAAGTCTCAAAACCAGAACCTGGAGAAAATGTTAACTCTCCAAAATATATTTCACCATTGATGTCATAAAAATCCACTCTAACCTGAGGGATATTTTTTGATAACATTCTTGCAAGTTTTATCATTTCATCCCACCCTTTGGGTTTTTCTACTTCATCATCAAAATTTGGATAGCCTCTCTCAAATGGTAACTTATTAAAATCTAAATCATAGAAATTAAGTCGTGCTTTTTTGCTTCTTTCTTTGAGCAAAAACATCATCTTAGGTTCTCCATTAAAACAGAAGAACTTATAATCCCTCAAATCACCAAATTCATCCGACATAAACTTTTCTGCTAATATTCTTCTATGGACATTCTTATATGGCCATTCGCGCCCAGCCATATAATAATTATTATGAAGGCTCTTATTTAATTTCTTAATAGCAGCCTTTTTATCAAGGGTTTCTTTATCTCGGCAAATTACAAGCCCCCCACTATCATGCGTACATTTCAAAACAAACTGATTGGGCAATTTGTCCCATTCTATATCTTCGGGCCTTTCCCATACACCAATAGTTGGTATAATATGCTTTTCTCCAATTATTTCGGCAACATATTTTTTTACTGCATATTTATCTACCATGGTAGTATATATTGGCTGACGATCGAATAATTTGAGCCATTGCAGTTTTTCATTATATGTTTGTGGATTGTCTAAATCAAGCTTGTATGACATCTTTGTTCGCCAAGTACATTCAATATATAATCTATCACTTAATGCCCATGGCATCTTTAGCAACAATGAGTCTAGTAATTTTCTTGGGTTTCCTATAAGGTGGAACCAATGTATCAATCGATTCATATTTCTATCTTTTAATTTTCTCTAATACTATCTGCTTTATCCAATTCTTCTCGTCTTTCTTTAAACCAATTACCCATATTACAAGAACAGAATATAAAAAGGAGAAGCATATCTTGAGAAGATCATTCATATCGTTAGCCATATCTTTCGTTAGCAAATATGTAATTACTAACGCACTTGTAACGATTAAAGCTCTTAATGTCACAACACCATACTGTCTTAAAGGGAATGTATTGATTAAATAACGAACGTAAAATGGCCTTATAATACATGTAAGAAAATTTATTGCCACACGAATTATAAACACAACATAAGCAGGATAGCCAGCTTTTAATAAAAACCATGATATGGGAAGATTTAAGAGGAAAAGAATGGTAGACCATGTAATATACCCGCCAACCTTTCCTTTTGCCCCAATAAGCATCCACAATGGAGCTTGCAATGCATCCATTAGGAAATATAGAATCATTAATTGACAGAATACTGCAGCATATTCTGGACAACTATCTAACCATAATTCCAATATATAATCCGTAGAAATACAAAAGGGCACTGCAATTAACAACAACAAATAAAATGAGAAGATTGAAGCTCTACCAACCAACTTATATAATCCGTCATTTTCTTGTGCTGCATATTGTTTCACTATCTGTGGCTGGAAAGCACTTTGGAAGTTGTAAACAAAACCATAAATAGCACTACTTACTTGATTTGCTATTCCAAATGCACCATTAGCAGCAACACTATAAAACAAATTTAACAAGATATTACCACCCTGCTGGGTAACAACGACAGCACAACCGCTAAGCATTGTCCATCCTGAATAACACATGATGTTAGCGAACAACTTCCTTTCATATAAAATCTTAATTCGCCCAATCCTTAATTTCCATTTACAATAGACATAAGGGATTAATACACATATTATCGAGACAATAGACAACAGGATTGAATATACGATAAGCTTATCTCCTGGACTTATTACTATCAAGAAAGCAACGGCTAGTTTTAGCACGACCTCAATAATGCTTATATAAGCATAAAAACACATTTTCTCATATGCTATAATAATTGCATTATATGGTGCTTGGAAAATATTAGCAATAAACGTAAGAATACAAAATTGATATACCCACTGAGTTGCTTCTACCCTGTCCAAAGGAACATTCAACTTATTTTCTACATACCAAAGGCCTATTGTTTCTGCAAGGACAAAAAAGATAAGTGCCATCACTATATGGCATAGCATACTGACACTATATACCTTATTTACATCACCCTTTTCCCCTAATCCCAATTCGTATGAGACAAACCTTTGAGTAGAACTTCTTAGCGATGTCGAGATAAAAGAGAAAAGGACAACAATACCACCAACAATACTATATATTCCGAAATCATCAATTCCTAGAGTTTTAATAATAACCCTGGATGTATACAATGTCACTATCAAAGTGACAAACATTCGGATATACAGATAAACGGTATTCTTAGCAATACGCTTATTATCGGAAATTGTAGTTGCTTGAGCCATCTAAAAATTTGATTAACAAGAAAATAGGAATAATATTATCAGATTAGACATAAAACGCATTATTTACATACGTATTTCTTTAATCGATAATTCGCCCGTAGTTGATGCTATTGAATTGGGAGGTATCACACCTTGAATAACACTTCCTGCAGATATTATAGAATTATCCCCAATAACACTTCCTTTCAGGATAGTTGCATTCATGCAAATCCAAACATTATTGCCAATAACTATTTCATGAGGAACATCTCTTCCTGAAGTTCTATTTGAGCTATTAACCACATGACCATTGCTATCAACGATATTGACTCCAGATGCTATCACACAATTGTTACCTATTGAAATACTTTTTTCTGCATGAATATAGGCTCCATTAACCCTACAATTATCTCCAACAGAAATTTTACTACCAACTCCATCTGCAAGGAATGAAGTATAAAATGGCATACCGCAGTGATATCTTATATTTCTACACCCTATACGACAATTTTTTCCTATCAGAATTCCACCATTATTATTATAACTCTGCGAATAGCAATCTATTCTACTCTTGTAATATACGACAGAACCTTCACCTATCACGACACCCTTGTTATGAGAAAGAAATAAAGTGTGAAGTTTATTTAAATATATAAGGATTTTTATTTTTATATCTTGTAAAACACTATAAAGAATCATGATTATGATATTTATCTACTATTTTTCTCCAATTCTTGTATATACAAAGCCTTGCTCTTCGAGTTCCTTTCGGTCATAGATATTACGACCATCAACAATGACATTACCCTTCATAACCTTTTGGATAACATTCCATGATGGCATACGGAACTGATGCCATTCGGTCATCAATGCAAAGACATCTGCGCCATCTGCTGCATCATACATATTCTTGCAGTAGGTAACAGAATCACCTATACGACGCTTGCACTCATCCATAGCAACAGGATCGAACACACGAACAATAGCACCATCTTTGAGGAGTTTATCAATAACAACCAAAGCTGGAGCTTCACGCATATCATCAGTTTCAGGTTTGAATGCTAATCCTATAATTGCAATAGTCTTGCCCTTGACATTTCCCACAGTCTTTACTATCTTGTCATAGACAATACTCTTCTGCTTCTCGTTAACTCGTTCTACTGCTTCAATAACTTCCATATGATAATCATTATCCATACCAGTATGTACTAAAGCCTTGACATCCTTTGGGAAACAGGAGCCACCATAACCACAGCCAGCATAAAGGAACTTACTGCCAATACGAGTATCTGTGCCAATACCTTTACGAACAGAATCAACATTAGCACCTACACGTTCACATAAATTGGCAATATCATTCATAAAGGATATGCGAGTAGCCAGCATAGCATTGGCAGCATACTTAGTCATCTCGGCAGAAGGGATGTCCATAAAGATAACACGGAAATTCTGAAGCATCAGAGGTCTATACAATCTTGTCATAACCTCCTTAGCTTTCTCGCTCTCAGTACCTACCACCACACGGTCTGGACTCATAAAGTCTTTGATTGCGGCACCTTCTTTCAGAAACTCTGGGTTAGAAGCCACATCAAAAGGAATATCTACACCACGGTTTTTCAATTCTTCCTGAATAGCGACCTTAACTTTCTTTGCTGTTCCGACAGGAACAGTTGACTTAGTAACAAGTATTGTATATTTATTGATATGCTGACCAAACTGCTTAGCTACAGCAAGCACATACTTCAAATCAGCAGAACCATCCTCATCTGGAGGAGTACCTACAGCACTAAATACAACTTCAACATCATCAAGCACTTCAGTAAGGTCGGTCGTGAACTGAAGTCGTCCACACTCAACATTGCGCTTTACTAGTTCCTCAAGACCAGGCTCATAGATTGGCATAATACCATCTTTAAGTTTCTGTATCTTTTGTGTATCTACATCTACACAGGTTACATGTGCTCCCATTTCAGCGAAACATGTGCCACTAACAAGACCTACATAACCTGTTCCTACTATTGCGATATTCATTCTAATATTTCATACTTAAAGGGGCAATCCTCGCTTTTTGTTAACCATTAATCTTATGAGAGTATAGCGAGGACTGTAGCCCCTTATATAATCTTCTTCAATTATACTTTAATATAAGCCAACCTTAATATCAAAAGGTGAATCAAAGTCCTTTAATAAAGGATGCTTAGTATCCTTCTCACTCAGAATAGCCTTGTCTGTAGGTATTCGCCAATCAATACCCAAAGAGTCATCAAGAATACTAATGCCTCCATCAGCCTCGGGATGGTAGAACTCATCACACTTGTACTGGAATACTGCGGTCTCAGAGAGGACAGCAAAGCCATGAGCAAAGCCCTTCGGAATGAAAAATTGGCGATGATTATCCTCAGTCAGTTCTACAGCGACATATTGTCCATAAGTAGGACTACCCTTACGGATATCTACAGCGACATCAAGAACGGCACCCTTCACACAGCGCACAAGCTTACTCTGTGTAAATGGTGGTCTTTGGAAATGCAATCCACGCATCACGCCATAGCTAGACTTACTCTCATTATCTTGTACGAAATTCACCGTATGTCCTAATATGGGTGTCACCTTCTCGTCAAACTCACGCTGTGAGAATGACTCAAAGAAATAGCCACGAGCATCCTCGAAGATGCGAGGCTCTATAATTAATACGCCAGAAATGGCGGTAGGAGTTATGTTCATAGTAGCTTACTCTTTGCGCCAGACCATCTTGTTGACAATGCCAACATAAGATTGGATTATCTTCACCACCTTTGTGCTGACATTCTCTTCGATATAGTCAGGAACTGGAATTCCATAGTCTCCATTCTGATTCATGGTCACTGCGGTATCTACAGCCTGCAACAAGCTCTTCTCATCAATACCAGCAATGAAGAAGCATGCCTTATCCAAAGCCTCAGGGCGCTCTGTGCTGGTACGAATACAGATGGCAGGGAAAGGATGACCTACAGAGGTAAAGAAGCTACTCTCCTCGGGCAGTGTACCACTATCCGATACTACTGCAAAGGCATTCATCTGCAGACAATTGTAATCGTGGAAGCCAAGAGGCTCATGCTGAATCACTCGTTCATCTAATTTGAAGCCAGACTGCTCTAAGCGTTTGCGACTGCGAGGATGACAGCTATAGAGAATTGGCATATCGTATTTCTCTGCCATCTTATTGATTGCAGTGAAGAGACTCATAAAGTTCTTCTCGGTATCAATGTTCTCTTCACGGTGGGCGGAGAGCAAGATGTACTTGCCCTTCTCCAATCCCAGACGCTTGTGAATGTCGCTTGCCTCAATCTCGGCTAGATTTTGATGAAGCACCTCTGCCATTGGGCTACCTGTAACGTAGGTGCGCTCCTTGGGGAGACCACAGTCAGCCAGATAGCGACGTGCATGCTCAGAGTATGCCATATTCACATCCGAGATGATATCCACAATTCTGCGGTTGGTCTCCTCTGGCAGACACTCGTCTTTACAACGGTTACCAGCTTCCATGTGGAAGATAGGGATATGCAGACGCTTAGCGCCAATTACAGACAAGCAACTGTTGGTATCGCCAAGAACCAATACGGCATCTGGCTTGGTCTCAACCATCACCTTATAACTCTTGTCGATGATGTTTCCCATGGTAGCTCCAAGGTCTTCACCTACTGCCTCCATATAGATGTCAGGATCTGCCAGTTTCAGATCCTTAAAGAACACCCCATTCAGATTATAGTCATAGTTCTGACCTGTATGTGCCAACAAGCAGTCAAAATACTTTCGGCACTTATTGATTACCGCTGCCAATCTAATTATCTCTGGACGTGTGCCAACAATAATAAGCAGCTTTAATTTTCCATTGTTCTTAAATGATGCCATATCTGTTATTTTACAGGTTCAAAAAATGTATCGGGTATATTGGGATTGAACACCTCATTGCAGTACATGACTGTTACGAGGTCTTCAGTATCACTCAGATTGATAATATTATGCGTATAGCCAGGAAGCATGTGGACAGCTTCTATTTTATCGCCGCTCACTTCCCATTCCAACACCTTTGCATCTGGATCGTTGAGGTTTCGCTGCTGGATAAGACCATGCCCTTTGACCACGATGAACTGCTCGAACTTGGTGTTGTGCCAGTGTTGTCCTTTGGTGATGCCGGGCTTTGAGATATTGATGCTTACCTGACCTGCATTGAGGGTATGAACCAGCTCGGTAAAGGAGCCTCTGTCATCCACATTCATCTTCAGTGGGAAGGCCACCTTCTCTTTTGGCAGATACGACAGATAGGTAGAATAGAGTTTCTTCGCAAAACTACCTGCTGGAATCTCAGGAATCATCAGTGTTTGGGGCTGCGCTGCAAACTGTTTCAGTAGTTCTACTATCTCGCCCAAGGTTATCTTATGGGTAATGGGACAATAGCAATAGCGTCCAATATTAGAGGGTATAACCTCTAGACCATCAAACTCACATCTATGCTCCCTGCCTTGCAGACAAGCAATCATCTCATCTACCAAGTCATCGATATACAGAAGTTCCAGCTCTACCGAAGGATCGTTCACGGTATAGGGCAGGTCATTGGCAAAGGCATTGCAGAATGTTGCCACGGCACTGTTATAGTTAGGACGGCACCACTTACCAAAGAGATTAGGGAAACGATAGACAAGAACCTTTGCACCAGTCTCATTCTGATAAGCCAAGAACAGGTCTTCGCCAGCCTTCTTACTACGACCATACTCCGAATTACCAAAGCGACCAGTAAGACTGGCCTGTTGTGAACTACTAAGCATCACTGGGCAAGTATTCTTGTGTTTCTTCAGTGTATCAAGTAAGGTACTTGCGAAGCCAAAATTTCCTTCCATAAACTCAGAAGTCTCTTTCGGTCTGTTCACCCCTGCCAGGTTAAAGACGAAATCAGCCTCTTTACACCAAGCGTCTAATTCCTCCAGAGTGTTATCTAGGTCATACTCATATACTGCATCTATAACGACGTTGTAGTTACGAGCTTTACCGTTCTTGATATTATTAAGCTGAGCACAAAGGTTCTTTCCAACGAATCCTTTTGCTCCTGTAACTAATATCTTCATACGTTATTTCACGATATTGGGAATACCATTCAACTCGTTCTGGATATACGTCAGCGAAGCAATCTTCTCCTTGGTCTCTTCGAGGTTCAAGCGACGAGTATTATCTGAGTTAAACTCCTCGATAGTGGCTCGCTTCGTATCACCATCCTTGAAATACTTGTCGTAGTTCAAGTCACGGTTATCGGCAGGCACACGATAGAAGTTGCCCATATCCTCAGCCTTAGCGCACTCCTCTTTGGTGAGCAGCGTCTCATACATCTTCTCACCATGACGGATACCAATCACCTTGATATCTTCTTTCTTTCCTCCGAAGAGTTCGCATACAGCCTCAGCTTGTGTCTGTATCGTGCATGCTGGTGCCTTCTGTACCAAGATATCACCATTCTGTCCATGTTCAAAGGCAAAGAGCACCAAATCTACGGCCTCCTCCAGACTCATAATAAAGCGAGTCATCTTAGGTTCTGTCAGTGTAATAGGATTACCCTTGCGAATCTGGTCAATCCACAAGGGGATAACAGAGCCACGACTACACATCACATTACCATAACGGGTACAGCATATCTTGGTATTACCCGAATAGCGACTCTTTGCCACAGCGATTTTCTCTTCGATGGCCTTGGTGATACCCATCGCATTGATTGGATAAGCAGCCTTGTCAGTAGAAAGGCAGATGACACATTTCACTCCGGCTTCAATCGCTGCATCCAGTGTATTATCGGTACCAATCACATTGGTCTTTACTGCTTCCATAGGGAAGAACTCACAACTGGGCACTTGTTTCAGCGCTGCAGCATGAAACACATAGTCAACACCCTTCATAGCGTACTTCAGTGTACTCTTGTTGCGCACATCACCAATATAAAACTTAATCTTGTTAGCAACCTCCGGCATACGAGCCTGGAAGTCATGACGCATATCATCTTGTTTTTTCTCGTCACGTGAGAAAATGCGAATCTCTCCTATATCTGTGCGGAGGAAGCGATTCAACACTGCATTACCGAAACTACCAGTACCACCCGTAATGAGTAGTATTTTGTCTTTAAATACTGACATATTATTATATTACTTTATTATTATTCTTATCAATAGTTTTCGTCTTCTTTAAGATAATTTCCCAAGGCGTAAAACAGACTGTTTACGAAGTGGGAATCTGAGATTCCTTGGAAGAAACGGAGAGTGAGAATGGTGTTCTTCTTACCTTCGTTTGTGGACTTAAAAGTAGTCTTGAGCAGGATGGTTATCTCATCTCCCATCTTTGTAATCTGCTGTGTCTTTATCTTCGTTACAGCCACGAACTGATAAGCAGGGGTCTCCAACTGTTCGGCCAGGATAGAGGCCAGCGTACGATTATAATAGCCTTGCACATAGTTCTCTTCTAAAGACTGAAGGATCTTGGCGAGGCGTACACCAATCACCTTTGCATCAATCTTACTTGTATTGAAGTCAGGCATAGAGTAGTCAAGCCCAATCGTCTCACGATACTCCATCATCTTCTTCTCGTCTATCTGCCCTATCGATTGTGCAGCTATGCCACACACCATCAGCAACAGCGAGAATAGTAATAAGGTCTTTTTCATATTTAAATAGTTTTTGGTTAGTTATTGATTCGTTATTTTATATTGGTATGACAAGAACGAATTCAGATTATTCTCAAAACTCATTTTAAATTTGGCATATTGTTTGCAGTCTCGAAATCATAACGACTGCCTGAAACATGCAGTCAAATAAACTCCCAAAAGGACGGGATTTGAAGCCTATGGGAATTAAACCTGGTCCCCCCAAATTATCCAATTAAGAATCTTCCTAATAAAAAAAATGCAACTATCACAATTATAAACTTTGCTCCCCAACAAACCCATGGAATTATATTATTGTGCCATCCCCAGTTGTATCGGGAGAAATCCAAATGATATTACTAACATTAACCATTAATGGTTGATCTTCCAAATCAGTTAGTTCTATAAATTTTACCATATAATTATTTTGCCACCATTTGCAATACATTCCTCAACAAATCTAATAGTCTTATATCTACATCGTCATCATAGTTCAACGATGTAACGAAACGGCAACTCGCTCTTCCATCATCTAATATAGCATCTACGTAAAATGTGTTCACCATATTTACCGATTTTGTAAAACACATACCGCCTCTTGCATTCTTGTAAGCAGCCAAATTGAGATAAGGTGCCAAATACATAAATAAGCCTGTATTCGAAATATCTCTTTTTTCTATGACTCTCTTTAGTCTATTTATTATTTCTGCGTCAGGTATCGCTAACTTTCTTAGAATAGATATCAGTTTGAGCATTCCCGTATGAAGGGGAACGGCTTTTCCTGCAAAATTCAGACCTGTAAAGATTGAAAGAACTGAATTTTCTGTATGCTCAATGGCATGAACCACTTTACGAACGGAGATATTCTTAAAGTCACTTGGCATTAGAAAATAGTTCAATAGATTTGAGTTAAGACCTGTTTCCTTCTCAATTTGCCTAAAGAAATAATTATCGCGTTGTTCCTCTAAGGAGAATGAGAAATAGTTACTACTACAAAACTTCTCAATATAGCCATCAAAATTGGTTCCTTCCCCATAAAAATGGCTATAGATGTATTGAGCATTTCTATAGTCCATCACAAAGACCACTTTATCTAAGCCAAACTTATTACCAGAAAGAGTCTTATTAGGTTTGCAACCCAAACGATAACAAAAGTCGATATGAGCTGAGAAGATGTTCAATATACGGAAGAGATGAGCAGGATCTATTCTATCCAAATCTTCTATAACAAGTACAACTTCTTTGCCAGCATTGCGTTTTTTGTAGTTTTCTATACCCTCATAGATCAATCTACTAATAGCATCAGTTCCCACTATGGGATTCCTTTCTATTTCATCAAAAAAACTTTCTACAATTCGATTCTTATTCTGTTTCTTATATTCGTTAACACGCTCCTTTATCTTTCCATAGATACTTTTGCAAACCTTAGCTGCTACTGCAATCTTAGCATAGTCCTCTGGTATTTCAAAGGTTGACAACAATGGAACAAAACCATTAAGGAATGATAAAGGTTCATTCTGTACATATAATGCAAGAGCATCCAAATTCTTCAATTCATCATCAATTTGGATAATACCTTTCATAAACATCTGTAGCAGAATATCACGCTTGACAAGTTCAAATACATCCGTGTTCTCTGCCACCTGATAGTTCACAGGGAAGATAGTCAAGAATGTATAGTGCTCTGCAACATCTTCGTCTTCCATAAAATGAGACAGGAAGAAAGACTTTCCGTCACCGAAACGTGCAGAAAGAATTGTTCTGTCATGCGAATCAAGATGATGAAGAAATTCTTCAATGGCTCCATCTATTGGTATTATGAAATCTTCTTCCATTACCTCGAAAAATAGGGGATTAATCACATTTCTTTAATCATTAATCTGCATATTTCATCGCATCTATGGAAATCTCCGAATTAGGTGCTAAAACATTAATATGATGGAATTCTATTCGATCTGTAATCGTTTCAGAACCTAACGGAATGTCTTTTAATTGATGACAGTTTTTAAATTGCATCATGTATGTTTCAGCAGAATTGTAGCATAACTCATAGCAAAATTCTGCTTCTGTTGTAAAATTTGATTTACAACCCATCATCGTTAACTTATGTAAATCTCGAAGATACGTCTTTTCTGCAGGTCTAGAAACAATAAATCCTTTGACTATCACATCATCTTTACGGAAGTTGGGCAATAGATTTAGAACCATGCTTAGTTTTATATAAGTTGAAATAATCTGTTGACAAGCATGATAAATATCTGAAGAATCAAAGGTTGACTTTAATTCACACAGAAAAAGATACTTTTGGGTAGTACCCTGAAAAAGGAACACACCATCACAATTAAAATTAAAGATATCACCAGCTTTTGCCTTATCAAAAAAAGCTGTTAAATCTTTCGCTATATCAGGATTAAAAATCTGAAAATTAGCATTTGTCCATGTTAGACCCTTTACCTTAGAATCTGCAGATGTCTCATATACAGTATAAATACCCTCTGTATAGCAGATATTATTATAGTTTGGCAACAGGTGACTTAAATCATCGCAAAACATTTTTACTCTTTTAAACGATTACGAATTTCGCGAGTTAACTCCATATCATTTTTGATTGCAGCATAAAAAGAGTCAAAAGAGATCTCTTTATCCACCAAAACATCTTGTTCCACTATATGCGAAGTCCCACTATCGTCTCTTTGAACTATATACGCTCCCACATTTTGCGGATTAAGTAGATACATCTCTTTTATATTCCATTTCTGCAAAAAGGCGATATATTCTTCACTATCCATAACATCTCTAAGCAGATAGAGATTTATCAAATTATTAAACCTCTTAATAAGATAATCACTATGAGTCGTTATCTGCATATGGGCCCCATCATTAACCATACAGGATATCATATCAGCGACCTTCATTTGTCTATTTGGATGAAGATGCGCCTCGGGCTCTTCAAAAAGGAAAGAGACACCTTTCGCAGAATATCTATTTAAAAAGAGTGTCAATGGCGCAAGTTCTTTAACTGACGATGCAGCAGCAGTTAGAGGCATAACAACTCCATGTGTATTATACATAATTCTGCCATCTACTCGATTTAAAATTCCTTCATTTACTGACACACAACATTCTAGAATCTGAGGATTTACCTCTTCAGGTCTTTGTATCGCAACGTTCAACACGTTTTTGAAATCAAAAAACTCTTGATACATTCCTGACACGAAAGAGGGTCTTTCATTGATTTCCATCAAAGCTCCTCTCGAAGGCGGTAAAAGATAGGTAGATCCCATATCCTTATAGTCGCCAAACAATATATCTTTAAGTTCTGCTTTTAGAAGCAGCACAAATGGATGTGAATTCTTTTCAAATTTGCTAGAAAGAATATTATAAGAGAAATTTGATAACTCAACATGATACATCATCTCCTCTTGTCCTTCCAATCCCCCTAAGTCTTCTCTGTAAACAAACACAAAATCATCATAGTCGCATGGGATTTTTATTTCTATATCTCCCATAAAATCTTCATTACCTATGAGGTATCCAATATATGAAATCGCGTCTCTATTTAACCAATCGAAGACATCTTTTTTAGGAATAGTTAGTATTGAAGATCCTGATTTTACATTATCAAAGATTGATTCAAAATCATAATTATGATCAGAAAAAAACAATTTTAAACGATCATTAGAATCGGACAACAAAAAATAAAGATAATGTATTAGGAATGCTGCATAGCTTTTTCCTAATCCAGATTCTCCTGAAAAGAGCATAAGAGGTTTCAATTTTAATTTAGAGTCTCTTATAGCTCCCAATTTATTAATTATAATATCTATCTGTTTCATCAATTTTATAGCGCAAATATACTTATTTTATTCGATTATAAACTTTATTCTCTTTTAAAAAATAGCAAACGCAATAGAATATTTAACCATTTTACACACTTTTAAGCATCCATCCCTCTCAACAATAAGCATTTTTAACAGAAAATCTATTCAGAGAACATGGGGGACAGGTTCCTGTTCCATGCAGCTTTTCCAACACCGATAGTATTTCATCCCGCGTCGCCTCCGAATACCTGTACAGATTAAGCAAAAATTAGTATCAAGCACTATAACCCCATGCTCCCATACTCCATTAATCTCTTCTGCAGTATATTTCTTAAATTCTGGATAATGCCTGTTCATATTATATAATTGCTATCAGTATTCTAGTTTCCTTGAATAACATATCCATATTCTCAGCTTCAGTATCTTGCCTAGAGGCAGGCTCCTGTCATTGTCCGTCTTGTGATTCATTAGATAGACTTTTCAGCCTATCTTCTGTTTCTGAAAGCTGCTGTTCGTGTCGAATTTTGCCCTCTAAATTCCCCTTTAAACGAGCTTCCGCCCACTGTCTTTGATAAGGAGCATTTTTAGGATTTCGTGCAGTGGCAGCATTCTCTTCTATGGCTTTCTTATCACCTTCTATCAAATCCTTTGCCTTTTCGCGCTGGGCTTCCAGCGTATCCTCGTCAAACGTGAATTTCTTATCTTCAGACATGATTATGTTCCTTTTTCGTTAATCTAAAGGTATTATTTCATCCAAATTATATTCCTTTGTAGCAATATTCACTGATAGAATTACCAATTCTTTCACTTCTGGTCCTTCCAGTTGTAAGAGTGTATGAAACAATTCTCTCTGGTCTGGATGAAAGTCCTTATGTTCTCTCAGATAATTCTGCAATTCCGAAGCATTTGAATCGAAACTAATAAAATTAACGGCAAGTCTCAAGATTCTTGGTTTAAACTTCTTTAAGAGCAATTCAACTCTTTGCTTGTCTTCTTTCATAACTTCCATAACTTCTATAATGGTAAAAACTCACTGATTATTTTTTCTGACATCTGTTCAAATTTTGCATCATGGTAGCTTTTTGCAAGAGCTACTTGTTCCTTAAATGTACGAACTCGAGTGACTGGGGGACAGGTTCTCTCTTTGAGAGTGTGGCGATGCAATCCTGTTCCATGGGTTACATTCGATATATCACACCTTTAACTATGTTGACTTTTGTCACGACTCAGCCATACATACATGTGTGATGGCATTCGCTGCTCCAAAAGTTGTCCAATACCTGTCAAGCGTTTCAACTGTCGGATAGTGGTTTCTCTATCTTTAGTTCTCTTAATGTGCTTATTCTATTTATTTTCTTCTGCCTCAAAAGACTCCACGAAGTGGAGCGTTTTGAGAGACTGAAGAGTATGAAAGGAGAGCTGATCATAAGTTTTATAGGCTTTCAGCTGCAAGATAGCGGCTTCAGCACTTAGGACGCCACTCTCAAAGAGATTGACGGTAGTGAAGACCTTATCATTGGCTACAGGGCCTTGCACTAAATCGTAATCGTGCTTTCTTGACTTTCTACAGTCCGTAACAAAGTAGAGCCAAGGCTCATCGGCACCAGTGAATTGGCGAATCTTCCAATCAGGGTTGTCCAGATTGCTTTCGTCAAACTCAAAAACAGAAACAATTGCATGCGCTGCATTCTCTCGTTCTTTCTTTATATGAGCCCAGCGAATAGCTTGTTCCTTACTACTGGTGGTATAGAATCCTTTTCCAAAATCAGCATTTGGACGACCAGGATTCAATGAGGGATTCTTGACTGCTACAGTCGAACCATGATATAGTTTCATTTCTTTCTTTTCGTTATAAAATGATGAATATCTTCCAAGACATATTCTGTACCTTGGGTATGAAGCAAATCATAGTTGTTGATGATATATTCATCTGCTCCACTGTCCTTGAACATTACCCAAGCACGCATACCACTGAGATGATGCTCTAAAGCATACTTCTCCAAACAATAGGTGTAAAACTCGAAGACCTCTTTAGGGATGCTAGACTTCTGACGATTGCGCATAGTCTCAAACTCTTTGTACAGGGCTTCTGTACTGAGATACCACCACTTAGAGCGCTCATCATAGAGCTTCTCATACATGGGATTGACATAGATGTACACCAAAGCATCATCCTTTGAGATTCTCTTTACTTTTGCTACATACTCAGCAAGATGAGAAATCTTAATGGGCACTATGTTGTTTTCGTATACGCTCATATCTATGAATTATTAATATTTCTCCTCCATCCCTATTATATATTAGGAATTAGAAGGTGATAGTTACAGTAGGAAGCCAGTCAGCATTGAGCTGAATGGGACTGACAGTGGTAGAGGATGAGTATAGGGCTCCTGTGAGCAGGGTGACTTTGTTGCGCTTGAAGGGGACGTTGGTTATGACCTTGTGGGTAATGACATTACTCTGGGCATCAAGGACGTCGATGGTGACATCTATATTCTGAGTATCTTCAGAAAGGAAGAGCATGGTAGCAGAGCTGGTAACCTGTCCTGCATCCTTAGTAATAGTTACGGCATTGTCAAAACCGTGATTGTCTGTTGCCAGACCGGTGGAGGGGTTGAAGGCCTTGGAACCTCCAGAGAGGGTCATGCGAAGCTTATCGGCATTGGGGGCCTTACCATCGGTAGAGGTGACAGTGAGCTGAGAGACAATGCGGTTGAGGGTGGCACTGAGGGCTAAGGGGTTACCACTAGTGACATCCACGGTCTGAGTAGCCACAAAGGTATCTTTGACACGGAGACCCGTAAAGGCGGCCTCAGTAAGACTGGTCAGCGTAAAGGGGCTATTCTCATTGGTGGAGTATGCTACGACGACCATGGTGTATTTGCCTATGGGCAGGTAGAGATTGAACTCTCCGAAAGACTGGCCTTGGGGCATGTCTGCTCTGAGCTGTGTGATTCTTTTTATTTCTGTATTTCCTTGATAGAATGCCAGGATGATGGCATTGATATTGGTATAATCATCTGCTGTAGTAGCGGCGCGTGTGGGTTCAAAGTCTTCTTGAGTGACGTTAAAGCCATTGGTGTTTACATGGATGGGGACTAAAGTCTGGTTGTTGATTTCGTTTTCCTTGTTGCAGCTGGTCATCAGAAGTAGCATGGCAGCTACAAAGAGTGTTGAGAGTTTAAGTTTCATTTTTTATTTTTTAGATTCCGAAAATATGCGAAAAAGACGAAAAGAACGAAAACTAATATTTTCGGGGATTCCGAAATTTAAGCGATTTATCGGGCGAGTTATTTTTTTAGATTCCGAAAATATGCGAAAAGAACGAAAAGGACGAAAACTAATATTTTTCGGGGATTTCGAAATTTAAGCGATTTATCGGGCGAGTTATTTTTTAGATCCCGAAAAAAGCGAAAAAGACGAAAAGAACGAAAACTATTATTTTCGGAAATTTCGATATTTTAGTTATTTTTCGGGATAAGTTAATAAATGTTTGAATTGAGTATTCTCACAGGATCCATATAGAGTTCATTGAAGTTACACAGGATTCCCAACTCGTAGTTGGTTATCGTAAGATAATTGCGAACCTGAGCCTTGTGAACATCTGTCAGCTCGCTCACAGCCTTCAATTCGACAATAATCTTGTCATAGCATACAAAGTCTGCTATGTATTGTGAGTCAAGTTTCTGTTCTCTATAGTAAACATCAAATCGTTTTTCTCTTTCAAAAGGGATATTTCTATGCTCCAACTCTATGGCAAGCGCCTCTTGATATACTTTTTCGAGAAGTCCTACACCAAGGCGCTTGTGCACCTCGAATATCGCTCCAACGATTTTTGACGACTCCTCTTTATATATAATCATATTGTTTTAAAGATTCCGAAAAGGCGAAAACTGATATTTATTTTTTAGATTCCGAAAAAAGCGAAAAAGACGAAAAAGGCGAAAACTGATAGTTTCGAGATTCCGAAATTTAAGCGATTATCGGGCGAGTTGTTTTTTAGATTCCGAAAGTGCACGAAAAGAACGAAAAATAAATTTTCGGGGATTTCGGTATTTTAGGAGTTTTTCGGAATTAAATAAATTTTGTTTTCGGAATTAATATATTATTCTCGGGATGAACTATATATTATTGTTTAGAGAAATGGAGGAAGCGGGTGAGTTTTCCCGGCATTCCTGTATCCTGATTATCGATGAAGGCATCAAGGAGGCGAGTGGTGTGATGCAAGGGGAGGACATCGTAGTCGGCAATGGCGGCAGGGATAAGGGTACTACTGCCTTGGCGCAAGAGAATCTCATCGCCCGTGCTGCGCACACAGAGCTTACAGTCGCCCTCGATGCACATCGAGATGATGAAGCTATCGTATTTGCGAAGGTCGCGATGGAATGGCTTGGAGATTTCCATCACACGGACATCGAAATAGGGAGAGTCGATAATCTGTATCGCCTTGTTGGGGTTATCGACATACTCGGTGCGGTAGTTCTCTTCGACATGATAGTCGAGGGCTTGCGCTGCCAACTCGGTATGCAACTCGCGAGGCTTACCATCCATGCCAGGACGATTGTAGTCGTAGATGCGATAGGTGACATCGGAAGACTGCTGGACCTCTGCCAAGAGGATGCCTCCACAGATGGCATGGATGCGACCGGCAGGGAGATAGAATACATCGCCTGCCTTGACCTGATGGTCGGCAAGAACCTCGATGATGGTGCCATCGGCTATGCGCTGCTGGTATTCTTCAGGGGTTATCTCTTGTTTGAAACCGGCATAGAGGTGACTGCCTGCATCGGCCTTGATGACATACCACATCTCTGACTTGCCCATCTTGCCGTGCTCGCGCTGCGCCATCTCGTCGTTGGGATGTACCTGTATGCTGAGGTCGCGCTCGGCATCGATGAACTTTACCAACAGGGGCAACTGGCCATGGTACTTCTCGTTGACAGCCTTACCCAGGATGTCTTCAGGGTACTCGCTGATGACCGAGATAATATCTCTGCCAGCAAAGGAGCCATTGCTGATAATGCTGGTGCTGGAGGGGACTGCGCTCACCTCCCAGCTCTCGCCAATGGGTTCATCGGTGGACTGCAGGCCTTTATAGACCTGAAGTCGATGACCACCCCAAACTACGGTGTGCAGATTGGGATGAAACAAAAAGGGATATAGTGGCATGTTAGTAATAAACTATTTCTTTGCTCTCACGTCTTTTAGGATGGCGTGATAGCGTCTGAATACTGGGAGGCATTCCGGATGGGTATTGCGGTAGTTCTTAACAGCCTGGCGCCAACGAGCCTGACGGGTTACAACAAACAGGGCTATCATGAGATAGGCTTCCTGACTGGTTGTTGCCTCCTGCTTATCGCCCAACAGTTCGCTCACCTCCTGCTCGTAATGGTTACGGCGGCGCTCACTCTGTAAGAGATAGGCACAGATAAGACGCAGGGCACTGAAGCGGATGCGCTCATCGGCATCATCAACATAGATATGGTCGTAACTGGCTAAGCGCTTAAGGCGCTGCTTGTCATTGGCAGCCATCTCATCGGTATAGTGATGACCAAAGCGATGGTTTAACAGGTCGAGAATCTCCTCCTCATAGTTATCGATAGGATGATTGCTGAGCAAGCGGTCTCGCTCGGCATCCTCGAAAACGACATCACCCACATGGACATCCAAGAAGTTGATACTCTTGGTACGTCCCAAGATATTGAGACTGATGGTCATACAGAGTTGTCCGTGCTTGATGACTATCTTTGTGATAACGCCATGCTTACCCGTCCACGGTTCAATGGTGAGCATCACCTTATCGCCAATAGTAAAGTCGCATAAGGGCTGATCAATATAAAACTGCAGATGGCGGTCTTGTATGGTTGTCATCAGCATACGCATCTCAGCATCAGGAATCTTTACCACCTGATGGTTGGTATCGCGATAGTGATAGAGGTGGAGGCGTGACTTGCTATTCCAGTCGGAATGGACAATGGCGGCTATGCGCTCTTCAGAGGCCTGGATGAATACAAAGTTATGCAAGTCGCAGCGCAAGGCGCTGACATCTTGTTGGGGATCATAGTGTTTATCGTTAGTCTCAGCACTTTGTGATGACTGAGAGGCATACGTGGGAATATTCTGAAAAGGTACATAAAAGCGATAAGGAGGTAGTATTGGTTCACCCTCCTTGCGGAATTTTCCATCGCAATCTTTCTGCAACAGTGTTTCTATCTGTTGTGGACTGGGATGGCACATCACATACCAGCAATCTGTACTTTGTTTGTTATTAATATTCTGTTGTGGCATAGCTACTATTCATCCTTGTCCTTGCAGTGTTATTCTGCAGGACCAAGCCTCTGATTTTAAGGTTGTTATATTATACCCAACGGTTTGCCTCGCACTTGCAGAGCCCCGAGAAACCCGTAATGTTTAAGGTTTTCGTCTAACGGCGGGCTCACCTGTCTGACTCCATAACAATCCTCGCCCCATAGGAACAAGACGCATAGGAATCGGCTACAAAGGTACAAATTTATTTTTATATACTTATTTAATAATGTAGAAAAAATACACAGAAAAATAAAAAAAATATGCGAGAGAGAAAGAAATGAAGATGAGCAACCCTTTCGGATTGCTCATCTTGTGCGGAGAGAGAGGGATTCGTAATCGGCAAAGCCGCTTTCACAAAGCGAAGCGACTGAAAGAACTCCCGACCGGGGGGTGAGACACCCTGTCTCTGCAAGACACAAAAAGAGCAACCCTTTCGGATTGCTCATCTTGTGCGGAGAGAGAGGGATTCGAACCCCCGGTACCTCTCGGTACGGTAGTTTTCAAGACTACTGTAATCGACCACTCTACCATCTCTCCAAGTGTGCTTCTGTCTTGAAAGCGGGTGCAAAGGTAGGAAGAAAAAATGAAATTACCAAATTTTATTGCAACTTTTTTGCATGTTCTGCAATAATTGAGTAATTTTGACCCCTTGGTCAACTTACTCTCGCTCGAAAATGAAAAGAAAAAATTGTTTTCCTTTTGCATTTCGCTCGCTTATTCGTAACTTTGCAGCATGATTTATCCAAAAAACTACGAATCGAAGATAGGATTTGACGAGATTCGCCATCTACTGAAAGCACAGTGTCTGTCAACACTGGGCAAGGAAAAGGTGGATGAGTTGGCATTCTCGACAGATGCAACCATCGTGGGTGAGCAACTGCAACAGGTACGCGAATTCCGCCAACTGATGCAAGACAATGAGAAGCCCGAACTGAACTACTTCTTTGATGTGCGTGCAGCCGTGAAGCGCATACGCATGGAGAATACGCATCTGGAAGAGGATGAGCTCTACGACCTGAGAAGGTCGCTGGAGACCATTGGCAAGATAGTAAACTTCTTAAAGCCTACCTCAAGCTCCTCCCCAGAGGAGGGGCTTCCAGACAGCAAAGAAGGTGGGCTCTACCCTGCACTATCACGACTGGCACAGGATGTACAGACATTTCCTGCCATTATCCGTCGCATAGATTCTATACTGGACAAGTTTGGAAAGATAAAAGACTCGGCTTCCATGACTCTGGCGGGTATTCGTCACGACATGGAGCAAACAGCTGGCAGCATCTCGCGTAAGCTCTATACCATATTACATAGTGCACAGCGCGACGGACTGGTAGCACAAGATGTGGCACCTACCCTGCGAGACGGCAGACTGATGATTCCTGTAGCACCAGGACTGAAACGCAAAATTAAAGGTATTGTGCATGACGAGTCGGCAACAGGTAAAACGGTATTCATCGAACCGGCAGAGGTGGTAGAAGCGAATAACAAGGTACGCGAGCTGGAAGCAGCAGAGCGCAGAGAGATAGTACGCATCCTAAGTGTCTTCTCAGATGAGTTGCGCCCTCACGTACCAGAGGTTCTGGAGAGCTATCGCTTCTTGGCACAGATAGACTTGATACAGGCCAAAGCAGAACTGGCAGAACAGACTCACGCCATAGAGCCTATCCTGAAAAACGAACCACACATCGACTGGATACGCGCCATCCACCCCTTATTACAGCGCTCGCTGGAGAAAAAGGGTGAGAAGGTGGTGCCATTGGAGATATGCCTCTCCCCCCGCCCTCTCCAAAAGGAGAGGGAGCCGCAATCTCCCCTTCAAAAGGAGAGGAACAAGGGCAGGCTCCTTATCATCTCTGGTCCTAATGCCGGCGGAAAATCGGTATGCCTGAAGACTGTAGGACTACTGCAATACATGCTACAATGCGGACTGTCTATCCCCGTGAGCGAGCGCTCTACAGTGGGCATCTTTGAGAGCATCATGATAGATATTGGCGATGAGCAGTCTATTGCCGACGACCTATCTACCTACTCGAGTCATCTGCTGAACATGAAGAACATGATGAAGCAGGCGAACAATCGTACCCTGCTGCTGATAGACGAGTTTGGTGGAGGTACAGAACCTGCCATCGGCGGTGCCATAGCAGAGGCGGTACTGAAACAGTTCTGGAAGAAGAAGGCCTTTGGCGTGATTACTACGCACTATCAGAACCTGAAGCACTTTGCCGAGGACCATGAGGGAGTAGTGAATGGTGCCATGCTCTACGACCGTCATCAGATGCAGGCATTGTTCCAGTTGAGTATCGGACAACCTGGCAGTTCTTTTGCCATCGAGATAGCCCGCAAGACAGGTATTCCCGAAGAGGTGATTACGGACGCTTCAGAGATTGTGGGCAGCGACTATATACAGAGTGACAAATACCTGCAGGACATTGTGCGCGACAAGCGCTACTGGGAGGGTAAGCGTCAGACTATCCACCAGCACGAGAAATCACTGGAGGGACACATCCAGCGCTACGAGACCAACCTGGAGGAGATAGAACGCGAGCGCAAAGCCATCCTCAACCGCGCCAAAAAACAGGCAGAGGAGCTACTGGCAGAGGCTAACAAGAAGATTGAGAACACCATCCGCGAAATCAAGGAGGCACAAGCTGAGAAGGAGCAGACACGACTGATACGCGAAGAACTGAACCAGTTCCGCGAACAGGTGGTATCTGACGATACGCGAGGACTCATGAGCGAGGAGGAGTTTGCCAAGAAACTGCGCCAAATGGAAGAGCGCAAAGCACGCAAGGCTCAGCGCAAAGAGAAAAAAGGCGAGGAACAAAGAATAGCCAGCGAGAAACTGGCGGCAAGAGCCAAAGAAAACATACACGCAGAAAACCGGCCACTGGCAGCAGGTGACAGCGTACGCATCAAAGGTACCAACAGTATCGGTGAGATAGAGAGCATACAGGGCAAACAAGCTACCGTCATCTTCGGTGGTCTGAGAAGTAAGGTAAAGTTGGAGCAATTAGAATCAGCAGCCAAGCCGCAAGCAACCAACAAACCTGCCGACAAGCATGCGCATCTGGCCATACAGACCAGTCACATGACACGCTCTACCATGGAAGACCGTAAGCAGAACTTCCATCAAGATCTGGATGTGAGAGGTATGCGTGGCGATGAAGCTATCGACACTGTGATGCACTTTATTGATGATGCCATCCTCATAGGCATGAGTCGCGTACGTATATTACATGGTACAGGCACTGGCATCCTGCGTCAACTGATTCGTCAATACCTCAACACGGTGCCTAACGTAAAGAGAGCTAAAGACGAGCATGTGCAATTTGGAGGAGCAGGAATTACGGTAGTGGACCTGGAATGAGATTCTCATTGACCATTGAACATTGACCATTGACCATTGAACGCCGCGATTAAGCGAGAGCAGAGCCATGCTTGCATGAGCTATGCCGAGCGTGAGCGGTGTCGCTGAAAGCAACGATATTCATTGAACATTGAACGTTGAACATTGAACATTAATCGCGGCGACAATACGGGAGTAGAATTCATGGGAACATTGACCATTGAACATTAATCGCGGCGACAATACGGCAGTAGAATTCATGGGAACATTGACCATTGAACATTAATCGCGGCGACAATACGGCAGTAGAATTCATGGGATTATTGAATGGTCAATGGTGAATGGTCAATGGTCAATGGTCAATGGTGAATGGTCAATGGTCAATAGTTAATGGTCAATAGTCAATGGTCAATGGTCAATAAAAAAAACGATGTTCAATGAAAAAAAGGAAGCGAATTCGCTTCCTTTTTTTGAGCCTCTTGTCGGATTCGAACCAACGACCCCGAGATTACAAATCACGTGCTCTGGCCAACTGAGCTAAAGAGGCGGGTGGGCAGCGATCTATATCGCGCCGCTACAACCAAGTACCCTTGCTATGTTCCCATCCTGGGGGATTCCGAGGGAGCTGGCCGTACAGGACTGCCCATTTTTGCGGCTGCAAAGGTAAGCATTTTTCCCCTATTCGCCAAACATTTCCACGAAAAACTTTTGTATGTTCCCAAAATATGCGTACCTTTGCACCCGTAAAAAAGTAAAATTTATGGATATATCTGTAGTTATACCTTTATATAATGAGGATGAGTCACTGCCAGAACTGTACGCGTGGATTGAACGCGTGATGGCACAGAACAACTTCTCGTTTGAAGTGATCTTCGTGAACGATGGTTCTACCGACCGCTCATGGGAAGTAATCACTGAACTGTCACAGAAGTCTGAGCACGTAAAGGGCATCAAGTTCCGTCGCAACTACGGAAAGTCACCTGCCCTCTATTGTGGTTTTAAAGAGGCACAGGGCGACGTGGTCATCACCATGGATGCCGACCTGCAGGATTCTCCCGACGAGATTCCTGAACTGTACCGCATGATAAAGGAAGATGGCTACGACCTGGTAAGTGGTTACAAGCAGAACCGCAGTCAGGGAGACCCCCTATCGAAAACCATCCCTACCAAGCTCTTCAACGCTACCACTCGCAAGGTGAGCGGCATCAAGAATCTGCACGACTTTAACTGCGGACTGAAAGCCTATCGACAAGAGGTGGTGAAGAATATAGAGGTGTTCGGAGAGATGCACCGCTTTATCCCCTATCTGGCAAAGAATGCCGGTTTTGACAAGATTGGCGAGAAGCCCGTACACCACCAGAAACGCCAATATGGTACTTCGAAGTTTATGGGTTGGAACCGCTTTGTGAATGGTTATCTCGACCTGATAACACTCTGGTTCCTCGGCACCTTTGGCAAGAAGCCTATGCACGTCTTCGGATTCCTGGGTACCATCGTGTTTATCATCGGTTTCTTTGCAGCCTTCTTCCTGGGTGCACAGAAGGCATGGGCACTGTATCAGGGTGTACCTATGCGACTGGTAACAGACTCTCCTTACTTCTATATCGCACTGACCATGATGATGATTGGTACACAGTTGTTCCTTGCAGGATTCCTGGGTGACCTCATCAGTCGCAACAGTGCTGGACGTAATGACTACCAGATAGAAGGGACGTTGAACATTACCCATTGACCATTGAAGATATGAGATATTTTTCTTTAGGCATATTGTTGGTGAGCATGTTGGTGATAGGTTGCACCAGCATTGACTGTCCTGTGCAGAACAGGGTGGAGACAATCTATGCCTTGAAGAAAGCTGACGGTAGCATCGATACACTAGGGGTAGATACCATGTGGGTATGGACTCACAACTATGAAGGGAAAGACACCCTGCTGATTAATCGCCTTTGCGGTCCTAAGGCTATATCTCTTGAACTACCCATCAGTCATACACAGCCAGAGGATTCTATCTTCACCCTGCTCAAGGATACACTGGACCACACATGGCAGGACACCATCTGCATCAAGAAAGAGAACTATCCTCACTTTGAATCGGTAGACTGTCAGGCTGCCTACTTCCATAAGATAACGGCAGTGAGCAGCACCAAGCACATCATTGACTCTATCCGTCTGAACAATCCTAATGTAAACTATGATACGAACGAGAACATACACCTGTATCTCAAGGCTCGTCGCTAGTCTCTTGCTGCTGATAGCAGCACAGAGTCTCTCGGCACAGAAGATATTCCGTATGGAAAAAGACTCCATACCTTTCTTCCGTGGCTTTGCAGTATCGTTCGACCTCATAGGACCTGCCAAGCTCGCACTTGGTGACTACGGAGAGTATGAGGGGGCGCTGCGCATCAACCTGCACGACCAATGGTTTCCCATCTTCGAGATGGGTCTGGGACGTGCCAATCATCCTAAGGATGAGGTGACAGAACTGGCCTACAAGACATCGGCACCTTACTTCCGTATAGGTATGGATTGGAACATCATGAAGAAGAAACACGAGCCCTATCGCATCTATGCCGGTTGGCGCTATGCCTTTACCTCGTATAAGTGCGACATCATACACGAAGGACTGGAGGACCCTGTATGGAAGACGAAGACACCTTTTGGTGTGGAGGGCATGAGCTGTTATCAGCACTGGCTAGAAGGCGTGTTCGGCATTGATGCCACCATCTTCGGTCCCTTCCACCTGGGGTGGAACCTGCGCTACAAGCGACGCCTCTTCCACAAAGAAGGCGACATAGGCACCTCTTGGTATGTGCCAGGATTTGGTCTTAACGACAGTGACAACATCACAGGAAACTTCAACGTCATCATTGACATATAATGGAAATACGAATAACAAACGACATCCAATAACAATGAACCCAAAACAAAACAAACAACTCTACTGGCAACTACCCTTCCTCGCACTACTCATCGTAGGTACTGTGCTCATTATCCGTCAGCAACATGCCACCCCCTACCAGAAATGTGCAGGAGGCATCTTTGGTACCAGTTATCATATCATTTATCAGTATGACGATGATCTGCAGGCAGAGATAGAGGCCAAGATGAAAGAGGTGGATGCATCACTCTCGATGTTTAACAAAGAGAGCATCATCTCACGCATCAACAACAACCAGTCGGTAGAGCTCAACGACATGTTTGTGGAGGTATTCCAACAAGCAGAAAAGATTAGCGAAGACACCGACGGAGCCTTCGACATCACGGTAGGTCCACTGGTTAATGCGTGGGGATTTGGCTTTAAACACGAGCAATTACCCAACAAGCATGCAGTAGACTCTCTGATGACCATCATCGGCTATAAGAAAGTACAATTGGCAAGCAACGGTTCTATCAAGAAATCAGACCCTCGCATCACCCTCGACTGTTCGGCTATTGCCAAAGGATATGGTGTAGATGTAGTGGCCAGACTCTTGGAAGAGAAAGGCATCAGCAACTATATGGTGGAGATAGGTGGAGAGGTAGTGACTCGTGGTATCAGCGAGAAACGCGTGCCTTGGAAAATTGGTGTCACCAAACCTACCGACGACCCACTATCAGAAGGTGGTGAACTGCAAACCATTCTCAACGTCACAGACAAGGCCATGGCCACCAGTGGCAACTATCGTAACTTCTACTATAAGGGCAAACGCAAATATGCCCATACCATCAATCCCAAGACGGGCTATCCCGTACAGCACAGCATTCTGTCGGCAACTGTACTTACCAACACCTGTATGCGTGCTGACGCCTACGCTACCGCCTTTATGGTGATGGGCTTTGAGGGGGCTAAAAAGATATTGGAGCGCAATCCAGACCTCATGGCTTATCTCATCTACGATGATAAGGGTGAGACCAAAGTATGGTTCTCGCCAAGCCTGAAAGAAAAAATTGACCATTAAGCATTAGGCATTAAGCATTAGGCATGAGGCAATGACAATATATGACCAACTGTTGCAATTTACCCTTTTTCAGGGTATGAGTCGCGCCGACCTGATGGAGGTAGTGACACATACTAAGTTTGGTTTTTCCAAATTGGCACAGAAAAAATATCTCGTTAAAGAAGGCGACAGTTGTACGCATCTAATATTCCTAACACATGGTACATTACAGTGTGAGACACAGAGCGACGACCACTCTTGTCGCGTTATAGAAACCATCAAAGCGCCTTATATCATTCAGCCCAACCGCATCTTCGGTATCGCTCAGCGCTACAGCACCACCTTTAAGGCGGCTACCCCTTGCAACTTGATCAGCATCGACAAGCAAGAGGTGTTACTGCTATTAGAGACTCAGCTGGTGTTCCGCCTCAACATGCTCAACATGATGGCTACCGACAGTCAGCGACTGCGCCATCATGCATGGCGCTCAGCACCAAGAAACCTCCGCGAGCGACTGACACGTTTTTTCTTTTCTCGCTGTCTCTACCCTGCCGGTCCGAAGACCTTCCACATCCTGATGCAACAGATAGCCGACGAGCTAAACGACAGTCGTCTGGATATCAGTCACGCACTCAACGACATGCAGCGCGACCATCTGCTTACGCTCCATCGTGGACGCATAGAAATCCCCCTGCTGGAGCGCCTGGTGATGTAATCTACGTTAAAGATTATTATAAGATAACGGTCTTCTTGTCATCTTTTGACAAGATTCTGTATCTTTGCACCTTAAAAAAGAGAGTATAACGTTAGTATGAGTAATCATAAGAATCCGTTTTTAGAACCCTACAATACACCGCATGACACGGTGCCCTTTGACCGTATTCGTCTGGAAGACTTTGAAGAGGCTTTCATGGAGGGAATACGTCGCGATAATGAACAGATAGAAAAGACCATCAATAACCCCGAGAAGCCTACCTTTGATAACACGATTATCAATACGGAAGAGGATGAGGGCTATTACGACTTGTTGTCAAGAGTATCGACAGTATTCTTCAACCTGCTCAGTGCAGAGACCAACGATGAGATGGATGCACTGGCACAGAAGATGCAGCCTATACTGACCCAGCATGCCAATGACGTGAGACTGAACCCACGTTTGTTTGAACGCATCCGCAAGGTACACCTGCATCATCGCAAGTTGACCGCAGAGGAGAAAATGCTACTTGACAACTGTTATGATGGTTTTGTACGCTCTGGTGCCCTGCTAGACGAAGCAGGCAAAGAGAAGTTGCGCCAACTGACTGAAGAGGCTTCCATGCTCTCGCTGCAGTTCTCACAGAACCTGCTGAAAGAGAATAAGGCTTTCCAGTTGCACATCACCGATGAAGCACAACTGGACGGTCTGCCTGAGACTGCACGCGAGGCAGCAGCATTCACTGCACAAGAGCAAGGTAAGCAGGGATGGGTATTCACCCTCGACATGCCGAGCTACTCGCCCTTTATGACCTACTCTACACAGCGTGAGCTTCGTAAACAGATGTATATGGCTCGCAATACCGAGTGTACACACGATAATAGCGAGAACAACCTCGAGATATGTAAGCGACTCATTAACCTGCGTCGCGAGATAGCCCAACTGTTGGGATATAAGACCTATGCAGACTATGTACTGAAGCGTCGCATGGCATCTAACAGTCGCAATGTATATCATCTGCTCGACGACCTTATTGATGCCTATAAGCCTACGGCGTTGAAAGAGAGAGAGGAACTGAAAAAGAGTCTTCCTCAATCCCTGCAAAAGAAGGGAGAGATGAAGCCATGGGATACAGCTTTTTATACCCACAAGTTGCAGATGAAGAAGTACAACCTGGACCAAGAGATGCTACGACCCTACTTTGAATTGTCAAAGGTAATCAGTGGAGTTTTCGGATTGGCAAACAAGTTGTATGGTATCACCTTCAAAGAGAACAAAGACATTCCCGTATATCATCCCGATGTGAAAGCCTACGAGGTCTTCGACAAAGACGGCTCTTATCTGGCCGTATTCTATGCCGACTTCCACCCACGTAAGGGTAAACAGGGAGGAGCCTGGATGACCGAATTCCAAGGACAGCACTGGGAAATAAAAGAGAAGAAGGACGCCTCAAAATCTCAACGTTCAACGTCCAACGTTCAATGTTCAACGTTCAACGTTCAACGTTCAACGTATAATGTTCGTCCTCATGTATCAGTGGTGATGAACCTCACCAAGCCTACTGCTGAAAAGCCAGCACTATTGACACTGGGAGAGGTAGAGACCTTCCTACATGAGTTTGGTCACTCACTGCACGGCATGTTTGCCAACACCCGCTTTGAGAGTCTTTCAGGTACTAATGTATGGTGGGACTTTGTAGAACTGCCTTCACAATTTATGGAGAACTATGCTGTAGAGAAAGAGTTTCTGCGCACCTTTGCCTTCCACTATCAAACGGGCGAGCCCTTGCCTGACGAGTTGATTGACCGCATTGTGAAGAGTAGAAACTTCATGGCAGCTACCGCCTGTCTGCGACAAGTATCATTCGGTCTGCTGGACATGGCATACTATACCAAGAAGGATGAGTTTACAGAAGATATCATCCCCTTTGAGAAGAAAGCATGGAAAAAGGCTATCCTCGGTGAGCAACTACCTGACACCTGTATGACGGTACAGTTCTCGCACATCATGGCAGGAGGATACTCTGCTGGATACTATAGTTATAAGTGGGCAGAGGTGTTGGATGCAGATGCCTTCAGCGTATTCAAGAAAGAAGGTATCTTCAACCAAGAAACTGCGCAACGCTTCCGTGACGAGGTGCTGAGCAAGGGAGGTACCGAGCACCCCATGGTCCTCTATAAGCGATTCCGTGGTGGAGAGCCTACCATTGATGCATTGCTAAAGCGCAACGGCATCAAGAAAGGCAAGAAGGCGTAGAAATAAAAGAAAAAAAATAACACAAAGATGAACAACGACAAGCAATGTAAGTTTGACCGGCGCTATCTGGAGATGGCACGCATCTGGGCTAAGAACTCTTACTGTCAGCGTAGACAAGTGGGAGCACTGGTTGTCAAGAACAACATGATTATCAGTGATGGCTATAATGGTACACCCAGCGGTTTTGAGAATGTCTGTGAGGATGACAACGGCATTACCAAGCCTTACGTGCTACATGCCGAGGCCAATGCCATTACTAAGTTGGCGCGCTCATCCAACAACTCTGATGGCGCCACCATCTATATCACTGCCTCACCCTGTATCGAATGTGCTAAACTCATCATTCAGGCAGGCATCAAGCGTGTGGTTTATGGTGAGAAATACCGCCTTACGGATGGTATCGAGCTATTAGAGCGTGCAGGAATTGAAGTAGTTTATCTAGAGGTCTAAAAAACTAGGACTAGGAAAGCCTAGGACACCCTAGGAAAGCCTAGAATACCTAGAAAAAGCAAAGAATATGAATAACAAGAAGAATAGTCGTTTTATGCCCCTTGCGATGGCACTCTGTGTAGTCATCGGCATCTTGATTGGCACCTTCTATGCCAACCACTTTTCGGGCAACCGTCTGAGCATCATCAACAGCAGCAGCAATAAGTTAAACAACCTGTTGCACATCATTGATGACCAGTATGTAGATACGGTCAACGTCAACGACCTTGTAGAGAAAGCAATGCCACAGATATTGGCAGAGCTAGACCCCCACTCTGTCTATATCTCTGCTAAAGATGTGCAGATAGCCAATGATGACCTTCGCGGTTCGTTCTCTGGCGTAGGCATCGAATTCGTTATTCGCGAAGATACACTACACGTACAACAAGTGGTAAGCAATGGTCCTGCAGAGCGTGCTGGTGTGATAGCAGGTGATAAGGTTGTCACTGTTGATGGCAAGCCTTTCACGGGAAAGACACTCACCAACGAAGAAGCTATGCACCGCCTGAAAGGTCCGAAGGACACCAAGGTAAAGCTGGGCATCCTGCGCTATGGAGAAAAGAAGCTGCGTCAGATTGTTGTTACCCGTGGTGAGATACCTACCAAGAGCGTTACCGCCTCATATATGCTTGACGACAAGACGGGTTATATCCGCATTAAGAACTTTGGTGAGAACACCTATCCCGAGTTGCTCATCGGTTTGGCAAAACTGTCGCAAGAGAACTTCCAGAGTCTCTGTATCGACTTGCGTGGCAATACGGGTGGATACTTGCAATCGGCAGTACAGATAGCCAACGAGTTCTTGCCCAAGAACCGCCTTATCGTTTATACACAAGGTCGCAAGTCACCCCGTCAGGAATACCGCAGTGATGGTCGTGGCAGTTATCAGCAGATACCTCTCGTCATCCTTATCGACGAGGCATCAGCATCGGCATCAGAGATTCTGGCAGGTGCTATACAGGATAATGATAGAGGTACCATCATTGGTCGTCGCTCATTTGGTAAGGGACTGGTACAACAGCCTATTGCCTTTGCCGACCAGTCAATGATTCGCCTCACCATTGCCCGTTACTATTCTCCTTCTGGTCGTTGCATCCAGAAACCCTACACATCGGGCGACAACAAAGATTATGAGGAGGATATCATGACGCGCTATATCCACGGTGAGTTCTTCTCACAAGACAGCATCAAGCACGAGGGCAAGGAGTATCATACCAAGAATGGTCGCCCTGTCTATGGTGGTGGCGGTATCACTCCCGACATCTTCGTAGCAGAGGATACTACCGATGTTACCTCATATTATAAGCAGGCATCTATGAGTGGACTGATTATCATGTATGCTTATGGCTATACTGACGAGAACAGAGGCAAGCTCAGCAAGATGGACAACGTGAGCGAGATGGCTACCTATCTGAAGCACCAGAATATCGTGGATAAGTTTGCAAGCTATGCAGACAAGAATGGATTGCGTCGTCGCAACCTCATGATTCAGCGCTCGCACAAACTCTTGGAGCGTTACATTATTAGCCGCATCATCTATAACATGATGAAGGAAGAGGCATGGATAGAGTATCTGAACAGCGATGATCCTGCCATCACTGCCACCCTAAAAGTGATGCGTGAAGGTAAAGCGTTTCCTAAGAAAAAGTAAATGGTGAGTGGTGAAAGGTGAGTGGTGAGTGGCGATATTAGCAAAAACGAATATCAGCAATCACTTGTTCACCCACAGAGTCATTAAGTTTCTTTGTCAGTTCTTGCTTGCGCATGCTCAGGTCAGAGCGGAGAGCAGGATTAGACAAACGGACAAAGAGAGTCTGATTATAGATATAAGTATTCAACGTATAGCGGGCTATCACTGGGCCCGCTATTTTTGGCCATGCCTCAACCAACCGCTTTTGCAGCAGCGGTGTTTCCAGTCCTTGCTCATGCAGGCTACGCAGAATAATATCTTTTAGTGATTGTACGTTACGCTTAAACATTTATTTCTCCATTTTCAACGTGGAATATCTTATAGTCGAGATTAGGCGTACCAGAGAGTATCTGATCTAAGTGGTCACGATTGGTATCTGTGATAAATATCTGTCCGAAACTATCGCTAGACACCAAGCGCACAATCTGCTCCACACGGTTGGCATCGAGCTTATCGAAGATATCATCCAACAAGAGTATCGGTGTCGTCTTCATGGCAGTACGCTTTAAAAACTCAAACTGGGCCAGTTTCAGGGCAATGACATACGTCTTGTTCTGTCCCTGCGAACCTTCACGTTTCATCAGGTGACCATCCAACGTAAACTCCAAGTCATCACGATGTACACCATGCAACGAATAGCCCACGGCACGGTCTTTATGACGGTCGCGCTGGATAACCTCTAACAGGGGTCCACGCTGACAATGCGACACATAGCGCAGAGCCACCTGCTCCTGTCCACCAGAGATGCGCTGATAATACTCTTGGAATAGGGGTATCAGCTCTTCTACAAAGGCTGAGCGCTTCTGATACAACACCTCACCAGCCTCTGCCATCTGTTCCTCCCATAGTTGCATCAGCAACGGGTCGGGTTCACGGTCTTCCATCTTCAAGAGGATATTGCGCTGTTGGTGTGCATTGTTATAGCGGCTCAGTGCCTCCATATAGGTTCGATCATACTGTGCTATCACCATATCCATCAACTTGCGACGCTCCTCACTGCCCCCCTCTATCAACAACGAGTCACCAGGAGCCACCAGTACCAATGGTATCAGACCGATATGTTCAGACAGTCGCTTATACTCTTTCTTGTCTTTTTTGAAGTGTTTTTTCTGTCCACGCTTCATGCCAACAGAAATCGTCACATCGTCATATTCTCCCTCAAGCATACAAAACGGTTCATCGTGTCGAATCACCTGTGAATCAATAGGATTGGAAGCTGAACGACAAAACGAGAGGTAATACACTGCATCCAACACATTCGTCTTGCCCATACCATTACTCCCGATGAAACAATTCATCTTAGGCGATAACTCCAACTGGGCTTCGCAAATGTTCTTGTAATTCAGTATCGATAGCTTCTTGAGTATCATAGCGGGTACAAAGGTACGAATAAGCGAGCACAATACAAAACAAAAACGAGGTTTTGTTTTTATTGTCGAGCGAAAGTGCCTTCGACGAAGTCAAAGGTACAAAAAATCATAAAAACAAAAAAATCTTTAATCTTTAATCTTTAATCTTTAATCTTTTTAGTATCTTTGCAGGCGATTTATGTCCGAGAAACAATAAAAATAACTAAAATAATGGCAAACAACAATCAGAAAGCAGCTCCCGTAGAGGAGCAGCAGGTCACAAAGACCGAGGCCTTCTTCGAGAAGTATAAGAAGGCAGTTATCGCTGCCGTAGCAGCAGTTATCGTAATCATCGTAGGCGTTATCCTCGCAAACAACTATTATTTTGAGCCTCGCGCTAACGAAGCTAGCACCGAACTCGCTAAGAGTCAGGAACTCTTCGATCAGCAGCAGTACGACAAGGCACTGGTTGGTTTCCAGAAGGTAGCTGCAGACTATAGCTCTACTGATGCTGGCAACTTGGCACAGCTCTATATTGGTATCTGCCAGGCCAACCTCGGTAAGTGGCAGGAGGCTGTTGACGCTTTGGAGTCATTCAGCGGTAAGGGCGACCAGATGATTAGCCCTGCAGCAGAGGGTGCTCTGGGTAATGCCTATGCAAACCTGAACCAGCTCGACAAGGCTGTTGACCACCTGAAGAAGGCTGCTAAGATGGCTGACAACAACTCTCTGTCTCCCACATTCCTCATCCAGGCTGGTGAGATTCTGGAGAGTCAGGGTAAGAAAGATGAAGCTTTGGAACTGTACAAAGAAATCAAGGAGAAATACTTCAACTCTATGCAGTATCAGAGCATTGATAAGTACATTGAGCGCGCAAGCGTAAAATAAGCTGATGGCAACAAAGAATCTATCAGAATATAATGCCGCTAAGGTGCCCGATGCATCGAACATGACGTTCGGCATCGTGGTATCAGAGTGGAACCCTGAGATAACAGGTGCTCTGCTTGATGGTTGTGTATCAACACTGGAGAAGCATGGCGCACTGTCTGAGAATATTCATGTAAAGACAGTACCTGGCTCTTTTGAGTTGATATATGGTGCACGCCAAATGACGCTCAACGACGGTTACGATGCCATCATCGTACTGGGTTGTGTGATTCGCGGTGAGACACCCCACTTCGACTACATCTGTCAGGGTGTTACACAGGGTATTGCCCGTCTGAATGCTACCAACAACATTCCCGTAGTATTCGGACTGCTCACTACAGAGAATATGCAGCAGGCATTAGACCGTGCTGGAGGCCGACTGGGCAACAAAGGTGATGAATGCGCCGTAGTTGCTATCAAGATGGCAAAGTTCTAAAGAAACAAATACTTCCACTCTATGAAGTTCATTTCATGGAACGTCAACGGGCTGAGAGCCTGTGAAGGAAAAGGATTCAGCGACATCTTCAAGGAGATGGACGCTGATTTCTTTTGTCTACAAGAGACCAAGATGCAGGCAGGTCAGCTAGACCTGCAGTTTGAAGGTTACCAGTCGTACTGGAACTATGCCGAGAAGAAAGGCTACTCAGGTACAGCCATCTTTACCAAGCACCAGCCACTGAGTGTGACCTATGGCATTGGTATCGACCTGCACGACCATGAGGGTCGCGTCATCACGCTAGAGATGCCCGACTTCTATCTCGTCACCTGTTATACGCCCAATTCGCAAGACGGACTGAAGCGTTTGGAGTATCGTATGTCATGGGAGGATGCTTTCCGTACATATCTCAAGCGACTGGATGAGAAGAAACCTGTCATCCTATGTGGCGACCTGAATGTGGCACACGAGGAGATAGACCTGAAGAATCCCAAGACCAATCGCATGAATGCAGGATTTACGGACCAAGAGCGCGAGAAGTTCAGCGACCTGTTGCGCTGTGGATTTATCGATACCTTCCGCACGCTCTATCCAGAGCAGGTAACCTACTCGTGGTGGTCATACCGATTCCAAGCTCGTCAGAAGAATGCGGGCTGGCGTATTGATTACTTCGTTACCTCTGAGCGTCTGCGCCCACAAATTGCCGACGCTAAGATACATACCGAAGTGATGGGTAGCGACCACTGTCCGGTAGAACTGGAACTGAAATAGACACATATAATAAGGAAAAGAATTATACTAAACTAAAGGTAAAAAGAACATGAAAAAACTATTCACTTTAATACTGGCGGCAGTACTCGTTACGCCAGCTTTCGCACAGTTTAACACCAGTCGCAGCCGTAGCCGCTACAATCACGACAACACAGAGAGCTACTGTGGTCTGCGCTTAGGTATGAACTATGCGTCACTCAGCAGTGACGCTGCAAATATGGATATGGATGGCCGTGCTGGTTTGGCTTTCGGTGCTGTTTATGGTATTCAGCTTGCCAACTCTACTCCCGTATGGTTGGAGTTAGGCGCCTTCTATTCAGAGAAGGGTGGTATCCAGGAAGACTTCTCTTTCCAGATGCCCGACGAAAGAACTGGTTTCCAGAAGGTAAAGTGCCGCTTGAGCTACCTGCAGGTTCCTATCGTCTGCAAATACTCACTCGACCTCTTCGATGATTTCTATATCCAGCCATTCCTCGGCGGTTATATGGCTTTAGGAGTTGGTGGTAAGATCAAGTATTATGGCGACCGCTATTCAGAGAGCTCTTACGAGAAGGTAGATCGCTTTGATGGTGGTCTGCGTGTTGGTTGTGGTCTAGAGTACGACATGCTCTATGCTGAGGCAGGTTTCGACTTCGGTATTGCCAATATTGGTGACGATGACTTCAACTCAGTTCACACCCGTTCATTCTTCATCAACGTAGGTGTCAACTTCTAATATAGAATAAGGTATCATAAAAAAGAGGCTCAATCGAGCCTCTTTTTTTATGTTCTGCCTCCTAATCCCTCCCCTTGAAGGAGGTTAGGTAGGAGCCTTTATTGCATATCATATACAACCTTCATCAGCTTCTTTCCTAGTTCATCGGCTGTTTCCATTGTTGCCGCCTCACTATATACGCGGATGATAGGTTCGGTATTCGACTTACGCAGGTGTACCCAACGGTCGGGGAAGTCAATCTTCACACCATCGATATCGTTGACCTTTGCCGAAGCATCCTGTGCAAACATCTCCTTTACTTTAACGAGAATAGCATCCACATCCGTTTCTGGAGTCAGGTCAATACGATTCTTGGCTATCTTGTAGTGAGGCAGTGCCTTGCGCAGCTCACTTACCTTACAGCCCTTCTTAGCCAGTGATGTCAGGAACAGGGCGATACCTACCAGTGCATCACGACCATAGTGGCTCTCAGGATAGATAACTCCACCATTGCCCTCACCGCCGATAACGGCATTCACCTCCTTCATCTTGGTAGTTACGTTGACCTCACCCACAGCAGCAGCGGCATACGTGCCACCATGCTTCTCAGTGATATCACGCAGCGCACGTGTTGAAGAAAGGTTGCTTACGGTATTACCCTTCGTCTGCGACAATACATAGTCGGCAACACTTACCAGCGTATATTCCTCGCCAAACATCTTACCATCTTCACGGATAAAGGCCAGGCGGTCAACATCTGGGTCTACAACGATACCCAAGTCATACTTACCAGTCTTCATCTCATCCATGATACCTGTCAGGTTCTTCTCCAATGGCTCAGGGTTATGAGCAAAGTCGCCCGTTACCTCACCATTCAGGAACTGATAGCTGACACCCAGTTTATCCAACAACTTGGGCAGGATGAGTCCACCAACAGAGTTGATGCTATCCACACATACCTTGAAGTTGGCCTTCTTGATAGCCTCAACATCCACCAACTTCAGGTCGAGTACCGACTGAACATGACGGTCGTCATAGCTATTATCAATGGTAACATGACCCAACTGATCTACATCAGCATAGTTGAAGTCTTCCTTTTCAGCAATCTCCAACACCTTGTTACCATCAGCAGCAGTCAGGAATTCGCCCTCACTATTCAATAGCTTCAGCGCATTCCACTGACGGGGATTGTGCGAAGCCGTGATGATGATACCGCCATCGGCACCACTCATACGTACAGCCAGCTCAGTGGTTGGTGTGCTGGCATAGCCGATGTCAAGTACATCATAGCCCATGCCAACCAAAGTGCCGCATACAATGTCGCGCACCATGTGGCCAGAGATACGTCCGTCGCGTCCCACCACGATACGTCCCGTCTTGCGAGGGATAAAGGTGGCGTATGCCGTAGTAAACTTAACGATGTCTAGAGGATTAAGTGTGTCTCCCGTGCGTCCACCGATAGTACCGCGGATGCCGGAAATAGATTTAATCAATGTCATAATGTATATTTATCTTACTCTTTCGTAGCTAATCTCGTAGAAACAAGGTACTACGCTTGATGATGCGTCGGCAGTACCCTGTGAGTGAGGCACAATAAGGCGTACCTTAGCAGTCTCCTCATCCAAGTTCTCTGGGCGTCCTATCTTCACATAGTTCAGAGGCACCAGCCATCCGCCAGGTACCGATGTAGAACCATGATACTGGACCATCATGCCACCCAAGAACGAAGCTGTGATGGTGGTACCATTACGTGTCACGCTCATCTTGTCAAGATACTGTGATACGTCCATGCTACCCGTTGTGGTAGAGAGATAGGCATGCGTATCGTTGCGTACTAAAATAGAGTCTGTCTGAATATTCTTCTCGTAGAAGCGACACAACACATTCACCTTCTTGTTCTCCTCCAGTATCTCGCCACATCCCTCACGTACTATCTGCATATACACGCCATTACGACTGAAGCGTACATACTGATTGCTATTCAGGTCGGTGGTATAGCCCTGAGCCTTGAAAGTCTCCTCGCTAATCACCTGAATGCCCTCTTTGGCAATGAAGCGTTCGATAGCGTCACGCTCTTTCTCCTTCATATCCGAGTAGGTTTCGTAGTCATTACAGCTGGTTGTCAGCACAAGGGCGAGCAACAACACTATTGCATATGAGATTTTTTTCATTTCTATCATTCTTTAATCAATTCGGCCACAAAGTTACAAATAAGCGAGGACAATACAAAATAAAGAAACATTTTTTTATTTTTATTGTCGAGCGGAAGTACCTTCGACGAAGACAAAGTTACAAAATATCACTCTATAAACATACGAATTCCCTCGTCAGACATCTATTCTAACGAGGGAATACTTATATAACAAATCGTGTCTTTTTACTTCTTCAATGTGTCTTCAAAGGCAACCAATGCTTTTTTTACTATCTCAACTGCCTCATCAAGCGAACAGTTCAGTCGTCCACCTGAAGCGTTCAGATGTCCGCCACCATTAAAGAAGCGTGCAGCTACTTCGTTGCATGGGAAGTCATCTACCGAGCGCAGACTTACCCAGATCGTGTTATCGCGGTCAGTATCCTCACGCAAGGAGATGCTTAACTTCAAACCTTTAATTTGCAGTGGCATATTCACCAATCCTTCAGCATCACCCTTGATAAAATGAAAACGTTTTAAATCTTCTCTAGACAAGGTATAGAATGCTGCATGTCGCTTCTCATCTACTACCAAGCGATTACACAACACATGCCCCACCAAGCGTAAGCGATGTTCGCTATAGTTATGATATACGTTGCGATAAATCTTGTCCTTATCTATTTGCTTGGTGAGCAGCTGGCTGATGATAAGGAAGATGTCGGGATGGTTGGAGTTATAGGTAAATCCACCCGTATCGGTCATCATACCACAGTAGATAGGACCGGCAAAGTGCTTACCCAACTGCTCAAAATAGCCCAACTGCCATACTACGCGGAACACCAGTTCGGCAGTAGAAGAGGCTTCTGGGTGAGAGACACAGACCGTAGCATCGATGTCGGGCTCTGGATGGTGGTCAATAAGCACCTTCTTCGCAGGCGAGCTAGCTAGTGCTGATGCCATCTCATCGGTACGTGAAAAGGCATTGAAGTCTAAGCAGATAATCAAGTCGGCTATCTTCAATACCGTATCTACATACTCTGGGCGCTTATCGTAGCGTACTAACTTCTCCGAGTTGGGCAGCCAATGCAGGTAGTCGGGATACTGATCGGGCACCACCATCAAGGGTTCCTTACCCATCTGGCGGAGCACCTCACCCATAGCCAACATAGAGCCCAGTGCATCACCGTCAGGATTCTGATGACAGCAAAGCACCACCGTCTGTGTATTTTCAAGCAGGGAGCGCAGTGTGCTGCACTCCCCGTCTGTCATGATGTCCTTCAGCATCGGCATTAGAACAGTTTGTTAGGATAAACTCCCTCGTTCACTAACTGCTGAATACGATCTACCGTAGACTGGCGGTCAGCAGCATAAGTAACACCAAACCACTTAGAAGTAGTGTCAAGCACTTGTACAGTAGCTGTACCATCGTTGATAAGCTTGTTAACCATCAAAGGAATAAAGAACTCAGCCTTCAGGTTCTCCATATTCTTCGGATCACTCAGGAACTCTTTGAAGTATTCCTCACTATACTCGAAGTAATCGGGAGTGAAGCCCCAGAAGTTCATAGATACAGGGGTAGTGTCTTCTACAGCCACCCATTTACCATTCTCATCCTTATAGCGGATAGCCTCTGTAGCAGCACCAGCATTAGAACCATCTTCTGCACAACGTACAATCTCGGTACGCTCTACAACTGTTGTCAGATGACCTTCAGCATTCTTTGAACAGATGCCACGAGCCACCGTACCATTCTCACTCAGCGTATTGCCTACACGGAAGCCCACCATTGCATACTGGTTCTTAGCACCCTCGGGCAGACTACTTAGATACTTACCCATTACCATGAATGCATCGCGATTGTAGAAGTCATCGCAGTTAATCACACAGAAAGGCTCCTTAATAACATCCTTACCCATCAGCACTGCATGGTTTGTTCCCCAAGGCTTCTGACGACCTTCGGGCACATTGAATCCTTCGGGCAGTGCATCAAGAGCCTGGAAACAGAGCTCGCACTGTACCTTACCCTCATACTTAGCGAGAATCTGGGTACGGAACTGCTCCTCGAAATCCTTACGGATAACCCATACTATCTTACCAAAACCTGCCTCAATGGCATCGTAAATACTGTAATCCATAATGGTCTCACCATTGGGGCCCAGACCGTCGAGCTGCTTCAAGCCACCATAACGGCTACCCATACCTGCAGCTAAAAGAAATAATGTTGGTTTCATAATGTTCTATTTATTATCTTTAATATTTAATTTTATTGTCTTCGATATCTTTCTCGTCTTATCCTTCACGGTCAGTGTAAGCACACCAGCCTGCTTAGCGCTACGCACCACTACCACGAGTTGTCCCTTGAAGAGCTTCATCGTGGGCTGCTTAAACGACTCCAGCGAGGTAGCATCACCATTACATACTGCCTCAAAACTACCGGCACCAACCACCTCAAAGTCCAACTGGTCGTCGGCATCGGGGATAAGGGTACCCTGCTTATCGGTCAGTGATACGGTAACAAAAGCCAAATCCTCGCCATCAGCATCAAGGCTGGCAGCGTCATGCTGTGTCCATACATCCAGCTTCAGCTGTGCTGGCTTACCTGCAGTACGCATGGTCTTCTCACCTACCTTGTTGTCGTTGGCATCATACACCACCACCTTCACTTCTCCCGGCTCATACTTCACGTTGTTCCAGCGCAAGCGATAGCGATCCAATCGCTCTGCAGGGTTCTTGCTTATCTTGCCCTGACTCTTGCCATTGACAAAGAGTTCGGCAGTGGGATAGTCGGTATAACAATATACGGGCGTCACCTCTCCTACCCTGCTCTTTCCCCACGTCCAGTGTGGCAACAGGTGGATGGTGTGTGCCTGCTTATTCCAATGTGAACGATACAGATAGTAACGGTCTTTGGGCAGACCAGCCAAGTCACAGATGCCAAAATAACTACTGCGCGAAGGCCAATATTCATCATAAGGCGAGGGTTCGCCCAGATAGTCATAGCCCGTCCATACGAACTCACCTATTACCCACTTATAGTCATCTTGCCAGCACCAGTCGTCATCAGGCAGATTAGACCACGGGCAGTAGTCTAAGTCATATCCTGAGCATTGTCCGTCGGTACCCTTGATAGCATTGGGATCGTAGGTACCAGCATAAGAGAACTTTTCACCGTTATTATTGGGCTCTGCAGGGAAATGGTACACACCACGCGAACTCACCGTTGAAGCTGTCTCTGAGCCCAACAAGAATCCTTGTGGCAAGCGTTTGATACCATCGGCATAGCGATGCAGACGATAGTTGAAGCCTGGTACATTCATCGCCTGCATGGTACCAGCATTGAGGGCACCATCAGGATTATCCAATCCTTGTGTTACAGGACGAGTAGGATCAAGACTATTACATAGCGCCTGCAGACGAATACTCATCAGTCTGCCTTCCTCACTCCACTGCTCAGGAATCTCATTGCCTATTGACCACATGATGATACTGGGATGATTGCGATGAGCCACTACAAGGTTGGTAATATCCTTCTCTGCCCACTCGTTGAAGAAACGGGCATAGCCATTTTTGCACTTAGGATATTGCCACATATCAAACGACTCTGCCATCACCATCATACCCAGCGAGTCGCAAATATCCATCTGCCACTGACTCGGCATATTGTGAGAAGTACGGATGGCATCACAGCCCATGGCTTTCATCATCTTCACCTGACGTATCAGGGCAGCCTTATTCACGGCAGCACCCAATGGACCAAGGTCGTGGTGCAGACAAACGCCCTTGATTTTGCGAGACACACCATTCAGCTGGAAACCCTTTTCGCGACTTACCTTGATGGTGCGGATGCCCGTCTTGATAGTTTTGCTGTCTATCACATTGCCAGCCTTCAGTAATTGCACTTTCAACTGATACAGATAGGGAGTCTCAGGAGTCCATAACAGAGCATTAGCTATCGTGAACTTACCATACACCTTTCCATCGTTCTCAATACGGATATCCTGCCCACCAACCTTCTCTCCGTTAGGACTAATCAGCATCATCTTGGCTATCATGCTCTTGTCGGCATTCGCCACCCGCATTTCAGCCTCAACAACGGTCTTACCCTGTTCTATACTGATGGTGCGGAAGTAGATACTCCAATCATCGATATGTGCTTTCTGGGTCGTAATGAGCGTCACAGGACGATATAGTCCTGCACCAGGATACCAGCGCGAGCTCTCTTCCAGATTCTGTAAATCCACCTCCAACAGGTTATCACCTGCTTTCATATAGGGTGTCAGGTCTATTCGGAAAGTATTATATCCATAGGCCCACTGGCCAGCCAGCTGACCATTGAGGTATACCTTTGGTTCCGACATCGCTCCATCGAACAACAGTTCGGCACGCTCTGTCCCCTGCGGGATAGTCAGAATACGTTTGTAGTGTCCCTCGCCAATCCAAGGGAGTGCGCCTGAGCGCCCACTTTTCTCTGTAGCCTCCGTCTCGCCATTCTGCGCGATAGCCACACGTTGCAAGTCCCACTTCTTGTCAAATGGCCCTGCGATAGCCCAGTCGTGCGGAATATTTACCTCCTTCCACGTCTGTTTGTCGCGTGAGAACTGCCAGCCATCGCTTAGTAGCATCTCCTTGCGCTGTCCCATCATTGAAAGGGAAGCAGCCAAAAGCAGCGTTGTCAAATAATACTTCTTCATCGTCTTTAGTTTTGGTAATGTATATTTTTTACTTGTCACTTGTCACTTTCCTTGCTCCTTCCTGCAGAAAGTCCACATAGGCGGCAACATCCTCGTTATAGCCTCTGCCTGGCATCAACAGTTGTCCCTCATTATCGAGCAACACATAGTATGGCTGAGCATTGGTGCCAAACTTATGACTCTGCAGATAGCTCCACTTTGCACCCACCGTGCGCAGCGTTTTAGTATTGCCCTGTGCATCCTTCACTTCGATAGGTTCAGCAAGAGGAGTCTTATCGTCTACATAGAGTGAAATCAAAACATAGTCTTTCGTCAACAGGTCTGCCACACGAGGATCAGTCCATACGGCAGCCTCCATCTTACGACAGTTCACACAACCGAAGCCTGTAAAGTCAACGATAACGGGCTTACCCTCTCTTTTGGCTACCTCCATACCTTCGTCATAATCGCGGAAGCGAGCCTCCACAACTTTATTATTGAGATTGAAGTCCTGTGTATTCATAGGAGGAGCAAAAGCACTTACAGCCTTACAGGGAGCGCCCCACAAACCAGGAATCATATATACGGCAAAGGCCAGCGATGCGATACCACCCATAATACAAGCTACAGGCATGGGACGATGGAGTTCGCCACCTATCTCATCGCTTCTGAACTTCAGCCAGCCACAGAGGTAAGCCCCCAACAAGCCGAAAATAACAATCCACAGTGAGAGGAATACCTCACGATCGAGGATATGCCAACCATAAGCCAAGTCTGCTACGCTCAAAAACTTCAGGGCAAAAGCCAATTCAACGAATCCGAGCACCACCTTCAGCGTGTTCATCCATGAGCCAGACTTGGGAGCCTGCTGCAACCATGAGGGGAACAAAGCGAAGAGGGTGAAAGGCAATGCCAGTGCTATCGCAAAGCCAAACATTCCTACTGCTGGTGCCAACCATCCATTGCTGGTAGCAGCCTCAACCAATAGCAATCCGATAATCGGTGCTGTGCAAGAGAAGGATACCAGCACCAAAGTAAATGCCATCAGGAAGATGCTCAGATAACCACTGGTAGCAGAAGCCTTATTGTCAACAGCATCAGCCCATCCACTGGGCAGTTTGATTTCGAACCATCCGAAGAATGACAGCGCAAATACTACCAACAACAGGAACAGGAATACGTTGAATACCGAATTGGTTGACATGGCATTCAGCGTGTCTGAACCAAAGATGGCAGTTACCAGCAATCCCAGCGTCAGATAGATTACCACGATGCTCAATCCGTAAGTCAGCGCATCACGCAGTCCTTTCTTTCGGTCTGTCTTGGCACGCTTCAAGAAGAAGCTTACCGTCATAGGGATGATAGGCCAGATGCAAGGCATCATCACAGCCAGCAAGCCACCGACAAATCCCATCAATAAAATGTAGAGAAGGGAACGATTACTCAAATCATTCCCGTCATTATTCTGTATATCATCTACAGGTGCCCACCACGCATCTACTGCTGCCGAGCCTACTGTATCTGTCTGCTGAACCATTGAGGTATCCTTCTCTAGGCTATCTTTAGCCTCCTCCAGTGGGGGGAGGTTGGAGGAGGCATCCCCTTCTTTCTTAAACGCTACTTCAGTTGGTGGCAAACACATCTCGTCGTTGCAGGCACCAAACTCCAAGTAACAGTCTATGGTATATTTCGCTTTGGTGAAACGGATACGCTGAACAAACTCTGCTTTCTTCTCAAAGAAGCGTAGCTCCATGCCAAACATCTTATCGTATTGTTTGATGACATTGCCACGAGGCTTCAACTTACCCACTTTCTCTGCACCTTCCATTTTCACCACGTTAAAGGTTGCCGAGATAGGTCCATCGTTACCCATATCGGTAGAATAAACATGCCATCCGTTATCTATTGTGGCACTAAAAACAATCTCTGCCTCGCCATCCTTCAGCATCTTCAGCTTTGATGTGAAGTGTACGGGGTCAACCATCTGTCCTTGGGCTATCAACGCAAAAAGCGCTACCCAAAGGGTAATCATAAGTCTTTTCATGTTATGTGTTTTAAAATTCAGTTTTACTTCAACTTAAAGCTGATAGGAATGGAATATTTCACGCGTATGGGTTTTCCACGACGCATAGCAGCTTCCCATTTAGGCATCTTGCGTACCACGCGCAAAGCCTCTTGCTTCAGCTGGTTCTCTCCCTGCTCACGCATGGTCTGTTTCTGCTGCGCGGTATATTTACTGAAAGCCTTTGTTGACAAGCGATTGGTTAATTCAGTCTTCGAAACACTGATATCCGATACGGTACCATCCGTGCCTACATAGAACTGCACATATACTCGACCTTGAACGCCATAGTGCTCTGCTTCCACAGGATATTTAATGTTAGACCTAACAAACTTCGTCAGTGCAGGAATGCCACCTTGATACTGTGGAGCCTTGTCCTGACCTGCCATTTCAGGGGCCACCAGTTTGTTTGCCTTCTTCAACTCATACAGTTTTGCTTTCAACTTGTTTACCTCCACAGTAGCCAGTATGATACGGCCATCGGTATCTAGCAAGTACATCGTAGGAATCCATTGGATATGATAGTCTTTCGCCATCTTCGATTCCTTCATCTTTTTCAGTTCACCAAGCACGCGCCAAGGTATGGGCTCTTTATCCATAAAATCCTGAAGCACGTCAGAATCGGTATCAAATGATATTCCGATAAACTCTACACCTTCAATATCAAACTGTTGATATAGTTTCTTCATCGCAGGCAGGTCCTTACGACAGTCGCCACACCAGGTAGCAAAGAAGTCAAGCACCACACAGCGCCCATGGAAATCTGCTATCGCATGGATAGAGTCCAAAGCGTCTATCAAATCCGGTGCCATAGTACCTACAGGCAGCAAATCGGTAGCGTACTTTTCATCCAAGTTTTGTGCCATCATCGAGCCAGTCATGCACATCAGCATACTAGCCAATACCAATATCTTTCTCATTATAAAATTGTCGTTTCAGAATTTTGCCTGCAAAGTTATCGATTATTATTGATACAACCAAATTTTATCTGATAGAATTCTTTTCCACATAAATAAGGATTGAATATAAAAAAAACAGGGATAAATATAACAATTTTATAAATTTTATATTGGTTTTAATTTGTTTTTATTACCTTTGCACGCAGTTATGAAAAAAATTATCACCTTATCCATCCTTGCGTGGGTTGCCTCAATAGGCATCTTGCACGCACAACTGCCCACTGTCACTTTAAAGACAATTGACGGACAGAACGTGAGAACAGAAACCTTGTCGAATGATGGCAAGCCGTTTATCATCGACTTCTTCGCCACATGGTGCAAACCATGTAATCGCGAACTCGACGCTATTGCTGAGGTTTACGATGAATGGCGTGAGGAGACGGGTGTGAAGATTTATGCTGTCAGCATAGACCAGGCACAGAACATGAACAAGGTTAAACCACTGGTTAGTAATCACAATTGGGAATACGAGGTACTACTCGACCCCAACAGTGATTTGAAGCGCGCCTTAGGCATCCAGATGATACCCTTTGTGCTGATTGTTGACGGACAGGGTAACATTGTCTATAAGCACAACGGATATACCGATGGTGCAGAAACGGAACTGATAGAAAAAGTACGCGAACTAATAAATTAATGAGAAGAACATTTATTATCATTGCCTCTATCTGCTGTACATTAAGCATCAACGCACAAAAAGAGGTAACGTTTTCAGGAAGCATACAAAGCGACATTCATACTCCTACAGGAGAGAATGAAAATGGTTATGAAGACCTCATGACCAACACCTATGTAGATTTGCAGATGCAAAGCCAATACGTAGATGCAGGTACTCGCTTTGAATATATGGAGCATCCACTGCCAGGATTTGAGAATGATTTCAAAGGCTGGGGTATTCCCCACTTCTGGGTAAAAGGCAAGCTGGGCAACAACGAACTGACACTAGGCACCTTCTACGAGCAGTTTGGCTCCGGTTTTATTCTGCGCACTTACGAGGAGCGCTCTCTAGGTATCGACAACTCGCTATTGGGTGGTCGCCTGGTTCTACATCCCTTGAAGGGCGTAACGCTGAAGATGCTCAGTGGCAAGCAGCGTCGCTACTGGAGTTGGAATGGCGGACTGGTATCGGGTGCTGATGCAGAAATCGCTATCGACGAGTGGTTTTCCTCTATGCAAGAGAAGAACACGCACCTGAGCATCGGCGGTTCGTGGGTAAACAAATATGAGAAGGATGAGGATATCTTTGCCGATCCTACTCATCGCTACAACCTGCCCAAGTATGTCAATGCTTGGGATATACGTGCCAACCTGAACAAAGGTCCTTGGGGCGTATTAGTAGAATATGCACACAAGACGCAAGACCCTTCATTTGACAATGGTTACTCCTATCATAGTGGTCAGGTAGCCATGCTCTCTGGTTCTTACTCTAAGCGTGGACTCAGCCTCTTGCTGCAAGCCAAGCGCTCTGAGAACATGGCATTCCGCAGTCGTCGCAACATGTTGGGCACAAGCTCATTTATCAATCACCTGCCAGCCTTCACGCTCGACCACACCTATGCTCTGGCTGCCCTCTATCCTTATGCCACTCAGTTGGCATCTGGCGAATGGGCTTACCAAACGGAGTTGGGATATAGCATACCTCGCAAGACCCTGTTGGGTGGCAAGTATGGTATGAATGTAAAGGTGAACTTCTCGTATGTACGTGCTATCAATAGTCAGTGGTTGAAGTGGGGCGATGAGACCTACTATCAGGATTTGGATATCCAACTGACTCGCCGACTGACTCGTGACATCAAATTAAACCTGATGTACATGAATCAGCACTACAACAAGGCTGTGATAGAGGGTGAGGGCGAGATGATTCGTTCCAACATCTTTGTAGCAGATGCCCAGTTCCAACTGGCTCGCCGTATTCAGCTACGCACCGAATTGCAGTATCTCACCACTCGTCAGGATGACCACGACTGGGCTTTTGCATTGGCAGAACTCTCGCTGGCTCCCCACTGGATGATTACCATCAGCGACATGTGGAACTGTGGTGTCACCGACAAGCACTATTACTTAGGACAGGTAACCTTCAACACGGGTGCTCACCGCATACAATTGGGCTACGGTCGCACACGTGCCGGCTACAACTGCTCAGGTGGTGTATGCCGCTTTGTGCCAGCCACGGAGGGTTTCAATCTGTCTTATAACTACAACTTCTAAAGGTAAAAAGTAAAGGATAAAAGATGAAGAGATATTCTTATATAAACAAGGTAAGAGAATGGGTGAAGGGTGTTTTGCCTTTCGGCATTCTTTGCCTGATACCTTTATGCTGCTCTTGCAGCCATATTGCAGACGATGAGCAACTGATATATGTAAAGCCAGAGACTGCCAAGCGCACCGTACTGCTGGAGGACTTTACTGGTCAGAAATGTGTCAACTGTCCTAAAGGAACTGAAGTGATAGAGCAACTGCAAGAGGCGTATGGAGACCGCGTGATTGCAGTAGGTATCCATGGTGGTCCACTTGGCGTATTAGGTAAAGGTGGTCTTGCCACTACTATCGGCAACGAATATTACGACCACTGGAAACTGGAATACCAACCTGTAGGACTGGTCAATCGCCATGGAGCAGTAAACTATCCCGACTGGATAACCAAGGTGAAAGAAGAACTTGCTCGCGAGTCTGCTGTCAAGATGGACTTGTCGGCTACCCTATCGCCAACAGGTGAGATTCAGATTTACGTAGAGGCAGAGGCTATCAATGCCACCTATCAGGGACATCTGCAGGTATGGGTACTAGAAGATAATATCGTGGCCACTCAGTATATGCCTAGCGACTGGACGGGCGACTGGACGGGTAACATCAACAAGAACTATGTTCACAACCACGTATTCCGTGCTGCCGTCAATGATACATGGGGCGAAGATATCACGCTGACCACAGGAGAGATACATACACAGAACCTGACACAGACGGTTAGCGCAGACTGGAACGCCCAGCATCTCTCTATCGTAGCCTTTGTCTATAACGACAATGGCGTAGAACAGGCTATAAAGGCAAATGTAACACAATAACACACATTAGATTTATTCAGCTTATGAACAGGATTTTTACAATTCTTTCGCTCTGCCTGCTGAGCATTGCTGCTACAGCACAGGAGTATGTCTTTACAGACAAAAATGGCAGCGTCTATGATGACGGTGCAGTGATTAATCGCACAGAGGTAGTAGATAATGGCTTTGAAGGTTTCATGATTCCTGCCGACCTCTTCGTAAAGAAGGTTGGAGCTGCAGAAGGTAACCAAGTTGCTATCCAAGCAGAAATTACCAAGATAGACAATGGTAGCTTGCAGCTATGCTTCCCTACCTACTGTCAGAACTATACCGCTGCTGGAACTTACGAGCCAAATGGAAAGGCTACACTGACTGTCAACGAGAGCAAAGATCTTGAGACAGAGTGGGTGCCTGAAGGATATGGTGAGTGCACCGTTACTTATACGGCAAAGAGCTATCAGCCTTTAGCCAGCGAAGGAACTGCCGTTCGCACCATCACCGTGAAGTACAAGTACGCCGATCCTGCTGTTATGCAGAACTGGTGGGGCTATGTTACTGGCAATGAGACGCTTAGTCGTGTAGGTATTCAGGCAGCAGACACTTACCACTGTGCCATCTATATTCCTGGCAACCATGCCATTGCTGCCGGCAAGACCATCAATGCCGTTCGCTTTGGTTTGGTAGCTCCTCATGCTACGAATGCGAAGGTATGGGTAGCATCAGACCTTCCCGTCACCGTTGATGCCAGCCACACACTGAGTTTTGTAGACGTACCTGAAAGCAAATTAGGTAACGAACAGATTGACATCGAACTGCCCAGCGCGATTGAGATTCCTGCTGAGGGTATCTATGTAGGCTATTCGTTCACTATCACTAGTGCTTCAACTACCGCCGACAAGTATCCTGTATTATTCGGTGGAGAGCCTGCTACCAACACACTTATCTTGAAGACTGACAATGCAGTAACCACCTGGAGTGACTTGGTTAGCAATAATTTCGGACGCCTCTTCTTGCAGGTATTGCTCGAAGGAACCTTCCCCGAAAATACCGCTACAGCCTCAGATTTCGATCCAGTATATGTAGAAGTTGGCGGTACTGCCACAGTAGCTGTTCCTGTGATGAACGCAGGTGGAACTCCCATCAACAATATCGACTATACCATCACCAGCGATGGCGTGACAGGCACAGAGCAGCATGCTGTTGCCACCACTCCTATTATCTTTAATACCACTGGCAATGTAGATATCCTCGTTCAGGGTGATGCAGTTAGTGGCACAAAGACTAGAACAATCAACATCACGAAGATAAATGGTCAGGCAAATGCCAACGCTAACGTAGCCACCTCTTTTGTTGTCAACACACTCTCTGAACTGGTTGCCCGTAACGTCGCTGTAGAAGAGAACACGGGTACTGGTTGCGGTTGGTGTCCTCGCGGTCTGATTGGTATGGATAAGCTGCGCGAAAACTTTGGCGACCGCTTCGTGGGTATTGGTATCCACCAGTATAATAGTGGTGATGCTATGTATATTGCGAAGAATGCCTATGCAAGCCTTAGTTTCGAGGGTGCCCCCTCATGTCGCATCGACCGTGGGGCAGTGATAGATCCATACTATGGCACCGGAAATGATATTATCGAAGACTTCCGTGCTGAGATGGCTATTCCCGCACTGGCAAAGGTCAACGTAACGGGTACTATTGATGCAAAGCTCACCAAGGTGAATGCCAAGGCAGAGGTTGAGACCGTACTTGAGGGCAAAGAGTACAACTTGGAGTTCGTAGTTATTGGTGACGGTTTGAAGGGTACAGGCTCTTCATGGAATCAGGCTAACAACTACGTGCAGTATTCAGCTTCGGAGGTAGAACCAGACCTCGCCATCTTTGCTAGTGGCGGTAAGTATGGCCAGTCTTCAGTTACTGGTTGGTCATTCAACGACGTAGCACTGGTTAGCTCGTATGTAAGCAGCAAGAATCAGGTTCCAACGCTGGGCACTCTCAGTATTGGTGAGCCTGTAGAAACTGAGTACAGTCTGAAGATGCCTACCAAGACAACGCTGAAGAATGCTGTGAAGGATGCAGACCTTTATATCATTGCCCTCGTGGTAGATAAGCAGAGCAAGAAGATTGTCAATGCTGCTAAGGCTGCTATCACAGTTGCTAATCCCGACGCTATTGAGACCGTTAATGCTTCCGACGACACAGAGGTAGCTCGCTATACACTGGATGGCCGTCGCGTAAACAATGGACAGAAGGGTCTGAACATTGTACGCATGGCAAACGGAAAGACCATCAAGGTCATCAACAAGTAATCCAGCCTGCTAATAGTTTGACGGCATTATTCAAGGAGTTTGACGACATTATTCGCCTTGAATAATGTCGTCAAACCTTTTTTATCTACATCTCATTTTTCTTGCATACAAAAATTTTTGCTTGAAAAAAGCCTTCACCTTCACACGTAACCTTATGTGCTATAGAGCAATACACGTGAATAGCGTTTTTGCGTATTATTTTTAATCCCGAGAATAATTTTAATTCCGAAAACAACGAAAAAGACTAAAAGAACGAAAATTTGTGTGTGTTATTTGGTTTTCGTATTTTTTGTTGTTTTCGTATGCTTTCGGGATCCAAAAAAAATAGCAGTTTTTCAGAATCCCCCTAAATAGTGCCACTATTGCATCGGAGAAGTGCCACTATTGCAAGGTAAAACAGGCTATATTGACGTCCAAAATAGGCACTATTCCAGTGCTAAAGTGGCTCCGTGACTCTACAATTGTCTTTGGATGTAGGCTTACGAAAATCCCTCCCCCAGCGGGGGGAGGTTTGGAATGGGCTACATTCAGCGCTGAATATAACTATTTCGAGGTGCAATACAATAACTATTGAGGTGCGAAAGTAACTGATTGGGCACTGAGTGTAGCTGATTCAGCGCTGAGTCAGGCTAATTCAGAACAGGGGTAGCCTGATACCAGAAGAAAGCAGACTAAAAAAAACACAAAAACACTATTCACGCGTATTGCACTATAGCACATAAAGTTACGCGTGAATGTGAAGACTTTTTTCTTGATAAAATTCTCTATGTATCGAAAATGGTGCGCATTTCTTTGCTTAACTCTCAACTTACAAAAGTTGAATTCTACGGAGTTAATCTATGTTAACGACGCAGCAAATTCTCCGTTTTGATACATGAATTTTACCATTTCGTCGAAAATACCAAGAACTGCATTTGGAAGTTTCATTACAATGTCGTATATTTGCGAACGAAATAACAACTAACCCGAAAAACAAAGATGAAAAAAATCGTAATCCTTACCTCATTCATGATGCTTATGGCATCAAATGTCTCTGCTCAGTTGAAAGTTACCTCTGAAGGTAAAGTAAAAATCAGCTCTAGCCAAACCACATCAGGTTCTACACTACTGGTCGGTGAAAGACAATACGAATCGAACTCGACAATTGCAGAGATCACAGGTTTTACGACTGCGAAGGGGAGTAAAAATAATGTTGGGGTTATTGGAGTTGTTGACGCAAACTTCAATATTTCAAATGATAAGAATTATGGTGTATTGGGAATTGTTCAAGAAATGAACTATACCCATGGTAGGAACTATGGTTTATGCGGCATGATTGGGTTTCCCGGAAATCATCATGGTGGCGCTGGAGTTTATGGTACAAATTGTACTTACTATTATGAATATCCTGATAATATACAAGGACTATATGCAGGTTTCTTTCATGGAGATGTTAAAGTTATAGGCGACCTTGTTGCGTCTAATGTATTTGTTCCTACAGATGGCAGACTAAATAGAAATGTTATATCTCTAAATGAGGTAAGAGGAGAAACAAGCACCTTAGACAATCTACTCTCCATGAATGTGATAGAATACAACATGAAAAGCAGGGCAAACAAGAAATTATCTGGTGGTATCGAACAACAAGAAACGGAAGTAGATAGAGAAGCACTTGAATACTTGATGAAAGATGAAATGGAGATGAGTTCAAGACGTCATTATGGGGTTGATGCCAAAGAGCTCCAAAAGGTATATCCTGATTTGGTATTAGAAGGACAAGATGGTTATCTTGCCGTAAACTATGTAGAACTTGTGCCGATTTTGATTCGCAGTATTCAAGAGTTAAAAGCAGAACTAGATGAAATAAAGAATTCGTCAAGAATGGACGCAGAGGCTCGTGGGGCATCACTAAAAAGCGAAACAGAAACCAATGTATTGTCATCTACAGTACACTGTAATATCCTCTATCAGAATACCCCCAATCCTTTCAAAGAGCAAACCTCGATTTGCTTCAAACTTGCAGATAATGCACAGAATGCCTCAATTTGCATCTTTGATATGACAGGCAAAATACTGAAGAAACTCCCTATATCTTCAGATATGGATAGTGTTTCTATCGCAGGATATGAATTGGGTGAGGGAATGTTTCTCTACTCTTTGATTGTCAATGGACAGGTGATTGATACAAAACGAATGGTAATATCAAAATAATATGGTTCTAGATGCAGAATGTCATATGAAACGTATCATACTTGCATTATTGTTTTTGCCTCAATTGGCATATGCACAATATAGGGCAAATGTGTTTAACTTGGAGTCTTCTAACAATGTTTCTCAAATGGATATTAAGGAAACATTTGGCAAGGATACGACCATCATCTTTAGTGAAAAGCCTATTATTTCTGGTCTATCGATATCTGGCACAGCCATTTTAAATAATGATAACGATAGTTACATCAGAATCACATTAGTGGATGAATATAACTACGAGTTCCTTGTATACGAAAACTATCCTGCGCTTTCTGATGAATTGACTTCCACATTCAATAATGTTGCACTGGAAACGGTCCTATTGGATGATATTACTCCTCAATACCTGAAAATCAATTTGCTTAATGCGTCGTTAAGCTTAGATGCCATCAGCATATCCATTTCCTCAGGGATTAAGAAACATAATACGAAGAATCCTGCAACCATACAAAAAGCACAGACGCAGTACATCATAGACAAATTAAATGCTAATCTAAAGAAGAAAAACATGACTTGGCGTGCAGGTATGACTTCTATCTCAGAATTGACTTATTCAGAAAAAAAGGATATGTTCGGAGGCACAGTTCCTGAACTGTATGGTTTTGAGCATTATGTTGGAGGAGTGTTTGTTATGCCTGGCGAGTATCTTAACACTCCCAAAGCAGAATCTTCAGATGTAGAATATGTTACTGAGTGGGATTGGAGAAACAGACATGGGAAAAACTGGATGACACATATAAAGGAACAAAATTTCCCCCATACATGTGGCTCATGTTGGGCTCATGCCGCAGTTGGTGTTTTGGAGACATATATGTATCTTTATTATAATACAATCTTCAATATAGACTTATCAGAAGAAGAACTTATATCGTGTACTCAGTATGGATGTGGTGGTAACGCATTAGAGCAAGATGCATTTGATTATATTAAAGCTTCTGGAATTGTTAGTGAAGGATGTTTTCCATATACCGCTCAGAAAGAAGATTGTAGTAAAAAATGCGTTTCCCCGTCAGAACAAATCTTTATAGAAGATTACGGATATTACATCGTGACAGAGGACAGCATGAAACGGCAATTGTTTAGAGCACCGATAACTCTCGGTCTAAACACATGGCATCATTCCATGGCATGTATTGGTTATAAAAAAATAGCTGTCGGAAGTAGTATATATGATGGATATTCGAGTTCCACTGAAGAGACAATTGATTTTGCTTCACATGCGAATATTATAGGAAGAACTGCATGGCTGGTTAAAAATAGCTTTGGATTAGATTGGGGAAACGGAGGCTATGGATATGTTATCGTAGATGCAAATAATATTAATGGCAATTGTTTCCTTAAAGGACGCATAACAAGTCTAAAAATGACAGATGATAATATTGTCTGTGAAGATGCAGATGGTGATGGACTGTATTTCTGGGGATTGGGACCTAAACCTGCACATTGTCCTTCTTGGGTTCCCAACACACCAGATGGTGATGATCATGACATTAATTCTGGTGCATTGGATAATTATGGGAATCTTGAAGAGTTACCAACAGGTAAGACAATAAACGCCCCTATAACATACATGTCAGATTGCACCATCGACTATAGGTTAGGCGTCGTAAAAGAAGGTATTCTAACAATTAAAAGGACAGTAACATTGGAAGAAAATGCGAGAATTAGAGTCTGTGAAGGTGGCACGCTTGTCGTTGATGGTGGTACACTTGAAAATGCTGATATAACGATGGTGCCTGGAAGTACCCTAATCGTAAAGAATAATGGTAAAATCAAAATGGCTACAGAAAAAGAATTTCATGTACCTGTAGGAGCGATTGTTAATATTGTTAGTGGGGAAATTAATTAATTGTTTTATGTTTATGAAAAGGAATATCGTCAAATTCAAAAGGCTGATAGCATACATAGTATGCATGTTCGTGCTTATGTCTGTCAATGCTCAGGAAGTAACTGTTAACGGGCTGAAGTACTATCTGTTTCCAGAAACACATGAGGCTGTTCTTAATCATATGAATGAATGGCAAGGGGAACTGACAATACCTTCAGAAATTAGTTATAATGCTAATACTTATATCGTAAATGGAATCTCGATAATGGCATTTACCAATTGTAAAGAATTAACAAAGGTAAGAATCCCCAAGACAATAGACCATGTGTTGCATTATCTTATTGGAGATGGTAATGGAGGTTTTCCTACTTATTATATGAATCCATTTGATGGTTGCTCTGCTTTGGAAATCATAGAAGTTGAAGAGGATAATCCAATCTTTAAGACGGTTGATGGAGTGCTTTTCAACAAAGACGGTACTCGTCTTTATTGTTACCCGGCAGGAAATAAGGCTGAAACATATGTTGTCCCGGAGCCCGCTGTATGGATTGGAGAAGGAGCTTTTGGATACAATGAAAACCTCGTTGCAATAGAACTTCCTACAATAGTCGAGAAATTATATAGCGGTTTCTCTGGCTGTACAAGATTGGAAAGTGTAAATTTACCAGATAACTTAGCTGTCATGAATAATGGTATGTTTTACAACTGTCATAGCTTGAGGTCGATAGATATTCCCTCTGGAGTAACTAACATGGGGGGTAATATTTTCCAAAATTGTTATTCTTTGGAATCAATACTCCTACCCGAGAACATCAGCACTATTGATGATTATGCTTTTTACAATTGCACCAGTCTTAAAGAAATTGTACTACCTTCATCATTAAGAGTTATATCAGGTTCTCTGTTTGCGAACTGTTGTAATTTGAGAGCCGTTACCATTCAGAATGGAGTTACAGCTGTTTATGACGAGGCATTTAAGGATTGTTCTTCATTAAAAGATTTGGATTTACCTGCAAGCATTACATACATAGGTGATGATGTCTTTAGTGGTTGCAAGTTTGATCATCTTATCATCAGAGGTAGATTAAATTATCCTAGCAAATACATATTTAATGGATTAGACACGTCTACCCCTATCTATACTATTGCCTCACAAGTCGAAGAGCTCAAGAAAATCTATGAAGGAGAAGTCTTACCTTTGGAAGCATACATAGATGGTATTGAACAAATTAAACGTCATCAGCCATCAACTCACGTTTTCGACCTCCAAGGTCGCCGTCTGAACGACAAGCCTAATAAGGGCGTGTATATTCAGAATGGCAAGAAACTCGTGATTAAGTGAGCGAAGAACTGAACAAAGTGCAAATTGATGGTAAAATAACGATTAGTATTAGATAATTCAAGCAGGCTGAAATTGATAAATTTCAGCCTGCTTGAATTATACGTAAATACTATTCGAAGTATCTAGAAGGGATAACCAATAGCGAAGTGGAGGGTGTGGCTGCCCTTGAAATGGGGAACATTATAGAAGCCAGACTTTTCGGTTTCGTAAGGCAGGTGGAGCGCGACACCCCAGTCGAGACGAAGCACGAGGAAGTCGAGATCATAACGAAGACCGAGACCTGTGCCTATAGCCATCTCACTGAGCAGATTCTTTGCCTTGAAACGGGTGGTGACACCTGGAGTATCTGCAAGGACACCCGTATTGGCATCGCGAAGCGTCCATACGTTACCACCATCGAGGAAGATGGCTCCATGAAGACTGCCAAAGAGCTGGCGACGATATTCAAGGTTGAGCACCAACTTGACATCACCATTCTGTACAAGATAACTGGTAGCCTTGTCGGCAAGACCGGGGAAACGTCCAGGACCTACACCACGAACCGTAAAGGCTCGGATACTGTTGGCACCGCCCACATAGAAGAGTTCACTACTGGGTGCCCAGTCACTATTTCCATAAGCATAAATAACGCCCGCATTGGCATGAGCCACGAGTTTAGAATGGCTGTCAAGCGGCCACGTCTTGGTAATATCAGTTTCGAGTTTCAAGAACTGAGAATAGGGATTCTTGAACATCTGCTTGTCCTTGTCATTCCACTTCTTGCCCAGTGCCATATCATAGAGTGCCACACCATTGCCCGACTCAGAGAGCGTGGTCTCCCAACGCAGAGGATGAGAAGAATTGAGCGAACGGGTGTAGGTATAGGTATAGCGCATCTCAGGAATAAAGAAGTCTTGCATTGTTGCCCACAAGTATGGGTGGGCTTGCATCACAGCATCAAACTCGCTGGTGCGGCTATTCATAAACTGATAGCGCACACTGAGCGGAGAGAACTCATGACGACTATTCTCTGAAGTCTGCCAGCGATAGGTCCACTCTCCACTTACCACATGCATCTTGTAATAGCCAGGGCGATAGATGACATCGGTAGCAATCTTAGCCAGTGTGGTAGGTGTGCTATAGAAGCGACGACGACGGATGCGACGGCCGTTCTCATCACGACGCACACGAGAGCGACTATTGCTGAAGAAGGGGGCAATGATGCGGGGGAACTGTACCGAGGCATCGGCACCATACTCATAGTTGTTCATTGATGAACCGTTGCTGGTGGCCCACTCGTAAGAGCCATGCACATTGACATCAATCTTCTCACCACCACGGAAGGCATTGCGACGGGTGACACCCATTCTCAACTCAGGACCCATACGGCCAATGCTGCGAGCATTGAAGTTGGTTTCTACATAGAAGTCCCACGGCTTGTCGAAGGTACAGTTGAGCGTAAGGTCAAGGGTATCGCAGGCAGCAGTGGTGTCACGAGGAGTAAACTGGAACTCGGTCATCGAGAAGAGTCCCATGGCATTGATCTTGCTGGTAGTCTCCAGATAGTCTGAATAGCTATATGCCCGACGAGGGCGCAGCTTCATATCAGCCAACAGGACACGAGTACGGATAGGCTGTTTCTTACCAGAATAGCGCACAGTAAAGAAACGACTATGAGTAGAATCAGTGGGTTGCTCCATGAACGACTTCTTCATGTTGATATTGATGCGACCGATATACCACGGATGGGTGGCTGCAACGGGTACATCCTTAGCCATGCGGAACTGCAGCTGTGCCTTGCCGTCAACGACAAAGGTATCGGCTAAGTAGGAAGCATAGTCGGGCTGATAATAGTAATAGCCATGATTGCGCAGCAGGGTGCTGACACGCTGGCGCTCAGCATCCAAAAGAGAAACCACAAAGGGGTCGCCACGATGGATATGGGCTTCGCGCAGAGAACTCTGTATCAGACTATCGGCTTCAACAGGGAAATCGAAATAGCCTACAGAGTCAATCATATACAGGCGTCCCGGCTCTACATTATATTGTATCTTCGCCATCTTGGGATTCTTCTGTCGGATAACCTCATAGCCCACCTTGCCATGGAAGTAGCCATGATTGCGCAGCACATTCTGAGCCACTGAGGCACGCAGTTCGGGATTGACCCACGACATCAATACAGGCTGACGACCAAAGGTCTTGGTCATCCAATGGGCAAAGAGACCGTTATGCTTGGAATAGGTATTATATACTGACACACCAAAAGAGAAAGGCAAACGGTAGTAACTACTGCCAAAGATGGAGCCATTAGGGGCTGTAGCCAGTGCTGCCTCCACCTCTTCTTGCGTTTCGATGAGGTTTTCGTTCTGCTCTGCATCCTGCCAAGCAATCGTCTTTAAGCCCGTAAAGAGCTGATCATCATCGGGAATGCCCTTGGTCATAGAACACGAGATGACCAGAAGGCAAGAGGTAAGGAGCAAGAGGTAAGAAGTGAGCTTATTTCTTGTCATGTCTTTCTATTTTTAGGGTGTCAGTAGCTACAGGACGAATAACAGGCATAGCAAGCGGGCTCTCGTCCTTGAAGCGGAAGATATCTTTGAAGTTCTGCAACGTGCGACGCCAGATAAAGCCACCACCATACTTTTGGGTATAACCATCGAGCCAGTCGTAAGAGTTATTCTCGAAGAAGAGGCTGAGATACTTATTGGCAGTATCGTCGAGGCGATATTCCAGTGATACGTTGTCGAAAAATGAGTTATTGCGGTTGCCAGGCAGTTCGGCACCCGTGGTAACCTTACCACCCACAGCCAGCTTCAAACGGTTGTTGAAGAAGCGCTTGGCAAACTTAAACGAGTAGTCGGTATGTGTCTCACCCGTAGCATCGGTAGAGTTGTCCATGCCAAAGGAGAGGTCGAGCGTGCGCAGGGCATTGCCCGTAAGGTTGCTAATCTCAGAACTGAGGAACGAGCTGAGGGCAGAGTTCATAGAGAACGGCTGCGTATTGCCATCAGCCAGATACATACCAGTGGTAAGCATCGTTACTGCCAACTTTCCTCGTTGTTCTACGCCCATCGTCTGCAACTCACCATGCAACTGCATATCCTCGGGTGCATCGAGCGTAAATTCAAGGCCCATATCATTGAGCGTACGAGTGATAACTACGCCACAATCGAAGGCCACACTGCGCCCTACTCCATTGGTACTTGTAACGGTGGCTTTGGTATGCTCTACAGCAGTAATGTTAAGCGTAGGATTCATCGGCTCACCCGTAAACTCGATATACGAACCATCCTGGATGATAAAGGTCTTCAGCGGGATGATAGGTAGCGCATACTTCATCTCACCATTAGAGAGGGTATAGCGACCTGTCAACTGCAGATTGTCGGCAGGACTATAAAGCATACGCAGCGTGCCACCGCCCATCAAGTCGATATAGTTAGTGTGGTCGGCATTCAGGTAAGCCACGATATGTGCACCCTTAGATACATTCATCGTCATATCCATGCGGAAGCCATTGATAGGTGGACGCTGGACAATGGTTTGGGTGGTATCGCTAAAGTCGGTAAACTTCACCAACTGGTCGAGCTGATTATCGGTAGTGATAGGCGAGTCGCGCAGGATATAGCCCATATCAGTAGAGCCCAGCACATCCAGACGACCACGCATGTTGAGGTTTTCGAGCGGACCAGTGACGTTGGCAAAGACATTGACGAAGGCCTTACCATAGGCAACACTCTTGGCATGCTCCTTGGCACCGACAATCTGGAAATTGTTAGCCTGCATACGCAGGTTGACCATGATATGATCGAGGTCGCTGAAGTTGACATTGCCTTGTACGTTCAGCGGATTGTCGTTATGGGCATAGACGGTGAAGTTTTCAAACAATAAGTTAGAGTTTTGTATGCGCACAGGGTCATCATCAAAGCGCAACTTAACACCATAAGGAATACTCTCCAGATAAGACTGAGAGAGGTATATCTCACCATTGACGATAGGTTTAGATGCAGTACCCTTCACCGAGAGTTCGCCTTCGCCATAACCCTGCAAGCCACAGAGCTGGTCGGGCACGAAACCATTGATGATACTGAGAGGCAGATGTTCCAACTCCAACTTGGCATCAAAATGTCCTTCGACAGTTTGTCCATCAGTATTGGTAAGGGTATTATAATAGGTACCCGTAAAGAGACCAATCTCCTCGTCGTCCATCATCAGGCGAGCCTCTACGGCATGGGCATCGTCTTCTTTCTGCAGATAGACAAGTTCGGTACTGATATTGCCGATAGGACAGCGCTCATAGGTCATGCCACGCACACCCATATCGCTGACAACGGATATCTGTTTGTTGGCATCCTGGATAACGTGGAAGTCACCACTCATCATACCCGACATGCGGGGAGCATAAGGAATGACGGAGGTAATCTCTTCAAGGTTGAACTGATGGAGCGAGATGGTGATGTCTTGCAAAGCGGTGGGATCACTCTCCTCTGAGTATATCTTCACACCCATACCATCGTCGGCACGCAAATCAACCTTAGCCTTGACTTTGCCGGAAGCACCGAGGAAGATGTAGTTGTCTTGATTAACGGCAAACTCCTTATAGCCAAGGGTAGGACGAGCGGGAACAAGATGGATATTGATACCATTATCCACCACCTCGGCAGCAGCACCAATACGGGCACCCAACTTGCCGTCGGCATCGTAATAGCGCACACCAAGGGTGGCACCACGCTCTTGCAGAATGCCATCGAACAGGGCGTTGAAGACAAACTGCGGATTCTTCTTATTGTTGCGTACCTGTCCGCCAAAGGAGAGGCGCTCAGCACGTTGTATCAGATTAAAGGTAATCGTATCGATACGTACATCGCTGACTTCCAGCGAATGGAGATAGCCATTACCATTAATACCAGTAACGGGCGAGGTAGAGAGGTCGAACAGCATATTCTTAAACTCAACATCTGCACTACTCTTAAGAATGGTAGCTAAAGGATTGTCGCTCTGGCTCTCCATGTGGACCTTCATATCGGGTAATAGATGGCGCAGAGCGGGCTGATTGATAGTCTTACGCTCCAGCTGTGCCATGGCGGAGTCACCTAATACCATGAACTTCTGCATAATCTGCTCATAGTTGCCACTGGCATCAAGCTTCACGATGAAGTCGCCACTCTGGACATGGGCATAGGTAGTATCGGGTGTTGTCTTGAGCAACAAATCAACGGCGGTAGGACGATAGACATGACTGGAATCACTGATGGTAAGGTCGTTGACCAATCCCATGATGTTGTGATTCAGCTTTAAGTCGGACTGTACATCGAAATGACCACACATACCGATAGATAACGGATTCTCTACGAAGCCCAGCTTATAAAGGTCGAGGGTACGGAAGTCGGTTGACAGTGTGCCATCGAAACGGGTGGTAGAAAGCAGGGCATCGAAGTTGACAGCACCATTGAGCAGCGCATTATGACTGAGCAATTGTGCATGAGCCTTGCCATTGCTGACCTGTGCATGGGCAGTAATCTTATCCAAATTCCAACGACCATAGCCCAGATGATGAATCTCGCCATCGGCCTGTAGGGTGGTGCGTGGAGAGAAGAAGTCGAAACCTTGTCCCTTCGCCTTCAGGTCGGCACTGACGGTATAGATAGAGTCGTGAGGCATGAAGTGGTGGACATTGAGGTCGCGAATGCTAACATCGGCATTGTAGCGCATTGCGCCAGCATGGAAAGCGCCTTTGCACTTGACCACTCCCCTGCCCTCGCGAGCCACGATATCAGCAGCATACTGCTGACCATCGGCCTTGATACGACCTTGAGCAGAGAGGGGTGGAATACGATAGTTGCGCTGCATGTCGCGAGGCAGCATAGCCATCACGAAACCAAGATTCTGGGTACGGGCAGTAAACTGAACATCAGCACGCAGACGATTGGGGTCATCGAGGTTGGCAGCAAAGCCTGTAGCCGTAGCATAGAAAGCGGTAGGCAGTGAGACTTCGACATCTTGGAAGTCCATGTGCTGCATATTGCCACGCAACAAACCACTCACACTCAACGGATATTCGGGCCAACGCTGACGGAAGGATGCTGGCATGTCAGCCATAAAGCGCATCAGGTCTTGCTTGCCCAGTTGGGCATTCATGCGCAGACGCATCTTACCTGGGTCTATCTTCTCCATCAACGAGAAGGGCATATCAAGTTCTACATCGATATCGCTATCGGGAGTTGACAGGCGGAACTTAGGCAGGCGTACACTGCCATTATCCATGACTACTGGACCAGAGAGGTGGGTAATCTGCAAGCCACTCTTCTCCTTGAGAGCTACCTGACGGATGTGCAGGCGCATGATGGGGTCGTGATAGTAGATAGAATCGATGCCTATCTGGAGATCAGACAGGTCGATATGGTTATAGTCGAGCCCCTCGATGCGGGGTTCAAAGTTCTGGTCGTATTGCAGGCGACCATGGTTTAAGTCAACACTGCCCACGGTATAGGTCTGGGACTCCAAATCGATATTGGCTTCACGCGCAACGAGATCGCCAAGATGGGTATGAACACTCATCGTATCGCCAGGCATGTGGAGCGCCAAGTCGGAGCGTAAAACAGAGACGCTATCAATATGTATCTTCCAGAAGTTCTCGCTAGTAGTGGTGTCTTCGGGTACAGAATCGTTGAGCTGTACATCAAGAGAGGCATCTTCCAAACGGGTGCCATTGACCTCAACGGTCTGCTGGTCGAGGTCAATACCTTTGCTGGCAAGGTAGAGACGACTGAAACGGCCCTTCACTTTGGCAGCGGCAACAAAGTTGGCTGTATTAATGCTGGTATTGGTAACCTCCAGTTCGTTGATGACAACCTTGCTACTGAACAAGGGCATCAGCTGGACATCAACAACCATACGCTCGACATCGGCGATGGTATCTTTCTTTAATTCGGTAACAGAGGTAGTGTCTGGTGCCATGACACGGAACTGGTCAACGGCTAAATCCAAGGGGAAAGAGAGGTTGACACGACCAACGGTGATGTCCATACCAGTCTTCTCGGAAGCCACAGCGGCAACCTTATCGACAGCCCAGTTCTGGACTGGTGGCAGGTAGAGCAATACCGTCAGTATGACAAACAGCAAAACTGGACTTAGCAGGATGCCCAGAATCCACCAGAACACTTTCTTCATAACCTAACGAATGAGTTTCATATTAGTCCACAAAGGGTCGTCGGGCAAAGGAGAATCTAGAACGACAGGCTCTTTGGAAACGGGATGAATGAATTCGACATGACGCGACAACAGCGAGATACTGCCATCGGGATTGGAGCGGCGCGCTCCGTATTTGAGATCGCCCTTGATAGGAAGACCAATCGTAGACAACTGGCAACGAATCTGATGATGACGACCAGTGAGCAGGCGAACTTCGACTAAGGTATAGCGATCAGAATGACCAATGATGCGATAGCGAAGGGTGGCCTTCTTGGAATGAGGCACCTCATGGTCGTAGGCATACGACTTGTTCTGCTGCTCGTTGCGCACCAGCCAATGCTCTAAAGTATGCCACTCGCCATCTGCAGGCTCTTGTTTCTTGTTTCCATTCTCCTGTACAATCGCCCAATAGGTTTTGTGCACTTCATTACCAGCAAACATCTTGTTGAGTCGGGTGAGTGCCTTAGACGTACGCGCAAAGACGACCAAGCCTGATACAGGACGGTCGAGACGATGAACTACCCCCAAGAATACGGCACCGGGTTTCTGGTACTTCTCCTTGATATAAGACTTGACAATCTCTGACAATGGGGTATCGCCAGTCTTGTCGCCCTGAACGATTTCACCGCTTTCCTTATAAACGATGATGATATGATTATCCTCGTAGACTACTCGCATAACGTCTGCAAAATTACGAAGAAGGACGGAAACTGCCAAATTTTAGTCTTCCTTTTTCTTAGAAGGAAACAACTTGCGCATCCAACCAGACCAGTTGAAGTTTTCAATAAGTCCGGAAATGGTCTCTATCGTCATCACCAGTGAAGCTACGATGCAGAAGATAAAGGCTCCGACAATCATCAAGATTACCTTCAATGCAACAATCAGGACATTGCCGATGTCACTCTTTTTCTCTGTTTGCGTACTGCCATTAGGATCGGTAGTCTTCTCGCTATAGCCGGACAACAGATTCATAGCGATACCTGTGCCGAAACAGAAAGATGCCAAACCAAAGCCCACCTTGCGGAAGATATTGAGACAACCGGAACGGCGACGATGACGCGTAATGGTATAACCATGAGGATAGCCCGTGATAATATAAAGAGGAATAAGGACTAACAGGAATATCATATATCCATAAAGGGTGTTGCCCCATGACTCCTGATTATCCACATGCTTATCCATATCACTTATCGCCATGGCGTGAACCTGCGCAAAGTCCATGGCATTGATGGAATCGTATTCAGCACGATACTTGGCCACACTATTAGCCGAAGCCTCCACCTGTTGCTGATACTTGTCTATGTTCTTCTGAACTTTAGCTGTATCGGCCTGATGCTGATACTCTTTGACACTCTTTTCAGCAGTCTCAACAGAGGCTTTCAAGTCAACGAGCTTATATATTTTATACCTCTCTGCCGATGTCAGGCGCATGGCATAGTCATCCTTGGCATGCTCAGTAGCACAGACACTATAAGGAACCTCAGCTACTTCCGTTTCTTTCCACTGGTTCACCTGTTCCTGTTCTACCTTAGCCTGAGCAATATCCTTCTGCTGGTCGTTATAAAAATAATAGAAGATGCCTGCACCCAACAAAGCGCCAGCAATGAGCGACCATTTCCACGACGCATATCGTTTCTTTGACCAGTCAACCACCTCCGACAAGGCCTGATAGCGCTGGCTATACTTCTGGTCGTTAGGATTATCTGCCACGGCATTCGCTTTCTGGAGCAGCTGTTCCATCTGCTCGGTCTCAGCCTTGGTGCATGGATAAACATTTTCCCAATCAGTTTCTTTGGTTTCGCGCTCCTTCTTACTAATCAAAGAAGAGGTAAACATGGCTTCATCAAGATAGCCAAGAGCATCGGCATTAAGCATCTTTTCTTCCATAAACGATACGGTTAGTTTTTGATTTAATGCCACAAAAATAGTAATTATTTACGAAAAACCCTCATTTGTCTCAAGAAAATTTACGTTTCTTTGAAACAAATGAGGATAAAGGTGTCTGTGGAAGACAATATGATTACATATTCATACCACCATCAACCTGGATAACCTGACCGCTAACATAGCTTGACATATCAGATGCCAAGAAGGTAGCAACATTAGCGATATCCTCTACCTGACCACCACGACGGAGAGGAATCTTGTTCTTCCACTCGTTGCGTACTTCCTCAGGCAGAGCTGCAGTCATAGCTGTCTCAATGAAACCAGGGGCAATAGCGTTGGCACGGATACCCTTTGGACCCATCTCCTGACCAATAGACTTAGCCAGAGCAATAAGACCAGCCTTAGAAGCGGCATAGTTGGCCTGACCAGCATTACCATGAACACCTACAACAGAAGCCATATTGATGATAGAACCACCACGCTGACGCATCATAACAGGTACACAAGCGTGGATGAAATTGAATGCAGACTTCAGATTAACAGCGATAACTGCATCCCACTGCTGCTCGGTCATGCGAAGCATCAGACCGTCCTTAGTGATACCAGCATTGTTAACGAGGATATCAATGGCACCAAACTCTTCCTTTACAGCCTTGACAACTTCCTCAGTCTGAGCGAAGTCGGCAGCATTAGAGGCATAACTCTTAGCCTTGACACCTAAAGCGGCAATTTCCTTCTCAGTTTCTTCGTTAACCTGCAGGTCGGTGAATGCAATATTAGCACCCTCAGCAGCAAACTTCAAGGCAATAGCCTTACCGATACCACGTGCAGCACCAGTAATCAGCGCTGTCTTTCCTTCTAATAATCCCATAATTGTGTTTTGTTTTTAAAATATGATAGTTTAAATTTTCTAATTCTTGATTCGCTTTCCTAATGCACTATATACAATCTTGGCAACCTGAGGCTTCGTAGCTTCTTCTGTCATACCATGGGCGATACGACCATAGATATAGGGGACCTCAAGACCTTTGATACAATAGTGGGTGATGTCGGCAACAAGGTCGACATTGTCAATATCAAACTCGCCATCATCCTTACCCTCACGGAACACCTTGCGGAACAGTTCAATCTCGGCATCATCGAAGTTCTTGCGAACCTTCTCAACCATCCAGATATTACGGAAGAACTCGGCACGAAGATTACCATTGCGCACTACCGTCTCACGAATCATACTAAGATGCAGATAAATCAATTCGATAATCTTCTCCTGAGGGGGAATACGCTTAGCAGCCACCTCGTCCAACTGATCAGAAAGACGCTCTAACTCAGATTCGATAACGGCATAATAGATATCCTCCTTCGACTTGAAGTAGGTATAAAGGGTGCGACGACCTTTGCCTGAAGACTGTGCGATGTCGTTCATCGTCGTATTCTCCAATCCATTCTTGGCAAAGAGCTGACGCGCTACATCTACCAACTTCTGTCTTGTCTTTGATATTGACATACTTTCTCTCCTCTCAAATTTTACCTATTGCACATTATATTTAATGTGTGCAAAATTAAAGAATAGTTCTGAAACGACCAAATAAATGGAAAGAAAAGTGCCAAAATACTTAATATTAGCACTTTTTTCGAGAAATATTTGCATAATCCAAAAAATAGTCGTACCTTTGCAGCCGCAAAACAAGGAAACCTCCTGATTGCGCTAGAAAAATAACATCGCGGAGTGGAGCAGTTGGTAGCTCGCCAGGCTCATAACCTGGAGGTCGCATGTTCGAATCCTGCCTCCGCAACTACGAAGTCCGATTTTTTCGGACTTTTTTTTTGTATCAGGACTCTAGATATTCTCGATCGCAGTTCTATGATCTGGTCAAAGCGTTTGCAAGCAAACAATGACATATAATAATACTATATGATATCTAATACCTGTGTAACACTTGCTGCCCCGAAATAGTACTCATTCAGTTTTTAAATTAGCCTATTTAGTTTTAAATTCAGCTTACTCAACTCCATATAGAGCTATCAATAGAGGAAAAACATAAAACAATAACTATGATAGATTAAAATGACGTTTTTAGAGAAGAAAATAGCTAATGAGTGCTGTGTGTAGCGTTTATATTCCGAAACACATTGTTTCTTAATTCCGAAAATCATATATAAATCCGAAAACACGCGAAATTATCAAAATATACGAAAACAAATCATATTCGAAATTTTCGTATTTTTCGTAATACAAGATCTTGTCTTTTTCGTATTTTTCGGAATAATAGATAATCTGCTTTCGGGATACAAAACAATCCTTTTCAGAATCTAGAACAATCCTTTTCAGAATCTACATAAAAAACAAAGCCCTGAATCATTTCTGACTCAGGGCTTCTCTTTAGAAAAGTGGCGGCCTCCTACTCTCCCGCATTGCATTGCAGTACCATCGGCGCAAGCGGGCTTAACTTCTCTGTTCGGAATGGGAAGAGGTGGGACCCCGCCGCAATAACCACCTGAATAAATCTCATTGAACATTGACCATTGAACATTGACCATTATGGAACAATGACAACAATCTAAATGCCAACGTATAAGGTGACAATCTTCACAAGCAAAACCTTGATTGGATTATATCCAACACCTGAAAATATGACTAGTTTACTCATTCATTATGCTTGAAGCATTCTCCTGAGCAAGCGAAAGCGCTCGGGCAATTAGTAAGGCTCGGCTTTGA
>FZQZ01000012.1 GCA_900199555.1 Prevotellaceae bacterium MN60
CAGCATGATATGGTCTACCGCACCATTCCACCGCTCTTTGCGCTCCAGCTGTTGCAAGTAGTACTGGAAGGGATTGTAGGAGGGCACGAAGTCAGAATCTATCACGCGCTGCATATCTTGTATGCGCACGGTTTGCTTCTGTGCCATCTCTGTCCACAGCGTGTTTACCACTCGGTCGGAGAGTCTTTGGTAGCCCTCGTCCGTTTCCTTTCCGTAGTCAGACAGTTCGTGATACTCTACATGTTGCGTTATCACGTTAAACCGCAACAATACCCGTTCCGATAGGAACTGTTGAATGTCCTCTACTGAGGCAGCCGTTTCCTGCCAATTAGGTTTTCGTTCTCTCAGCTTTTGCTTCTTGTTGTCTTTGTTTTCTTTCATATCTTTGTTTTTATTTTTTGTCGGGGGTAGGGGGTGCGGGGGGCAGCCTCTTGCGAGGCTGGAGGTACGAGATATGTTTCTGCGCTTCTTTTCTCGGCTTTATCTATTCTCGTACCCCCGTACCTTCGTACCCCCGTTCCCCCGAAAGGTTCCTCCCCCAGTGGGGGGAGGTTAGGAGGGGGCTTCCCCCGAATCACGCCACAAAGTTACGAAGAAACGAGAAAGGATACAATGTTATGACACCTTCCGTGTCCCCATTAGCCATCATCACGAATCGGTCAAAAAGCCTTTGTGACGTATGTATTCAAGAGATGACTGGACTAGCATGAAATGATGTCCCTACTTTTTTATCCGCTGCAATGCCTTTTTGATACTTTCTGTTGTTCCCAAGTTTGAGTGATCCGCCAGATAGCGGCAGAGGGCTAGCGTACTGACACGAAAGATGGGAGGCGTAACCTGTAGCGCCTCTGCCAAGGAACGGAAAATGTGATGTCTAAGATGAGGGGAGAAATAGAAGTGTGCCGTTTTTGATGGTATTAGTGTGTCGGTAGTTCGTTTCTGCCATTCTGCTATCATCAACTGATAGTGCGTAAACTGTTGTAGGTAGACTAGTTGGTAGAGTGGTGTCTCGTTGTCCCACGATGCTTTCCGCTTCTTCCGATGCGCAGCTGTTAGTTCTCGCTTGCGTTGACGCAGTTGGTTAATTACTGTCTGATGTTCACGAATCTGGAGGTCAATCTGTGCCACCTCCATCTGCCAGGCTTCAATAGCCTTACCGTTTTTTTCGACATAGTGTAGATTACTTATTAAATTGTTTAACAAAAAAATGTGCAGAGCTGGCATATACACAACTCTGCACTGTATTATCTTTTCTATTTATCTTAACGTGATTTGTTGAAAAATATTTTCTCCAAAGTATTGCACTTTAGGGTAGTTTTATTGTCTTAGTCGCGAATGCTCAATTTACTATAGAAATGTTAAAATCGTATCATTTTATTATTTGTACTCAAAATATATTAATCAAGTGTTATGAAAACGCACAAAAAAGTATTAATTTTGCAGTCAAAATTAATTTTTCGAACCATTTTATAACAAAAATTAAACACGCATGAGAAAAAAATTATTTAGAAAGAGAGCTACCTTACTAGCTCTATTTCTGGGGGTTGTAATGACAAGTATTGCTCAAACCACCTTCACCATCAACAAACTAAACTATCAGGTTAACGAGGACGGCACCTCTGTAACAGTTACAGGACACATTGACGGTTATGAAGCAACAGGCGAGTTGGAAATACCTGCCTCAGTAAATTACAATGAGAAAGATTATACTGTAACAGCCGTTGGTCAATCGGCTTTCATGTATTGCTTCTATCTGTCGAAATTGACTCTTCCAAACACGATAACAACCATCGGCGAAGGAGCCTTCTCCTACTGCCAAAGTTTCAAGGGAGACCTGGTAATTCCCAACTCTGTGAAAGAAGTAGGATATAATGCCTTTTCAGGGTGTTCAGGCTTTGACGGACAACTCATCATTGGTTCCTCAGTTGAAAGCTTAGGCGATTATGCCTTCAGCGGATGCGCCGGACTTACAGGTACACTAAATCTTCCAGCCAACGTGACAAGCATTGGGTCAAACACCTTTGGCTACAATGGGTTTGATGCGATTGTCGTGGATCCCGACAATAGTGTCTATGACTCAAGAGAACAATGCAACGCTATCATTGAAACTAATACTAACACACTGATAACGGGTTGCAAGAATTCTATCATTCCTGAAGGAACCACAGACATCGGCTATTGTGCCTTCAGAGGTATTCTTAATTTGACAGCAGTTGAGCTGCCACAATCATTGGTTACCATTGGCGAGAACGCCTTTGCGCTGTGCTATGATCTTACGGGCGACCTGACCATTCCTGATCTGGTTACAACCATCGGACCAAGTGCCTTCTATGGGTGTGAAAAACTAACGGGTACACTGACATTGGGCGAATCGGTATCATACATCGGTGACTGGGCCTTTAAGAAATGCAGCGGATTTACGGGAGCTGTCTCACGTGCCACTACTCCGCCAGAGATAGGTAATGAGTTTGGTTACTACACCGCCTTCGAGTCGTTTGGCTGTCAAATACTGATTATCCCTGACGGTTGCACAGATGCCTATATGAATTCAAATCTTCATGACGAACTGGGACTGTGCGGCTTTAGTACGTTTATTGAAGAAAGTGATAATGTGGTAGAGGAGTTTACGGAATTTGCTGTCGGCAAGTATAACTATCGCGTCAACAAAGATGATGTTTCTGTAACCGTTATCAGTCATGTGGACGGCTACGAGGCAAGTGGAGAAATCAACATACCCGAAACAGTAAACTATGAAGGTAAAGACTATACCGTGACATCTATAGGTAGCTATGCATTTATGTATAACAGCAGCTTCACTACGCTCACGCTTCCCAGTACAATAGTAACAATTGGCGATGGTGCCTTTGGCGGTTGCAATGGCTTTACTGGTGATTTGCTGATACCAGATGCTGTGACCACCATCGGATATGGCGCATTCAGCTATTGCAGCGGTTTCAACGGCAAATTAACCATCGGCCGTTCTGTTGCCTTTATCGGAGATCAGGCCTTCGCTAACTGTAATGGCTTTACAAGCGCTGTATCACGGGCCACCGTACCACCTACACTCGATGACAGTTATGGTGAGCCTCTGACATTCAACGATTTCGGATGTAGCACTGTTACCGTTCCTTCGGGAAGCGCCTCAGCCTATCAGGCATCTGCCTGGTATGACCCCACCGGGCAAAAAGGCTTTAAGGAATTTGTAGAAAGCGGAGACATCAGCAGTATTGGTGGTACGTTTGCTGCAAACAGAAATAATGGCAGCATCTATGATGTATCGGGCAAGAGAATCTACGTTGACGGTAACCACCTACCTGCAGGTTTGAAACCAGGTATCTATTTCATCAAGACTGAAAGTCAGGATGGCACAAAGATAAAGAAAATAACGGTGAAGTAGGTTTTGGGGGAATCAAAAAAAAGCAAGCACCTAAAGATAGGTGCTTGCTTTTTTGATTATAGTCAGGGATTAGAAATCACTCGTTGTATCCCATTCTCCCTCTTCGATGCTGAATTCGTCAATCAAACGAGAGAGCTGAGTATCGCCATCAGCAACCGTGTCGCCCACGATGTCTTCGCCCACGCTTCCCGCCAGTAGATGCTGCTGCATGTTGAGCAGCACTACCTGGAGTTCTGGATTGATATATTCTTTCTTCATAATTCTTAACTTCATTAACTACGTTATTACTTCACTACCACCTTGTGGCCATTAGTTACATAAACGCCCTTCTTGGTAGGCTTCTTGTCAAGCTTCAGACCATCGATGGTGTACCAGTCGCCGTCTGCTGCATCGTCAGTAATCTGGTCGATGTTTGTAACCTCGCCGTCGCCGAAGTCCATAGTGATGGCACGTGCGCCGAAGACGTCGGCGGTTAGCAGATGCAGATAAGCACTGTTAGCTCTCAGCTCGTATGTGTTAGCTAACTTATACCAGGCAATGGCGTCATTCTGCTTAGATAGAATGAAGTTAGTGTAGTCACCTGCTACTGGGTCAACTGATGTTGCGGTGGTCAGACCAACCATCAGGTTGCTTGCCAGAGGAGAGGCAGTCTCGATGATGGGCACGTAGAATGTCTCGTTAGCAGTACCCTTCAGCATCAGACCTTCGCTTGCAGGAACCTCTTCAGCCTTGGTCATCGTCAGTACACCATTGTGACCTTCAGTGAGCTCGAAGTTGCTTGCGTAGTGAGCTCTCAGTCCGCTAACATTGCTAAAGTCGAGTGCATTGTCGCTGGCGTATGTCATGATGCCATGAGCATTCATCTCGATTTTTTCGTGAGGATCAACGACGAGGCGCACCTGGCTCTTGGTCGAAGACAAACTGCCACTCGCGGTAATGTCGCTCTGCGGGTCAAGGTTTTGGCTGTCACTCCAATTATACAATGTTTGGTTAGTACCACCCTCGTATACCAAGAACGTACGACCACTGCCATAAGTATCTCCAGCATTAGAAATACGGGTGACATCGAAGATGATGGCGAGGTTGCTGGTGCCGTCATACATGAATGGTGTGTCGAACGTGACGGTTGCCCAGTCATCTTCGGGGAACTCAACTTGGCCACTGAACACCTTGTCGGCCTCTGTCACCTTTATCCAGTCTGTCTCGTTTTCAAAACTGCTCTTGCTGGTGTTCACCAGATAGATGTCCATCGTGCGCTTGCAGTCTTTCGTGCTGGTCTCCCTGAGGTCGATGCTGGTAATCTTGCCAGCCTGATTGCCTAGCTCGTCAGCGGTGTATATCTGCTGCGTCAAAGCGTAGTTATCCCAGTTGTTGAAAGGTATAACGCTGCTTGTCGAAGTACCAGAGCCAATCTTCAGTCTCTTGATAACTTGGAAGTCGAAGTCCTTAGTGCCAGTGTAGTTACCAACACCAGTGATGGTCATCGTGTAGTCGCCAACAGCCAATACTTCGGCAGGAACAGTGGTGATGACAAAGTCCTTGTCAGCACCCTTTACTAACAATGTGCCGTCACGCTTTACGGTTGGGTTCAATTCAATCTCACTTCCTGTGTAGAGCTGATTTTCCATTTTGATTTCACAGTTTTCTACATTGAAGGGATCGATAGTGAAGTTCTTTGATACGCTGCCAGAGTAACGACCCGAACCAGTGACGGTAACGGTGTAAGTACCTGCATTGGTACAGCCATCGCTATAGCTAACAGTGTACTGGTTGTTCTCTTCCAATGTCTCTGTATCCAGTGTAACCACAGGAACAGGATGCTGAACGCTGCCATTATAGGTCAGGTTGTCAATATCGGCAATCACGGCACCTGCAGTTGCAAGGTCAATGATGTTGTCAGCATAGCTACCTGTGATAACTACGTCCTCACTGAAGCCGGTTAGCGTATGTTCGCCATCAATGATACCAGCATTGCTGATTTCACCACTGTTCACAGTGTAATGGTCGAATACCTTGCCGTCAGGAACAGCATAGTTTAGTGTTACCTTTGTACCGCTCTTGTAAAGATTCTCTGCATTCCAAACGTAGTTGGGCTCTGTAGGCAATGTCAGTGTAACGCCATCAGCTGCGCTAATCTTTGCAACCACCTCAGCACCAGTCTGGTCAGTACCTGTAGCACTGTTTGCACCTACACCACCAGTAGTAGCCGTTGTGTGGTAGTTGTTGGTAAATTGGCCACTATAGTTATAACCTACTATAGAGCCTACATACGAGGTTCCCTCAACGATGCCGGCATTGAAGCAATTCTCAGCGGTGCTTCTCCACATTTCTCCGGCAATACCACCATTATAATTGCCATTGCCCGTTACACTGGCAGTATTGATACAGTTACTGATTTTGTAATAATCAAGGTAACCAACGATACCTCCATGATAGTTAGCTTCAACGCCATCAGCAGCCTTGATGGCTCCACTTACGCTACAATTTCTTATGTTTGAGTAGGATAGATATCCACAGATACCACCTACATAACTTTTTGCAGTAATGTCACAATCAACGATGACTACATTTTTGACAGCATCATCGTAAACACTATTAATATAGCCGAACAATCCTTGATAATAAGCATCAGGCTTGTTGATATACAATCCGCTAATGGTCTTGTTGTCACCATCGTATCGACCATTAAAAGAAGAATTGTTTGTACCGATGGCTGTATGCTCCTCGGTGAGGGTGATGTCAGCTGTCTGCTTGTAGTAGCCATTTCGACGGGCATCAGTGTTTACAATGCTTGCCAATGCCTCCAAGTCTTCCTCTGTAGCAATCAGATAGGGGTTCTCTGAACTATTGCTCTTCTCAGCATCCAGCAGTGGGAGGTCAACGATGTTGAAGGTCTTTGTCGTTGTGCCCTTATAGCCGTTGATACCTGTCAGAGTGAGCGTAGCCGTACCAATAGCTGTGTTGTTGGTGCCTTCTACGAGGTAGTCGGTACCCAATACGAGCGGAGTGGTTCCGTTGGTGACGGTCAGTGCTGGGATAACAGGATCACTACCCTTCCAGCGCTTATCGGCGATAGGTGCAACGTTAACGGTGCTCATATCTATACCGCTGTTGCTGCTGACGACGGCAGAGATAGTGACATCCTTGTCGGTAATGGTCAGCACATGGTCGCCATCAACAGTTTCCAGGTTGGTCAGTGTACCACCTTCGCAAGCATAAGTAACGAATGTTACATCGGTCAGGTCGGGTGTCAGTGTCAGTGTCCAGTTACCCTTCTTGTAATACTTCTTGCCACTGAGTACACTGGTTACTACGCCCGTCTCGGCAGCAACAATGTTATTGATATGGTCGCCTGCAGCAACGATATATCCACGCTCTGCACGGCCACTGTAATCTGAGGCGCCACTGCTATAGCCGAGTGCATTAGCGGTACAAGGAGATGCATAGTAGCAATTGGTGTAATTAGTTGTCCAAGAATATTCGCCGGCAATAGCACCTACATATTTAGTTCCTGCCACGGTACCGGTATTCAAACAAAGATTGTATCTATTGCTGCTGGCATCGTCATCGCCTACGATACCACCATGTTTCTCACCATCGCCAGAGATGGCTGCTGCATTCTCACAAGAAGTGAAAATAACATCCCAACCTGCACGGCCCACGATACCACCATAGTAGTCGTTGCTTACAGAGGTAGAAACAGCACCAGTCATGGTACAGTCTGTAATAGTTGTACCTGTAGCATGTCCTACGATACCACCGTGGTAAGTGGCATCGGCAACTGTTGCTGCAATAGTACCACTAACGTGACAATTCTGAATGGTGCCAGAAGAATTACCAGCAATACCACCTGTATAGCTCTTACCAGTGATATTACAATTAACGAGGTTTACATTCTTGATAACAGCGCTGCTGGTATATCCAAATAGACCTTGATAGTTGAAGTCTGGTTGGTTAATCGTCAGGTTTGTGATACTCTTATTATTACCATCAAAGATGCCATAGAAATATCTGTAGTTACCGTCAATGTATCCACCGATAGTTGTGTGTGCAGCAGCCAGCGTGATGTCGGCATTCTGCTTGAAGGTCTTGCCTTGAGCATTGTGTCCGCTATTAACATAAGCAGCCAAACGCTTCAAGTCGCTCTCGTCATTGATGAGATATACCTTATCATCGCCTTCACCTTCAGTGGCAAATACATAACCGTCGAGGCTCTCACCTTCCATCACGCGGAATGAACGGACGGCTGCACCAGCGTAACGAGCTTTATTGTCAGCCTTAGCCGTGAAGGTGATGGTGTAATTGCCAATAGCGGCAGGAGTGCTAGATAAAACCACCTCGTAGTCGGTGTCTTTGGTCAATGTCTTGCTATCAATCTTCAGTGCATAGTTGAGGATAATCTCCTCACCATTGTTGTAAGCATAAGTTTCATACATGTCTGTAATCAATACAGGCTGATAGAAGTCATAGCCATGAAGGGCCTTAGCCAGATAGATGTCCTTAGTAGGAGCGGTCTTAGTAACCTGATGGCAACCGTAACCATCTGCTATATACTTGTCGGTATTTCCAATCTTATTGATATAATAGAGGCTGGTTACATTGTCGTTGTAGAAATAGTTGTATGAATTTCTGGGGTTCATCAGCGTGAGGTTGGTATAGGTACCATTCTCCAGACAGTTGGTGAAGTAGCTGTATCCGCCACCGTAGCCGATGAAACCGCCAGCTCTGCGATTAGCGTCGCTGCTGGTGTTGTTAATAGTTCCGGCAAAGACACAGTTAGTAAAATATAGATAATATCCGTTGCTGTTGACGTCCATGTTACCCACAAATCCACCGGCATAGTCAGCACTGGTGGTGATGGTAGCGGTAACTACGCAGTCGTTGAACTCTGTATAATTGTGAGCCCAGCCCGCCAGACCTGCTGCATACTTGCTGGCAGAGGTGATAGAACCTGCAACGGTGAGGTTCTTGATTTTAGCGCTTTTGAGGTAGTGGAAGGGAGCCACACCCTGTTCGTTCATGTCATCGCCAGTAGCTGTGCTTACGATGTTGGCGGTAATAGTATGGTTGTCGCCATCGAAAGTACCTTGGAAGGGGAAACCATCACGAATACCTACCATCGTTGTAATGGTGATATCATTGGTCAGTTTGACGTATTTGCCAGAGTAAGTGATACCACCAGCTACAGATGCTGCCAGTGTGTTCCAGTCATCGGTGCTACCGATGAGGAAAGGATCATCCTTAGTGCCTGTACCGGCGATGTAGTTGGCTACCTCAAACTGATGGGTCAGTGTGCCGCTGTAGCCGTTGGCATTACCGTTAACGGTCATGGTGTAGTTGCCCTGAACCTGTACGGGACTGGGTGAGAAGCTGACGCTGTAGTTCTCGGCGGCAATGGTGTTGCCGTCCATATCCTTTACGGTAGGAGTTACCGTAATCTCAGAACCAGTGTAGGGGAAGAAGGTGTTGCATACGATGCTACCTGCAGTCAGGTTCTTGATGTCCTGTACGGGCACCACCTTATTATTTATAATATCCCAACCCTTACCGAGGGCTTGCTGAAGCTCAGCATTGGTCATAGAGCCAACGGCAGTACCTTGCTCGATTCCCAAAGTCTCAGTGTAATAGCTGTTGGTAATGTTTGTTGTACCGCTAATACGCACGAACGTGCTGCTGTTGTTTTCTGTGCTTACAGTTACTTCTGTGGGAGCGTAGAGACAGTTGGTTACGTTGATGGTATAGCCGCTTGACTGGTAACCAACGAATCCACCGCAAGCTTTAGAGTCAGGTCCAAGAAGTTTACCGTCGAAGCGGCAGTTGGTAAGGTTGGTAGTTCCATATACGTAGCCAATGAATCCACCATGGTCAGGGTAATTTTCATTAGTGCTGCTGTTAATAGTTACACTGTTCCAGCAGTTAATGATATTCAGGTCGTATTTCTGATAGCCAACAAGACCTGCAGCGTATCTGTGGCTTGTATTAATAGTACCTGCTACATGTATACGCTTGAGAGTGACGCCATTGTAGCCATAGCGGAACGGTGCCCAGTAATCGCCCTCAGAAGTCAGGTCGAGGGTCATGGTGTGACCATCACCATCGAAGGTTCCTCTAAAGGAGTTGTCTTCGCTGGTTCCTACTGTCGTAGTAACATTGATATCGGCAGTGAGCTTATAATACTTGTTGCGATAAGTGGTGTTCTCATTGTTAATCCAATTAGCAAAGGTCTTCCAGTCGATATCGCTACCAATCAGATAAGGATCGGCGGCAGTACCGCTACCATAAAGCGTTCTGCGTACTTCGAAAGTAACAATCTTGGTACCAGTGTAAGAACCCTTACCGGTAATAGTCAGCGTGTATTCACCAACCTCCTGTACGGTAGCAGGTGAGAAAGATGCAGTATAGTCAGTGCCTTCGGTCAAAACCTTGCCTTCGGCATCTGTTACAGTATAGTTGACAGCGATAGGGCTGCCTGTCCATATATAATAAGGTGTGGTCAGTCCGCTAACAGTAGCGAGAGAGAGGTTGTTGGTACTCATAACGGGAACAAGCTTGCCACCACTGATTTCCCAGTTATTGCCAAGCGCTGTCAGCAGCTGAGCATTGGTCATGCTGCCAATAGCAGTACCCTGTACTGTTCCGTGAGCCTCATTGTAATAGCTGTTGTTAACCTTAATGTTATCAGCAGAGTTAACAACGCTGTTCTTTTCGTTACCACGCATGAATGTAGCACCATTCTTGGGGTTATCGTTTATGGTTCCTAACATCAAACAGTTGGTGATGTTGGTAGTATAACCACCAGTCCAACCTACAAAACCTGCGTTAGCCCAGGTGTTGGTGCCAGTGATGCTACCGTCGAAAAGACAGTTGGTGATGGTGAGTGTGCCGCCATTGACAACACCTACGAAACCACCGTGGGTACCATCCTCGTTGATCTCACTGGTAATAGCCACGCTGCTCCAGCAGTTGGTAATGGTGGTTGTACCTCTACAATCACCAACAAGACCAGTGCGATACTTGTCGTTAGAAGTGTGAGAACCAGCTTTAACCGTTCCAGTTGTGTGGATACGCTTAAAGGTAGCACCATCGACATAGCGGAATGGAGCACAGAACTCGCCAGGAGATGTCAAATCGTTGAGTGTCATCGTGTAGCCATCGCCATCGAAAGTACCCTTAAACTGTATAAGAGTATTTCCACTCTTGGTTCCCGCCATCGAAGAGATGGTGATGTCAGCACCCAGCTTGTAGTACTTGCTGGCGTAGGTACTGTTAGTGCTACTGTTGTTAATCCAGTTCACAAATGTCGTCCAGTCGGCGGCATCCGCAATCACATAGGGGTCGCTACTGGTACCACTACCAGCAAGCGTACCTCCTGTAGCCCATGTTCCTATGGAACAGAGCATGACAAGGAGCAACGTCATCGTTGCCCTCGCCAGGAAATAAAGTCTTTTTTGTTTCATTTGTTAATGTTAAAGGTGTTATTTATGATGAATCTATATTTAAAATTTTATCTTGATTGTTTCATACAACAATAGCGTGATAACCTATGGCTTTGGATGTCATAGGGCACACACTGCTATTGCTGTAATTTTTCATATCTTTATATGTCGTTTGGTTGAATCGGTCGCGAAAGTACTTATTTTTTCATAATAAAGGTGTGGAAAATACAACAATGGTGTTAAATTTATGGATATTGTGTGTGTCAATTTGCATAAATTACACAAAAATTGTTGCTTTTTACACAGAATTTTGTATCTTTGCACTCGATTGACCTTGATTATTGAAATGGAATTGATGCAATTTTCTGCTGTTGTGTTGCTGACGCTATTAACGCTAAAGCTACTGCTGCTACCCAAAAAGGTGGCAGTAAATGCTGTGATGGATGTAGCTCGGTGGATGATGGTAATTGGAATTTTACTGCTTGATGTGCAGTTTTTGTTACAGTTTAAACTTGGACTACGCGCGATGGGCGTAACCCAAGCGGTGTTTCTCAATTTGGTGTTGTTTATCCCCAGTAGCTGGCTTGTGTCGTTGGCTATGCTTTACTTGCAGCGTCAAGGAAGAATCACCATGATGGAGAAGGTGATGGGTGGCATCGTGTGGCTATTGGTGTTGGCTATGTTGGGAGTGGCTGCTATTATTGATGGTCAATCTCTATGGAGCGATACCTTAGAACTGCACCGGGCAGAAGTGGTATCATCGATATTGTATCTCATCATGCAAGGGTATTATACTCTAAAGAATATTGTCACCCTGCGCGCCCTGCATCGCACGCTGCAAAACTATTATGACCGCGACACCGATGGTATGCTGTGCTGGATGCGAATGAGTTCGGTGGTGTTGATGGTGATGGCTATCATGGTTCCACTACTGATGTTTGTGCAGAGTAAGGGACTGGCGTTGTTCGCTATCATCTTCTTCGGTGGTATCTTCTTCCTGGTTGACAGCTTCTGTAGTTATGTGGTTAGTGCAGCACCTATGAGAATCAAGGAGGCAGAGGATAATGAGGAAGTGGTGGAGCACAACGAAAAGTCGCAACGTACGTATGCAGCCATCGAACAATGGATAGCTAACGGAGGGTATCGCCAGAATGGATTGACAATGCCTGCTGCTGCCGAATCTATCGGTATGCCTCGCTATGCTCTGTCGGCATGGTTGAGACAGCACGACACTACTTACGCCAACTGGATGACCGATTTGCGCATAGAGGAGGCTAAACGCGTTATCAAAGAACATCCCGATTGGAACAATGAGGCGATAGCTAATCATTGTGGTTTTACAGACCGTAGTTACTTCCAGCGTAAATTCAAAGAGAAAACGGGTATCACTCCTTCGCAGTATATGCAATAGTAATAAGAATTGCAAATTTTTTTGGCGTTTCAACCATTAATTCGTACTTTTGTGGCATGAAACGGAAGATGTTGATATTGACGGGCTTCGGCTTGATGGCTCTAGGCTGTATGGCGCAAGACAAGAAGCGACAGGAGGTGGACATGGATAGTCCTACCTTCGTACCTACCGTGAGGGTGGGTAAGGTGCTGGAGGATGGCGACAGCATACAGTATATGGAGATGAACAATGTCTATGTCTTTCCACCCGTCAGCTTTAGCAGTAAGAAGCAACAGGGTGCCTATATGCGACTGGTGAAGAACGTGAAGACGGTGCTCCCCATCGCTAAAGAGGCACGACTCATCATGATGGAGACGGCTGCATATCTGGAGACACTGCCCTCGAAGAAGGCACGCGAAGAACACATGCAGCGCGTGGAGAAGAGCATCATGCAGGAGTATAAGCCGAGAATGAAGAAGCTGACCTATTCGCAGGGTAAACTGCTCATCAAACTGATTTATCGTGAGAGTCACTCGTCGAGTTACGAACTGATACAGGCTTTCCTTGGACCCGTGCGTGCCGGATTCTATCAGGCATTTGCGTGGGCCTTTGGTGCTTCGCTGAAAAAGGAGTATGACCCGGAGGGCATTGACCGACTGACAGAGCGCGTGGTACTGATGGTAGAGGCAGGACAGCTGTAGACGTTGAACGTTGTTTTCGGCGGTTTCCCCGCCGATTATCGGGGGTACGGTGGTGCGGAGGTACGGGGGGACGAGAATACCTCTAGCCGAGAAGAAGCCCCTCCTAACCTCCCCTTTGGTGAGGGACACAGAGCGGAGATACATTTCTCGTACCCTCGGCCTCGCAAGAGGCTGCCCCCCGTTCCCCCGTACCTTCGAAACAATTAACATCGAACGAAAAATAAAAACAAGAAAATGAAATATATTTGGGGTATAATCGCTGCAAGTATGCTGATGGTGGCATGCGGAACGACAAAGAAGAGCGAGAGTGAGGAACAGAAGGCCGTGAGCATTACGTTTAGTGCTGATTCGGCCTATAATTATTGTGCGGCACAATGCCAGTATGGTCCTCGCACGATGAATAGTGAGGCTCACGAGAAGTGCGGAGAGTGGATAGCACAACAGTTTGAGAAATATGGTTGCGAGGTGGAGCTGCAGAAGGCCGACCTGAAGGGCTATGACGGCACCATTCTGAAAAGCACCAACATCATTGCTCGCTCACCGAAGTCGGACAAGCCACGCATCATGATATGTGCCCACTGGGATAGTCGTCCTTGGGCGGACAACGACCCTGACGAGGCCAACTGGAAGAAGCCCGTGATGGCTGCCAACGATGGTGCGTCGGGTGTGGCGGTGATGCTGGAACTGGCGCGTCTGTTGCAACAGAACGACTCGGCCAACGTGGCAGTAGACTTTATCTGCTTTGATGCGGAAGACTGGGGTACACCTCAGTGGGAAGACGATAGCGATGCCTCTTCGTGGGCACTGGGCGCACAGTATTGGGCGAAGGAATACGTCTCATCACTTAACACTTCTCCCTCCACATACCAATATGGAATCCTGCTGGATATGGTGGGCGGACAGAGTGCTACGTTCTATCGTGAATACTACTCGATGAAGTATGCACAGAGCATTGTAGAAAAGGTATGGCAGGCCGCAAGCATCGCTGGCTATGGCAGTTATTTCCCCAACAAGGATAATGGAGGTATTACCGACGATCACCTGCCCGTGAACGAGGTGGCTAACATTCCTTGCATCGACATCATCAGTCACTATCCTGACTGCCAGCAGAGTAACTTCGGTCCTACATGGCACACCGTGAGTGACGATATGGAGCATATCGACAAGAATACCCTACAGGCCGTAGGACAGACCCTTATACAACTGATATTCGGTTAAGCGCGACTTTGTTGTACCAAGCGCATCACACGTAGGAAGTTGCCTCCCCACAGCTTCTGGATGTCTTCGTCGGAATAGTGGCGCTTGAGCAGTTCGCGGGTGTAGTTCAGGAGCTCTGACGAGCATGACAAGCCGCGAATACCACCGTCGCCATCGAAGTCGGTACCTAATCCTACATGGTCGATACCCATCACGCTGATAGCATGCTCCAAGTGGCGCATGGCATCTTCGATGGTGGCTTCACCCTCTTTTACCAAGAATCCGTTATAGAGCGTAACCTGCATGACACCACCATGCTGGGCAAGGGCGCGCATCTGGTCGTCGGTAAGGTTGCGGGGATGGTCGCAGAGGGCACGACAACTGCTATGACTGCATACGATAGGTGTCTTGCTTAGTGCTAAAGCATCGTAGAAGCTCTTCTCGGCAGCATGGCTTAGATCGACCATGATGCCCAGGCGATTCATCTCGCTGATGACCTCACGACCGAAGGCGCTGACACCATCATGGGTATGTTCGCCACGAGCGGAGTCGCAGATATCGTTGTCGCCATTGTGGCATAGCGTCATATAGACAATGCCGCGCTCGGCAAAGTGGCGCAGGTTGTCTATCTTACCATCCAGGGCATGACCATTCTCGATACCCAGCATGATGCTCTTCTTGCCCAGATGCTTATTCATCCACAGGTCGTCGGGGGTACGGGCAATGCCGATATACTGGTTGTGCTTGGCAACAATATCTTCTATCTTATCAAAGATGTTGTCGGCAAACTCTTTGGGGTGGTCGGTAGGCTGGGGGAGGTAGGCCACCATGATAGTGGCATCCTGATGACCTTCCGTCATCTTGTGCAAATCGACCAATATCTTGGAGTCGCGACTACCGAAATCTACATTCTGTGGGAAGAACATCGGGGTGTCGCAGTGTGTGTCTAAAGAGAGGATGCGGTTGTGCACATCGCAGGTGGCGCGATACTGGGCGGCCTCACCAAGGAGCCATTGGAAGATGGGTAAGCCATCTTCAACAAGGCACTCGGGGTGCCACTGTACGCCTATGATGCTCTTATACTCTGTGCTCTCCATCGCTTCGATGATGCCATCCTCAGAATAGGCTACCGCACGGAAGCGCGGACCGGTTTCATCGACAGCCTGGTGGTGGAACGAGTTGACGTTCAAGATTGAAGATTGACGATTGACCATTGACGATTGACCATTGACGATTGACCATTGAGAGCCGCTATAGATTTTAGAAAGGAGGGAATCCTTCTCTATGGTGACGGTATGGGTGGCAACGCTGCGCTCTTCCTCTTGCGAGTGGTTGAGCTGTTGGATGTCGCTGATGTCCTGGCGCACATGACCGCCTAGGGCCATGGCTAATGTCTGGATGCCTCGACAGATGCCAAGGATAGGCAGCTGGCGATTGTAAGCCAGCTGGGTGATGAAGAGCTCGGGCAGGTCGCGCTCGGCATTAATCGTGCCCAGCGTAGGCCATGGCTCCTCGTCGGCATAGTGAGGATCGTAGTCGGCACCACCACTCAGTATCAGTCCGTCGAGATGCTCTAAGGTATTGATAATGCTATCGGTGTCGCTCAATGGCGGGATGATGACGGGTACGCCACCGGCACGCTGTACAGACTTATAATAGCCCTCGGCCAACTTACAGGTTAGTTCACCATAGTTGCCCGTGATGCCAATCACGGGTTTGCGCTTGGCTTCAGGGAACGAAGCATAGGCCGACGCAACGAGTTGCGACTGCCAATCAAAGGGGTTTGTTGCCATCTTGCTTAATCTTCCAGGTTAACAGGGATTTCGCGCTTGATGCTCTGCTCCAGAGATATCAGTGTCTCGGTAGCTACCACGCCAGGGATGTCTTGCAGACGTCCGTTGAGCAGGTGCATCAACTGTTCGTTGTCGCGAGCATAAAGCTTAACCATCATGGTGTATGGACCTGTGGTGAAGTGACACTCTACGACTTCGGGAATATGACGCAGACATTCTACTACGTCTTTATACATAGAACCACGCTCAAGGGTGATTCCGACATAGGTACAGGTAGAATAACCCAGACTCTTCGGGTTTACATCAAAGCCGCTACCCATAATAACACCATTCTCAATCAGGTGTTGCACACGTTGGTGAATGGCGGCACGTGACACATTGCATTCTGCTGCCACATCCTTAAAAGGGATGCGAGCGTTCTGTGAGAGAATGCTCAGGATTTTTTTGTCGAGATTGTCAATCTTGTCCATAGTATTGTTTTTTCTTTTGCTGTCAAAAAGTAAGCAAAAGTACATATAATTATTGGAATATGCAACATTTTGCAAATAAAATATGCAAAATTAACTTCATTTTGCTGACAAAAGGCTGTTTACAACTTGCGAATAAGGGTTAAACCATCGCGAAGTGGTAGGATAACGCGCTCTACGCGAGCGTCTTTAGCAATATAGTCGTTGAAGGTCTCGATGCCCTTGGTTTGCGGGTCGCGGTCGTAGTTATGATCTACCACATGACCATCCCATAGGGTGTTGTCAGCCAAGATAAAGCCACCCTTCTTCAGGATGGGGAGTACCATCTCGTAGGTCTGTTGATAGGTGCGCTTGTCGCCATCGATAAAAGCCATGTCGAAGGTGATGCCCAGGCGTGGGGCCTCGGTGATGGCGTCGCCAATGATAAACTGTATCTTATCGGCAACGGGTGAATTCTCTATCCAAGGACGCGTGAAGTCTTCCTGCTCGTCGTTGATTTCAAAGGTATATACCTTGCCGCCTTCGTCTAATCCCTCTGCCAAGCACAGCGCAGAATAGCCACTAAAGGTACCTACCTCAAGAATGTTCTGGGGATGAATCATCTGTACCAACATCTTCAGCAGGCGTCCCTGCAGATGGCCAGAAGCCATTCTGCCGTGAAGCATGTGGATATTGGTGGCACGCCAGAGTCGATAGAGATATTCCGGCTCTGGGTCAATATGTTGGAGGATGTATTCGTCGACAGTCACAGCTTATCTATTCTCTATTCACTGTTCACTTATCACTAGCCCGTAGGGCGCTTACTGCCAAACGATACGAATCGAGTCCGAAGCCACAGATAACACCTTTGCAGGCAGCCGAAATCATAGACTGGTGGCGGAACTCCTCACGCTGGTGAACATTAGAGATGTGCACCTCGATGACAGGGCTCTTCAGGGAACGAATGCAGTCGTGAAGAGCTACTGAGGTATGCGTGTAGGCACCTGCATTAAGTACGATACCATCATACGTGAAGCCTACCTCCTGCAACTTGTTGATAAGCTCGCCCTCTACATTGCTCTGGTAGTATTCGATGTCGACATCGGGATACTGGGCTTGCAACTGAGGCAGATACTGCTCAAAGGATGACGTACCATAGATGCCTGGCTCGCGTACACCGAGCAGGTTTAAATTAGGACCATTAATGATGAGAATCTTCATTTCTTATTTGGCTTTTTATCTGTTAATTCGTACCTTTGTGGCGACAAAGGTACGAATAAGCGAACGAAAAGCCAAATATATTTGAGCTTTTTTGAGCGAAAGTACTTTCGACGAAGTCAAAGGTACGAAAGAAAATGGAAACAAACAAGAAAACGCCGACAAATATCGTCAAGGCTTATCAGCGCTACCTGAAATTGCAGCGTGGCTATTCAGCAAATACGCTGGATGCCTATATCCGCGACTTACAGAAGTTGATGGACTATCTGGTGCGTGAGGATAAGCAGTTGCAAGAGGTGGAGCTGGAAGACTTGCAGCACTTTGCTGCAGGACTGCACGATATCGGTATTCATCCGCGTTCTCAGTGTCGCATCCTCAGTGGGGTGCGCTCCTTCTTTCGTTTCCTGCAGTTGGATGGCTATCGTGATGATGACCCCACAGAACTACTGGAGTCGCCCGTGTTGGGTGAGCATCTGCCAGAGGTGTTGTCGCCTGCTGAGGTAGATAGCTTGGAGAACTCGATAGACCTGTCTAAGTGGGAAGGACAGCGCAATCGCGCCATCATCGAGGTGTTGTTCTCTTGTGGTCTGCGTGTGTCGGAACTGGTCAACCTGAAGCTCACCGACCTTTATCTGGAAGAGCAGTATCTGCGCGTGATGGGTAAGGGTTCTAAAGAGCGCCTGGTACCTATCTCGCCCAAAGCGATACACGAACTAGAGCTATGGTATGAAACCCGTAAGCACATGGATATCAAGCGTGGCGAAGAAGACTATGTATTTTTGAATCGTCGCGGTGCCCACCTGACACGCACCATGATACTGATTATGATTAAGCGTCAGGCCGTGGAGGCTGGTATCACCAAGACCATCTCGCCCCACACCCTGCGCCACTCGTTTGCTACCGCATTACTAGAAGGTGGTGCCGACCTCCGCGCCATCCAAGCTATGTTAGGACACGAGAGTATTGGCACCACCGAGATATATACTCATATCGACATGTCAACGCTGCGCCAACAGATTCTGGAGCATCATCCGCGCAACATGCGATAGTTTTTCCGTCTTTTTATTTCTTAATTGTACGAATGAAGTAGGCTATCAGCAGGATGTAGGCTCCCAGTGAGCACCATTCTGACAGAGAGTTAGCCCACCATGCTTCGTAGTCGAACTGGATACCGCCAAAGCGCAACAGGGCACTGATGACGCCCATCAAGGCACCACCGGCAATAAATCCAGAGGCAATCAGGTTGCCCTTCTCACCACGAGCCTTGTTGACAGCCTCGTCCTTAGAACGCGTGGTGACATACCAGCTAACAGCACCACCCACCAACAGGGGTACATTCAGTTCCATGGGGATAAACATACCCAGAGCAAAGGCCAACGCAGGTACTTTGCAGAATGTCAATACTACGGCGATAATAGCACCGAGCGCATAGAGCGGCCAAGGAGCACCCACACCATTCATCAGTGGGTCGATAACGGCAGCCATCGCATTAGCCTGAGGAGCAGCCAGTGCACCAGAGGCAAAGCCATAGGTCTCGTTGAGCAGCATCATCACACCACCAACGGTAGCGGCGCTGACGAGTGTACCCAAGAATTTCCACGTCTCCTGCTTACGAGGCTGTGTGCCACACCAGTGACCAATCTTCAGGTCGGTAATGAAAGAACCGGCCATTGAGAGGGCAGTACATACCACACCACCCATGATGAGGGCGGCCACCATACCACCAGTACCCTTCAGTCCTACAGCTACCATCACAACAGATGCGAGAATCAGCGTCATCAGTGTCATACCCGATACAGGGTTAGAACCTACGATGGCGATGGCATTGGCTGCCACGGTAGTGAAGAGGAAGGCGATGACGGCAGTGAGGATGATAGCCACAGAAGCGAAGAGCAGGTTGCCATCCATCACGCCAAACCAGAAGAACAGGAAGGTGACGAGTAGCGTCAGTACGGCTGAGATAGCAATAAACTTAAAGGGCAGGTCGGCCTTGTCGGTAGCCTCGCCACTATTCTCGCCAGCCTTTGTGGCCAGTCCGACAGCGCTCTTGATAACGCCCCACGACTTGATGATACCGATGATGCCCGCCATGGCGATGGCACCGATACCAATGCTCTTACCATAAGAGGTGAAGATCTGTTCGGGCGACATGTCGCCTACAGCAGTAGTGATGGCAGGATTCCACTGGTTGAGCACGTCGCCACTGAAGATGATAGCCATCGCAGGTACTACGAGCCACCATACAAACAGTGAACCCAGTGTGATGATAAGGGCATAGCGGAAACCGATGATATAACCCAGACCTAACACAGCGGCACCGGTATTATTCTTGAATACGAGCTTAGCCTTCTCGGCCACATCCTCGCCAAAGGGGAGCATACGTGAAGTAACATTCTCGTTCCACCAACCAAAGGTAGCCACGATGAAGTCATAGAGACCGCCCACCAAGCCTGCTATCAGTAGTGGCTTGGCTTGTGAACTGCCTTTCTCTGCATCGTCGCCATCCGACTCACCACTCTTCAGCACCTGTGTGGTAGCAGTAGCCTCAGGGAAGGGGAACTGCTCCTGTGGAGCCTCTACGAAATAACGACGGAAGGGGATGAGGAACAGGATGCCGAGTACACCACCTAACATAGAGGCGATGAATATCTTGAGGAAGTCGGCACTCATCTCCGGATATTTAGCCTGCAGGATATAGATGGCAGGCAGGGTGAAGATGGCACCAGCCACGACGGCTCCCGAACAGGCACCGATAGACTGGATAATCACATTCTCGCGCAAGGCATTAGAGCGCTTGGCGGCTGCCGATACACCTACGGCAATAATCGCAATGGGGATAGCAGCTTCGAATACCTGACCTACCTTGAGACCCAGATAGGCTGCAGCTGCAGAAAACAACATGGCCATCAGGACGCCCCACGTCACTGACCATGCATTTACTTCACTTTTTTGTTTCATGTTTGTGTTGATTGCTTATTTTTGTATATTCTTGATTCTTTCTAATGCTTCTAATAAGGTAGCACGCGGACAGGCAAGATTGATGCGGATATAGCCTTTGCCACTCTCTTCGCCATACATCGTGCCGGGATTCATCCATACCTTAGCTTCGTCTTCCAACTTCTTGGTATAGGCATCTACGTCTCCGCAGTCTTGTATCTTTACCCAAGCCAGATAGGTGCCTTCCATCGGCATCACCTGCCAACAAGGAAGATGCTTTGTGGCAAAGTCGCACAGCGTATGATAGTTGTCCTCAATATAAGCGCACAGCTCGTCAATCCACTGTTCGCTCTCGTTATACGCTGCCATACCTGCTACAGGGGCAAAGGGATTGACATCGCATACCTCGTTGATATTGATGGCGCGGTCGATACGGCGACGTGTCTCTGCATCTGTACAGATGATGTTGGCCATCTGCAGACCAGCGATGTTAAACGACTTAGAGGGCGAGTTGAGGATAACGGCAGTCGGGTCTATCGTAGCCATCGGACAGAAGGTATGTCCCGACATGATGAGTTCGCAATGTATCTCGTCGCTGACGATGCGTACATGATGCTTGTGGCAGATGTTGCTCATGCGCTGCAACTCTTCTCGGGTCCATACGCGACCTGTGGGATTGTGAGGGTTGCACAAGAGGAATACTGTAGTCTTCTCGTCGGCACATCGCGCTTCGAAGTCATCCCAATCTACCTCGAAACGGCCCTGTGTATTGTGGCATTGCTGTAAGATACTCTCCGAAACCACGCAACCTGTATTGCGGATAGAAGAGAAGAAACAATTGTAGTCGGGACTGAGTATCACCACCTTTTCGCCCGGCATCGTCAGTGCTTTCAGTACACAAGATATTCCAGGTACTACACCTGTTGTATATAATATATGTTCGCGCGCAATAGTCCACTGGTGGCGTCGCTGAAACCACGAGATGATAGCTTGGTAATACGACTCGCCTACTAAGGTGTAGGCATAGATAGGATGTTCGGCACGCTGGCGGATGGCCTCTTGAATGGCGGGTGCTACGGCAAAATCCATATCAGCCACCCACATAGGGATGACACCTTCTGGTGCCTCGTCCCATTTGACGCAGCCTGTGCCGCGTCGCTCAATTGTTTGGTTAAAGTTGTACATATATGTGTTTTTGTTATCTTGTTTCTATCACGCAGTCGTTAGGCTCTCTGACGTACTTGTCGAGGGTAATAGAGCCTATGGAGTCGGCAATGATATGTCCGCTGGTAGGATTCTTGATATTCTCAATATGTCCGCGGATGTCGGCATTCACCGTGCTGTATTCGAATACACGGTCGCAATCCTTGTCGAAGGTGCAGTTCTCTAGTACCAGGTTCTGCGCATAGCAGAGCAACTGCTCGCCAGTTAGATGACAATTTACCAAGCGCACATTCTTTGAGTGCCAAGCCAGATACTCACCATCCAGCACGGAGTCGTAAATAGTTATATTCTCACACTCCCAGAAAGAGTCTTTAGTCATAATCTTAGCATGATGTATCTCTACATTCTTACAGTATTGGAAAACATATTTGGCATCGCTCTCCAGTCCGTCCACATAGATGTTCTTTGAGAACATAAAAGGATAGGTTCCACCATGTAGCTTGACATTTTTTAGTCGCAATCCGTCCACTTTCCAGAATGTCTCATCGGCATCCATAATCTCGACATCCTCTAACTCTACATTCTTCATCTCGCGGAAGAACTTAGGACCGTCAATACGACAGCGGCGCATCACCAGATCGTTGGTGTACCAGATGGCCGAGCGCGAACCTTCGGCAAAGTAGCAATCCTCTATCATTGCACCGTCTACGTGCCACCAGGGATATTTACCATAGAAGCGACAGTGCTGCGCCTCTATCTTCTGGCACTGCTTAATGCCACTCTCACCATCGGTGATGGTGATATGCTCAAGTCTCGTGTCTCGAAGGCCGAACAGTGGGCGCTCGCCTCCAAATTCTTGGTTCTTAATTAGATTCATATTCAATTAGCTGTTTGTTTCGGCTGCAAAAATACATATTTTCTTCGAAATACCCAAAGTTCTGGCAAATATATCCTTGTATTTGTTTGGAGATATAAATCTTATTGTGTACTTTTGCATCCACTAAATTTAAAACAGAAAACAGATATGAGTGAAAACAAACAGAATCAGCTACAGATAGAGCTTTCTCCCGAGGTAGCACAGGGCGAATATGCTAACTTCGCTATTATTACCCATTCTAGCAGTGATTTTATTATCGACTTTGCACGCGTATTGCCAGGTCTGCCTAAGTCACAGGTGAAGAGCCGCGTTATCCTGGCTCCTGAGCATGCTAAGCGCTTGCTGGGTGCTCTTCAGGAGAATATCGTACGCTATGAGCGTGAGTTTGGAGCCATCAAAATTCCACAGCAAGAACCACGCACCATCGCACCCTTCCCAGTTGGTAAAGGAGAGGCATAAAACGAGAATTATCTAGTTAATATTTGCTAAAACGCTTATTTAATGTTAAAAAGCATTAAGTAAGCGTCTTTTTAACTCTTGTATATTAGGTAGATTTAGGGAAAGTTAGTACCTTTGCAGCCCAAAAGCGCCCTGTGCGTAGGGTGCGCTATGTCAAGTAGAATACAACGTAACAAATATAATTAATTAAAAAACAAACAATTATGCCTACAATTTCACAATTGGTAAGAAAAGGCAGAAAGGTGCTCGTTGACAAGTCAAAGTCACCCGCATTGGACTCATGTCCTCAGCGTCGTGGTGTCTGTGTACGTGTCTACACAACGACCCCTAAGAAGCCTAATTCGGCTATGCGTAAGGTAGCCCGTGTTCGTCTGACTAATCAGAAGGAAGTTAACTCGTACATCCCAGGAGAGGGACACAACTTGCAGGAGCACAGCATCGTGCTGGTTCGTGGTGGTCGTGTAAAGGACCTTCCCGGTGTACGTTATCACATCGTTCGTGGTACTCTTGATACCGCCGGTGTAGCAAGCCGTACTCAGCGTCGTTCTAAGTATGGTGCTAAGCGTCCTAAGGCTAAGAAGTAATAATCGGAGAGGATTAGAAAGCCGTAAAGGACTGTAAACAGCGGTTTTCCGCTGTTGCAAAAACAAAAGTAAAAAACCGTTTTGCTGGAGAATTGTTATAGACAGGTTGAGTAAATGCTCACGAGCGAGCGTTGAAGACGTTAAACAAACAACCCCAAGCAGACATTAATTCAAAAACAAAAATGAGAAAAGCAAAACCAAAGAAGAGAGTGATCCTTCCCGATCCAGTCTTCAACGACAAGAAAGTGTCGAAGTTTGTGAACCATCTGATGTATGATGGTAAGAAGTCTATCTCTTATGAGATTTTCTACAATGCCCTCGAGACCGTAAAGGGTAAGATGCAGAACGAAGAGAAGTCAGCTCTGGAAATCTGGAAGCAGGCTCTCGACAACATCACCCCACAGGTAGAGGTTAAGAGCCGCCGTATCGGTGGTGCTACTTTCCAGGTACCTACTGAGATTCGCCCCGACCGTAAGGAGAGCATCTCAATGAAGAACATGATTAGCTTCGCTCGTAAGCGTAGCGGTAAGTCAATGGCCGACAAGCTGGCTGCTGAGATCATGGACGCCTTCAATAATCAGGGTGGTGCCTTCAAGCGTAAGGAGGATATGCACCGTATGGCTGAGGCTAACCGTGCATTCGCACACTTCCGCTTCTAATATTAAGGTAAAAGATTAATAGAAAAAAGGAAAAGAAATGGCAAATCGCGATCTACATTTGACCCGCAATATTGGTATCATGGCTCACATCGATGCCGGTAAGACCACTACTTCAGAGCGTATCCTGTTCTACACAGGTAAGACTCATAAGATTGGTGAGGTACACGATGGTGCTGCTACCATGGACTGGATGGCTCAGGAGCAGGAGCGTGGTATTACTATTACCTCTGCTGCTACTACTTGTAGCTGGAAGTGGAACGGTAACGAGTATAAGATTAACTTGATCGATACTCCGGGACACGTTGACTTCACCGCTGAGGTAGAGCGTTCACTGCGCGTACTCGATGGAGCTGTTGCTACTTATTCTGCTGCCGATGGTGTTCAGCCTCAGTCTGAGACTGTATGGCGTCAGGCCGACAAGTACAACGTACCCCGTATCGGTTACGTAAACAAGATGGACCGTTCTGGTGCTGACTTCTTTGAGACTGTTCAGCAGATGAAGGATATCCTTGGTGCTAACCCTGTTGTTATCCAGGTGCCCATCGGTGCTGAGGAGAACTTCAAGGGTCTGGTTGACCTTATCAAGATGAAGGCTATCCTGTGGCACGATGAGACTATGGGTGCTGAGTACGACATTGAGGAGATTCCCGCTGACTTGCAGGCAGAGTGCGACGAGTGGCGTAACAAGCTGCTTGAGTCTGCTGCTGAGTACGACGAAGCTCTGATGGAGAAGTACTTCGATGATCCCGACTCAATCACTGAGGACGAGATTATCGCTGCTATCCGCAAGGGTACCATCTCTATGCAGTGCACTCCTATGCTGCTCGGTTCTTCATATAAGAACAAGGGTGTTCAGCCTTTGCTCGACTATGTTTGTGCTTTCCTTCCCGCTCCTGTTGATGTGGAGATGGTTATGGGTACTAACCCCAACACCGATGAGGAAGAGGGCCGTAAGCCTAGCGAGAACGAGCCTACTTCAGCTCTCGCATTTAAGATTGCCACTGACCCATACATGGGCCGTCTGGTATTCTTCCGCGTTTACTCAGGTAGCGTAAAGGCCGGTTCTTACGTTTACAACCCACGTTCAGGTAAGAAGGAGCGTATCAGCCGTCTGTTCCAGATGAACTCAAACAAGGAAATTCCTATGGACTCTATCGACGCTGGTGATATCGGTGCAGGTGTAGGTTTCAAGGATATCCGTACTGGTGATACCCTCTGCGACGAGGAGAAGCCTATCGTACTGGAGTCAATGACCTTCCCCGACACTGTGATCTCTATCGCCGTTGAGCCTAAGTCTCAGGCCGACGTTGCTAAGCTTGACAACGGTCTCGCTAAGCTGGCTGAGGAAGACCCAACATTCACCGTACGTACCGACGAGCAGAGTGGCCAGACCATTATCTCAGGTATGGGTGAGCTTCACCTCGATATCATTATCGATCGTCTGAAGCGTGAGTTCAAGGTAGAGTGTAACCAGGGTAAGCCCCAGGTTAACTATAAGGAAGCCATCACTAAGACTGTTAACGGCTACCGTGAGGTTTACAAGAAGCAGTCAGGTGGTCGCGGTAAGTTCGCTGATATCATCGTAAACGTAGGTCCTGTAGATGAGGATTGGAACATCAAGGAGAACGGCGGCTTGCAGTTCGTTAACGAGGTTAAGGGTGGTAACATTCCTAAGGAGTTCATTCCTTCTATCCAGAAGGGCTTTGAGACTGCTATGAAGAATGGTATCCTCGGTGGTTACCCCGTTGACTCACTGAAGGTTGTTGTAGTTGATGGTTCATTCCACCCCGTTGACTCTGACCAGCTTTCATTCGAAATCGCTGCCCAGATGGCATACAAGAACGTATGCGCTCAGGCTAAGCCCGTACTGATGGAACCCATCATGAAGCTCGAGGTTGTAACACCTGAGGAGAACATGGGTGACGTTATTGGTGACTTGAACAAGCGTCGTGGTCAGGTAGAAGGTATGGAAGAGGCTCGCTCTGGTGCCCGTGTCGTTAAGGCTAAGGTGCCCCTGTCAGAGATGTTCGGTTATGTAACCGCTCTGCGTACCATCACCTCTGGTCGTGCTACCAGCTCAATGGAGTACAGCCACCACGCTCCTCTGTCTTCAGCTCTCGCTAAGGCAGTTCTGGAGGAGGTTAAGGGCCGCGCCGACCTCGTATAAGGTAAAATTCTCTAGGATTTCCTAGGTTCTCCTAGGATTTCCTAGAAATATAAAAAACTCTTCGCTGAGCAAATGACTCTTTAGCGGAGAATCATATTAACAATTTAAACAATAAAAAGACAATGAGTCAGAAAATTCGTATCAAGCTGAAGAGCTACGACCACAAACTCGTAGACAAGTCAGCAGAGAAGATTGTGAAGGCCGTTAAGGCTACTGGTGCTATCATCAGCGGTCCAATTCCCCTTCCTACCCACAAGCGTATTTACACCGTTAACCGCTCTACCTTCGTTAACAAGAAGAGTCGTGAGCAGTTCCAGCTGTCAGACTACAAGCGTCTGATCGACATCTACAGCTCAACAGCTAAGACTGTTGACGCTCTGATGAAGCTCGAGCTTCCTAGCGGTGTTGAGGTTGAGATCAAGGTGTAGTCCTTGCTCCATCCTTATACTAAGGTTACAGCGCAGCCCATTTCGGTTGCGCTGTTTTTTTATGTAACAAAATAACTTGTCTTTTTGTTGTATTTTCATAAATAAGTTGTATCTTTGCAAATGCTATCTGCCCATGGTGGCTGGGATGCATACCGAGGTATGCGGAGCTGCTGGGTGGAGCACTACATATTGAAAGGCGTTACTGACGCTTTGTTTTTGGTCATTCGAAACTTAGGAACTTTTGAATAAGCAATCAAGAACATTGCAGATGTGACTCCACGGGGTGTAGTATATACTCTCCGTAGTGTGCTGCGAGGGCTATCCATGTCCTCATAGGCACACTTTACGGGTGTGCTATATTCTCCAGCGTGGGTGTTTACTCTGTCTGTTTATTGCTAAGGTTTCCTAAGACCTCGAATGGCGAACGGGCAGATGTTAAGCACTCACGTTTTTTGTATGTAGCATCAAAGGAAATAAGAATGTTCTGATTTTAGAGTGCTTGTCAGATTATAAAATAAAAAGGAAAGGCAATAAAGAGAAACTGATAAACAATCGATACGAGATTCATTTCACTTCTGGTGACATAGAACTGGAAAACTAAATAACGCAGAAGCAGAAACGATAATGACCTCGCACAAACAGCGTGGGGGAATTCGTTATGCTTTATTCTGCAGCGTTTCCAGTCGCTTATGTCACAAGCATAGCACCCCTGCGCTTCTTCGAAAACGCAGGGGCTTTTTATGCCACAATATTGAAACGTATCCCGATGAAAGTAATAAGTTTATTTAGTGGCTGCGGTGGATTGGATCTTGGTTTTGAGAAAGCAGGATTTGAAGTTCCTGTTGCAAACGAGTTTGATCCAACTATTTTTGAAACTTTCAAAGCAAATCACCCCAAGACAAAACTGATTGAGGGAGATATTCGTAATATTTCTGAAAGTGATTTTCCAGATGATGTTGATGGCATTATTGGAGGTCCCCCATGTCAATCATGGTCAGAAGCAGGCTCTTTAAGAGGTATTGAAGATCAGCGAGGACAACTCTTTTTCGATTATATAAGGATTTTAAGGAAAGCACGACCTAAGTTCTTTTTAGCGGAAAATGTTAGTGGAATGTTGGCAAATCGTCATTCTGATGCTGTTAAAAACATTTTAAAGTTGTTTGACGAGAGTGGCTACAATGTTACACTGACTCTAGTTAATGCAAAAGACTACGGAGTTGCTCAAGAACGCAAGAGGGTATTCTATATTGGTTTTAGAAAAGACTTAAACATTAACTTTAAGTTTCCAGAAGGTTCAACAAAAGATGATAAGAAGAAAATTACCCTCAGAGACATTATATGGGATTTACAGTTTACTGCCGTTCCTGCAGGTCCTAATAATAAGCATAATCCTAATGCCATAAATAATAACGAATACTTCACGGGAGCCTATTCCCCTATCTATATGAGTCGTAACCGAGTTAAATCTTGGGATGAACAAGCGTTTACTGTCCAAGCTTCTGGTCGTCAATGTCAATTACACCCTCAGGCTCCAAAGATGGTTAAGTTTGATAAAAACGATTGTCGATTTGTTGAAGGACAAGAAGCTATGTACCGAAGAATGACTATTCGCGAGATTGCAAGAGTTCAAGGATTTCCCGATGACTTCAGATTTATCTATGAGAGTACAAATAACGCTTATAAGATGATTGGCAACGCAGTTCCTGTAAACCTCGCATATGAAATCGCATTAGCAATAAAAGAAAAATTATATGAGCAGCAAAAGTAATGACCAAGGACGAGCATATGAGTACATCACACTTGTATCGCTCTATACAGAGATCTCGAAAATTCGCAAGGCAGAAATAAAACAAAACAGCAGCCTTGAGGCAGCTAAGGACGCATGGGACAATATGAACCAAGACATGCAGCATTTGCTAACTGTCAGTGCAGCCTCTTTTGTTCCAGAGATTTTTAATTTAGAACCTCTGATTCTTGAAGATGATGGTGACTGCGTAGAGTTGCTCATCCAAAAAGATTGTGAAGGAGAAAAAGGTGACGTTAGGGATATTCTCATTGTTCGAAGTGGCATTGAATGGGAGATTGGTCTCAGCATGAAGCATAACCATTTTGCAGTCAAACATAGTCGTTTGTCTCATAAAATAGATTTTGGCGAAAAATGGTATGGAGTTCCGTGTTCTGAGCATTATTGGCAAACAGTATTACCTATATTTAATTACTTGCAAGAACAAAAAAGCAAGAAAAAAGCATGGAGCGAACTGACTGACAAAGCAGAAAAGGTCTATATCCCATTATTAAATGCCTTCATTAACGAACTTCGCAATACTTATGCTAATCACAAAGAAATACCTCAAAAGATGGTTGAATATTTGTTGGGGGAATATGACTTTTATAAAGTTATCAGCGTTGATAATAAAAGACTCACACAAATAAACTCCTTTAATTTGCATGGAACTTTAAACAAAGAAGGAAAGAGAAGTAAGGCTTCGTCTACAATTCCTCAAGTGCTATTACCGACACGCATTGTAAGTTTAGATTTTAAGCCCGATAGTGATAATACTATAGAATTATATATGGATGGTGGCTGGCAATTCAGTTTTAGAATACATAATGCATCAACTATGGTTGAACCTAGTCTAAAATTTGATATCCAAATAATTGGAATGCCAACAACAATAGTTACGATTAATTGTAGGTGGAAGTAATGTGAAAGTTGTTTCGCTATTTGCTGGCTGCGGTGGTCTAGACCTTGGCTTTGAAAAGGCCGGATTTGATGTGGTGTGGGCGAATGAATATGATTCTTCGATTCATGCCACATATCTTCTTAATCACCCTAAGACGCAACTATGTACTTTAGACATCAGAAATGTTAGTGCTAATGATATCCCTGATTGTGATGGAATTATTGGTGGACCTCCATGTCAATCATGGAGCCTTGGAGGAAAAAGCCTAGGAATTGAAGATGACAGGGGGAAACTAATCTATGATTACATCCGTATTGTAAAGGACAAAAGACCTAAGTTCTTTATTATGGAAAATGTTCCTGGAATGGTGACGGCAAGGCACTTTGATGCTTTCAATGAGTTTCTCAATCTCTTTCGTGATGCAGGATACATTGTCAAATATGAACTAATGAATGCTGCCGATTTTCAAATACCACAAGAACGTCTAAGAGTTATCATCGTTGGCATGCGAACAGATTTGAGAGTCGAATATTTATTTCCGACAAAGTTGGATTCAAATCCTGTTACTTTAACTAGAGCTATTGGTGATCTAAGAATTCCACCTACGCCCTATAATAACGAAACAGTAAACATAAGGGGTAATATTATACCTAATCACGACTACTACACAGGACCGTATGACAAAAAGTTCATGGCAAGGAATAGAGTTAGAGGATGGGATGAGCTGTCGTTTACTATTCAGGCTCAAGCAAAGAACGAGCCTCTACATCCTCAAGCTCCCAAAATGGTGTATGTATCTCCTCAAGAAAGACAGTTTGTGAAGGGGAAAGAGTGCTTATATCGAAGGCTAAGTGTAAGAGAGTGCGCAAGGATACAAACATTCCCAGACAGTTTTAAATTCGTATATGATAAAGTTATAGATGGATATAAAATGGTGGGGAATGCTGTTCCGCCTCGTTTGGCATTTTACATTGCATTGTCAATTCGAAAATGCTTATCTGTGTCATCCAGTTTCGATATGAATATTGCGCTAATCGGATATGTAAAAAGCGAAGCAGATTTCAATATTGTAAAAAGGGAGAAAATCTATTATATTAGAGGTGATAATAGACCAGGTTCTATGCAATATGGGCAATTAACTAGACCTATCAAATGGTTATTACTGCATAGAGGTAAGCGTGTAGAATTATTTGAGCTTGTAACGGGTAAAGCAGAAAGATGCAGTCAGTTATTCCTTAAAAGGTTGGGATTCCATCCTCGTGGAAATGAATATTGGTTTTTTAGAATTAATCAGGTTATAGAAGATAAATCTCTTGTCTCAACAATCAGAAAAGAAGCAAGAGAATTAAAGTATTCTCCATATATTATTAATATTGAAAGTAATGTTGGATAAAAACACTTGGGCATTTATTCAGAATTGACTACCTTTGCAGCTAGTTATTTTATAAGAATAAAGATGGTAAAGGTAAATACTATTACATATAAAGGAGAAGACTATCTGGTTGCGGATATTCCGGATGTTATTACTAATAGTGGAGTTAGACTATTAATTGGTTCTCATTCTCTAAATATTGCACTTTACGATGACGAGAAAGGGTACAAAGATAGTGAAGCAGAAAGCATCGATGAGCAGATATACGCATATATAGATGACCAATATTTTCCGTATGGAGAAAATGAAATCCTTTCTAAGGTCAAAGAATTCTTGGATTAATTAGAAGGGAAGACACTTGGAACTAGTACCTATCCCATTGCGGATTACAAAGTATATGTCATCTAAATAAATGCCTTACAAAGGATTTTTGTTTGAAAAAAGTCTTCACCTTCACGCGTATCGTGCTATGTCATAGTACAATATGTGTGAATAGTGTTTTTCAGTCTGTCTTGGCAATCGTGTCAGCCTGCCTTTATCCTGTATTAGGCTGCCCCTGCTCTGAATTAGCTACACTCAGTGCGTAACTAGCTACACTCAGCGCCGAATCAGTTACTTTCGCACCTCAATAGTTATTGTATTGCACCTCGAAATAGCTGTATTCAGAGTTGAATGTAGCCCCTACCTAACCTCCCCCCACTGGGGGAGGGATACTATCCGAAAAGTATTATGCGTAAATGCTTCTTGAATTGTGCGTAAATTCTCGGAGAATTATGCGTAAATTCTCCTCGAATTATGCCATCAAACTATCCGTATGTTGGAATAGAGGCTATATAGCATTGGAAAAGTTGCTGTTTTGGAGGTCAATATAGCTTGTTTTGCCTTGTAATAGTGGCACTTTTCCGATGCTAAAGTGGCACTATTCACGGGGATTCCGAAAATCTGATATATTTTTATTCCGAAAATATCCGTAAATATCGAAAAACACGAAAACTAATATTTTCGTTCTTTTTGTCTTTTTCGACTTTTTTCGGAATTAAAAAGAAAAAACTGTACGCGCCACACACGAAATCGTACGTGACGTATATACCGAAAAATACTATTCACGCTTAACGCTCTATGGTACATAAGGTTACGTGTGAAGGTGAATAGTGTTTTCAAAGAAATAATTTCTTGTAGCGTATAGATTTGGGAATAATGAGGGGGAAATAGTTGGTGGCAAGGAAAGAAATGGTTACCTTTGCACTGTGATTACAGTAATGATGACATTGTTTGCTATAGTCGTCGTAGGATACGGGGCTGGCAAACTAGGATATCTGGGTGGCGACTTCGACAGACAACTGTCGAGGTTGGTGATAAATATGACGTGTCCTGCGCTGATTCTGTCGTCGGCTATGACGGGTGAACTGCCTGACAGGGAGTATATCCTACCACTGTTACTCATCAGTGTGGTGACTTATGCCGTACTGACTGGTGTGGCTTTCGTATTGCCACGCTACCTGACCAAGAAGAAGGATGACGAGGGTGTCATCGGTTTTGCACTGATGTTCGGCAACGTCGGCTTCATGGGTTATCCCGTGGTGGCATCCATCTTTGGTCATGAGGCCGTGTTCTATGCTGCGGTGCTGAACGTGGTGAATACGTTTGTGGTCTTTACCATCGGAACGATACTTATAACGGGTAAGAGTGAAGTGGAGGAGAGTCGCTTTCAGAAGAAGGTGCTCTACTCAACGCCGATGCTGGCTGCCTACCTAACGATGCTGATTGTTATCTGTCGCATTGACAATATTCCTGAATGGGTGAGTCAATCGCTGACGATGATAGGCAATATTACGGTGCCCGCAGCGCTGCTGATTATCGGTTCCTCCATGTCGAATCTGCCCCTGCGTGCGCTGATGGGTAATACGTCGGTATATGCCACTACGCTGTTCAGACTGGTGCTGTTGCCCATAGGTGTTTATTACCTATGTACGCTGTTGGGATTCTCGCCGTTCGTGGTCAACATCAATACGGTGGTTATTGCGATGCCTGTAGCCACGTATGGTACCATCCTCTGTCTGAAATATCAGAAGGATACTTCGCTGATGGCAGAGACTACTTTCATCACTACACTGCTCTCAATGATTACCATTCCACTGCTGGTATTACTCTTCTTCTAGTAATTCGTGGTGGTTAAAAACAACTAAAACAGTCAAATAATGTTATGCTGAGTAACACAGGGGGACTGTCTGGGGGACTGTCCCGCTGTGTCTTTGGTTTCAAGACATCGCAAATAGCGGAGCATTCCTGTCACTTGAACTATCTTAATAGCCTTTGTTATTTCTCCACTAGTTATTGTTATTTGCTTGTCAACTCTTGCAGCAGTTTGCCTACCTTTTCTGAGAGTACGGTAGAGAGTAATACTTTGCCGTCGGCATCAATAACTACCAGTGATGGAATCCAGTTGACACCGTAAGCCTTGGCAACGTCGGTCTCCTTGAATTTCTTTAGTTCGCTCACCTGTAGATACTCGATGCCGTATTGCGCTATGGCTTTCTTCCATGCTTCTACGTTGGTATCCATAGAAATGCCAACAAATTCTACTCCTTGCGGATGGTAGGTCTGATAGAGTTTTACTACGTCTGGTGCATCCTTTCTACAGTCGGGACACCACGATGCCCAAAAGTCGAGCACTACTACTTTGCCCCTTAGCGACTCTAATTGGAATGGTGCACCATCAATGGTCTTCAATGTTTTAACAAGTGGCGCCTCGGTGCCAGGCTTAACAAGTGTTGTGGCATACTTGGCGTCAAGGTCTTCTGATTCTGTGCCCTGCGCTTGGAGTGTAGACACTGCTACACTCCAAAGCATGGCCAGCATGATAGTTGCTTTTCTAATCATGACGAAAAAATATATAATAAGTCGTGTGTTGATTATCTATTCTTGTTCTCTACGTCAAACCACAGGCGTGTAGTCAGCTCGTCTGCTCCTTGGTGTGCCACAGCATGTTGATAGCAGGTGCCGTTGAGCGACTGCTCTGTGGAAGGATAGAAGAAGCGGCGAGGATACTCGCCAGGAGCGAGAGCGGAATTAGGACCAGGCTGCAGCTGAGGGTAGCCAAGGCGGCGCAAATCGGTAAAGGCATCAGGACCTTGTCCGTAGTAGGCTATCCACTTCTGCCAACCGATGCGCTCTGCCCATGCGGTGGCATCGTAGGCTACTGATGACTGCTGCAGATAGGCTGTGCTATTGTTGATACCGTACTGTTGGAGTGATGCAGTGATAGCGTCATTAAATAGAGCCTCTGCATCGGCAGTGATAAATCCACGGGCTGCAGCTTCGGCAAAGTCGAACAAGACTTCGGCATAGGTGAAGAATACTGCTGGTGCCTCATCGGCAAGGAACTGACTGCCTGGGCGTGACAGGCGATAGAAACCCTGGTTGTTGGCAGCGTCGGCATTCAAGCCATTGGCTGCACCGGTATAGTTGGTCACCGACTGGTCTTGTGGCAGTTGTGCGAACACCGCTAAGCGCGGGTCGTTCAGTTCGGTTAACTTGTCAACCAAGGTCTTCGATACGCGCTGGTCATCACGTGCAGAGAAAGCCGATGCCCATGGATTCCATTGTGGCGATGGGGCAAATTGGAATTGTGCTATATCGTCGTTGCTGCTGATAAGTGACGAGCGATTGTTGTAGAGCGTGGCAATGATATTGCTGGCAGTGGCAGCATCGCGATCGGCAATCTCCAATGCTATTCTCAAGCGTAGTGAACGAGCAAACTTCTTCCATTGGGCAATGTTGTTGTCGAAGATGAGGTCGCCCTCGATAGCTGCACCTGTGGTCTGTAACAAAGCATCGGCACTTTCCAAATCAGTCAGCAGTCCACGCAATACGGTTTCCTGTGTGTCGTAGGCTGGTGTAACGCTCTTTCCGTACTCTGTATAGGGAATGTCACCATACAGGTTGGTCAGCAGAAGGAATGTCCACGAGCGCAATACTTGTGCCACACCGCGATAGTTGTCGTTGGCAGCTTCAGACTGCTGAATGGTGGTCAGGTCGGTCAGTAGCGACGCGTATGCCCTGTCCCACGTTGTTGAGAATGAAGTGTTAGTAACATTGTAGCAGTCGGGCTCCGTATATTGTATCTTTGCCCAGTGCTGCACCCACAGTAGCGTAGAGTTGTAGTTGGTACTCTCTCCCCAATACAGGTTGGCGGCATGGTATTCTACTGCTGTCAGCAGATGACCAGGCAACGGATTCTCTGTAGCATTAGGATTCTTGTTGATATTCTCCAGTTCGCTGTCGCAACTGGCTATGGTGAGTGTCAACAGTAGTAGGGCGATAGATTGATATATTGTCTTCATAATGTATTGCGTTTTTTATTTAGAATTTAACAACGATGTTTACTCCATAGGTGCGTGCTGTGGGCAGTGTGTAAGCCTCTACACCTTGTGCGTTGCCAGCAGTGATGGCTGCCTCTGGGTCAATGTTGTCGGCCTCCTTGTAGATAGTCCACAGGTTGCGTGCGGTAAAGGTAACACTTGCCCCCTGCAAACCCAATACACTATAGAGAGACTGAGGAACCTGATAGCTCAGTGACAGTTCGCGCAGCTTAACAAATGAGGCGTCGTAAACGTTAGCTTCAGCAATGTTATACAAACGGTGATAATAGTTCTCGGCAGAAACGATGGTGGTATTCTTCTGACCATTTTCAGTTACACCGTTAACAATGATACCATCTTGATATACGCGAGTCTGCGTGCCATTGATGTTGGCATAATACAGACCGGCATTATTGGTGGTATAATCTGGCTGGTTAATCTGTATGCGGTTGCCATTGTCGATATAGTACCACAGACCACCGTGTTCGGCATCACGACCAGGCAGTGTGTTCTCCAGTACACCCGTGTAGCGACCTGTCTTGTTGGTGTTAGAGAAGATAGAGCCTCCGAAGCTGGCATCAATTAGGAATGACAGGGTAAAGTCCTTATACTTGAAACTGTTCTGGATGCCTCCAATCCAGTCGGGCGAGAACTTACCCAACGTCTTTGAGGTTGATGACACCTTAGGCAGACCGTTGGCATCGACAACGATATTGCCTGCTGCATCACGGATGTAGGCTGAGCCGTAAAGCGTTCCGTAAGCCTCGCCTACAGATGCGAGAACCTGAATGCCTGATGAGTAAAGCTGATAGCTGGTAATCAGGCCTTCTGGATCCAACTTTACCACCTCGCTCTTGTTATGGCCGTAGTTAATGTCAACATCCCATTGGAAATTCTTATTCTTGATAGGAGTGATGCCTAACTGCAACTCATAACCCTTGTTGCGGATGTGGCCGGCATTGCGCACCTGGCTGGTGTAGCTGCTGGCTGCTGTGGTAGCGAGACGCAGTATCTGGTCTTTACTGTCGGTCTGATACCAAGAGATGTCGAAACGCAAACGGTCGTTCAGCAGACGAGCCTCTAAGCCTGCCTCCCACGAGGTGGTGCGCTCTGGTTTCAGGTTGCGGTTCTTGCCCTCTCCAGTAGTTGTTTGAAGAGGATTGCCCTTGAATGCAGTTTCAGAGGTATAGACAGTTGCCAACTGATAGGGGTCGGCATCAGAACCTACTTGCGACCAACCACCGCGCAATTTCAGGTAGTTGAGGGTGTTGCTCTGCAGTCCCAGTGCTTCGCTCAGCAATACGCTGGCTGTTACTGACGGATAGAAATATGAGTTGTTAGATGAGGGTAAGGTGGATGACCAGTCGTTGCGGCCCGTTACATTCAGGAATGCCCAGTCGCGATAGCCTATCTGTGCCGAACCATACAAGCCATATTGGCGCAGACGATAGAAATAGTTGTTTGATGTCAGCTGGTCGCGTGAATTGGTTAGTGTATAGAGGTCAGCTACAGCCAAGCGGGGCGCTGCCTGATAGTTGTTTTCGTACTGCTTGTTGCGTACGTTGAAACCTGCCAGCGCATTCAGCGTGAAGTCGTCGCTCAGCTTCTTGTTGTAGGTGGCAGTCAGTTCCGTATTGTTTTCTTGTACGGTATAGGCATCCTCCTCATATTTACCATAGGGTGTACCGCTGGTTCCCCATTTTACCTGTCCCTTACGGCGATCTTGATACCAGTCGGTGCTGGTGCGGAAGCGCAAATCCAGGCCGTCGATGATGTGGAATACAGCATGCAAGTCACCAATCAGGCGATGGCGCTCCTGAGAATAAGTATTATAGTAAGCACTCCAGTAGGGGTTTGAGTAGTAGCTGGCATTCCAGTTGCGTGCATAATCCTCACGCAGCGAAGCATCGTTTACCTGACGACCAAACCAGAGGTACTGCAACATCACAGAGTTGGAACGGTAGTTAGAACCCGAGGCACCAGCGGTACCAGGAATGTTGGGCGCTGTATAGACAATATAGTTGGCAGTGGCACCAACGTTCAGCCAAGGTGCCAGTTTGTAGTCTACGTTCAAGTCGATATTGGTCTTGCGGTTTGAAGAGCCCTCCACGATGCTTCGCTGATATTCATGGTTGAAGCCTAAACGGAACTGATACTCGTCGTTGGCACGGGCTATCGATAAGCCTGTACTCTGTGTAAGACCAGTGCGGAAGTAGTCTTTTACGTTGTTAGGATGTGATACCCATGGGGTGGCGGTGCGATTACCATTAGCATCCAGCGGACTGTCAAACTGAGGTATCAGCAGACCGATGTCCAGCTTTGGACCCCAGCTCTCGTCAACACCATCGTTGATACCAGCACCCTTACCGTCAATATAGCTAAACTGACCTCCAGCACCCTGTCCGAAGATATCCTGGAACTTAGGCAGGTTGGCGGCTGTAGAGAACTGAGTGGTAGAGTGAACGGTGATGCCCAGTCCCTTGCTGCCTTTACCAGTCTTAGTGGTAATGACGATAGCACCATGGGCAGCACGAGCACCATAAAGGGCTGCAGCATTAGGACCTTTTAGTACGGTAATTGACTCGATGTCCTGAGGATTCAAATCGGCAATGGCATTCTTGGGGTCGCGACCTTGCGTCTGAGCATTCAGTTGCGAGTTGTCAACGGGAATACCATCGACAATAAACAGAGGTTGGTTCTCACCCGCAATAGATGTCTCACCACGGATTACGATACGACTTGAGCCCACGTCACCCTGTGTGTTGGTGATGCGAACACCTGCCAGCTTACCCTCTAACGAGTTCAACAGGTTGTTTGACTTGCTTTGTACCAGTTCGTCGCTGGTTAGTCCCTGTGCAGCATATCCCAGCGCTTTCTTGTCGCGTGAGATGCCTAATGCTGTTACCACCACCTCACTGAGATAGTTAGGTACTTCCACCAGTTTAATGTCCACTGGTTCGTCGAAATCGTAGACGTCAATAGCAAGTGGACGATATCCGATAAACTCCACCTGCAGTGTTAGCGGAGCCTCCTTTTTTGTCTTCAGCGAAAAGTTACCTGTTGCGTTGGTAACCACGCCTTGATTCTTCTCGCTTTTTACGATAACCGATGCACCAATCAGTGGTTCGCCAGTGCTTGCATCGGTAATGTGACCTGTGATTAGGTTTTGTGCAACAGCCAATAAGGGGCTGATTGCAACGAGTGTTGCAACAAAAAATCTTTTTACCATAAGTCTGTGCTTTTTATTTTAAATTCAACAATCCAAATTCGTGATTATATTGGGTGCCAGCTGTAACTATCCAGTTTAAGAATTGTTTGATGTCATCGTCAGTAGAATGATAGCTGACACCAATCTTCTCGATAGCTACCTCTGATATATTACTATTTTCCAAAATAGAAATAAGCTCATCAAGAGTGACCTTGTTAGAAAAAGAATCCTCAAGGCTCTTCTTTACATCGATGCCGATGATAGTCAGATTACTTTTGACGTGGCGGCTTTCTAAATCGAAAATGTTGGGGAGGGCATTGAATGAGATACCAAGTGGATCTTTCGATATTGCAGTGTTTAGAAATAAATCGTCACCGGCAATTCGCTTTCCTCGAAAGTTGCTACTCTCTTCGCCTAAGTTGCGTGCAAACGATGTCGCTACCGATGAAGCATTGCTGCCACTATAAATAACAAGGTCCTCAAACTGGCTGCTTTTCTTGGCATCCTCCTCAAGTTCGTTATCAAGGAAATATAGTTGTTTGAGTTTCTTGGAGTTTAGATGTTTCCCCTCCAAGACCTTAGCAGCCTCACTGCCACTGGCAGTGATAGGCAATACGGCAAACTTGCCGAAATAAACAACGTGGCTAAAGTCTTGAGATGGGGCTTCTTGATTGTTGAATACAACATTCAAGTCGTTGACACTTGACTGTTGACTGCCTTTGGCAATCTGAAATTCTACACCAGGCTGTGTCTTTGCGTATTCTGTAATCCATTTCTCTACCAATGGTTGTGCGAATCGTGGAACTTTTACGTAGCGCACATTCCTTGTCTCCGAGGAATTGGTAGAGTTATTCTCAGCCCCAATAGGGCTGACGTTGATGCTCAATAAAAATGTGATTGCTAACGCTATTTTCTTCATATTGGTTCTTTTTTACTTGTTCTATACCTGTTAAATAACTAATTAACCCATTCTTCTCTGTCATCATCATTCGACAACAACAGCAGTGCATTCGCATATCCATTTTCATCGTTCTCATCTCTTTTATTCTTTAATATATAACAAGGAATTTTTTTCTTCTGGGTGCAAAGGTACGGCGAAATCTGAAATCCTACAATCCCGATAGTGTGGCATATTATATACCCAATGTATGGTATAGGCGTTCTAACGCTTCGTGTAGTATACTGCGTGGTGTGCCTACATTCATACGCATAAATCCCTCACCGCCAGGACCAAACATCGCACCGTCGTTTAGTGCTAAGTGAGCCTGATTGACAAAACGGTCTATCAGTTCATCGTGCGACAATTCTAATGCCCTGCAGTCTAACCATACCAAGAAGGATGCTTCGGGACGTACGGGCTTAATCAGTGGTATGCGAGTGCGGCAGTAGTCCTCTACATAGCGTATATTGTCCTCTACATATCTCAACATTTGCTGGCGCCATTCTTCCCCCTGCTGATAGGCAGCAATGGTAGCTAAAGGAGAGAATAGGGGAGGGTCGTTCAGTTCGTTGGCCTCGAGCCATGTGTAGAATTTGCGGCGTATCGAATCGTTAGGTACGATGGCGTAGGAACTGACGATGCCTGCGATGTTGAACGTCTTTGATGGAGCACCGAATGTAATACTGCACTGGGCAGCCTCCTCGCTCACTCTGGCAAAGGGCGTGTGACGATATCCGAATAGTGCCATGTCGCTATGTATCTCGTCAGAGATGACGATGATGTTGCGCTCGTAACAAAAGTGAGCCAACCGTCTAAGTGTTTCTGCACTCCAACAGATGCCTGCCGGATTGTGGGGATTACTCAGAATCAGCAGACGACACTTCTCGTCAGTCACCTCTGCCAGTTGTTCAAAGTCCATGTCGTAACTGCCATCCTCGCGTAGCTTCAGTGGATTATACACCACCTCACGACCGTTACCCTTTGGCGTTAAGCGGAAAGGGTGATAGACTGGAGGTTGTATGATGACCTTCTCATCCTCTTTCGTAAACACGTTGACGGCCATACCGATGCCCTTTACGATGCCTGGTATGTAGGTCAGCCATTCTTTGCGTATCGTCCACTGATGGTGGTCTTTTATCCATTGGATGATGGTCTCCCACAATTCAGCAGGTACCACCGTATAACCAAACAGCGAGTGATTAAGTCGCTGACGTAGTGATTCCGTGATAAAGGCTGGCGTCTCGAAGTCCATATCTGCCACCCATAGTGGTAGCAGGTCGCTGCGTCCGTAGCGTTCCTCTAATACCTCATGCTTCAGGTCGCCACTGCCCGTACGGTCTATTATTTTGTCAAAGTTATAAGTCATCTTGTAGGGCTTGTATGATGTCGTTGATAATATCCTCAGTATTTTCCAATCCTATAGAGAGTCTAATGGTAGTCTGGCGCACATCCATCGCTTTTAGTTGTTCCTCAGAGAACAAACCAAAAATGGTTGATGCAGGATGGATAGCCAGTGTTCGATTGTCGAAAAGATTGGTGGCGCGATGTACTAGTTGTAGCTTGTTTAGAAAACGAAAACATGCCTCTTTAGATGCTAAGTCAATAGTTAGCATAGCGCCTGATGTGCTATTAAACTGCTTGCGAGCGAGGGTATAGTAGGGGTTATCTTTTAGTCCGATGTAGTTGACGTGATGAATTGCAGACTGTTCTTTCAGTGTCTCGGCTATCTTTTGTGCATTAGAAGCTTGTCGCTGATAGCGGACATCTAGTGTTTCCAAACCAAGCGTCTGCATATAGGCAGCCTGTGGTGTCATGTAAGCTCCCAGATTAAACAATAGCTCGTACTTTAGGCGCTGATTAATGGCAGGGAATGTACCATAGTCGATAACCAGACCGCCAAGCGAAGTACCACCACCCGAGATATATTTTGTACTCGACACAACCTCGATGTCTACGCCTAATTGCTTCAGCGATGTTTCTGTAAAAGGAATCGCAGTCGAGTCAACAATCAAGGGAATAGCCTTCTTGTGGGCGATCTCTGCCAGTGACTGCAAATCGGCAACTTCTAACTGAGGGTTGGTCAGAACCTCCAAAAACACACAGCAGGTGTTCTCATTAATGGCATCCTCTACAGCCTGCAGATTTGTGAGATCGCAGAATCGTGGCTCAACACCATAGCGATTCAGCGTCTTACTGATAAGCGCTAGCGTATTACCAAATAGGTGGTGAGTCGTAACGATATTCTTTTTCTGTTCGGCTACTGCCAGTAGTGTATTACTGATAGCTGCCATTCCAGAGTTGAATGCCGTGACGTGTTCGGCACTGGTCAGCGCTTTTACGCGCTGCTCCAAATTGGTCACAGTGGGGTTCTCTACTCGGGCGTAGTCAGGTGCCTTGATACGATTACAAAACGCATCGGCCATTTCTTGTGCATCCTGAAACTCAAACGCCACATTATTATATATGGGTACGGCCAATGAACCGTAGACGTCTGGTCGTACATAGGGTGTGTTGATAGCGATAGTTTGTTTCTTCATTTGTTTAGTTTTACGGGTGCAAAGGTACTAAAGAAGCCCTTTTTGACCAAAAATTCTTTAAATTACAGAAAATAATCCTGTCAATAGGGCTTGTTTTCGAAAGTCTTTTCTTTTCTCAGTCTTTCTCCTCTTTATTTTAGAATAATATTCTGCTATCCGTATTTTACTTATATTTCTTGCTCCTTACGAAAAAAGATGATTGTCTATGTTTGGATATACGATTCGTTTAACATTACTTCAAGACATAAAAAAATCTAATAACGTTAAATAATGTTATATTATACATGCTAAATGTTGTGCGTCTCATTATAATTATGTACCTTTGCAGCCGCTAAAGTGAGTATTGCGCTGGTCCGTAGGCTAACAATACGCTGACAAAGAGCAACTTAACCTTCAAGTGAGAAGAAGTGAGTGCGGTTCTTTTTAGGTGTATTTTGCGGATACAATTGTGGTACGGCACTTAAAAAGAGAATATATTCAAATAACATTATTATTATTATTTTTAATTTTTAAACTGAAATGCCAGGATTAATTGGAAGAAAAATCGGAATGACTTCCGTTTTCAGTGCCGACGGTAAGAATGTACCGTGCACTGTTATCGAATGTGGTCCTTGTGTTGTTACTCAGGTGAAGACCGTCGAGAAGGACGGTTATGCTGCTCTTCAGCTCGCTTACGGCGAGAAGAAAGAGAAGAACACCACCAAAGCAATGATGGGTATCTTCAAGAAGGCAGGTACAACACCAAAGGCCCACTTGGCCGAGTTCAAGTTTGACGAGGAGCACAACCTCGGAGACGTAATCACTGTAGAGCTCTTCAACGACACAGAGTTTGTTGACGTTGTAGGTACCTCTAAGGGTAAGGGTTTCCAGGGTGTTGTTAAGCGCCACGGTTTCGGTGGTGTAGGTCAGAGCACTCACGGTCAGGATGACCGTCTGCGTAAGCCAGGTTCTATCGGTGCTTGTTCTTATCCCGCCAAGGTGTTCAAGGGTATGCGCATGGGTGGCCAGATGGGTGGCGACCGCGTAACAACGCAGAACCTGAAAGTGTTAAAGGTGATTCCAGAGCACAATCTGCTCCTTGTGAAGGGAAGCTGCGCTGGTTTCAATGGTTCAACTGTTTTAATTGAGAAGTAAGCTATGGAAATTAACGTATTGAATATCAACGGTCAGGAGACCGGACGTAAGGTTACGTTGAACGAGTCTATCTTCGGCATTGAACCTAACGATCACGTCATTTATTTGGATGTTAAGCAGTATCTCGCTAATCAGCGTCAGGGTACCGCTAAGGCTAAGGAGCGTAGTGAGCACGCTGGTTCTACCCGCAAGCTCGGTCGCCAGAAGGGCGGCGGTGGCGCTCGTCATGGTGATATCAACTCACCTCTGCTGAAGGGTGGTGGTCGCGTATTTGGTCCTACACCTCGCGACTATGGCTTCAAGCTGAACAAGAAGGTTAAGACTTTGGCTCGTAAGTCAGCTCTGTCTTACAAGGCTCAGGAGAATGCAATTATTGTTATCGAGGACTTCGCTATGGAAGCTCCTAAGACAAAAGAATTCTTAAATATTGCAAAAAATCTGAAAGTCGACGGCAAGAAGCTGCTGATGGTTTTGCCAGAAGCAAATAAAAATGTATATTTGTCGGCTCGCAACCTTGAGAAGGCTGAGTGCATCATTGCCGCCAACGTCAACACCTATAAGGTATTGAACGCTGACGTCATGGTTGTGACTGAGAACTCTCTGAAGGCTATTGACGGAGTGCTTGGTTAATTTTTAATTGATAATTGAAATAGGATTATGAGTTTTATTATAAAGCCTCTGATTTCAGAGAAGATGAATAACATCACGGAAAAGAGCTCTGTAGAGAGAACTTTCAAGGCCAAGACTGGTGCACACCGTGGTGAGGAAGTAACAAAGAAGGCTCAGCCTAAGTACGGTTTCATTGTTAAGCCCGAGGCTAACAAGATCGAAATCGCTAAAGAGGTAGAGGCTGTCTACAATGTTACAGTTGAGAATGTGAATACGCTTCGTTATGCTGGTAAGCGCTCTAGTCGCTATACTAAGGCAGGTCTCGTGAGAGGTCAGAAGAATGCGTTCAAGAAGGCAATCGTTACTCTTAAGGAGGGCGACAGCATTGATTTTTATAGCAATATTCAGTAATAAAAAATGGCAGTACGTAAATTAAAGCCCGTTACACCGGGTCAAAGACACAAGGTTATTGGCACGTTCGAGGATATTACTGCATCCGTGCCAGAGAAGTCTCTCGTTTACGGTAAGCGTTCTACCGGTGGTCGAAACAACACCGGTAAGATGACTGTCCGCTACATGGGCGGCGGCCACAAGAAGAAGTATCGTCTGATCGACTTCAAGCGAGAGAAAGATGGTGTTCCAGCTGTAGTAAAGACTATCGAGTACGATCCTAACCGTTCGGCTCGCATCGCTCTTCTGTACTACGCTGATGGTGAGAAACGTTATATCATTGCTCCTAACGGACTGGAAGTTGGTGCAACTCTGATGTCTGGTGCAGACGCAGTGCCTGAGGTAGGTAATGCGCTTCCCCTGGCCAACATCCCCGTGGGTACCGTAATTCACAACATTGAGTTGCGTCCCGGACAGGGTGCCCTGCTGGTTCGTTCGGCTGGTAATTTCGCTCAGTTGACCTCTCGTGAGGGCAACTACTGTGTGATTAAGCTTCCTTCAGGCGAGACTCGTCAGATTCTCTCTGCTTGTAAGGCTACTATTGGTAGTGTTGGTAACTCTGACCACGCTCTTGAGCAGTCTGGTAAGGCCGGTCGCTCACGCTGGTTGGGTCAGCGTCCTCACAACCGTGGTGTTGTCATGAACCCACATGATCACCCAATGGGTGGTGGTGAAGGCCGTCAGTCTGGTGGACATCCTCGTTCACGTAAGGGCTTGTACGCTAAGGGTCTCAAGACTCGCGCTCCGAAGAAGCAGTCGAATAAGTACATTATCGAAAGAGCTAACAAGAAGTAATCACTTAGTTAAGTAAAGAGTAAATTATGAGTCGTTCATTAAAAAAAGGTCCATATATCAACGTCGCTCTCGAGAAGAAGATTCTCGCTATGAATGAGAGCGGTAAGAAGACCGTCGTGAAGACATGGGCCAGAGCTTCAATGATTAGCCCCGATTTCGTGGGACATACTGTTGCAGTTCATAACGGAAACAAATTTATCCCTGTTTACATTACCGAGAACATGGTAGGACACAAGCTGGGCGAATTCTCACCCACACGTCGTTTCGGTGGCCATGCTGGTAACAAGAAGTAAGCTCCAGGGAATTAAAGATTAAAAAAGAAAAATTAAATATGGGAGCAAGAAAAAGATTAGCGGCTGAAAAAAGAAAAGCAGCCAATAAGACACAGTACTTTGCAAAGCTGAAAGGCTGTCCCTCTTCACCTCGTAAGATGCGTTATGTTGTTGACATGATTCGCGGTATGGAGGTAAATCGCGCACTCGGTGTGCTGCGTTTCTCGAAGAAGGCTGCTTCAGAGAATGTAGAGAAGCTTCTCCGCTCGGCTATCGCCAACTGGGAGGCCAAGAATGACCGCAAGGCAGAAGACGGCGAACTGTATATCAGCCGCGTCTTTGTCGACGAGGGTGTGACAATGAAACGTATGAGACCGGCACCTCAGGGCCGTGGTTATCGTATCCGTAAGCGTTCGAACCACGTAACTCTGTTTGTTGACGCTAAAACTAATGATTAAGAAAAGGTATGGGACAGAAAGTAAATCCAATTAGCAACCGCCTTGGTATCATCAAGGGTTGGGATTCAAACTGGTTCGGAGGCAAGAACTTCGGAGATAACCTGGTTGAGGATCAGAAAATCCGTAAGTATCTGAACGAGCGTCTGGCCAAGGCTAGCATCTCGAAGATTGTCATCGAGCGCACGCTGAAGCTGGTTACCATCACCATCTGCACAGCCCGTCCGGGTCTGGTCATTGGTAAGGGTGGTCAGGATGTCGATAAGCTCAAGGAAGAGCTGAAGAAACTCTACGACAAGGAGATTCAGATTAATATTTTTGAGGTTAAGAAGCCCGAGCTCGATGCAAACATCGTAGCCAACAACATCGCTCGCCAGGTAGAGGGTAAGATTGCTTACCGTCGTGCTATCAAGATGGCTGTGGCTAACACTATGCGCGCTGGAGCAGAGGGTATTAAGGTGCAGATCTCAGGTCGTCTGAACGGCGCTGAAATCGCACGTAGCGAGATGATCAAGGAAGGTCGTACTCCACTGCACACCTTCCGTGCTGACATCGATTACTGCCAGGCAGAGGCCCTCACTAAGGTAGGTATCCTCGGTCTGAAGGTATGGATCTGCCGTGGTGAAGTTTATGGAAAGGTTGACTTGGCTCCTAACTTCACTCAGGAAAAGAGCAATGGCCGCTCTAACGGTGGTAACAACGGTGGTGGCAGACGTTTCCGCAATAAGAAAAAGTAATTAACTTTTAAAAGTAAGAAACTATCATGTTACAACCCAAAAGAGTAAGATATAGAAGACCGCAGGACGGACGTGGCAACAAAGGCAACGCCCACCGCGGAACTCAGCTGTCATTTGGTTCATTCGGCATCAAGACCCTTGACGCTAAATGGATTGACAGCCGTCAGATTGAGGCAGCTCGTGTTGCCATCAACCGTTATATGAACCGTGAAGGTCAGGTATGGATTCGCATCTTCCCGGACAAACCCATCACTCGCAAGCCTGCTGATGTACGTATGGGTAAAGGTAAGGGTGACCCCGCAGGATGGGTAGCACCTGTAACCCCGGGTCGTATCCTCTTTGAAGTCGAGGGTGTTCCCTTCGAGGTTGCTAAGGAGGCTCTTCGCCTCGGCGCCCAGAAGCTGCCCGTGAAGACTAAGTTTGTTGTTAGACGCGATTACGATAAAAACGCTTAAGCTATGAAGATGACAGAAATTAAAGGTCTCGAGACCAAAGAATTGGCCGAGAAGTTGGAGGCTGCGGTTGCTAACTACGATCAGATGAAGTTGAACCACGCCGTAACTCCTATGGAGAATCCATCACAGATTAAGGCCGCACGTCGTGACATCGCACGTATGAAGACAGAACTCCGTCAGAGAGAACTTAACAAATAATAATGGTCCAGATGGAAACAAGAAATTTAAGAAAGACAAGACAGGGTGTTGTAATCAGCAACAAAATGGATAAAACCATTGTTATTGCAGCTAAGTTCAAGGAGAAGCACCCTATTTATGGTAAGTTTGTCCAGAAGACAAAGAAGTACCATGCTCACGATGAGAAGAATGAGGCTCAGGTAGGTGATACCGTACTCATTATGGAAACCCGTCCTCTGTCAAAGACAAAGAGATGGAGATTAGTACAAATCGTAGAAAAGGCTAAGTAAATATGATACAGACAGAAACAAGACTTACCGTAGCTGACAACAGCGGTGCACGCGAGGCACTCTGCATCCGTGTGCTGGGTGGTACCCGCCGCCGTTATGCAAGCGTAGGTGACGTGATTGTCGTTGCTATCAAGAACGCAATCCCCACAAGTGACGTTAAAAAGGGTGCAGTGTCTAAGGCTCTGGTTGTTCGTACCAAGAAGGAAATCCGTCGCGCCGATGGTTCATACATCCGCTTCGATGATAACGCTTGCGTACTCCTGAACAACGCTGGTGAGCTCCGTGGCAGCCGTATCTTCGGCCCCGTAGCCCGTGAGCTTCGTGCCGTAAACATGAAGGTTGTATCACTGGCACCTGAGGTTCTTTAATCATAAAAAGTAAGAAGTAATGGCTAAGTTACATATTAGAAAAAACGATACAGTCATGGTCCTGGCCGGTGAGGACAAGGGCAAGACTGGTAAGGTGCTTAAGGTTCTCGTTGAGAAGCAGCGCGCACTCGTTGAGGGCGTGAACATGGTCTCTAAGAGCACAAAGCCTAGCGCCAAGAACCCACAGGGTGGTATCGTGAAGCAGGAGGCTCCTATTCACGTATCTAATTTAAGTCTCATCGATCCGAAGAGCGGCAAGGCTACTCGCGTAAGCATCAAGCACGAGGGTAAGAACGTCGTTCGTATCGCTAAAAAGTCAGGGGAGGAGATTAAGTAATGGCAAATACAGCACAATTGAAGAAGACCTATGTCGAGCAGATTGCTCCGGCATTGGAGAAGCAGTTCAACTATAGCTCAAAGATGCAGGTTCCCGTCCTGAAGAAGATCGTTATCAACCAGGGTCTGGGTGATGCAACACAGGACAAGAAGATCATCGACGTAGCTATCAACGAGATTTCTACCATCTGCGGTCAGAAGGCTGTCGCTACCTACTCTAAGAAGGATATCGCCAACTTCAAGCTCCGTAAGAAGATGCCTATCGGCGTTATGGTAACTCTGCGTCGCGAGCGCATGTATGAATTCCTGGAGAAGCTGGTTCGCGTGGCTCTGCCCCGTATCCGCGACTTCAAGGGTATTGAGAGTAAGTTCGATGGCCGTGGTAACTATACCCTCGGTATTCAGGAGCAGATTATCTTCCCTGAGATTAACATTGACACTGTAGACCGCATTCAGGGTATGAACATCACCTTCGTTACGTCTGCTCAGACCGACGAGGAGGGCTTCGCACTGCTGAAGGCCTTTGGTCTGCCATTTAAGAACGCTAAAAACGATTAAGAGATATGGCAAAAGAATCAATGAAGGCTCGTGAGGTAAAGCGCGCTAAGCTCGTTGCCCGTTACGCTGAAAAGCGTGCAGCCTTGAAGAAGATTATCGCAACATCTGAGGATCCCGCTGCTGCTTACGAGGCTGCTCGTGCACTGCAGGCTATCCCCAAGAATGCAAACCCCATTCGTCTGCACAACCGCTGCAAGATCACTGGTCGTCCCAAGGGATATATGCGCCAGTTCGGTCTCAGCCGTATCCAGTTCCGTGAGATGGCATCAAACGGTCTGATTCCAGGCGTAAAGAAGGCAAGCTGGTAATCATCTCCGAGAATTAAAGAGACATTTATTTTATTTAATATTGTCGGGGTAGTCCCGATTAATTAAACAATTTATTTTATGACAGATCCAATAGCAGATTATCTGACCAGACTCAGAAACGCCATCATGGCCAACCACCGCGTGGTTGAGGTTCCTGCGTCTAACTTGAAGAAGGAAATCACTAAGATCCTCTTCGAGAAGGGCTACATTCTGAACTATAAGTTCGTTGAGGATGGCCCTCAGGGTACTATCAAGGTTGCCTTGAAGTATGACCCTGCCACTAAGGCTAATGCCATCAAGTGCCTGAAGCGCGTGTCAACACCAGGTCTTCGTAAGTACACTGGTTACAAGAACATGCCGAGAGTAATTAACGGACTGGGTATCGCAATTTTATCCACGTCTCAGGGTGTAATGACAGACAAAGAGGCTTCTCAGCTGAAGATCGGCGGTGAGGTGCTTTGCTACGTTTATTAATTGGAGGATTCGAATATGTCAAGAATAGGAAAATTGCCAATTAGCATCCCTGCAGGTGTTACCATTACTCAGGGTCAGGACAGTGTTGTTACAGTGAAAGGTCCTAAGGGTGAGCTTTCTCAGAAGGTAGATCCCTCTATCAAGGTGAATATCGCCGATGGTCACGTAACATTTGAGATTGATGAGAACAGCCCCGTAAACGTAAAGCAGAAGCAGGCTTTCCACGGTCTGTATCGTGCTTTGGTCAACAACATGGTTGTTGGTGTGAGCGAAGGCTATAAGAAGGAGATGGAGCTGGTCGGTGTAGGTTACCGTGTTTCAAACCAGGGTAACGTCATCGAGTTCTCTCTCGGTTATACTCACCCCATCTTCATCCAGCTTCCTAAGGAGGTAAAGGTGGAGACCAAGATGGAGCGTAACCAGAATCCTCAGATTATTCTGGAATCATGCGACAAGCAGCTGCTGGGTATGATTTGCGCTAAGATTCGTTCTTTCCGTATGCCTGAGCCTTACAAGGGTAAGGGTATCTTGTTCAAGGGCGAGGTTATCCGTCGTAAGTCGGGTAAGTCAGCTTCAGCTAAGTAATTCTAATAACAATTAAAAGAAGAAAGAATTATGACAACAAAGAAGATTGAAAGACGAATTAAGATTAAATACAGAATTCGTAAGAGCGTATTCGGTACTGCCGAGCGTCCTCGCATGAGCGTATTCCGCAGCAACAAGCAGATCTACGTTCAGGTGATTAACGATTTGGAAGGTAAAACACTTGCATCTGCATCTTCTGCTGGCCTCGAGGCTATGCCAAAGATTGAGCAGGCTGCCAAGGTTGGTGAGATGATTGCCGCTAAGGCTAAGGAAGCTGGCGTAGAGTCAGTTGTCTTCGACCGTAACGGTTACCTCTATCACGGCCGTGTGAAGTCACTCGCTGATGCAGCTCGTAAAGGTGGACTTAATTTTTAAACGATTATGGCAATGAACAGAGTTAAAGTAAATAGTGACGTTGAATTAAAAGACAGACTGGTTGCCATCAACCGTGTTACAAAGGTAACAAAGGGAGGTCGCACCTTTACTTTCGCAGCCATCGTAGTTGTCGGTGACGGCAATGGCGTAATCGGCTGGGGACTTGGTAAGGCTGGTGAAGTTACCGCCGCTATCGCCAAGGGTGTTGAGGCAGCTAAGAAGAATCTGGTTAAGGTTCCCGTACTGAAGGGTACCATTCCTCACGAGATGGAGGCCCGCTTCGGTGGTGCTCAGGTATTCCTTCGTCCGGCCGCAGCCGGTACCGGTCTTGTTGCCGGTGGTGCTATGCGTGCCGTGCTTGAGAGTGTAGGTGTAAAAGATGTCCTCGCTAAGTCGAAGGGCTCTTCAAACCCCCACAACCTGGTAAAGGCTACCATCGCCGCTCTGAGTCAGATGCGCGATGCGTACACCATTGCAGGTACTCGTGGTATCAGTATGGACAAAGTATTTAGAGGATAAAGGAGGCTAGAACTATGGCAACAATTAAGATTAAGCAGATTAAGAGCAAGATCGGTTATCCCGTAGATCAGAAGCGTACCCTCGATGCCCTGGGTCTTCACAAGATCTCTCAGGTTGTTGAGAAGGAAGATACTCCTGTTATCCGCGGTATGATCCGCAAGGTACATCACCTGGTGGAAGTGATCGATTAATTTAATGACAATTTAAAACAGATACGATTATGAAACTACATACTTTAAAGCCAGCTGAGGGCTCTACACATTCACGTCGTAGAATCGGCCGTGGACCTGGTTCAGGTCTCGGTGGTACCTCTACCCGTGGTCACAAGGGTGCCAAGGCTCGTTCAGGTTACAAGAAGAAGATTGGTTTCGAAGGTGGTCAGATGCCACTGCAGCGTCGTGTTCCTAAGTTCGGTTTCAAGAACATCAACCACAAGGAGTACTTTGCTGTAAACCTCTCTACTCTGCAGAAGCTGGCAGAGGAGAAGAACCTCACCAAGATTGGCGTTGAAGAGCTGGTTGCTGCCGGCCTGACCAATGGCAAGGAACTGGTAAAGGTTCTTGGTAACGGTGAACTGAAAGCAAAGATTGACGTTGAAGCAAATGCATTCTCAAAGACTGCCGAAGAAGCTATCAAGGCAGTAGGTGGTAACGCAACAATAATCTAATTAAAACAATGAAGAAGTTAATAGAGACACTGAAGAACATTTGGAAGATTGAGGATCTGCGTCAGCGCATCCTGGTTACTATGCTGTTCGTAGCGATTTATCGCTTCGGCTCATTTGTAGTGCTTCCTGGTATCAACCCCGCAATGTTGGACAAGCTGCAGTCACAGACTGCTGGTGGTCTGATGTCACTGCTGGATATGTTCTCCGGTGGTGCATTTTCCAACGCATCTATCTTTGCGCTCGGAATCATGCCTTACATCTCTGCTTCTATCGTTATGCAGCTTTTGGCTGTCGCTGTACCTTATTTCCAGAAGATGCAGCGTGAGGGCGAGAGCGGCCGTAAAAAGATTATGACTTATACTCGGTACCTGACAGTAGCTATCCTGCTGTTCCAGGCACCGAGTTACCTCATCAATCTGAAGATGACGTCCGGCGCAGCCCTGGCTTCAGGTATCAGTTGGACGGTATTCGTATTCCCGGCAACTATCATCCTGGCAGCTGGAAGTATGTTCATCCTTTGGTTGGGTGAGCGCATTACGGATAAGGGTATAGGAAATGGTATCTCAATGATCATTATGATCGGTATTATTGCACGCCTGCCACAGGCGTTCATCCAGGAGGTAACCTCTCGCTTCACCGCTATCACTGGTGGTGGTCTCGTGATGTTCCTCGTTGAGATTATCATTCTCTATTTGGTTGTATGCGCAGCGATTGTACTTGTACAGGGTGTTCGCAAGGTGCCCGTACAGTATGCTAAGCGTCTTGTTGGCAACCAGCAGTATGGTGGTGCTCGTCAGTACATTCCTCTGAAGCTCTTCGCAGCTAATGTAATGCCTATCATCTTTGCTCAGGCTCTGATGTTCATTCCATTGGCATTCGTGCAGTATGCAGCTCCAGAGAACGCAAGTTGGTTCGTACGTTCATTGCTGGATCATCACAGCTGGACATACAACATCATCTTCGCATTCCTGATTATCGCATTCACCTATTTCTATACTGCCATCACGCTCAATCCCACGCAGATGGCTGAAGATATGAAGCGCAACAATGGCTTTATCCCTGGCATCAAGCCCGGTAAGCCAACAGCTGACTACATCGACGAAGTGATGTCACGCATCACCGCCCCTGGTTCACTGTTTATTGCCTTCATCGCCATCATGCCCGCTCTCGCAGGACTGCTCAATGTGCAGGATGCCTTCTCTCAGTTCTTCGGTGGAACATCTCTGCTGATTCTCGTTGGTGTTGTGCTCGACACACTCCAGCAGATTGAGAGCCATCTGCTCATGCGTCACTACGACGGTCTGCTCAACTCAGGTCGTATCCACGGACGTGGCGGAGTAAGTGCCTACTAAGCTCCAGTATGAAGATATTTCTGAAGACTGAAGATGAAATAGAGCTGATGCGTCAGGCCAACCAACTCGTTGGTAAGACCCTTGGCGAATTAGCTAGACATATCAAGCCTGGTGTAACGACCCTCCAGTTGGATAAGATTGCCGACGAATTTATTCGCGACAATGGAGCAATCCCCACATTCAAGGGTTTCCCCAATCCCTATGGAGGGCCGTTTCCCGCCAGCATCTGCACCTCGGTAAACGATGCCGTAGTCCACGGTGTGCCTAACGACACAACGATACTCAAGGACGGCGACATCATCTCCATCGACTGCGGTACGCTGCTCAATGGCTTCTGTGGCGACTCTTGCTACACATTCTGTGTCGGTGAGGTGAGCGAAGAAGTAAAAGAGTTGCTCCGCGTAACGAAGGAATCTCTATATAAAGGTATAGAGAATGCCGTAGCGGGAAAACACTTGGGAGATATCAGCAGTGCTGTACAAGATCATTGTGAGGCACACGGATATGGAGTCGTTCGCGAACTGACCGGTCATGGTATTGGTCACGAGATGCACGAAGACCCACAGGTTCCCAACTACGGGCGCAGAGGTAACGGTATCATGCTGAAAGCCAATATGTGCATCGCCATCGAGCCGATGATTACTATGGGCAAGCGCGATATCTGGTTGGACGGACAGGATCGCTGGACCATTCGCACACGCGACGGCAAACCAGCAGCCCATTTCGAACATACCATAGCAGTGCGTAAAGGCAAGGCTGAGATTTTATCTTCATTTGAAGAAGTAGAGAACATAGAAGGAAAACTATATTAGCATTTATGGCAAAACAAGGCGCTATTGAGCAAGACGGAACAATCGTAGAGGCATTATCTAATGCTATGTTCCGAGTAGAATTGGAGAATGGAGTGCCCATCATCGCCCATATCTCGGGTAAGATGCGTATGCACTACATTAAGATACTTCCTGGTGATAAGGTCAAGGTAGAGATGAGTCCCTACGACCTGACTAAAGGACGAATTGTATTTAGATACAAATAAATAGGAGACCAAATAAAATGAAGACAAGAGCATCATTGAAGAAGCGTACCCCAGACTGCAAAATCGTACGTCGTAAGGGCCGCCTGTTCGTAATCAACAAGAAGAACCCTAAGTACAAGATGCGTCAGGGTTAAAGATTTATGTTAAATAAGCATAAAAAGGTAGCGGAGTCTCAAATATTCTGCGTACCTTTGCATGCTTTTTAGCAAAATTCGAATTTTAATATTATTATTTTTTAGTTTACAAATGGCAATAAGAATTGTTGGAGTAGATTTGCCCCAAGAGAAGCGTGGCGAAATCGCATTGACCTATATCTATGGTATTGGTCGAAGTAGTTCAGCAAAGATTTTGGACAAGGCCGGCGTGAGCCGCGACCTGAAAGTCAACGAATGGAGTGACGACCAGGCTGCCAAGATCCGTGAAATTATCGGCGCTGAATTCAAAGTAGAAGGTGATCTCCGCAGTGAGATCCAGTTGAATATCAAGCGACTGATGGATATTGGTTGCTATCGTGGAGTCCGTCATCGTAACGGTCTGCCTGTACGTGGTCAGAGCACTAAGAACAACGCTCGTACACGTAAGGGTAAGAAGAAGACTGTTGCTAACAAGAAGAAGGCCACGAAGTAATTTTTAGTTTAACATTTAAAGAGATTAAAAGTTATGGCAAAGAAAACAGTCACTTCAAAGAAGCGTAACGTGAAGGTTAGCGCCATCGGCCAGCTCCACGTACACAGCTCTTTTAATAACATTATCGTATCACTCGCTAACGACGAGGGTCAGATTATTTCTTGGTCTTCAGCCGGTAAGATGGGCTTCCGCGGTTCTAAGAAGAACACTCCTTATGCTGCCCAGATGGCTGCTGAGGATTGCGCTAAGGTTGCTTTCGACCTCGGTCTTCGCAAGGTTAAGGCTTACGTGAAGGGTCCCGGTAACGGTCGTGAGTCTGCTATCCGTGCCGTACATGGTGCAGGTATCGAGGTAGTAGAGATCGTAGACGTTACACCACTGCCACACAATGGCTGTCGTCCTCCTAAGCGTCGTCGCGTATAATAAATAACTAGGAGAACCTAGGAATATCTAGGCTATCCTAGATTACAAATAAGAAATATTTTTTAGAATTATGGCAAGATATATTGGACCGAAATCAAAAATTGCCCGCCGATTTGGAGAAGCCATCTTCGGCCCGGACAAAGTTTTGTCTAGGAGAAACTTCCCTCCTGGACAGCATGGCAACAACCGTCGCCGCAAGCAGTCGGAGTATGCTGTCATGTTGGCAGAGAAGCAAAAGGCCAAGTACACTTATGGTGTTCTTGAGCGCCAGTTCCGTATTCTGTTCGAGAAGGCCGCTAAGGCTGAAGGTATCACCGGTGAGGTGCTGCTTCAGTTGCTGGAGAGCCGTCTGGACAATGTAGTATATCGTCTTGGTATTGCTCCTACCCGCGCTGCTGCTCGTCAGCTCGTTGGTCACAAGCACATCACTGTTGACGGTAAGGTTGTCAACATTCCTTCTTTCCAGGTAAAGCCTGGAATGATTGTTGCCGTTCGCGAGAAGGCGAAGTCTCTCGAGGTTATCGAGGCTGCACTTGCAGGTTTCAACCACAGCAAGTATCCTTGGATTGAGTGGGACGAGGCTCAGAAGGGTGGTAAGTTCCTCCACATGCCTGAGCGCGCAGACATTCCCGAGAACATTAAGGAACAGTCAATCGTTGAGTTGTACTCTAAGAACTAAAATCATTTAAATTAATGGCGATATTAGCATTTCAAAAACCTGATAAAGTCGTAATGTTGGAGGCAACGGACAAGTTCGGCAAGTTCGAATTCCGTCCTTTGGAGCCCGGCTTCGGCGTTACCATCGGTAATGCCCTGCGCCGCATCCTGCTTTCTTCACTCGAGGGTTACGCCATCAATACTATCCGTATTGCTGGTGTAGAGCATGAGTTCTCATCAGTACCTGGTGTAAAGGAAGATGTTACCAACATTATCTTGAACCTGAAGCAAGTAAGGTTCAAGCAAGTAGTGGAAGAATTCGAGAACGAGAAAGTCTCCATCACTGTCGAGAATTCTACCGAGTTTAAAGCCGGTGATATAGGCAAGTATCTGACTGGATTTGAAGTGTTAAATCCCGATTTGGTGATTTGTCATTTAGATTCCAAAGCTTCGATGCAGATTGACTTGACTATCAACAAGGGCCGCGGATACGTTCCCGCTGATGAGAATCGCGAGTTCTGTACCGATGTCAATGTAATAGCCATCGACTCAATCTACACTCCAATCCGTAACGTTAAGTATAGCGTAGAGCCTTATCGTGTTGAGCAGAAGACCGACTACGACAAGCTCGTGCTGGAGGTAACAACGGATGGTTCCATTCACCCGAAGGACGCCTTGAAAGAGGCTGCCAAGATCCTCATCTATCACTTCATGCTCTTCTCTGATGAGAAGATCACTCTGGAGAACACAGATGTAGAGGGCAACCAGGAGTTCGACGAGGAAGTACTGCACATGCGCCAGTTACTGAAGACTAAGTTGGTAGATATGAACCTCTCAGTTCGTGCTCTCAACTGTCTGAAGGCTGCTGATGTAGAGACCCTTGGTGATCTCGTTCAGTACAACAAGACCGACCTCCTCAAGTTCCGCAACTTCGGTAAGAAATCGCTCACTGAGCTTGATGATTTGCTCGAGAGTCTGAATCTGTCGTTTGGAACCGATATTTCAAAGTACAAACTGGACAAGGAGTAATTGCGAATTGCGAAATTCGAAATTGCGAAATGCCCAATAAAAAGAACAAAGTAAACAATGAGACACGGAAAGAAATTCAATCATCTGGGCCGTACTGCTGATCACCGCCGTGCCATGCTTGCCAACATGGCCATCTCTCTGATCATGCACAAAAGAATCACTACGACCCTCGCCAAGGCAAAGGCACTTAAGAAATATGTAGAGCCACTCATCACACGCTCTAAGGACGATAGCACCAACAGCCGTCGTGTTGTATTCAGCTACCTGCAGAACAAGGAAGCTCTGAAAGAGCTCTTCGGTATCGTAGCTCAGAAGGTAGGTGACCGTCCCGGTGGTTACACCCGCATCATCAAGCTCGGAAGCCGTCAGGGCGACGCTGCTGACATCGCTTTCATCGAGCTCGTTGACTTCGATGAGAACATGGCTAAGGCTCCTAAGGCAGAGAAGAAGACTCGTCGTTCACGCAAGGCTGCTCCTAAGGCAGAGGCTCCTGTAGAGGAGGCTCCAAAGGCTGAGGAAGCTCCTGCTGCCGAGGCTGCTGCTGAAGAGGCAAAGGCTGAGTAATATTTCGATTGAAATCTCAATAGAATAGGGCGTTGTCGAAAGACAGCGCCCTATTTCTTTGTCTTGTATTTCTTATGTAAAAGAAACTCTTCTACCTTATTTGATAGAAGAGTTGATAGCTTTTCCTGTGTATTGTACCTCACGTTGGGTGGTAGTGCCATTGTGGTGATGCAGGATGATGCGGAAGGTTTGTTTTTCAGGCATACCCTCGTAACTGCCTTCGCGCTGACCGATAGTCAGTGTGTGGCGCTTGTTGTTCCAGTCTAGTTGTATGCGCTGGCATAGGCCCTGCTCATAGCGATACGAGTCGTTCTCATCGCTATAAAGGGTGAAGTGTGCGTCGTTGCCAGGATAGATGTGTATATCGATAGTCTTTCCTTTACTTTCGCTTGCATATTGCACCACGGGTCCCATGGGTAGGATGCTACCTTCGCGCACAAATACTGGCAGTTTGTCTATCGCTGCGTCAGCCATGATGCGCTGTCCGCCCTCATATACCTTTCCTGTCCAGAAGTCAAACCATTTGTTATCCCCCTTCTTAGGCAGATATACACTGCGCTGTTTCGCTACCGTGAGGGGCTTTGAACCGCTCTCGTAGTACATCGGTGTGGTGATAGGACATACCAGCAGCGAAGGACCGAACATAAACTCATCTTTCAAGTCTAGCACCTCTGCATCGTTCGCAAAGTCGAACGCTAGCAGGCGAGTCATTGTATAGCGCTGGTTGGTTACCTCGTCGGCCATTGAGTAGATATAAGGCAACAACTGATAGCGCAAGTGTATCATCTTTAGTATTGCCTCATAGAAAGGTTCCCCCTCCTTACCGAAGTTCCATATCTCGCGCGGTGTATCAGTGCCGTGACTGCGCAGTAACGGTAAGAACGTAGCATATTGGAACATGCGCGTGTAGAACTCGCGATAGCCTAAGTCGTTGACACCCGCCTGGAAGGCTCCATCGTGGAACCATCGTGGGTCTTTTGTCGTGAAGAATGCTCCCACATCCACCGTCCAGTAGTTGCAACCAGTAGCCATGAAGTTCAGTCCTGCGGGAATCTGTTGTGCAAACGACTTCCATGAGGCATGCGTGTCGCCATTCCAAGTGATGGTGGCGTAGCGCTGTTGTCCTGCAAAGCTAGAGCGTGTCAGGTTTACCACACGCTTCTCACTGGTGGTCAGTCGTTGGTTCTCGTAGAGTCCTCGTGAGTGGTTCAGTGAGAATACAGCGGCACGTTCGGCTCCCAAAGCATCGCTCAGCAGTTGCGTGTTACCCTGCCAGCGCTCCTTGTGGTTGTCCCACCCATAACTCTTCGGGCGCATGTTCCAGTCGGCATCCAGTGGCTCAGTACAGTCGCACCACCACGCATCAAAACCCTGACTGAAGAACTCATCGTTCACATACTTCCAATAGTGGCGTCGAGCCAATGGGTTGAAAGCGTCATATACCGAGTGCGACAACATCATGCCACGCTGTGCAAAGTCGTCAGCCTGTGGACAGTAGCTTGGGTTGGGCCATATCGATACCATCAGGTGCGCATTCATGGCGTGTATGGAGTCGGCTAACAGTTTACGATTAGGATAGTAGCGAGGGTCCATCTTGATGTATCCCCATCCCTGTGGCCAGTAGTTCCAGTCTTGTACGATAACATCCAGAGGCACCTGTCTGCGGCGATACTCTGCCACTACCGACATCAGCTCGTCAGAACTAGTATAGCGCTCTTTCGACTGGATATAGCCAAACATATACTGTGGCAACATGGGTACGTCGCCCGTTAGCAGTCGATATTGACTTACCACGCGGTCCATCGTTGCTCCCTTCATCATGTAGTAGTCTATCTCCTTTGCGGCCTCCAGCTCCACATAACTATCCTTGCCTTCATCCGTAAACAGCATGCTGCATCCCGCATCAAACAGCAGACCATACCCTGCTGTCGAATTGATAACGGGCACCATCGCCTTCAGGTTGTGCTGACAAAGGTATTGTGTCTTGCCTCGCAAGTTCAGATAGTCCTCCATGTGCGAACCTAGTCCGTATAGCGCTTCTCCATTTTGGAATACAAAGTGGTTGCTCAGTTTCCATGTATATCCGATGGTATCTCTTCGCAACACATCCATCACCTCCTTCTTTCCGTCGGCCGTCTCTACGGTGCGCTTCGTTTTCTCGTCGTAGGTAACCTTCTCCTCCACGATGCGCTCGCAGTGACGAGGACTATTGGCTTCTTGCAATAGCAAGCGTCCCGTCTTGGTGTCGTAGAAGCTGATGGCTTGCGTCTTCAGGTCAATGTTTACTGATACGCTGTCGGAAGTGGCAACAACCCTTCCTTTCTCCTCCTTGATAGTAAATGGTATTCTCTCCTCCTTGCGCTCCAAGCATGCTATTGTGCCATTGCCCAAGAAGGTTGTTTCCTGGGTATAGCGCACCCTCACGATGTCGGGTGTGATAAAGTCGATACGTAGGTTACCTTTAGGTGATGATAGGTTAATACCAGTTTGCGTTCTCACGTAGTCTGCGGCTTGTAGTGAAACAGATACCAAACAAGTCAGCAATAATATTCTCCACTTTTTCATAGCGCAAAGATATAAAAAGTTCTCAAAAAGTCCTCCTTTACTCGTTGTTTTTTCGTAATTATTAACCCTTTATCGCTGATTCTCAATCAGCCTTTTTACCTTCATGCTGATTGCCAAGAGAATTATGCGTAAATTCTCCTTGAATTATGCGTAAATTCGTCGAGTATTATGCGTAAATACTCCGAGCAGTTGACTTTATCGAAAATACTCTCTCGATATTAAACATTAAAAAATATGTTTTTTATTTTGTATTGTGCTCACTTATTAGTATCTCTGACTTTGTCGAAGATACTTTTGTTCGACAATAAAAAACAAAAAATAACTTTATTTGTTTTGTATTGTGCTCACTTATTCGTATCTTTGCAGGCTGAAATAAAATAACATACAATGAATTATCTTGATAGAAACGAATTCAATTTTGAGCCAAGCCAGAAGGTGCTTGACGCTGTAAAGAACTTCGATGCTAAGGATTTGTGCTTCTATACCCGCATCTACGACCAGGGTAAGAAGAGCGTCATCTCTGTACGCGTCAGCGAGATTTACGGTGTACCTGAAGAACAGGTGCTGTTGGCCTATGGTGGTGAGGACATTTTGAAGAATGCCATACACTATTTCCTGACCAAGGGTGATAACAAGAAGATCTTGATTCCAGAGTTTTCTTGGTGGTACTACAACCGTGTAGCCAGCGAGTGCGATGGTGAGTTCGAAATGTATCCCCTGTATGAGCAGGAAGATACCTTTGCCTACCATGTAGATGAGGTTATCGAATATACTAACCGTATCCATCCTCGTATGCTGTTGTTGGCTTCACCTAACAATCCCACAGGTAACAGCCTTACCTCAGAGGAGATTGGTCGCATCATGGAGAATATCCCCAGCGATACCATGGTATTGGTTGATGAGGCTTATGCTAGCTTTATCACTAGCGATACCGACTATATCGCTCCTCTGGTAAACAAGTATTCTAACCTGATTATCTCTCGCACCCTGTCTAAGTTCTACGGACTGCCTGGCCTGCGTTGCGGTTTCGGTTTCATCGGTAAGGGTCACGATCAGTTCCTGAGCTATATCAACAAGTATCTGGGTTACAACCGCTTCTCTGAGGCTGTGGCTTTGGCTGCACTGGAGAGCGACGAGCACTATCGCCATGTAGCCGACGATATGGAGTGGGGACGTCAGTTGTATAAGAAAGAGTTGGGCTCTCTGCCTGGCTTCAAGGTATATAAGTCAGTTGCAAACTTCATTCTGATTAAGTATCCTATCGCCATCAAGGAATCATTGATGGAAGCCCTGAAAGTTCAGGACTACAAGATTAAGTTCATGGGCGACAAGGGCTTGGAAGAGTGCCTGCGCATTACGCTTGGACGTAAGGAGCAGACTCAGGTTGTATGTGACACCATTAAAAAGTGCTACGAGGCATACAAGAAATGAGCGAAGAGTTTAAAGCAACTTTAAAATCATCAGAGACGGAAGACTGGCTTGACCTCCATGTCATCCGTCCTTTCTGTTATTATTGTGCGTTGGCGTTCAATCGCTTCGACGTACACCCTAACACGGTAACTATTTGGTCGATGATTATCGGTGCTGCCAGTGCCTTCTTCTTTGCATGTGGCAGTTTCTACTATAGTGGCACATGGGGATTGATGATGAATATCATCGCCATCGTGCTGTTGATGGTTGCCGATATCTTCGACTGTACCGACGGACAGCTGGCTCGCTTGTCGGGCAAGAAGAGCCGTCTTGGTCGCATCCTCGATGGTGTGGCAGGCTTCGCATGGTTCACACCTATCTATGTGTTGCTGGTATATCGTTTCTACCTACACCACGACATCGAGTTCGGATGGTTAGGTATAGAAAATACTACCGAGAATACACTGATAGCTACAGCCATCGTCTTTGTCTTAGGTCTCATCTCTGGTATTATGGGCTTGGCTGGTCAGCAGCGTCTGGCCGACTACTATATCCAGGTACACCTCTTCTTCCTGAAGGGAGAGAAGGGCTCTGAGCTGGATAACTCTACACGCCAGCAAGAGATTTACGACCAGATGACACCCGAGAACAGCAGTTGGGCAGAGCGCTACTTTCAAAAGTCGTATATCGACTATACCAAGAAGCAGGAAGGTGTTACCCCTCAGTTCCAGCGCTTGATGCAGAAGCTGCGTAGCAAGTATGGTTCGATAGACTATGTTCCTGAGAATGTGCGCAAGGAGTTTCACGATGCCTCGCTGCCCGTTATCTTCTGGAACGGTCTGCTTACCTTCAACTTCCGTGAGTTCTGGCTGTTCCTCTTCTGTCTGCTCGATATTCCCGCAATGAACTTCGTGTGGGAGATTGTGGGCATGGGACTGCTCTACTGCTATGTCAATCGTCGTCACGAATCATTCTGTAAGAAGATAGCCGATGGTCTGGACTAAGCAACGACTGAATAACCTGTTCTTCTTTCTTGGCTGTGCAGCATGCGTGGTCATGCTATTCACCTTTGATGTCAGCTTTGTAGAGCTGTGGGGACATATATGCCATGCAGGTTATTGGCTGTTGCCCATTCTGGGTATATGGTTTGTAGTCTATGGACTCAACGCCTTTGCGTGGAAAGCCATCATCGAAGGTAATATCGGAAAGAAGGCGCCTATCAGTTTCTGGCGCATCTATCGACTCACCATTACGGGTTATGCCCTGAACTATGCTACGCCTGTTGGCGGACTGGGTGGTGAGCCTTATCGCATCATGGAACTGTCGAAGGATATCGACAATCAGCATGCCACGTCGAGTGTCATCCTCTATGCTATGATGCACTTCTTTGCCCACTTCTGGTTTTGGTTTATCAGCATCTTCATCTATCTGGCGTTGGTGCTCGTTGGCGATATGCCCATGACCACAGCCATAGGATTGGTGCTGGGTGTTATCATCCTGTTCTGCCTATTGGCCTTTTATATCTTCTCGCGTGGTTATCGCCATGGCCTGGTGGTATATGTGTTGGGTCTGATAGGTAAGATTCCTTTCCTGCGCGGATGGAGCCGTCGCTTCCGTGGCAAGCATGCCGAGGCATTGCGTAATATCGATGCACAAATAGTTGCACTCTACGCACAGGATAGCAAAGCTTTCTATACCAGTCTGGTGTTGGAGTATAGTTCGCGTATGGTGCAGAGCCTAGAGGTCATGTTTATGCTATTGTTGTTCGGCATCGATAATGGTGGCGGAATAGATGGACTGGTTTTGACCTATCTGCATTCTGTGCTGATTGTGGCCTTCACCACTTTGTTTGCCAACCTGATAGGTTTCCTGCCGATGCAGATTGGTGTGCAAGAGGGCGGCTTCGTGCTGAGTATTGCTGCACTCGGACTGTCTGCTGCCCTTGGTATCTTTGTCAGCATCATCTGCCGTGTACGTGAAATCATCTGGATAGCCGTGGGAATGGCACTGATGAAAATAAAAGAATAATAATTATGCACCATGCATTATTAATTATGCATTAAAGATATGATTGGAGTAATATTAGCTGCCGGAATGGCAAAGCGACTGCGCCCACTGACTGACGCATGTCCTAAGTGTTTATTGAAGATTGGTGAGCGCACCTTGTTGCAGCGTACTGTTGATGCAATGCTGGCTGCAGATATCGATGAGTTGGTAGTGGTGACAGGTTATCGTGCCGAGATGATACGCGACTTCCTGACGAAGCAGTATCCCTCGCTGAACATCCACTTTATCCATAATGCAGACTACGAGCACAACAATAATATCTTCTCGTTGTGGATGACACGTCCATACACCGAGGGCAAAGACTTCTTGTTGTCTGATAGCGACATCCTCTTCGATCCACAACTCATCCGTGCCGTTTTGGCTACTGACGGCAATGCACTGGCACTGAATCGACATGAGTGTGGAGAGGAAGAAATCAAGGTGATTGTTGACGATGAGAACCGCATCATGGAACTCAGCAAGACCTGCTCTATTGAGAAGGCTATTGGTGAGAGCGTAGGCTTTGAAAAGATGACTGCCGAGTATAGCACAGCCCTCTTCAAAGAGCTGGAGCAGATGATTGAGAACGAAGGCCTCGTTGATGTTTTCTACGAGCGTGCCTTCGAGCGTCTCATCCCTCAGGGACATACTTTTCGCATTGTCGATACCACCCAGTTCTTCTCTATCGAATTGGATACTCCCGAGGATTTTGAGAATGCGAAACAGCTGATTCCTGCTGCACTCTACTAAGACTTATTTGTCACACGCAGTTTGCAAAGATGAGAGCAATCTCACAGGTATGTAAAAAGCGTCGAAAATGTCTGTTAATTGTTCTTAAATAATGGAAAACTGATTTGGCGTCGTCAAATTACCTTAGTAACTTTGCACGGATAGACAAGTACTTATTTCGATTTTTATTTATTTTATTTATATTTTAAGTATGATTTATTCAACAGAAGTAAAGAACATGTGTAGCGTCTGCAAAGGTGCTTATCATGGTCCTGCACCCATTCCCGAGGAGGGCAAATGGATTCAGGCAAAGGAGATTAAGGACATTTCGGGCTATACCCATGGTATTGGCTGGTGTGCACCTCAGCAGGGTGCTTGTAAGCTGAGCCTGAATGTTAAGGATGGTGTTATTCAGGAAGCTCTTGTCGAGACTATTGGTTGCACAGGTATGACTCACTCTGCTGCTATGGCCAGCGAGATTTTGCCTGGTAAGACTATTCTCGAGGCTCTTAACACTGACCTCGTTTGCGATGCTATCAACACTGCTATGCGCGAATTGTTCCTGCAGATTGTCTATGGACGCACACAGAGTGCTTTCTCTGAGGGTGGTCTGGCTATCGGTGCTGGTCTGGAAGACCTGGGTAAGGGTCTCCGTTCACAGACTGGTACACTTTATGGCACTATGGCTAAGGGTACTCGTTACCTGGAACTCACTGAGGGTTACATCACCAAGCAGTTCCTCGATGAGAACAACGAGGTTTGCGGTTACGAGTATGTACACCTTGGCAAGATGATGGAAGCCGTTAAGAATGGTATGGATGCCAACGAGGCTCTGAAGAAGTTCACCGGTTCTTATGGTCGTACGACCGAGGAACAGGGTGCAGTTAAGGCTATTGACCCACGTAAAGAATAAGGAGACACGACGATGATTAGAAAAGTACAATTTGAGAGTCAGGAGCGCCGTATCAACCAGGTTCTTGCAGCTCTGAAAGAGAATGGCATCAACAGTATTGAAGAGGCCAACGAGATTTGTGACAAGGCAGGTATCGATCCCTATCTGATGTGTGAGGAGACTCAGCGCATCTGTTTCGAGAATGCTAAGTGGGCATACGTTTGTGGTGCAGCTATCGCCATCAAGAAGGGTGTTAAGACTGCTGCTGACGCTGCCGAGGCTATCGGTATCGGTCTGCAGAGCTTCTGTATCCCTGGTTCTGTAGCCGACGACCGTAAGGTTGGTCTTGGCCACGGTAACCTCGCTGCCCGTCTGCTCCGCGAGGAGACTGAGTGCTTTGCTTTCTTGGCAGGTCACGAGTCTTTCGCTGCTGCTGAGGGTGCTATTAAGATTGCCGAGATGGCTAACAAGGTTCGCCAGAAGCCTCTGCGCGTTATCCTGAATGGTCTCGGTAAGGACGCAGCTCAGATTATTAGCCGTATCAACGGTTTCACATACGTACAGACTCAGTTTGATTACTTTACCTCAGAGTTGAAGGTTGTTAAGGAAGTTGCTTATGGCAATAATCCTAGCCGTCTGAAGGTAAAGTGCTATGGTGCTGATGATGTACGCGAGGGCGTAGCTATCCTGTGGAAGGAGAACGTTGACGTTTCTATCACGGGTAACTCTACCAACCCAACTCGTTTCCAGCACCCCGTAGCTGGTACTTATAAGAAGGAGCGTGTACTCGCTGGTAAGCCTTACTTCTCAGTAGCTTCTGGTGGTGGTACAGGTCGTACTCTGCACCCAGACAACATGGCTGCAGGTCCTGCTTCTTATGGTATGACAGACACCATGGGTCGTATGCACAGCGATGCTCAGTTCGCAGGTTCTTCTTCAGTTCCTGCTCACGTTGAGATGATGGGCTTCCTCGGTATTGGTAACAACCCAATGGTTGGTGCTACCGTAGCTATCGCCGTAGCTATCGACTTGGCGCTGAACAAGAAGTAAGCAAAACGAAAAAAAAGATGTTAGTTCATAGAAAAGCCCCGCAGGAATGCGGGGCTTTTCCTTTTCTAGGAAAACCTAGATTATCTAGATATTCTAGAGTTTCTAGATCTCAAAGTCTAGACAGCTGCGCTGCACTGTATAGGGGCGCACCTTGCCATTAGCCACAGCTACATGCTCAGGATGTACGGCGTAGCCCTTCAGTGCCTCTTCGCTCTCCAGTGTACTGTCAAGCATCACGTCTGCGTTTGATGATGCCAAGCGACCATCCACGTGTACCTTTACGTCTAGCAGTCCTGGCACCTTACCTACCAATCCTTCCAAACCAGCCTTAATACCTGCCTTTACGGCTTTCTTCTCTTCTTCTGAGAGTTCTGGATTCAGTGTCCAGAGAATAATGTGCTTTACCATAAATGTATGAATTATAAGTTATGAATGAGCATTTGTCCATGGCGCTTCGCATATTAGGTGCATATCCCTACCAGTGGTGGGATGGCGAAACCATATCTCTGCAGCATGCAGATATAGACGGTCGGCCTTGGTGCCATATAGTTCATCGCCTTTGATAGGTCGTCCCAAACCGTCGGGGTGAGCACAATGTATGCGCAACTGGTGGGTACGCCCTGTCTGTGGATAGAGAGCTATGAGGTTATCGCTTAGGTATTCATAGTCCGTAATAGCTCGCTTGCCGTGTTCCATATCTACCATCTGACGTGGACGATTCATCGGGTCGGGTCGTAAAGGTAGTGAGATGGTGCCTTTCTTTTCTAGAATCTCTAGAATATCTAGATTCTCTAGGTTATCTAGAACAGCTAGATATTTCTTCTTTACCTCATGCTTTATAAACTGCTCCTGTAGGGGGCGGTAGGCATCCATTGATTTTGCTACTATCAGTAAGCCCGAAGTGCCCATGTCTAAGCGATGAACAATCATAGCATCGGGATAGCGTTGGCGCATTACTGCCTCCACGCTGTATTCCTCTATGCGTCCAGGTATGCTAAGCATTCCCGAAGGTTTGTTGACTACTACGATGTCACCATCCTCATATACCGTCTCTACCTGTAGATGCGGAAGACCTATTGTCTCGGGATTGTCGTCTACCTCTAAACCCTGTAGCATCCACGTCAGAATCGGTTTACACTTGCCCCTGCAAGCGGGATAGTAGTTGCCATGCTGTCGTAGTTCTTCCTTTGTGCTCTGTCCCCACCAAAACTCAGCCATACATATAGGTCGCAGTCCTTGTTGGAAGGCATATTGCAATAGCTTTGGTGCACAGCAGTCGCCAGTGCCCCCAGGAGGCAGTGGATATTTCTTGCGTAATTTCTCTCTACTATAATATGATTGCCAGATATCCACCAAGTCCTTCTTTTCTCCGTGAGCATTTAGCAGTTGATACTGATGAAACAACCATTGCTGTAAGTCTTGTGAGAGTTCTTTTGATAGGTTGGCCGTATTTGGGTCACGTGCTATTTGGGATATCTCGCGCTCTTTGATCTTGAAATAACCGTCTGGCTGTTGAGCATCATATACAGGTGGTACGAAATACTCCCAGTCATTGCGTCCAGCCAGCAATCCGCTATAGGCGGCAAGAAAGTGGTATGAGGCTGATGTGGATTTTACTATCAACACACCAAACATCTTTCCGCGATCCGCATCCTCCTTTATCTCTGCATGACTGGCGATATATTCCTGCACCTCTTTTGCTGCCAACTGGCATAGCGGATGAGGCTCGTAGCAGAAGGGGTAAGTAAACCGCTCGGGCGCCTGAATGTCTGTATATAGTGGATGTAGCTGTTTCATGACTTCTGCAAAGGTAGTGTAAACTGAGCGAAAAACCAAATATTATCTGTTTTTTTCCGAGATACAGTCTTTTGTATAAAGAATATGATTCCCTTGTAGATGATAGAAACAAAGAGGACATCCCACCTTCGTGAGACGTCCTCCTCAACTCAAAATCAGGCTTGACACACATCTCGTGCTAGGGCCATTGTTTCACTTTTATGAAAAAAATTACCTGAACAAATTAATTCAGTGTATTGAAAGCCTTTCCTATAACGGCTTCGTCAATAGCGAACAATCTCTCACCGCCCTTTCTCCTTATTAGGCGGTCAACTGCTTACAGTTGCTATTGCGGTCTATAGCCGTTGCGTCGTAGACAGAGGAAAAACAAAGTAATCTATTCTTTACACACTAGTAGTTTTAATCTATACTTAGGTTAGTCCTCTTGTGACTTTTTACCATCATTCTTATTTCCTTCGGTTGCAAATATACGAATAATATCTGAATCTCCAAACTTTTTCCCCACTTTTTTACGCAACGACCTATTTTGCAGTGTCTTATAATATCTGTTTTTCTTCCTCCCAATGATGTGTGGTGGCAGCAAAAAAAATATTTTTTTCTATGGTATTGGAAGATTGTAGAAAAGTGTGTACTTTTGCAGTGAAAATGGAAAAACAAGCATCACCAATACAGGCATTAGAGCAGCAACGACTATTGCTGCAACTAGAATATAACACGGAGAAAGAAGCTTTTCGCCAACAGACCGAACAAATAGGGATGGAGCGAAAGGTGAAGCGCGGTGATGCATGGTGGCCCGTAAAGGTAAGCAAGAGCTACTATAACTCGCTAAACCAGCTGGCTGTGGAGGTGGTGCGTACGGCCGATACGGACATTGAGCATAATTTCGAGTTTGGCAGACCGGTGGTATTCTTTACCAACTCTAGTCAAACAAGCACTATCACTTACTTTAAGATGATGGGTACTGTGAGCTATGTGGATGGTGACCGTATGGTTATTATTGTTCCCGACGGTTCTCCCGTCGTTGCCCTACAGGGTGCAGATCAATTAGGCGTACAGCTATCCTTTGACGAGACGAGCTACCGACTGATGATGGAGGCGCTAGACAGGGCCATCAAAGGTAAGGGGCGATTGGGATATCTGCGCGACTTATTCTATAGCAGAAAGAAGCCAGAAATCTTTAGTTTCCCTCCTCTGCATTTCCCCTATCTGAATGCTACACAAGAGGAGGCTGTCAATCTGGTGCTTAGAGCAAAGGATGTGGCGATAGTACACGGACCTCCAGGAACGGGCAAGACAACAACATTGGTAGAGGCTATCCGTGAAACGCTAATGCGCGAGAATCAGGTGTTGGTATGCGCACAGAGCAATATGGCGGTAGACTGGATATCAGAGAAACTGGTGGATAGGGGCATCAACGTGTTGCGTATAGGTAATCCTACGAAGGTGAATGATAAGATGTTGTCGTTTACTTACGAGCGACGCTTTGAGGCTCATCCCGACTACACCCAACTGTGGGCTATCCGCAAAGCTATCCGTGACCTGCGTAGTCATCGCAGACGTGGCGACGAGAAGTTTCACCAGAAGCTGGAGAGCCTGAAAAGTAGGGCTACGGAACTGGAGATACGCATCAACAATGAATTGTTTGGTGAGGCGCGCGTCATCGCTTCTACACTGGTAGGTTCTGCCAATCGCCTGTTGGATGGACATAAGTTCGGCACGCTGTTTGTAGATGAGGCTGCACAGGCTTTGGAGGCTGCTTGCTGGATACCGATGCGCCGAGTAAGTCGTGTAGTACTGGCTGGTGACCATTGTCAGTTGCCACCTACTGTAAAGAGTATTGCTGCCCTGAAGGCAGGATTGGGAAAAACACTGATGGAGCATATTGTAGAGATGCACCCTGAGGCCGTATCCCTGTTGAAGATACAATATCGCATGAATGACGACATCATGCGATTCTCCAGCAACTACTTCTATAACGGACAAGTGGAGAGTGCGCCAGAGGTGAAGTATCGCAGCATTCTCGATTTGGATACGCCGATGACATGGATAGATACGTCGCAATTAGATTTGCCTGCTGATAGCGATATCTCGTTTAAAGAGCAGTTTGTGGGTGAAAGCTTTGGACGCATCAATAAGGCTGAGGCAGAGGTCACACTGTTGGCACTGCAGCACTATTTTAATCAGATAGGCAAGCAGCGATTGCTCGACGAGCATATCGATGTAGGTATCATCTCGCCCTATCGTGCTCAGGTGCAATATCTCCGTAGGTTGCTGATGAAGCGCGAGTTCTTTAAGCCCTTTAGAAGACTGATTAGCGTGAATACCGTGGATGGTTTTCAGGGACAGGAGCGCGACATTATTGTTATCTCAATGGTGCGCTCTAACGATGACGGCCAGATAGGTTTCTTGCGCGACTTGCGTCGTATGAATGTAGCCATTACGCGTGCTCGCATGAAACTCATTATCCTCGGTGATAAGAATACCATGATGCGCCATCCTTTTTATCAGCAGTTGTCACAGTATATAGACAATTTATAATAGAAATTATTTGTCAGTCTCAGTTTTTTGCTGTAATTTTGCATACAGAAAAGTAAAATGCCATGAGCAATATAGAAATTAGACGTGTGACCAATCGTAAAGAGCTGAAACAGTTTGTGCAGTTCTTCTACGATTTGTATCGCGGCAGTGATTATGCTGTGCCCTACTTGTTTAGTGATGAGATGTCAACCTTGCAACGCTGCGACAACCCTTCGTTCGAGTGTTGCGAGTCAGAATATTTTATGGCTTTCAAAGATGGAAAACTGGTAGGCCGTGTGGCTGCTATCATCAATCGTCGCGCCAACGATCGTTGGGATCGCAAGCAAGTACGCTTCAGCTGGTTTGACTTTGTGGACGACCAAGAGGTGAGTGCTGCTCTGTTGAAAGCTGTTGAGAATTGGGGACGCGAAAAAGGTATGACAGAAATCACTGGTCCTATCGGTTTTATCGATACTGACCGTGAGGGTATGCTGGTGGATGGTTTCGACAAACTCTCTACCATGTATATCAACTATAACTATCCATATTATCCACAACACATGGAGCAGATGGATGGTTATGAGAAAGCCAACGACTGGGTTGAGATGCGCGTAAAGGTGCCTGAGGTGGTGCCCGATAAGTTTGCTAAGATTACCGAGATGGTACGCAATCGTTATGGATTGCGTGTGCATAAGTTCACTCGTAAAGAATTGATTCAAGGCGGTTGGGGAGAGCGTATCTTCGATTTGCTTAATGAGACCTATAAGAATCTCTATGGCTTTAGCCAGTTGTCAGACCATCAGATAGACAAATTGGTAAACGATTATATCAAACTTGCCGATCTGAATCTAGTGACAGGCGTGATGGATGGAGACAAGCTGGTGGGCTTTGGTGTTACCTTCCCTTCCTTCTCTAAGGCATTGCAGAAGACGCGCGATGGTCGATTCCTGCCTTTCGGCTGGTGGCACCTGCTGAAGATATTGAAGTGGCATAAGACCAATGTGGTTGACTTGTTGCTGATCGGTGTGTTGCCTGAATATCGTAGCAAGGGCGCTAATGCACTTATCTTCGACGATCTTATCCGCCAATTCCGTCGTTATGGCTTTGAATGGGCAGAGACGGGCCCACAGATGGAGACCAACGAAGGAGTATTGTCGCAGTGGCAATATCTGGAAGCAACCCAGCATCGTCGCCACCGCTGCTATAAAAAGAATATTGCGTAAGGCTCTTTAAATAAAAAATCTCCCCAACTCGGGGAGATTTCTTATTTTCTATCGTTGTTAATCAGTTCTAGCAACTTGTCTACTGCTTCGTCTTCGGGAATGTTTTTCTCGACACAAACCTTACCTTTGTAGAGACTAATCTTGCCGCGTCCTGCACCCACATAGCCGTAGTCGGCATCAGCCATCTCGCCAGGACCATTAACGATACAGCCCATGATACCAATCTTCAGGCCTACCAAGTGACTGGTAGCTGCCTTTATCCTGGCGATGGTCTCCTGCAGATTATACAGTGTGCGACCGCAACCAGGACAAGAGATATACTCGGTCTTGGTAAACTTGATACGGGCAGCCTGAAGGAGTGCATCAGAAAGGGAATCTAAATCCGAACGAGAGAATTGAGAACTAGATAGCTGAAGCTTGGTAGCCTTTCTATCAATCAGCAGAGCACCTACGGCCATGGCAGCCTTTAACTGGAAGGTCTCCCAGTCGGGGGCATCGAGTGTAAGGGTAATGGTGTCGTCCTTGATAGATGTTTCGGCTTCAGCACGCAACTGAGTGCATTCCGGAATCAGGTCAACCAACTTGCGTGCTACGGGAATCTCACACTCGGGTTCCTCTGAGAGTGACACACGAATGGTGTCGCCAATGCCCTCAGTGAGCAATGCACCAATACCTAAAGCACTCTTGATACGACCGTCTTCACCTTCACCAGCCTCCGTAACACCAAGGTGCAGTGGATAGTGCATATCCTCTTTATCCATCGTCTTGACCAAAAGGCGGACGGTGGTAACCATGACAACGGTATTAGAGGCCTTGATGCTGATAACAACATCATTGAAGTTTTCGCGACGGAAGATGCGCAGGAACTCCATACAGCTCTCCACAATACCCTCGGGCGTATCGCCATAACGCGACATGATGCGGTCAGAGAGGGAACCGTGGTTCACACCGATACGGACAGCCGTGTGATGCTCCTTACAGATGTTAATGAAGGGTACGAGCTTCTTCTCTATCTTCTGCAATTCCTCGGCATACTCCTCGTCAGTATATTCTAAGTGCTTAAAGGTACGTCCTGGATCAACATAGTTACCGGGATTGATGCGCACCTTCTCGCAATATTGTGCAGCCACATCCGCCGTGTTGGCAGTGAAGTGCACATCGGCCACCAATGGCGTATTATAGCCATCAGCCTTCAAGCGAGCAGAGATATTCTTCATATTCTCTGCCTCACGTGTGCCTTGTGTGGTAAAGCGTACCAGTTCGCCACCAGCATCAATGATGCGCTTAGCCTGAGCTACACTGGCTTCGGTATCGTTGGTGTCAGTAGTAGCCATCGACTGGATGCGGATGGGATTGTCGCCTCCAATGGCAATATGGCCCACATGGGCAAAACTACTAATTCGTCTTGTACTCATATTTTACATCTGCCAAATCCTTATTGGCCTTCTCAATCTTAGTTCTCAAACCATTCTTGTAGTCGCTCAGTCGCTGAGCCAGTGCTTCGTCGCTGAGTGCTAACATCTCTACAGCGAGGATGGCAGCATTCTGAGCACCATTGACACCCACAGTAGCAACAGGGATTCCCGGTGGCATCTGGATGATAGAAAGCATGGCATCAAGACCATCGAGCATACCCTTGATGGGTACACCGATAACGGGCAGTGTGGTTGAGGCTGCGATAACACCAGGCAGGGCAGCAGCCATACCGGCACCGGCAATAATCACCTTCAAGCCACGATTCTTGGCTCCTTTTGCAAAGTCCTCTACAGCCTCGGGAGTACGGTGAGCAGAGAGAGCATTGACCTCAAATGGTACCTGCATCTCGTTGAGCAGATTGCAGGCTTTCTCCATAACGGGCAGATCGCTTGTGCTGCCCATAATAATACTTACGACTGGTTCCATATCTTTTTATCTTTAATATTTTGTCTTTATAAGAATAAGATGGCGATGGCGGCACAAAGGAATCCTATCCAGAAACCACCTACTACCTGTCCTAGCGAGTGTTGGCGAAGAATCATACGACTGGTACCTACCATGCCACCGATGATAAATATCAGGCAGAGCCACCATACGGGATTGAATCCCAAATACTCAGAGAAGGCAAATAGCGCACCTGCCATACCTCCGATACCCGCCGTGTGAGTGGAAATCTTCCACCATACGTTGATGAGTGCACAGACTATCTGTACTAGTAGTCCTGCTACGACAATAGCCCCCATGAAATGAGGCATGTGTAATCGCTCCATCAGATAAATACAGGTGAAGTAGCAGAGGATAGAGATGATGTAAGGCACCATACGGCGCTCGCGATGTCCCGATTCTATCAGGTTCCATCCTTGATAGTGTCGATAGAAATGAATCATCACTGTTGGCATCAGGATGGTAAACAGATAGACCATCAGTAGCACCTGCAACTTGTAAACCCATGGGAAGATGCTCAGGTAGCTAAAAGAGAAGAGTGCTATCAAACCTATGATAGGCAGATAGAACGGTGTGAACAGCATGCTCATAATGCGAGCTGCCAAAATAATATCTTTCTCTCGTATCATTTCTCTTTACTCAAACGGGTGAACCGCTTGATACAATTTTTCATTCTCAAATTTTCATTCTTCGTTAGCGACGCATTCGCGCCACAGGTATTCCCATCTGTTCTCTATATTTGGCTACTGTACGACGGGCGATGGGGTAACCCTTGGCTGCCAAGAGGTCTTTCAGTGCATCGTCGCTCAGTGGCTTGCGCTTGTCTTCTGTTTCGATGATATCGCGCAGAGCGGTCTTTATCTTGCGTGTTGAGAGCTCTTCGCCTTCAGCCGTCTTGTAGCCATCGCTAAAGAAGTAGCGAAGTGGGAAGGTGCCCCAACGTGTTTGTGCATATTTAGAGTTGGATACGCGTGAGATGGTGCTGAGTGCCAGCCCCGTTTTTTCTGCAATATCTTTCAGAATCATGGGGCGCAGTGAAGCTTCGTCACCATCTTCAAAGAAGTGATGCTGCCATTGGATAATGGCACGCATGGTGATGGTCAATGTATGGCGACGCACACGGATAGCCTCGATAAAACTTTGCGCAGCGTCCACCTTCTTCTTGGTATAGAGTAGCGCCTCTTTCATTTGGCGACTCATATTCTCCTTGTTGGTCTGATATTCATTGAGCGTATCGGTAAACGACTGCGATACGTGAAGTTCAGGCATGTCGCCAGCATTCAGTGAGAATGTCACGGTGCCGTCGTCTTGCGTGTCAACGATAAAGTCGGGAGTAATCTGCTGGATGCTATGACCTACCACCTCGCCCATGGCAGTGCCTGGCTTGGGATTCAGTTTGCGCAATTCCTTGATGAGCGTTTCGTTCTGTAGGTCGGTCAGCTGTAATACTTGTTGCAGCTTGTCCCAATGCTTTTTGGTGAAGAGCTCGAAATGATCCTTGATGGTGCGTTCCATCAAGTCTTTCAGATGTGAAGAGTCTCTGCGCTGTATCTGCAATAGCAGGCACTCTTGTAGTGAACGTGCACCAATGCCAGCAGGGTCGAAGTCTTGCAACTTCAGCAATACCTCTTCTATCTCTTCCTCAGTAACATCAATATTGTGATAGATGGCTAGCTCGTCGGTAATGCTATGTAGTGGTTTGCGTAACAGACCGTCGTCATCCAATGAACCAATCAGATATTCCATGATGTTGCGCTCCTGTTCTGTCAGGTCGCACATGTTCATCTGTTCGTTCAACTGGTCATAGAAAGATAATGACTGTCCATAGACCATATCTTCGCGTTCTTCCTGACTAGACATGCCACCTTGATATACAGGTAGCTCTTCGTCGTCGCGACCAATAGATTCTAAAGCTTCGTCTAAAGCAGATTGGCGTTCCTCCTGTTCATAGGTGTCGGAAGAAGATTCGGGAGTGTCGGAAGAATCAGTGCTATCAGCGTATTCAGGATATTCCGGCTCATCGGTAGATACCTCCAAAGCAGGATTGTCATCCATTTCAGTGGTGACGCGTTCCATGAGTTGCGTAATAGGCAACTCTATCAGCTGCGCCTGCAACAATTGTTGTTGCGTAATAGTTTGCGCTAGCTTCTGCTGTTGGGTCAACCGCTGTTCCTGTATCTGCTCCTGTGCCATAGCGGGTGCAAAATTACGAATTAATTGTCAATTATCGATGATTAATTGCCAATTATTTGAAGTATTCTTTCAGTTGCATGGCATACGAGTTCAACATGCGAGTATCGGCGTTGCCATAGTGTTTCCAGATTTCCTGGCAGGGCTGGAGTAGGGGATTGATGATGACATCGTGACGATTCAAGTAAGGATCGCAGTGTTGGAATACCTCCATCACCTCTACCACCAAGGTCGCGGGTATTCGCATCAGTCGTGCCAGTTCTTGTACCTCCGGTGTCTCAGTTGCCATTGTGATAGGGGTCAACTGAAAATAGAGGTCGAGAATGATAATCAACATGATAGGTGTTAGTCGGTCATCCTCTGGCAATGGGCGGAAGTCGCGCTCAAACGTCTCTTCTACTTCAACACCTTCATAGAAATCTCCACCACTATTAAATCCCATCATGTTACGCAATAGCTCCACTGCTCGAGTGAGTCGCTTGGGATTGCGGCTATAGTCTTGCCAGATGCGCTCGATACGAGGCGTTTCCAGATTAGCAATTTCACACATTCTTGCAAATAGTTGTTGGGGAGCTATGTGCAGTTCCATGCTTAAGTCCACCATCTGACGACTGTACACAGGCTTTACACCTACGGGTTTGCGCAGGTAGAGTTGCATGAGCAACAGCCAGTAATCATCATGCCATAATTGCTTCTTTGCCATCTTATTTTTGATTTTGTTGTCTATTCTTTTGCAAATATACAAAATTATTCTTAATTTTGCACCTGAAATGCGCAAATACTTTATGATTAAATTGTTGCTGACCCTCTTAGGAGCGACCTTGACCATCGCAATCCAAGCGCAAAGTGTACTTGAAGAGATACGACAAAATATTACACTTGCGTCCAGCAACTATATGGCTTATCCAGGCCCAAAGCAGAAGAAATTGACACCTGCTCCCAAGGGTATGAAGCCTTTCTACATCAGTCATTATGGTCGTCATGGCTCGCGTTATCACAGCAAGCCCAGTCTTTACGATGCCCCTTACTTAGTGCTCCATCATGCTGATAGCTTGGGTAAGCTTACGCCATTAGGCAAAGAGGTGATGATGCAGTTAGAGCGAGTATGTAAGGATGCAGAAAACCATTGGGGCGACCTGACACCATTGGGGGAATTCCAGCAAGAACAAATTGCAAAGCGTATGGTGGAACGCTTTCCTGAAGTATTCCGCGGACGAGCTAATGTTGAGGCTCGTAGTACGGGTGTCAGCCGTTGTGTGTTGTCTATGGAACATGCATTGATACAGTTGACGCGTATGAATCCTCAGCTGAATATCTCTATGGAAGCAACACACCGCGATATGAGTTTCCTTAATCAGCAGGATAAGAAACTATTTCTGATGAAGAAGAACACGGCCTCTACGGATTTATACAATCAATACCTTAAGCGTTATAAGGTGAGTGACAGACTGACTTACTCGTTTTTTAATGATAGTGCTTATGTGCATCAATATGTTGACGTGACAGACTTTGATATGTCGCTGATGCTGGTGGCTGCCATTCTGCCTAATATGGAGTTGGGGAAACAGATAGATTTATTCCACCTTTTTACCCCCGAAGAGGCTTACGAAATATGGAAGATAGGTAATGTGTATTGGTATATTGGATGGGGAGCCAGTGCTATCCATAATGGTTTACAGCCTTACACCCAGCGGAACTTGTTGCGTAAACTCATTAACGATGCTGATAGTTGTATTCAGCAGCCTAATACGAATGTACAGTTGCGCTTTGGCCATGAAACGGTGCTATTGCCACTGGTTTGTCTGCTTGACATGAATGGCTATGGCATTCAACTGGATAATCTGGATTTGTTAGAGGAGAAAGGCTGGGTGAACTATCGGATATTCCCTATGGCAAGCAATGTGCAGTTTGTCTTCTATCGCAAGAATCCTAACGATCGTGATGTACTGTTCAAAGTGCTACTTAATGAGAATGAGGCTACGCTGCCTCTGCCCAGTGAGCAAGCTCCTTATTACAAATGGAGTGACTTCAAAAATTATTATTTAAAGAAACTCGATGCATACCAAGAGTAATTATATACGCCCATTCATGATGACTATCGGCATGTTGCTGAGTGTGATGACACTCTCGGCACAGTCGGTATTTGAATTAGTAAAGGATAACCCTAACTTCGTAGCCAGTGATTACGGAGTTTATCCTGATAGTGACCTTACGGCTTTGACACCAGCTCCAAAGGGAATGAAACCTTTCTATGTGAGTCACTATGGTCGTCATGGTTCTCGCTATCTCAATAGCTTCAAGGCTTTTGAAGAACCCTATAATACACTTACCAAGGCTGATAGCCTGGGTGCGCTGACACCGATGGGTAAGACGGTGATGAAAACCATTAAACAGCTATACGATGATTCGCATGGTCGTTGGGGTGACATCACAGAAGTGGGCAAAAATCAGGTGCGTGGTATTGCTCGCCGTATGTATAGTAACTTCCCTGAAGTATTTCGCGGTAAAGCTTTTGTAGATGCTTACAGTACTTTGGTAACACGTTGTGTACTGTCCATGGGTGCTGCCGCTCAGCAGTTGGTAGCAGAGAACCCTAAGTTGCAGCTTACCCTCAATAGTTCTTATGAGAATATGCTTTTCATGAACCACCAGGATAAGATGCTGCGCGATAGTATGCTGACACCTCATGTCCGGAAGGTCTTTGCAGTGTATGCTGCTAATCATCGTCCCTATTATCCTCGACTGATGAAGGTGTTGTTCAATGATACTGCCTTTGTGCGCCAGCATGTTGACGTACAGTGGTTCTGCTATTATTTGGTAAAGACGGCTCTCATCCAGCGTAATGTTCAGAACTATTTGGAGGCTTATCCCTTGTTAACCCTCTTTACATCGAAAGACCTTTATCAATTCTGGGAGCAAGAGAATGCCTGGTGGTATGTCACCTATGGTTTCTCTCCTCTTACAAACAGTGTAGAGCCTTATAGTCAGTGTGAACTGCTGCGTAAATTCATCACGGATGCTGATAGTATTATTGCGGGTTCTCAACATGGTGCTACGTTACGCTTCGGTCACGAGACGGTTATCCTGCCACTTGCATGCCTGTTGGGTATCAATGGCTATGACTATCAAACTAATGATTTGGAGGAGTTAGAAGTGAAAGGCTGGTGGGCAAGTAAGGTGTTCCCTATGGCTTCAAACATCCAATTGGTGTTCTATCGCAAGAATGCTAACGACAAGGATGTACTCGTGAAGGTATTGCTCAACGAAAAAGAAGCTACGCTACCCTTGCCGAGTGACATAGCTCCTTATTATAAGTGGAGTGATTTCCGCGAATTTTATCTGAAGCGTATTGCTGAGGGCGAATCAGCCCTTAGCCGCGAACGCAACCGCATACATACGCATCTGCTTAATCATAGCGAGTAAGCCGTTGCTGCGTGTAGGCGACAGATGTTCTTTTAGTCCAATCTCATCTATGAAGTATAGATCGGCATCCAAGATTTCTTGAGGTGTCGCATCGTCTAGTACACGAATCAGCAGGGTAACGATGCCCTTTACTATCAGTGCATCGCTCTCTGCCTGAAAGTGTATTTTTCCGTCTGTATAGTCTGCCTGCAGCCATACGCGGCTCTGGCATCCGTCTATCAGATTCTGTTCTGTCTTATATTTCTCGTCCAGAGGTGCTTGCTCGTTGCCTAAGTCAATGAGCAACTGGTATTTGTCCATCCAATCGTCAAAACCTGCAAACTCCTCAATGATTTCGTCTTGTCTTTCGTTGATAGTCATATGATGATTATTTCTCTATCTTAATTATCTTAAACAATTTGTCACTTGGACGTACCTTTTCGGGCACTTTAATGCTGACACGGGTACCTTGTTGTGCAGTCTCTACAGCCTGTACATCATCGTGAATCTCTTCAACTGTGACGTAGAGTGCACCTGTGGTAGGACCGGTAATCAGCATCTTGTCGCCTACTGAGAAGGTGTCGGCCTCTACCGTAAACTCAGCTACGCCGAGCTTAGAGAAGTATTTCACACCTTTACCGATATACTGTTTGCGCTCAGTGGCACTCGAACCATAGTTCGTGTTCCACTCGCCTAAGGTCTGTCCCTGATAGTATCCATCCCAGAAACCACGATTGAATACCGTTGCCAAACGCTCGTCCCATGCATCCTTTTTCTCTTCGGTAAACGTGCCGTCGAGCACACTCTGGATAGCCTCCTTGTAGCACTGCACCACGGTGAGTACGTATTCGGGACCACGAGCGCGACCTTCAATCTTGAACACACGCACACCGCTCTTCATCATCTTGTCGATGAAACGGATGGTTTTCAGGTCTTTTGGGCTCATGATATACTTATTGTCTATCTCCAGTTCTGTGCCCGTTTCACGGTCGGTCACAATATAGCTGCGACGACAAATCTGCATACATGCACCACGATTAGCCGATCGTCCTGTGTTGTCAAGACTCATATAGCACTTGCCACTCACAGCCATGCATAGTGCGCCATGGCAGAACATCTCGATGCGTACCAGTTCGCCCTTAGGTCCGCAGATATGTTGCTCTTCTATCTGGCGATAGATTTCTGCTACCTGTTCCATCTTCAGTTCTCGAGCCAACACCACTACATCGGCAAACTGAGCGTAGAATTTCAGGGCCTCTACGTTCGAGATGTTGAGCTGTGTAGATAGGTGTACCTCCATGCCCACCTTGCGACAGTAGGTCATTACGGCTATATCACAAGCAATAACTGCAGAAATCTTTGCTTCGACAGCAGCATCTACTATCTGGTGCATGGTCTCAATGTCCTCACCATAGATAATGGTATTTACAGTGAGATAGGTTTTTACGCCAGCCTCATTACAGGTGGCGGCAATATCGCGCAAGTCGTCAATCGTAAAGTGATTGGCGGAGTGTGAGCGCATATTCAACTGCTCTACACCAAAGTACACAGAGTCAGCCCCTGCCTTCAATGCTGCAGCGAGTGAATCGCGGCTCCCTACAGGAGCCATAATTTCGAAATCATTCATTTTCATGGGTGCAAAGTTAGTGCAAACCGAGCGAAATACAAAGAAAATGAACCTTTTTCTTTTATTTCCGAGGTGCAGCCTAACTTCGACGAAGTCAAAGTTTCTTACGATTAAATGAATTCCTGAACGTGAGTAACTTCGAACGATAGTTCAAAGTTAGTGCAAGCCGAGCAAAAGACATTGTTTTTGTAGCTTACAAAAAAAAGAAGACAGCCTATTCTGCTGTCTTCTTTTGTCTTGGTCGGGATGAGGCGACTCGAACGCCCGACCCCTACGTCCCGAACGTAGTGCGCTACCAACTGCGCTACATCCCGATTGCATCTGGTTTAGAGAAAACCGGATGCAAAGGTACGGTAAATTTTTGAAATACGTGCAGTTTTGCTAGAAAAATGTTGTGGAGTATTAGCGAACTGGACTCGTCTATAGCAGACGTTCCAGTTCGTTAATCTCTTCTTCTGTCGTTGCCCAACTGGTGACGAATCGGCAGATGGTGTGACTCTTGTCGGCTTGTCCGAAATGGGTAAACTGGATGTGCTGCGACAGACGATTTACCTGTTCGTGGTTGAGCAGGATGAACTGCTGGTTGGTGGGCGAGTCGATATAGAACTGATAACCCTTCTCGCGGAATATCTGCTTCATGCGTAGTGCCATATTAATGGCATGACGCGAGAGTTTGAAGTATAGATTGTCGGTGAAGAGTGCCTCAAACTGCAAACCAATCAGTGCGCCTTTGGCGATAACGGCACCATGCTGTTTCTGAATAGAGAAGAAGTGCTTATGTGCCTGACGATTGGTGAAGACCACTGCCTCGCCGCAGAGAGCGCCAATCTTAGTGCCACCGATATAGAATACATCGCAGTGGCGAGCCAGATAGGGCAGTGTGATATCACTACCTTCAGCCATCAGTCCGTAGCCCAGTCGTGCTCCATCAATATACAGCGGAAGATTGTAGCGCTTGCATGTGTTGTAAATGTCGTCGAGCTCTTGGGCTGTATACAATGTTCCCAACTCGGTGGGGAAGGTGATATACACCAATCCTGGATGTACGGCGTGGTCGCGATTACCATCGTGCATGAAGTCGTCCATATACTTGTCGAGCACTTTGGCCTCCATCTTTCCGTCGGTATCGGGAATCGTGATAATCTTATGTTCTGTAAACTCTACAGCACCAGCCTCATGAACATTGATATGTCCTGAACCTACACAGATGACACCCTCGTACTGATAGAGCATCGAGTCGATGGTGGTGGCATTGGTCTGTGTGCCACCTGTCAGGAAGAATATCTGTGCATCAGGCATACCACAAGCCTCGCGAATGCGCTCCTTGGCTCGCTCTGAATACTCGTCGAAACCATAGGGCGTAGGTTTGGCATTGTTATGTTTAATCAGATTGTCGAGCACTAAGGGATGTGCTCCGTTGTTATAGTCACATTCAAATGAAATCATTTCTACCTTTCTTTTTTTTTATAGAGATTCTAACATGCGTTTGATAACTACTGAGCAGCTGATTTCACGGTTGGCTGCTTCAGGGATAACAATACTATTCTTGGATTCGATGGCATCGTCGGTTACGATGAGTCCACGGCGTACGGGCAGACAGTGCATGAACTTGCCATTGTTGGTCCACGACATATGCTCGGTATCTACTGTCCACGACATATCCTTAGAGGTAATCTTACCATAGTCGGCAGGATTGGTGACGCCAGGGTTCGACCAGTTCTTGGCATAGATGAAGTCGGCACCTTCGAAAGCCTTCTTCTGGTCGTACTCTACACGCGCATTACCTACAAACTTAGGATCCAGTTCATAACCCTCGGGATGCGTAATCACGAAGTCAACATCAGCAGCATTCATCCACTGAGCAAAGCTGTTTGGTACTGCCTGAGGCAGTGCGCGGCAGTGGGGTGCCCAGGTGAGGACAACCTTAGGTCTTGCAGCGGGAGAACCGCCACACACAGGCTGGCGCCAGTATTCCTTAATAGTAATCAGGTCGGCAAAAGCCTGTAAGGGATGAACCGTAGCAGTCTCCATAGCAAATACGGGCTTGCCACTATATTTGATGAACTGCTGTAATACGGTCTCGGCATAGTCGTATTCACGGTCGCTAAGACCAGCGAATGAGCGTACACCAATCATATCGCAGTAGCATCCCATCACAGGGATAGCCTCCAATAGATGTTCGCTCTTGTCACCATCCATAATGACACCACGCTCTGTCTCTAGTTTCCAAGCACCAGCATTCACGTCGAGCACAATCACATTCATGCCGAGGTTCATTGCTGCCTTCTGAGTAGACAGACGGGTGCGCAGACTATTATTGAAGAATATCATCATCAAGGTCTTGTTCTTGCCCAGATGTTGATACTTGAAACGGTCGTTCTTAATCTCAAAGGCCTCTGCCAGCGCCTTGTCCAGCGGACCTATATCTTCTACATTAATAAAACTCTTCATATTCGACTTTTTTACGATTTGACTATTTTACAATTGTCAAATGGCTAAATGATACAATTGTTAATTATGGGCGTGTCTGTCCTTCGCCCTCAATAATCCACTTATAGGTAGTAATCTCTTCGAGTGCCATTGGTCCGCGAGGTCCCAACTTCTGCGTTGAGATACCGATCTCTGCACCAAGCCCAAACTGGGCACCATCAGTAAACGATGTAGGTGCATTCCAATAAACACAGGCTGCATCTACAGCTTGCTGGAACTGGCGGGCCGCCTTTTCGTTCTGTGTGATGATAGCCTCGCTATGACCAGAGCCAAAACGGTCGATATGGTCTAAAGCCTCTTCGAGTGATGAGACAGTGCGAATGGCCATCTTGTAATCCATAAATTCTGTGCCGTAGCTCTCTTCCGTAACAGGTTGTAGCAGGATGGGGGGATAGTGTCCCTCCAATAGTTGATAGGCAGGACCATCAACATAGAGCGTTACCTTATGGTCGAGTAGGGGCTTTACCAATGCGGCAAGGTCGCCCAAACGACTCTCATGAACAAGCAGGCAGTCGAGTGCGTTGCATACACTGACGCGACGTGTCTTGGCATTGTTGATGATGGCCTTACCCATCTCAACATCACCGTCCTTATCAAAATAGGTATTCACCACACCAGCACCCGTCTCGATAACGGGAATGCGGGCGGTGTCGCGTACGAAGTCAATCAGTCGGCGACCACCACGAGGTATGCAGAGGTCTACATAGCCTACGGCATTAAGCATTTCGGCAGTAGCTTCATGAGTGGCAGGCAGTAGCGTTACTACATCAGGATTGACACCATATTGTTTTAATACTTCATGAATCACCTGTACGGCAGCCTGATTTGAGAGGTCGGCATCGCTACCGCCTTTCAGTACACAAGCATTACCACTCTTGAAACAGAGTGAGAAGACATCAAAGGTGACGTTAGGACGAGCCTCGTAAATCATACCGATGACACCAAAGGGTACCGATACACGATGCAGACGCAGACCATTGGGTAGCGTCTTCTTATTGGTAACATGCCCTAAAGGAGAAGGGAGTGAGGCTACATTGCGCATATCGCCAGCGATGTCGTCTAAGCGTTTGCTTGTCAGTTGCAGACGATCGTAGAGTGGATTCTTGACATCCATCTTAGCTAAGTCTTTCTCATTGGCTGCAAGGATGCGCTCCTTGTTGCTAATGATGGCATCAGCAACAGCGTTGAGAATCTCGTTGCGTTGCTGGTCGGTCAGCAATACCAAAGTTTTGCTGGCGCGTTTTACTCGTTCAAAGGTTTCTTTCAATTGCATGGAATAAACTCAGTGTGAGGTGTATAGTCTTTGTGTTCTATGAGATCAATCAGGATGTTCTCTCGCTCACCATTGGCAATGATGACGCGGATACCCTGTGATTGTACTTTAGATGCTGTAGTGTATTTGGAGTGCATGCCGCCACGTCCAAACGCACTCTTCTCGGCTTTGATGTATTGTGACAAGTCTTTGCCAGGTGCTACGGAGCGGATAATCTCAGAAGAAGGGTCGTCAGGATGACCTGTATAGATGCCATCAATATTGCTGAGCAGTACGAGCGTATCGGCTTCCATCATCTGAGCAATGAGACCTGAAAGTTCATCATTATCGGTGAACATCAGCTCAGTAACGGATACTGTATCGTTTTCGTTGACAATAGGCAATACGTCGTTCTCGAGCATAACGGTCATACAAGCTCGTTGGTTCTCATATTGTTCACCAGGTTGGAAGTTCTCCTTCATGGTCAGCACCTGTCCGATGTGGATATTGAATTCACGGAACAGGTCATAGTACAAACCAATCAGCTTACCTTGTCCGACAGCAGAGTACAACTGACGCTGTTCTACGCTGTCAAGGTCGTGGGTGACTTTGAGTTCACCTCGGCCACTGGCCATAGCACCACTGGATACGAGAATAATCTCATAGCCATGAGCTCTTAGCCAAGCTATCTGGTCAACGAGTGCTGACATGCGTGTCACGTCTAGCTTTCCATCTGCTCGTGTCAGTACGTTGGAACCTACCTTGATGACAATTCTCTTCTTCATGATTCTCTTCTTTCTCCGATAAAATACATAAACTGCTGCAAATTTACGAAAAAACGAGAGAAGAGCCAAATTTATTTGGGCTTTTCCGAGTGCTAAGTAAGTTCGGCGAAGCCAAATTTTACGAAAAATAATTTGTAAATTCATAGGTTTATTGTAATTTTGTAGTTTGAATGTAATACCTTAATTAAAAAGAATGAAAAGAATATTGCTCCTTCCCCTATTGTTATTGATGTTTACAGCTCATGCTAATGAGGCTATGCAGTTGTATGAAGCTAGTGGGAAATACTATGAAAGTCAGAAATATGATAGTGCTGTTATCATGGGTGAACGAGCATTACCTCTGCTACGTCAAAAAGGGATGAAAAGCGAGGAAGCTGACGAACTGAGCATCCTTTCGGTGTGCTGTATGCGACAGTCTGAATACGATAAGGCTTTACAATATGCCAAAGCATGTAATCAGCTTGATCGTGAGAGTGGTGATGCCGAGCGTATTAGTTCTTCATTGAATACTATTGGTAGCATCTATGTGGCAGCTAAGCAGCCACAAGAGGCGATGAGATATCTGAAACAGGCTCTGCAATATGCCGAGAAAACAGGAAGTAACGCTCGTATTGCCCTAACCTGTGGATCGCTTGCTGAGACCGAGTTCTCGCAGAAACATTATGATGAGGCTATACGCTACATTGATAGAGCTATCCAGTTGGAACGTGAAGAAGGACGAGAGGCCAAGCTGCGCGTCCGTCTATCGCAAAAAGCAACCATCCTTGTAGGTACTGGCAAGCGACAGGAAGCTGTGGAGATATTCGATAGTATCATTCCCTATTTTCGTACGACGGGCAACCATCAGTCGTTGGCCATTTCACTAAATAAGGCAGGTCAAGCCTTACTCGATATGTGTGAGGATGCCAAGTCTGAGGCAAAACTGCGACGAGCTGTTGACTATTTCCGTGAGTCATCCCTGCTATGTCGGGATATGGATAACCCCTTCAATGAGATGCAGGCACGTCGCGGACTCTATCAGGCGCTATGGTCGCTCAATCCGGATAGTGCGCGTATAGAGTTGGAAGCTTTCAATCAGTTGAAGGATTCGCTCTACAACCAAGCCTCGGCAGAGACCTTAGCCCGATATAATGCCGAGTTCGGCGTGGATGAGTTGCAGGAAGAAAACATATCTATGCGTCGTCTATATACCTATATTATTATTGTGGGAGTCGTGTTGCTCGTTATGGCTGTGCTTATGGTGGTACGCCAACGCAAGTTGACAGCACTGCAACGCCAACGACTTAGTGAGGTTACAATGACACTCGATGAGTTGCGCCAGCGATATGAGCATGCGATAGCTACCAATGATGGTGAAGAGGAAAAGGATGAGTTGACCGAGCAGGACAAGGACTTCCTGACAAAGACGATGAGTATCATTACCGAGCAATTAGAGGAGAATCGAGTGAATGTAGATGAGTTAGCTTCTGCCTTAGCCATGAGCACCTCACAGTTCCGTCGACGTCTGACTGCCATTACTGGTGAGACGCCACAAAACTACATCACCAACATTCGCATGCAGAAAGCTCGTTACCTGCTTGACACACAATCTGAACTCTCCATACTTGAGATTGCTTTACGTTGTGGTTATGATGACCAGTCAAGTTTTACCCGTGCATTTAAGCGTTTCTTTGGTATAACTCCCAGCAACTATCTACAGAAAAACAACTAAAATAGGCGTTTTGTAAGGTTCTGCACAAGTTTTGGCAGATTCTGCACAACGTCCAAACGGGGTTTCATCGTAACTTTGCAACCGAAATCAAAGTTTGACGCATGAAACCTCGTAACAGCAAAATTTCCGCTATACAGCACCAAGCCCGGTGCTATACACAGGAGCAGATGCGTTTGCTCTTGTGCATGCGTGATATGGTAAAAACCGAGGTGAAAAAAGAAGTTGCGCGACAAATGGAGATGTACAACAAATAAACAACTATATTTATTCACCATTTTTAAAAACGTTATGAAACATTCGATTAAAATTTCAGTGATGGCTATCGTAGCCATGTTTGCATTCAACAATGTTGCAAATGCTCAGTTTGGTGCGCTGAAGAAGATGGCCAAGAAAGCTGTAGAGAACACTGTAAAAGAAACTGTGAAAGAAACTGTAAATGAGACCGTGAACAGTGCCGTAAACAATTCGACTTCAACTGCTACTGCTGCAGAGACACCTCAGGCTGGTCCTACCGAGGAGGCTATTATGAATCAGGGCAGAACTGGTGCTTCAGCACCTGCTGTAATGACTGTAGGAAGTGTTCCGGCAGCCAAGAAAAAGACTGTTCAAGTAATTGCCTACGATCCTAACTACAACCTGAAGAAGAATGAGACAATGCTCACCTTTACTCTGCCTGGCACCGATAAGAAGGTGATGGCTATCGTACCAGCAAGCTATACTGTAAAGTCATACGAGGCTTTCGAAGGTCAGGCTTGGGATGATAAGAAGTTTATGCAGCGTGCCAAGGCTGCTATCGAGAAGAAATATCCTACACCAGATAATGCCAGAAAGGGACAGTTGAAGGCTAAACTGGCTGAGATTGGTACAAGAGACGAGAACTGGCTTTACTCTCGTAACAGCTTTGGAAGAATCTTGGATCGCTATATTCGTGTCTATGCCGTCTATGAGTTTGAAGATGGCGAGGTGTATCTGACTGAGTTCTATGCCGTACAGAACTACAACGGCAGTGGTTATGACGACAAGATTGTTGTAAACTACTCTTCACGTTACGGTGATGTGAAGTACTCTATCGAGAAGTGGGAAGCCAAGACAGATATCTTTACCTCAAAGATTGGTGGCGCAAAGTAATTACTAGGTGTGGCTAAAGCATAGAATGGTCCCTTGTGGACACAAAGAAAGGGAAGCAAGCGCTTCCCTTTCTTTCGATTATAGATGGTCTTGTTTTTATTTCTCTGCATCCTTCTGTCGAATCTCCACACGGCGAATCTTACCAGAGATGGTCTTTGGCAGCTCGTCAACGAACTCGACAATACGTGGGTACTTATAAGGAGCGGTCTCCTTCTTGACATGTTGCTGTAACTCCTTTACGAGGTCGTCGCCAGCTTTGTCTTTCCATTCCTTACCGAGAACGACAGTAGCTTTTACCACCATGCCACGGATGTCATCAGGAACACCAGTGATGGCGCACTCTACAACAGCGGGGTGAGTCATCAGCGCACTCTCTACCTCGAACGGACCGATGCGATAACCTGAAGACTTGATGACGTCATCGATACGGCCTTCAAACCAGTAGTAGCCATCTTCATCGCGCCAAGCCATATCACCAGTATGGTAGATGCCGTCGTGCCATGCCTCGCGAGTCTTTTCCTCGTCGCGATAGTAGCCCTTGAAGAGACCTACAGGCTTCTTGTCGCCTACGCGAATAACAATTTCTCCCTTCTCACCATCTTCGCAAGGCGTACCATCGGCACGTAGTAAATCGATGTTGTATTGTGCATTAGGAATGCCCATAGAACCGGGTTTGGGCTTCATCCATGGGAATGTGCCCAGTGTCATAGTGGTTTCCGTTTGTCCGAAACCTTCCATCATCATGATACCGGTTTTCTCCTTAAACTTGTCGAATACGGCAGGGTTAAGTGCCTCACCAGCAGTAGTGCAGTATTCAAGGCTTGAGAGATCGTATTTGCCCAAATCCTCACGAATCATAAAGCGATAGATGGTGGGGGGTGCGCAGAAACTGGTCACCTTGTATTTCTCTATCTGTCGCAACAGCGTATCAGCGTTGAACTTCTCGTGGTCGAAGACAAATACTGTAGCTCCAGCAAACCACTGGCCATAGAACTTACCCCATACAGCCTTACCCCAACCAGTATCGGCAACAGTAAGGTGGAGTGAACCTTCGTGCAGGTTGTGCCAGAATACACCTGTAGTCAGGTGGCCCATAGCATAGAGATAGTCGTGAGCCACCATCTTGGGTTCTCCGCTGGTACCACTGGTAAAGTACATCAGCATGGTATCATCGTTGCTATTGACAAAGGCTGGTTTCTGGAACTTAGGAGCCAGTTTCCATTCGCTCTGCCAATCATGGAAGCCTTCGGGGATGGGCTTGCCATGGTCGGTGATGGTAATATACTGCTTAACAGTAGGACTCTCGGGCATAGCAGCCTGAATCTGACTGACTACATAAGCATCATCTACACAGATGATAGCCTTGACACTGGCACGCGTGTTGCGATATACAATGTCGTGCTTGGTCAGCATGTGGGTGGCTGGAATCACGATGGCACCAATCTTATGAAGTGCCAACATCACTACCCACCACTCGTAGCGACGCTTCAGGATAAGCATCACTGGGTCGTTCTTGCCAATGCCCAATGACTGCAGATAGCTGGCAGCCTGGTCGCTTTGCTCTTTCAGTTGACCGTAGGTGGTGCGAATTTCTTCTCCTAGATCGTTTGTCCACAGGATAGCAAGTTTATCGGGAGCCTCTGCAGCCCATGCATCCATTACATCGTAGGCAAAGTTAAAATTCTCTGGGATGATAAACTCCAGATTCTTATTATAATCTTCTACAGAAGTGAACTTAGTCTGTTTTAAAAATCTCTCAATCATTTTTTACCTTTTTACTTTTATACCTTTTCCGTTTACTCAACGGTGAATGCAAGGAACTTCACAGCCTTGTCGCCTACGGCAAGCATGCCGTGTGGTTTTGTTGAATCGAAATAGATGCTATCGCCCTCTTCGAGCATAATTGTTTTTCCTCCAATATAGAGTTCCATCTTACCCTCTAATACAAGGTTGAACTCCTGACCAGCGTGGGTATTCTTATAGATAGTGCGAGCACCGGGCTTGGGCTCTACTGTTACGACGAAGACGTCGGCCTTGTGATTAACAAAGCCACTTACCAGGCTCTGATACTTGTAGGCCTTGGTGCGCTCAACGCTCATGCCCTGACCTTTGCGCACTACGAAGTATGACTTCATGTGAGGAGCCTCGGCAAACATCAGTTCCTCGGCAGACACACCATACTTATGAGCTATCTTCATCAGGTTAGAGATGGTGATGTCCATCTCGCCTGCTTCTATCTTTTCATATTTCTCCGTACTGATGCCAATGGTCTCTGCCATCTCACTGACGGGGATGTCGAGCACGTCGCGCAATCCACGCAGGCGCTCTCCAATTTGTTTCAGTTGCTCTTCCATATATCTTAACTATGAACTCTTAACTCTTAACTATGAACTCATTTCGCTCCAGCCTTCAGTCCGCGAATTACTGAAGAGGTGAATCCTGCATGCTCCATCTCGTTCAGTCCTTTGATGGTTACTCCACCAGGAGTAGTCACGAGGTCGATGGCAGCTTCGGGATGCAAGCCTGTAGCTTGTAGCAATTCTACAGCACCCTTCATCGTTTGCATCACTATCTGCTTGGCTTCGTCAGCCTTGAACCCCAGTTCCACGCCGCCCTCACTGGCAGCACGGATATAGCGCATGGCATAGGCAATGCCGCAAGAGGCCAGCGTAGTGCCAGCAGCCAGATGGTTTTCGTCGGTGATAATGCTCTGGCCCATCATGTTAAACAGCGCCTTCACTTGTTCAGTCTGTTGAGGTGTTACCTCAGCGAATGGAACAATGAAGGTCATAGACTGCAACTGGGCAATAGCGATATTCGGAATGACGAGGAAGGTGGGTATCATCTTACCGTCTTTGCCAATCCACTCGCTGATGCTTTCAGACTTAACACCTGCTGCAACAACGATGAGAATCTGCTTCTCGTAGTCGAGCACATCTTTAATGCTTTTCAATACCTGCTCTACGAGCCAAGGCTTGACTACTACACATACGATGTCGGCACCCTGTGCAGCCAGTTGGTTGCTGGGAGTTGCCGTAATGCCCATATCTGCAAACTTGTCGCGAGTCTCTCTTGAGGGGTCACTGATACAGATATCCTCGTTCTTAATATCCTTACACTTGATGAGACCTTCTGCAATGGCTCCACCCATAGCACCAGCCCCAATAATACTTATCTTCATAATACTAATTACTTTTCACTATTCGTTATTCTCATGAGAACGACGCTGAGTCGTTCGATAAACTGGTCTGCCTCGGCTTTCGTCAGACAGAGTGGTGGTAGCAGGCGCAAGATGTTCTGACCAGCACAGCCTGTGAAGCAGTGTTCCTGATAGATGAGTGGTTGGCGCACATCCTTATGAGGAATGTCGAGCTCGATACCAATCATCAATCCGCAACCACGCACCTCCTTGATATGTGGACTGTCTATGGCTTTCAACTGCTCCATGAGGTAGTTGCCCACCTCGTAAGCATTCTCTACAAGATGTTCTTGTTCGAAAACATCGAGCACTGCCAGTGCTGCAGCACAAGCCAGATGGTTGCCTCCAAACGTGGTGCCCAACTGTCCGTAGACGGGTTTGAACTCAGGCGATATCAGTACGCCACCCATTGGGAAACCATTGGCAATACCTTTGGCTACGGTGATGATGTCGGGTTTGATGCCCAACCACTGGTGAGCAAAGAACTTTCCGCTACGACCATAGCCACACTGTATCTCGTCGCATATCAGTGTTACACCGAAACGCTTGCAGGCGTAAGCCAAGTCTTGTGCAAACTTCGGCGTAGCCATCTGGATACCGCCCACACCCTGGATGCACTCCAAGATAACGGCAGCCACACCGCCTCGCGACATTTCTCTTACCCAAGGCTCGATATCGTTCAGTGGCAAGAAGCGCACATGATGATTATCATTCAGTGGGGCAATAATCTTGGGATTATTCGTTACCTCAACGGCAAGGCTCGTTCTTCCATGGAAAGAGTGCTCGCACGACAGGATGCGAGTGGCTGTAGGATTCTTAAACGAAGCCAGCTTCAGTGCATTCTCGTTGGCCTCAGCACCACTATTGATAAGAAACAGCTGATAGTCTTCATATCCACTAATTTTGCCCAATCGCTCAGCCAGTTGCTGTTGTAGCTTATTGATAACAGAGTTAGAATAGAATCCCAACTGCTGTAACTGCTCATTCACCTTCTGAATATAGTGGGGGTGAGAGTGTCCTATTGAGATAACGGCATGACCACCATAAAGGTCAAGATACTCCTGATCTTTATCGTCCCATACTTTGCAGCCCTTACCTTTGACAATATTCACGTCAAAAAGGGGATAGACGTCGAATAACTTCATACGCGTTTAGTCTTTATGATAATCGCATGCAAAGATACACTAAATATATGAGATATCCAATTTTCCTCTGTCTTTTTTGCATCTTCACGCATTTCGCTGCATATTCATACAAGAATAACCCACCACAATACCTTAGGTATTGCATAAATAGTTTATGCGCAAAAACATGTAACCTTCTACCATGACTGCCCTCTAATGCCGATGTATAAAGGCTTTGAGCCATGTTAATAGTTGCCGCAACTATTAACATACATCTACTTAACCACGAATTCTCTGACCTAAAGGTTCAGAGTGTGGCGTTGCACTTGTGACATTTTGAAGTATAGTACATGTATGTTAATAGTTGGCAAACTATTAACATGCCTGAAACGCCCTGTACATCGTGGTTTGCGGTGTGTCATGTTAATAGGTTAATAGTTTTTGTGAAAACCTTTATTAGAATACAAGATTCCATTACGAGTATCTGAGAAATATAGCTAAGCCAGCTCTGAATACAACTATCTCAGCTCTGAGATAGCTGTATTTGCACTCCAATAGTGCCACTTTTGGAGTGCAATAGTTACTGTATTGGACATCAATAGTTACTGTATTGGACATCAATAGTTATTGTATTGCGATGCTAAAGTGGCTCTTTCGCGAACCCTCGATTTTCTATGCAGCCTACATCCGAATAGTTTGCAGGCTGAATTCGATGAGAATTATGCGTAAATTCGATGAGAATTATGCCGTCAAACTCCTCGAATAATGCCGTCAAACTCCTCGAATTATGCCGTCAAACTATTTGCGTACTATTTTCTTTCGGAAGAGCCCTGCTGTAATCACTATCCGAAAATGATGTTTTAGTTACCTGAAAACATTGTTTTCGCTATTGGAAACCATCGGTTTCTAAGCAGGAAACCAATGGTTTCTTCCCAAGAAACCGCATTTACTGATGATTTCTGCAATTTGACTACAATCATCCTGTTTACTTCTTCATAATCTCATTTAAAATGAAGCTAAAGGACAAATAATAGAAAAAAGAGTGAAAAGCTCTTGGAAATATCGCAACATTATTGTACCTTTGTGCGCTGAAATTATAGACGGAATCAATTTCCCAAAGAAATAGGTAAATAAAATATGCACACAAAGATGAATCTAGTGAAGTCCTTTTGGGTAACAATAGCAACAGCAGCATTAGTGGGATGCTCAACGCTACCGAAGGTTACAGCCGAAACAAGTGAGAAACTACCAAGTCGTTCTGCCGATTCAGTAATGGTTTATGGAGAAGACAAGACTATGCCAGAAGAGGCGCGAGCCATCGGAACGGTAAAGGTTACAGATGGAGGCGTGACACCAGCATACAGATGCCTCTTCCCTAATGTGATAGCTATGGCAGTAAAAAAGACTGCTGAGTGTGGAGGTAATGCCTTGCAGATAAACAAGCATAAAAATCCCGATTTGGCTTCTACGTGTCATCGTATTTGGGCTACCATGTATGTCTTGCCGGATAGTATGATAAAGATTAGCAGCAAGACAGCTCTGCAGGAGTTGGAAGAAAGAAACGATGCGGAGATTCTTGCTGGAGTAAAAGGAAAGAGCTTACAATATGAGCCTACATATAAAGGTCCGCGTGATCTCTTTAAGGTAGGCTTAGGTCCTGCTTGGATTATATCGGATTTGCAAACCGAAAAGCGTACATATAAGTCTAAGGGCGGATATGTGCTGACTGCCGACTATCAGCATATCTGGAAGTCGGGCTTTGGCTTTGGTATTAATTATATGTATTATAGCACTTCTTTTGATGAAGGTTTCGATTTACAGATGCACTATGTAGGTCCGAGCATCATGGCTGCTTATATGCTGAACGATAATTGGCGTATGGATGCATCATTCGGATTAGGTTATGCTAACTATATGGAATCGGTAGAGAGTATGGGATATAAGTTGTCGGCATCAACCTCTAATATTGGTGTGATGTCTCAGCTGGGAATTGAGTATATGCTTTCAAAGAGAGTAGGTCTTGGTCTTCAGGTAGACTTGTTTACGATGCGATTAAAAAGACCAGAGAATGTCAATACAGATAATTATGAATTCTATGGAGTTCGCAGATTTGACACTTCGTTGGGCCTGAGATTCTATTTATAAATCAATAGGAAATATAGAAAAAGCCGATTCTGCTTTCCGCAGAACCGGCTTTTATCTTTTATAAAAGGTGTTTAGAATGCTGAGGCTTTCAATCGGAGTCCTACCTTCTCGTCAATACCAAACATAAGGTTCATGTTCTGAACGGCCTGACCTACAGCTCCTTTTAGCAGATTGTCGATGCAAGAGGTGACAAGCAGCTTGTTGCCGTACTTCTCGCAGTGTACCAATGCCTTGTTGGTGTTTACTACTTGCTTCAAGTCGATGGGATTGTCGCTATAGTGGGTGAAGGCTGCATCGCGATAGAAGTCTTTGTAGGTCTCGATGATATCCTCAATGGGAGCGGGAGTCTTGATGACTGCTGTGCAGAAAATGCCTCGTGCAAAGTCTCCACGATAGGGGATGAAGTCGATGTCGGCATCCAGATAGCCTTGTACCTGCTTCAAGCTCTGACGAATCTCGGCAATATGCTGATGCTGGAAAGGCTTGTAGATGCTCAGGTTGTTGTTGCGCCACGAGAAGTGGGTGGTGGCACCGGGTTTCTGACCTGCTCCCGTACTGCCAGTAATAGCGTTGACTGCTACGTCCTCTTTCAAAAGATTGAGGTGGGCGGCAGGTAGCAATGCCAATTGGATGGCTGTGGCAAAGCAGCCGGGATTGGCAATGTGCTGGGCCATCATAATCTGCTCTTTGTTGATTTCGGGCAGACCATAGATATAGTCGTGGTCACCCTTGATGCGGAAGTCTTGTGCCAAGTCGATAATCTTAACGTTGGCGGGTATAGTATGCTCTTTAAGGAAAGCCTCGCTCTTGCCGTGGCCAAAGCAGAAGAATACAACATCTACCTTCTCGAAGGGCATCTCATCGGTAAACTTCAAATCGGTTTCACCAATCAGTCCTTCGTGGACATCTGACACCAGATTGCCCGCATTGCTCTCTGAGTTGGCAAAGACAATCTCTGCCTCAGGATGATTGAGCAATATGCGAATCAATTCGCCACCAGTATAACCGGCTGCGCCTAAAATTCCTACCTTTATCATCTTTTCTCGTCTTTATGTATACCGTAGTAAACGCGGAGTGGGGTAGAGCTGACCTTGATGAAACCTTTGGCTTCGTCGGCAGTCCAACCAGTTTGTGTTTCGCCATACTCGCCAAGTTTTGACTTTGTGAGGTCGTTGGCTGAGTCGATACCTACAGTTTCGAAACCATAGGGGCGGAGTTTGAGAATAGCTATTCCGGTAACATTACGCTGTGAAGAAGTCAGCATGGCTTCAATGTCGGGCATAACGGGTTCAAGATACTGACTCTCGTGAAGGAACATGCCATACCAGTTGGCTACTTGGTCCTTCCAATACTGCTGCCATTTTGAGAGTGTCGACTTCTCCAACAGGCGGTGGGCCTCGATAATCAGTTTGGGTGCTGCTGCCTCGAAACCTACGCGACCTTTAATACCGATGATGGTGTCACCAACATTAGCGTCGCGACCGATGGCATAAGAGGCGCCAATCTCTTCAATCTTCTGAATGGCTTTTACCTTATCGTCAAACTGTTCGCCATTGACAGCAATAATCTCACCCTTGTCGAAGGTAATCTTCAGCAGCGACTCCTGCTCTTTGGCAGTGACGTGCTTCAGATAGGCTTCTTCAGGAAGGCCCTGTGTGGGGTCGAGTAGTTCACCACCACAGATGCTGGTGCCCCAAATACCTACATTATAGGAATACTTCAGTTTGGTGAAGTCGGCAAAGAATCCGTGCTCGTTGAGGAAATCAACTTCCTCCTTACGCGTCAGCTTCTTGTCACGAGTAAGGGTGATAATCTCTACGCCAGGAGCCATTACCAAGAATGTCATGTCGAAACGAATCTGGTCGTTGCCAGCTCCCGTAGAACCATGAGCAATAGCATCGGCACCAATCTCCTTGGCATAACGGGCAATAGCAATAGCTTGGAAGATACGCTCTGAACTTACAGAGATGGGGTAGCAATTGTTACGCAGCACATTGCCGAAAATCATATATTTCAATGATTTCTCGTAATACTCGTGGGTTACATCCAGTGTTACGTATGCTTTGGCGCCCAGCTTGTAGGCGTTCTCTTCGTTAGTTTTCAGTTGCTCTGCCGAGAAACCACCTGTGTTGGCGCAGGCAGCATATACATCCCAGCCATCCTGAGCTAGTTTCATAACGGTATAACTGGTGTCTAATCCACCAGAAAATGCTACTACTACTTTCTTGTTTGCCATATCTTTTTTCCTTTCTTTACTTTTTTATATCGTCTAGTTTCTTGATTCTTTCCAATACTTCCTCCGGAAGTTTGGCAGGAAGATGTTCCTCTGGATCGTAAAGCATCGCAGTACAAATGCAGTATTTGCGATCTGTTCGATGCAGTACGTCAACATTACAACAGCCCTCACATCCTTTCCAGAAGGCTTCGTCATCTGTTAAGTCGGCAAAGGTGACGGGCTGATAACCCAATGCTGTATTCATAGCCATCACGGCAGCGCCACTAGTCAGCGAGAAGATCTTGGCATGAGGCCAGCGCGTTCTTGCCAGCGTAAAGGTCATGTCTTTAATGCGCTTTGCAACGTGCTGTCCACGAAAATCCGGATGTACTATCAATCCTGATGTCGTGACATATTGTTGATTTTCCCAAGTCTCAATATAACTGAAGCCGGCAAACTGTCCACCCTTGGTCAAGGCAATGACAGCCTTTGCCTCTTGCATCTTCTTTGCTAAGTATTCATGAGTCCTCTTGGCAATACCTGTGCCGCGAACTTTTGCAGCCTCGGCAATTGTTTCGAGAATTGTATCTACATACTTCTCGTGTTCTGGACTTGCCACTAAGACGTCAATCTCTATCTCTTGTTCCATTATAAATATGTATTATAATCTATTTCATGTTGGGTACAACATCGCTGAGCGCATCAACTACCTCGTCCTTTGTTACACCTTGTTTAATAACAATAAAGATAGTGTCGTCACCTGCAATAGTACCAAGTATTTCTTGAATATGGCTGTTGTCAATGTTGTATGCAATAGAACTTGCGTAACCTGGACGCGTCTTGATAACACCCATGTTTCCAGAAAAGTGAATGCTTAAGAAACCAGGAACCTGCATCATCTCGCGTACGGAATGCGGAGTAGATACACGCTTATACATGGTGTCATTGGGTAATACGTATACGTAATTTCCACGCATTGAAGCAGCTTTCGCTACCTTCAATTGCTTTAAATCGCGACTTAGTGTGGCCTGTGTCAACTTAAAGCCTTCTTGCTTAAGTGCTGCCAATAGTTCGTCCTGACTGCCCAGTTCTTGACTGGAAATAATCATTCGAAGTGCTTCTAAACGGTCGTTCTTTACTTTCATGTCGGTATATTTATACGTTTTCGGTGCAAAGGTACGAATAAATATGCAAACCACCAAGAAATAATTCATCTTTTTGCATTTATTTTTTCAGATGGCGGAAAACAGTGTATTCATCGTATCTTCGTATTAATTGTTTGTAATGACGGACTGTCCAAAATCGTTACTTTTTGGTAAGACTGTTATCGCACACACAATTGTGTTTCGCGTGCAGGTATATAATATAAGGTGAAAGCGTTTTTGGGATTGATTTATGTCAACTTGAACTAATTTTTTTGCATTTTCATGAAATTTTTCTTCAAAAAGTTTTGGTGTTTTGGAAAAAAGCCGTACCTTTGCATCCGCTTTCAGGAACACACCTGATGAGCACTGAGAAAGAGTTCTTTGAAAAGATTACATAAAACAGATAAGTAAGTAGTACAAGAAGCGAAGTAATTAATTTACTTCGGGTAAATAACCGTCAAGCTTCAAATAACTACCGGAGAAGCGTTCTGAGTAACAGAGAATAAGTCGATTGGGAATTTATACAAGGTTCCTAGGAGCGAGTAGAATGATAAGCTTGCTTAGTCATTTTCGAGCGACGACGGAAGCTGTAAAAATTTTCTTTCGCAGAAATAAAATTTTACAATGTAGAGTTTGATCCTGGCTCAGGATGAACGCTAGCTACAGGCTTAACACATGCAAGTCGAGGGGCAGCATTGAGATAGCTTGCTATTTCAGATGGCGACCGGCGCACGGGTGAGTAACGCGTATCCAACCTT
>FZQZ01000014.1 GCA_900199555.1 Prevotellaceae bacterium MN60
GGCAGATTTCCGTAATTTTCGAGCCAGATTTATTACGGATACGGTTGAGCGCGGAGGAAAAGACGGCTTGAAGGTGTGACTTTGTGACAATGTGACTTTGTGACATTAAGCACCTTCCCGATGTGCGCTTATGGGTAATTAAAATTATTATATATTATAATATATAATAATTCATATATACTACTTACCCCCCCCACCACAACACCAAGCTAACCACCTTAATGTCACAATGTCACAAAGTCACATTGTCACAAATACATTTGGTAGTTTCCTCACTTATTCGTACCTTTGCAGCCCGTAAACATTAACATTAAAAATACAAAGAATGAAAAAGAAAGAGTACATGAAACCGACGGCGCAGGTCGTGGAGTTAAAACAACAGCTAACGTTGCTGGCTGGCAGCGTATGAATCACCGGGACAGGTTTTTGATTCCTCGAATTAGACCCTAAAATCCTCCCAAATCTCCCGTAATAATTATTTGCGGATTAAGGAAATTATCGTAATTTTGCAAACCGAATCGTAACACGAAACAACATGAAACTAAGTTTTTTCAACAAAAAAGAATTATGGGATTTTGCTTGGCGATTTGCGCTAAGCATAATTCTAGCTATCTTCTTCTGTCGTGTTTTTATTTATCCAGAACGCGCGATGATAAAAGAATATAGAAAGAAGTTGACCAATAATCATTGTGTCACAAAAGCATATATTAATGCTATAACCCATCGTGATAATACGATCTATTATAATTTTATTGTTGACGGCATTAAATATTCTGGGATATCTCGCTATTCTTTATTAAATCCGCCATATCCAGAAAAGGGGGACTCTATAGAGGTTTATTATAGTGAAAAAGACCCAAATATAAATCTATGGCGTGGAGAATTCGAAAAGTAATATAATATCAAGGAATTGGTCATTCAAACAATAAGAGCTGCCCAACAGAGCAGCTCTTTTTATAGAATCATCGGGACAGGTCTTTGATTCCTCCACAATAAGCTTGGAAGATAAAAGATAATTGTTTATCTTTGCAGTATGAAGTTGAAGATTCTATTTTTGCATGGATTTTATGCTAGTGGTCAATGTGTGCCTGCGATGGCACTGAAAGAGGCTTTTGCAGGTCCCATTCTGAATGATGAAGACGGCTCGGAGGACGTGATAGAGGTGCTTACTCCCGACTTGCCACTACATCCTAAAGAGGCTATCAGATACATTCGTGAATTGATTGACCAAGAAAAGCCTGACATGCTGGTAGGTAATAGCTGTGGTGCATTCTATGCACAGATGATTGCTCCAGTGGTAGGATTACCTGCGCTACTGGGGAATCCACACTTCAGAATGACTGAATTTCTGAAGCCAAGGATTGGCACCCAGCAATATAAATCACCTCGCAAAGATGGAAAGCAGGACTTCATCATCGATGAGCAGTTGATAGCTGAATTTGCAGAACTAGAGGCACATCAGTTTGATAATTGCAGTGAATACTATAGAAATCGCATCATCGGGATATTTGGAGAGAAGGATACGTTGGCTCACTTCGAACCATTGTTTAAGGAGCATTATAACTGGAGTGTAAGCTTCCCGGGTGGACATACACCAACTGCCGACGAGGTACGCGACTACTACGTACCTGTAATCAAGGATTATTTATTGGATTACGCCATAGATTTGCATAGGCCTGAGGTAGATCAGCGTGAACCACAGGAATAGCCCCTATGATTTATGCTGTCAGGCCAATGAGTGCTATCTGCACCATAAGAATCTTTTTCATATTCATTTATAATAATTCAACTCTCGTAAATAACTTTGCAAAGATAATTAAGAATCCCATATTTTTCGTACCTTTGCATCGATTATTAGGATAGTTTAGGACTTGAATAGTATAGTGCTTTCCATATTACTGCTGAGCATTGGCGCGAGTTTCATCCAGCGTACCACGGGCTTCGGCTTCGGCATCTTCATCATGACGATGTTGCCGTTCCTCATGCCAAGCTATGGAGAGGCTACAACACTCTCAGGACTCTTAGCTATCTCCACCTCTTCAGCTATCGTATGGCGGTTGCGGAGTTACATCACTTGGCAACGACTTTGGGCGATTCTGCTAACGTTCATCATCGTCTCGACTATTGCCATTTTCGCTCTGACACGCATCGAAGACCACATCCTGCGGCGCATCCTTGGCATGGCACTCATCCTGATTAGCTTCTACTTTATGCTTTTCAGTACTCGCTTAAAGCTGCCAACAACCAAGAAGGTGCAGGTAGGCGCAGGAACATTGAGTGGACTGATGGGCGGCTTCTTCGGTATGCAAGGTCCGCCTGCCGTGCTTTACTTTATCCAGAGTGAGCCAACAAAGGAGCACTACATGGCGATGGCACAGACATATTTCCTAATTGGCAATGTGATGATGACTGGAGTGAGAGCCTACAATGGTTTTTTCACTGAGACCGTCGCTGTTGACTATCTCTATGGCCTCGGTGGTGTCATCATCGGTACAGTGTTGGGCGCATACGTATTCAAGCATATCCCCAACCGCATCTTCCGCTACATCGTCTATGCCTATATCGGCATTAGCGGTATCATTATACTCATAACAAATTAGCATATCCGCAACTGAAGGACTGCAGTTTTTCGCCCATCACGTTCCTCATCACATCAAACACATGGTCATCAACCATATTCTCACGAGTAGGAATTGCATTCTTCTTCATCATTCTTTCTAATATAACTTTGCAAAGATAATTAAGAATCCCATATTTTTCGTATCTTTGCACCGATTATTTGGATAGTTTAGGACTTATGATACAGCAAATAGAAATTACATTGAAACCGAAACGTCGTGGTTTTCATTTGGTAACGAGTGAGATTCTGAGCCAGTTGCCTACTCTGCCGAAGACTGGCATCATGAATATCTTTACGAAGCATACCAGTTGCGGACTGAGCATCAACGAGAATGCCGATCCGGATGTTCGTGTGGATATGGAAACCATCTTCAATCATTTGGTTCCGGAGAATCGTCCTGAGTACGAGCATACATTGGAAGGTGCCGACGACATGCCTGCTCACGCCAAGTCTACGCTGAGCGGAGTCAGCATTACCATCCCCATCACCAATGGTCGCCCGAACCTCGGCACTTGGCAAGGCATCTACTTTTGCGAGTATAGAAATTATGGTGGAGCAAGAGAGTTGGTAGTAACCATTATTGGAGAGTAAACAGATGACACTTCCAAAATTTATCATAACAATGGATGGCTACTTTCGCCTCGGAATGGTCAACCAGCATAAGCATCTGCTGAAGCCAGGCGACCAATGTCTCGGTGGCGGCTACTATCATTTTGACTTTGTCTCAAATCGCATCCTCCTTGACAGGGAATCATACGACTTTGGCCGTCCTAAATGGCATCTACTGGACACCTTGAAGGTTCCTTCTACCTATCGTAACATGCAAATCGTCTATTCCTATGATGACGGATTCCACGATGACTTCAACGTCAGCGAAGAAATGAATATCGAATACTATGACTGACTTCGATATGCTGAACGCTAACAAATCAGAGAACCATCACTTAATCTATTTGAATAGCTCAGAATGGGAGCCAAGTCTTACTAGTTCAATGGTGTCGGTCTCTTCGTCAATCCATATCAGCAGAAAGTCACCTTCTATGTGACATTCCATGCAACCTTTATATTCGCCGAGTAGCATATGTGGTTTATACGCTGCGGGAATAGGTTGCTCACTCATCAACATTTTCAGCACTTCCTTTAGTGCTTCAACCTTTTTGGGATTATTTCTGTATTTCTTATAGTCCTTCTTATATTGGGTTGTAGGTTGTAGTTTTTTCATTTATCCGAATCTAGATCATTGAGGAGTTCATCAACACTATCATAAACCTTATTGGGGTTCTTACCTGACTTGGCCTCCTTGATAGCGGCTTTAGTCACCTCGTTAGGTTCATCAAATACGATATCAAGCAGCACGCTTTCAACATAGTTGTTAAGTGTCCTGTTCTCTCGTGCAGCATTTCGTTTTAATCCCTCTAAGAGGTCAGCCCTTAGCCTGAACGAGGCGGGCTTCCTAATCATCGTCGTTGCCATACTTTGTAATTCAATTGTAATACATCTGAATGCAAAAGTAGGACAAATATTTTAAACCTCCAAGGATTTATGAATATTTTATTTAGCTTTTTGCAAAATAAGTAGATTAGGGGCAGATCAGATTTCCCTCACATTTATTTGTGCATAAAGGAATAAATAGTATCTTTGCAGGCAGTAAAACGAAAACTGAGACATGTTAGAGGGCAAATACAAGATGAAGAAGTTATTATTCATGGCAGCTGCTGCGATAGCGGTATCCTGCGGAAACAAGCAACAGGCTATACAGGCTGAGGGTGACTCAACAAATGTAGCAACGCATGCTGTGGTGGCTGAGGAGGGTGCTGCTGATAACGATGCTGCGGAGAAGGATGCCAAGGCAATTGAGAGAATCCAGGAGTTCTACAAGAACTATGTATTCGGAAACAAGGAGGCAACGGATGAAGTGATTAACAGCTATTGCACGAAAAGACTTGCCAAGAAACTGGCTGACGACTATGAGTACGAAGGTGGAGGATATGCCGTGTGGGATTTCCGTAGTGGAGCGCAAGATGGGGATAGCGATGTGCAGCAAGTTGATAGCGTAAAGGCATTAGGCGAAGGAGAGTATAAGGTTAGCTATAACGACATGGGGAACAAAGGTTCATGCGTTATCTCAGTTATTGTTGATGGCGACCACATTCTATTCGACAACATTAGCAAGAAATAATCATTTTTTTCGTATCTTTGCACCGAATATCAGAAGAGTAGGATATGAAAGAACTGAATCTACCATCGTTTGACATCAAGCTGAGGGGTACCAAAGAAAGACCGGAGGTGTTTGACTTTCTGCGCAAACGCTTCGTAGCGCTCACTCCCGAGGAGTGGGTACGCCAGCATTTTGTACACTGGCTGGTTACAGAAAAAGGGTATCCCAAGGGACTGATGGCCAACGAGGTGGCACTGCAATGTGGCGACAAGGTATTGCGCTGCGACTCTATCGTATATGATAAGGAGGCACATCCGCAGATTATATGCGAATACAAGGCGCCTACAGTATCGTTGTCACAACAGGTGTTCAGCCAGATATCGGCATACAACCTCCTACTCCACGTAGACTATCTGGTGATTAGCAACGGACTGCAGCACTACTGTTGTAAGATGGACTACGAGAGTCAGTCGTTTCACTTCCTCTCTGACATTCCATCTTACGAGGCACTATAAGAACTACTCTTGATTTTGTCGCATATAGTCGGGGAAGGTCAACGACCAGCGAGACGAGCTCCACTTGCGTCGTAGCGTCTCATAGTCGGAGAGCTTCTTATAGGGAAGACGCTTCTGAAGCCATGGGCGCTGTACCTTCTCACTAACAAAGTTGCCATAGAGTTCAAACTCTGAGAAGCCTGCATGACAATGGCGATCGTAACTCTCTAAGATGATTTCTATCCAAGAACGGCCAGACTGCTGGCTGAGTGCATCGTGCAAAGCATGGAGCTGCTCCTTGTCAAACAGCATCTTATGGTCTACATAAGACAAGGGCGCTAGCTGCAAGTCAGGCAACAGGCGATGGATATTTGTATAGTATGGCTGGTGCTCTTCATAACTCATATAGAACACGGTCTTACGGTCTTCGGTCAGGAAAACATGAGGACGCACCAATACGTGGTCGGCATCAATACACAGATAATGCTGACAGGTACCAATTTTTCCACTGAGCTTTACCAACTGCTGGAAGAGCCAACCACTGCGATTGATGGTGCCGTTGGGCGTCTCAACCTGTAGTTTTAAGTCTTTAGGACTGAAGCCAAACACCGAGGTCTCGTCAACAAACTGCAACTGATACTTTTCGCAGAACTCAATAATCTCTGGTTGAGAAGGAGCCACGATATAAATCTGCTTGATGGGATGCGCCACACAGCGACGAACACCCTCCAGACAGAGCGGAAGAATGCGGAGGTCTTTAGCGATAATCGGAATAACGACATCGATGGCATCAGGAGCAGCATGCAGCTTGGGGAACCAACGCCAAGAGAAGAGACGGTATCTTATTTTACGTAGTTGTGACATATACTATAAGATTCGTTTAAACCAATAATCAAACAACTTAAAATTTTCCAGAGAGAGGACATCATCCTTGACACAATCCATACGACAGAGGGGAACATCTCTATACATCGCTGCTACTAGCGAATAGGTACTCGGCGGACCAATGATATAGTCGCACTCTGACAGCATGTACAGGTCTTCAACAGCATTACCATTCATCAGGTGAAGACGAATGCGTGGGTCGTTGAGCATCTTAAGGTACATACCTATAGACACATCCGGATCGTTAGTAGACAGACAGACATCTATCACTTGATTAGGGAAGAGGTCAGCAAACTGACGGATATAGTCGCCAAACTTCTTATCATCATAGCAATAAATGCCACCTTTCCATGAAGCATAATCACCACGACGAATATGTACGCCTAAGCGAATACCATCCCAAGCCTGCATCTTCCGCTTAACAGGCTCTGTGTATTCACCGTCAATAGTAAACAGGTCGCAAATCTCTGAGCGATACTTCAAGAATAAATCATAGAAGCGGGCATGCCATCCACTAACCACAAAATGACGATGACGCAGCATCTCCTGTTCCAAAGCCTGCACATCGCACTCTGCCTCCTTAAAACTAATAGTGGGCAACAAGTGGAGCGCAGCCATATACTTGGCAAAGAGATACCAGCCGAAATTGGTTAGTGGGGTATGACAGATATGGAAGTACTGATACTTATAACTGAAGCGCATGGAGATAACTCTCTGTCCATGTTCCCTACCCCATGCATAAACATGGGCATACTGCAACAGATTGTTGCACATCTGACTTTTATCGCGGGCAAATATCATCTTTCTATCGTTTATCTAAATCATCATATAACTTCTGCAGATAGGCTTTTGACTTCTTCACCAACTGCTTTGTATCTGTACCTTCCTCCTTGTGGGTAGTGCCTGAGGTGTTGTCATAAATGGCACGACCATTATCCGTCACGATACCCATGGCATCGGGGAAGGTGAAGAAGGCGAAATGAGGAGCCTTGGCATCGAGCAAATCCTTGGAATACAAGAACGCACTGTGGTCGATACCCAGCATACCCAACAGGGTGGCTGCAATATCTATTTGCGAACCAACGGTGTGGCACTGTCCCGTCTTAGGCAGTGCACCGCCCAAGAGGATGAAAGGCACTTTGAAACGCCACCATTGGTAGTTGTCGGCCTTATCAGGATAAGCACCCAGATGGTCGGGAACAATAGCCACAATGGTATTCTTCCAACAGGGTTGCTTCTTCAGTTCACTGATAAACTGTCCCAAGCAGTGGTCAGCATAAGAGAAGGCATTGAATATCTCGTTGTCTTTTATCTTCTGGTAGTTGGGCACATCAAAAGGTTCATGACTACTCTCCGTCATCACACTACGGAAGAAAGGCTTACCAGAGTGGTCGGCCTTGATATCTGACAGCATACGGTCGTACACAGCACCATCGGCCACGCCCCACTTGCCAGTATGCAGTTTTGCGGGAAAGTCGGCATCGGAAACAATCTGCTGGAAGCCGGTACCCACAAAATAGGAGCGCATATTGCTATAGTTGACATCGCCTCCGTAATAGAACGCAGTATGGTAGCCGTGCTTACCCAACTGTTGGGCAATAGAGGGCAACGAGGTGCTCTTACGAGGCATATCCATCACACTCATCGTAGGCTGTGCAGGCAGTGCACTATGGATAGATACCAAGGCACGGTCTGTACGGAAACTATTGGCATAGAACTGGGTGAAGCTGAGTCCCTCCTGCTGCAACTGCAACAGATGAGGAGTAACACCCTTGACATGCATGATGCTATCAGAGAAGCTCTCTAAGACAATCAGGATGACATTAGGCTGCTGGGCAAAGTGTGTAGTATCTTTGCGCAGGGCAGTATAGGTCATATCCTGAAACAAAGCATCAGCCTCATCGGCAGGCATGAAACGATATTTAGAGCCTATCTCCTCTTGATGGACAACGGCTTCGATAAAACTAAAGATAGGATTCACTGCCGCATGATTCAGACGGATATCGGTAGAGAAATACACACTGCCGGTATGATTGGTGCCTGTGCCCACTCCACCACGAATGGGGAGCAGCAAGGAGGCCGTCAACAGCAACAGCAATACAGACGATACGGTCTTCTGCTTCATCTCATAGCGCCCTTTAGGATAGAGCGGTGCAGCAAGTTTATAAATCGCGAAAGTGGTCAAAATGATAACCACTGGCGCCAATATCAGTTGCCACCACGTCATACTGGCCATTGCATCGGCAGGCGACGTCTTGACATACAACAACGGGGTGTTATCTAATGGAAATCCCCAATAGCCATACAAGCCAAGATTGGCGATATAAGCTAACGACGACAAGAAAGCAGCAAGCATGAAATAGCCATTCCAAAACCAGTGTATCAGCTTGCGTCGGCTCCATAGCGTTAACAACAGCAACAAGGCAGGAATGATGGTTACATATCCTACCACAGCGATATCCAGTCGGAGGCCATACCAGATGACCTGAGAGAGTTCAGAGAAACTTGCTTCCGCGAACAGCGAATGGTACATCAAGAGAAAAACTCCCTTACTAACCACTCCTACAAGTGTCCACAACAGGAAAACAAGTATAAAAGTGCGTATGCGATTCATTAATTCTTGGGTTTTATACCTCCATGAGTAATTCTTAACCACTCCTCCTTGGTGCGCTTCCAACGACGATGGCTCCACAGCCAATAAGAAGGAGCACGCATAATGGTGTGTTCCAACAACTTGGCATACTGGTCTGTTATCCAGAACTGCTCCTGATTCTTAGGCTCAGTAGTGATGCGCTTGTACTCTGCTACATAGTAGCCACGCTTGATTCTGCGCACATCCAGATAATAAACATCCATATCCAACTTTTGCATGATACGCTCTGCTCCCGTAAACCATGGGGTCTCGTGATGCAGGAAGTCTGACCAAAAGTAGATGTTATCCCAGAAAGGTGCCTGGTCAGCGATAAAGCCTACAAGTACAGGCTTACCTTCGTTGCGGTATTGTACCAGATACTTGATAGACTTATCCATCGTGATATTGACGCCACCCCAGCGACGACGGGTATAAAGAACCAACTGGTCGGTTACATAATTCTCCAAAGAATGATAAAGCTGAGCACAGGTACACAACTTCGGATCAATCCACAATGGCATACTGCTAATCCACTCCCAGTTGCCATAGTGACCGAGGAACACACCACAAGAGCGTCCCTTGCGGAAAGACTCTTCCAACAACTCCACACCTTTGAACTTCATACGGCGCTTCAGGTTCCACTTCGAGATAGAGAAATACTTCACACTCTCGAACAGGAGGTCGCTGAAATGGGTATAGAAACGACGCTCTATCATCCAGCGCTTACGAGGCGACATGTCGGGGAATGAAGTAGCGATATTCTCGTGAACCACCTCTCGACGATAGCGAATCACATAGAACAAAATGATGGACACAAAAGAGGACACCCCATGCCAGAACCACATGGGTAACAACGATGCCACATACCACACACAAAAGAGGATGTAGTAGGCAATATTTTTCAGCGTTCTGTATCTTTCCTTGTTATAGCTCATTATCTGTTGCTTACTTTAATTAACACGGGTATATTTATATAGCAAACGAGATTTTCCCACTTTTATTGTAAATTACTTGCATATTTGGCAATTTCTACGTAAATTTGCATCGCTTAATCAAAAGAATTAGCAGTAATAATGACGAACTACGATATACGCCAACTTCAACAAAAAATACTGGGAAACCTGCTTGCAATACATCAGGTTTGCGAGGAGCATGGCTTACGATATTACCTTTGGGCAGGCACCATGTTGGGAGCTATCAGACATAAGGGTTTTATCCCCTGGGACGATGATATCGACATTGCTATGCCCCGCAAGGACTATGAACTACTAATGGCTCATGCAAAAGACTGGTTGCCAGAGCAATATGAAGTAGTAAGCTACGAAACAGACCCCGAGAATTATCCTTTACCTTTCGCTAAACTACAGGATGCACACACCACACTGATAGAGCGTGAGCATCTGCGCTATGTGGGAGGCGTTTATCTGGATATCTTCCCTCTCGACGGCATCACAGGCAACAAACTGATGCAGCGCCTGCATTTCATGAAATATCAGTGGTATAAGAAGGCACAATATTTTGTACACCGCGACCCTTATCGTCATGGTCACGGTGTTTCATCTTGGATACCCCTGCTGTGTCGCAAGATATATAACATGCAAGAGATACAGAGGAAGATGAAAGAAATGCAGAAGATGTACGATTTTGACAATTCTGACCTAATTGTAGATCACGACGATGGTGCGAAAGGTATTATGCAGAAGGCTATCCTCGGCAAACCTACATTGGTAGAATTTGAAGGACACCAACTCTACGGAGTAGCCGATGCCCACACCTATTTGAGCAACAAATATGGCGACTACATGGTAATCCCATCAGAGAACCGCCAAAGACAGCATAACTTCCACTATTTGGATTTCGACAAGAGTTACAAAACATTCTTACATACTTAAACAAAAATCTATGTTTACAGGGTTTTCCATTCTGATTCCAACATGGAACAACTTATCCTTCTTGAAACTATGCGTAGAGAGCATACGCGAGAACTCAAGTCTGGAGCATCAGATTATCGTTCACATCAACGATGGTTCTGATGGCACACTGGAATGGGTAAAGGCTGAAGGAATTGACTATACCTATACACCACAGAACGTAGGTGTATGTCTAGCAATGAATATGATGCGTACAAAAGTCGCCACAGACTACATGTATTTTGTAAACGACGATATGTATGTACTGCCAGGATGGGACACCGCACTGATGGATGAAATCAAGCGCCTAGGGCACAACAGGTTCTTCTTATCATCGACGATGATACAGCCTCACGACAAAAACGACGTAGGACTGTGTGTGGACTATGGCGACAGCATAGAAAGTTTTAAGAAAGAAGAATTATTAAAACACTATATGGACATCCCCTATCCCGACTGGCAGGGCGCTACACGACCACCCAACATGGTGCATCGTGACATCTGGGATATGGTGGGCGGCTACAGCATTGAATTATCACCAGGCATGTATAGCGATCCTGACTTTGCTGCCAAACTGCTGCTTATCGGCATTACCCACCTGAAAGGTATCGGTAGCAGTAGAGTGTACCACTTTGAGACCAAGACTACCCAGCGAGTAAGAAAGAATCTGGGAAGACTACAATTCCTCTTGAAATGGGGCATCACCAACTCTTCTATGCGCAAATATATCACCCGACAGGGTGAAGACTGGGCACAGAAAGAGACACCCCTAGACCTCGCTCTGCTGGAGAAGAAGCGCAAGATGTCAAGACTCAAGGCCGTTTACTACTTGTTAACCAAAGGATTTGGCATCATCCATCATATCGAAAATCAGAAGTCATGGATATAAAGATAGGCATCGCATATCACAAGCCCTCAGCAATTCTACAAGGGGAGCACTTCCTACCGATACAAGTAGGAAAGGCAGTATCTGACGTTGACCTGCATATTCAAGGAGATGACGAGGGTGACAACATCAGCAGCAAGAACCCACTCTATTGTGAGTTGACTGGACTTTATTGGCTGTGGAAGAACACCTCTGCAGACTATAAAGGACTGATGCACTATCGCAGAATATTCACTAAGAGAAATTCTTTTTCATTCTTCAAATTCCTACTTAGAGTCAAATACAAAGAGAGACAGTTTGCTTCACTATGGAGTCCATATAGAAGTATGGGTGTGAAGAAGCAATACAACTGTCAGGATATTCATGTATTTCAACAGAGAGCCAAGGAATTCTCTTCACATCTGGAAGAGCTCCTGAGCGATGGCACCAATATGCTGGTGCCTCATCCTGGACGATTCTATATCAGCATCCGCCAGTTTATCTACCAGCATGCTAATAAGCAACAGATAGACCTGATGGACGAGATTGTAGAGAAGACCTTCCCCGACATCTACCCTTCTTATAAGAAGTCGCTAGACGGGCAGAGACTATACAACTGCAACATGTCGGTGATGGACAAGGAGTCGTTTGATGAATACTGCAACTTTATCTTTACAGTACTCAAGAAACATGAAGAGGAGGTCGTTAATCGCGGGTTCCTGAATTCTTCGTCAGAGAAGACCTATGCTCGAGTACCGGGATATCTGGGCGAATTGCTAACCAACGCCTACATTCAATACAGTTTTCAGAAGGGTAAGAAGATTAAAGTATTGCCCGTATTATTTCTTGAGGAAGAGAACACTCAAGAAAGAAAAAACACCCCTATACAACTACTGAAAAGACTTTACTATACTTATTTCAGAGGAGTACACAAGAATCTACACTTCCCCTACATGTTTCACGGCTGTCTGATGCAGATATTGCCGAACGCATGGTATAGACTCCAATTAAAGAAGAAACTGAATGCTTTCGACTCTCTACCAGAGGAAAAAAAGAAATACATCAAAGACAGAGTAGATTATTACTGCAGACTGGAAGATGGTGCAAAGGTGTGCGACATCAATGAACACCTGCCACGAATCAAGCGCAAAAGCAAGTCGGGAACCATCAAAGACTACAAATTCAAGAACAAGGTGGGCAACACCTCATATTTCTTTGATACCTACGAATACATGCGCTACTTCCCAACGCATTTCAGATTCCTTACGATACCTGGTGATGTGTTCTATCATCTGCCAAGTCCAGCTATTGTCAAGAGCAGACCGATAGCAGTGCCTAATATGCCATCTAACGAGGTTATTCTTAATCTAGATAAGATACGCCACTTCACATGGATTAACGATCCTTTCAAGTGGGAAGACAAGGAATGCCGCATCTTGTTCCGTGGTGAGATTACCAACAAGCCTCGTCGCTGTCAATTCTTTGATATGTGGAAAGACCATCCATTATGCGACCTGTCTGACACTAGTTCGATGTCAATCTACGACCACCTGTACTATCGTTATATCATGTCACTGGAGGGTAATGATGTGGCTTCTAACTTGAAATGGGTAATGTCAAGTAATTCAATAGCCGTAATGCCTCGCCCTACTTGTGAAACATGGTATATGGAAGGACAGTTGATTCCTAACTATCACTATATTGAGATTGCGTCCGACTACCACGACTTGATAGACCGCATCAACTATTATGAGGCACATCCTGAAGAGGCAGAAACCATCATACAGCATGCGCATGAGTGGGTGGCACAATTCCAAAACAAGAAGCGTGAGGACCTTATCTCACTGATGGTACTCGACAAATATTTCCAAAAAACAGGTCAGCCCGTTATTTAACGGGCTGATATTGTATTCTATAAGGAGTGGAGCTATTAAGACAAAGTCCAGAACTTAGGATGTAATATACGATATACCAGCATCCAGAATACGAGTCGGTAATATCCACCCTTCTTATACCATCCCCTCAAATAATACTTACGTAGCTTAAAGTGCTCAAAGTTTGCCTGCTGTAGCATCACACGTGCAGGTTCCATATACTTCTCATACAAGTCCTTGGAGATACACACGTTCATCAGCAGACTATAAACCAATATACCCCAAGCCTCTTTCACATAACGCATCTGGTTACTTCTCACCTCTGGAGTAGAAGCAGGATGATTGCTGATATAAGTCAGCATGTGATATAACACCTGCGAGATATGACCTAAGTTTCGTTTAACAGAACTCTGACTGGTACTATTACCCTCTCGACCTACGAAGTAGTTATACAGATAGATATCAAAGATAATCAACTGTTTGATACTGTCAAGCGGAACAATGCAATAAAGCATATCGGTATAGCAGATACCATGAGGCAATACTAAGCCCGTCTGTCGGAGAATCTCGGTCTTGTATGTCATGCTATGCATATTAAACTCCACCAGTTTTGAGTATTTTGTAAACTCAAAGTGGGGGGCATCATACAAATGATTATATTCCACTCCGTGAATAGGCAGTTCCTCTACCTTCCAAGAGCCATCGTTCATCAACTTCCACTCCTTACGAAGAGTAACTACCAAATCTGCATCAGTAGCTTTTAACCTCTCTATAAAGGTATCAAGAGCCTCTGGTTCAAACCAATCGTCAGCATCAAGTATTCTGAAGTATTTTCCCGTAGCCACTTGGAGCGCAGCATTCAGACAAGAACCATAATGGCCATTGGGTTTATCTATTACATTAACCGACGGACATTCTTGTTCATACTTCTTTGCAATCTCAAGTGTCTTATCAGTACTTCCATCATTCACTACCAAGATCTCCACATCTTCTATATGCTGGACTTTTACTAGATTGTCCAGATTCTTAGGGAGATACTTCTCCATATTAAATGAAGGTATAATAATAGTCAGCAGTTTCATATTCTATGACTTAAGATTAGTCTATCTTAATGGCAAAAGCACGCTCCATAGTAGGAGCCATATCGTAATATTTATATTCTGCAAGGCGTCCACCGAAGAGGACATTCTTTTCAGCATTTGCCAGTTCTACATATTGCTTATATAGCTTGTCGTTCTTCTCGTCATTAACAGGATAATAGGGTTCCATACCCAGATGCCACTCGGTAGAATACTCACGAGAGATAACTGTCTTCGGATTCTTGTCAACATCAGCGCCGAAACTCTCAAAGTGCTTATGCTCGATGATACGGGTATAAGGAATCTCGCGCTCGGTATAGTTGACCACCGCATTGCCCTGATAGTTGGAAGTAGGCATTGTCTCTGTTTCAAAGCGCACCGTACGCCACTCCAGATGTCCTAAACGATAGTCGAAATAGCGATCTATCTCACCAGTATAGACAATCTGATTAGCCTGTTCATTCCAAGCCTCACGATTCTCCAGATAGTCCACACCCAATCGCACTTCACAACCTTCCAACAGTTTGTTGATAAGCACATTATAACCACCCTCAGGTATTCCTTGGAAGCAATCATTGAAATAGTTGTTATCAAAAACAAAGCGCACGGGCAGTCGACGAATGATAAAGGCAGGAAGTTCTGTACATGCTCTTCCCCACTGCTTTTCCGTATAGCCTTTAATCAGTTTCTCATAGATATCCCTACCTATCAGCAGCAGTGCCTGTTCTTCCAGATTACGAGGTTCAGCTACTCCCTGTTGTTGTAACAACTGGCGAGCCTCAGCACGTTGTTCTTCTATCTTCGCAGCAGCCTCAGCAGGTGTCTTCACGCCCCACATCTGGTAGAACGTATTCATATTGAAAGGCAGGTTATACAACTTACCCTGATAGTTTGCAACAGGGCTATTGGTATAGCGGTTAAAGGGCACCAGTGAGTTGACAAATCGCCATATCTCCTCATTGTTGGTATGGAAAATGTGCGCACCATAACGATGCACATTGATGCCTTCCACTTGTTCACAATAGGTATTACCACCGGTATGTTCTCGACGATCAATCACCAGACATGTTTTACCAGCCTGACGGGCACGCCAAGCAAAGGTAGCTCCAAAGAGCCCCGCTCCTACTATTAGATAATCGTATTTCACTAATCTATATATTTGCGTGCAAAATTACAAATTTTATATTATAAATCATTATTATTCATCTTATATTTTCATAATTCTCCCAAATTCACTATCTTTGCAATCTAAAACAAATATAGTAATGCACAAGCTACCTATCAAAATATCGCTAGACGACTCTTTCTTCCAACCAGAGGAATTATGTGGTCACTATGTTACGCAACAGTCTAAAGAGCACTGGGCTGTGATACTTGACCTGATGGTTGAATTTGACAGGGTCTGCAAGGAGCATGACATTACTTATTTCCTAGACGGCGGAACACTTCTTGGAGCAGTAAGGCACCAAGGTTTTATCCCTTGGGACGATGATGCCGACCTTATTATGTTCCGTGCTGACTTCGAGAAGCTCTGTGCTATTGCGCCGACAGCATTCAAGGAGCCTTACTTCTGGCAAACCAACGAGACGGATCCAGGTAGTTTGCGCAGACATGGACAATTAAGAAATTCTCTCACCACTTGCATCCTGCAATCAGAAGCAAGGAATGGTAAAGCACAATATCGTTTCAACCAAGGTATCTTCCTAGATGTATTCATCTTGGATGAAGTGCCCGATGATGCAGAGGAACTGTCTCACTTCAGAAAAGAGCTGCAACAGCAACTAAGATTATTATTTAATCTCAAGGACTGGTATAGAATCTATCATGGAGAACCATGGATAGAAAAGATACAGCAGATTGCTTATGAGAAGTTCGAAGCCACCGTATCTCGTTATAATGGTACCAACCAGCAGAAGGTTGTCAACATCTCTCTTATTCCAGAGGCTAGCGAGAAACGCTTTATTCCTAAAGAAATCTACAATGATTGCACCACCTATTGTTTCGAAGGCTTTTATTTCCCTGCTCCCAAAGAATACGATTTGTTGTTGACTGGAATGTATGGAGACTGGCATAAATTTGTTAAGGGAACATGTCTGCATGGTGGTATCATCCTGGACTGTCACCACCCCTATACAGAATACTTAGCAGAGCCTGCCAACCCTGCCGAAGAGGAATCTATCCTAGCATTCTTTGAGAAGGAAAACAGAAGACTGCAAGGGCTAAGAAAACTAAAAAGAATCTATAAAAGGTGTGCTATAGCCTTTGCCGTCATTTCCGTCATTTTGGCTATGCTGCTTATCTTCGGCTAACATTCGTCGCTGTTACAGCTTACTTAAAAGCATTTACCCATCTTACCACCTCTTGCGCTTCCTCCTCAGTAATCACTTGATTCATGGGGATAGAAAGTTCCTGCTGATGAATCTTTTCTGTGATAGGATACGAACGATTGTTCCATTCGCGATAACACTCCTGTTGGTGTGGAGGAATGGGATAGTGTATCAGCGTCTGTATACCATGTTCTGCGAGAAAAGCCTGCAGCTCGTCTCTCCTTTCACAGAAGATGGGGAACTGATGATAAACATTCTCTTCGTCGGCAATGCGCTTAGGCAATGTTATCAGTGGATTGCTGATATGCGCATAATAATAGGCTGCCAACTGCTGACGCTTCTTATTGTCTTCATCCAAATACTTCAACTTCACACCTAACACAGCAGCATCCACTTCCGACATCCTGCTATTGATGCCTTGGTATTTGAATACATATTTCTTCTGACTGCCATAGTTGGCAAGGGCACGGATTACAGTAGCCAATTCCGTATCATTGGTGGTTACTGCACCGGCATCACCAAAGGCTCCCATATTCTTACCGGGATAGAAGCTATGGGCTGCAGCATCACCAAGAGCACCAGTCTTTATAAACGTTGAACATTGACCATTGACCATTGACCATTGACCATTGAAGCCACATCCGTGACTCTGCGCGCAGTCTTCCATCAGTTTCAGATGATACTTCTCGCAGAGTGCTTTTAGCTTATCATTATAGGCGATACGTCCATAGAGGTGTACCGTCATGATACCTTTTGTCTTGGGAGTGATAGCCTCTTCTATTCTATCAATATCTATCTCAAGATGTTCCCATGTAGGTTCCACCAATACGGGAGTGAGATGATTATCCGTAATAGACAGAATAGTGGCAATATAAGTATTGGCAGGAACAATAATCTCGTCGCCTTCATGGAAGATGCCCAACTCCATATAGCCTCTCAGTATCAGCTTCAAGGCATCCAACCCGTTGGCAACAGCTACGCAGTGTTCACTACCGATATATCTGGCATAGTCTGCCTCAAACTGCTGATTCTCCTTACCCTGTAGAAACCAACCGGATTCCATCACACGATTGACGGCAGCCTTGTATTCATCGCCATGCGCCATCGTTATCTTTTGTAAGTCGAGCAGCTTAACCATTACTTTTGCGATTTGATAAATTCCAAATACTCTTCGTAGGTACGGATATAGTCGTCTTCGTCATATTCATGACTGGCCAATACCAGACATATACTACCCGACGAGAATCCTTGTTCTGATGCCCAGATGCCTGGTGGCACGTGCAACCCGCGGAAAGGTCGGTTCAGTGTTACAGTGCGCTTATTAGTGCCATCGTCCAGCACCACCTCAAAGGCTCCCGATGCAGCCACTATCAATTGGTGGCACTGTTTATGGGCATGAGCACCGCGATCCTCGCCAGCAGGAATATCATAAGAATAGAATACCCTGTTGATGGGGAAAGGTACGTGGATGTTCTGATAAACATACGTCAGGTTTCCCTCAGGATAATGATATTTGTTCAGCTCAAACAGTGAGCAGTCGAATACGTTTGCCATTATTCTTGCCCTCCTCTCCAGTTGATGAATTCCTGATAATCGTACATATAGTCCTTCTCGTCATAGTCGGTTGACGAGAGAACGAGTGCCAGAGAGTTGGTCGAGAAGTTATTCATCGCTCTCCAGATGCCTTTGGGGATGTATAATCCATAGTAAGAACGACTCAACTGTACGGTCTGCTTCTTCTCTCCATCGTCCACCTCTACATCAAAGCTACCCGATAAAGCAACAATAAACTCCTCGTTTTCTTTGAAAGCATGACCGCCTCGCTCTATACCTCCAGGCACATCATATATCCAGTGTACCCTCTTGATATCAAAAGGTATCTGCTTAAACTGTTCGATGATAGAGAGGTTCCCTCGTACATCAACAATCTTAGGTAACTCAATGAGCTTACAGTCGTTTACTTTCATCATAGGTGATTATAGCTGCTGCATATCGTAGAGGCGCTTATAGTAGCCATTCTTTTCGATGAGTTCGTCATGCTGTCCACATTCTACTATCTCACCCTCATAGAGTACATAAATCTCATCGGCATTCTTAATCGTAGAGAGACGATGAGCAATAGCAATGGTCGTACGACTCTTCATCAGGCGCTCCAAGGCTTCCTGTACCAGTCGTTCTGATTCAGTATCGAGGGCTGATGTAGCCTCATCAAGAATCAGAATAGGTGGATTCTTCAGGATGGCACGAGCGATAGACACACGCTGGCGCTGACCACCAGAGAGTCTGCCGCCACGATCGCCAATCATTGTATCGTAACCATGCTCCGACTCCATAATAAACTCATGGGCATTAGCAATCTTGGCTGCCTCGATGACTTGTTCCATCGTGGCATTCTCTACGCCGAAGGTAATATTGTTATAGAACGTATCATTGAAGAGGATAGCCTCCTGGTTTACGTTACCTATCAGGGCACGCAACTCAGAGATGCGTACGCTCTTGATGTTCTTACCATCGATAAGCACCTCACCATCCTTCACGTCATGATAGCGAGGAATCAGGTCAACCAGTGTAGATTTACCTGATCCCGACTGACCAACCAATGCGATGGTCTTACCCTTGGGCACCTTCAGGTTGATATTCTTCAATACGGGTCTGCCCTCGGTATAGCTGAACGATACGTTGCGCAGTTCTATCTCTTCCTCAAACGAAGGCATAGGCTGTGGCTGCTCAGGTTCCTTGATGGGGTTCTCGGCTTTCAAGATAAAGTCGATACGGTCCATTGATGCCAGTCCGACAGGTATCTGATAAGTAGCCTTCGACAGGTCCTTCAGCGGATTAATCACGCTATAAAGGATGACCATGAAGAAGATAAACGTAGGAGCATCAATCAGGTTGGAAGCACTCAGAATAAGATATCCACCAAACCACAATACCACCACGATGATGATAGTACCCAAGAACTCTGACATGGGATGGGCAGCACTCTGACGCATGGCCATAGAACATACATCATTACGATATGACTCGTTGATATTGACAAAGCGCTTCATCATTTTGTGCTCGGCAATAAATGCCTTGATAATTCGAAGGCCTCCCAGTGTTTCATCGAGTTGTGCTAGCATATCGCCCCAACGACCTTGTACCGTTGCCGACTGCGACTTCAACTTACGGCTTACCTTACCCATTACCCATCCGGCTAGTGGTGCTACCACAATCACGAATACGGTCAACTGCCAACTCACTGTCAGCATCGTTGCAAAACATACGAAGATGGCGATAGGCTGACGTATCAGCATATCGATACTGCTAGTGATAGAGTTCTCTACCGCACCTACGTCTGCCGACATACGGGCAATAATGTCGCCCTTACGCTCTTCTGAGAAGAAGCTCAGTGGCAATTTCAGCACTTTCTCATATACCTCAATACGAATATCGCGAACAATACCCGTACGCAGTGGTATCATGATAGCCGACGAAGCGAAGTAGCCAAACGTCTTCAGACCCGTCATGATGATGAGTGCCAGTCCCATATATACCAATGTCAGGAACTCACCGTTGGCAGCGATAATATCCTGCACCCATGCATAGGCATTATTTACGACAATGTCTTTATCCAGTGTATCCCATGTCCATGGCTTATACGAATAATTGGCAGTATCTATCTTAAAAAGAATGTTCAGAATAGGAATCAATACAGCAAACGAAAACACGTTCATCCACTGTGATAAGAAGTTAATCACTACTGACCAAGCCAGATACTTTCTATATGGCTTGAGGTAGCGTGACATCACGGAGAAAAATTGCTTCAACATATATTTTTATTTCTTTTGGCTACAAAGGTAATCAATTATTCTTAATTATCAATTATCAATTAAAATTTTTCATCGTTCAATGGTCAATGGTCAATGGCTTAAGTCTATCCTGCGTCATGCGCTCCATATACTGCTGGATGATAGCTTTCAGTTCGCGCTCTTCCCTACTCCATCGGCCCTCATCCTTCAGATTATGCTTCATCAGCGAATCAGACAAGGCATAGACGGCAATAGTCTTCTGACCATCAAACTGTAACACGTGACCATGCTTCACATATTGGTAGATACCATTCATGTAGTTCACCGCCCACGTATCTTCTGCAGGCGTATTCAGCACATCGATACCAAATCCGAAGTAAGGTTTCGGGTAGTGCAACAGTCCCATCACGGTAGGTAGGATATCTATCTGCTGGGCTATCTTCTGCTGCATCTCTGGATGCTGATCGGTTACACCCGGCTCATAGATGATGATGGGCGAACAGAAACCACCCAGGTCAGTCTGGTATTCGGCATGGTCGCTCATATTGGTATGATCGCTCGTCAGCACAAAGATGGTATTCTTAAACCATGGTTCCTTACTGGCCTTCTCAAAGAACTTGCCTATCGCCATGTCCGTATAGCGGATGCACTTATGCATCTCCAGTCCCTCTTCGGGATAAACATCCTTATATTTCTCGGGAATCTGGAAGGGATGATGACTGCTGGCAGTAAACACGGCAGTCATAAAGGGTTCCTTCATTTCCGACATCTTGGTAGCATAGTATTGCAAGAAAGGCTCATCCCAGATGGCCCACATGCCGTCAAAATCATCATCACCATTAAAGCGCTTGTCGGCATCAAAGTCTTCTCTGCCATAATAATTCTGAAAACCCGTGCTACGCGCAAAGGCCTGAAAGCCCATAGAGCCACGCTGTGCACCATGGAAGAATGCCGTTTGATAACCTTCTGCTGCCAACAGCGACGCGATACCATCCACATGGTTCATCGAGGCTGGTGTCAGGAAGAATGGTTCTACAAACATGGGAATTGACGAGAGTATCGAGGGCATACCATCTATCGACTTGCGCCCATTGCAATAGCTATGGCTGAAGGTAATACTCTTGCTGATGAGTTCGTCAACATGAGGAGTATAACCACGATACTGCCCATTCTCCAGAGTCTTATTCAGTGCACCGATATATTCTCTACCAAAGCTCTCCACTATCAGCACCACCACATTCTTTTTCTGCATCGGAATGCTATCGTTCACCGCATGCACAGGATGATATACGGCAGCCATCTCCTCCTCACTACTAAAGTATGTTGGCACCACAAACACCGCCTTACCGATGGTACGATACATCGAGAAGGGCGTATTCAGCACCAGCGCAGCCTCTGTAGGACGATCTACATACTGGTTGGCATTAGAGATAGTGATGGGGCGCACAGCAGTAGAGAAACCGCCTCGGATACCCGCCACCACAAAGGGTGCTATTGCTACTAACGACAGGAAACTTGCCACATTGTAGTGCCACCCGCGATACTGTTTCCTAACCTCTGTCTCTCTATACAACTTATAGGCAGCCCATATCAGCACCACAAAGAGTACCAAGAGATAGATATGACGGAAGGTCTCTGTCAAGAAGATGCTGCCCAGATTGCCCTCATTAGAGAATTCGCCGAACACCGTGGTCGTGGTGCGACGCATGGTGAATCGGAAATAGACAGCATCACAGAGATTCATTGCCAGTGCCACACCATTGACGGTGAGGAACAGTCCGCGACAAATCTTCTGATATGTTTTCTTTGTTGTCACCTGATGTAGTGGCAACAGCATCATCACGATATACAGAGAATTGGTCAGCATAATGGCACTGGTGTCAAACAGCAGGCCACCACTAAGCATTTCCCATAGATGCGAACCTGTCAGACCGGAAGAAAAATAACTCCAGTTCTCCAACAAATAAGCAATACGCGCTATGAAATATAGCGCATAAGCCAACAGCAGATTACAGCAGGTAGCAGCTAACGGTGATAGCAATCCCAGTCTCTTCATCGCAATGGTCAATGATCAATGGTCAATGGTCAATCTTCCACGATTGACCCTAAGAGTGTAGCACTCGTGCTACCTGTGATACGTACACGCACGGTCTCACCAATATGGTGCGAGCCCTTATCTACCACTACGGCCTTATTCTGCTCCGTGCGGCCCATCAGTTGCTCACGACTACGCTTAGAGAAAGCCTCCAACAGTACATCAAACTCCTTGCCCTCATCCTTTTTGTTCTGCTGGGCTGAAATCTCAGTTTGCAGGGCAATCATCTCGTTCAGTCTGCGAATCTTCTCCTCGTCGGGAATATTGTCGGGCAAGTGCTTAGAGGCGTATGTACCAGGGCGCTCAGAGTATTTGAACATAAAGGCAGAATCATAACCCACCTCACGCATCAGTGAGAGACTCATCTGGTGGTCTTCCTCTGTCTCTGAGTGATAGCCTACGAAAATATCCGTACTCAAACCACAATCGGGAATGATACGACGGATAGCAGCTACACGCTCCCTGTACCACTCGATGGTGTACTTACGGTTCATCAGTTTTAGAATACGATCCGAACCGCTCTGTACGGGCAGATGGATATGCTTACATACGTTGGGCACCTCGGCAATCACCTTCAGCGTCTCGTCGCTCATATCCTTAGGATGACTCGTAGTGAAGCGTACTCTCATCTCAGGCACTTCCTCTGCCACACGGCGCAGCAGGGTTGGGAAGTTGATATCCTCAAAATGATAACTATTCACGTTCTGTCCCAGCAGTGTCACTTCCTTGAAACCACGGTCTCTCAAGTCGCGCACCTCTCTCAAGATACTTTCGATGTCACGGCTACGCTCACGACCACGAGTGTAAGGCACGATGCAGTAGTGGCAGAAATTGTTACAGCCACGCATAATGCTTACAAATCCGCTAATCTTTGCTCCATGCAGGCGCTGAGGAACGATATCCTTATAAGTCTCTGTCGTTGACAGTTCGATATTCATAGCCTTATGTCCCAGCTCAGCCTGAGCAATCAGGTCGGGCAGCGACATATACGCATCAGGGCCAGCCACCAAGTCGCAGTGATGATTCTCCAACAAGTCATCTTTCACGCGCTCAGCCATACAGCCCAGCACACCGATAATCAGTCCACGCTTACGCTTCACAGCATCCAGCGCATCCAGTCGGTGATAGATTTTCTGTTCCGCATTGTCGCGGATAGAACAAGTGTTCAGGAATACGGCATCAGCTTCCTCCAGCTGTTCCGTAGTCTCGTAGCCAGCCATCTGCATCACAGAGGCTACTACCTCAGAGTCTGCCACATTCATTTGGCAGCCATAAGTCTCAATATACAGTTTCTTCATAAATAGTCTTTTTCAAGGTGCAAAATTAGTACAAACTGAGCAAAACACCAAATTTCTCCTACTTTTTTACGGAATATAAACAAAGGAGCACCCGATTCCTTCATCGGATGCTCCTCTCCTCCTTTCTGCACGCAACATGCTTAGTCTACTTACTGTCGATATCAATATCCATTTCACCTTTCTTGTTGAAGGTAAAGGTGTAGGTATGATCCAGTTTTCCCTGATTTATATATTCGGCTACCTTGGCACCAGTACCACTCTGGCTGCTGCTATTGTTCGATAATGCACCTAAGCCCAAATCTTTATTTGCTGCATTATAGAATTCATACATATAGTAGTAGCCACGAGTGAAACTAAATCTCTCCAACTCGTCAATGCTCTGCTTCAGCGTTACCTTACGGCTAAAAGTAATGACTGCAGGCAGACGATCTGATGCCACAGTCTTCTCCCATGAGAGTTGTGCATTTACATTATCTTTAGTCAGCGTCACACTCTTCTTACCAGTACCATCGTCGTAGGTTATTTCTACATTACAGTAGTTGAGCATGTCTTCTGTCTGATAAAAGGCAAATTTCATAGCAACCTTGGCAGGAGTCTTGTCTTCTGCTGGTTCCTTCACTGGTTCATCATCGCTTCCACAACTGGTGAACATCATTGTACTCATTGCGCAGCAAAGGACGGCTGCGAGCGTCATCATCATTTTTTTCATAATTCTACTTTGTTTTAAATTACACATATGTATTTAACTCACCTAACTCCTTTGTTTCTCATATTGTTTAATCTTGTCGTGCATCTCTACGTTCTCGTCGAGAAAGGCCTTGAGGTGGGCATTATTATCGCTAATGCGCCACCGCTGATAAACGATGACTATCACCATTACGAGCATCACCACCACAACGGCTACGCCCAAGGCTACTGATATGATAAACGATATCTCCATCTTGTTTACGAATTCTGGGTGCAAAATTAAAAACCGCCAGCAAAACGGATGTCTCACTGGCGGAAAAGTATGTATCAAATCTGGAAAAACTTATATTTTTCTATATTCTGAAGGTGTCATGCCATAGGCCATGCGGAAGAGGCGGGCCAGCGTAGCACGGCTGGGAATTCCCGATATCTCACCGATAACGGCAATAGGATCATCGGTAGTTTTCAGTAATCGTGCAACATGCTCCAAACGATAACGATTGATAAAGTCGCTAACGGTCTCACCCTTCGAACATTCGCGGATGGCTTGCTCCACATATTTAGCGTTGCTTCCAAGAAGCAGAGCCAGCGCATCGCGGTTCAGCGCCTCGTTGGTATAAGGTTGCTGCTCGTCCATCAGCGCACACAAGCGGCGATAGAGTATCTGTTCGGTGGTCAGCATCGTTTCTGGTGCCGCCTTCAACTGCTCCATCTCCTTCTGTTGCTCTTGTCGGTGCTGCTCTATCTCGGCATACAACTTTTTATTCTTCTCAGTCAGGATGCGGTTATACTTCTGGGCATGCCACAGCTGATAGCCGATAAGCAAGATAAGCGCGAATGTAGCAGCCAAAAGAATACGATGGATGCGCGTCTCAGACTTTGCCTCATTCACTGCCAGTTCCTTCTCGTGTATACTGTAGAGGGTTGCCATCTCTGCAGCCTTGTCACGTTTCTCCCATACGTCGGCAGAATCAAGACTATTGATGATACGTGTGGCTACTGCCAGTGCCGAGTCGCGATGCTCCGCGCCAAGATGGGCAGTAAACTTATGTTTCACCAGACGAATATTCTGCAGGTCCATCTTCATACCAAACCGTTTGAGCACATCCTCCACATCATTGACGTTGCGCTCTGCCTCTTCATAACGATGAGCATAGTTCAGATAGAATGCAGAATTGACACGACCAGCATAGATACCTGATAAGGGATTCTTCGTAAACTCTTCGTAGGCCTGAGCAGCCTCCTGATGATGACCATTCCTCTCGAGAATATAGGCCTTCATGGCGCCAATCTGCAAGCCAAAAGCATTGACGTGTTCTTTATTAAGGCGAGGGTTATCTACAATCTGCTTATAATACTGCTCAGCACGTTCCATCCACACCTGGCATCGCTCAAAATCTCCCATATTGATATAAGCCAGCATGGCATCAACAGCAAACTGAGTACGATTACTTTCAAATCGAGCAATCGAGATCGAGTCGCCCTTAGCCTCAGCAATAAACTCATCTATCATCTGCATAACCGTCTGTAGGTATCTCTCGCCTTCATCGTAGCGTTCCAATACGATATTGCAGTTGGCCATATTACTATACAGCATCAGAAACGTTGTCTGGATAAGCGCGTGGCTCTTCACAAAATCCATATCCGCATCTTCTATTTGCTGTTGTGCCATCTTGAGGGTAGTCTCGTAGTGACGCAAGCCATATCCAGTCTCCACCATCTTTGATACTAAGACAAACCGATAGAAACGGTCTTGATCGGTCTGTACCTTACGCCCCAAAGCACTATCACCAATCGCCAGCGAGAGTGCTGGATTGCGATTATCAAAATACTCCATTTTATAGAGATCGGCCACCAGCGGTGTTATCAAGCCCGCCTCTACCAAGCTATCGGCAGTATGAGGCACAGAGTCGGAACCTTTGAAATAGCCATTAATCACATCGGGATCGAAATCGCGATTGTTCGATGATTTAGTACACGACAAGAAGCCAACGGCAACAACAAGTATTGCTGTCAATAGGAAAAAGATTCTTTTAATGATTGTCATAATTATTGTGTTGATTGATTATTGGGTGCGAAGTTACGAAAATTTGAGCAAATACCCAAAGAAAAGGTACACGAAAACAAATAGTTTATTCACGGAAACATCTAACCTTCTAACCCAACAGGGCTGAAACACCGATGTACAAAGGATTTGAACCGGGTTAGATGTTGCCAAACATCTAACCTACATCTAACCTCATGGGTTAGTACTTTTCGCAAAAAGGTTAGTAGTGGGTTAGATGTTTGGAAACATCTAACCCGCCTGAAACTCAATGTAGATAGGCTTTTGAGGGGTGTTGGGTTAGAAGGTTAGATGTTTTTTGAAATAAACTCTTTTTCTTAGACGAATAGTTTGACGTCGTAGGAGTGGGCTACATTCAGCTCCGAATACAGCTGACTCAGCGCTGAATACAGCTATCTCGAGGTGCAAGAGTAACTAATACAGAGCTGAGTGTAGCTAACTCAGAGTTGAGTGTAGCTAATTGGCGAAAACCATTGTGCCAACATTCGAAGAGAATTGTGCGTAAATTCGAGCCGAATTATGCGTAAATTCTCGGAGTATTTACGCATAATTCTCCGACACCGTAATTGGAGCAGGAGATTAATGCCATTAAACTGTCGGTAAAGTGTCGTCAAACTATTCGGATAATACCATTATAAAAAAGTCTGCAGAGCTGAATGTGCAAAGGTACAAAAAAATAAGAAAAACACAAAAGGAAAAATAGTTTTTCTTTTCATTTTAAAATACAAAGGCAAACAATTAAAAAGTAAACGCCCACCACACTACCATGAGCATGATGGGCGTAAACGCGTATAAGTAGGAAATTTTGTTATTTTATTCCATTACAGGCTCCTCGGCAAAATCGAGGACATTTTTCTTGTTAGCTTGCATGCGCTCGTACTCTTCCTTTGAGCCAACGATAATCTTGTCGAACTCGCGGAGACCAGTACCAGCAGGAATGAGGTGACCGGCAATAACGTTCTCCTTCATACCCTCCAAGTGGTCTTCCTTACCACGGATAGCGGCTTCGTTAAGAACCTTGGTTGTCTCCTGGAACGATGCAGCTGACATGAACGACTTGGTCTGCAATGCAGCACGAGTGATACCCTGCAGAATCTGAGTAGATGTAGCGGGTACAGCATCGCGAACCTGTACGAGACGGAGGTCACGGCGCTTCAGGCTTGAGTTCTCATCACGCAGCTTGCGGGCAGTAACAATCTGACCCTTCTGCATGTTCTCTGAGTCACCAGCGTCAACAACTACCTTCTTACCCCAGATGCGGTCATTCTCCTCAGCGAAATCGAGCTTGTCGACAATCTGCTGCTCGAGGAATGTGGTATCGCCTGGATCATTGATCTCAACCTTACGCATCATCTGACGTACGATAATCTCGAAGTGCTTATCGTTGATCTTCACACCCTGCAGACGGTATACGTCTTGTACCTCGTTAACGATGTACTCCTGTACAGCCGTGGGACCCTTGATGGCAAGGATGTCGGCAGGAGTGATAACACCGTCAGAGAGTGGTGTACCAGCGCGAACGGCATCGTGCTCCTGTACCAGAATCTGCTTAGACAGTGATACGAGGTACTTGCGCTGCTCGCCAGTCTTAGAAGTAACGATAATCTCACGGTTACCACGCTTTACCTTACCCATGGTTACCTCACCGTCGATTTCGGATACGATAGCAGGGTTAGATGGATTACGAGCCTCGAACAACTCTGTTACACGTGGCAGACCACCGGTGATATCACCACCCTTGGCTGCAGCACGTGGAATCTTAACGAGTGTCTCACCAGTCTTAACGGTCTGACCGTCCTCAACAACAACGTGACCACCCACAGGGAAGTTATAGGTACCAACAACCTCGCCGTTAGCATCAATGATGTCGCAGGTAGGAACCTTTGACTTATCCTTAGACTCGGTAACAATCTTCTCGGTCAAGCCGGTAGTTTCGTCGGTTTCAGCACGGAAGGTAATACCCTCGATAACATCGTGGAACTTCAGTGTACCTGCGTACTCGGTAACGATGACAGCGTTGAATGGATCCCACTGTGCAATCTTGTCGCCCTTCTTAACAACGTCGCCGTTCTTGAAGTAGAGTGAAGAACCGTAAGGTACGTTAACGGTAGATAGTACGATGTTGGTATTGACATCAACGAAGCGGAGTTCACCCAGACGGCTTACTACCATCTCGCACTCGCGACCATCCTCATCGAATGGTACAGTACGAACCTCTTCGAGCTCGATACGAGAATCATTCTTAGCTACGATGCTGGCATTTGCTGCTGCGTTGGCAGCCACACCACCGGCGTGGAACGTACGCAGTGTCAGCTGAGTACCAGGCTCACCAATAGCCTGAGCGGCAATCACACCAACAGCCTCACCCTTCTGTACCATCTTACGGGTTGCGAGGTTACGACCGTAACACTTCTTGCAGACACCGTGCTTAGACTCACAGGTGAGCACTGAGCGAATCTCAACACTCTCGATAGGAGAGTCTTCGATAATCTGTGCGATAGGCTCGGTAATCTCTTCACCAGCAGCTACGATGAGCTCACCAGTAGAAGGATGGATAATATCGTGAACGGATACACGGCCGAGGATGCGCTCATAGAGCGTAGAGATAACCTCATCACCATTCTTCAGAGCGGTGCATACGAGGCCACGGAGTGTACCACAGTCATCCTCATTAATAATAACGTCGTGAGAAACGTCAACCAGACGACGAGTCAGATAACCAGCGTCGGCAGTCTTCATGGCGGTATCGGCAAGACCCTTACGAGCACCGTGGGTAGAGATAAAGTACTCGAGCACTGACATACCTTCCTTGAAGTTAGACAGAATTGGGTTCTCAATAATCTGAGCGCCCTCAGCACCTGCCTTCTGAGGCTTAGCCATCAGACCACGCATACCAGAGAGCTGACGAATCTGGTCCTTACTACCACGGGCACCAGAGTCAAGCATCATGAATACAGCATTGAAGCCCTGGTCAGCCTCGGTCATCTCCTTCATCAATACGTTACCAAGGTCGTTGTTGACGTGAGTCCAGGTATCGATAACCTGATTGTAACGCTCGTTGTCGGTGATGAAACCCATGTTATAGTTCTCAGTAATCTGCTGCACCTCGGCATTACCCTTAGCAATCAAGTCTTTCTTGGCCTCAGGAATAATGATGTCGTCGAGGTTGAACGACAGACCAGCCTCATAGGCCATGCGGTAACCGAGGTTCTTAATACCGTCAAGGAACTCACATGCCTCAGCGAAACCTACGTTCTTAATAACATCAGCAATGATGTCGCGCAGAGACTTCTTAGAAACAATCTTATTTACATAACCTACCTCCTTAGGAATGATGCCATTTACGATGACACGACCAACAGAGGTCTCTACCATGTGACGAACAGGCTTGCCATCAACGATATCGTCAACGAGCACCTTAACCTGAGCGTGCAGGTCGCACTTGCCCTCGTTGTGGGCAATGATAGCCTCTTCAGGACCGTAGAAGGTAAGACCCTCACCCTTAGCGCCTGGACGAATCTTAGAGATGTAGTACAGACCGAGTACCATATCCTGTGAAGGCACAGTGATAGGAGCACCGTTGGCAGGGTTCAGAATATTGTGGCTCTGGAGCATCAGAATCTGTGCTTCCAGAATAGCTTCGTTAGACAGTGGGAGGTGGACAGCCATCTGGTCACCATCGAAGTCGGCGTTGAACGCGGTACAAGCCAGTGGGTGCAGCTGGATAGCTTTACCCTCGATGAGCTTAGGCTGGAAGGCCTGAATACCCAGACGGTGCAGTGTTGGTGCACGGTTGAGGAGTACAGGATGACCCTTCATCACATTCTCCAGGATATCCCAAATCACGGGCTCACGGCGATCGACAATCTTCTTAGCTGACTTAACAGTCTTAACGATGCCGCGCTCAATGAGCTTACGGATAATGAATGGCTTATAAAGCTCGGCTGCCATCAACTTAGGCAGACCGCACTCACCCATCTTCAACTCAGGACCTACAACGATAACGGAACGGGCTGAGTAGTCAACACGCTTACCGAGCAAGTTCTGACGGAAGCGACCCTGCTTACCCTTCAGTGAGTCAGAGAGTGACTTCAGAGGACGGTTGCTATCGCTCTTTACGGCTGAAGACTTGCGGCTGTTGTCGAACAATGAGTCAACAGCTTCCTGCAACATACGCTTCTCGTTGCGCAGGATGACCTCAGGAGCGTGAATCTCCATCAGACGCTTCAGACGGTTGTTACGGATGATAACACGACGATAGAGGTCGTTCAGGTCGGAAGTAGCGAAGCGGCCACCATCCAGGGGAACGAGAGGACGCAGCTCAGGAGGAGTAACAGGGATAATCTTCATAATCATCCACTCAGGACGGTTGATGCCCTTCTCTACTGATGAGCGGAAAGCCTCTACTACCTGCAGGCGCTTCAAAGCCTCGTTCTTACGCTGCATAGAAGAGTCGCTATTAGCGCGGTCACGCAGCTCGTAAGACAATGAGTCGAGGTCAAGACGGATGAGGAGGTCGTAGATAGCCTCGGCACCCATCTTACAGATGAACTTATTGGGATCGCTATCGTCGAGATAGTCGTTCTCAGGAGAGATCTGATTGTCGATAATATCGTTGTACTCCTCCTCAGAGAGCAGGTCGTACATCTGAGAACCAACAACAGGATTGCCTTCAGCGTCCTTCTTGCCAGCCATCACACCTGGCTGGATAACCACGTAGCGCTCGTAGTAGATGATAGCATCGAGTTTCTTAGTGGGCAAGCCAAGCAGGTAGCCAATCTTGTTGGGCAGTGAACGGAAGTACCAGATATGAGCTACGGGCACAACGAGCTCGATGTGACCAGTGCGCTCACGACGTACCTTCTTCTCGGTAACCTCTACACCACAACGGTCGCAGACAATACCCTTATAGCGGATGCGCTTGTACTTACCGCAGGCACACTCATAGTCCTTGGTAGGACCGAAGATGCGCTCGCAGAACAGACCGTCACGCTCAGGCTTGTAGGTACGATAGTTGATGGTCTCAGGCTTTGTAACCTCACCAAATGAACTCTCGAGAATCTCCTCAGGAGAAGCGAGTCCAATGGTAATCTTGGTGAAGTTTGTCTTTATCTTTGTATCTTTCTTGAAAGCCATAATTTTCAATTTTCAATTTTCAATTTTCAATTATCGATTAGTCCATCTTGATGCTCAGACCCAGACCCTTCAACTCGTGCAGCAGCACGTTGAGTGACTCAGGAATACCTGGTGTAGGCATGGGCTCACCCTTAACGATGGCCTCGTAAGCCTTAGCACGACCTACGACATCATCAGACTTGATGGTAAGAATCTCCTGAAGCACGTGGCTGGCACCAAAGGCCTCCAGTGCCCAAACCTCCATCTCACCAAAACGCTGACCACCGAACTGGGCCTTACCACCGAGTGGCTGCTGAGTAATGAGAGAGTACGGACCAATAGAACGGGCGTGCATCTTATCCTCAACCATGTGACCGAGTTTCAAGAAGTAGGTGATACCTACAGTAGCAGGCTGGTCGAAACGCTCACCGGTCTCACCATCATACAGATGGGTAGAGCAGAGGCGTGGCAGTCCGGCCTTGTCGGTCCACTCAGCGAGGTCGTCAAGCTTAGCACCGTCGAAGATAGGAGTAGCAAACTTCACACCAAGACGCTTACCGGCAGCACCGAGGATAGCCTCGAAGATCTGACCAAGGTTCATACGAGAAGGCACACCCAGAGGGTTCAGTACCAAGTCCACAGGACGACCATCCTCGAGGAATGGCATATCTTCCTGGCGTACAACCTTAGAAACGATACCCTTGTTACCGTGACGACCGGCGAGCTTATCACCAACACCGATCTTACGCTTCTTGGCAACATATACTTTAGCCATCTGCAGGATACCTGAAGGCAGCTCGTCACCAATAGTGATGGCAAACTTCTTACGCTTCATCTCGGCATCGAGCAGCTTGAACTTCTTCATGTAGTTGATGATCAGCTTACCGATAAGCTCGTTCTTGTGCTCATCGTTAGTCCAGTTGCTGATCTGGATATCACCGTACTCGAGGTTCTTCAGGTTGGTAACAGTAAACTTGCTACCCTTAGAGATAATCTCAGCACCAGTGTAGTCCTTCACACCTTGTGAAGTCTTACCCTTGGTGAGGGTCATCAGCTTCTCAACCAGAATATCCTTCAAGTCGTCGCACTTAGCCTCGTACTCCTCGTCAATCTTAGCAAGAGTAATCTTATCCTGCTGCTTGGTCTGACGAGTCTTCACGGCACGAGTGAAGAGCTTCTTATCGATAATAACACCAGTCAGTGATGGGTTAGCCTTGAGTGAAGAATCCTTCACATCACCAGCCTTGTCACCGAAGATAGCACGGAGCAACTTCTCCTCAGGTGAAGGATCGCTCTCACCCTTAGGTGAAATCTTACCAATCAGGATGTCGCCTGGCTCTACGCGGGCACCGACGCGGATGATACCGTTCTCGTCGAGGTCCTTAGTAGCCTCTTCGCTAACATTGGGGATATCGGCAGTGAACTCCTCAGCGCCACGCTTAGTTTCACGAACGTCGAGAGAGTACTCATCAACATGTACAGAGGTCAGCACGTCCTCACGAACGATACGCTCGTTGAGCACGATAGCATCCTCATAGTTGTAACCCTTCCAAGGCATGTAAGCTACCAACAGGTTGCGGCCCAGTGCGAGCTCGCCATCCTCTGTAGCGTAACCCTCGGTCAGGATGTCGCCCTTCTTCACACGCTGACCCTTATCACAAATAGGACGCAGGTCGATAGTCATGTTCTGGTTGGTACGACGGAACTTAGGAATACGATACTCCTTCAGAGCAGGTTCGAAGCTTACGAACTCTTCGTCCTCAGTGCGATCGTAAAGAATACGGATGGTGGTAGCATCAACATAGTCGATAACACCCTCACCCTCGGCAGTAATCATCGTGCGAGAGTCCTCACAAACCTGCTTCTCAATACCGGTACCTACGATAGGTGCCTCGTTGTGGAGCAGAGGTACTGCCTGGCGCATCATGTTAGATCCCATCAGTGCACGGTGAGCATCATCGTGCTCCAAGAAAGGAATCAAAGATGCAGCGATAGAAGCGATCTGCTGTGGAGATACGTCCATCAAGTCAACCTGTGTAGGAGGCACAACGGGGAAGTCGGCATCCTGACGACACTTAACAACAGGACGGATAAAGGTACCATCGTCGTTCAGAGGTGCATTACCCTGACCGATTACGTGACCTTCTTCTTCCTCGGCAGTCAGATATACGATATCGTCGTTATTCAAGTTGGCAACACCATTCTCAATCTTACGATAAGGAGTAGAGATGAAGCCAAGCTCGTTAATCTTAGCATATACACACAGTGATGAAATCAGACCAATGTTAGGACCTTCAGGGCTCTCAATTGGGCAGAGACGACCATAGTGTGTGTAGTGTACGTCACGAACCTCGAAACCGGCACGCTCACGAGACAGACCGCCAGGACCAAGAGCAGAGAGACGACGCTTGTGAGTTACCTCAGCCAGCGGGTTGGTCTGGTCCATGAACTGTGACAGTGGGTTGGTACCAAAGAATGAGTTGATAACGCTAGAAATGGTCTTGGCATTGATCAGATCGGTAGGAGTGAACACCTCGTTATCGCGAACGTTCATGCGCTCACGGATGGTGCGGCTCATACGTGCCAGACCTATAGAGAACTGATTTGAAAGCTGTTCACCAACAGTGCGTACGCGACGGTTTGACAGGTGGTCGATATCGTCGACAGTAGCCTTAGAGTTAATCAGCTGAATCAGGTACTTAATAATCTCAATGATGTCTTCCTTGGTCAGCACACGAACATCCATCTCGGTGTCAAGACCAAGCTTCTTGTTGATACGATAGCGACCTACGTCACCGAGGTCGTAACGCTTATCAGAGAAGAACAGGTTCTGGATAACCTCACGAGCACTAGCATCATCGGCAGGGTCTGCATTACGCAGCTGACGATAGATGTAGAGCACAGCTTCCTTCTCAGAGTTTGATGGGTCTTTCTGCAGTGTATTGAAGATGATAGAGTAGTCCTGAGCAACTGACTCATCCTTATGAACAAGGATAGTAGAAGCACCGCTCTCCAGAATGTCGAGCATGTTCTCCTCAGTAATCTCTGTCTCACGCTCCATGATAACCTCATTACGCTCGATAGATACTACTTCACCGGTATCTTCATCAACGAAGTCCTCGTTCCAGCTCTTCAGCACACGGGCAGCAAGCTTGCGACCAAGTACCTCCTTCAGAGACTTCTTGTTTACCTTAACCTCCTCGGCAAGGTCGAAGATCTGCAGAATGTCCTTATCGGCTTCGAAACCAATAGCACGCAGCAGAGTGGTTACGGGCAATTTCTTCTTACGGTCGATGTAAGCATACATGACGTTGTTGATGTCGGTAGCGAACTCAATCCACGAACCCTTGAAAGGAATGATACGGGCAGAATAGAGCATAGTACCGTTAGCGTGTACGTTCTGACCGAAGAATACACCCGGTGAACGGTGCAGCTGTGATACAACAACACGCTCAGCACCATTGATAACGAAGGTGCCATTTGCGGTCATGTAAGGGATAGGACCAAGGAATACGTCCTGAATCACCGTACCGAAATCCTCATGATCGGGGTCGGTGCAATAGAGTTTCAACTTAGCCTTCAAGGGTACACTATAAGTCAGGCCGCGCTCCAAACACTCATCAATAGTGTAACGGGGTGGGTCGATATAGTAATCCAAGAACTCAAGAACGAAATTGTTACGAGTATCGGTGATAGGGAAGTTCTCTGCGAACACCTTATACAGACCGTCGTTCTTGCGTTCCTCAGGCGGAGTGTCCAACTGGAGAAAGTCTTTGAATGACTTTAATTGCACATCGAGAAAATCCGGAAACGGCATCGGATTCTTGACGCTGCCAAAGTTTACTCTGTTATCTATTACTTTTGAAGCCATATATTATTATTTTTCTAGATGTTCTAGTACTTCTAGATAATCTAGAGATTCTAGAAAATCTAGCATGAAAAGACAAGAAAATGGTCGGGAACCCTCTACTGGAGAGCTCCCAACCATAATGTTTATTGTTGTATCTGAATTACTTCAGCTCAACTACGGCACCAGCCTCTTCGATAGCCTTCTTCAGGTTCTCAGCCTCGTCCTTAGACAGACCTTCCTTCAGAGTAGAAGGAGCACCGTCTACGAGATCCTTAGCTTCCTTCAGACCCAGACCGCAAGCTTCCTTAACGGCCTTAACTACCTGCAGCTTAGCAGCACCAGCTTCCTTCAGAATTACGTCGAAAGAAGACTTCTCCTCAGCTGCATCAGCAGCACCGCCAGCAGCGGGACCAGCAGCAACAGCAACAGCGGCTGCAGCGGGCTCAATTCCATACTCGTCCTTCAGGACTGTTGCCAACTCTTGAACTTCCTTAACTGAGAGGTTTACCAACTCTTCAGCAATAGCTTTAATATCTGCCATTTTATTTAATTTTTAATTGTTTTTAATGTTAATGTTACTTATTTTTCGCTTATTTGTTACGCTCAGCGATAGCGTCCAACAGGCCGTGAATCTTGCCACCAGCGTTCAGACCAGACACAACGGTCTTGATCGGAGACTGCAGGAGAGCCACAACATCGGCGATAAGTTCGTTCTTGCTCTTGATAGATACCAGTTCCTCAAGCTTGTCAGCACCAACGAAGAATCCTTCTTCTGCATAAGCAGCTTTCAGGGTTACGATGCCGTCCTTCTTGTATTCTTTGAGGAGCTTAGCGGGAACATTAGCAGTCTGTGCGAACATAACTGCAGTGTTACCCTTCAGGCTATCATAAAGAGGTGAGAAATCAATATCTGAAGCCTCGAAAGCCTTGTGGAGAAGAGTATTCTTCACAACGACCATCTTGATTTCATTCTTGAAGCACTTGCGACGGAGATCGCTGGTCTGCTCCGCATTCAGTCCGGCAACATTTACCAGATAGAAATGAGGAAATTCCTTCAGCTTCTGTCCAAGTTCTACTACGATAGTATCTTTTAATTCCTTTTTCATTTTACTAAACTTTTACGAGTTATTCAACTGATTTAGGATCGATCTTGATACCAGCGCTCATAGTGCTTGAGATAAAGATACTCTTCATGTAGGTACCCTTGGCAGCAGCCGGCTTCAACTTGATAATCGTCTGCAGGAACTCCTTAGCATTTCCGTAGATCTGCTCAGAAGTGAAGGTAATCTTACCGATAGATGCGTGGATAATACCAGCCTTATCTACCTTGAAGTCAATCTTACCCTGCTTTACTTCCTTAACTGCCTTAGCAACGTCCATTGTAACAGTACCGCTCTTGGGGTTTGGCATCAATCCGCGAGGACCGAGGATACGGCCGAGGGGACCTAACTTACCCATGCAAGAGGGCATGGTGATAATTACATCAACATCAGTCCAACCCTGCTTAATCTTGTCGATATACTCATCAAGACCAACATAGTCGGCGCCTGCTTCCTTAGCAGCAGCTTCCTGATCAGGAGTACAGAGAGCGAGGACACGTGTAACCTTACCAGTACCGTTCGGCAGCGATACAACGCCACGAACCATCTGGTTAGCCTTACGTGGGTCTACACCCAAGCGTACATCGATATCAACAGAAGCCTCAAACTTGGTGGTGGTAATTTCCTTCACCAGCTCTGCAGCTTCCTTCAAAGAGTATGCTTTCCCTGCTTCAACCTTATCAGCTACCAACTTTTGATTTTTTGTCAGTTTACTCATTTTCTTAATTGAAGTTATTTATTATTTACCAGGGAAGTCCCCTTTAACAGTGATACCCATGCTACGTGCTGTACCAGCGATCAGCTTCATAGCAGACTCGATAGTGAAACAGTTCAGGTCAGCCATCTTATCCTCAGCGATGGTGCGAACCTGTTCCCAAGTTACGCTAGCCACCTTCTTACGGTTAGGCTGAGCAGAACCACTCTTAACCTTAGCGGCCTCTAACAGCTGTACAGCTGCGGGAGGAGTCTTGATAATGAAGCTAAAAGACTTGTCTGCATAGTAGGTGATAACAACAGGAAGAATCTTTCCTGCCTTATCCTGGGTTCTGGCGTTGAACTCTTTGCAGAATCCCATAATGTTAATACCCTTCGAACCCAGTGCAGGTCCTACGGGAGGAGAGGGATTCGCAGCGCCACCTTTAATCTGTAATTTGATTAATCCAGCAACTTCTTTAGCCATTTCTGTTTTAAAAATTTTATTGAGTTTTATATAAGCCTAGAGAGTGGAAGCCTCCCTCGACCGTATATAGAATGAGCATTCCGTAACAAATGCCCTATTCTTTCTCTACTTGTGTAAAAGACAATTCCAATGGAGTCTTACGTCCAAAGATCTTCACCATCACCTTCAGCTTATGCTTCTCAGTATTTACCTCCTCGATAATACCACTGAAACCACTGAAAGGTCCATCGGTAACTTTGACAGTCTCGTCAACACTATATGGAATATTGAGCTCAGCGCTCTCAATTGTCGTTTCCTCTGCAGTACCAAGGATGCGGTTAATATCAGCCTGTCTTACCTCCTGAGGATTATCCATTCCTCCAAGGAATCCCAAAACGTTGGGGATAAAACGAAGCATGTGAGCAACCTCACCTTGAAGTGATGCCTGCACGAGTACATAGCCAGGAAGGAAGAGCTTCTCCTTGATGACACGCTTACCATTACGAAGCATGGCATATTTCTCAGTAGGAAGAAGAACCTCACCAACGTGACTACCGAGTACATCGTTATGCTTCTTAGCAGCATCGATATACTCTTTCACCTTGCCTTCTTTTCCACTAACGGCACGTAATACGTACCATTTCATTCCTGATGCTTCAGCCATCTTCTTATATTAATTAGGATAAACGGCACTCATGACTGCCTTGAACGCCACGTCCATCAGCCATACCACTACTGCAATAATCAACGAGGCCGACAGAACGACAACAGCACTCTGAGTCAGTTCCTTATAAGTAGGCCAAGTTACCTTATGGGCTAACTCGTCATAGCAGCCCTTACAATAATTGATGAATGTCTTAAAAATCTTCATATTGTCTTCTATCTTAGCACGGGAAGGAGGACTCGAACCCACGACCCTCGGTTTTGGAGACCGATGCTCTACCAACTGAGCTATTCCCGTATGAAAGCCCCCACCCGTAAGCGGGGGCTTCTTATTTTATGAGGTTCTGTTTGTTGCGACTGAATCGCAACTTATTGAACGATTAGTCCTCGAATACCTCAGTGATCTGACCAGAACCAACGGTGCGGCCACCTTCACGGATAGCGAAACGCAGACCCTGGTTCAGAGCAACAGCGTAGATCAGCTCAACAGTAATCTCTACGTTATCACCAGGCATTACCATCTCAACACCTGCAGGGAGAGTGATCTCACCGGTGCAGTCCATGGTGCGGAGGTAGAACTGAGGACGATACTTGTTTCCGAATGGAGTGTGACGACCACCCTCTTCCTTCTTCAGAACGTAGATAGAAGCCTTGAACTTCTTGAAAGGCTTGATCTGACCTGGATGGCAGAGTACCATACCACGCTTGATCTCGTTCTTATCGATACCACGGAGAAGCAGACCTACGTTATCACCAGCCTGACCCTCATCAAGGATCTTACGGAACATCTCAACACCAGTTACAACTGACTTCTTATCCTCACCGAGACCGAGCAACTCAACCTCATCACCTACGTGGATAACACCAGTCTCGATACGACCAGTAGCAACAGTACCACGACCAGTAATTGAGAATACGTCCTCAACAGGCATCAAGAAAGGTTTGTCAGTAGCACGAGGAGGCTCCTGAATCCAAGTATCACAAGTATTCATCAGCTCCATTACCTTCTCTTCCCACTTAGCAACACCGTTCAGTGCACCAAGAGCAGAACCACGGATAATAGGAGTATCTTCTTCGAATTCGTACTGAGAGAGAATCTCCTGAACCTCCATCTCAACGAGCTCCAGCATTTCCTCATCCTCAACCATATCGCACTTGTTCAGGAATACAACCAGACGGGGAACGTTTACCTGACGAGCGAGCAGAACGTGCTCACGAGTCTGAGGCATAGGACCGTCAGTAGCAGCAACAACAAGGATAGCACCGTCCATCTGAGCAGCACCAGTTACCATGTTCTTCACATAGTCAGCGTGTCCTGGGCAGTCAACGTGAGCGTAGTGACGAGTAGCAGTCTCGTACTCTACGTGAGCAGTGTTAATAGTGATACCACGCTCCTTCTCCTCGGGAGCATTGTCGATCTGGTCGAAAGACTTAACCTCAGAAAGACCAGCCTTAGCCAATACAGTTGTAATAGCAGCGGTCAGAGTTGTCTTACCATGGTCAACGTGACCAATTGTACCAATGTTAACGTGCGGTTTGGTGCGCACAAAATTCTCTTTAGCCATAGCTTTTCTTTATTTATTGTTTTATTAAAAGTAATCCGATTTAAATCGTCGTTTTCTCAAGAGCTGTTACCGAGACTTGAACTCGGGACCTCTTCCTTACCAAGGAAGTGCTCTACCACTGAGCTATAACAGCGAGCGTTGAGCGGAAAACGGGGCTCAAACCCGCGACCCCCAGCTTGGAAGGCTAGTGCTCTATCAACTGAGCTATTTCCGCAATACTTCCTTTAAGGAAGTGGGTGGTGATGGATTCGAACCACCGAAGTCGAAAGACAACAGATTTACAGTCTGCCCCATTTGGCCGCTCTGGAAACCACCCTTTTCTCTCCTTTCTCTTCTCAGTTGAGAGCCTCTTGTCGGATTCGAACCAACGACCCCGAGATTACAAATCACGTGCTCTGGCCAACTGAGCTAAAGAGGCTTGCTCTAAGCATCCGCTCTCCGAATGGAGTCTTACTATCGGAAAGCGGATGCAAAGGTAGGCATTATTTTCGAATTACCAAAACTTTTCGAGGTTTTTTTTATCTATTACGCAATTTTTCCTTGAATTTCTGCAGTTGAACCTTCATTGAGTCCACGCAAAGGTCTGTACTTTCCTCAAAAGTGTCACTTGTCTTCTCCACAAAAAGTGTCGTTCCAGGAACAGCTACACTCATACTTACTTCCTTATTTTGGGCAGTAGCAGGTTTTACCAGCTTACACTGTATCTCCACTTTTTGGATATCTTCAAATGCTTTTTCCAGTTTGGCGACTTTCTTTTCGATAAACGCCTGCAATTTCTCGGTAGCGTCAAAATGAATTGACTGAATCTTAATTTCCATAGTTACCTCCTGTTTTTAAAGGGTAAATAATTTAGGTTAGGCCCTAGGATGGGCATTCTCATATACTCGTTTTAGTTGTTCAAACGTTGTATGCGTATAAATCTGGGTAGTAGCCACGCTCTCATGCCCCAATAACATGCGTACACTTTCCAACCCGGCGCCATTATTCAGCATCGCCGTAGCAAAGGAGTGACGAAGAACGTGAGGCGATCGTTTCTTCAGGGTTGTTGTTAGCGACAGATGGCGCTTAACGATAACACCCACCTGCGAGCGAGTCATTCTCTGACCTTTATCATTCAGAAATAAAGCCGGCTCTTCATGCGACAATCGAGTATTACGCTGCTGCATATATTCTTGCAATGCACTTTCTAACTCCGAGCCAAAAGGAACAATTCGCTGCTTATTACGTTTACCCGTTACCTTTAGTTGATGAGTTGCGAAGTCAACATCCGCACTATTCAAACCTATCAACTCAGCCAAACGGATACCGGTTTCATAAAATAATAATATAATGGTACGCGCGCGAAGACCAGCAAAACCTTCTTCCCACATCTGCTCAGTATCAAGCAGACGATTCATTTCTTCTTCACGCACAAATTGAGGAAGAGGTTTTTGTTTTTTAGGCCCTTTTACCAAATGGGCAGGATCGTTTTGCACCATCTTTCTGGACAGCGCGAAACGAAAAAAGGAACGCACGGCACTCAACGAGCTATTAACTGTTGATGCCATGTCGCCTTTATCCATCATACTCTCCATCCAGTCACGGATGATGTCCGAGTCTACCGACTCCCAAGAGAGCTGACTATCTCGATTTTTGAAGTACGATTCAAAGTCTCTCAGACTCTGTTCGTATCTGCGCACCGTTAATTCCGAACGGTTTCGCTCGTAACGCAAGTAGTTCAAGAAATCTCGTATAATCATATTCGTTGCACTCTTATTCGGCAACGAATTTACGAAGAATTCTTTAAACCACCAAATTTTCAGCGTAGTTTTTTACTCTTCGGTAGCGCGCAGCTTCTGTACGTAAACAGCGTGCTCCATCTTCAGGCGCTTCAGTACAGATGGTTTGTCGAACTGCTGACGTGCGCGGAGTTCCTTAACGACACCTGTCTTCTCAAACTTTCTCTTAAACTTCTTGAGGGCCTTCTCGATGTTCTCGCCTTCCTTTACTGGTACAATAATCATGTTGTTTCTTGATTTTAAAATTTTAAATTAGACATATCTTTTCGGCACTACGCCGACAAAGCGGGTGCAAAATTACTACAATTTCACCAAACAGCCAAGTTTTTTCCCATTTTTTTCATCTTTAGGGGTGTAATTTCGTCAAATTGAGGCCGTTGCGCGCCTTAACCATGCCTTTTCTTCGCTTGTTAAGTGCGAACTTAACGAACGGAAAACACATTCATGATAACTGTTCAACCACTCCATTTCTTCCTTCGTTAGCCATTCCTTGATGATGGGTTTTGTATCTATCGGACAGAGTGTCAATGTTTCAAAACGCAGGAAGCGTCCACATTCTGTTTCCTCTGCAGGAACAATAAGCAATGTATTCTCGATACGAACGCCGAAACGTCCTTCCAGATAGATGCCTGGTTCGTCGGTCACCGTCATACCTGCACGCAGTGGTGCTGGTTTCCAATCCATACGAATCTGATGAGGACCTTCGTGCACATTGAGATAACTCCCCACTCCATGGCCCGTTCCATGCATAAAGTTCAGTCCATGCTGCCACAAGGGTTGACGAGCGATAGCATCCAGTTGCGTACCCGTAGCTCCATTAGGAAAGTGTAGCAGTTGCAGGTCGATATGTCCTTTCAGTACTAAGGTATATACTTTCTTCTGTTCTTCGGTCAATGCCCCTAAAGCAATGGTACGGGTAATATCGGTAGTACCATCTTGATACTGGGCACCACTATCTAACAATAGAAAACCTTTCTGACTTAATGGAATATCCGTTTCTGGTGTAGCCTCATAATGAACGATAGCACCGTGAGCCTCATAACCAGCGATAGTATCGAAAGACAATCCACGATACAGGGGTTGTTCCGAACGTAGAGTCTCCAACTTATCGGCCACAGAGATCTCCGTCTGATTAGGATTCTCCTCTAGCCATTTCATGAACTTCACCATCGCTACACCATCGCGCACCATTGCCCTACGGAATCCATTCTGCTCAGCCTCCGTCTTCACCGCTTTCATCATAGGCACCGGCGAAGAGGCTCTTACCACTTCACGCTTTACCATCTTCATCAAAGCATAGTTCACCTCATTCGGATCAAGCAGTATATTGTATTCAAAATAGTCGCGCAGTCCCTGAACAACATGTTCGTAGGCCTCTACCCTAACACCTTGACGCTGCAGGTATTGCTCCACATCAGCAGGTACCTTCTCCTTATTTATATATAAGGTAGCAGCAGAGGAGTCTATCAGCAGATAGGATACGAACACGGGATTGCAATGCACATCGGCCCCACGCAGATTCAGTGTCCATGCAATATCATCGAGGGCAGCCATCAACATACCATCCGCATGCTGAGTGCGCAGAGCTTTGCGGATACGTTGCAACTTCGCCGAGGCCTCTTCGCCCGCAAGTTCTACAGGATGTATCTCAATAGCATTCGTTGGGATTGCCGGACGGTCTTTCCATATACGCGCCAGCACATCAAAGTTAGTTTGCAGCGTGATACCGCCCTGATTACGCAAATCTGCAATCAGCGCCTCCACCTCGTTGACAGATGCCACCATTCCATCGATGCCTACAGACTTATCCGCAGCCTCAGCCAGTTCCTTTCCCAACCACTCTGCAATAGTTGGCGTACCCTCTACTTTCAGTTTCATCAACTGAAACTCTGTACCTTCCAGCTGTTCAGCAGCAGCGATAAAGTAGCGTGAGTCGGTCCACAGTGCAGCGCTCGTTAGCGTCACCACTGCCGTACCTGCCGATCCATTAAAGCCACTTATCCATTCTCTGCCTTTCCAATGGTCTGCAGTATATTCGCTCTGGTGTGGGTCAGACGTGGGGAAGATGTATGCCGACAAATGTTCGCGACGTAGTTCCTGGCGCAATAGTGCCAATCTTTCAGCTATCATATCTCGTATTTTTGTTTGCAAAGTTAATCAATATTTTCCAAATACCAAGAAACTTTCATGTATATATATAATAGGTACGAAGGGGAGACATATAAAAAAGAATAGGGCGGAAATAACCACCCTACTCTTCGTATTATTTATCATCAGTTTTTTGAGATCGCATCCATAGAAATAATTTACAATAAAAATAGTCTTCACATTCACGCGTATCGTGCTATCCCATAGTGCAATACGCGTGAATAGTGTTTTTCAATGAATATGGTGTATAGTTTGACGGCACTTTACGGATAGTTTGACGGCATAATTCAAGGAGTATTTACGCATAATTCTCTTTGAATTTACGCATAATACTCTTCGTCAACTAGCTACACTCAACTCCGAGTTAGCTACACTCAGCGCCAAATCAGTTACTCTCGCACCTCAAGATAGCTGTATTCAGCGCTGAGTCAGCTGTATTCGGAGCTGAGTGTAGCCCCCTCCTAACCTCCCCCACTGGGGGAGGGATATTCACTAGTAACCTACATCCGAAAAGAATTATGCCGTCATACTATCCGTCTAAGAAAAAAAGTTTATTCGCAAAAACATCTAACCTTCTAACCTAACACCCTTCAAATACCTATCTGCATTGAGTTTCAGGCGGGTTAGATGTTTCCAAACATCTAACCCTCTTCTAACCTTTTTGCGATAAGTACTAACCCAAACTAAAAAATACATTCAAAAGTTTTAACAAGACATTGAAATCTTAGCAACTTTCCGGGGTCACTTCAGCGATTAGATGATGGGTTAGATGAAGGTTAGATGTTCAGCAACTACTAACCCGACTCAAATGCCCTGTGTATCGATGTTTCAGCCCTGTTGGGTTAGAAGGTTATATGTTTTTTGGAAATAAACTTTTCGTAGAGTCAGAACGGAGCCACTTTAGCACTGGAATAGTGCCTGTTTTGAACGTCAATATAGTTTGTTTTGCCTTGCAATAGTGCCACTTTTCCAATGCTAAAGTGGCACTATTCACGAAGATTCCGAAAACTTTTTTTAGATCCCGAAAGTATACGAAAATATCGAAAAAAACGAAAACTAATACCGTTCTAATATTTTCGTTCTTTTCGTCTTTTTTGATTTTTTCGGAATTAAAAGAAAAAAATAACGAAAAACACTATTCACGCGTAACGTTCAATAGCACATAGAGTTGTGTGTGAAGGTGAAGACTTTTTTTAATAATAAACGCTACAACATTGACATAAAAAGAAAAACTTTTTATACCTTTGTACCATAAAATCCGACTAACACAATGAAACAATTATTTCTTTCAATGCTTCTACTGTGTACGTGTCTGACATCCACACAGGCAGAAGTAATCACCCAAGTAGCTAACATTACAGCAAGAAAGACGACATCGCTTAACGGACAGTGGAACTACATTGTAGATGTACAAGAAGAGGGCTACTACGACTATCGTATGAATCCTACCCCATGGGGATTCTTCCAAAACGCAAAGCCTCAACGCCCGGAAGACTTGATAGAGTATGACTTCGACAAGGCACCAACAATGCAGATTCCTGGCGACTGGAATACGCAAGACGAGCGACTATTCTTCTATGAGGGCACCGTTTGGTTTAAGCGTTCCTTCCAATGGCATCCCACAGCAGGGCGCCACACGCTTCTCTACTTTGGCGCCATCAACTACGAAGCCCACGTCTATGTCAATGGTAAGTTGGCTGGACATCATATCGGTGGTTTCACTCCTTTTAATATGGATGTGACAGACTTACTGCGAGATGGTGACAACTTTGTCATCGTGAAAGTAGATAATAAGCGACGTGCAGAGAACGTGCCTACGCAGATTTTCGACTGGTGGAACTATGGGGGCATCACACGCGACGTCTGTCTTATCGATGTTGCTCCTGTGTATATTGAGAACTTTAGTTTGCAGCTTGACAAGAAGGACAATCGTATGCTCAACTTTAGTGTTAAGTTGAATCATCAAAAAGCCAACCAGCAAGTTACACTCAACATTCCAGAACTGAAAATCAAGAAGACTGTAACCACCACAACAGATGGTACAGCTAACCTTCTTATTAAAGCCAAGCCTCAGCGCTGGTCGCCCGACGCTCCCAAGCGCTACCGTGTGGAGATAGGGATGAATGGCGAGACACTGGTTGACTCTATCGGTTTCCGCACCATTGAAACACACGGCAAGCAACTCTTGCTGAATGGCAAGCCCATCTTCTTAAAAGGTATCAGTATGCATGAAGAGAAGCCTTATGGTGGTGGTCGTGCCAATAGCATTGCCGATGCTCACACCTTGCTATCGTGGGCTAAGGAGTTGGGCTGTAACTTTGTACGACTGGCCCACTATCCTCACAACGAAAACATGATTCGTGAGGCAGAGCGCATGGGCATCATGGTATGGAGCGAGATTCCATGTTATTGGACTATCGCATGGAAGAATCCTCAGACATACTTCAACGCTCAACAACAAGTTACCGACATGATACTGCGCGACCATAATCGTGCAAACATCATCATCTGGAGCATTGCCAACGAAACGCCACACTCGCCAGAGCGTGACCAGTTCCTTGGCCGTTTGGCACAATATGCTCGCAGCCTTGACTCTACCCGACTTATCTCTATGGCAATGGAGGTGACATCGGCCTCAAACTACAAGAACCGACTGCACGACAACATGCACCAATATGTTGACGTGGTATCTTTCAACCAGTATATTGGTTGGTATCGCGATGTCAACGATGCGCCTAAGATGGAATGGGAGATTCCCTACGACAAGCCCGTTATCATCAGCGAGTTTGGCGGTGGAGCAAGATATGGTCTGCATGGCGACAAGAACCAGCGCTGGACAGAGGAATTTCAAGAGAACCTTTATCGCGAAAATATTGCCATGATTAACAAGATTGACGGACTGGCAGGTACCACTCCTTGGGTGCTTAAGGACTTCCGCTCTCCTCGTCGTGTGCTCAACGGCATTCAAGACTACTACAATAGAAAGGGACTCTTCTCCGATAAGGGAGAAAAGAAAAAAGCCTTCTATATACTTCAAGAGTGGTATAAAGGGAAATAACACTTTCGTTTTGTCATACTGACTTTGCAAAGCCGATAGTTTTCATATTTAATAACATAATATTTTTGAATAATGATTTATGTTTTATGAATTATTTCGTAACTTTGCAGACAGTTAAATTCTAAACAAAGTATTTTATTATGGCTTTTTTAACAGACGAAAAATTGGTGATTGTTGGTGCCGGTGGTATGATCGGTTCTAACATGGTACAGAGTGTGTTGATGCTGGGCTTGACTCCCAACATCTGTTTGTATGATATCTATGAGCCAGGTGTTCATGGTGTTTACGACGAAATGTGTCACTGCGCATTCCCCGGTGCAAACATTTCTTATACCGTAGATCCTAAGGAGGCTTTCACTGGTGCTAAGTACATCATCTCTTCAGGTGGTGCTCCCCGTAAGGAGGGTATGACTCGTGAGGACTTGCTGAAGGGTAACTGCCAGATTGCAGCTGACTTCGGTGAGAACATCAAGAAGTACTGCCCCGATGTAAAGCACGTAGTAGTTATCTTCAACCCTGCTGACGTAACAGCTCTGACTGCGCTGATTCACTCAGGTCTGAAGCCCAACCAGCTGACTTCTTTGGCAGCACTCGACTCTACTCGTCTGCAGCAGCAGCTCGCTCAGGAGTTCGGTGTTCGTCAGGACAAGGTTACTAACGCTTACACTTATGGTGGTCACGGTGAGCAGATGGCAGTATTTGCTAGCAAGGCACTCATCGATGGCAAGCCTCTCTCAGAGCTTCCTCTCTCAGACGAGCGTTGGGCTGAGATTAAGCACATGACAACTCAGGGTGGTAGCAATATCATCAAGCTGCGTGGCCGTTCTTCATTCCAGAGTCCTGCATATCAGGCTGTTAAGATGATTGAGGGTGCTATGGGTGGTGAGCCTTTCAAGTGGCCTGCTGGTTGCTATGTCAACGCTTATGGTTTCAAGAACGTAATGATGGCTATGCCTACCGTTATCGACAAGGATGGTGTTCACTTCACTCAGCCCGAGGGTACTGCTGAAGAGATGGCAGCTCTCCAGGCTTCTTACGAGCACCTGCAGAAGATGCGCGACGAGATTATCTCTCTCGGTATCATTCCTGCTGTTGAGGACTGGGGCAAGGACAATGCCAACCTCTAATCGAGATTACGACATAAATAAAAACGAGGCGTTCGCTTGAACGTCTCGTTTTTTTATTTTCATATTTGGGAAATCATTATTCTTTCTGCTCAGCCATATATTCTTTAGCGTACTCTACATAGTGTTTCGAGTTGTCAGTCTGTCCTGGACGTACGGGTTTAAGATACTTAGCAGGAACGCCGCCCCATATCTCACCAGCAGGAATCTTGGTATTCTGCAACACCAATGCGCCAGCAGCGACGATAGAACCTTCGCCAATCTCACAACCATCAAGCAATGTAGAACCCATACCTATTAATGCTCCATCGTGAATAGTGCAGGCATGAACGGTGACATTATGACCGATGGTTACATCTGAACCAATAAGGGTTGGTCCCGTCTCATGGGTAACATGAATACAAGAGCCATCTTGTATATTGGTACGGTCGCCTATTGTGATGGGGGCGACATCGCCACGCACCACAGCATTAAACCATACCGAACACTGGTCACCCATCGTTACATCACCCACGAGGGTGGCGTTCTCACTGAAATAACAGTCTCTGCCCCACTTTGGGGTCAGTCCTTTATAACTCTTGATTAATGCCACTGGAGAATGTTTATTATAATTGATTAAACACTAAATACGTCGGAGAGTATCTTCTTGGTAGCACCAGTCATCTGCTTAACATACGCGCCAGACTTCTCGCCCAGTTCGCTAACCAATGTAGGATGGTCGATAAAGCCCTGCATGATACGGCTGAAGTCATCGGCATTGCCTATCTCCAAGCCACCGCCACAAGTCTTTAAATCCTGTGCTTCCTGGAAACGCTGGTTGTTAGGGCCAAAGATAACGGGGACATCCCAAACAGCAGCCTCTAACGTATTATGGATACCTACGCCGAATCCACCACCTACATAGGTGACATCAGCATAGTGATAGATGCTGCTGAGCAAGCCGAAGCAATTGATGATGAGACAATCTAGATTGCCTAGATTATCTAGATTGTCTAGTTTCTCTAGATCGGTATAGCGTGCAACCTTGCGATCTTCAAACTTAGCTTCTATCTGCTGCAGATGGTCCTCACTGATGACATGAGGAGCAACGATGACCTTCCAATCAGGATGCTCATTGAGCCAAGGAATAAAGATATCTTCATCGGGTTGCCAACTGCTACCAGCTACAAACACCTTTGGTTTCTCTTCGGACTCCGTCTTCAAGAAAGCCTCAACAACAGGTAACTGCTTGGCAGCCTCCTTAATCTGGAGTACACGGTCAAAACGAGTATCTCCCACTATGGTAGCATCGTTGATACCTATCGAAGCCAACAGGTCGCGGCTTACCTCATTCTGTACATAGAAATGGGTAACACAACGCAACACATGACTATATTGGCGACCATACCAGCGGAAGAACACCTGTCCAGGACGGAAGATGCTACTAACGCTATAAACGGGTACACCACGATGGCGCAGGATATGCAGATAGTTATACCAGAACTCGTACTTAATGAAGAAAGCCATCTCAGGACGGATGGTACGCAGGAAGCGACGCGCATTGGTAATGGTATCAAGAGGCAGATAGCAAATGATATCGGCACCCTCATAGTTCTTGCGCACCTCATAACCTGAGGGCGAGAAGAACGTCAGCAGAATCTTATACTCCGGATGTTCACGGCGCATCTGCTCCATCAATGGGCGTCCCTGCTCAAACTCACCTAACGAGGCGGCATGGAACCACACATAACGTGCATTGGGATCTAACTTCTCCTTAATGGTACGGATAGCATTGCGCTCTCCACGCCACATCTTACGAACCTTCTTACTAAAGAGGCTTGCAACGGCAACGCCGCACAGATAGAGAAAGATGATTACGTTATACATTAACTTTTAATCATTAAACGTTAACCAAGAACCTCGATAGCACGCTTCATACGGCGCAGCGTCTCTTCCTTGCCAAGGAATGCAGAGATGTCGAACATGCCAGGACCCTTGCCTTCACCAACCAAAGTCAGTCGCCAAGCATTCATGATATTGCCCAACTTATACTCCTTCTGCTCAATCCACGCATGAACTATCTTTTCCTGATTCTCCAAAGAGAAATCGTCAATGCCTTCCAATACGCCCATCAGCTCGGTAAGCTGAGCTGCAGAGTCTTCCTTCCAACGCTTCTTGGCAGTCTTCTCATCGTATGCTGTAGGAGCAACGAAGAAGAATGAGCAGAGAGGCCACAACTCATGAACGAACGATACGCGGTCTTTCATCATGCGAGTTACCTCCAACACACGCTCAGAAGTCTCGTTGGGGCAATGCTCCTTAACGATAGGTTCAAAGAGAGCAGCAATCTCCTCGTTAGACTTCTTCAGGATATATTCGTGGTTAAACCAGATAGCTTTCTCATAGGCAAACTTAGCGCCAGCCTTTGAACACTTAGAGATATCGAACAAAGGTACTAACTCATCGAGCGTAAACAGTTCCTGTTCGGTGCCAGGATTCCATCCCAGCAGAGCGAGGAAGTTGATAACAGCCTCGGGGAAGTAACCATCCTCACGATAGCCGCGAGAAGTTTCTCCACTCTTAGGATCTTTCCACAGCAATGGGAATACGGGGAAGCCCAGACGATCGCCATCACGCTTAGACAACTTACCCTTACCATCGGGCTTCAACAGCAGGGGCAGGTGAGCAAACTGTGGCATAGTATCCTCCCAACCAAAAGCACGATACAACATGACGTGCAATGGAGCTGAAGGCAACCACTCCTCACCACGAATCACGTGAGAGATTTCCATCAAGTGGTCATCAACGATGTTAGCCAAGTGATAGGTAGGCAGCTCGTCGGCACTCTTATAAAGCACCTTATCGTCGCAGATATCACTCTTAACGCGGACCTCACCACGAATCAGGTCGTTAACCAGAATCTCCTGACCAGCCTCAACCTTGAAGCGAACAACATACTGCTTACCTTCGGCAATCAGCGCATCCACCTCTTCTTTCGACATAGTCAGCGAGTTGCGCATCTGAGTGCGGGTATGGCAGTCGTACTGGAAGTTCTGAATCTCAGCACGCTTCTGCTCCAACTCCTCAGGAGTATCAAAAGCGATATATGCCTTATCAGCATCCAGCAACTGCTTGACATATTTCTTATAAATGTCGCGGCGCTCACTCTGACGATAAGGACCCTTGTCACCACCAAATGACACGCCCTCGTCAAACTTAATGCCCAACCACTTAAATGACTCAATGATATATTCTTCTGCGCCAGGCACGAAACGATTAGAATCGGTATCCTCAATACGGAATACCAAGTCACCGCCATGCTGCTTGGCAAACAGATAGTTATACAATGCTGTACGCACTCCACCGATGTGCAAAGCTCCCGTAGGACTAGGTGCAAAACGCACTCTTACTCTTCTTTCTGACATATATTAATGGATATTTCTTACTAATTTTGTGCAAAAGTACTCATTTTTTTTGAGAATATGCGCATTTTTTTGTATTTTCGCACTGTAAAAGCAAATATATCGTATGAAAGAACTACAATGGCGTGATATTCTCACCCGTACATTCCTCGTTATTGTCACAGCAACGATCATTGTATGGTCGATGCCTCACGATAGTCGTAGCTACTTCCATGTAGAGCAGGGAAAGCCTTGGAAATACTCTGAATTTACGGCTCCTTTCGACTTCCCCATCTACAAATCTGAGGCAGCCATTCGCGAGGAGCGCGATAGTGCACTTCGCCAATACGAGCCTTACTACAAGTATAACAAGGAGGTGGAGGAACTGATGGTTCAGAAGTTTAATACCGACTATGCTGATGGTATTCCCGATTTACCAACGAGTTTCATGACCATTATCTCTAATCGTTTGAGAAGTCTCTACCAGCAAGGCATCATCGATCAGAGAGACTATACCGACCTGCTACACGATACCACCAGTATGATACGTATCGTGGATGACAAGGAGGCGAGCAGTGTTTCCGTCATGGAGATATATTCCCCCAAGTCGGCATACGAACAGTTATTCCAAGACGAGAAGCTGGCAGCACAGCGTAGTATCCTACAAAAGTGTGACCTCAACGAATATATCACTCCTAATATCATTTACGACCGAGAACGTAGTGAGACCAGCAAGAACGACTTGTTGTCTGGTATCGCTCTGGCGAGTGGTGTCGTTCAGAAAGGTCAGAAGATTGTAGACCGAGGAGAGATTGTTACCGAGAAGACCTATCGCATCATCGAGTCGTTTAAGAAAGAAAACGAGTTGCGCAATGAAGATGTCAAACATAACCATCTGTCTCTCTTTGGACAGATACTATACATCACTATCCTCGTCTTGAGCTTCACCATCTTCTTAAGTCTCTATCGCAAAGACTATTTCGAGAAGTTGCGAAGTACAACGATGCTCTATGCGCTGATTATCATCTTTGCAGTATTGACGGCATTGTTTATGCGCAACACCTTTATCCACGTCTATATCCTACCCTACGCGATGGTACCTATCTTCATCCGTGTGTTCATGGACTCTCGTACGGCCTTTATGACGCACATCACGATGGTACTCATCTGCGCTGTCATGCTGCAACACCCCTTCGAGTTTATTGCCACAGAAACGGTTGCGGGCTTGGTAGCTATCAGCAGTTTGCGCGAACTGTCGCAGCGCTCACAGCTTTTCAAAACGGCTATCTTTGTTACAGTGGCCAGCATGGCCGTCAATATGGCATTCGACTGGATGCATGCCGACGCACTGACACAAATAGACTATAGCTATTACAATTATCTGTTAGCAAATGGTATCGCACTGCTCTTTGCTTATCCACTGCTTTATCTTATCGAGAAGGCCTTTGGCTTTACCAGCGACATCACTCTGATTGAGCTTTCCAATACTAACAATGATTTGTTACGTCGGATGAGCGAGATAGCTCCAGGTACCTTTAACCACTCCATACAGGTGGCCAATCTCGCTGGAGAAATAGCCAACAAGATTGGTGCCAAAGCCCAATTGGTACGTACTGGTGCACTCTATCACGATATCGGCAAGTTGGCCAACCCTATCTATTATACCGAAAACCAATCGGGCATCAATCCTCATGAGACACTGACGGATATCGAATCGGCACAGATTATTATCAGCCACGTTACAGAAGGGCTGAAGATGGCCGACAGATACGACTTGCCCAAGGTTATCCGCTACTTTATCTCTACCCACCACGGACTGGGCAAAGCTAAATATTTCTATGTACACTATCACAACGAGCATCCCGATGAGCCCGTTGATGATTTGTTGTTCACCTACCCCGGACCTAATCCGTTTACCCGTGAACAGGCCTGTCTAATGATGGCAGACACAGTAGAGGCTGCTTCGCGCTCACTACCCGACTATACTGAGCAATCTATCCGCGACCTTGTTGAACGCCTTATCGACGAACAGGTAGCAGACGGATACTTCCGTGAGTGTCCTATCACATTCCGCGATATCCAGTCTGCTAAGACGGTACTTATCGAGAAACTAAAAACAATGTACCATACTCGTATCAGCTATCCAACAGAGAAGAAAGCATAGTTGTTTGGCTGAAAAGAGAACAAAATTACATCTATTTTCCTGCACACTTTGGCACATTTGTGCATAAAGTGTGCACTTTTTAGTTAATAAGCGTTAAGAATAAATGCACTCTTGCGGCAGTTTTGTGCAATAAGCTTACCTTTGCAGCCGTTTTAAGCAAATTTTAATTAAAAAGCAATGAAAAAGATTGTATTATCGTTGATAGTTTTCACGATGACTTCGGTGAGCGCCATAGCTGGCGGTATTCTCACCAACACAAACCAGAGTGTATCATTCCTGAAGAATCCTGCCCGCGATGCTGCTATCGGTCTCGACGGTGTATATTCTAACCCAGCAGGTGTAGTATTCATGCCCGAAGGTTTTCATGTAGCCTTCAACTGGCAGTATGCTCACCAGACACGTACCATTACCTCTACCAATCCCGTATTTGCATTGGGCAAGAATAACAATGGTAACGTAAAGGAATTCCAGGGTGTAGCTGATGCACCTATCATTCCTTCTCTGCAGGCAGCCTATAACAAGGGCGACTGGAGCATCCAGTTCAACTTCTCTGTTCCTGGTGGCGGTGGTGCTTGTGAGTTTGGCGACGGTCTGGGGTCTTTCGAGAGCGTTGTTGGTAACATTGCTAACCAGCTGAGAGGTCTTGACCAACTTGCCACAGCATTAGGAATGGGGGCACCTGGAGTAAGCGGTTACGATATGAATGGCTATATGAAGGGCCGTCAGTACTACTATGGAATCCAGTTGGGAGCTGCATACAAGGTAAATAAGAACCTTTCTGTTTATGGAGGTTTGCGTTTGCTCTATGGTGATGCTACCTATAAAGCAAGAATTAGCAACATTCTTGTAAAGACTGCAGGTGGCTATGTTGAGTTTGGTGACTTTATGCAGAATGCCAATCAACTTGTGGAAGGCGGATTACAAACCGTAAACGCTGGATTAGCACAGGTAAATGCAGGCATTGCTCAATGTCAGAATGCTGGAACACCTGTTCCTGAAGAGCTATTAATGAAACAAGCTCAGTTGGCTGCTACTCAGGGGCAGTTAGAAGGAACTAAGGGCAACTTGGCAACCCTCGCCAAATATTCAGAAGGTGTAAACCTGCTCTGTAATCAGGATGGTATGGGCATTGCTCCTATCATTGGTGTGGACTGGAAGTATAAGAACTTCAACTTCGCTGCAAAGTACGAGTTCAAGACTCAGATTCGCATGAAGAACGAGTCAAGCGTTATCAAGGCTAGCGAGATTCCTGCCGTCAACAAGTATAAGGATGGTGAAAAGGTTAATGAAGATGCTCCAGCCCTGTTGACTATCGGTGCACAGTGGAGCCCCATTGAGAGCGTACATCTGAATGTAGGTTGGCATCACTTCTTTGACAAACAATGCAACTGGTACAACGAGTCACAGGATTTGTTGAAGAGCAACACCAACGAGTATCTTGCAGGTGTAGAGTGGGACCTCAGCGACAAGTTGAACGTATCGTGTGGTGGACAGCTCACTCGTTACGGACTCTCTGACGAGTACATGAACGATATGTCTTTCGTTGTCAACAGCTATAGCCTCGGTTTCGGTTTCAGCTACAAGGTTAAGGAGAACATCACCCTGTCCGCTGCTTACTTCCAGACTATGTACGACAACTACAATCGTAACGACTATCCCACAACTGGTGTCAGCGATACCTTCACCCGTACCAACCGCGTACTCGGTGCAAGCTGTCAGATTGATTTCTAATATAAATAGAAATACATAATATTATATAGTGAGGTTACAATCTTGTAGCCTCACTTTTTTGTTTTCATGGTGTAAGAAAAAATAGAAAAACGCTTTGCTATTTCAAAATAAAATACTACATTTGCAACACTAAACATATATAACCAATTTATTAACACACAATCAATCATGAAAAAGAGACTGATAAGGTATACAGCTTTGGCCTTGTTGACCATGCTGCCCTCTATGCTGTATGCTCAGTTAAATCCTAAGCAGGGCTATGTTATTACCAACCAAAACGACACTATTTATGGTACGATAGATTATCTATCGGACACCAAATGTGCCAACGAATGCCATTTCCTAGCTAATGGGGAGACCGATTACAAAGTATATTTGCCTGGTGAAATCAGTGCATATCGCTTTGCAGACGATGGTGTATTCTATGTCACGAAGACTTTTGAGGTTGAAGGCAACACGGAAACATTCTTTGCCGAATACCTGTTGCAAGGTGGCGTAAGCCTATTTCACCACAAGAGAGCGGGCATAGACTATTATTTCTTTATTGATGAAGAGGGCAAAGTTGCCTCTGTCAAAAACATTGGAAGCTTGTTGGAGTACTCAAGTCGAAGCAACACGAATGCAGCAAAACGAGCTGCACTAAGAGAAGTGAGTCAAATGTTTGCTAACAGCGACAAGGCTCAACATGACTTATGGGTGAAAGATATCAATGTCAAAAACCTCACACAAATAACTCGTGATTACGACATGGAGTATTGTACGTCTGCTGGAGATTGTGTCACTTTCCGTCGTAATGAGAAAGCTGCGCGTAGCATTACTACAAAGTTACGCTTCCAAGCAGGAATCGGAATGGGCAGCAACAAGTTAGAGCCAATCAAGTATGCTTACCAACTTAGCCCTCTATCCATGAATTGCATTGTGCCACAGATAGGCATGGGATTAGATTTCTTGTTCCCTCGTTCCAACAAGCATTGGTCTGTACAGGTATTAGCTCTTCTTAGTAAATGGAACTTGTCGAAGGATTTCAACGAATTCGACGTGGATAACTTAAAATGTACGGGCAAACTGAAATATCTAGATATAGAGGGGCAAATAGGAGCAGCTTACAGCTTTATGCCCGAATCTAAATTCTCTCCCATTTTGCGTGGAGGACTTTCATTTGATCATCCTATATCCCTGTCTTCAGAAAGACTTAGAACTTTCAACTACATTGACGAGAATTGTACAAGTCAACGTTTCTATGGTTACTACGTAGGAGCTGGTATTGATATCGCTGTCCAAAAGCATGTTATCCGTTTGTCTGCTGACTACAGATGGGCGAACTTACCCGGTGTGCTTACCAAATCCTGCATCTCTATCAACGCTGGTATCAGACTCTAAAGATTTACAGCGGATCTACATCGTAGTAGACCTGCAAGGTAGAATAACGTTTGTCTGCGAGTATCTGTGATTGCGCAAGCAACAGATATTCGCGGACTTTTTTCATGTCGATACCCAACTCTAGCTTGAGCACGAGCTTGCGGATATTCTGTGACTTTACTTTTGCCACAGCTGGTTTATCGGGACCAAGAACACGGTCAGAAAACCATTGGCGCAGACGTGAGCCTAGTTCTATCGCTGCCGTATTCACTGTACTATCCTGACGATGACGCAAGAAAACGTATATCAGGCGATAGTAAGGAGGATAGCGGAAGGCTTGGCGCTCGGCAATCAAGTCTTTATATAGTGCAATATAATCGTTGCGTACGACCTGCGATATCACAGGAACATCCTTCTGTTTGGTCTGAAGGATGACTAGACCTCGTTTATTCTTACGACCAGCACGCCCACTAACCTGTGCCATCATCATGAATGCATGCTCGTAGGCACGGAAGTCGGGATAGTTCATCATGCCATCAGCATTGATGATACCCACCACACTCACCTTATCAAAGTCGAGACCTTTGCTAATCATTTGCGTACCTATCAAAATATTGGTACGTCCGGCAGAGAAGTCGCTGATGATACGCTCGTAGGCATTGCGCGTACGAGTAGTATCTAAATCCATACGAGCGATGCGGGCTTCAGGGAATGCCTCGCGCACCTGCTCCTCAATCTTCTCCGTACCATAGCCACGCGTACGCAAGTCGGTAGACCCACAACAAGGACATTCTGATGGTACTCGATAGGTAAAACCACAATAATGGCACGTCAACTGGTTTAGTTGACGATGATAGGTGAGCGACACATCACAGCGCTGACAGGTAGGCACCCATCCACACTGTCGACACTCTACTACGGGAGCAAAGCCACGACGATTCTGGAATAGTATCACCTGTTCGCCACGCTCCAGCGCCTCGCGCATACGCGTTAATAATAATGGTGAGAAGGCACCTATCATCATCTTACGATGTTGCAGGTCGGCAGTATCCACCACTTGTATCTCTGGCAGTTCGATACCCTGATAGCGCTCCTTCAGTTCTACCAATCCATACTTGCCTGTCTTAGCATTATGATAACTCTCTAGCGAAGGAGTGGCAGTGCCAAGCAGCACCTTAGGTGTTATTCCTTCCTTCGCCATCAGACCACCAAGCATGATGGCTACAGAGCGAGCATGATAGCGAGGAGCAGGGTCTTGCTGCTTGTAAGAGGTTTCGTGTTCCTCATCCACGATGACAAGACCCAAGCGTTGGAAAGGCAAGAATACTGCCGAACGAGCACCGAGAATGACATCATAGGGATTAGCGGATAGTTGCTTCTGCCATATCTCTACACGCTCCGCATCTGAATAGCGCGAATGGTAGATGCCCAAGCGATCTCCAAACACGCGCTGCAGGCGCTGCATCATCTGTACTGTCAGCGCTATCTCAGGCATCAAGAACAGCACCTGTTCCTTGCGTTCCAGTGCCTGCTGTATCAGATGGATATAAATCTCCGTCTTTCCGCTTGATGTTACACCATGCAATAGTGTAACACGCTTTTTCAGCATCGAGAGCTGTATCTTGTTATAGGCATCCTGTTGGGCAGCACTCAGAGGCTTTACCAGTTCTGGTCGATAAGGTCCGCCATGATTCAGGCGTCCCACTTCCACCTCGTAGCATTCTAATAATTGACGTTTTACCAACTGGTTGAGCGTAGCTGCAGAGCCTCCACTGACATTCATCAGTTCTTCGCGCGTCACCTCTTCGGGTTGAACACCGTTTTCTATCTCGTCCCAATGCGACAGGGCAAGATATTCGGTAAAGACCTTCAACTGGTTTTTGGCACGCGACAAGACATTGAGCGCTATATGCAGTGCAGCCACATTACGATATTGTGTCGTCAGACGCACATACGTCTCCGTCTTAGGTCGATAGCCCTCTTCAGCCTTCAAACCGGCAGGAAGGGCGGCCTTATACACATCACCAATAGGAGAAAGATAATAGTCGGCTATCCACTGCCACAACTTTAACTGCGGTTCTGTGACAACAGGCGACTGGTCCATCACCGCTTGAATTGCTTTCACCTCATAGCCCGCAGGCTTTTGATGATGCAGTCGCATCACCACGCCCACGTATGACTTCGAGCGTCCGAAGGGTACCAGCACGCGCATTCCCATCCCTACGCTCATACCATCAGGCACGGCGTAAGTAAATGTCCCATACAAGGGTACGGATAATATGATATCAGCGTACTGCATCGGTTGCGACTTGTTTTTCTTGAAAATCTCCACAAAGTTAAAAAGAAATCTTGTAATTACCAAGCCTTCCTCTCAAAAACATATAACCTTAAAGTCAGTAAACAGGCTCCCTGCTCTTTGTACTTAGCTTGTTTACGCTTTGTCCGAAGGCCCCGGACATTGTGTCCGGACGCATGGGACAGAGTGTCCGGAGCCTCCGGACATCATGTCCCAACATTTCGGACAAATTCTGGGAATATTGTTAATGACTCTTAACTAGCTATTATCCATTACAAATACAAAAAAGCGGGCTCCGATTAGAGCCCGCCAATATTTATTAAATGTCTAATTACAAAGCAAATTTATAACCTACGGTAAACATTAATACGCTGTTCTTACGAGACTTGTCACCATTCTTATTGCCCTTTGTCAGACCCAAGTTGTAACGTGCATCGATAACGAAGTTCTCAAACTCGTAAGAAGCACCAAGAGGAATAGAGATATCTACCTTTTTCATTTCGTCTTTGAAGCTATTACCATCATTGTCTTTTGCAGACATCAGGAATCCAGGCTGTATACCTGCCTTAATAGCCAGACCAGGAATTACATAGTAGTTAGCCAAGATAGGAACATTGATGTAGTCAAGCTTCATCTTTCCATCACCTTCTTTTGCCTTGCAGCCCTGCATAGAATACAGTACACCACCAGTAATGCCAAAGTTCTCAGAGATACCGTACTCAGCCTCAACACCTGCTACCAAGCCAGCCTTCATCTTGACATTATCAAAATCAGTAATTGTTGCCAATGTCATACCAACCATTGGCTTCAGAGTAACCTGACCAACTTCATTCTGAGCGTTTGCACTCAACGTAGCAACCATCATGGCTACAATCATTAAAAGCTTTTTCATAATAATTAAGTTTTAGTGAATAAAAAAAGTTTTTAGCTATTTATACTTATCATTTAATAAGTCATTCCCAATGACTTTGGCCATTATAGCCACCGCAAATATACGATAAATGCCCTTAGGTGCTATTCCTAAGGGCATTTATTTAATATTTATTAACTATTTTCTTAGAAGAAGTAAGCAAGAGATACCTGCCAAGCATTGAACTTAGCACTACCAAGTTCCTTAGCTGCAGCACCTACAGAATCAAATTCACCAGTCTTGCCAAGAGCAACATTGTAGTTCAGCTTAGCTTGAACCTTGCTCAAGACTGTAGCACCAATACCGATGTTTGCACTGAGGGTAGAAGACTTCAGCGTCCACTCTGCTGCATCATCTTTAATCTTCTTATCGCCACTCAGCTTAAAGCCGAACTGAGGACCTGCAAAAGCGAATACTTCAGCTACGCTTCCCAAACCTACACCATAACGAAGGTTGATGGGAACCTGAATAGAAGAAGACTTGATAACCTCACCTTCGCCCTTTGCTTCACGCTGGTCATACAAAGCAGCAGCATCGATGCCAAGACCTACGATAGGCAATGTAAACTTAACTGTTGGACCTACAAAGAAACCTGTGCGGCTCTTAACAGAAGCTTTCAAATCTTCTGTTGACACATTGGTCATGTTAAGACCTGCTTGCACACCGAATTTAATCTGCGCTTTTGAAGGCATTGCAAAGGCAACAGCCATCAGCACTAATGCGAAATACTTTTTCATAATCGTTTATTGTTTTAAGGGTTTTAACTAGTATCTGGGGACAAAAGTAAACATTTTAGACGAATTAACCAACATTTTCGTCTCTTTTTTTACCTTTTTACTTCTTGTCCCTTTAACCATTTCTTAGTGACGCTGACGACGAACACTCATGCGGGCTGTACCAGAAGAAGAACCAGAGCTGCTCTTGGCAGGCTTAGATTTCTTGACAGTAGCAGTGCTACGACGGCTTGTCTTGGAACTCTTCTTGGTAGCCTTCTGCTCTCGTGGATCGAGCTTAGCAATAGAATCAAGCGAGTCTTTACGAGCCTTATCGCCAAAGATATTCTGCTCAAAGGCTTTCAGCTCGGCTTCGATACGCTTCTGCTCAGCAGAGAGCTTGGTGGAATCGCCATTACAGATATGTGCCAGCGTCTTACCCAGCATATTGTTGGTCTTATAGATAGTTCCCTCGTAACGGTTCAGTGTGAAGTAGTCGTCCATCGACATGGTGGCAGCATTGTTCAGATTGCTGGTCATCACCGTCTGACGACTGAGGAAAGGTTCCAAGTCAGAATACTTCACCCAGAAGAGAGGATACTTAGACAGCGAACTAACATCATCGCTTTTAGAAGACAAAGAACTGCTATCAAAAGCGTCATCTGATGACAAACTGCTATAATCACTCTCACGATACATAACAGGACAGATGGCTAACACCTTACGGTGGAAACTAGAGTTGGCCTGATCATAGTAGGCGCTCTCCTTCAGATAGTAGAGCTTAACCTCAGCCGATGGGATGTCGCTGTTTTCTACACGTATCTTACCATCTTTCTCCTGATAGTAGATTTTCTGGTTGTCGAGCACGGTTCTAATATCCACACGAGACGAATCAGTGAACGACTCATTACCATCCAAGCGGTACTCGTAAACAGGAATATAACCATTGATAGCCAACTTAAAGATATAGGTAAACAAGTTGACCTGACGATCCATTGGCTCTACAGGATAATACAATCCACCATTGGCATCCTTGCTCAAATCAATCTCACGATAGATATCGCGACGCCATACCACATCCTCTGGCATGTCAATAGCCGTGGGGAACATGAGACGGGCACGCATCGACATGCCTTGATTCTGCGACTGTGCACCCTGTTGCTGTGTCTGCTGCTGGCGACGATTCTTAGGCTGAGCTACAGCCGTTCCAGCCATCAGCGTTATCATCAATAAGAACAATACTCTTTTCATATATCTAATAGTTCTTTATATTTTATACTTTATCTCCCCAGAGGGAGGCCCTTTACTTCACAATTACTTCCATTGAGGTCTTCAACTTACGAGGAATACCGTCGGGACCAATGACATTGACGCCAGAGATGTAGAAACGACGATTACGCGACAACTTACGGAAGGTATCTTTCTGACGAGCAGAGAAGTTTGGACCATCGGAAACCATCGGCACAAGATTGCCCATATTGTCAGCAAAGACGGCTTCAAAGCTCTGTACCTTAAAGGTGATATCGAGAATACCATCATCAATAGCTGCACCGATACCATCGGCAGCCATCAAGTGAGCTTTCGACAAGCCACCACTTCTGAAGCGAGTACCACCATTCTCATCCTTGATAGTAATATATGGTGTAGGATCGGGCAAACGACGTACACGGAACGTAAACTGTCCCATCTGCTGAGGACGACCTGTATTGGTAGATGTCACAGTGATGGTAACATTCTGACCTGGAGTTGAAGGACGTGCAATATAACGACCTGGACCAACGGGTTGCAGTGTACCACCACTCATCGTTGCCTGTACCTTATTGGCAGGAACGCCAGGAACGCTGACGCTCAATGGATTGTTATAGCCAGCATAGAGCACATTCATCAAATCGGCAGATACCGTAGCCGAAGGATCTACCACCGTATATTTCTGCTCGAAGTCACGCTTGATGTACTCGCCATTACCATTCATCATCTGGATATAGCCACTCAAGGTAAAGTCACCCGTACGTCCTGTTACAGTCTCATAGAGTCCATTAGGTAGATTCATTTCCTTGCCACCGATGAATATCTGAGGTACCTGTGTGGTATCAACAGCAGCCATCACAATGCGTGCAGAGAATTTGTCACCACGAACAATGGTTTGTGAATTAGGAATAACAAAGGCGTTGAGGGCATTAACACGAATATCCTTCACGTCGATATTACTTACCAGTGTATGTAATACCTCACCTTCTGCATAGCGCACATCATTCTGCAACTTAGAGAGCAACGTAACGGCAGCTGCAGCAGGCATAGACTCGAACATATATTCCTGCCAGTTCTTACCCATTGCATGTGCATTCTTTGGAATCTCTGTGGTCAGATTAGAAGCTATCATCTTCTTCTGATGATAATCGGTAACCATCGTAAGCATCTTTGCACGATAGTTATTGATAGCATCATAGAGTTCTTTACCACGACCATGAGCGGGAGAAAGCATCACATAGTTGGCAGGCTCTTGGTCTTCTTTGTTACGAAGATTACGTGGATCGCCATCCTTACCATCTGCCTCTTGGGCAATTGCCAACTTCAGTTCTTCTGCAAGGTTATAGAGCGCATTGCTCATCTGCTTTACTTGCTGCGACTTGTCGAACCACTGTTTTACCTTCTGCGGGTTCTTCTTCATCTGCAAAGCAAAGTCGTCATATATAGCCTGGTTCTCCTTGGTGGCACTATTCGTGGTGCGCTTCAAACTCTCCTCAACAATAGAGAATCCGTTGAGCACCTCGTTAGAGACGTTCAATGCCAGCATCGCCATCAGTACCACGTACATCAGGTTAATCATCTTCTGGCGGGGAGAAACCGGTCTTTTCTTTATTGCCATAGTATTCTTGGCGTTATTTCGTTTATTATCTTATTTCGTTATCACGAGATTACTGAGCGGCAGCTCTTACCTGCATAGCCTCAATCATGCGAGCATAAATCTTGTTCAGCTCTACAATCTGCTCAGCCATGTGACGTGTCTGATCGTTAATCTCATCGATGGTACTAATCTGAGCACTAGCGCTCTTCAATTGCATCTCATAGACACGACTGATACCTGTCAGTGTACGGTTCAGATTCTCCATTTCCTCTGAATCACGTGTCAGGCGCTGACTCTGCTCTGAAACCTTAGCCAACATCTCTGTCAAGCGATTCAGCTCATCGATATAGTTTGAGGTTGCATCCTTTAACTCTTCACCCATTGGCAAGGTCTCGGGCTGCTGAATGCCTGTAACGACAGAACCACCAGCAAAGTTAATAGCACCCGCAGTTCCGTTTGCGGCGCTTGCTCCGCTTGCAGCGATTGTTCCGTCTGTGGCGATGTCATGGCCACTTACACTTCCTCTGCCACCATTGATAACAATAGTACCACCGCCAACTACACCGCCATTAACAACGGCATGAGTCTCGGGTTGGTCTTCGTTAGCCATATGGATATCGAGATCCATACCATCGGTAGTCTTATCAAACGGACGGTCGAAGGCAGAGATAAAGAACACAAACACCTCAGTACCCATACCTAAGAACAGGAAGAAGTCGGCTCCATTCAGGTGGGTCAACTTAAACAGCGTACCCAAGATAACGATAGAGGCACCCCAGCTATAAGCGTAGTTCAGGAAGGTTTGTCCTGCTACACTGTCCATCCACTTCTGCAAGCGGTAGACGAAATTCAGTTTGCTATATGTTGTCATTACTTCTTTCCTTTCTTTACTTTAATCTTGTCACTGGTTGTATTAGCCAACGAGCGTACACAGCGGAAACCGATATACGAGCGAGGCTGGTTTTGATATTCATAAGAACGCCATGCAGAACGGATATAGCTCTCGGGGTCTTTCCAAGAACCACCGCGCACACTCTTCTTCTTCAGTCGATAGGGATCTTCCTTAGCTGCATTATAGCGCAACTGTGGATTGATATCGTTCATAGCTTCTACGCCTGCCTCGGTATAGATAGTGCTACACCACTCGGCCACGTTACCAGCCATATCATACAGTCCGTTGGAGTTGGCTGAATAGATACCAGTACGACTGGTAATCAAGTTGCCATCCTTGGTATAGTTACCATTGTCGGGCTTGAAGTTGGCATAGAAACAACCATTGCCACTAGCCACATCTTGATTATCCCAAGGGAACTCGTTCTGATCCTTACCACGAGCAGCATATTCCCACTCTGCCTCTGTCGGCAGACGATAGCGCTGCACATAACGAGCTGCAGCACCCAAGCCACGTAACAGATACTCCGTACGCCAAGCACAGAAGGCATTAGCCTGCTCCCATGTTACACCGACTACAGGATAGTCGTTGTAGGCAGCATTCGTAAAGTAGTAGCGCATATAGTTCTCGTTCTCCGCATTGGGGAAGTCGTTTACCCAACAAGTAGTATCGGGATATACATTAACGATATAAGTATTCAGGAAGTCCCAAGGACCTGTGTACTCGCGGTTGATAGTTTCACGAACAATCTGGCCTTCATCATTGACATAAGCTGTATCCTTTGAAATCCAAATCTGTTCATTAGGATTGGGGCGTACATCGGTATTAAGGATGCGCTCCTCTGGATTGGTACGATACTTGCGTTTAGCAGCTTCGGTATAGTCGTAAATCTCGTAGCGATAGTTCATCTGACGCCAGTCGAGCATCTTCTCACCAGTTACGGGATTTGAGACATACATACTCTCTATGGCACGCTGCTCATCCTCGTTAGGCTTGCGAGGCAATGGCTTCTTCCAGTTAAGATGGGGCTTTACGGGTTCACCATTCTTGTCTTCCTCTATCTTATAGGTTTCATCACCGCCATAGGCAGGATCAGCCAAACGCTCACGCAGGATAGAGTCGCGTACATAGTTAACAAACTGGCGATACATAGAATTGGTAACCTCGCGCTCATCCATCCAGAAACCTTCTACAGAGATGTCGCGAACGGGAGTTTGCTTACCCCACAGCGAGTCTTGTTTTTCGATACCCATACGCAGATGACCACGCTTGATGAGTGTCATACCATAAGGAGCTGGCTCGCTAAAGGCGCGACCACTGACACCAGTAACCTCACCACCCGATGATGTTACTGCACTGCCACCGAAACAAGAACAAAGTAAAAAGGTGAAAAGGTAAAAAGGTATCATTCTCTTTACCAAAGAGCCTTTTTGCTTATTACTATTTACAATTCGTTCCATATTTTCTTTTTATTACTTTCTTACCTTTATATTATTACAGAATTCTCACACTCTGATGACGGTTACGTCCCTTCTTTTGGAAGTTCAAGTCCGTCTGATATCCAACAAACAGTTCGTGACTGCCATTGCCTATCTTCAGCACACTGGTATACATCTCATAGCTATAACCGAGAGTGATGCCGTGGAAGATTCCACCGATGAGCACTGTCACCGAATTGGAAGGGCTATAACCCAGTCCTGCATACATCATTTTATTCTCGTGTGTATACTTCAGGCGCGTCGTCACATTCACTCGGTGACTAGTACCATCAGTATGTGCTAACACAGATGGATGTATTGATAAAAACGGATTCCTTAACTGAATATTGTATCCACCTGTTAAATAATATGCTTGACTAACATTTAAAATCGTACGATCGCCCAATTCTATTGAGGGTGCAGTGGTATGTAGCATTGAGATTCCAGCATACCAAGAACCATGAGTATAATAGAGACCTGCAGAGAAATCTATAGCGACGCCAGAAGCATCAGACTTGGAGAAAGCAGGGTCGTCGCTTCTCTCTAGATCCAACTTACTACCATTAAACTTCTCGCTAAGCATACCTGCCTGCAGACCTATACTAAGTGTTCCCCCTAAAAGGCGTTGCTTATAAGCATACTGTCCCATTAAACGCTGATGAGAGAATAAACCTATCTGGTCGTTGACCAATTGGACACCGACACCGTGAAAGGTTCCAAGGGCATAAAAAGGCATATCGGCACCAAATATCATCGTACGTGGTGCATTCTCAAAGCCGGTCAATGTCATGGCATAGGCTCCTGTTACGTTGAGTTTGCTCTCCTTACCCACCGCAGCAGGGTTAAACGAAGGTTCCATCGCCCAATAGTGAGCGAAGGAAGGTTCTTGTTGCGCATTGGCTGTTATAGCGAGCAACAAGAACATAGATAATATAGCTATTTTTTGCTTAAGCACGTAGTTAATAACGTACTTCTACCTTATTTATTGCATCAGAGATAGATAATAGCATATAGAATGTATCTTTTTTGATTAAGATTATTTAACAGGAGCTATTTATGACATTTCCGTTGCTGTGTCGTATTCTTAGAAAAGGAATGACTAACTTCGTGGCATTTTCGTGAGATAACGAATACGACCACTACAAAAACTAACAACAATGAACAAGAAAACAATTATTACGTTGATTTTTGCCTTGGCTTCCATAAGTGCCAACGCTCAATTCTTTTTCCGTATTAGTGGCAAAAAGCTGAAAGAGCCTTCTTACATTCTCGGCTCCGTACATACATTGCCTGGCACACTGCTAGACAGTGTACCGGAGTATCTTAAGGCTGAGGCAAAATGTCAACAACTATATGCTGAATTCGACATCAGTAGTCAACAGAAGTTGAGCGAAGCACAAGCTGCTGGTCAGCAAGCATTGGCGCTCCCCGAAGGTAAAACCATATTTGATCTCATGAGCAAAGAGCAAATAGAGGTTTTAAACACTAGATTCAACGAGACATTTCACGTGAACTACACAGATTCTATGATGAAGGCGCTATGGAACTATCAGCCCATCATGCTACTTAGCACTTTCAACTTAATAATTACAACACAGGAGATGCAAAAGCACCCGGAACTTGCAACGACAAGTACCCCCATCGACATGTATTGCATCAATAGAGCTAAAGAGCGTAACATCAAGATTGGACAGCTGGACGAAATACAGCCTCAAGATAGTCTGACAAAGATGCGTAACACCATGAACGAGAATCTTAACAGTCAAGTAGACTCGTTGATGAGTTTCCTCAACGACTTTGACCAACGCAAGCAGAGAATCATAGATGAGATTCAGTCTGTTGTACAATCAGCACAGTATTGGAGAGAAGGCGACTATAACAGCTTTGCGCAATCACCATTCTGGCTCAAGGAGATAGACAAACAATCTGACCTCTTTAAGGCACGCAACAAGAAATGGCTTCCCAAGTTAGAAGCTGCTATGGGCGAAGCTCCCACCATGTTTGTCTTTGGTGCAGGTCATCTTATCGGAATCAATGGTGTTCTACAATTGCTAAGCGATGCAGGATATAAGGTTGAACAGATAAGGCATCCTCATTCGTAATACCCCTCAGTGCTGTTCGATTATATACGCCACAATTTGCGTTTCCTATCAAAATAGACAATACGGTTTGAGGTGGTAGAATACGATCGGATAACCAAGGTCAAATAAGAACGTTTGGCCTTTCTACCGATTTGTTTATAAATAAATACGCTTCGATTCCACAGAAAAGCTCTGAGCTTATCAACCAATATTGATACGAAGAAAACGGAGATGATTAAAGCACCCGTATGAAGGATAAATAGGGGTAAGGAATCCTGGAGATAGAAGTCCTTAATCGGAAGAAGATAATACCGCCTAAAGAACAATGGGTCGCAGTGAAATAGATAGACAGCAAATGCAGACGTTGCTATCCAATTAACCATGCGACTATGGAAAGACAATTTCGTAAAAAAGAGGAAGAAATAGACAGAGCCTATTATCACTGCAGGAGCCAGATAGTCATAAAGGGCCTTAGAATCATACCCTGCCCTGCCGAACTTCATTGCCAACAATGAAGTAAACAACACTGTGCATAAATAAATAGCTACATCATAGCGCTTCTTTAAGGTGCAAAAACCATCTGAATATAGCTTCATATACCTTGCTAAAAGATATAAGCCAATAAAAGACAATGGAGAATAACCCGAATTAAAGAAGTCGTATTGGCTATAAAAGCCACAAATGGTCTGAATAAAGAAAAATGCTATTAGTACATCCTTAAATGTCTTACGGCTCGTAGTTGAGACAAAAGCATTCAGAACCGGAGAAATGATGTAAAGAACCATATAGGCACCAACAAACCAAAGTCCTCTACGCATAAACATGAATCTTATCCAATCTACCGGATTCCACCTTTCCACTTTCCCAAGAGATAGCAGAACTATGTATATGAAGAAACCGATAGACATCACCTGAAAGACTAAAGCACTGAAACGTGATACCTTCGGGCGAATGCCAAACCATCCGGTAATGAGAATAAACACATTTACACAGACGATGGAGATAGACTCACTAAGGAAACGAAGAAATGAAGATACTGGAGTAGTAATAACCTCTCCAACAGTAGGAGGATCCAAGGCCTTAAAGTCGGCATGAACCATCAGAACCAACAGCATTGCTATGATTCTTAATAGTTCAAGATTTGAATCTCTTTCCTTTCTGTTTGTTCTTGAGAGACTAGTAGTTTCCATCCTCAAAATTCATCAATTTTCCATAGTTAGGGTTTATATAAACACACTGTTGGCATATATAGCACGCTCCCAAAAGATGTGCGTAATGGCATGAGTAGCCATCGGCACATCACGGGAACGGTATATACCTACCCACAGCGTCCACCTCTTATTAAAGAGAGGTGTTTTCTGAGCTGAATGGAATAATCAATACTCATCCTCGTTGAAGAGGAAGTCTTCTTTCGTAGGATAGTCGGGCCAAATTTCCTCTATACTTTCATAGATATCGCCCTCATCTTCTATCTCTTGCAGATTCTCCAATACTTCGAGAGGAGCACCTGAGCGAATGGCATAATCTATCAGCTCATCCTTGGTTGCTGGCCAGGGGGCATCTTCTAACTTTGAAGCTAATTCTAGTGTCCAATACATAGTTTAAAATGTTATAGTTATTAATTTGCACGCAAAAGTAATATAATTTTTCTTATTTACAAGCATTCTTCCAGATTTTTTCACTCCTACCAGCAATAAAATTCAACTTTTTTGCTAAAACGAAGAAATAATCACTCAAACGATTGACATATTGCCGTATTTCAGGGTTCACAATTGTTGTTTCAGACAAAGCAACAATACGACGTTCGGCACGACGACAAACAGTACGACAAACATGTGCTTGTGCTGCGACGATTGTACCGCCTGGGAGAATAAACCCCTGACTCTCGGGTAACTCTTGTACTATAGAATCTATCTCTCTTTCTATTTCTTGTATAGCATGAACTGGCAGGAGAGAAGAAGCATGTAATGGTGTTTGTTCCTGATCAGTTGCCAGATTAGCCCCAACACTAAAAAGCGTATTCTGAATGCAGAATATCATATCTTTCTCATGACCATCAGGTAATTGGGCTGCTAATAAACCAAGATGCGAACTAAGTTCGTCGATTGTGCCATAGGCTTCTAATCGGTCGCTAGCCTTTGAGACACGTTGTCCACCAACCAAAGATGTTTGACCTTCGTCTCCCTTTCGCGTGTACACTTTTGTAATTTTCATAGTCGGTTAGAAGTTTATTATATAGTTATGTTTATAGCGTTTGGTGTCAAAAAAGACAATTCCACAATAGTAGAGGTCGAATGTAGTACCAGTACGAGTATCATGTTCTATCTCATGCCATCGTTGTTTGTCGCGCCAGATACCTTGTACAACTAATACAGATTGTTCGTTGCATTTAAACAATAATGCTTCTAAGGTATCAGTATCTTCAATATCTATCCTCGCCAGTTCAACCACCGATAGCTCTCTGACAAATTGTGTCTTCTTACAACCTGCGTGCCACCATAGTTGATAGTTATCTTGCAACATCATGGATGGTTGACGCCAGTTTGAAAGTCGTAGAAACAATCGTCCCAACTTATCATCTAGCCAGTTGCCTGTTCGCAGAACATCATAAGCGTAATACGGCCATTGTTCATTCACTACGTAGCGCACAAAAGCATAGTCCGTTGGTGACTGTATACCAAATCCCCAACACTTATGCATTCTACTTAGCCATACGAGCCAACGCTTCAGAACATTCATAGCTGCAAAGTTAGTGCAAACCAAACAAAATACAAAGAAAAAGACAGAAAAAATGGCTAAACAACGAAAAAGCCCTGAATCATTTCTGACTCAGGGCTTCTCTCTTGAAAAAGTGGCGGCCTCCTACTCTCCCGCATTGCATTGCAGTACCATCGGCGCAAGCGGGCTTAACTTCTCTGTTCGGAATGGGAAGAGGTGGGACCCCGCCGCAATAACCACCTGAATAAATCTCATTGAACATTGACCATTGAACATTGACCATTATGGAACAATGACAACAATCTAAATGTCAACGTATAAGGTGACTTATCTCCACAAGCAAAACCTTGATTGGATTATATCCAACACCTGAAAATATGACTTGTATACTCATTCATTATGCTTGAAGCATTCTCCTGAGCAAGCGAAAGCGCTCGGGCAATTAGTAAGGCTCGGCTTTGACGTCACC
>FZQZ01000015.1 GCA_900199555.1 Prevotellaceae bacterium MN60
TTCCGCACGCCACACTAAGAATAAAAGAAGAATAAAATCTAGCGATATAATATATCACCATCTCCTATACATTATTATTCGTAATATTAATTATTGTCTTTAACTCCTTTAATTTCTTTAATTCCTCCTCCCTTCTTGCAGCGTAAAAAAATGCCTTGTCTTTTGTCACAATTGTCACGCGGATTTTGTACTTTGCATTCCGTATGGAGAAAATTTCCTGTCAAAAGTTTGGAACTTTAGCCATTTCTTCCTACCTTTGCACGTCTTTTTTAGACGACCAACTATTTATAAACTATTCACTAAAAACATGAAAAAAATTACGCTCTTTATGTTGCTCCTTTTGAGCACAGTGATGTCGTGGGCTGCCAGTGCCAGCGACTACAACATCGTTACCGCACAACCTGAAGGCGAGTTGAGAACCTATGATCGAGGCGGTAACAAGTATTACGTTTATGATGACTATGTACGTGGTGGCGCTCAGGTGGGTACTATCGACATTGTCTTCGGTGCCGACAATAAGGTTTGGCTGAAGCGCCCCGTATCTGGACTGGAGTTCGACTCTTGGGTAGAGGGTAACCTGAGTGCCGATGGTAAAACCATCACGGTGGCTTTGGGGCAGGTGCTTGCCTTCGACAGTGAGGCCAAACAGGCTATTAAACTGGGTATGGTAGAATATGACGATGAATATGAGGAGTTTGCTCCAACGTCGGGTACTGAGGTTACCTATACTGTAAGTGACGATGCCATTAGTCTGAATGGTACTGGTCGTTATCTCTGCCTCGGTGCAGTTTGGTATGATTCTAATACTTGGGTAGGCTTTGCTGATTATAACAGCAAGTACACTCCAAAAATTACTGAAGAGCTGGTGACACTGCCACAGGGCGTGGAGACGCAAACCTATAAATTCCGGGGCATGGACTATATGAGTTCAAAGGAGATAGCTTACAATGTAGAAGTGGCGTTCGATGGTCAGGATATGTATATGAAGGGCCTCTTCAGCGATACTCCCGATGCTTGGGTAAAGGGTACCTTCAATGGTCAGACTGCCACCTTTGCCAGCTCTCAGTTCCTTGGCAAGGTGCCCCAAAAGACTGTCAGCTACTATTTTATGGCAGTTAATCGTATGAACACAAGTGAGATACAAGACTTTGTGCTCACTTACGATGAGGCTACTTCTACCTTCTCTAACAGCACCCAGTTTATCGTATTGAGCACAGCAAAGACTACTGTCTACCTGACTCAGGCTATCAGCGATATCTCACTGTCTTTCTCTAAGACTGGTGCAGCTTATCCCGTGCCCTACAAAGAGACTTTCGGATCGGCTAACAACTTCAACGAGTTTACCGTCATCAATGCCAATGGCGACAATACCACTTGGACCTACAACCAGATGTCTGAGCGTGCTGAATATAACTGGTCTAAGACAAACAGTGGTGACGACTGGCTCATTACTCCAGCCATCTTCCTTGAGGCTGGTAAGGAGTATGTTTTCTCGTTCGGCGCTCGTGGTTTCTCTGCCTCTATCCCCGAGAAGTTTGAGGTGAAGATGGGCGCTGCTAATAGCGTTGATGCGATGACTGTTAATGTTATCGAGAATACCGTAGTGAACTCTGGCGACCTGACTACTTATGGTGCTAAGGTTGCTGTTGAGACCGATGGCAACTACTACTTCGGTATCCACGCCGTGAGTGATGCAGACAACATGATGCTCGCTGTAGATAACATCTCGGTGGACGATGCTGCTGCCTCAGGAATCCATACGCAGAAGATGACAACTGCTGCTAACGAGACTATCTACAGCCTCAATGGTAGTGCATTCTCTGCTGGTAAGGCTCTCCCCAAGGGCATTTACGTGAAGAACGGCAAGAAGTTTATTGTGCAGTAAAAAGCACTACATCATAGACGAGAGAGAGGAATGGATGCCTGAGGGCGCCATTCCTTTTTCTTGTTTTTATTTTTCTCTCACTTATTCTCTGACCTAAAGGTACAGAGTGTGGCGTTGCATTCGTACCTTTGAGACTGCGTCTCGAAGGTAGGCTGCATCTCGGAAAAACTCAAATATATTTGGTTTTTCGCTCAATTTGCACTACCTTTGCACCCAAAATAAAAGAAGAAAGATGTTAGAAGTAAAGAACTTACATGCCAAAATTGGTGATAAGGAGATATTGAAAGGCATCGACCTCGTGATTAACGATGGAGAGACGCATGCCATCATGGGACCTAATGGTTCGGGTAAGAGTACCTTGAGCGCTGTGCTCGTGGGCAATCCGCTGTACGAAGTGACAGAGGGCGAGGCTTACTTTAATGGCAAGAACCTGCTGGAGATGAAGCCAGAGGATAGAGCACACGAGGGATTGTTCCTCTCGTTCCAGTATCCTGTGGAGATTCCTGGCGTGTCGATGACCAACTTCATGAAGGCTGCTATCAACGAGAAGCGTAAGTATCAGGGCTTGGAGCCCTTGAATGCTGCCGAGTTCCTGAAGCTGCAGCGCGAGAAGCGTAAGATAGTAGAGCTGGACTCTAAGCTGGCTAATCGCTCGGTGAACGAGGGATTTAGTGGTGGTGAGAAGAAGCGCAACGAGATATTCCAGATGGCTATGCTGGAGCCAAAGCTGAGCATCCTCGACGAGACTGACTCTGGTCTGGATGTGGATGCAATGCGTATTGTGGCTGAAGGTGTCAACAAGTTGCAGACATCAGAAACCTCATGCATCGTCATCACTCACTACGACAGACTGCTGGAGATGATTAAGCCTCAGTTTGTGCATGTGCTCTACAAAGGTCGTATCGTGAAGACGGGTGGTCCTGAGCTGGCTGTTCAGATTCAGGAGCACGGATACGATTGGATTAAAGAAGAAATCGGAGAAGAATAAGCGGGCTGCGCCCTAGAGAATAGTGAATAATGAATAGTGAACAACAATATATTGATCTCTATCAGCAGTGTCGCCAGATGATATGCGAGCACAGCAACGACGTGATGAATGCTGTGCGCGACGAGGCCTTTGAGCGCTTTGCATCTGCTGGTTTCCCCAGTAAGAAGGTGGAGCGTTACAAGTATACCGACATCGCCAAGCTCTTTGAACCCAACTATGGTTTGAACCTCACTCGCCTGCAGATTCCCGTTGACCCCTATAAGGCCTTCCATTGTGACGTGCCCAACCTGAGCACTAGTCTTTACTTCGTAGTAAACGATGTGTTCTATGCAGAAGAGCAGCCTGCTGCCCATCTGCCCGAAGGTGTTGTGGTAGGTTCGCTGAAAGATGCTTTCTCTAACCCTTCACCCCTCACTGCTCCCCTCTATAACAAGTTGGCAGGTAAGGCTAACGATGCCACAACAGACCTGAATACGATGCTGGCACAAGACGGTCTTTATGTCTATGTACCTAAGAACGTGAAGGTGGATCGTGCTATTCAGGTGGTAAATATCCTGCGTAGCGATGTTGACTTGATGGTGAATCGTCGTGTGCTCATCGTGTTGGAAGAGGGTGCCGAGTTGAAGATGCTGTTCTGCGACCATGCTGCCGACGATAGAAACTTCTTGGCTACACAGGTTATCGAGGCCTTTGTAGGTGAGAACGCCTCGCTGGATTTGTATTGTCTGGAAGAGACTCATCATAAGAATGTCCGCGTAAGCAATGTCTATATCGACCAACAGGCTAATAGTCGCGTAAATCATAACGTCATCACACTGCATAATGGTACAACACGCAATAAGCTCGACCTTACCTTCAATGGAGAGGGAGCAGAATGCCAGTGCTATGGTTGTGTGATTGCCGATAAGCAACAACATGTAGATAACAATACGCTGATTACGCACAAAGTACCTCACTGCAACTCTAACGAGCTGTATAAGTATGTGCTCGACGATAAGGCTGTTGGTGCCTTCGCTGGTCGCGTGCTGGTAGAACATGGAGCACAAAAGACAACTTCGCAGATGACGAACCAGAACTTGACAGCAACAAAGGAGGCACGCATGTTTACCCAGCCTATGCTCGAAATCTATGCTGACGATGTGAAGTGTGCCCACGGTTCTACAGTAGGTCAGTTGAACGATGCGGCCCTGTTCTATATGCGCCAGCGTGGTATCTCGCTCAGCGAGGCTAAGCTATTATTGCAGAATGCCTTTATCAATGAGGTTATCGACAAGATGCAGCTAGAACCTCTGCGCGATCGTCTGCACTATCTGGTAGAGAAGCGCTTCCGTGGTGAGCTGAACAAGTGTGAGGGCTGCAAACTATGTAAGTAACTATGTACGATATCAATAAGATAAGAGAAGATTTCCCTATATTGAGCCGTGAGGTGTATGGTAAGCCATTGGTTTATCTGGACAATGCGGCAACCACACAGAAACCCCTGTGTGTGCTCGATGCTATGCGCGACGAGTATCTTAACGTCAATGCCAATGTGCATCGTGGCGTGCATTATCTGTCGCAACAGGCTACCGACCTGCATGAGGCTGCTCGTGAGAAGGTGCGCCAGTTTATCAATGCGAAGAAGATAGAAGAGATAGTCTTTACGCGTGGCACTACCGAGGCCATCAACTTGGTGGCTAGCTCGTTCTGCGAGAGTCAGATGAAGGCTGGTGACGAGGTGCTCGTAACCGAGATGGAGCACCACTCGAATATCGTTTCTTGGCAGTTGCAAGCTCAGCGCCTGGGTATCGTGGTGAAGCATCTTCCCATCACCGATGATGGCCGTCTGGTGGGCTGCAATGATATTACAGATTACATCACTCCTCGTACCAAACTCATCAGCATCGCTCATGTGAGCAATGTGCTGGGTACTATCAATCCCGTAGAGGATATCATCAAGATAGCCCATGAGCATGACATTCCCGTATTGGTGGATGGAGCACAGAGTGCACCTCACATGAAGATTGATGTGCAGGCGATGGACTGCGACTTCTTTGCCTTTAGTGGTCATAAGATGTATGGTCCTACGGGTATCGGCGTGCTTTATGGTAAGGAAGAGTGGCTGGAGAAGTTGCCTCCCTATCAGGGCGGTGGCGAGATGATTGACAAGGTGACGTGGGAGAAAACTACCTTCGAGCGTCTGCCCTTTAAGTTTGAGGCTGGCACTCCTGATTATGTGGCTACCCACGGATTGGCAAAAGCTATCGACTATATGACTTCTGTAGGCCTCGATTTTATCGAGGCACACGAAAAGGAACTTACACGTTACTGCATGGAGCAGTTGCAGACGATTGATGGCATGCATATCTACGGTCCTGTGGTCAGCGGTTCTCCCGTTGACAATAAGGATGCCGTTGTATCTTTCAATGTGGGCGATATCCATCATCTGGATATGGGAACGCTGCTCGACCGTCTGGGTATTGCTGTCCGCACTGGTCATCACTGTGCTCAGCCCCTGATGGATCGTCTCGGCATATCTGGTACGGTGCGCGCATCGTTTGCCCTATATAATACAAAGGAGGAGATTGACGCATTGGTGGCAGGCATTCGTCGTGTCAGCCAGATGTTCTAATAAAAAATAAAAAGCTAAGAGCGTGAAGATAGGTAATATAGAGTTTGGAGAGCGTCCACTGTTCCTCGCACCGATGGAGGATGTGACGGATATTGGTTTCCGCATGCTGTGCAAGCGGTTTGGCGCCTCTATGGTCTATACGGAGTTTGTGTCGGCAGAAGCTTTGGTGCGCGAAATCAAATCGACAGTAAGGAAGTTGACCATTAGCGATGAGGAGCGCCCTGTGGGTATCCAGATATATGGTCGCGATGTCGATGCGATGGTTGAGGCTGCCAAGATAGTAGAGCAGGCTGGTCCGGATGTTATCGACCTCAACTTTGGCTGTCCGGTGAAGAAAGTGGCAGGCAAGGGTGCTGGCGCAGGTATGCTGCAGAATATTCCGAAGCTCTTAGAGATTACTGAGAAGGTGGTGAAAGCCGTAAAACTTCCTGTTACCGTGAAGACACGTCTGGGCTGGAATCACGAACAACTCATCATCACCACACTGGCAGAGCAGTTGCAGGACTGTGGCATTCAGGCATTGACCATTCACGGGCGCACGCGTAGTCAGATGTACACGGGCGATGCCGACTGGACACTGATAGGTGAGGTAAAGAAGAATCCTCGCATCCATATCCCTATCATTGGCAATGGAGATATCAAGTCTTTAGATGATGCCGATCGTGCTTTCAATCAATATGGTGTTGATGCCGTTATGATTGGTCGTGCTACCTTTGGACAACCTTGGATATTCAGTCATCAGGAGTTGACACTCGACGAGAAGATAGACATCTTGGAAGAGCAGCTACGCATCAATATAGAGCGTTGCGATACGGAGGAGATGCGCTCCAAAGGTAAGTCGGCAGATCTTTGCGGTATTCTGCATACTCGTCGTCATTTGGCAGCAAGTCCTGTGTTCAAAGGCATTCCCAATTTTCGTGAGACACGTATCAAAATGCTACGTGCTGAGAAAGCCGATGAACTGATACAGATATTAGAAGACTGTCGCCAGATTCTTCGAAAATAATAGTTTTTCTTAGCCAAAGAACATATAGCAGATGGCTATGGCTGCAATGATGCCTGCCAGGTCTGCTATCAATCCACAGCTTACTGCGTGGCGCGTCTTAGAGACTCCTACCGAACCAAAGTACACAGCTAAGATATAGAAAGTAGTGTCAGTAGAACCCTGGAATACGCTCGACAGGCGTCCTACAAACGAGTCGGCACCATAGGTGGTCATCGCATCAACCATCATACCACGAGCACCACTACCCGACAAAGGTTTCATCAGTGCTGTAGGCATTGCATCTACCCATTGCGCATTAAGACCAGTGGCTTCTACACACCAGCGTATGCTACCAATAAGCATATCCATGGCTCCCGAAGCGCGGAATACACCGATACCAACAAGGATGGCTACCAAATAAGGAATGATACGTACAGCGGTAGTAAATCCTTCTTTGGCTCCTTCGATAAAGGCATCATATACATTCACCTTCTTGCGTACTCCCGCAATAATAAATCCTGTAATGATAGCCATCAATAGTATATTTGCTGCTGTTGTACTTACGCGATTCATCGTCTCACCATCCATCTGCGAGAATCCCCAGATAACTGAGGCTACCACGGCACAAGCACCACCCAGGGTGATGAGCATGGTGCGATTGATAAGGTTGATATGCTGGAATAATGAGGTGACGATGATGCCACATAATGTAGAGAAGAAGGTGGCCAGCAGGATTGGAATAAAGATGTCTGTTGGCTGAGCGGCACCCATCTGTGCACGATATACCATAATACTTACTGGAATCAGTGTCAGTCCACTGGTGTTGAGCACGAGGAACATAATCATCGAGTTCGAAGCAGTATCCTTCTTGGTATTCAACTCCTGCATCTGTTCCATCGCCTTCAATCCCAATGGCGTGGCAGCATTATCCAGTCCCAACATGTTGGCAGCGATATTCATGAAGATACTGCCCGTTACGGGATGCCCCTTAGGAATCTCTGGGAAGAGCTTGGTAAATACGGGCGACAATAGTCGAGCCAGTACGTTAATCACTCCACCTTTTTCACCTACTTTCATGATACCCATCCACAACGAGAGTACACCAGTCAGTCCTAAGGAAATCTCAAAAGCGGTCTTAGATGAAGCGAAAGTAGAGTCCATCATCGCTGGGAAGACATCGTAGTCGCCCCAAAACAAGAGTTTCAACGCTGCAATAACGAAAGCAACGAGGAAAAAAGCTACCCAGATATAATTTAGTACCATAGTGGTGGCAAAGTTAGTAAGAAATTCTGAAACAACCAAAAAAAAAAATAACTACATGATTGTTGTTATCGCAAACAATCATTTTTATCGCTAAATGGTGCTTTTTTTATGTTAAAAATTGAAATTTTAACTATAAAACGTTTGCGGATTAGTATTTTTTTAATTATATTTGCACTTAGATACTACACAACTACAATTAAGTATGTATGCGCAAGAGGAAAATATCACTATATGCGATAGCCCTTGGGGCGTTAGTATTAGCGTCGTGTAAGGACTATATCGAATTTGACCAAAATGCCTACGATGATTATGTGAAAGATGCTTTTGTTGTTGATAATGTTGATCCGAATCATCAATGGGCAACCGTAGAAGTAGCCACAGCAAGAATAGCTGTGGCTACCGGAAACCAAGATGCTTATAAGGTAAAGATTTACGACGAGAATCCAATAGGTTATCAAGGTACGTTGAAACTGTTGGGTGAGGGTAGGGTGAGCGATGGCGAATCTTTAGAAATGAAGATTAGTTATCCTGTGGCTAAGCCGTATGCCTATGTGACATTGTTTGATTCGCAGAACTACATGTCAGTATATCCTGCCCTGATAGAAGATGGTGTGCTTCAGGTACGGGTAGGAGGTAATCAAGGTGTAGCTGCTCCGCGCCGTGCAGGTATTCAGCCTTCATTCCACTTTGCCGATATGCCTAATGATGCCGACTTTGCCACAAGTGTGCCTAATGGTGCACTGCGCGAGGATAATTGTAATGGTGGTGGTTCTGGTGTTAATGTGGTTATCTCTAACGAGTATGTCGGTTATCTGAATCTTTGGAATGGGGGTACTACCGTTTACTTCCCTGCTGGTAATTGGACTATACAAGGACAATATATCGGTGGCGACTTCACCATTTATCTATTGCCGGGTGCTAATGTAACATTTGAGAGTGAGCTGAACCTGAACTCTTCTAATGGTCGAATGTATGTTGCCCAGGGTGCTACTGTTAATGCGAAGAATGGTATCAGCTATAACTTCTGGCTCTATAATCGTGGTACTATCAATGCTGCTAAGATGACACAGTATGCTGCTGGTGCATTGGTTAACGAGGGTACGGTGACGATTGACCAGAATCTGCAGATAGCCAACTCTAGTTCGCAAGTAGTTAATGCCGGTACTATGACAGCTGGCTCTATGAGTGTGGAGGGCTCCGGACATTTTGAGAACCTTGGCAAGATGATAGTTACAGGGGCTACCGTCGTTAATAGCACCGACTGTACTTGGGTTAACAGTTCAAGCTATACCACAGGTACTTTTACATATACAGCAGGAAGTTATGATGTTATTAATAATTGTAGACTGGTAGTCACCGATACGTTCTTTATCGGTTTGGCTGATAGCTCGGGCGAGAAGAGTTTCCAAATGAATGGTGGAGCCTCTGTGATGACGAAGGATTTTATCTTCAGTGGTCCTGGCTATATCTTTATGGGTAGCAATTCTTTGTTCCAGGTAACAGGTACTGCCAAGGTGGCTGTCAATAAACAAGGATATGGTATCTATGGTCCTTCTACAGGTGAGAGTGCTGTATTCCAAGCCAATACTGTTGAACGTTTGAATAGTTGGGAGACCAATCAAGCCTATTTGATTAGTTATTATGGTCATCTTTATGTGGCTACAAACAATCATTTCCCCTTAGGCTATTCAGATAAAACAGACGAACAGGTTGCTGATGGTGAGGTGGGAATGTATCCTTATTTCCGCTTGGATGCTCCTACGGGTGCTGCAATGACCACATACGATGGCGCAAAGGTAACGCTCTGTAGCGATTGCGCGGGTGATTATAATGGTAAACCAGATGATGAGGATCGTCCTGAGGTACCACAATCCTATCGTTACTGCTTCGAGGATAACTTCCCTGCCGTAGGTGACTACGACTTCAACGATGTAGTATTGACGATGACTCCTTCGCTGAACGATAAGACGCTAACCATTCAAGTCAGCTTGGATGCGGTTGGTGCTACAGAACCTATTGGTGCTGCTATACGTCTTGTCGGTGTAAGGAGTGCCGATCTAGCTAGCTATAGTGTCGTACAGGGATTTGCTTCGCCAGAGTCTCAGGGCTTGGGCAACTATATGAACATCAGGACTAATGAAACGATTCTTAAGGATGGTCAAGAACCTAATGCCACCAACGATATGGTGATTGTACTCTTTAAGGATGCCCATTGGGCCATTAATCCTGTGAAAGCGTCTAATGGTGGCGTGCAGATGGCCTTCTATAATACGGTAAAGCGTGGTGATGGTTATCAGAACAAGTTCTATGTCACTCCGCCTGTGGCTACTTACACCTTCGTGTTCCACGATGCAGAAAAGGCGAAAGCAATGTTGGCAGAGAATCTCTACGATGTATTTATCGTAGAACCCTATAATGGAGGTTATTGGGAAGTGCATACCGTACAAAACGGTTTCAAGACAATGCAAGTCCTTATGCCTACCAAACCTGCAGGTTATGCAGAAGCTTATGGCAGCAATATGCCGTGGGCTATCATGGTACCTGGCGACTTCAAATATCCTAATGAGTGGCAGGTTATTGGCTCTAGCAAGGGTGGTACACTTCGTGGAGCTTATAAGACTCCAGACCATTCCTTTGCCGAGTGGGCAGCCGATGGTACCAAAGCAACAGACTGGTATTTATATCCCGCTGAGGGATTAGTTTTCGAGTAAAATGATAGATTAGAAAAGGGAAAGGAGTTACGAAATGTTCGCAACTCCTTTTTCGCTATGTGGACCAGCCAGGGTTTGAACCTGGGACCTCCAGATTATGAGACCAATATAATGATATTCCGTGATAGTCTATAATTTGTAACTATACCGATATCCAATGAGTTACATTTTAAAAAATACGTTTCACCTTTCACCGATAGGTCGCAAACGCCCTGTACAAAGGCGTTCTAGCCTATCCACAACTAGAATTTGCTTTCACATCGCTTTCACACCGAGCGGTGGAGGTGAACTGAAGGTTCTGTGAAAGCGATGTGAAACATCGGGAGGCCTCCGCGCCCGCAGGAACCGCCCGCGAACCCCTATCTACAGGGACTTTCAGCATTGGGTGTGAAAGTGAAACGTTTTTTTAAAAAGCAATTATTTTCCCTTAAATCTGTCCCAGGAAGGTATCGCCTTCAAAGGACAGACTGTCGTTTAGAACTGATGTGTTATATCTTGGCAATCAGTGTGTCAGGGTATTTGGGCATAGCACCATTCTGTGTGCAGACATAGGCACTGACCTCTACAGCTATGCGGTGAGCAGCCTCCAGAGGTTTGCCGTTGAGGATGGCTGCGCAGAACGAGCCCGTGAACGAGTCGCCAGCACCTACCGTGTCAGCAACGGTCACCTTCGGCGTCTCCTGGAAAGACGTCAGACCAGGCGCAAAGACGTACGAACCATTGGTGCCACACGTCAGAACCAGCATCTTCAGCTTATATTCTGCCAGCATCTTCTCGCAGATGCCACGCATATCCAGATCGTCATAGCCATACATGCGCTTGATGACAACCAATTCTTCATCGTTAATCTTCAGGATGTTGCAGCGCTTCAGCGACTCCTCAATGACATCCTTGGTATAGAACTGCTGGCGCAGATTGATATCGAAAATCTTCAGGCAGTCCTCTGGCGTGTTGTCAAGGAACTGGCGGATGGTGGCCCAGGAAGTGACATTGCGCTGAGCCAGTGAACCGAAACAAACGGCACGGCACTGACGGGCAATCTCTGCAATATCTGGTGTGTAGGGAATGTTGTCCCATGCCACATTCTCCTTGATCTCATAGGCAGGAATGCCATCGCCTGACAGCGTAACCTGTACTGTACCTGTGGGGAAGGGCACCCGTGGCATCAGGTAGTTCAGTCCGTGTTCTTTCAGCGCCTCGATGGTCTCTTCGGCCAGCGCATCCTCACCCAGTGCACTGATGGCCAGTGTCTGCAAGCCAAACTGTCCGGCATGATAAGCAAAGTTAGCTGGGGCACCGCCCAGTTTCTTTCCTTCGGGAAGAACATCCCATAAAGCCTCTCCGAGACCTACTACAAATCGTTTCTGTTCCATTGTCTTATGCGGTTTTTAATTGTTTGATATACGTAAAGAGGTAGATGACGCCAACAGCCATTACCAACACGGCACCAGCCTGTCCCATGGCATCGCTCATGAAGCCCATCAGCAGCGGGAAGATGGTACCACCAAACAGTCCCATTATCATCAGGCCGCTCACCTCGTTCTGTTTCTCAGGCATCGACTCCAGAGCGGTAGCGAAACACATGGAGAAGACATTCGAGTTGCCGTAACCCACCAGAGCTATCGCAGTATAGAGCATCCACTGCTCAGTGCCGACGAACAGTCCGCACATCGACAGGGCCATCATGGCGATAGAGATGGTGAAGAAGGTGCGCATCTTCAGCACGCGGAGGAAGAACGAACCCGTCAGACAGCCCAGGGTACGGAAGATGAAGTACAGACTTGTGGCAAATGCCGCCTCGTTGAGCGTCATTCCCAGGCGCTCCATCAGAATCTTCGGTGCGGTAGTGTTAGTACCTACGTCAATACCCACATGGCACATGATTCCTAAGAACGACAAGAGGACGATAGGTGTTCCCAGCAGTTTGAAACACTCTACAAAGGTCGACGGCCTGCCCTCAATGGGTGGCTCCTCGATAGGTGTTACGAAGAGCAGCACCGTAGACAGGATGCCCACCACGAAGAAGATGGCGAAGAGCACGCGCCAGTTCAGTCCGAACTCAGGAATGACCAGTGTAGCGCCCCACATAGCCAGATAAGGTGCCGAGAAGGAGGCAATAGCCTTGATGAACTGACCGAAGGTCAGCGTTGCTGCCAGGTTGCCGCCCCCCATCACCGTCGATACCAGCGGGTTCAGCGAGGTCTGCATCAGTGCGTTGCCGATGCCCAGCAGTGAGAAGGCTACCAGCATAATGCTGAACGTCTCGCCAAACAGTGGCAAGAGTAGCGACACGACAGTCACCACCAGCGACAGCAGTACAGTCTTCTTACGACCGATTTTGTTCATCAGCATGCCCGTGGGTACGCTGAAGATGAGGAACCAGAAGAATACTAGCGATGGCAGTACGTTGGCTACTGAGTCGCTCAGTGCGAGGTCTTCCTTTACATAGTTGGAGGCAATGCCCACCAAGTCCACGAAGCCCATGCAGAAGAAGCAGAGCATCACGGGAATCAGGTAAATCGTTTTGTTTTGCTTAGTCATAATATTTTATAATTATCAATTCTTAGCTGTTAGCTCTTCACTATCTTTCTTAACTCTTAATTCTTAACTTGATAGATCGTAGCCTTTCCACCTTTCACCTTGAGGGTGTTGTAGGGCTCTGACGGGAATACCAAGTTGGTCATAGCCATCTTGCCCTCTGCATCAAACACCTCGATGCTGCAGCGGTCGATGAAGATGCGCAGTTGTTTGATGGTGCCAAACGTTGGGGCTACCGTCACAGCAGGGAATGCCTCGCTGAAGCTGACGTCGCCACTCTTCACACGCTCCATCATAAACGTCTGCTGTTGGCCGTCGTATTTCATCGTCACCTTTTCGCCCTTGTTGTTGGAGAGTACTATCTCCGTCTGACTCTTTGTGTCGATGAGAATCTCGCAGGCCTCGGTAGGATTCTTAATCTTTGCGCCACGCACGGCCAGCATCTCCTTGGACGGTGTTACGCTGACGTAAGTCTCTTCACCATGATGGAACAGTCCCAGGTCGCGGGGTATGGAGTTGGCTGAGCGGAACTGCTTGGTGGGTACCTGGTTGGCATACTGCCAGTTAGACATCCATGCCAGTACCGTGCGGCGGTTGTCGGGTGCATTGTAGAACGACACCGTAGCATAGTGGTCTTTGCCGTAGTCCAGCCACTTCGTCACCTTCGGCATCGACTCGCACGTGAACTTGTGACCATCGAACTGTCCTACGAAATATTGCGTAGCACTACCGCCAAAGGGTCCACCAGGATTGATGTTGCAGATGAGCACCCACTTGTTGTCTATCTTGAACAGGTCAGGACACTCCCACACACCGCTGTGGTTGCCATACTCCTTGCCGAATGACGACTCATACTTCCATGCCTTCAAGTCCTTCGACGAGTAGATGCGCATCTCTTGACCTGCAGCCAGAATGAGGTTCCACATCTTGGCATCCTCGTTCCAGAATGCTTTGGGGTCGCGGAAGTCGGGTATGTCGCTGGTCGTCAGTATGGGATTGCCACTATACTTCTTAAAGGTACGGCCGCCATCCTTTGATACCGCCATGGATTGTGTTTGATGGTGGCCTGCGGAAGTGTAGAAAGCCACCACATCGTTGCCATTCGTCACACATGAGCCGCTGAAGATAGAACCTAACCAGTCGGCCTCAATAGCCAGTGGCTGAGCCTCCCAGTGTATTAAGTCCTTCGAGGTGCTGTGCCCCCATGTCATATTCTCCCACTGACTGCCGTAAGGATTATACTGGTAGTAGAGGTGCCACACACCATCCTTGTAAAACATTCCGTTGGGATCGTTCATCCAACCATAGAGTGGGGTATGGTGGTAGACAGGACGGAAGTGCTCACGGTTCTGAGTGTCGAAAGTGTTGGAGTACTTCATCTCTCGCCAGCAAGCAAACTCACCCACAGCACCCTTCTGGCGGCGGTCTCCGTGGAATTCGATATCCAACAGGCAAGCACCCTTCAGTTCGTAAGGCACATAATAGTCTACGCGGTCAACGGCCAGCTTCACGTTGAGGCGTTGTACCATATTATTATAGTTGTCTAACACGGCGATGGCTGCGATGTCTTCCGTTTCCTGTACAGGCAACAGCAGATAGCGGGAGTTTTGCTCCATTTTCAACATGGCGTGCTTGTCGCCCAGCACGATAGGCTTCACCTGTGCTCCAACCGTACAGGTTAGCATGACAGTCATCAGTGTCAGTAAAAATCTTTTCTTCATTGTCGTTTGATGTTTTAGTGTAGAAATTTGTTGCAAATATACATGATTTCTCTTTTTGCTTCTATAAATTATGATACAAAAGCTAAAAAAAAACGTTCATTGCAACAAAAAAGACAGACAATGAACGTATTTTCTATTTTTTTTCGTATTTTTGCCAACAAAACCTGCTAATACAATTCTATGATGATGCATAAACAACTTTTTGGGGGCTTGCTGTTGGCGTTGCTACTGACTATATTAGGATGTGCCAACCCTAAACCTCATTATATAATAGGTGTATCTCAGTGTTCGGCAGATATCTGGCGTGAGAAGCAGAATGCCGAGCTGCGTATGGGTGCCTATTGTCAGGAAAATGTAGAGCTGCGTTTCGCTGCAGCCCACGATAGCGACGAGCGTCAGGTGCAACAGATAGACTCGCTGGTGGATAGCGGTATTGACCTGCTGATTGTTGCTCCCAACCAGGTGCAGACTATCTCGCCTGCCATCGACCGCGCCTACGATAAGGGTATTCCTGTTATCGTTTTTGAACGAAAGACCAATTCACAGAAATATACGTCATTCATCAGTGCCGACAACTACGAGATGGGGCGCATCATGGGTGAATACATCGCCAGTCGACTGCATGGCAAAGGACGTGTCATGGAAATCATGGGACTCAAGGGCTCGTCACCGGCCATCGAGCGCCACAACGGTTTCGCTGATGCCCTGAAGAATTACCCTGATATCACTGTTGTTGCCACCCTGCAAGGCGACTGGACAGAGGAGAGTGCCGTCAAGGCCGTGAAAGCCTATCCTGGCAATCTGGACCATATCGACTTTGTCTTTGGGCAGAACGACCGCATGGCTATGGGTGCCCGTCGTGCCCTGCAAGAAAGCCAACAGCTAACAGCTGACAGCCATCAGCCACTCTACTGCGGCATTGACGGTCTGCCTGGTGAAGATGGCGGCATCCGTCTGGTACGCGACAGCATCCTGGATGCTTCCTATATCTATCCTACCCATGGTGACAAAATCATAGAGTTGGCTATCAATATCCTTGAAGGCAAACTCTACGAGAAAGAAGCTCTTCTGCAGTCAGCACTGGTTACTCGCGACAATGCTAAGGTGCTGTTGATGCAAAGCGAAGAGATGATGCACCAGGCTGAGTATCTCGACCAGTTGCATAGCAGGGCAGACACCTATCTGAAAGAGTTAGCTACGCAGCATGTCGTTAACTGGATGTCGATGGGTGTCATTCTGCTGTTGGTGGTAACCATCGTGTTGTTCTATATGTATCATCTCCGTAAGGTGAAGTTACAGCAAGAGCGTGTTGTCAGTACCCTGTGGAATATGGAGATAGAGCCAGCACCTGTTGCTGACGAAACAAAGGAGCATACAGCAGACAGCTCTGCAGACGAGAAACCGTCCGTTGTTGCTGAAAGTGCCTTCCTGGCACGGTTCCGCGAGGTCGTTGAGGCTCGCATGGAAGATAGCGAGGTCAGTGTCGACGACCTGGCAGCAGAGATGAGCCTCAGTCGTGTACAGCTCTATCGTAAGATTAAGACGATAACCGGTTCCTCACCCGTAGAACTGCTGCGCACCACGCGCTTGAAGCGCGCCTATCAGATGCTGCTCACCACCGACAAGAGTGTCAGCGAGGTGGCATACGCTGTCGGATTCACTGCCCCCAGCTACTTCTCCAAATGTTTCAAAGAGGAGTACGGCATGGTGCCTGGCGACATCCGGAAATAGTCCAGAAACAATTTGTAATACTAAGATTATTCGTTCATTCCATTGTAATTTTGTTACATTGCAACAATTTTTGAATGGGATGAACGATATTTTTCATACCAATAACTATATCATTACTATTTTTGCGACAGAATCTGAAACAAGAGTATTAACTAAAAACAAAAGCAAATGAAACAAACGAAACGATTGTTTTTAAGTTTCTTGACGCTGCTGCTCGCTACGATGACGTACGCACAGGAGGTGACAGGAACTGTGTCTGACTCTTTTGGGCCAGTGATTGGAGCTACAGTCATGGAGAAAGGAACCACCAATGGCACGGTGACTGACTTCGACGGAAACTTTACACTCAAAGTGAAAGCCGGCACTACGCTGGTGTTTAGCTATGTGGGCTATCTGACGCAGGAGTTGCCTGCTCAGAATGGCATGCAGGTCATGCTGAAAGAAGACAGCAAGCAGCTGCAGGAAGTAGTAGTGACAGGTTACACTACCCAGCGCAAGGCCGACCTGACGGGTGCTATCTCTACCGTCAGCGTTGACGAGATGGCTAAGCAGAACGAGAACAACCCGATGAAGGCCCTGCAGGGTCGTGTTCCAGGCATGAACATCTCTGCCGACGGTAATCCTTCGGGTGCTGCTACCGTGCGCATCCGTGGTAATGGTTCACTGGAACATAACGATCCTCTTTATATTATTGATGGTGTGCCCACCACTGCCGGTATGCACGAGTTGAACGGCAACGATATCGAGAGCATCCAGATTCTGAAGGATGCAGCCTCGGCATCTATCTATGGTTCGCGTGCTGCCAATGGTGTGATTATTATCACCACGAAGAAGGGTAAGGAAGGTAAGATCAAGGTCAACTTCGACGGTTCTGTCGCTGCCTCGTTCTATACCAACAAGATAGAGACCATGAATGCCTCGGAGTGGGGACGTGCCTTCTGGCAGGCTAACGTCAACGATGGTATGAACCCCTCGAACAACAACCTGGGTTACAACTACGACTGGAGCTACGATCAGAATGGCAACCCCGTGCTGAACAAGATGACCATGAACATGTACCTCGACGAGAATGGTACCGTACGTGCCGGTGACACGGACTGGTTTAAAGAGGTGACGCGTACGGGTGTCGTTCAGCAGTATAACCTCTCTGTCAGCAATGGCTCAGAGAAGGGCCACTCCTTCTTCTCATTAGGTTACTACGACAACCAGGGTACCATCAAGGACTCTTGGTTCAATCGTCTGTCTGCCCGTGCTAATGCAGACTATAAGCTCTTTGATGGCAAGCTGACCATCGGTGAGAACTTCACGCTGAACCGCAACAAGGGTGTCGATGCTCCTGGCGGTATCCTGCAGAATGCACTGCAATTCAACCCCAACTTCCCCATCTATGCAGAGAACGGCCAGTATGCTCAGGCTCTGGGTGCTTACTCAGAGCGTGAGAATCCGCTGAGCATGATTCGCAATGCTAAGGACAACGAGTATACCCTGTGGCGCATGTTCGGTGACGTTCATCTGAGCGTAACCCCGTTCAAGAACTTTACCTTGCGCACCACTTTAGGCTTGGACTACACCCAGAAGGAGCAGCGCTTCTTCATGTACCCCATTGCCAATGGTAAAGTAAAGCGCACCGACACAGCCGTAGAGAGCAAGCAGGAGCACTGGATGCGCTGGATGTGGAACGCCATTGCTACCTATAACCTGGAGATTGGCAAGCACCGTGGTGATGCCATGATTGGTATGGAGGTCAACCGCGAACAGACCAAGTGGAGCAGTGCCCAGCGCTATGAGCTGGCTATCTTGAATACAGACTATATGTGGCCGTCAGCCGGTTCTGGCAAGCAGTTGGCTTTAGGTTCTGGCGATGGCTATTCGCTGGTGTCCTTCTTTGGTAAGGTCAACTATACCTATGATGACAAGTACCTGGCTTCGTTCACCATCCGTCGTGACGGTTCCAGCCGTTTCGGTAAGAACAACCAGTATGGTACCTTCCCCTCTGTCAGTGCCGGTTGGCGCCTTTCTGAGGAGTCGTTCATGAACTTCACCAAGAGCTGGCTGGACAACCTGAAGGTTCGCTACTCTTGGGGACAGACGGGTAACCAGGAAATCTCCAACATCGCACGCTATACCATCTATAAGTCTGTGGTATCTACAGGCTTGTGGGGCAGTGGTCAGGCAGGTTCTGCCTATGACATCACTGGCCGTAACGGCGGCTACGACCTGAGCAATGGCTACGTTCGTCAGCAGCGTGCCAATGAGGACATCAAGTGGGAGACCACCACGCAGCATAACATCGGTGTCGACTTCGCCTTCCTGCACAACAGCATCTATGGTAGCTTCGACTGGTTCGACAAGAAGACAACCGATATCCTGCTCTTCATGGACGGCATCGCCTCGATGGGCGAGGGCGCCTCACAGTGGATCAATGCCGGTGAGGTGAAGAATACCGGTTGGGAATTCAGCCTGGGTTACCGTCATAAGCTGGCCAATGGTTTCTCATGGGACATCAATGGTAACATCAGCCGTTATAAGAATGAGATTACGAAGTTGCCTGAGACGGTGGCTGCCAAGGGTACGTATGGTGGTAATGGCGTGAAGAGCGTCGTTGGTCGCCCCATGTATTCTGAGGTGGGCTATGTCGCTGACGGCATCTTCAAGAGTCAGGAGGAAATTGACAACCATGCACAGCAGGACGGTGCAGGACTTGGTCGCATCCGCTATAAGGACCTGAACGGTGATGGCAAGATTACCGAGGCCGACCAGGACTGGATCTACGACCCGACACCCGACTTCACATGGGGTCTGAACATCTACCTGCAGTACAAGGACTTCGACTTCACCATGTTCTGGCAGGGTGTGCAGGGTGTTGATGTCAACTGTATTGGTTATAAGTCGCAGACCGACTTCTGGGCCAACTCTAACGTCAACGTGCCTTACCTGAACAAGGGTACACGCGTGTTGAACGCCTGGAGTCCAGCCAATCCTAACAGCGACATCCCCGCACTGACCACATCAGACACCAACCGCGAGGGTCGTCTGTCAACCTACTACATCGAGAATGGCTCTTATGCCAAGCTACGTACCGTGCAGCTGGGCTATAACATGCCAAAGAGCATTACTGAGAAGCTGAAGATGAACCGCATCCGTCTGTACGTCTCTGCCCAGAACCTGCTGACCATCAAGAGCGGCAAGTTCACTGGCAACGATCCTGAGCGTCCTGGATTTGACTATCCTATTCCTCTCAACCTCACCTTCGGCGTGAATGTAGGATTCTAAAGACCACGAATGCAATTAAACGAATAAAAGTTATGAAAACAACATATATAAAATACATCTGTGCCATGTGCGCCATCTGCGGTCTGACGGCTTGTTCTGATTTCCTAGAGGAGCAGGTGCCACAGGCTACGCTGACTCAGGACGAGGTGAAGAAACCTGAGTATATCGATAATGTGCTGATTTCTGCCTATGCCGGACTGCTCAGCATTGAGGACATGAACTCCTCGTTCTCTTTATGGAACTACGACACTCGTTCCGACGATGCTTATGTAGGCGGTGCCGACTTCTCCGATGGTGAACCTTTCCATATTCTGGAGCTGCACACCACCGTGATGACTAAAGACTGGCCTTACAATGACATCTGGCAGCGCTTCTATAAATTCTTGTCACGTGTAAGCTTGTCACTCGACATGCTGAACGAGGCCGACCAGAGCAATGCTACCATCCAGCAGCGCACTGCCGAGATGAAGTTCCTGCGTGCCTATGGCCACTTCCAGCTGAAGCGCCTGTTCAAGAAGATTCCTTTTGTCAACAAACTGAACATGACAGAGGACGACTATAACAACATGTCGAACACGGAGTATACCAACGACGAGGGCTGGCAACAGATCATCAACGACCTGGAGGATGCCTATGCCGTACTGCCCGTGACACAGAGCGAGAAGGGCCGTCCCACCAAGGCCGCTGCAGCAGCCTTCCTGGCAAAGGTCTACCTCTATAAGGCTTACCATCAGGACAATGCCAACAACAACCAGGTGACCAGCATCAACGAGGCTGACCTGCAGAAGGTCGTTGACTATACGAATCCTTCTATCTATGCCGCTGCCGGCTATGGCCTGGAGAGTGACATGCACAACAACTTCCGTCCTGAGGAGCAGTATGAGAATGGCAAGGAGAGCATCTGGGCCATCCAGTACTCTAAGAACGACGGTACCACTTGGGGCAACTTGAATTTCTCTAACCGTCTGATAGTACCCTGTATTCCTAAGGTGCATGACTCTGGTTGCGACTTCTACAAGCCCTCTATCAACCTCGTCAATGCCTATCGTACCAATGCCGACGGACTGCCTCTCGTGGCTACAGCAGCCACCAAGGACTACGAGGTGGGCTCTGCACAGACTGTCGATCCACGTCTCTTCGTCACCGTTGGTCTGCCAGGTACTCCCTACATGTTCAACACCAGCTACATGATGAGCAAGACCAATACGTGGAGCCGCTCAGGTGGTAAGTATGGTTACTTCGTGTCGCTGAAGCAGAACGTAGACCCCGCAACCATCAACGAGTACATCTTCAATGCCGACAACCAGTGGGCCAGCTCTATGAACCGCGTCGTCTTCCGCTATGCTGACGTGCTGCTCATGCGTGCCGAGGCGCTGGCTCAGCAGAACAAGCCTGCCGAGGCCATCGCACTGGTCAACCAGGTGCGTGAGCGTGCTAAGGCGATGGCTGCCAACAGCGTCGTGTCTAACTATCCTAATAAATATGGTGTACACTTTGCCATCAATAGCTATAAAGGCACCTACGACAAGGATGCTGCTATGGAGATTGTGAAGACTGAGCGTCGTCTGGAACTGGCTATGGAGAGCGAGCGCTTCTTTGACCTCGTACGCTGGGGCGATGCTGCTACCGTCATCAACAAGTTCTATACTTCTGAGAGCGAGAAGATGAGCTTCCTGAAGGGCGCCTGGTTCACTGCCGACAAGAACGAGTATCTCCCTATTCCCTGGGAGCAGTTGTCAGCCTCTAACGGTCACTATACACAGAACTGTGGCGAGTGGTAATGAAGAGTTTAAAGTTTAAAGTTTATAGTTGAAAGATATGAAAACGATATATAGTATCATTTGCATGGTTTGTCTGCTCTGCGGGTTCACTGCCTGCAACGACGACCATACGGGCAGCATCAATGTTGGCGGCTCGTGTCTGGTAGAGTCTTTTGAACTCAACAACCAGTTCAAGGCTACCATCAGCCATGAGAAGCGTCTCATCAAAATCAAGGTTCCTGAGACCTTTGCACAGAAGGGCGACATGGAGATTACCAGTCTCACTCTTCCTGCTGGCGCCTCTGCTAACTTTAAGTTGGGCGACCACATCAATCTGAATGCTGACAAGACGCTGCGCGTCACCAATGGCGACCTGCAGCTGGAGTATCAGGTTAGCGTACGCAACGATGAGGCCCTGCTGACACAGTTCCTGCTGGAGGGTGTCAAGGGTGCCATCAACCAGGATGACAAGACGGTTACCGTCAGTGTGATGGCCAGCAGCGGCATCGACCTCTCTAATGCTACCTTCGAGGCTGTGGTTAGCGAGGATGCTACCTGCAGTCCTGCCAGCGGTACGAAGGGCAACTTCACAGAGCCTTTCCTGCTGACCGTCAATGACAATACGGCAACCAATGTATATACCGTCAATGTGACGCTGATACAGGCTCCTGTCGCTATCTTCGTGGGCGACGCTGAAAATGTAGAGGCACTGAACGACGAGGAGAAGGCTGCTGCCAAGTGGCTGACAAGTAATGTCGCCGGTTCAGCATATCTCTCATGGAGTGACATTAACTCTGGCAGCGTGTCGCTTGACAAGGTTCGCCTGGTATTCTTCCATCGCCACTGCCCGGCTTATGGCAACTACAATGGCTTTGCCGATGCCGAGACAGGCGCTATGACTGCACTGCCCAAGATGAAGGAACTCTACCAGAATGGTGTAGGCTTCGTACTGCAGCGCTCAGCTGTCAACTATGCCATCGCACTGGGTGCACAGCCTGCGGACTCTTATCCTAACAACGTCTGGGGTGGCAACGGAGAAGGTTCCGACGTGATGGGACCCGAGCCTTGGACCTATCGTGTTGCTGACATCAACCATCCATTGTGGAAGGACCTGAAGCGCTCAACAGGACTGGGCGACGACCGCATCATCACACTCGACGAGGGCTACACCATCTGTAACACCACATCACAGTACGGCTTCTGGGGTGACTATCCTGACGAGAATGCTGTGGCTGCTAAGACTGGCGGTCGTGTCCTCGGTGGCGACGGCAATGTCTCTTCATGGGAGTTGAAGAATGCCGCAGGCAACTACGGTAAGGGAGGCATCGTCTGCTTCGGTACTGGTGTCTTCGACTGGAACTCTCCGACTCCTTACACCTCTGTATACCACGACAACTTGGGACAGATTATGCTCAACGCACTGGAGTACCTTGGTAAGTGAATAGAGAAGGCTGCGATTAAGCGAGAGCAGTGCCATGCTTGCATGAGCAATGCCGAGCGTAAGCAGGCTCGACCGTAGGTCAATAGTGAAAAGTGATAAAAAAATAAAGAAATAAGAATTATGAAGACAATGATATATTCAGCAATCGCACTCATCCTGTCAGCCTCTGCGCTGACAGCATGCAGCAGCGACGACGGTGTGACGGGCGATCCCGCTCGCAACTGGGCAGGTACAACAAATGCGTTCACCCCCACTGACGAACAAGGCTTTGGCACCTACTACATGCCAGCTATCGGACGCGTCGGAGACCCCATGCCTTTCTACGATAAGAAGGCTGGCGACTTCAAGGTGCTCTACCTGCAGGAGTTCGACAATAATATGAGTCACCGCTTCCATCCCATCTGGGGCGTCTCTACCAAGGACGGCGCCAGCTACCAGTCACTGGGCGAAGTGCTGCCCTACGGCAGCAACGACTATGTGCAGGATGCTGCGCTGGGTACCGGCTGTGCCTACTACGACGAGGCAAACGGCCTGTACTACATCTACTATACCGGTCACAATGGCAACTGCCAGTATCGTGAGGTTGTCATGCGTGCTACCTCTACCGATTTCAAGACGTGGACAAAGGACGAGCTGTGGGCACTCAATGGTCCCGACTACGGCTATTCTGCCAACGACTTCCGCGACCCGCAAATCTTCGTGGCTGACGATGGACTCTACCGCATGGTGATCTCTACCTATCCCAAGAATGGTGGCGACCCGCAGTTTGCTGAGTTCAAGTCCAGCGACCTGAAGAACTGGGAACATGTCGGTCCCTTCAAGATGATCTGGGACCGCATGCTGGAATGTCCTGACATCTTCAAGATGGGCGATTACTGGTATCTGGTCTATAGTCAGAGCTTCCGCGCCAGCTGGAGCCGCAAGGTGAAGTATATGTTCGCCGACAGCTGGGAAGCACTGAAGGACTGCTTCAACAACGGTCCCAAGTGGCCTGCCGATGGTCCGCTGTGGCGCGAGGGCAATCTCGACACCCGTGCCTTCTATGCAGGCAAGACAGCCTCTAACGGCACCGACCGCTTCATCTGGGGCTGGACACCATACCGCTCTGGTGCCGACATCCACGAGAAGAACATCAACGTGGGTGCTGGCGACGGCAATGAACCTAACTGGAGTGGTGCCCTGGTATGCCACAAACTCATCCAGCATGCCGATGGTATGCTGTCGATGGGTGCCGTGCCCGCTATGGCAGCCAAGTATGGCAAGCCTCAGGAAGTCAAGGTGATGGCATCCAATGGCTACGACAATGGCAAGCTCAGCGGCGACGATGCCTATGTGCTCTACAGTCGTCTGGGCACCTGCAACCACATCTCGTTCAAGGTGACCACCTCCAACAACTGGGATAAGTTCGGAGTCTCCTTCGTACGCAGCACTGACCCCGACTACTACTATACGCTCGTTGTCAATCCCGAGGAGGAGAATGCCCGCAAGGTGAACTTCGAACAGGAAGGCTATCGCATCAAGACCAACGACCAGGGCGAAGAGGAGAAGGTCTATGGCAAGGGCTTCATCGAGGGTGCCGACGGCTATGGATTCTATCGTCCCGAGAACAACGAGTACAACATCGACATCTATACCGACAATAGTGTTCTCGTCATGTACATCAACGACATCGTCTGCTGCACCCACCGCATCTATGGCATCCAGAAGAACTGCTGGAGCATCAACAACTATGGTGGTAACATCACCATTAGCGACTTGAAGATCAGTCAGCAGTAAGAGATTATTTGCGACAAATAAGAAAAAACGTTCAAGGTAGCGTAAAAATGTTACCTTGAACGTATTTTTTTATTCTATGAAACATTATTGATAGTACTTATTGTATTTTAATACTAATTTTGCAGCAACAAAACAATATTAACCCTAAAACAACAACGCTTATGAAAAAAGTATTTTTACTCATGTGCCTGATGGCAACCACAGTTATCGCTTCAGCAACCGACGTTTGGGAAGGAGAGCACGCTGTTAACTGGGATAATACCCTGCAAATCGAAAAGGGTAAGTTTACAGATATGAAGGTTGGCGACAAACTCGTCATTGAGTTTAAGGACGCTACAGACAAGGTTATCGAGCTGCACAGCAACGGAGGAATGCTCCCCGGCACACGCTTTGAACATCACATTTACTCCGACCAGAGCAGTGTTGAGGTCTTCGCTACCCCTGCAATGCTTGCATCCCTGAAGGAGTATGGCCTTGAAGTCTGCGGTGCCGAGTTCACCGCTACCAAGATATGGTATGGCGACGGTAAGGACAATGTCGATGAGAACACGGTCTGGACAGGCTATTTCTGGATGGACAGTTGGAGCACGCTGGAGATTACAAAGAACTGCTTCGCCGGCGTTGACTGGAGCAAGGTCAAGGCTATCCGCTTCTATTCTGAGGCCAACCGTACCGACTACGTCATCAATGTTCTGACCAAGTGGGGCGATGGTGGCAAACTGGGCGATCAGAGCACGATGACTATGACCAACGAGTATGCAGAGCTCAATGTAGAGGATATCGATATGGCAGCAGCCCTTGCTGATGTTGACCGCCTGATGATTCAGTGCAACAAGGAGGCTGGCGAACCTTTCAACTTTACAGCCGTCGTGCTCGTCAAGGATGGTGCTACTGGCATTGCTGCCGTTGCCAAGAGCCAAGAGCAAACTGCCAACAGCCAATACTTCAACCTCGCTGGTCAGCGTGTCGCTCATCCTGCAAAAGGCCTGTATATCGTCAATGGAAAGAAAGTTATTGTTAAATAGTTAGGTTTGGTTAGTAGTTTTTTGATGAAAAGATTGTTAGTTAGTTAGTGTGCCGCCCGCAGTCTACACAGACTGCGGGCGTTTTTTTTATTGTCGCTGAAATACCTTCCCTTCACTGGCGTCAAGCGCTCTTTTAATATTAGTCCCTGTGGCATCCGGGGGAGGCTAGGTTGCTGTAGGAATGTTTCATTGTTTTTGGCTCTATTTTCCTTGTTTCTGTATTGCGAATAGTTTGACGACACTTTGCGAGGAGTTTGACGACATAATTCGAGGAGTTTGACGACACAATGCAAAGGTACTGCCTTTCGCGCGCAACGCCAAATTTCGGCTGTCGATAAGGGCCGATTTTCAGCACCGTTTGCACGATTTCGCGCCTTACGTAATTAACGAGGCAGATTTCCGTAATTTTCGAGCTAGATTTATTACGGATACGAGGGAGCGGGAAGGTATGCATAAATGAACTTTAGCTTATGGAAACAGAAACAGAAAAACAGTTTTTAAAGCAGCAAAAAGCCACACTAAAAAATATTATATTATATATATTATATATAATATATATAATATAATATTTTCTTTACACTTCTTTTTATCAGGTCGATACCCTACTCCAAAAAAACTGTTTTCTGTTTTCTGTTTCCAATGTCTTTGTTTGTCTATTCCTGAAAAGGTTGACATTTCCTATATTCGTTGACTTTTGCTGCTTCAAAATTCTCGTCGTATTTGTTCTGTGCATATTGAGGGCCATTCTGACTATAATGCATCATAGATACTCTATGATACTATGTGCAGAAAAGCGGGGACTGAAATAGTTTGTTTACGCATTGTTTACGCAGACATAAAAAAGCACTTGCGAGAAACTCGTAAGTGCTTGATTTTTCAGTGTGGACCAGCCAGGGCTTGAACCTGGGACCTCCAGATTATGAGTCTGTTGCTCTAACCAACTGAGCTACAAGTCCAGTGCTTCTTTGCAAAGCGGTTGCAAAATTACGAAGATTTATGCAAATAACCAAATTATTTTGCGAAAAACTTCGTACCTTTGCACCATGATTATGGAAAATAGACAAGGGTTGACTGCTGCTCAGGTGGAGCAGAGTAGGATGCAGCATGGAGAGAACGTGCTGACACCTCCTCGCAGGCAGTCAATGTGGAGATTGTATCTGGAGAAATACGAGGACCCAATGATTCGCATCCTATTGGTTGCGGCCGTTGTTTCATTAATGTTAGCATTTGTCAAGCAGGATTTTATTGAGACTATCGGCATAATCTCTGCTGTTATTCTTGCTACTACGGTAGGCTTTTATTTCGAGCGCGATGCTGCTCGCAAGTTTGATGTCCTCACGCAGTTGGGCGAGGAACAACCTGTTAAGGTGGTGCGCGAAGGAAAGATTATAGAGATTCCACGCCGCGAAGTAGTAGTGGGTGATGTCGTTATTGTTGAAACTGGCGATGAGGTGCCTGCCGATGGTAAACTGTTTGAGTCTACCGACTTGCAGGTGGATGAGTCGAGCCTGACGGGAGAGACTATCACAAATAAAGAAAGCCTCACTCCTAACCCCTCTCCCACTGGAGAAGGAAATCATGACTCCGAGGCATATCCTAAAGATATGTTGTTGCGCTCGTCTATGGTGATGGGTGGCACAGGTCGCTATGTAGTGACTGCTGTGGGCGATGAGACTGAGATTGGTCATGTGGCTCGTCAGGCGACGGAACTGACGGGTGTGAAGACACCGCTCAATATGCAGCTCGATAGACTGGCTAAGTTGATAAGTAAGTTTGGCATTGGCTTGTCTGCTGCTTCTTTCCTGGCATTCCTTATTCATGATATGCTGACCAATAGTCTGTGGTATACGGATGATTATGTTGGCATGTTAGAGGTCGTATTGCGCTACTTTATGATGGCTGTCACGCTGATTGTAATGGCGGTACCTGAGGGATTACCAATGGCTGTAACATTGGCTTTAGCTCTGAATATGCGTCGCATGCTGAAGAGTAATAACTTGGTGCGCAAACTGCAGGCTTCAGAGACGATGGGTGCCGTGACAGTTATTTGTACTGACAAGACGGGTACATTGACAGAGAATCGCATGACTGTAGTAGAGGTGCTGGAAGAGTCTGCTGTTAAAGGCCAAGAGCTTGGAGATAGAAGTTCGCTCTATCAGGCAATAGCCTTGAATACTACTGCTACCCATGATGTGGGCAATCCTACCGAGCAGGCTTTGCTTCGCTGGTTGCAAGCGCAGGGTGTAGATTATCAGCAGTTGCGTAACGATAATCCGATTACAGCTCGCGAACCATTCTCTACTGAGCGAAAGTATATGTCAACCACGGTGGTAGATACCTTATATATTAAAGGTGCGCCAGAGGTGGTGATGGCTCGTTGTAAGATGGATGCAGAGGTCCGTCGCGCTATGGAAGAGCAGTTGGCTCAGTGGCAGCAGCGTGCTATGCGCACCTTGGCGATTGCTCAAGATGATATCTTATTGGCTATCGTTGCCATCAGTGATCCATTGCGAAAAGAGGTACCTTCTGCTATTCGCCAATGTAAGATGGCGGGTATTGATGTGAAGATTGTTACAGGCGATACTGTAGCCACTGCGATGGAGATAGCCCGACAGTGTGGTGTATTAGACCATTCACCAATGACTATCACAGGTGCAGAGTTTGCTGCCCTCTCTGACGAAGAAGCCTTAGAGCGCGTTCGTGATTTGAAGGTGATGTCGCGTGCTCGTCCGTCTGACAAGCAGCGCCTTGTTGCCTTGTTACAACAATGTGGCGAAGTGGTGGCTGTTACTGGTGATGGTACCAACGATGCTCCAGCTCTTAATCGTGCTCATGTAGGGTTGTCATTAGGTTCGGGTACGAGTGTAGCCAAGCAGGCTAGTGATATCACACTGATTGACGACTCGTTTAGCAGTATCGTCCATGCAGTAATGTGGGGACGCTCACTGTATAAGAATATCCAGCGTTTTATCTTCTTCCAGCTGGTGGTCAACGTAACAGCGCTCTTGCTGGTACTCTTTGGCGCCTTTATTGGTACAGAGATGCCACTGACTATTACGCAGATACTCTGGATCAACCTTATCATGGATACTTTTGCAGCTATGGCTTTGGCTTCACTACCTCCTTCACGTGAGGTGATGCAGGAGAAACCTCGTGCTAAAGATGCCTTTATCATTACCCGTCCGATGTTGCGAGGTATATTGACGATAGGTGGAATCTTCTTTGTGGCTACGTTTGCACTACTATGGTATTTCGAGCGTATGGCAGGAGTAAATCCAACGGAGTTGACCATCTTCTTCACCATCTTTGTCATGCTTCAGTGGTGGAACCTGTTCAATGCCCGTATGCTGGGCTCTTGTCATTCAGCCTTCCGTCGCTTGTGGGCTTGTCGGGGCTTCCTGTTTGTCTTGCTGATGGTGTTGGCAGGTCAGTGGCTTATCGTCACCTTTGGTGGACGAATGTTCCGTACGGTACCACTACCTTGGCAGACGTGGGGATATATCATTGCAGGCACTTCATTGGTACTTTGGGTAGGTGAACTCTACAGATGGATACAGCGTATATGGAAGAGATAGGATATGTAGCTACCATAGGAATGTTTGATGGTGTCCATCGTGGCCATCAGTTTGTCTTGCAACAGGTTGTTGACGAGGCTCGTAAGCGTGGCTTGCAGTCAATGGCTATCACCTTTGATAAGCAGACACCTTCCATGCTTACTCCTCTTGCAGAGAAGCGTCAGCTGATTTCCCGTGTAGGAATTCATCGTATAGAGGTGCTCACCTTTGATGATGCTTTACGCCAGATGACTGCTCGCCAGTTTATGCAACAGGTATTGAAGGAGCACCTCAATGTAAAGGTGCTGATGATAGGCTATGACAATCGTTTCGGTTATCGTCGTGTAGAAGGCTTTGAAGACTATGTACGCTATGGTCAGGAGATGGGTATCGATGTAAAACAGCTGCCTGCTCTTGGCAACGACAGTTCTTCGCTTATTCGCGAACTATTGCAGCATGGTCAGGTGGCTGAGGCTGCTCAGCGCATGGGACATCTGTATACCTTAAAGGGCAGCGTGGCTCATGGCGAGCATATTGGTACAACAATGGGATTTCCTACTGCTAATATTGAGCCCGACTATACGCTGCAACTGATACCTGCTCCTGGAGCTTATGCGGTTCGTGTTAGTCTGGATGATAGCGCAGAGCTATTGCAAGGCATGATGAATATCGGTACGCGTCCCACCTTTAATGGTCAACAGACTACCTTAGAGGTTCATGTGCTCCATCTCAACGAAAACCTATATGGTCGTCAGCTTACCGTATCGTTTGTTGAACGCTTGCGTGATGAGCAGCGCTTCGACACGATGGAGGCACTCAAAGAACAATTACAACGTGACGTCTTACAGACAGAAGAAATACTGAATAAAAACAATACATTATGAAGAAAGCACTCATGTATCTCCTGCTCTTTATTGGTATCCAATTAGTAGGAGGAGCTATCGTTCCGATGATATGGCAATGGATAAGTGGTACTGCCGACAAGACTATTCCTCTTATCATCACTATGACCATGGTGGTTAGCATTATTACTATAGCCGTATTCCTCTTTTGCCGTTGGGCAGAAGTTTCGCCACGCTGGTTGCGCACTCGTCCTTGGATGGTATTGATATGGAGTGTAATAGCAGCCTTAGGAGCTATCATCCCCTCTGCTTGGTTGCAGGAGCAGATGCCTGAGTTGCCCAACTGGATGGAGTCAGAGTTTGATATGATACTCTCCAATCGTTGGGGCTATGTGGTTGTCGGTTTGTTGGCACCCCTCTCTGAAGAGATTGTCTTCCGTGGAGCCATCTTGCGCAAGTTGTTAGATACGCTCTCACCATGGAAGGCCATCGCTCTGTCAGCCTTTTTCTTTGCTCTCATCCACATGAATCCCGCCCAGATGCCTCATGCCTTTGTGATAGGATTACTTCTTGGTTGGATGTATTGGCGTACGGGCAGCATACTTCCTGGTATGGCTTATCATTGGGCCAACAACTCGGCTGCTTATCTTATCTACAACGTCTATCCCGATCCCAATATTCAACTCATTGACATCTTCAAGGGTTCCGAGTTGCACGTATTGTTGGCAGTAGCCTTCTCGCTCGTTATCCTTATCCCATCCCTCTTCCAACTCAACCAGTGGATGCATAAGGCAGAGGCATAACAACGATAACTATCACATAGATAAAATAGTAGGGAAATCCCCCATCACTTTTGGGGGATTTCCTTTTGTTTTATTTCTCGGAATGTTGTATATTTGCATCGTAAACAATAAAGAAAGGACAAGGGATATGAAAAAGACGATGATGACAATGCTAGGTGTGGCACTGCTGATGAGTAGCTGTGGCACGTATACTGCAGAGGGTGCTTATGTTGGTGCTCAATTCGGAACGATTCTAGGTTCTGCTGTAGGCGGAATCTCTGGTGGTTGGCGAGGTAGCGATATTGGTGCTATTGTAGGTATGGCTGGTGGTGCTGTCGTTGGTGCTGCTATTGGACAGGCTGCTGAGCAGAAAGCTGAAGAACGCACGGAAGTTTATCGCCGTGAGCGTATGGAGCGCAGAGCGGAAAGACAACTACCTGATGATACTGTTAGTATTGATGATTCTGGCTTTGATGCTACAGGTGGTGGCGACGACCGTGTAGATTTTGGTATCTCTGGTCCCTCAGGTGAGACACCTTCTGTTGCAGCTCCCAATGATGTGTCTTCTGCTTCTGTAGAAGACCTCAAGCGTCATCGTCCACAGATAGAGCTATGTAATATTCGTTTTGTTGGCAATCGTCAAACAGGTGTACTCTATGCTGGTGAACAGTGTAAGGTAGTCTTTGAGATTATGAACCGTTCGCGCCATACCCTGATGGATGTCCAGCCAATGGTTGATGAGTTGACAGGTAACAAGCATTTGCATATTTCTCCCAACTTACACATCGAGAGTATCGCTCCAGGCACCGGTGTCCGCTATACTGCTACCATCAAAGCTGATAAACGACTGAAAGATGGTCAGGCCATTCTCCGTGTTGCGGTGGCTCACCATCAGCGTGAACAGGAATCGCAAACTCAGCAATTTACGTTGCAAACCTATAGAAGGTAATGATACTCCAAATGATACAAGATAAGGCGCAACAATGAATTCATTGCTGCGCCTTATGAGTTATGTTGAGTTTCTTCGTTACTTCACGATTACTTTACGAGTTGTACCATCACTCATGCGGATGATGTTGAGGCCACGTTGAGGCTGATCCAAACGCTTGCCATCAAGCGAATAGTAGCGCTCGCCAGTTACCATGTTATTGCTAACATTTGTGATTCCTGTTGGATTCGGGTCGCTATCCGTTAGGGCAACGATGTTCTCAAATATACTCCAAGGTTCAGCATTGCGATAGGTCTCAATAGATGTAGCCGGTACATGAAGAACTGTATTGGAATAAGCAGAACCTATGAAGATAGGATATGAATATGTCATATAGGGTTCTGGCGCCTGCTCTGCATAGCAATATATATCTGCTATGTTGGGGCTGAAGAATGCGAAATCTTTAATTTTCTCTACACCATTGCCGATGACAACTGTTGTTAGTTCAGGACAGCTTGCAAATGTATAAGAGTCAATAATCTTTACACCATTAGGAATCCTAACAAAAGACAGGCCTGTACATCCATTGAATGCATTCGGTGCAATTCTCTTTATATCAATGGGAATAGACGTACTCTTACATCCTATTATCAGAGAGTCGGTAGCTGTTTCTATGAGCGCATTACAGTTATAACGAGAATCATAGGTAGGATTTCCTTCTTCTACTATTATGGAGAGTAGGTTAGGGCCAGGGCAGCCATAGAATGCGTACGCTCCAATTTTTGTCACACTGCTTGGAATTGAAATGGCGGTGAGCCCAGAACAATTACTAAATGCAGAAGATGCAATTTCCGTCACACTATTGGGGATGATGGTATTCTTGCATCCTGTAAGAAGTTTATTGGTGGCTGTTTCTATCAACGCATTGCAGTTATTACGCGAGTCGTAATTCGGATTTCCTTCCTCAACGATAATAGAGGTAAGGCCATTGCAGCCAGTAAAAGCCCCACCACCGATAACAGTTACGCTCTTAGGAATGGTCAGTGTGGTCAAACCACTGCGACCAACGAATGCTTCGCGAGCGATAGAGGTTACGGTGCTTGGAATAAAGGAGCTAGAGCTGCCGACCATCAGTTCGTTAGTTTTTGTATTAATGAGTGCATTACAATTCTCACGAGAATCATAGAACTTATTTCCTTCTTCAACAACAATAGAAGTCAGTGCTTGCCAACCATAGAATGCATCGTCTCCAATAGATTCTACACCTTTGGGGATAACCAATGTAGGTACAAATGAACAAGCGTAGAATGCGCTATAACCGATTGTTTTTAGGTTCTTGGGCATATTGATAGAAGTTAAGGCGCTACAATGCTCAAAAGAATTATCACCGATTACTTCTATCTTATCACCTAATGTTGCAGAAGTCATATTATAACACCATCTAAAAGCACCCATCCAAGAATGACTAACTCCAATTTCTGTGATGTTGCTAGGAAGTATGATAGATTTCAGATTATAACAGCCATAGAAAGCATTCTCCTGAAGACTCGTGATGCCCGTAAAATATTGGAATTCATCGAAACTGGTAATTTCAGAATTGTTGAAAAACGCATCACCTATATCTGTGACTGCAGCAGCTTCAGCCATACTCAGTTTTCCGTCACCATTGGTGTCCCACTTGCTGACGCAAATCTCCTTCACCTTGTTATCGGCAAAATCGATAGGGGTATTGCCATCGCATACCTTCAGACTCATATCGTCGAAATAGAAGATGTCGGCCTGCTTGAAGTTTCTGTCAAATTTAAATGTAATCGTTTGGCATTGGTCTTGTTCTGCTTTGACTATGCCTTCATAGGTAGATGTACTCCAATCGCCTTTTTTTACTAATAGCCTACCTAATTCCTCCGTGATGATTGAAAGGTCTTTAGTAGCGTTCGACTTGGCACGCATAGAGAACTTAACTACACCACCTGCTTTGAGTGGTTCTGACAATTGAATAATAAAGTTGGTCTTTGTAGGACTTACAGTGAACGCAAGTTTAGCATAGTGATTACTGCCTTCGGTGATGATGTCGTCAGCATTAAGATTTCTACTTCCTTCGTCTTTAATACTAATAGAAAAATTGCCGAGGTCTGAACCTTCGAAATTGCCGTTTGCAATAAGTTCTTTCCATGTCTGTTGGGCAAAAACTCCACTGCTGACAAGCAATAGTCCAGCCATGAGTGATAACAATCGTAATGTTCGTTTCATAAGCTTTTTGTTTTTAGTTATTGTAATGTTAATCTATTGAGTTTCCTCTCCGATTGCAAAGATAGGAATATTTGTCTAAAGTTCCAAACTTTTGGCTGAAAAAATATGGTGTTTTAGAGTAGTACAATAGCTCTGTACAGGTAGTACAAGCCTTCTGTACTAGTAGTACAACAACTATGTACGGATAGTACAACAGCTTTGTACAGAAAGAAAATAGACTATTTAGAAAGAATTGACGGCACTATCTAAGGAGGATAATGCCGTCAAGTTAATCGATAGAACTATATCTTATAGTTTCTCTAGTTTCAGTGTACCATCTGTGCCAACTAAGGTTACAGTAGCCTGTGAGCCTGTTGTCCAACCATTGGCTTGAACAGTGGCCTGTTTGTCACCATCTTCAGTAAGATGAATCACCAGTTCCTTTGTTGTAGCATTCCAATCATAAGTGTCTGCATGAGCGTCACCCTCTGTGTAGAACTCTTTATTGTTGGCAAATACCAATACAGAACCGATTCTTGGACCAATGAACTTTGCATCAATCACCTTCCAACGACCGAGGATGCCCTCTGAAGGAATCGTATAGCCTTTCCTCATCATTGTAACGCCTGCGAAGTCAACACCATCTTGCTTCATGCGACCTTCTCCGTTCAGCACATTGCCGCCTTGTACGGCTATCGCTTTCAGCTCGGCCTTTGCTCCATTTACTTGGTATGTCCATTCTGCACGGATACGTCCCTTGTTGTCGTAACTCGATGTGAAGGTAATGTTTTCTCTATGAGATTGTTCATCGTAGTAGTAACCTGTTCCATCCTCGTTGAATACTATTGTAATACCTTCGCTATTGTTAACGTTTCCTTCATCATAAAGAAATATCCAAGTACCAATAATCTCTCGAGCTTGTACATTTCCTGATTCACCGCCTCCACCTTCACCACTCTGGATGATGTCATTACTAGACTTCTTCTCGAGGATAAGGGTGTAGTTATTATCGGATTCAGATACCTGCATGCTGATTTTACCATCTGAGCGCATGCTCAATACAGCGGTACCTGTTCTTACTCCTTCGAAAGAGGGAGTTAAAAGACCTGTGGCTGGAATATAGGAATATCTGCCAGTATTCACTTCACCTGTACCACCCAGCTGCATCTTCATCACACCATTGCTGGCCATGTAGAATAATGTGCCTTTGGTGGGACCATTCTTAGTAACAGGTGACGAAACTACTTCCCAAGTGCCCACAATTGAAGAAGGAGAGGGCGCATTGGGATTAGTGGGATCATCACTGTCATCACCACATGCAGTAAACACATAAGTACTCATCACAACTACTATGATAGCACACATCCATTTAAACATCATTTTCATAATTTTAGAGTTTTAGTTAGTAAATAAAAATATTGTACTGTTTGGGAACAAATATAGTAATTATTTTCTTTGTAGTGAAATAAATATTAAAAAACTCTCGCTTACCCCCCCCATTTTTAACGTTTGTTTACTAAAAACGGATAGTAGAGTGTGAATATTTACTTCTTTCTTTTTTGTTTTACGCTCGACTTTTCGTAACTTTGTGCTCGTTCGAACGCGAAATTACTCCGTCTCGGCAAAAAAAGAAACGGGTTTCTTTTGTTTTGCGCTCGACTTTTCGTAACTTTGCAACGAATTATGAGTATATTAAAACTAGATGCCGCCAGACGGTTCTCATTCGAGGTGCTGCCCCCACTGAAAGGGACTGGCACCGAAAAGTTGTTTGCCGATATCGACAAACTGAGAGAATTTGATCCTGCATACATCAATATTACGACTCACCACTCGGAGTTTGTGTACAAGGAGTTGGAGAATGGACAGTTTGAGCGACAGCGTATTCGCCGTCGCCCAGGCACAGTGGCTATTGCTGCTGCTATCCAACAGAAATACGGTATTCCCGTGCAGCCTCACGTAATCTGTAGTGGTGCAACAATCCAAGATATTGAATACGAGCTGCTAGACTTGCAGTTCCTGGGTATCAGCGACCTGCTACTATTGCGTGGTGATAAGGCCAAGGAGGATAGTCGCTTTATGCCTACTCCTGGTGGACATGCTCATACCACCGACCTCATCCGTCAGGTGGCACGATTCAACGAAGGATTCTTTGCCGACGGTACACCTATCAAACATCCCGGACAGAAGTTTGACTATGGTGTGGCCTGCTATCCGGAGAAGCATGAAGAGGCTCCTAATCTGGAGATGGACATGCAGTATCTGAAAGAGAAACAGGAACTGGGCGCACAGTATGCCGTGACACAGCTATTCTTCGATAATCAGAAATACTTCGACTTTGTAAAGAAGGCTCGTGAGATGGGTATCACCATTCCCATTATCCCGGGCATCAAACCTCTGGCAAAGCTTACTCAGTTGACAGTGGTGCCTAAGACATTCCACTGCGACATCCCTGAGGCGCTGGCTAAAGAGATTGTAAAATGTAAGACAGACGAGGATGCCAAGCAGTTAGGCATTGAGTGGACTACCGCACAGTGTCAGGAACTATATGCCAATGGCATCAACAATATCCACTTCTATACCGTCTCAGCAGTAGATAGTGTAGCAGAGGTGGCCAAGCGACTGCTATAAAAAACAAACATCAAACGTCAAACTTCAAACTAATAGATGGGATTTGAACAGGTCATAGGACAGAAAGAGATACAAGAGCGACTGATGCAGCTGCTGCGCGAAGAGCGACTGCCTCATGCGCTGATGCTCTGTGGTCCGCAAGGCTGTGGTAAGATGGCACTGGCTGTAGGTTTCGCCAAGGAACTACTGTCAATAGGCAATGCTACCGCAAATACCACTGCTATGCTCGACAATCTGGAGCATCCCGACCTGCACTTTACTTATCCTACTATCAAGCTCCCTTCGATGGGGGGTGACCATAAGCCCGTGAGCGATGACTTTGCTAAGGAATGGCACGCGATGGTGATGGGTGGTCTCTACTTCACCATGACCGATTGGCTAGAACAGATGGGTGGCGAGAATCAGCAAGCCATCATCACTGCTGGTGAGAGCGATGCACTGATACGCAAGCTATCGCTGAAGTCTAGTCAGGGTGGATATAAGGTAAGCCTTATCTGGTTGCCCGAGCGCATGAACATAGAATGCGCCAACAAGATATTGAAACTCTTGGAGGAACCTCCCACGCAGACTGTATTCATCATGGTGTGCGAGGAGCCCGAGAAACTGCTCGATACCATTCGCAGTCGTGTACAGCGTATAGATGTTAAGCGCATCGACAACGATAGCATCTGTCAGGCACTGAAAGACCAGCGCGGACTGAGCGAGGATATGGCACAGCGCATCACTCGCATGGCTAATGGTAGTTGGCGACAGACACTCGACTTGCTTACTGTTGATTCGGAGAGCGAGCTGTTTCTTGATATGTTCCAATCGCTGATGCGACTGGCTTATCAGCGTCGCATCAAAGACCTCAAGCAGTGGAGTGAGCGTATGGCATCGATGGGACGTGAGCGCCAGAAACGATTCTTGAATTACTTTCTGCGACTTATACGCGAAAACTTTATGTACAACTTCCAACAAGAGGAACTGTGCTATATGTCGCAACGTGAGGAGGAGTTTGCTCGCAACTTTGCACGTTTCATCAACGAAGCCAACATCCTACCCATCTGCGACCTGGTAACTCGTGCCATTCGCGACATTGGACAGAATGCGAATGCGAAGATCGTCTTCTTCGACATGGCATTGCAGATGATTGTGCTGTTGATACAGAAATAGAAAATAAAGATAACAAAAGATATATGGAGAAAGAACTCTTGATAAAGACTGGTTGCGACCGCGGACTCTGCAAGCATGCAGTAGGACGCCAAGACCGTCAGCTGAATACTTACGACTGGCTGGCCGATGTACCAGGTAATACCGATACTACCGACCTCGTGGAAGTGCAGTTCAAACATACACGTAAAGGCTACTACCACAATGTCAACAACCTACCTCTGAAGAAGGGCGACATCGTTGCTGTTGAGGCTAACCCTGGTCATGACATCGGTGTGGTATCACTAACGGGTAGATTGGCTGTGATACAGATGAAGAAGGCCAACCTTAAGTCGGCTGATGACATCCGTCGCGTATATCGCATCGCACGTCCTATTGATATGGAGAAGTATCAGGAGGCTAAGAGTCGCGAGCATGCCACCATGATTGAGAGTCGTCAGATAGCCAAAGGTTTGGGATTGCAGATGAAGATTGGTGACGTGGAGTACCAAGGCGACTGTAACAAGGCTATTTTCTATTATATCGCTGACGAGCGTGTAGACTTCCGTCAATTGATTAAAGACTTGGCTGCCACCTTCCATGTACGCATCGAGATGAAGCAGATTGGTGCTCGTCAGGAGGCTGGACTTATTGGTGGTACGGGTCCCTGTGGTCGTGAGCTCTGCTGTGCTACATGGATGAAGAACTTCGTGAGTGTTGGTACCTCAGCAGCACGCCATCAGGATATTTCTCTCAATCCACAGAAACTGGCTGGTATGTGTGCCAAGCTGAAGTGTTGTCTAAACTATGAGGTAGATGACTATGTAGAAGCTGGTCGCCGTCTGCCTGCAAAGGATATCCAACTGCAGACACAGGATGCCGACTACTACTATTTCAAGGCTGATATTCTGGCAGGTCTTATCACATACTCTACTGATAAGAACATCGCTGCTAATCTGGAGACGATTACTGCTGAGCGTGCTAAGCAGATTATCGAGATGAACCGTCAAGGCGAGAAACCTGTATCACTTACTGCCGATGGTGCTAAGAATACACCACAAGGTCCTGTTGACTTGGCTACTCAGGAGAATATTGCCCGCTTTGACCGTGCTAAGAAGAAAAAGAAGAAAAAGCCTCGTAAGCCACAAGGTCAAGGTCCTAGAAATCATGCACAATAAGAGTAAGATACTGATAGGCCTGTTTCTTGCTGCCATCTTGTTGGTGGCATGCCACGAGCCCACCGTCTACTTCCACTATGAACACACGCATGAGAATGGTTGGGAGAAGAGCGAAGTGCTTGAATATGGCATTCCTCCCGTATCGCAAGAAGGTACTTATCAGGAAGAACTGGCCTTGCGCATCAGCGCAGGCTATCCTTTCATGCGTCTCAATCTGATTGTTGACCAAACTATTCTTCCTAGTGGCAAGCTTGTCTGCGATACCCTCGACTGTGTGTTTACTGATACATTAGGCAATGTCATAGGAAGAGGTATCGGCCAGTATCAGTATTCCTTCCCTATAAAAGAAATCCATCTTCAGAAAGGTGACTCTATTCATGTTTCCGTCCGTCACGATATGCGCCGCGAGATACTGCCAGGTATCACGGACGTAGGATTAAAGATAAGTAGTGAGAGGTAGAAGCCTAGCGACTTAGATTGCGGGCAGCATCAAGGCGCAGAAAAATAAACAGGAGGAAGGTAAAGCCCCACAAGGATGAACCGCCATACGAGAAGAATGGTAGAGGAATACCAATAACGGGGGTAAGACCTAACACCATACCTACATTGATAAAGACGTGGAAGAGGAAGATGCTCAGCACGCAATAGCCGTAGATGCGCCCAAAGCGCATAGGTTGTCGCTCGGAAAGATAGATGAGTCGCCATATCAAGGCAAGGAACAAGAGCAATACACCTGCTGAACCCAAGAATCCTTCTTCTTCACCAACAGTACAGAATATGAAGTCGGTATCCTGTTCGGGTACAAACTTCAACTTGGTTTGTGTACCATTCAGAAATCCTTTTCCTTCCAGTCCACCCGAACCAATGGCAATTTCAGACTGGTGAACATTATATCCGGCACCTCTGAGGTCTTCGTCCAATCCCAGCAATACGTTGATACGTGAGCGCTGGTGAGGCTCCATCACATGTTGCATGATGAAGTCGGCACCATAGTAGAACGAAACTGAGCCCAAAGCAAAGAGGGCTATAAAATAATAATAATGTATGCGCGTAGAGAGTCCTTGCCATATCAGGTAGCCAATAAGTGCTACCACCAAAGCTAGTTGCACATAGATAATATCTACGGGAATGGCCAGCAAGGGTATCGAAAGAGCTGTAACGCCCAACGAGCATAGTAACATGCGCCAACCTAGTTTGCGATGGCAGTACACCCACACCATCCCGATAGAGAACAGTTGAATGAGGAATAATACCACAAAAGGTCCTACATTGGTAGGCGACGAGCCAATGGGTACTGCGGCATAACGGATGCCCACCACAAAATACACCACCATAGCAACACCCGTAAAAAGAATACTGCCTGGCATTCCCTCGCGATAGAACATCAGGAAGAACGACATATAAACCAGAGCCGAACCCGTTTCACGTTGTAGCACGATAAATGCCATCGGCAACAGGATAACCAGCAGGGCAGCACCAAAATGGCGTGCCTGTTGTATTGTATAACCATAGGTGGACATGAGTTTGGCTAGGGCTAATGCTGTGGCAAACTTGGCAAACTCAGCCGGTTGTAGTCGTAAAGGTCCTAATACCAGCCACGATCGGGAACCTTTGATGCTATGCGGATTGAATATGGTGACAAAGAGTAGTAGCAGTAAGAGTCCGTATATAACATACGCAAAGGTATCATAGAATCGGTCGTCGAGCATCAGGATGACAAAGCCCAGCATAATACTCGTACCAATCCAAATAATCTGCATACCCGAACGAGTGCTCAGGCTGAAGATATCCGTCTCGCCATACGAATAGCTGGCTCCGCAGACACTAATCCATCCAAACGACAAGAGGGCGATATAAATAAGTACCGTCCACCAGTCGATGTTGCGTAGCACGCTCTGCTCTCTTTTGGGTCCTGTCATGCTTCTTATATTCTCTTATCTGCTCGTACTTCCATACGAGATGTGTTTATTTTGAATCTCCGCAGCCTTATGCTTAGAGGCTTCAGAGAGTTGACCGTGGATATATTGTTCCATGATGAGTCCGCCAATGGGCACACCATAGGTTGCACCCCATCCACCATTCTCTACATAGACGGCAACGGCAATCTTTGGATTCTCCATCGGTGCAAAGCCCATGAATACGGAGTGGTCGTGGCCACGGTTCTGTGCCGTACCCGTCTTACCACATGCCATGAAGTCGTACTTAGCCAACTCCTTACAGGTTCCGCCCAATGCCGATGCGCGCATACCTTGTACTACATAGTCGTAAGCCATGCGTGAAGCCATCGTCTTTCGGTGGTGGGTGTATAGTGTATCAAGTTTCTCTCCTTGTATGCGCTTCACTACATGAGGTGTGACAAACCAACCGCGATTGGCAATAGTAGCACCTAGGTTGGCAATCTGTAGTGGGGTAGCGTTGACCTCACCCTGTCCGATAGCAATAGAGATGATGGTCAGTCCATTCCATGAGCCTTTATATGCTTTGTCATAGAACTCTGCATTAGGTATAAGTCCACGCTTCTCACCTGGCAAGTCGATACCAAGTTTATAGCCAAAGCCCATGCTTACCATATAGTCGCGCCATGTGTTCATTGCCTTCTGTACGCTGCCATACTTGCTCTTGGCACCAATCATATAATAGAGTCCCCAACAGAAGTAACCATTACATGATGTTGATAGGGCAGGCACCAAAGGTAGTGGCGCGGCATGGCCGTGACAACCTACATGCAGTCCCTTATAGTTGAAACCATGCGAACAGGGATAGGCCGTATGTGTGGGATGAATAATTCCTTCGGTAATAAAGGTCAGTCCCTGTGTAGTCTTGAAGGTAGAACCAGGAGGATACTGTCCCATGATACTACGGTTCAGCAGTGGCTTCCATACGTTCTGACTCAACAGACGATGACTCTTAGAGCGCTGGCGACCTACCATCATGCGGGGGTCGTAAGAGGGTGATGATACCATACAAAGCACTTCGCCCGTCTTAGGTTCAATAGCCACGATAGAACCAATCTTGCCTTCCATCAGTCGCTCTCCTAGGGCCTGCAACTCTGCATCAAGACCTAATGTCAGGTTCTTACCTGCAACAGGGCGACGATCGAAACGACCATTCTGATAGCGGCCTTGTACTCTACCATGAGCATCGCGCAGCAATATCTGAATACCTTTCTCGCCACGTAGCTGTTTCTCATAGCTGCGCTCTACACCAAGCTTGCCGATATAGTCGCCAGGCTGGTAGTAGTCGTCCTCCTCGATATCTGCTGGCGACACCTCTGCCACATCACCCAACACATGGGCTGCAAAGGAATAGCGGTATTGACGGATAGAACGGCGCTGAATATAGAAACCGGGGAAGCGGAACATCTTCTCTTGGAAGACTGAGAAGTCGGCCTCCGACAACTGGCTCATAAAGAGTTGTTGGGTAAAGCGCGAATAACCAGGATTCTTATTGCGGTCTTTGATAGCCTCCATACGACTGTCAAAGTCCTCTCGAGTAATGTTCAGTGCCTCACAAAGGTCGAGCGTATCAAGATGATCTTTCGCCTCGTTCATCACCACCATGATATCGTAGGCAGGCTGATTGTATACCAGCAGCTTTCCATTACGGTCGTAGATGCCACCACGCGAAGGATATTCTATCTTCTTCAGGAAGGCATTAGAGTCGGCACTCTTCTTATAGTCATCACTAGTAATCTGGAGCGTAAACAGACGGATGATGTAGATGACCACTATCAATAGGGCCACCCCACCGATGACATAGCGTCTGTAATCCATTGAATAATCTTTCATGGATGCTCCGGATAATGATTGTTATTTTCGTCTACCTATCTCGAGTGTAAAGATGAGTACCAGTGTGATGACACTACTGCCAAGCACACACATCAGCCAATAGAGGCTATTGAAGAAGGTAAACATCTCGAGGGTATAGAACAATACGCAGTATACCAATACCAGCGGCACGATATAGTGGGCAAACTTCAACGGACCAATAGTAGTTATTGAAGGCACCACATTATCGGCTGAGTCGCGTGGTACAAAGAGTTCGAAATAATAGGGTTGGACAACTGCAATAGCTGTTAGCGAGGCAGCAGCCACACCTGGAGTATTGCTAAAGATGTCGATGAGCAATCCCATAGCAAAGCTCCATACAAGGATAGCCCACTTGGCATGATTGCGTGGGAACTTGGCTACGAAATAAACGTAGAGCAATGGGGTAGCATAATGAAACAGGTGGATGCGTCCTAATACCAAAATCTGTATCAGGAAGAAAAGGGCAAACCACCCCAACCGTTTCAGAAAATCTTCAGACATCCTTTTTTACTGTTATCTATTCACTATACTCTATTCACTAGCGTATGCGTTTCTCCAGCGTACGCGCCTCACTCTTTCACGTTCAGCTTCAACGAGTCGCGAGCAGACTGCATCAGTCGCATACGTGTAGCAATCGAACGGTCGCTGATAATCACCACATCACGCAGGTTGCCAAAATCGGTGGTTAGACGAACCTTTAGCTTATACGACAAACCATCGCGCGAGTTGTAAACCTCTACAATCTGACCTACCAGCACTCCCGGAGGGAAGATGCTGGAGTAACCATTCGTCTCCACCCAGTCGCCACGCTTGAATCGAGCATGGCGAGGGATGTCCTCGACATAGGCATAGGCTGCATCCTCGCCATACCAGCGTAATACACCAAAGTAGCCATAGCCACGAATGGCACAACTGATACGCGACGAGTGGCTATTGAGCACGGGGATGACAATCGTATAGTGGTCGGAAACGAGATAGGTAACACCTACCACACCACGGCCACATGCCACACCCATGCCAACTTCCACACCATCGGCCTTACCCTTGTCGATGGTCATTAGGTTATCATTCTTATCTAACTCATTGCTCACCACCTTGGCAGGAATGAGTTGATAGCGACTTAAAGAGTCGAGTCCTTTGCGCTCCTGCTGGTCTTCCTCCTCCGTTGCCTCCGCATAGAGACGACGCAACTGTGTCACCTGACGCTCCAAGTAATAGTTACGTAGCGTCAAATCCTCATTCACTTTTGTCAATGAGAAATACGATTCCACAGCCGAACTCCACGCATACACCTTGCCAGCCATAGCATTGGCTGACGAGAACCATACGCTACCTTGATAGCCATTATAGCTGAACAACAAGGCCAGACTAATAGCCTCCAGGATAACAAAAAGGAACCAGTGATGGTGGCGTTCAAGAAACTCCAGCAGGTTATGCACGATTATCCCCTATCTTTTATCTGTTATCTATTCACTCTTCACTATTCTCTAGCGAAGTGTTCTTTATCTCATCAAGAATGAGAAGCGATCCACATTCTTCAGGGCGATACCTGCACCCTTAGCAACAGAGTGCAATGGATCCTCTGCGATATGGAAGGGGATATTAATCTTAGCTTCCAGACGACGATCCAAACCACGCAGCAATGCACCGCCACCTGCCAACCAGATACCGTTCTTTACGATGTCGGCATACAGTTCGGGAGGAGTGTTCTCCAATGCAGAGAGCACAGCGTTCTCAATCTTTGCAACCGTCTTATCCAAGCAGTGAGCAATCTCCTGATAGCATACGGGAACCTCCATAGGCAGGGCAGTGATACGGTTAGGACCGTGTACTACATAATCCTCAGGAGCCTCGTCGCCAAGGTCTGTCAGAGCAGAACCTACAGCAATCTTGATGCGCTCAGCCATACGCTCTGAAACCTTCACGTTGTGTTGGCGAGACATATATTCCTGGATGTCGGCTGTCAGATCGTCACCAGCGGTACGGATAGAGTTGTTAGATACGATACCACCCAATGAGATAACAGCAATCTCGGTAGAACCACCACCGATATCAACAATCATGTTGCCCTCGGGAGCCTCTACGTCGATACCAATACCAATAGCAGCAGCCATTGGCTCAAAAATCAGATATACATCACGACCATCAGCATGTTCTGCACTGTCACGTACAGCACGCAGCTCAACCTCAGTAGAACCAGAGGGCACACCAATAACCATACGAAGTGATGGAGAGAACAGACGGCTACCAGTATGTACCATCTTAATCAGTCCACGCATCATCTGCTCACAAGCAGAGAAGTCAGCAATCACACCATCGCGCAGAGGGCGTACGGTACGAATGTTGTCATGTGTCTTTTCATACATCATCTTAGCCTGCGAACCTACGGCAATCATCTTGTCGGTGTGGCGGTCGAGGGCTACTACTGACGGCTCGTCAACCACAATCTTATCATCACTGATAATGATAGTGTTAGCCGTTCCAAGGTCCATAGCAATCTCCTGGACAAAACTAAAAAATCCCATATTTAATCTATTTACAATTTATCTTTTTACTTTTCAAACCAGCTGTGAATAGCTGTGTCGTAGTGTGAGCTGACACCAAAAGCACGAGTAGCGAACATACGGCGCTGCTCCTTAGTTGTCTCTGCACCCTGCTTGTTCAGGATATCCAGCAATACAGCGTATTCAGCCTTCGAGGGAACGATAACTACATCGTTGAAGTTCTTAGCTCCGGCACGAATCAGTGAGATACCACCGATATCAATCTTCTCGATGATGTCTGCCTCAGAAGCACCACTAGCTACAGTCTGCTCAAAGGGATACAAGTCGACGATAACGAGGTCGATCTCGGGAATCTCATACTGAGCCATCTGCTCACGGTCGCCCTCATTGTCACGGCGTCCCAAGATACCTCCGAATACTTTGGGATGCAGTGTCTTTACACGACCACCGAGGATAGAAGGATACGTTGTTACGTTCTCTACCTTCTCGCAAGCATAACCCAAGCTCTCAATGAAAGTCTGTGTGCCACCAGTAGACAGGAACTTAACGCCCTCGTCATTCAACTTCTTCAACAACTCTTCCAGCCCATCCTTGTGGAATACAGAGATGAGCGCTGTCTTAATCTTTTTTGTGTCTGCCATAAAATGTATAACGTTATATCTTTTGAGGTCTGTTCTTTCAAATCGCCTGCAAAATTACAAAAAAGAGTGCATACCACCCAACGTTTACAGAAAAATTTTCATGCGCGCATAAATAATAGTAGAAAAATGGGCTATCTATTGTGCTCGCTTTTGGAAGATAATTCATCATTTATTCGTTTATTCCAAGAAAAGGTTGTACCTTTGCATCCCGAAATTTCAAACAATAAATGTAGTAATGAGAAAAAGAATCATTTTAATGGCTGCGACAGCCATGCTCGCCACCACCTCTTGGGCTGGTGGACTGATGACAAACACAAACTATCACATTGCTTTTGACCGAATGATGGCACGCGGTACCTCTTTCGACATCGATGCAGCATTCTCTAACCCTGCCGGTTTGGCATGGGGACACGAAGGCTGGCAGTTATCACTTAATTTTCAGAAGCCTTGGCAGGATCGTGATATCCAGTGGACAGCTGACAACTATCTGGCATATCCAGCTTTGGGTTATGCGGGTGTCAATATCGACCAGAAGTTCCCTGGAAAGGCCTCTGCACCTATCGTTCCCGCTCTGTTTGCTTCCTATAAGCAAAATAACTGGGCTGTTAGTGCTATGATTGGTATCGTAGGTAGCGGCGGTTTTGTGAAATACGACGATGGTATACCTATGTTTAATGCGCTCGTAATGGCTAAGCTGTTCTCAGCAGGTTTAACCCCCGAAAAGTATGGTATCGACTCTGAGATGAAGGGTAAGCAGTATATCTATGGTGGACAGCTGAACTTTACTTATAAGCTGACAGATAACTTTGCTGTTGCTGTTGGCTTGCGTGCCAACTACTACGATGGATATAATCGTGGTCATGTAACAGCAACAACCGTCCCAGCTTTGGGTGGCCAGAATCTTATCGACCTGCAACTCGACTGCTTGCAGAAGGGTTGGGGCTTCACTCCAGTTATTAGTTTCGACTATCACGAAGGTCCATTGACAGTAGCTGCTCGCTATGAGTTCCGTACAAAGATTAATACGGAGAACGATACTAAGATGCTGAATGCAACCATCAAGAATACAGACCCTGCTACAGGTGCAGCTGTTCCTTATATCACTGGTGCTACTGCTTTGGCACAGTTCGGCGACAAGGTGGCTGCTTATGAGGATGGTGCTACAACGCGCTACGATATGCCTGCTTTGTTCTCTGTTGCTGTTGGTTATGAGTTTACAGACCAGTTACGTGCCACTGTAGAGTATCATAACTTTGATGATAAGCATGCCAAGATGGCTGGCGATCGTCAGAAGGAGCTGACTCATGGTACTCACGAATATCTGCTGGGTGTAGAATACGACATCAACAATAAGTTCACCGTAAGCTGTGGTGGACAGCGTACCGACTATGGTTTGGACGATGACTATCAGCAGAATACCTCTTTTGCCTGCGACAGCTGGTCGGTAGGTTTGGGTGGAGCATGGAACATCAACAAGAAGATACGCCTCAACGCTGGTTACTTCATCACCATCTATAGCGACTACAAGAAAGAGTCTTCAGCTTATCAGGGCACTCCCTGGCCAGCCACAGAGACCTACTCTCGCACCAATAATGTAATCGGTTTGGGTATCGACTACAAGTTCTAGTTTGCAGTCTCCACATATATAAATAGAGAACAGCTAAGCCGCAACTGGCTTAGCTGTTCTTTTTAATTATAACACGCAATACTGCATGCGTATTAACGTGTCTTGACTGTTTAGAAGTCGAGAGCAACGTCTTCGATATCCAGATCACGACTACTGAACTCGCCATCGAACTCATCGTCAGTAGGAATGACGGAAAGGTTGTCATCCAATACATCAAGTTTTGAAGCCATTAGCAATGAGTTCGTATTACAGACAAATACTGCCGTCTCAGGTGAAATATATTTCTTTTTCATATTATTTATTGTCATAGTTGCTTTTTATTTAACATTCACCTTCTTGCCATTGATGATGTAGAGGCCCTTATGGGCTTTCTCCACACGCTGCCCATTTAGGTTATATACATTACCATCGTTGTTCAACTCCTTAGCATCAAGGATTGTTGTGATGCCAGTAGCCTCATCGTAGATGGCAAGACGGGCATCTGCTAAGTTTCCTTCAAAATAAGCACGGAAGCCCTTTAGCGTTGCTAAATCGCCTGCCTTCTGAATCTTACCAGTAGAGGTCACACCGTACTTACCCACCAATGAGCCGGCAGTCATCGGAGCGAAGGTGCCTTGGAATGTAATGCCAGAATGGATATCGCTTTTTGCTGTGGATGTGAAATTGACGTAGCTTACAATGTAACCTGGTGCTGCAATTTCAGGCACATTAGCACAATAGACGATGTAAGGATAACCAGCAGCGAACTTTGTTGCCTTATTAAAAGATAATTCGCCACCACTATATCCATTAAATTCGTAAGCTTTCCAGCCTTCACCGAAGAGAGCTGTTAAGTCATCGCTGGTCAATGCGAACGGCAGACAGATGGTATTCCATCCCTGCTTGGCGGTATACTTCACAACCACCTTGTCCTGATAGCCAGAAGGCATATCTGCAGGAGCTGTTGTCTCATCAAGCACGATGGCAGCCTTGGTGGTTATGGCCACCACGTCGGTTGTCAACTCAATGTTAGCGTTGGAAACTACGATATAGGCATTGCCCTCTATAATGTCGTCGAAGCGAACAGGAATTTCAAACTTCATCTCGCTGCCAGCGGGAACAGTCTCTGTAACACTCTCACCATACTGAGTGCCGTCGACATAGAACTTGGCTGTCATCTCCTCGTCCTTACCTACCAGTTCCTTTACGGAGACGCTCACCTGATGGTTGGCATACTGTGTGAAGGTCGTGCGGATGGTCTTGTTAGTGATGGTAGCATCATGTTCCTTCAATGCCAACTTGAACCCATTAAAGTTGTCAACACCATTGCCAGTATAAGAAGAGGTGAAACGCAGATAATAGTAGCCATCGGCAGGAGCTGTGAACTGCATGTCGAGCTTGCAACCTCTAGTTGTAAGATCGTTCTCCTCCGGGCGATAGTAACCCTTATAACCAGAAGCGGTGCTTGCGATAAGCCCGTCAATGGTAACCACGTTCCATGTCGCCCTTTCATCGTCAGAATACTCTACCAGAAAACCTTCGTCGCTCCAGTCGCAGTAAGCCTCCCACGTCAGCACGTCATTAGCTTTGGCTTGTAGACGTGGAGTAACTAACGTAGCACCCTTATCGGAAGAAACAGCCAGGTTAGAGGTATTCGGGTTTGTCGTGTATGATTTCTTGGCAACAGAGAATTTATCAGCAACCCATCCAGTTGGGAATACCGTAACATCATTGAAGTCCACATCCCAAGCATTTGGATCCATAGCCTTAGCTGTAGCTGCGATGTTATAGGCAAGAGCCTCGTTGTAGGTAGGAGTTACGGTGACGTTTGCCGACTTGTTGCCATAACTGCCTTCGATGTAGTTAAAGGTGATGGTGAAGTCTGCAGTTTCACCACTAGCAATGTTAAGCTGTGCAGGAGCTACGCTAAAGTCTGTCGCATTGTCGGAAGCAATGTTCACTGTCAGTGTACCTGTACCAGCATTTTTTACGGTGTAGGTCTTGCTATCGCTTGCTATCTTCTTGCCAAAAGCAGCAATTCCTGTTGTCACCATCTCGAATACAGGGGCATTCTGATTAAGGTGGAAACCGTTGACAGTACCAATACTGGTATCATCTCCATCAAAGCGGAATTTATAACTACCAGCCTCAAGACCGTCTATGAAGAACACCTGATAGTTATCGGTCAGTTCTGAGTTGGGAATCGTCTTCAGTGTTGTAAATTCGCCACCATCTTTAGAGTAGAATATAGGTAATGTACAACTGTTAGTTTTGTTCCTCTTTACTTCAATAGCCATTTTCTCACCTGTAGCAACTGTCAGAGAGGGAGTAATGAGCTGATATTTTGTGCTTTTGTAAGCACCCATAGCCGCCCCATTGCTAAATGTCCAACCAGTAGTTGTCCATCCGTCGGGCAGTGCATTGCCGTCGAAGGTCTCGGTGAACAGGTCATCGTCCATTACATATCCGCTGACGTTGAAGGTTACGGTCTCCTGCTCAGGAGCAGTAATAGTGATTACACCGCTGTGGCTACCCTTTGTAGTGGCAGACATGGTAACGGTGACGGTAGCTGTCTCGCCTACGCCTATGGTAGCATAGTTGCCAGAGATAGTGAAGTTAGCATCGCTTGAAGTAACCTGAACGCCTGTCAGTTCTGACTTTCCTGTATTAGCAATTGTAAATGTTGTTGGAGTGTCTGCACTAATCATTCCAAACACATGGTCGCTGGCTGTCACCTTCATCACGGGAGCCTGCGACAGTTCACCACCATAGATGTCATCGATACCCACACCCGCTACCACAAAACGAATCTGCGTGGCGGTGGCAGGAAGAGTGACCTCCTTTGTCTGCCAGTCAGTTGTGAATGCAGCATCTTCAAATGCACCTTCTGGAGTATCTGTCCAAGTTGTTCCGTTTGAGGTATATTGTACGAGGATGTAAGCGGGATATGAGGTAGAAGTTGGCTCTTTCTTCATTTTAAATAGGACTTTCTCATTCTCTGTGAAATTCATTAAAGGAGAAATGAGTGAATGCTTATAAGAGTCCATACTCCATGAAGAGGATTGCTTATACCACGCATAACCTTTAGAGAAGTCCCATGTGTAAGTTGAAGCATAGGTACCTGTAGTATAACTACCGATACCTGCTGTTGTCCATCCCTCAGGAAGTGCATTGTCATTGAAGTCGACAAACATCTTGTTCGGGTCTTTGATGGTGCAGCTCAGATTGAGAGTAATGGCATCTACTCCTGTTGCTGTCGGGGTGATGGTAATCGTACCGGTAGCTGTTGCGTCGGGTACAGTGATAGTCACTACTTGCTCGCCCTTAGCGGCGATAGTGGCAGAAGTTATGTCTGCAGTAAAGCCACCGGTGGTTGCGATATTTACTGTGATATCCTCTGTGCCTGGGTTTGCCAAAGTGATGACTCTGGTGGCACCAGGGTTCACCATGCCGAAAGCACAACTCTCGCCATCCTTATAATCTTTCACCCTCAGGGCTGGGCCTACGGCGGAAGGCTCATAAGTGAAGGTCGTCTTAGGGATAAAAGCTCTACCTGTAGCAGAGATGCCACTAAGAGACGAAGAGTTATAACCACTTACAGCAGAATTATAGCCTTGCCCCACTCCATAAAAAGAAGCACTTTTAAAATTTCCTTTTACTATCTGATAAACACCTACAAGAAGGTTCCCGCCGTTGTAAGAGTAATTCTCACTAAAGTTAATTGCCATCTCGGAAGAGGTACCATCTAATTCACCCTCATAAACAATGGTAGCACCTTCTGTTCCTAGAAAATCGCTCATGATGGTATTATCCACTTCCTTTATGAATACTTGGAAAGTACCAGACCACTTTGCTGCGGCTTTATTTTTCAGATAGAATGTCATCGCTGAAATAGTACTTCCATCCATAGCTATTACATCAGCAGCAGGTATTACAAACTCACATTTCAGATAAGCATCAGCCCAGTTCCCATAAACAGGGACATATTCGCTTGAGTTAGTTCCGTCATACACAGTCAACTCATCAGCCCATGTGGGGTTTGCCCCCATCAGCAGGGTGAAAAGAACTAAGAGAAGTTTGCTCTTCGTTAAACTAAAAGATTGTTTCATAAGTATTTAAATCTTAAATAGTATGTATGTCTATTTTACAACTGTCTTGCGACCATCGATGATGTAAATTCCCTTAGTCATGGCGCCAGCATTGACGCGAGTGCCGTCGAGTCGGAAGATTCCTTTTCGTGCAACTTTGGAATTCACACCTTCATTAGTATGCTCGGAGATGGCAGAAGATGTTTTGTCCTCTATGCGAACGTTATCAAAAACGATGACTACTTCGTTCTCGGCATCTTTGAGACTGGCCATGGCAAACTTTACGATGATATAAGGTTCGCTCACATATTTACTAAGGTCGAGGGTGACATGCTTCCATCCTTCCGCCGTCTCCTTCTGGTAGTCGATGGTGGTAAGGAGGTCAGTATTGCCATTCTGATGAGTATCGGCGAGTACGCTAAGTGTAGCCGGTTGAGAGGCAGGTATAGCATAGTAGTCAAAGCTGAGTGTGGGTTGTGTAGCACCATTCAGTGTGAGTTTGCCGAGATTATAGTTGCCAAAGTCAGCACGGTTAGGCTGAAAGGCTAAAGCGTAGCCATCTTCATCGCCGTCACTGGACATCTTTACCAGTCCAATATTCCAATCGGCATAGTCGCCCTCTATCCAAACGAATTGCTGGTTTGTCTTGTCGAAGACATCAATGTATGGCAGCGTATATGGTTGGCCTATTACGAGACTGTTGGTGGCCACGAGTTCGGAAAGACCAGCACTGTTCTCTGCATCGATGGCATAGTAGAGCAGCTGCTGATTACCAGTTGCTGTGGGTACACCTGTTCTGTAGGGTGACTTTATACCCGCCTTGATGAGAGCAGGAGAGCCGTCGGCTGCAATACCATAGAGGTTATAGGTAAGCAGGTCAGGGTTAAGTGTCAGTCCGTTAAGTCCCTTTGTGGGAGCCTGCCATGTGAGTATTGCCTCTGTGCCATTGTCAGTAAGTGATACGCCAATGGGCTGCATCGGATAGTCTTGACCTGCAAAGAGTGTGAACGGAGCTTTGGCACCTCTATCGTTGCCGTTATAGGCCACGAGGTAATAGGTGTTAGTACCATTCTTCAGGTTGTTAATTTCCATGGTGCACTGTGCTCCCGGCGTAGGATTATCAAGACTGCCAAGGATGTTGTCGCCATCATCGATAGCAATGATGCGACTGATGGCTGTGAGGTCGTCGCCGTGAAGATTCTTTGAGGGAGCCGTAAAGGTAACGCTACCGCTCAAATAGCCGTCGGCATTGGCTGTGGCTACAATATTCTGAGCCGCCTCGGGGGCAGTGGCTACTAACGATGTAGAGAGGTGCAGTTCATCGATGTTCAACTGGTCGGAACCGGCATCGCTGATAGCGTGAATAGCAATCTGGTAGATACCGTCCGCAGTAATAGGTATTTCAGCGGTGAAAGTCTCAAGGTTCACATCGGTCACTTCGATATTGTCCATCACTACGTCGTAGTCGGCCAGATTGTCGCCCATACCGATGAGTATACGGAGTTTCTGGTCGTACTTCGCAGATGCATAGCCCTTTGAAGCTGTGAAGGTCAGCGTATAGCGCCCACCATTCTGCAATTGCAATGGCGGTGTAAGCAGATAGTCGTCGTCAGCCTGCTGATATCCAGCAATTATCTGTGCGTAATCGATGGTGGTGCCAGAATACGAGTAAGTCTTGTGAAGGCGCTTCCAGGTCTTACCATCGTTGTTGCCATCAACAACAGTGAAACGGTCGAAACCTTCCTGAGTGGTGAAGTCCTCATCGAAAGGAGGCACAAGTGCTTGTCCTACTATGACCTTGTTGGAGGTGGCTACCTCGCTTTCATGACTACCATTTACCACAACCACATCGTAGTAGTAACCCTTCAGCTCTGGGGTTTTAACAATTTTCTCACCAAAGGTGGGCAATTTCAGTCCCTGGGCTACAGTAACGCCGTCTGGCTGACGGACAACATTGTATTCTAGGTTTCGCTGGGTAAGCGTAATACCATGGATGCCCTCTGTGGGTTCCTTCCAGGTGAGGGTCATATACTCACTATCGTTGTTGTACTTCAGGTGAAGATTGCTAACGGCCTGTGGGGTGTCCCTGCCGATATAAACATTAGACTTTGCTAATGGTCCCTCGCCTGCAGCGTTCTTTGCAGCCACACTGATTACCACGTCACGACCTTCGGAAGCAACAGTCGTTTGCTGTGTGACCTCTTCACCAACTTGTGCCGTACCCGTTGCCACCGCCTCACCATCGGCATAGATGGTATATGACAGTTCGCCAACAAGAGGATCGTCACTATAAGAGAGCGTTGGCATGGTGAAAGACACTGTACCAGTGGTCTGCTCACCCTCGAAGGATGCTGTCAGGTTGCTGACCGCAGCGGGAGCATCATCGGCAGCCTCCATAGGTGCAATATACATATTAACAAGATAGGCATTGTCTGGCAACTGCATGATGCGAGTAGCCGACACCTGTCCGATGGTATAGTTAATCTCATAGAGATAACTCTTCTGATTTGTTGAAACATAACTCCAATAGAGCTTCTTTGTGTTGGGATCGAACACCATCGAACTGGGGTTAGTAGAGATGTCTTCTATGCCTAAGTCGCCCAAAGGATAGACGGCGACACTATTAGCTTCAGCCTCTAACTCTTTGTCAATGATATAAAGGTAGCCGTCCTGGCCTACTCCGTAGAGGAAACCATTATCACTAGCGGCAATAGCAGCGAAAGGCGTGTCGACGATACCAATAATCTGTTTCTTCGGAGCACCGGAAGTCTCTGTGTTGACAAAGTCAATGGTGGCGAGCTTACGGTTGATAACCTCATAGTTCATGTTGAAGTTATAGAAGATTCCGAAATTGAGACCTGTTACGGGATCGTGGGTTATTCCACAGCTGGAGATAAGGTTGCCGTACATGTTGTTCAGTGCCTGTGCTTTCGTGCGGGTCCAGGAATCCATGTCATAAGCGACATTGTAGATGGTATAGGTAAATGCCTGGTCGTAATCATCCCATTCTTGCTTGAAATGGATACCATACATCGTGCCATCCTGATAGACAGCACCACCGAGCGGTGCCAGAAGCACGTCTCGGTCGGCATTGAGCTGCACCAGTTGTCCGTCTTCCTTCACTTCTAAACGATATATTCCTTCCTTATTGTTTCCCAACGTCCAGGAGTCAGCTTTCACCACTCCTGCAATGATGGTTAGCGTACTTGATTTGGGAGTTTTAGCCATTCCGCTATTATCGGCTATAAACTTCTTTGGTAAAGCCTTTTGTGACCATGCTGTACTAATACTTCCTGCAAAGCAAATGAGGAACATGAAGAGCAGTCGCTTGTAATGACGTAAGTTAAGATAATGTTTCATCAGTTTTATGCTTTAGTTTTTTATTTGGATGGAATTTTAATTATTGCTTGCCCATAACCTTTCGCACCTGTCCATTGCGGCGCTCTATAATAACGCCACGAGGCTGACGCATGGCATTAATGCGACGGCCCTGCAGGTCAAAGTGCTCTGTGGTAACAGGTATGTTAGTAGTAGAAATCATCTGGATGGGGGTGCTGATGCTACGATCCTGACGAACGATGAGGTCGAGCGTTTGGATACTATCGGTAACACTAATAACAGCCTCGCGCTGGTCTATGCCGTCAGGAAGTGCATCGAACTCTACCTTTACGCTATCGACGGTGTATTCACCTGGGGTTCCAAGAATACGGCACCAGTTGGCATTGGTGCCTAAGTATTTGTAGATACCTAAATTTGCAAAGACAGGGACGTTGGTGGTACCAGCCTGAGGGCCAACCTCAGTGACATTGCTACCCATGGTGATAGCACCTTGGTCGCTGACCTGAGCAGGAATAAGCACTGAGTGGTTGAAATAGGGAAATACAGAGAGGGAGGTCTGACCACCAGGGGCTGGCTGGAAAAAGCCAGTGAAGGGACGCCACGTACCCTTGTTCAGCATGAAGGCGGTGTTTCCGTAGTCGCGCATAGGAGCCATACCGATGGCACACTCCATTTTGTCATTCTTCTCAGGAATGCCGCCAATGACGAGGAATACCTCCTGGTCGATGATGATGCGACGTCCTAATTCTATGGTGACAAAGCCGTTGTTGGTATTCATGGCATAATTGAGTTCACTGAGTGTCCAGCTGTCAAGCATTTCGATAGGCTGGCCCGGCAGTCCATTTTCACTCGTGTAAAGGTAAAAGGTTACCGGGGATATCTGGTCAACCAGTTCTTCAGCCGAGGCCTTAGTGAAGGCAACATACATGCCTTCGAGTACCACTGGCACAGAAGGCTTCGAGATGCGTTCTGCCCATGCAGTAATGCCCATCTTGTTGGCACCTGGCAGTGTCAGATCACCATCAACAAAGTTGGTCTGATAGCTGTCCTTAGGTTGAAAGTTGGAAACGAAACCTCCAAACTGTACCTGTACTGAGTCGTCAACAAAGGTATAGCCTTCTGAGTTCTGTGACGTGTGCAGCACATAGCACTTTCCAAGGGTGTTGTGATGATAGGTCACGTCTTGTGTTGTGTAAATATCATTGGGGGTAAAGAGACCTTCAGCTTTGGCTAGGTCGTATGGTGTATACATAGCCCAAGTGAAATCGGTGGGGAAACCTTCTGAGGCATCTTTGTACTCCACTGGGGCCAGTGGAGCCACCATGCGCATGCGGGGCTGCTCCATAGTACGGAAGTCGGCAGGGAACTGCACACCACACAGAGGTGCCTCTGCCTCGACACTTACAAAGGCTGTTTTGGTCACTTCGTCACTGCCTTCCGCATTGGTAACACGCAGGGTAACGTCGTAGGTGCCGCCTGCCGTATAATAGACTGTAGGCGATTGCTCTGTTGATGAAGATGGCGTGCCGCCAGGGAACGACCATTCCCAAGAGGTAGGCACGCCACCGGTAGTGAGATCAACAAACTGGATGACATCGCCAGTCTTCACACTAATCTGATCCACAGACTGGACGCCTGTCACCGACAGACCATCGACATAGAAGTCACCCATGTATCCGCCAGTGTTGAAGCTATCATCGGTGCCTGGTCCCCAGAAAAGACGTATCTTGACCTGCTTGCCTACAAAAGCTGCCATATCTGCATTTATAGCAATCCAACGATCTGCCCCCTCCGTTACTTCCTTGCTGTTCCATACCTCTGTCTGTGTTTCAAAATCATCGGTAGATACTTGAATAGCCAGGGTGACGTACTTATTCCATGTCGGTGACATGCGGATATAGGCATGCAGCTGACCGTTAGCTGGAACACTGATAGCAGAACTGGTAGCCGAAGCCTTGGTACGCTTATAAACTTGATAAGGACCGTTAATATGCAAGGAGTAAACATCATTCTCGTTGATGGTATTGAAGTCCTTCTTCTCTTTGGTAAAAGTGACTGCATTGCCTTCGCCCTGATCCAGTGTCCATCCTGAAAGGAGCAGATTGCCCTTAGCATCGCGCTCGTCGCTGTCGAAATTCTCACTCCACACATCAACACTTGACGTTGCACCCTGCACGCTGAAGTCAGCCATTATGCCGTTGGCAGCAGCCCGACGCAAGGTCTGCGGAGTGTTCAACTTTCCCTCCGTAATCTGATAGACCATAGGGGCTGGCATGCCCAATTGCGTAGTGTGTTTTACCTTAGAGACTTTTACTACATCACCCGCACTGACGTACAATGCGAACAATGCAACAGATACTAATACCATGTTTCTAGCCTTTCGTAACATACTAGCTTTAATTGTTCTGAAATAGTAAATCTTTGTCATTATATTGTGTTAGTTAATCTTGTATTTCTACTTGTCCTGTTGAAAGAAAAAAAGACTCAGAAGCAGATTTCTGCTTCTGGTCTGTGTATATGATTTTTTCATAAGACGTCTTTATTTTACGATAAACTTTTTACCGTTCTGAATGAAGAAGCCCTTTTGAGCATTCTCTACACGCTGTCCCTGCAGGTTATAGATGGGAGAGGTTGCGTCCGTCTTCAGAGTCTTCACATTTTTGATTGCCGTAACGTCGATATTAGCGCCATCGCTGCAATCATCTCCAGCAGCCCACAGGCAAGAGAATATCCAACGTTTGTCAATCTTTGCCAGACGAGTAGCCTCACCCGTGGTGATATCCACCTCATAGAGACAAGTATCGAATTTGCCGTTACTTTCCCACTCTCTGTCCGGTAGTGATCCCCAAGAGCCCCAGTCGTTAATACCCTTACCACTATTATAGTATCCATTCCAATACATCTTGTTAGGATTGCTTTTAGCAAAACATGCCGACTGGCGACGATACTGTGAGCAGTAACCCGTAGCTCCTACCAAGGGAGCATTTTCTGTATATTTCTCACCTGTATCTGGATCAGTCTTCTCTACAGGTTTGGTCTTCATCAGTCCTGTGGTAAGGTCAAACTCATAGAGCTGTGCACCTGTCAACTCGTTGTTGATATCACGTATTTTACCATCATCGCCAATGGCTCCATTAACACCACCACTAGTCAGGGCAAAGGCACGTCCTTCGCTATTGATGGCGAAAGTTACGAAATTATAATAATAGAGTCCGTGAGTGATGGGGGTAATCTTCATGGTAGCCAGATCAATAGTGCAGATTGCATAGCCTGCATCGCCATCAGTCATGTCGTCGTCTTGATCTGCAAAATAGTCAGGATCATCCGTAATCTCGCTGGGCAGTTGATTACCTGTCAGATAGAACAATCCATACACCTTACCGTCAATAGGATTATATGACATACCTGCCGATTCCAGACAACTACTCTTTGGATAAATCTTATTGCTCAGCAGGTCACCCGTAGCAGCATCCCATTTGCAAACACGAAATAACTCCTCATCAACAGTCGAAGATTCATCGCGTGAGAAAACGGTTACCAACTTACCATCGACATAGGCAGCGCCAGAATTGCCATACATCATATTAAAGTTAGTAGCCCACAGAGCCTTATCGGCATTAGCCATAATCTCCGACTTTACCACCTCAGGATTTCTTGCTGGTGCTGTCAGAGTACTTCCGTCCCAAGTCATATCATAGATACCATTTTCCACAATAAAAATAGCTTTCTGAAGGTCGGCATTCCAACCTACATATTCAGATTCCATCTGACACACTTCACCATTTTTCTTGTAGCGGTTGTCGTGACCAATACCTTTCAGTGTTACTTGTGCATTTACTGCCATTGTTGCCATGCACAGGAGTGCGATCATTGTTTTTCTTTTCATTTATATGTCTAATTTAAGTTTTTCTTTCGTTTTGTTACTTTTCTAGCGGTGCAAAGTTAATATTTTAACTACAAAAGCCTCTATCGGATAGCATTTCATTCGTCCATATTTGTAAATATGCACAAAATTAAAGGTGATTTACTCCTCTTTTGTAGTTGCCATGCGTAAATATTCCGATGGCTTTAAACCCGTTTCTCGCTTAAAGGCATTGACAAAAGCCGTACGCGATTTAAAGCCCGTAGCGGTAGCGATGGCCTCAATGGTGATATTGCCATAACGTGCTGGATCGTCCATCCACTGACAGGCAATCTTCACACGACAACTTCCCAACAGATTGCTAAAGGCCATGCCATACTTCTCATTAATTACTTGCGAGGTATAGGTGGTATTTGAGTTGATGAGTTTTGCGAGTTTATTCAATGTAAAATCTTGCTGACATATAACCTCTGCATCGTTTAAAGTTTCCTCAATCCGCAATATCAACGATTCGCGCTGCTTGTCATTAAGGCTGCTCCTACTATAGGCTTTTCGCAGACTCTGCTCGTCAGCTTCTATACGCATCACCTGACGATTCTTTTCATAGAGACTTCTATTGCGCTCCTTCAGTTGGCGATTTTTCCGCCATAGCAGAATTGCCGACAATATGACAACTATTAGAATAAGGATAGCCGCCAGAATAACGAACTGTTGCAGCCGTTGGCGTTGCTTCAGTTCCTGTGTACGCTTTTCTTCTTTTTCCAGTTGGCTAATATAATTTAGCTCGGCAACATGCGACAACTGGCTGGCATGCGTCTTGTCCATCATTTCAAGATAGCGTTGATGGTAGCTGGCAGATAGCTCTTCATTTCCTATTAAATGATACTGCTCAGACAATTTTCGACAGATTACAGCCGAGAGATCATTGAGGTTCTTGTCGATAGTCAGTTGAAGAGCCTTAGTCAGACACTCTATAGCATGGGGATTATCATTCTCTCGCTGATAAGTTACTACGATACTCAAATACGATGCCAACGAGTCACGTTCTGGAGTCCATTGGGTGTTGATATTTTCCAGTTGCTGCTCAAAGCACTGACGCGCTTTTGCATACTGATGCTGTTGCATGAATTTTATGCCCTGATACTGCAAACGGGCATAGAGTAAATCGGGGGTGCTATCAGGTATTTCCTTTGAGAAGAGCATGGCATATTTCTTCAAATCAAGCTGATAGTTTTGGTTAGCCAGATTGAAGAAGGAGGTTGTCAGCAGTTCCCAATTTTTAGTCTCGTAGGCCTTACTGATACATTTATCAAATAGCTCTTTAGCCTGTCGTGCTATAGGTTCTGAGTTGTATATCAGACTATAATCGTTGAGCAGGTCGCCCAAATTAACCATAATGACAGGCAGAAACTCATCATATCCGATTTCTTCGCAAAGGTCATAAGCCTGCGTAAAGTAGTCGTAAGCACGCACATAGTCGAAATAAAAGAACTTATAGACGCAAGCGCAGTTATTCAGCGCTTTGGCTCGCATTTGCTGTTGTTCATGACTACTCGCCTTACGTTTACTAACAATTGTGAAGCATGCTAAAGCCTTGTCAGGATTACGTTGAGAGAAATTATTACGACCTTTCTCCATTAATTCTTCAGACGACAACCGATGCAATGCTCCATCGTCTTCGCGACCATCTTTTGCCATTGCATGATGGGCTGTCATCCATAGAAAAAACAGTAATATCCAGCAACTGTTACCTATTCGCATGATTATTCTAGTACATTAGTCTTTTGGGACGCAAAGGTACTACTTTTTTCCGAGAAAACTTTGCACTTACAAATAATTTTTCTAAATTTGCAAGCAGAATGATGATGTGTGCTTGTTGTCATAAAAACACGAGATATTAATAACTCCTAAATAACAAAAAACTATGAATAAGAACGAAAAATTTGTCATCACCATCAATCGTGAAGTGGGGTCGGGAGGGCGTACCGTTGGTCGCCTGTTGGCAGAAAAGTTAGGCGTAAAGTACTGCGACAAGGCTGTTATCGATGGTTTAACCCAGAAGTTTGGCCTCTCACCTGAGCGCATCGAGGAAATCAAGGCGCAGAAGAAATCATGGTGGAACGACATCAATAACTACTATCAGACACTTGTCAATAGTGCCAGCTATCCCATGGAGGCTGAAGTAAAGCTCGACAATGCTTCCATGTTCGAGACAGAGAAAAGCATTCTTCAGGAAATTGCAACACAGGCATCATGCGTCATAGCTGGTCGCACAGGTTTTATGGTCTTCCGTGAATGGCCCAACCACCTGTCTGTATTCATTCAGGCTTCGTTGGAGCATCGCATCCAGCGCATCATGCGTCGCAGAAACGTTAGCGAACAAGAAGCGCGCGACGTTATTGCAAAGATGGACGCCACCCGTGAGACATACATCAAGAAATATGAAGAGACTTCTCGCTACGATACTCGCAACTACCAGCTAGTTATCTCTATGGATGAACTGAGCGAAGATGACGCAGCAGAGATTATTATAGACTACATCAATCGCACAAGCAAGTAATCATATAAAATAGTTTTTTCGCAAAACTATTAACCTATTAACATAACATGCCTCAAACCCCGATGTACAAAGGGGGCGAGGCATGTTAATAGTTTGCCAACTATTAACCTACATGTACTCAACTTACGCACTCTTAAGTGGAATAATCTTATAGTGGCGCTTGTTGTTGTATAGCAGATGCTCTATTCCCAGTTCCTTCATGGCAAATCCGATGTGAATCTTCGTGCTTCTATCACTCTTGATGCTGGGATATTCCATTTGAATGAGCTTCAGTATCTGCGCACTATTGAGCGTCTTCGCCTTCTCACCCTCCTGGGGCTTTCTGAAGCAAACGCTGATAATCTCAGCAATATCCTTCTGCTCCACATAGTTCAGGTTCAGCTCCTGAATGCGTTTCATCTCCATATTGTTAAACCAGTAAGGCGCCTTCTGCTCCTTCACCTCATAGAGCACCTGAGCATACAACTGCTCATAGTCTATCTCGCCCGTGTTGTCAATCTGCTGTCCCTTAGGGATGGTCAGGCAGATATATCTACGACTACCTGTGGCATCTGTCAGAGGATGGGGATTGTTGGTGGTAGCAACGAAAGAGGCATAACGAGGTTTGTCTTCCTGCGAGGCGCCATAGATGGGGCGACC
>FZQZ01000016.1:0-1195 GCA_900199555.1 Prevotellaceae bacterium MN60
GTGTTCCCACGTTGTAATCTTCCTTCTTGGCTGCTCCGCCTCGTGTGTTCTCGATGGTGCAGTAGAGTGTGCCGAGACCGTCAATCTTCACCTTCTTCGATTCGAGCAGCATCTCCAGAATACAGGTGCGGAACTTCTCCAATACACCCAATACCACGTCCTGCGTGTAGATACTACCGTGTTCACTGATGTGCTTTGCCATCTGTCTGACGTCTAGCGTGTCAGTGCACTTCACCTTGGCAAACCACTTGCCACTTGCAGGGCTCTTGCCCTTGCTCTGTTTTACTTGATAAAGAATCTGTGCCATAGTGTTAAAGTTTTAATGGTTGATTAATTTGTTTCTCTTTTCGTGATTGGTGAGCTTTTCCTTTTCACAATGCAAAGGTACGATGATTATGCCGAACTACCAAATTTTGGCTATCGATAAGGGCCGATTTTCAGCACGGTTTGCACGATTTCGGGCCTTACGTAATTAACGAGGCAGATTTCCGTAATTTTCGAGCCAGATTTATTACGGATACGGTTGAGCGCGGAGGAAAAGACGGCTTGAAGGTGTGACTTTGTGACAATGTGACTTTGTGACATTAAGCACCTTCCCGATGCGCGCTTATGGGTAATTAAAATTATTATATATTATAATATATAATAATTCATATATACTACTTACCCCCCCACCACAACACCAAGCTAACCACCTTAATGTCACAATGTCACAAAGTCACATTGTCACAATTGCGATAGTCTCGGTGAGAAACATTCGTTCGAAAAAGCTCAAGATTTCTTGGCTTTTTGCTCACTTATTCGTACCTTTGCTGCATCAAATATATAGTAATAAACATGGTGATTAATTACATTTAACTAAAACTGGAGATTATGAAGAAAATTTATTTACTCCTATCGTTAATGCTCCTGCCGTTAGTGGCAAGTGCAGAAAGAGTAGAAATTGATGGCATCTACTACGAACTGTATTCAGAAAGTAAAACAGCGATAGTGACCAAAAGCCCCCTTGGGGAATACACAGGTAGTATAGAGATACCAATGCTTGTAAGTTATGATAATATCCAATATAGCGTGACGAGTATATGGGACGGTGCTTTTCGTGACTGCTCTGGCTTAACCTCTGTCACCATTCCCAATAGCGTGACGAGTATAGGGAACTATGCTTTCTGTGATTGCTCTGGCTTAACCTCTGTCA
>FZQZ01000016.1:1884-53945 GCA_900199555.1 Prevotellaceae bacterium MN60
TGCTCTGGCTTAACCTCTGTCACCATAGGAAATAGCGTGACGAGTATAGGGAACCGTGCTTTCTATGATTGCTCTGGCTTAACCTCTGTCACTTCATTAAACCCGACACCTCCCAGAATTTATTCAAATACTTTTAATCTTTACACTGCAGTCCTGAATGTCCCTATAGGAAGAAAGGCTGCATATAAGGCAGCTAACTACTGGAGGGATTTTACAAATATCAAGGAGATTGATGTGGCTGGAGTTCAAGGCATCCAAGTGGATAAAGATCAGAACGCTAGGGTTTACGACCTGAATGGACGAAGACTCAATGCGCCCACGAAGGGTGTTGGAATCATTAATGGCAGAAAGGTGTTAATGAAGTAACGATTTCTGAAAGACATATTCGAGGCATGTATGATGTTTGACGTAGAATATCTTGTGCTTGCCGTTAGGAATACCTACAGAAATCATAATGATTTTCAACGCGTTTTTACATTTCTTGAAACAATGTACATCTCAAATCGTTTACAATTACCATTAAAGGGAATATTACTTATCGGATACTAATGGGTAAATACTATATTACAACAGAGTTCCTCTATAGGTCAACTACAGAAATTCAAGCTGATTCGGCAGAGGAAGCACAAGAGATCTGGGAGGAAATGTCCTTGAAGGAAGTTGTTGGAAAGGAAAAAATCGATATTGAAGATCTTGAGGATGGTATTATTGTTGCCATAGATGAAGAGTCATGACACGTGAGGAAGCCATATCTGTAGGCATGGAGGTGCATGAGATACGACACTCCATGAAGAGACGCACTCCATGGCACGACTATAGCCGTAAGGGAACGTACATGTTGACTCTCGTGGTTAGAGAACGCATGCCGTTACTGGGTATGTTAAAGGGATGCCTGGAGGGGAAGGATACTCCTTATGTGGAATACTCTGTTCTTGGAAACACAATAGTTCTTGAAGAACAGAAAAAGATTAATCGCTATTACCCACAGGTAGAGGTGTGGAAACTATGTGTGATGCCTGACCACTTACACATGATTGTAAGAATCAATGAGGACATGGGAGAAGGCAAACATCTGGGGAAAGTAGTGGCTGGATTTAAATCAGGATGCAATAATGCCTATTGGAACTTGTTTAACATGAATGAAACATCAAGACATGGTTTGTTCGAGAAAGGCTACTGTGACAAGATTCTTATGCACGAAGGTCAATTGGATAATTGGAAGCGCTATCTTGATGACAATCCTCGTCGATTGATGATAAAACGTCAAAATCCAGCTTATTTTACCGTACTGACAGATTTAGAGGTGGCTGGTGAGCGATGTAGGGTGGTAGGTAATAGGTTCTTGTTAAACATCCCTGATAAAGTGGCTATCATCGCGCATAGACGTTATACTGATAATGAAGTTGCCCAACTGAGAAGAGAATGGCTGGAATGTGGCGAACGTGGAGGCGTGCTTGTTAGTGCTGCTATTTCGCCAAAAGAAAAAGAGATTTTGCGAGAAGCTATGAACCGAGGTTACAACATCATCCTACTTCGGGAGAATGGTTTCCAGAAGCTCTACAAACCATCTGGAGAAGCTTTTGATGCTTGTGCAAATGGGTTGTTGTTACAGATAAGCCCCTGGGATTTCCATTATGAGAAAAGGGTGATAACAAGAGCGCAATGCCTCTTCTTAAATTCGATGGCAGAGAGAATAGTTGGCGGTAGATAGAAACATGAAATTCAAGCGGCAAAGCCGCTTGGAACAGTAGTGAGAAAGCCACTGTTCACATCAGTTCTGCTGATGCCTTATTTTTGAATTCTGCCATGCCATGTGTGTGTTTCTTGGGGCTGCCATTCGGTATCCCTCTTTTCTTAAAAGAGCTTAAAATATACGGGATGTACCAAGTTTTGGTGCATCCTTTCTTTACCTTTGCATCCTATTTTATAATACTAACACACAAAAGGTAAAAAGAACACTATGAATGGCAAGGAACTAAACGACCTATTCAAAGGCTTGAAGGAACAAGGATGGAACCCTCAACTATGTGACACACCAATACCCGTGAGCCTGGCTACTGCTCAGTGCGGAATCCCTACGGAGATGGGCGATGAGTATATCGACGACTATATCCTGCTGCCCAAGGCGCTGGTGGGCAATCAACCCGAGATGCTGATACCGGCCAAGGGCGACTCGATGAGGGATGCAGGCTATGAGGAGGGCGACCTGCTGAGGGTGCGCTTCGGAATGATGCCAAGGGATAACGACAATGTGCTGGCAAGAATCGACGACACGTTTACGGTGAAGACACTGTTTACCGACGAGGATGGCGTACGCTGGTTGGTGCCACAGAACGAGAAGTACGACGCTATACAGATTACGGAGGAGATGGACGTGAGCATACTGGGCGTGGTGGTGTATGTAGAGAAGATGAGCACGAGGGCATCGTCGCGCGCCCTGCTCACCAGCATCCGTCGCACCAAGAACAAGCAGCGCAAGGCGATACGACTGAGCGAGGATGAGGTGAACAAGCGTATTGTAGAGGTGAGTTCGATGGTGAAGCATGCCCGACAGTGGTATGCGGTATATAGGGCTATGGCCGACTATGAGGTGGCTCAGGGTGGCATCAGCGAGTTCTGCGAGCGCATACGACGACTGTTGCCTGAGCACGAACACCTACCTGAACAGAAAGAACTGAGCCGAATGGCGGTGCAGAGCTTTGCCAAACCCGTGGCGATGTGGCAGATGGACAATGCACCTGTGGGTGGTTCTCGTTATCGCGATTATCTGAACATTGCACTGGCCATGGGCAACCTGCTGGGTAGTCATGATGCACCCAAAACTCCCACCCAAAACTAAAAAACTCCCACCAAGAGCCGAAAAATACTAAAAACTCCCACCAAAACTCCCACTAACTCCCACCCGATGGACTTTTCTTTCCATCGGGCTTTTTTTATCCCTACTTTTGCATTGTCAATCGGAAACGGTGGTACGGGGGTACGGAGGTACGGGGGTACGAGAATACCCTAAGCGCAGAAACACTTCTCGCACCTCCAGCCTCAAAGAGGCTGACCCCCGCACCCCCGAACCTCCGAAATTATTAACCCTGAGTTGAAGTGAAGAGGATGTTCTCGAGTAAATGGCCAAAGATTCTGACCTTCTCTCACAAAAACAACTCAAAATGAAAAAGTATATTGAAATTCCAATGGAGGCACTGGAGAGCCTCGCAGAAGGTAAGTGTTTACAAGGTTCACTGCGTCGCGACGAATGGGGACGCATCGTATTCAAGGCATATCGTCGTAGCCCAAGACGAACAGCGAAAGTGCTGAGAGTGCTGGAGCATGGCTGGGTAAAGGAGACGGAACGACGCATCAAGGTGTTTGAGAGCATGCCCAAAGCACTGGGCGCAGCACGCATGATGGCTGTGATAGAGCGAGAGACGAAAGAGGTGAAGAACGCACTGATTGATAGAGAACTGATAGAATTTTGCTAGACGATGAGCGTACACATGATATTATACAAGGATGGGGCAAAGAGGATGCGCCCCATCCTGACGAGAGAGGAGTATCTGCAACTGAGAGACTCGGAGCGACAGAGAATTACGGTGCAGGCGGTGAGAAACGGTATGGAGGAGCAGAAGAAGAACCTGCTGCAGATGAACTACTCATGTCTGCCTAACGAAGACGGAACGCTAAAGGGTGCCAAGGCGATGAGTACCACGGTGGGTATGGATATAGACCATATCGCACCCGAGGAACTGCCACGCGTGAAGGAGCGCATACTCGGTAAGAAAGACGAGTTGGGGCTGCTGATGCTGGAGAAGAGTGCTCGCGGTCAGGGCTATCACCTGGTATTTCGCAGAAAGACAGAACTAAGCCAAGAGGAGAACCTGAAATGGGCAAGTGAGCTGCTGGGCGTGAAGTATGACGACGGAGCAAAGGACATTACCCGCGTGTTCTTTACAACCACGAATGAGGAGCTGCTGTTTCTGGATGATGCCATTTTTGAAATGGAAGAAGCTCGAGGGAACGGGGGTACGGAGGTACGGGGGTACGAGAATACCTCAAGCGCAGAAACATTTCTCGCACCTCCAGCCTCGATAGAGGCTGACCCCCGCACCCCCGAACCTCCGAAAGAAGAGTTAAGATTCAAAGGCATTCCTTATTCTTCTATTATCGCTGAATACTGGCGCCGTACGGGTGGCGAGCCTGCGGAGGGCGAGAGGAACGTGAAGCTGCATAAGTTGGCAGTGAATCTGAGGGCGATTTGCGACAATAAGAAGGAGGTGCTGATGAAGGTGATGCCTCGCTATGGACTCACAGAGCAGGAACTACAGAGCATCGTAGATTCAGCTTGCAAGGAACCGACGAAAGGCTCAAAGATAATGGAAGCAATAGTGACCTCTCCCAACCTCCCCGAGGGGGAGGAAATGGAGGAAGAATGCGAACAGGCATTTCAACATCCCCTCCTTCGGAGGGGCTTGGGGAGGCTTCTTCCGCTCGGCTTAAAGGAGTCACTGACGGGTGTTCCAGTGTCGATGCACATGCCCGTATTGTGTGGAATACTACCTATTGCCGCTGCCTATGCTGACCAGGTAGAGGTGGAGTATTGTGACGGCAATCGTCAGCGATTGGGACTGATGTCTATCATTAGAGGTGAACAGGCGAGCGGTAAGAGCGTGGTGAAGGGTGCGCTGGACATCTGGAAACGACAGTTTGACGAGGAGGACACGCTGGCTCGTAAGCGTGAGGATGAATGGAAGGAGCGTAAGAAGGGCAGAAAAGCCAATGAGAAGGCTCCAGAAGACCCGAAGGTGCTTATCCGTATGGTGCCCGTAACCGTATCATGCTCCACACTGCTGAAGCGTTTTAAGAATGCTCAAGGACATACCTTATACTCGTTTGGCGAGGAGTTGGACACGCTGCGAAAGACCAACGGAGCGGGCTCATGGTCAAGTAAATATGACATCTACCGACTGGCCTTTGACCAAGGCGAATGGGGACAAGATTACAACTCGGATGCAGCAGAGAGTGGCGTGGTGAAGGTGGCATACAACTGGACCATGCTGGGCACCAATGGAGCATTGAAGAAATGTTTCCGTGCCGACAACATCGAGAATGGTCTTTCGAGCCGAATCCTCGTAGCTGAGATGCCTGACAGTTCGTTCTCGAAGATGCCCAAGTTTAAGCATCGCTCTACAGAAGATGAGGGCAAAATACTGGAGGCAGTAACCCGATTGCGTAGCTATAGCGGATATGTGGATACTCCACGTCTGCGCAAGGCTATCGAGGAATGGGTGGAAGAAAAGCGCGTGGAGGCAGCCAAGGACATAGACCACGTGAAGGATACATATCGCAAGCGTGCTGCAGTGATTGGTTTCCGTTGTGGCGTGGTGTATCGCCTACTGGACGGTAAGGAGTCGAACCGCTGTCTGGAGTTTGCCGTGATGATGGCAGAATACTGCCTACAACAACAGATGAGCGCATTTGGTGAGGCACTGCGCACGGAGTGTGTTAACGCTCGTGAGGAATGTCAGCGATATGGTAGCAACCATAGCGTTTTCGACCAGCTATCACCCACATTCACGATGGATGATCTGCGAGCACTGAAACGCAATTTCTGTAGTGATGCGGCACTGCGAAAAATCGTCTCTCGTTGGTATCACGACGGTTGGATAGAGAAAAGTGATACTAAGCATTGGAGAAAGATAAGTGTGACATTGTGACTTTGTGACTTTGTGACATTAAGGAGATTAAGGAGATTAAAAATTAAAAATTAAAAGATGAAATTATGGAATTAGTATTAAAACGAATAGCAAAGAAAAATACCTATACGATAGGACAACTTTTCCTTCGGGAGAACGGGGGTACGGAGGTACGGGGGTGCGAGAATAGCTCAAGCCAAGAAAGCCGTACCGCAGAAAGTAATCTCGTACCTCCAGCCTCGACAGAGGCTGCCCCCCGTACCCCCGTACCTTCGGACAAGTACATTTGCGACACCCTCGAACCTACGTGGCGCGACTATGCGCACGGTGGGCGTAAGATAAAGGGCTGCTCAGCCATACCCGAAGGAAGGTATGCGGTGGTAATCTCGTATTCACCAAGATTTCAGCAATGGCTCCCTATCCTACTTGGTGTGCCTAACTTTAGCGGCATCCGCATACATGCAGGGAATACGGCAAAGGACACCGAGGGTTGCATCCTTGTAGGTAAGAACCGAGAGGTGGGCAAAGTGCTGGATTCGCGCAAATGGCTGAACGGCATAAAGCACAAAATAGTAGCAGCGAAAGAGCGAGGCGAAGCGGTGTGGATAACCGTGGAATAAGCGAAAAGAGGGAGCGCATCACTGCGCCCCCTCTTCATAACCATGAAAAATTTATTTAGGATAAAAAATCAAATATCATTTATTACTTCTCACTAGACCAGGGGACGGTTCCCTGGTCTATCTATTTATTGCCTGCAAATATCTGGGCGAGCTTTGATTCTAGTTGTTCGCCACGCAGGTCTATATCTACCACCTTGCCCTCACCATCGAAGAGGATGTTGCCGGGAATGGAGTTGATCTCATAGATAGACGAGCCGATGCTCTTCCATCCAGCAAGGTCGCTCAGGTGTGTCCAAGGCATCTTCATGTTCTTGATAGCGTTCAGCCAAGCCTCCTTATTGCTGTCAAAAGAGATTGCCACGATGTCGAGTCCTTTGTCGTGATACTTCTCGTAGCATGCCGTTACGTTGGGCATCTCAGCACGACAGGGACCACACCACGAAGCCCAGAAGTCTACCAGCACATACTTGCCATGGCCCACGTATTCGCTCAGCTTGTGCGCCTTACCTTCTGTGTCGTTCATCGTCAGGTCGATAAACGGTTTGCCAATAGAGCGTGGCGACTTACCAGAGAGCATCCTCAGACGCTCCTTAGCCTCGCTCATCGAAGAATTTTCAGCGTATTCCGGATGCGCATCGAAAATCTTCTGAAGGTCGCCAACTGAGAGTTCCTCAGCAATCATCGGTACGAAATGCGTAGGAATCTCTGAGTCCAGATTCTCCATCACCACCTTGTGCATCACCTTATATGCCTCCTCTTTCGAGTTGTTAATCATACAGGTATAGAGTCCTCTTATGGCCTCGTTTATAGCCATTGATGCCTTAGAACCTTTCACGCTACCTGTAGTCAAATCCACCTCAGTAGGCGTATTGTCAACCATTACGGCAGCAAGACTCTTAAACAAATCCTGAGGCGACTGCATCCGTTTGGGGTCTGCCACGATACTTAGCATGCTTGTTCCGATAGGCTGTTCAGCCTCGTAGTTCCACTTACCGTTCTTGACGGTCGTGCTATCTATCAGCCTATCCAAATTAAGAATATCGAAAAAATAAATGGTCTCAGCGTCAGCTGCTGCCACGCCCTGAATGTTGACTTTTGTCTGTGCCCAGCCCGTCGTTACCACGAAGGCCATCGTCATGGTTAAAAGTTTTTTCATATTTGGTTTGTAAAATTTTGCATGCAAAGATACAAATTATTTTTAAATAAACAAATAATAGTTCGATAATTATAAGAACACCAGGGACTGGTTCTCTACTGTGTAATAGAATCACAGGGACTGGTTTTTGATTCCTCCACGATAGGCTTGGAAGATAAAAGATAATTGTTTATCTTTGCAGTAGATTTTGCGGATTTTACGGAATTTAAGTGTCAAGCAAAAAAAATCTGTATAATCCGTATCATCCGTAGAAAAAATTTGTATCTTTGCAGCAGAAAATGGAAATATATAGATTAACAATTAATTACTGGCAATATGAAAAAATTTCTATCAAGAAACCGGGCGCTCCTTCTAGCCCTTGCAAGTTTACTGGCCCTGATGACCTCATGTTCTACCGAAGTCGATACCCCCGTGATCCCTCCACCTGATCCGGTCATTACCGAGACGCTGACGGGTGAATGGTTCGCCACCGTCAATCTTCATGACTACGACGAGGATAGCGATGAAGACGAAATCGAGTACGTACTGTTCTCCTTTGACGAAGACGGCGTCGTGACTCAAGATGTTTATATCGGCAGCAAGACATCCCCTCTCAAGTATTGGGAACGCATGCACCGTCATGGCATCTACAACGTCGACGAGTCTGCCCATTCCATCACGGTTGAGAACATCTATGACAACCCCTCTGTCATCACATACGGCTTTGACAAGGAGCAGCTGATCCTCCAGGAGAACGCTCATATGGCAATGATCCTTCATCGCCCCTCCAAGGCCGAAAAGGAACTACTTGCCGTTTACAATCTCTCGTTGGAGGGCGATGACTACACGGGCAAGTGGTTTGGCGTTCAAGAAGAGAACGGGCAATACAACTACGTCATGCTCGATTTCACCGAGGACAGCGGTTTAAAGACCATCAGCTATTCCGTGAATGGTGATGAGTGTATTCGCACCGAATTCACCCAGTATTATAATGAGAGTAATGAAGATGAAGACGAGCATGTGTTAGAGATTCACTACATTAACGATTATAGCCAGTCGGTATTTTACCAGTGGGAAGTTGTCGGCAACACACTCACGCTGGTAAAGGAAGAAAATGAGGAAGAGGTGGCCACGACCTATCATGCCCTTACGAAGGCTGACGTCGAACTGATGGCCGAGCTTGAAAAGAAAAGCAACCATATTGACAACCTCGCCGAGAAGATCAAAGGCAAATGGATGATGGCCGAGGTCAACGGTAAGCCTGTGGTGACAAACTCCAAGCAGGTGCTGACTTACGTGTCTGATACGAAGTTCGATTACAGCCTGTCTATCACAGCCATCAGCGACCTGAACGTGTGGGTGAACCACTGCGAAGGATTTTACAAAGTCAACGGCACCATATTGGCACAGTCGGTGAGACTGCCTGACGACAACATCAAATTCTTGCAGCAGCTCAACATCATTTCCATTACTGACGACGAGATTCAGCTCATTACCAACAACGAGACATTTGTCGATGGACAGTCTCACAGAATAACGAAGAACCTGAGGGAGCGCAAAGTACGCGTGACTCACGACTACAGCGAAGACATCATTGGTACCTGGGAAGGCCGTCTCGCCAGCGAACAGGATGCCTATAGTGACGACCAGATGCATCGTTGGGAATACAAGGCCGACGGCACCTTCGCCTATTATCGTCTGAACGAAAGTGGTGAGTGGGTTGCCGATGTGAACACGATGGCAGAATATTTCGTCGACGGCACTCTGCTCTGTACGCGCTGGAAGAATGTGGGCGACGACACGGAGAAGCGTGAAAGCTGGGAGATTGCATCCATCAAGGATGGCAAGATGAACTGGACAGCCCTCCGCGAGAATGCTGATGGCTCCACCTACACCTCCCAATTCAGCATGACCCGCGTAGAATAAAACATTTCATGTGAATCATCGGGACTGGTTTTTGATTCCCTAGGTCATTCAAACAAACGAAAAGAGGGAGCGCATCACTGCGCCCCCTCTTCACAACCATGAAAAATTTATTTAGGATAAAAAAATCAATTCTCAATTATTACTTCTCAGTAGTCTTTACTTGATTACAACAGTATGAGTGCCCTCGGCAGTCTTCACAATGTTGAGACCCTTCTGAGGAGCGTTCAGCTCAACACCATTCAGGTTGTAATACTTAGCAGCGCCGTTCTGCTGTACCTTGGTATTGCTGATGGCTGAGGGGTTCATCTTTGGAGAGAAGACACATACCTTGTCGTTCTCAGTGAAGATTACGCCAACATACTGGTCGCTGAAGTGAGCAGCATCCTTGAAGCCCTGCGCATCAACATCCTTCAGTTCGCCAGTAGTAGTATCGAGGGTATATTTAGCATCTGTAGTAGCTGCGTGAACCTCCTCGCTAGTAACAATCATACAGGTGGCCTCAGACTCTACTTCATTTACTGCAACCCAGTTAACGCCACAGGTTGCCATATCGATAGAAGCTACGAAAGAGGTATTCTTGTCTCTAGTAATGTTGTTCTTCAAGGGGAAGTTGCCATAGAAGGTACCACCAAAGATGCAGTTGCCATTGACAAACTCACCACCAATGAGGTTGTAAGGTACATAAGACTTCTCATGCTTCTCTGCATGGAATACTGTTGAGCGATCGGCACTACCGTTTGTACAAACCATGCCGTGCTCGTTCATACCTGTTCCGTCGTTAGCTACTGCAAAAGAGAATACCTTTGAAACACCACCTGCTGTCAGCTTCAAGTCGCCCCAACCAATGAACGTCATAACGGCTTTGCCATTGTATAATCCGAAGTTGAAAGCGTCAGGAGTGTTCTGTACGTCTTCCTGTGCGCCCTCAAGATAAGTAGCAACCAGTGGTTCGCGCTGTACCTTGGCAACGCTGGTCAGACCTGACAGGTCGGCCTTGGCAAGTGAGAACAAGCCATAGCTCTTGAGGTCTTGTCCCATCATCCAATCGGCCATGTTCAGATAACTTCCTTCCCAACCGAGTTCTGCCACATTACCACCAAAGGCACAAGATACATATACCTTGTCGCCATCAATAACAAGCTTGGTAGGAGTAATAGCAGAGACCTCAAGGGTCATCAAATCTTCAGGAATAGCGCTAGTTGGAGAAACAACCTTTAATGCCTGGAGCACACCATCTGCATTAATCTTAGCGACGAAAGCAGAATAGCCAGAAACCATCTCAGCATCAGCCATGACATCGTATGCTGTAGGATTGTTAATCTCTGTCTGAGTGTTATCAGTGCTTGTTACTACTACTTTCTCGTCAGTAGTTTTACCTGCAACATACAGTGTGCCATCGCCTTCAACGGCCATCGCATTGATAGTACATTTACCTAAAAGTGAAACAGCCCAAAGTTCGTTACCTTCCTTGTCGTACTTAACAATACAAGAAGAGAGCAGACCTTCGGGGTCTGTGATGTTCTTACCAGCAAACTCAAATACCTTGTCGTAGGTAGTGCTTGCATAAACAGAGCCGTCGCCAGCTACAGCAGTGTGAAGACCTGCCAGGTTAGCCTTGTCGGCAACTGGCTGAATCTGTTTCATCCATCCCTTGTGATCTTGAGCGGATACAGACATAGTAGCTAGGAATGCTACCATCATGAGTAATAGTTTTTTCATAATCATCTAGTTTGATTTGTTAATAAATAAAATGAATAATATATATTTACCATCTCTCTATCTCTGGGTTCGACTCTACAGCCTCGGTGGGGAAGCGCATAGTGTACTTGTCGGGAGTGAGTGTATAGGTTTCTCCTTTGTAGGTGCGCGTGAGGGCTGGCTGGGTGGTGCGACGCAGGTCGTACCAGCGGTGTCCCTCGAAGGCGAGTTCGCGACCACGCTCATCATATATCTCCTGCAAGAGCTGTGACTGGTTCATCGCTGCCATCAACTCGAGGGCCTCATCATAGGCTGTGGTATTGAGGCGCTTTGCCAAGAGGGGCTTGAGCAGCTCGATGGCATTGGCGGTGTTACCCAGCTGGGCTTCGGCTTCGGCAGCAGTAAGGTAGGCCTCGGCAGAGCGGAAGGAGCAATAGCCTTCAGACTTGAGCAGGCTGTAGGTGGTGCTGGTGGCACGCTTGTAATAGGTGCTCTTACGCTGGTCGCCCGAGCGATAAAGGGCGAGGAAGTCTTTCGAGGGCTGATTGATAACGGTAGAGAGGTTGGAACTGAACTGCTCCAAGGCTACGATATTCTCTGCCGACTGGTAATCATCGGGCAAGAGGGCATCGGTGGCATTCAAATCTACCAAGTCGCCATGGGCAGCAATCACTGCCTGGGCAGCGGTGAGCGCCTCCTGCCAGCGTCCCATATAGAGATAGGTGCGAGCGCGAAGGGCCTGTGCAGCCACCTTGTTGAAGCGATAGTTCTTGCCCTGCTCCCACTGGCTGACATTCATGTGCTGCTCTGCCAGGGTAAGGTCGGCAAGCACTTGCTGATAGACGGCCTCTACGCTGCTGCTACCGGGAATGGCATTGACATCGGCCTCCAACAGCATGGGTACACCACGCGTGGTGGCTGGGGTGCAATGGGTATAGGGCTCGGCATAGAGGTTGACCAGCAAGAAGAGGTCGTAGGCACGCATCATATACGCCTCGCCCACCAACTGACTAATCTCGTCGGCCTTGGCATTGGTAATCTCGTGCTGGTGCTCGATGATATAGTTGGCAATATAGATGTTGTGATAATAGGTGCGCCATGAGAAGTAGGAAGTGGTGGGTGAGGGATTATCATCCTTCCACAACCACAGGTCGAGATAGGCGTCAAGGTCGTTGCTGGAGGTATTGCCCGAGAGCTGCAACTCGTCGGTACGTACCGTAGTCATGTGACGATCCTTAGGGAAGTACTTGTACTCGTTGGTCAGCAGCGCACGATACTCCTCGCCAGTGGTGGCGATAACCTTTCCCGTAGGAGTGATATCGAGGAAATCATCGCATGATGTGAGCGCTGCAACGATGCTGCAGCATACCAAACAAAAGGCAAAGCGACTGAAGATATTCTTTGTTTTCATAGCGCTTAGAAGTTTACGTTCAGACCAAAGATAATACTACGGGCGATAGGTTGTGCATAGGGGTTGCCCATCGTCTCAGGATCAAGATAGTTGTCGTAGTTGCTGGCGAAGACCAACAGGTTGCGACCTTCGAGAGATACCGATGCAGAGTTGATGCCTACCTTCTGCAGCCACTCCTTAGGCAGCTTATAGCCTAGGCGCAGGCTCTGCAGGCGCCAGTAGGTGCAGTTCTTTACCCACGTGTCGAGCATGCTATAGGTGCTGTACTCAGAGAAGTGGGTGTATTCGGCTGCACGCTCGGTGGTATTGACCATCAGGGCAGGCATATCGGTATTGGTATTCGTTGATGTCCAACGATTCAGGATATCGTGATTGGTATTCAGTCCACGATCGAAATAGGTGGGTGAATAAGAGGGTTGTACGCGTACCTTCATGCCGATATTGAACATGAAGTTGATGCCCAACTGCCAATTCTTGTATTCAAAGTTGTTGATAAGACCACCTGAGCACTTGGGGTCTTCGCTACCCATATAGGTGTAGAGGTTGCGCTGCTCCTCGGCAGTAAGGGTGCTGGCACCGAAGCGATTGAGCTGGAAGAACTCGGTAGCAGTCTGTATGCTACCATCCTTGGCAACGAAGAGGGGATAGCCATCGGCATCGAGGCCTGCCGTCTTATAGGCAAACAAGGCTCCTACGGGATAGCCTTCGCGACCGGGATAGGTAGAGTTCTCGGCAACGGTCTCGTTGAGCACCTCGTTGGTATTGAAACCGAGGTTGAGACTGGTGGTCCAACTGAAGTTCTTGGTCTTGATATTCTGCGTATTCAGCCCAATCTCCCAACCAGAGTTCTTCATCGAAGCCCAGTTGACAGAGGTATAGGCAAAGCCCGTCTCCAGTGGCAACTTGCGAGAGCTAATCAGGTCGGTACTCTTACGATAGTAGTAGTCGACACTCAGATGGATGCGATTCTTCAAGAGGGCGAGGTCGAGACCGAGGTTGATGTTGCTGGTCTTCTCCCACTTCAGGTCGGGGTTAGGAGCCGTCTCTGCAGAGATAACGGTCTCTACACTGCCTGGCAGAATGGTAGTCTTCTGGAAGGTACCAATGAGATAGGGCGATGTGTTCTTATCGATATTACCCTGAATACCATAGGAAGCACGGAGCGAGAGCTCGCTAAGCCACTTGACATTGCGCAGGAACTTCTCTTCCTTGGCACGCCACAAACCACTGACAGAGTAGAGGGGCAGATAGCGATACTTCTTGGCTACACCAAAGACATCGCTACCATCGAAGCGGACACTGGCACCCAGCGTATAACGATAGAGCAGGGTGTAAGAACCGGTGGCAAACCAAGAGACGTAGGCATTCTCCAGATGGGTCTCCTCGTGGAGGGGATACTGGCGGGCAATATTCTCGGTGGGGAAGAGCACGGGCTGCGTGGTGAGCGTACGAGCATCGTAGCCATAAGCCGTAGAGGTGAGCGTCTCAGTCTCGGTATGGCGCACCTCGGTACCTGCCATCAGCTCTACATCGTGGATATCGGCCAAACGGCGATTCCACTCGAGCATGGCCTTCCACGTCCACTGATTGGCGTTAGACTGCGTCTTGCGAGTCATACCACCATCGGGGAGAATGGTCTTATATACGCCATCGATGGTATAGCTAGCATACTCCTTGGCCTTGCGCATGGCATAGCTCTCCTGACCAGCATAGCGATCGATGGTATAGTTGTCGTACTGATAACCAAACTGGGTGGTGAGCTTCAGATACTTGTTAAACTGGAACTCGGCATCAAGAATGGCCATCACAGAGCGGTCGATGCGCTCCTTAGAGGTGTTGGTGTTCTCCTCGAAGATATTAAAGTCGGGAGCCTCGTTCTCGCGTCCCTGTACGTTGTGGTCGTAGTTATATCCTCCATCCGCATTGTAGGGCTGGAAGTAAGGATTGGCACGACGTGAGTAATACACAGGATTGGTGAAGCCACCCGTATCGGTCATATAGCTATCCTGCTTGCGCTGGTTGGCAAAGACCGAGAGGCCGAGCTTCAATATCTTGTTGATGCGGAAGTCGCTCTTCAGGGTGACATTATAACGATTGTTCTCTACGCCCTTGACTACACCCAGCTCCTTATAGTAACCGGTAGAGGCATAGTAGTGAGAACGGTCTGAACCACCACTGATGCTGGCGTTATACTCTTGGTTGAGCACACTGCGGAAGAGGATGTCGTTCCAATCGGTATTGATGGTGCGCAACTGGTTGATGCGCGCCTGTGCAGTAGCTGAGAGGGCATCCCATCCACCCGTCTTATAGGCATTAAACTCGCCTAGCTCGTCGAGGATATTGGCTACCCCACCCTTGTGCTCACGATAGGTATAGTTGCTATTGAGCAGGTCGAGCTCTAACCCTACCTTCTCGTCGGCATTGAGCAGGTTGAGTCGGTCGATGCTAATCTTAGGACTATAGGTGAGCTTGGTAGAGAAGTTGATGACGGGGCGTCCCTCCTTACCCTTCTTGGTGGTGATGACGATAACGCCATTGGCAGCACGAGCACCATAGATAGCAGTGGCAGCAGCATCCTTCAGCACGGTGATATTATCAATATCGGAGGGATTCAAACCGGCAATGCTGGTCTGGTAGATATCATCGATATCATTGAGGTTATCTACAGCAGGCACCTCGTTGCCCTCCATAGGAATACCATCGAGCACCCACAAAGGCTCTTGTACGCCATTGATAGAGGCTGTACCACGGATACGTATCTTGACAGGAGCACCGGGGGCACCACTGGCAGAGACTGACGAAAGGCCGGCAATCTGACCAGCCAGTGCCTGGTCGATATTCTTGACGGCACCCACAGCCTCATCAGAGATATTCAACTGGGATACGGAGGCTGTCAACTTGCGACGGTCTATCTTCTGATAACCTGTAACAACAACCTCGTTGAGTGACTTTGAGTCGGCTGGCAACTGTATGGAGTAGTCGTTGGTAGAGGCAGTCAGAGTGATGACCTTGCTCTCGTAACCCACATAGCTCACCGTCAACTTCTTAGTGCCCGCAGGCACCTTCAGGGAAAAGTGACCATTGTAGTCGGTGATAGTACCCTGTCCCACCTTGCCATCGCCAATACTGACAGTGGCACCAATAAGTGGTTCGCCTTCCATCTCGCCATCCATCACAGTACCTGTGACGATGCGTTCCTGCGCCATCATCACCAGACAGCACAGCAGACCTACGACAATAAGTTGCAGTCTTCTCATAACATTTTCCTTTTAGTTATTTTTGCAGCCCTAAAGCTGTTTGTATTCTCAGTATCACATCCTCGTAGTGCATCTGTGTACTCAGGTCACCACTGGCACGACGACTCTTCAACAACTTCATGATGCGCAGCAACTCGCCACGCTTGACACTCAGTGCATCGCTGGTGCGACTAATCTGATTGGTGGTCATATCAATGATGCGACGTCCGCTATCATCCAATGAACGTTCTTCGCCACACAGACTCTTGGTCAGTTTCATGGCTTCCTGTTCGGCAGCAGCAGTCATCAAGGCATCGACGAGACTCTTCTGCAAGCTTCGCTCCATGACATTGAGCGACTTTCCTGCTATCGTCTTACCGAAGATGTGTTGGTGCAACATCTGCATCATATCTACTGCAGAGAAAGCTTTCGAGCCATTAGACCATTCGTTTTGATACATGCGTATCAGACGCTCGTTCACCAACAGGTCCCAGAGTATATAGTTCTGATAGTTCTTCAACAGCATGGTAGGTTCCTGCTCTACAGTGCCCATTGGTGTCTTTCTCAAAATGAACAGTTGCTTGGCCTGCTCGTTGCCAAAGAGCCACTCAGGGAAGCAGAGCACCTCGTCTAACAAGAACTGCACCGACTGGCGCTGACGCTCCTTCTCAACAAAGGTGTAGGCAGGCTTGATGTTCTCGTCGAGATTCTCAGTATCAATCATGGGACGCTCGAGATACATACCACCCACATTAGCCATCACATGGTAGAGATAGAGGCACCACTGACCGATGACAGCAGAATAGAGGCGGGCAGCCTCATCGTAGTTCTGCTCAGGCTCAGCATTGCGCGTCCATGACACGAGGTTGTTCATCACCACCTTCAGGTTCTTGATACCCAACTGTGCCGACTTCACAGGGTCGTCGCCCAAGTCTTCACTCATAGCACGTGGATCTACAGCAGTGCGCTGTGCTTGTTGTTCGCTAAAGCGATACTCCTTGCCCTGATGGCGACCCAGCAACTGGGCGAGCTCCTTCTTCTCATCAGTATCGGCAGGGTACCAGCGATAACCCCACTCGATAGCCATCAAGTCGTAAGCACCGATGTTTGGCGACAATACCTTGACACCATCACCAGGCTGTGCCACATAGTTGAAACGGGCATAGTCCATAATGCTGGCAGAGGTACCACCCACACGCACCATAAAGGATGCAGAACGGAGGGAGTCGGTAGGATAGGCAGCTGAAGCTATCATGTTATGGCGAAGTCCGAGAGAGTGGCCTACCTCGTGACAGGCAACAAAGCGGACAGCATCGCCTATCAAGTCTTCGGGCAAATTGAGTGTGCGTGCCTTAGGATTGACAGCACCCGTCTGAACCACAATCCACTCGCTGATAAGCGACTGTACATTGTGCCACCAGATGATGTCGGCCTCAAGAATCTCACCCGTACGAGGATCTATCGTTGAGGGACCCATGGCGTTGGCTTTCTCCGAAGCAGCATAGGTCAGCACGGAATAGCTCAAATCGTCACTATTCACATCCAGCGTATCATCGGGCACCAAGGCTCTCACAGCATCCTTGAAACCAGCACGCTCGAAGGCACGGTTCCAGTCGGTAATACCCTGCATGATATAGGGGCGCAGGTGCTGAGGAGTGGCACGATCGATATAGAACGTGATAGGCTTCTTAGGCGTAACAAGTTCTCCACGCATATAAGCAGCAGTGTCGCTTGGTTCTAAGCGCCAACGAGTGATATAGTTGGTGCGCTTCACACGCTGCTGCTCGTCGGTATATTGCAACGAGGGCGTAGAGAAGTAGCCCACACGCCAATCTTCCTGACGACGTTGCATAGGCTCGTCAGGCAATAACAGCAAAGCAGTGCTTACCACTACGGTGAGGTTGACCTTGGATGTTCCTTCATGGACCACGGTGGTCAGTTCTGAACGAGCTACCACACTACGGTCGTATGCCTTCACGCTAATGATGCGCGAGAGCTCACGATCTGCCGATGTTCCTATACTGAGTTGATTGAACACATCATTCAGGATATTCTTCTTTCCGTCAAACAGGTCGCTGACATTGAAGATAACGGTGGTAGAATCGGACGACACGGCAGCAACCTTCAGCGTAGCCAGAATGGGGTCGATGTAGTTGTCGGCTACAGATTGGGCTATCTGTGAACCCATAGGAGCCTCGGGCGTAACACGCTGCTCGCGCATCACCACCTCACTACGTTGCTTGTTCCACTCAAAGCGCACCATCAGGCTCTCGTAGTTCACGCCCTTGTTGGCGCTGGCTTCGTTGAGCTCGGCAGGCACCTGCTGCAACTTGTTATGTACTAGGAAAGAGTGTCCCATCAACTTGACGGGCATCTCCAGCAGAATGCTGTCCCCACGTTCAATTACATTCATGACACCACACATCTTGACGCTGTCACGTCCTGTCAGTGTCTTGTATTTGCTTGGCTTATCCTGAATCTCCTTCTTGGCTTTCTTTTTGCCCAAGAGAGGAAAGGCATTAACCGTCACGGTTAATGACAACAAAAATAGCACGGCCAGTATCTTTGTCTGACCGAAATAGTTACTTATATATTTCATTTCGTTTGCAAATATACGAAAAAAGTTTCATATATATGCTATTTTAGGGGGAATAAGTTTACTTATTCACTTTTTTTGTGTCTTCGACGATGCTTTCTTATGAGTGTCAGACTGTGCTTTTTGCTGCACTTTAGGCTGTACCTTAGGCTGTGTTTTGGGTTGTGCCTTAGGCTGCGCTTTCTGCTGAGCCTTCTGCTGAGCCTCGAGCTGGTCTTTCTTCATATCCTTCCAGAATGGTGAAAGGGCAGGAGCACCATCGTTGGTCTCCATTTCCAAATCAGGAATCTCAATCTCGTCGTCAGGCAGGAAAGGAACAGTAAAGGTGCTGGCTTTCTGTACGAAAACCATTGCCACACCTGATGAGAGGATATCCAACTCTTTAGCTGCTCGCCAAGAAAGGTCGATGATGCGACCACGAACGTAAGGCCCTCTGTCTGTAACACGCACTATCACACTACGTCCGTTGGCAGGGTTATACACGCGCAACATCGTACCAAAGGGGTAAGTTCGATGTGCACAGGTTAAACTGTCAGGATGCATGCGTTCACCACTGGCAGTCTTCTTTCCATGAAAGTTTTTGGAATAAAAAGATGCTTTTCCATGTTGCAGTCCTTGGGCAGATGCGAGGGAAAAGTGAAGAGTGAAGAATGAAGAATTTGCTACCGCACAAATGTGCAGCAATACAATAAGTAACAGACGTAAAGTCCAATTTCTTATATTAAAAGCAGATTCTTTACCCTTCACTCTTTTCTTTTTAGTTAATACTATTCCTCCCATTTCTGGAGAGGGGTTAGGACGGGTTCCTTATACGATACCCTGTGCAAGCATAGCCTTGGCGACCTTCATAAAGCCGGCAACATTGGCACCCTTCACGTAATTTACGTAGTTACCTTCCTTGCCATACTTTACACATTGCTCGTGGATACCGGACATAATCTGATGCAGACGCTGGTCAACCTCTTCGGCAGTCCAAGACATACGCATCGAATTCTGTGTCATTTCCAAACCAGAAGTAGCCACACCACCGGCATTAACAGCCTTGCCAGGAGCAAACAACTGCTGGGCAGCAATAAACTTGTTGACAGCTTCGGCTGTGCAACCCATATTAGAAACCTCAGCTACGCACAAAGGCTTGTTGGCGAGAATCTTGTCAGCATCTTCGCCATTCAGTTCGTTTTGTGTAGCACAGGGCAGATAGATATCAGCCTTCTGCTCCCAAGGCTTCTTGCCTGCGAAGAACTTAGAACCAGGGAATTCCTCTTCATAGGGCTGACATACATCGTTGCCCGATGCACGCAACTCCAGCATATACTCAATCTTCTCAGCATCCAGTCCCTCAGGGTCATAGATATATCCGTCAGGTCCACTGATGGTGATTACCTTAGCACCCAGCTCGGTAGCCTTCTTAGCTGCACCCCAAGCTACGTTACCAAAGCCTGACAGGGCAATGGTCTTACCCTTGATATCCAAACCATGAGTCTTCATCATGTGATTGACAAAGTATAATGCACCATAACCTGTAGCCTCTGGACGCAGGATAGAACCACCCCACTCCATACCTTTACCTGTCAGGGTAGCACCATGGAACTGTGAAGTGAGCTTCTTATACATACCAAACAGATAGCCAATCTCGCGACCACCTACACCGATATCACCAGCAGGTACGTCACAGTCAGGACCAATGACCTTATACAGTTCACACATAAAGGCCTGGCAGAAGCGCATAATCTCAGCATCGCTCTTACCGCGTGGAGAGAAATCACTGCCACCCTTACCACCGCCCATAGGCAGTGTAGTCAGCGCATTCTTGAAGGTCTGCTCAAAGCCAAGGAACTTCAGAATGCTTAGATTTACAGATGCGTGGAAGCGCAAACCGCCCTTATACGGACCAATAGCGCTATTGAATTGTACACGATAACCGATGTTTACCTGCACCTCGCCCTTATCATCTACCCAGGGCACACGGAAAGTTACGATGCGCTCTGGTTCCACGATGCGCTCTACTATCTTGGCTTTCTCAAACTCAGGATGCTGGTTATACACGTCCTTAATAGATTCAAGCACTTCGCGTACAGCTTGTAAGAATTCTACTTCGCCTGGATGTTTCTGCTCCAAGCCTTGCATGATTTTTTCAACGTTCATAGTAAATAGTATTAAAGTTTGTTTTACGTTGTCATTTTGTTATTATTACAACGCAAAAATAGGAATAATCCTTGACACCACCAAGAAAAAACGCGAATATTTTTCGTTTTAGGTTACATTTTGTTAAATAGAGCCTCCTTTTCTCCCTTATTTCCCGGATTTTACTAGCGTAAAAACGGGTTAATTGTTGTCAATAACGATGGTCTTAAACCAATCTTTCAAGACACCTTTGTACTGGTTTTGTGAGTCGGCAATCAAGAGTAAAACTTGTCTTCCATCAGCCAACTTGGGCCCCACACAGATACCTTCATAGTTGGCAAAGCTACGCTTGGTTAGATTCAACTTGGTACGAAACTCCGTCAACAGTTGTTTCTCTAACAACGCTCCCGCTTGGTGCTGCGAGGGATTGACAAGATAGAGCTTTACATGTACGAAGGAGCCGACATGATGGGGTGTTCTTCGTATTTCGCGCTCCAAGACGATGAGTTGCCCATTGTCTAGTGCAGCCAGTCCACTCACGCCTAGGTAGCTATTACCCTCTTCTCCTTTAGCCAGTGAAGCGTCAGTCTGATACCAATATTGTTCTTGGGGCATCAGGTCGTCGCCAAAGCTCTGCAGGCGCAGCCTGTTGGGTATCTTCTTTCTGATGTTGGGCAATTCGCCATCAGCCTTCAGCGTATTCTCTGAGGTCGTCCAGAAGCGGTGGGTATGGGCATTATAGGTAAGCGCTTCGAAACTGCCATTACTATAGGCCGTATGGAATATCTCGGGGATATGGAGTCGGCGACCCGTCAGTTGTCCATCGAGCTGGTATTCTATAATCTCTCCATCAGCCTCTCCACTCACAAATACAGTATTGTGCGCTGGCACATAGCAGATGCCCTCTTCATCGCGATTGAGTTGCTGGTTGGTAACGAAATCTTCGTGGCGTACCTCCTTCAGTTTGCCACTGATGCTATCAATCTGGATGCGCATCAGGTGGAAACCAGCCATTGGCGACTTATCATCGGCCACCGCATAACGCGCTCCTCCCAACCATGTAATGCCACTATAGTTGCCTGCAGGTACCGACTTCTTAAAGTGGCGCTGCTTATGCTGTACCACCTGTTGGGCGGATACTTGCAAGACTGCCAAGAGCAGCAAGGCGAGTAGGATACGTATTCTCATGCGGTCAGTGCTTGTTATTACTCCTCAGGCAATAGTACCACACCATGCTGCTTCTTACCATCCATCATAATCTTCAGCGGATTCTTGAAGCGTACATGGCGCACATGCTCTGTCTCTTCGATGGCAGGCATCTGGTCGAGCACCTGCTGTTGCAGCACACCATCACCGGTATAAGGATTGATGGTAAAGTAGCCCACGCCGAAACTGGTGAGGTTTTGGAAAAAGTGAGTACCTTGCGAAGGATCTACGTGATAGTTCTTCAAAGCAGTCTCCACGATGACGCGGGCTGCCGAGATGTGTGGCCACTTCACGGGTATGCCCAACCAGTAGTCGCTAGAGCCCCAACGCCCTGGTCCGATGAGGATATAGTTTTTGTCTTCTGCCAAGAACTTTCTGTTGATACGCTCTATCTCGTCAGCAATCAGCGGGTTGTTGGTAGCAGTAAATTCGTCATCGGTCTTGACATATACCACATCAAATACATCTTCCGAGATACCATGACCCAGTGAATTGTGAGAGCGCAACAGGCATTGCTCGTCGGGAATGGTTACCAAGTCTTCGTCCAACACCTGCTTAGAATCAACGATAGGACGAATCTGCAAGAGGTAGAACTCGCCATAGATTTCAGAACCGGAGGTACGGGGGTGCGAAGGTACGGAGGTACGAGATGTGTCTGAGCCGGAAGTATTCTCGTTCCCCCGTACCCCCGTACCTTCGTTCCCACGATATAGATTACATGCAAACTCTATCTCTACAGGTCGGCGCATCTCTTCAGCGCCCAACTTCTGAGCCATCTGTAGTATCTCAGGCAGAGGGAATACGTCGTATTTCAGCACGCCACAGAAGGAGATGACCTTGCGGCCTCCTTCATAGATGCCATCGCGTATCACCTGATCTACGGGGTCGAAGGTAGAGGCAATGCCTTGCAAAGAGCCATCCTTGTCGGCCTCTTTCACGCGCAGGTTCAGGATATTAAAGCCATCATCCACCGTAAAGTCGTCGCCCAGATGACTCATGTCGAGTGCATAGAAGCGTGTCTGTGTCTCTTTGAGTGCGGTATCCATCTCAGAGGTCTGCAACACCTGTTTGGGATGATAGGGCGACACGCGTAGCGTCTGTCCACCATCCACGATATATTTTCCCAGTCCGAGAGCCAGTGAGGCAATACCCTCTTCTGCCTGTTCGTCGCCAATGGGATAATAGTTCAGCGAGCGCAGCACACCACTGAAGGTGGGATAGAAGCGATTGCCATATTGCTGACCAACCACCTCTTGCAGGATAACTGCCATCTTCTCTTGGTCTATCACGTTAGAGGTAGCAGTCATATACGCCTTGGAATCTCTGTAATAGACGGAAGCATACACACCCTTGATGGCACACGCCAGCATACGTAGCATCTCGTACTTATCATCAAGATAAGGTATCATATAGGTAGAATAGATACCGGCGAAAGGCTGATAATGCGAATCTTCTAAGAGTGATGACGAGCGCACGGCAATAGGCGACTTCACCGCATCGAAGAAGGTAAAGAAGTCGGCAATCAGCGAGTCGGGCAACTGGGCACGCATAAAGTGCTGCAGTATCTCCTCGTCGGGGGCATCGCTCAGTGCTATGCCCCACAGATTGTTCTTATCCATAAACTCATCGAAGAAGTCAGTACACAATACCACGGTCTTGGGTATCTGTACGCTGGCACCTTCTAACTGATTGAGCTCAGGATGGCGCTTGATAATATTGTCAAGGAATGCCAAGCCACGACCTTTACCACCCAGTGAACCATCACCGATACGGGCAAAGTGGGCATAACGGTCAAACTTCAGTCGGTCGAACACGGCAACCACACCGATGTTCTTCATCCTACGATACTGTACGATGGCATCGAAGATAATCTGTCGGTGAGCATCCACATCCTGTAGCTTATGCCATGTGACATTTTTCAGGAATGCCGACACAGGGAAGATGGCTCGCGCACAGAGCCAGCGACTCATGTGGTTACGCGATACGTGGTAGAGCATCGAGTCGTTGGGCACCTTGAAGATAATATCCTGCAACTCCTTAAGGGTACTCACACGAGCCACCTCTTCTTTGGTTACAGGGTCGCGAAAGACGAAATCGCCAAAGCCCATGTGCTCTTCTATCAGATGACGAAGATCCACATTCATCTTCTTCGAGTTCTTATCGATAAAGTGAAAACCTTCAGCCTCTGCCTTCTCCTTGTTCACCATCTCGGCACTCTGCATGATGAGTGGTACGTACTCGTCTCTCTTACGAATCTCTCGCAACAGCTTGAGTCCAGCCTCAGCATCGCCCTCTTCAATATGGCTCAGCCTACTCTCGTGCGCCTCCATGGGGAAACGCGTATCAGAGATAACACCCAGGATGTTATTGCTATACTTCTCATACAACTGTATCGCCTCTTCGTAGTTGGTAGCCAGCACCACCTTGGGGCGTCCACGCTTACGCTGTGCAGCAGCATGCGGGTTCAATGCTTCGGTAGAGAAGTTCTTGGATTGCAGCAGGATATAGTTATAGAGGTTAGGCAATACCGATGAGTAGAAGCGGATATTATCCTCCACCAGCATAATCACCTGCACACCAGCCTCCTCGATATCGTGGTCGATATTCATCTGGTCCTCAATCAACTTGATGATACTCAGGATGAGGTTGGTATTACCCAGCCAGCAGAACACATAGTCGAAGATAGTCATATCCTCATGCTCTATGCGCTTGGTAATGCCATGCGAGAAAGGCGTCAATACCACGCAAGGGATGTGGGGCGCCATACGCTTAACATCGCGTGCCACCGCAAAGGCATCATTGTCGGCATTACCAGGCATACAGATGACCAAGTCGATGTCTGTTGCCTGCAGCACATGCGAAGCCTCTTCCGTGGTTGACACCTGTGTAAACGTAGGCGGATAGCGCAGTCCCAACTCCATATACTCGTCGAACAGTTTCTCGTCTATTCGTCCGTCATCCTCCAGCATAAAGGCATCGTAGGGGTTGGCTACTATCAAGATATTAAAGATACGTTTCGTCATCAGATTGACGAACGACACATCCTTCAAGAAGAAGTTGTTAAACTCCTGTGGTATATTTGCACTCATTATTTATAGTTATGTTGGCGCAAAGGTACAACTTTTTTCCTTTGCCTCCAAATTTAGAGCGTCGATTTGGTCGTTTACCATATTCTTTGTATCTTTGCAACCATGAAAAGGATACTACTGCTTATAACATGCCTGATGATGATGGCTCTGACAGCCAGCGCACAATACGACTTTCTGAAAGCTCACCGAGGAGTAATCAAGGGAGGTTACGACTTCTGGGTATATACCCCCGAAGACTATTACTTCTCTCAGGAGCAGACTCCTGTAGTTATCTTTCTGCATGGTGCCAGCCTGTGTGGTCGCGACATCAATCGCTCGCGTCGCTATGGTCCGCTGGATGCTATCGTAAGAGGCCGCGAGATTCCAGCATTGGTGGTAGTACCTCAGAATCCCGGTGGCGCATGGAGTCCCAAGAAGGTTAACGATGTGTTAGAGTGGACCAAGCAGCACTATGCCCTTGACTCTACACGAGTATATGTGTTAGGCATGTCGCTGGGTGGCTATGGCACGATGGACTTTGCCGGAACATATCCCGACAAGGTGGCTGCTGCCTTAGCCATGTGTGGTGGATGCTCCTTGCGCGATGTGCAGCCCTTAGGACAAGTACCCCTATGGATTATCCATGGCACAGCAGACAGGGCAGTAAACATCAAGGAGTCGAAGAAGGTGGTCAACGCCTTAGAGTCACAGCATAACGACACCCGACTGCGCTACGACTGGTGGCAGGGGGCTAATCACGGTGCACCGGCACGCGTATTCTATCTAAAGAAGACCTATGAGTGGCTCTTCTCTCACTCGCTAGTGGACAAAGAGCGCCCCTTGAATCGTGACATCACGATAGAACGTAGCGAACTAAAGAATGCCTATACCGACATGATGAAGAATGCGCCTAAACCAGAGGTAATAGATGGAGATGAGGATTATGAAGAATAAGCTATTCATTTTATTAGCAGTCATACTAGTTGTAGGTTGCAAACAGAAAGAGCATCACACCTATACCAACGACATCTTACTACCCATGACCCCCGTCAAGAATCAGGGGGAGAGAGAAATCTGTTGGGCTTACGGCATACTGGCCACCATCGAGACTGAACACCTATTACGAGGTGACTCGGTCAATCTCTCACCTACCTACATCGGTCGTATGCTCAAGAAATATCAAAGCCCAACGTCCAACGTTCAACGTTCAACGTTCAATGTTCAACGTGAACGCGGTATGGGACAGACAGCGCTGAATATGCTCCAGCGTTATGGCGTAGTAGGTTACGATGTAATGCCCGACGATGCCACCGACGACTTACCCACTCCCAAGAATGTCTATCTGCTGGGCGCCAAATATACGCCATTAGAGTTTGCGCATAGCGTATGTGCTCCCAACGAGTATATTGGACTCACGAGCTTTGCCGACTCGCCATACTACAAAAAGATTGATGTGCCCATCCCCGACAACTGGGAGCACAACAAGCTATTAAATGTACCTCTCGACACCTTGCGTAAACGCATCAACAGAGCCCTGAAGAATCATCATCCCATCTGTTGGGAGAGTCGTGGTCATGTAATGGCTATCGTAGGTAAGGCGCACGACGAGAACAACCGTCCTTATTATATCATGAAGAATTCGTGGGGCACCCGCCAACCTCATGGCGGATTGGTATATATGCCCATGAAGAAGGCATGGTGCGACGTCGTCGCCGTCTATCTCACCCATGAAGCCTACGAGGGGAAATAACGATACATGAACCTGTCACTAGTGTTTTAGAAAATGGTAAGCGTTATTCTCCAAACACCTCTTCAAGTTTAGCTTTCAGTTCTTTACCCTCCAAGTCTGTAGAGATAATCGTGCCGTCGGGAGCAATAAGGATAACGGCTGGGATGCCTGTCACACCATATAACCGCGGGGCGTCATCTTTACCGGCAGGGCTAAGCAGAGCCGTCCATGGGAGTTGGTGCTTATCTAGAGCCTTTAGCCATGCGTTGTGGTCTTTGTCGCAAGAAACACCAACGATATGAAGCCCACGGTCTTTATAGGCAGCATAGATTTGCTTCATGTATGGGAAGGAAGCAATGCAGGGGCCGCACCATGAAGCCCAGAAATCAATCAATACATATTGACCATGTCCTGCGTATTCTGAAAGGCGGTGCTTGGTGCCATCGGGAGCCTCGGCCTCGAAGTCGATAAAGGGTTTGCTAATGAGATTCGACTGCAGAAGCCTGCCCCAATAGAACTTCCAAGGACGCTCCATTGCGGGATGATGGGCATAGGGAGCATCCTCGCAGACGAACTCTCGCATTTCATCGAGCGTCAAATTGCTGAAATCAACATAGAGATACCAAGCAGGAATGACGTTGTCCTTGTTCTCTCTGATGTTCTTTCTAACAAGAGCAGCCCTATCGCCCATAAAGTCTTCATACTTTTCCAAGTTCGCACTATCCTTTGCTGTGGCATCGGATAGTCCGTTTCCACTCATCATAATGATTCTGTCCTTCTCTTCGTCGCTTAGACCTTCCCACCACGGTTCCACCACCTTGTCAATATCCCGCTCGCGCATCTGGCATTGGATAAAGCGCTGTTGCAGGTCGCTGCCTTTTACCTCGCCCGTAACGAGGTTTATTTCGGTGGGCACATCGTCCACGATGAAACGGAGGTCGTTACCTTCATAGTCACCTATCTGGAAAAACGTATTGCGTGGCAGTCGGCCTATGACCGTAAACCTTCCATCTTGGATGGGGAACATCACACTTTTCCCATGTGGAGCACATGGGAATGTAGCCACGCTGTCGTTCTTACTGGTCGTTGTGCCGGTGATGACAAAATCGATGCTGTCCTCCACAACAGGAGTGAATGTTTGCGCCTGTCCGACCATTACGACGAGCACAAGCAAGCAGGTGATGATGGTTTGCTTATTCATTGTCTGTTTTATGTTAGTCATTAACTTCTTATTAGTTATACGCAGAAAAAGCGGAAATGTTTCAATGAACATAGTTAAACTATGCAAAAAAATATTCTTTAGTACTATTGTTGTTGACATAGAAGGCACTGGTACTTGTCTTATTGCAGATAAAAAGGAATACACAAAATATTTTATGAAAATAACTATTCACCTTCACACGCAACTCCATGTGCCATTGAGCGTTAAGCGTGAATAGTATTTTTAGGGTTGTTCGGCGGAAGGAAAAGAAAAGCCTCACCGTAGTATCAGAACGGAGCCACTTTAGCACTGGAATAGTGCCTGTTTTGGACGTCAATATAGCTTGTTTTGCCTTGTAATAGTGGCACTATTCCGATGCTAAAGTGGCACTATTCGCGGAGATTCCGAAAAAATGCTGTTATTTAATTCCGAAAACATGCGTAAACACCGAAAAATACGAAAACTTAATATCTACTAATATTTTCGTTCTTTTCTTTGACCTGAAGGTCAAAGTGTGGCGTTGCATTCGTCTTTTTAGACTTTTTCGGAATTAAAAGAATATCAGCCTGTCCTGTGTTCTTTATCAGGCTGTCCATGCTCTGAATTAGCCTAACTCAGCTCGTAACTAGCTACACTCAGCGCTGAATCAGTTACTTTCGCACCTCAATAGTTATTGTATTGCACCTTGAAATAGCTGTATTCGGAGCTGAATCAGCTATATACAGCGAAAAACACTATTCACACCTAACACTCAATGGCACATTGAGTTAAGCGTGAAGGTGAAGACTTTTTTTAAGCAAAAACTTTTTGTATGCTTAAATGCTTCGAGAATAATGTCATCAAACTCCTCAAATTATGCCGTCAAACTATCCGTAAAGTGTCGTCAAACTATTAGGCCCTTGATAGGGTCATAAAATTATGCTGAGAAAATTATTCTCTCAGCATAATTTTATTTGCATAATTCAAATAATATCTTTAAATTTGCGGCGAAGCTCTGATTATATAAAAAAATAAACCTTTAGCGTAGCATTTTCTCACTTTTGGCGTATTTATAGTAGAAGGCCACAAAAATAACAGATGAAGAAACCATATTTCATATCCTTAGTACCAGACTTGCGGCACACTGCCGTAGGTGCTGCGCATGCCATTCTCGAAGACTGTGAGGAGGCAGAGGACGTAGCACAAGAAACGATGCTTAGGATGTGGAACTATGTCGAAAGGCTGGACGATGATGAGAGGCGAGCGAAAGCCTTTGCGGCAGTGACAGCAGCGAATCTTGCCAAAACTCGTCTTCGACAAAAGCGGAAGTGGCCTATTCTGAGGTTGCTCAGCCAGCACGATAGCGAGACAAGCGATACGCCATTGCGCCACATAGAGGCCTCAGATGCCGACTCTGCATACAGCAAAGCCTTGTTGCAACTACCCACAGTGTGGCAACAGGTACTCCAGATGCGTAATGTAGAAGATATGAGTTTTGCAGAGATCGCCGCAGTGCTCGGTACATCGGAATCGTCTGTGCGCGGACTACTCTCGAAAGCACGAAAAAGAATGGTAGAACTAATCAAACAGCAGATAGAATGATAGATAAAAACAACATACAGCATTTGCTTGACAGCTTTATGTCTGGAACGACTACTGAGCAAGAGGAACGTCAGTTGACCGACTACTTCAACTCAACAACAGACATACCAGACGAGTGGGCTGCCTATGCTGTTCTCTTCCGAGGATTCCGCAACCAGGTGCAGGCAGAGTCGCAGCCCCGTCATGGCCGTCGTGTGTGGCTATATTCTACTATAGGAGCCGTGGCTGCCAGTATCCTGCTGCTTATCTGCTTAGGCATCACTTCCAATCACCAGAATGATGAAGGCAACAACCTTGTAGCACAAACAGACACCACCATTGTCAGTCCACAAACAGGGGGCAAGGAAGTAGAAACTCGTCCGCTGGAGGAGAAAGGAAGCGAGGAAATAACTGACACGGTGAAAAGGGTGAAGGAGATTCTTCAAATGTCAAAACCACCAAAGCACTATATAGCAAGACAGGAGAAGAAAGCTGAGAGCCACGCTAAGCAAGAAACCATAGATGAAAGCGACTGGGCAGAAAGGATTATTGCAGAGGAAGAACAACGCTTTGAAACGGAAATGATGGCTGCAATGAACGGTAGCCTTCATACCGACTTCCAAGAGATGGCAAAGGAGATTCGCCAACGTGGTGAACGTATGACCCAACAAGTGGAAATAGCATTGAACAACGAGTAACTAAAGACGAACAGAATATGAAAAGAATTACATTTGCACTTTGTTTCACATTCATCTCCCTCTGCACGATGGCTCAGGGAACACACCAAAAGCGCCTACAAGGCAATCCGAAGATTGATAGTCTTATAAGCGAAGTAAAAGCGTTGGGAATAGAAACGTTGGGAGGAACCCCACGCGTAACCTACTATTTCGACGGAAAGTTCCATAAGAAAGTTGACATCACTTGCCAACTGATGAATGACTATCAACCCACACCTCCTACAGGTAATCCTCAAAAGGATGCTCAGAACCATCTAGTAGATAGTGTTCGTAAGGAAAGAAGCGATAGGAGTAACCGAATATACGATGCCATTCGCAACACCTGCAAGGCACTCACCGACGAGGCCACGGAGAGCTACACATGGGAATATCACCGCAATGGGGTGGACAGCGTCCGTTATACCATTGCACTAGGAGAATACCAGGGCGGTGACACCTTGAAGACTTGGCAACACAACAGAGAGGTACAGTATCATGGTGCGCCCGAAATCATCACCTTCCGCTATGACCCTTTGAAGAACAACAACGGAGGCCCATGGATGCCTACGGGGTTCGGTTATTTCAGCTATGAGTTCACACCCGACAGCGTGGGCATAAAAAGGGAAGACAGGGTTTCTTTCAACAAACAGGCTTATACGGCCTTGATTCAACCCATCATGAAACAAAAGGGCATCACCACTCGCCAGTTCTATATCTATTGTGATAGCACATACACTCCTAAGGATATGAAATGGAAAGACGATGACGACTTCGCCATATACGAGAAGTCGCTCGACCCCCTGCAGCCAAAGAGCGAAAATAGAGGAACCGTCTATACCATGCAATCTAAAGAATTGGCAGACTCGGTACTGAGCCAACTGATACAGGCTACATGGGAATTCCTAAACGAAAATAGCAATTTGGTCTTCTTCCATTTCCATCCCCACAACACCTATGGTGTCACTGGCATAAACACTCTTTTTCAGAGTGAAGACTATCATAGGGTATTAAACTTCTACCGCATCTATCTTCACAGCGACGGTGACAAGGAGTTCAATATTGTAGTCGTTGAGGGAACGGGCGATATGATGATACCCATGGAATGGCTTATCATGAAGAGTTGGAAGAATGGCAAGATAGTCTATGACAAGAAAAGGATGAAGAATATAACACGCCAACAGGCGAGGGAAAATACTGCCAGAAATCGCTTCAAAACAACCAGACAATACACACCAATTGATTGATAGTACAAAAACAAAATGATGCTGAGGGAATTATTCTCTCAGCATCATTTTTATAGTTGTTGTGTTAAGTGACTTATTTATTGAGCTTCCATGTGACACCGTCTTTGGTATCTTTCACCTCGAAGCCGGCTGCAGCAAGCTCATCGCGAATCTTGTCGCTGGTAGCCCAGTCTTTATCGGCCTTAGCCTTGGCACGGAGCTCAAGAACCATATCCATGACCTTAGCGAAGGCTTCTTCACGCTCGTTGTTGCCATTAACAGAGGCCTGACCTGCAGTCATGGTGAGTCCGAGAATATCCTCAGCAAAGAGGTGCATAGTATCAGAAAGCTCCTTCAGGCAGTCGGCACAGATAGTAGCCTTGTGGTCGATGAGCTTGTTGATAACGGTGCAAGCCTCGAAGAGGTGACTGATAACCTGCGGTGTGGCGAGGTCGTCGTTCATGGCATCGTAGCACTTCTGACGCAGGGCCTTAACAATGCGCTCAGTCTCTGCATCGCACTTGTCTGAAACCTGGATGCGCTCGATGTCGTTGATGGCATTTCTCAGCTTCTCCAGTCCCTTCTCTGCAGCAACAAGGGCTTCGTTAGAGAAGTCAACAGTGCCACGATAGTGGGCAGAGAGTACGAAGAAGCGGATGGTCATGGGCGAGTAGGCCTTCTCGAGCAAAGGATGATTGCCTGTGAAGAACTGCTCGAGGGTAATGAAGTTGTTGTACGACTTACCCATCTTCTGACCATTGATGGTGAGCATATTGTTGTGCATCCAGTATTTAACAGCGGGATGGCCCATAGAGGCTACAGCCTGTGCTATCTCACACTCGTGGTGTGGAAAAATGAGGTCCATACCACCTCCGTGGATATCAAACTCTTCGCCCAGATACTTGCGACCCATTGCAGTACACTCACAGTGCCAGCCGGGAAAACCATCGCTCCAAGGTGAGGGCCAGCGCATGATGTGTTCGGGCTGTGCCTTCTTCCACAGAGCAAAGTCGGCCTGATTCTTCTTCTCGCCGATACCAGCCAGCTCGCGGCTCTCGTCCTTGATATTCTCAAGGCTACGACCAGAGAGAATGCCATACTTAAACTTCTTATTGTAGGCCTCGATATCGAAATAGATAGAGCCATTCGACTCGTAGGCGAAACCATTATCGAGAATCTGCTGAACCAACTGCTGCTGCTCGATGATGTGACCAGTGGCGTGTGGCTCGATAGAAGGACGCAGCACGTTGAGGGCATCCATATACTGGTGATAGCGATTGGTATAATACTGTGCTATCTCCATGGGCTCCAACTGCTCCAGGCGAGCCTTCTTAGCAATCTTGTCCTCACCCTCGTCGGCATCATGCTCCAAGTGACCAACATCGGTGATGTTGCGCACATAGCGCACCTTGTAGCCCAAGTGTTTCAGATAGCGGAACACGAGGTCGAAGGTGATGGCAGGACGAGCATGTCCCAGATGGGGATCGCCATAAACGGTTGGACCACATACATACATGCCCACATTGGGAGCATGCAGAGGCTCGAAACGCTCCTTCTGGCGCGTCAAAGTATTGTATATTACCAGCTTTGATTCCATAATCTTTTATTAAAAACGGTGCAAAGTTACGCATTTTTCATGATAATTGATTATCTTTGCAAGCAAAATATATAAAATTAACTAGATTATGGCTTATACACGTATGACTGCTGCCGAGGCTGCAGCATTGATTAAGAATGGCGAGAACATCGCCATGAGTGGTTTTACTCCTGCTGGTGTGGCAAAAGCCACCACGAAGGAACTGGCAAAGATTGCTGTCAAGGAACATGAGGCTGGACGCGAATTTAAGGTGGGCATCTTTACCGGTGCTTCAACAGGACAGTCAACAGATGGCGACTTGGCCAACGCTCAAGCTATCAAATATCGTGCGCCTTATACTACTAACCCAGACTTCCGTAAACATGTAAACCTTGGAGAGATTCCTTACAACGACCTGCACCTGAGCCACATGGCACAAGAGCTGCGCTATGGATTCTATGGAGATGTAGATTGGGCTATCCTCGAAGTGTGTGACATCGAGGAGGTTGGCAACGACTATCATGTATATCTGACAGCTGCAGGCGGCATTTCTCCTACTGCTGCCCGACTGGCTAAGCACGTCATACTGGAGCTGAACAGCTTCCACAATCCCAACGCAAAGTATATTCACGACGTATATGAACCCCTCGACCCGCCTTATCGCAAACCCATCATGATTGAGAAGGTGAGCGACCGTATCGGTGTACCTTACGTATCAATACCTAAGGACAAGGTGGTAGGCGTGGTAGAATGTAACATACCTGACGAGGCTCATGCCTTCAAAGATAGTGACCCTGTCACAGAGAAGATTGGTCACCTTACTGCCGAGTTCTTGGTCAATGAGATGCACCAAGGACGAATACCCAAGGAGTTCCTGCCTTTGCAGAGTGGTGTAGGCTCTACAGCTAATGCTATTCTGGGTGCATTAGGCTCAGACAAGTCTGTGCCCGACTTCAACATCTATACTGAGGTTATCCAGAACTCTGTCATCGAGATGATGCTCAATGGTCGCGTAAAGGATGCTTCAGCCTGCTCACTGACTGTCTCCAACGAATGCCTGATGCAGGTATACGATAATATGGACTATATGAAGCAGCACCTGACACTGCGTCAGAGTGAAATCAGTAACTCACCAGAGGTTATCCGCCGACTAGGGGTAATTGCTATCAACACTGCCATCGAGGCCGACCTCTATGGCAATGTGAACTCAACACATATCAGTGGTGTAAAGATGATGAACGGTATCGGTGGTTCGGGCGACTTCATCCGTAATGCATACCTCTCTATCTTCACTTGCCCATCAGTTGCTAAGGGCGGTGTCATCTCAAGCATCGTTCCCTTCGTAAGTCATCAGGACTCTTCTGAGCATGATGTAAACATCATTGTTACAGAACAGGGAGTTGCCGACCTGCGCGGCAAGTCACCAGCTCAGCGTGCAGAGTGCATCATCGAGAACTGTGCTCACCCCGACTATAAGCAGTTGCTGTGGGACTACCTGAAGATTGCCAAGATGGGACAAACACGCCACAACCTGACAGCAGCCTTCGCCATGCACGACACTCTGGCTCGCAAGGGCGATATGCACCTGACCGACTTTGCTGAATACGTGAAATAACAAGAAAATACATACGATACAATCTTAAAGAAAACACTATGAAAGTAAAAACAACAATGCTGGCACTGGCTACGATGACCATGCTTGCCAGCGGATGTCAGTCGCACTACGAGGTAGCATCTGTGCAGCGTTCACGCATCTTGGTGGACGCCCGCTATGATGCTAACCCCGACGAGCAGGCTGCCGAATTTCTGAAGCCCTACAAGCACGTGGTAGATTCTATCATGGGACCCGTGGTGGGACGCTCGGCTAAGTACATGACGGCACAGCGCCCAGAGGGAGAACTGTCAAACCTCTTGGCAGACATCTTGGTATGGGCTGCTAAGGACTATGGCGAGAAGGTGGACTTTGGCGTATATAACATGGGAGGCGTACGTGCCGACCTGCCCAAGGGTACAGTAACCTATGGCGATGTGCTCGACATTGCACCCTTTGAAAACAAGATAGCCTTTGGTACGATGACAGGTGCCGAAGTGCTGGAACTGTTTGGCCAGATGGCTGCTGTAGGCGGCGAGGGTGTGAGCCACTCGGTGCGTATGGTAATTACCAAGGATGGCAAACTGGAGAGTGCTACCATCAACGGCGAAGCGATAGACCCTGCCAAGGAGTATCGCCTGACCACCATCGACTACCTGCTGGGTGGTACAGACAAGATGGAGGCCATGAAGAAGTGTCGCAACGTGAATGCACCTAAGGATGCCTCAAACAATTCGCGCTTTATTATCATGAACTACTTCCGTGATATGCAGAAGCAGGGTAAAGAGGTTAATGCCGAGATTGAGGGACGAGTAACGGTAAAAAAGTAAAGACGAAGAACTATGAAAGCAAGATATTTTCTCGTAATAGCAATGGCTCTGTTCGCATTATCCGGACAAGCCAAGAAGCATAAGCAACTGGTGATTCTGCATACCAACGATACGCACTCTACCATATTCCCTCTGAACACGGAGTTCCCTGACACGATGAAGGCTGGACGCGGTGGATTCCTACGTCGTATAGCTATGCTGAAAGAGGAGCGCCAGAAGCATCCCGACCTGCTCTACTTTGACAGTGGTGACTTTAGTCAGGGCTCTGGATACTATACGCTGTTTAAAGGTGATGCCGAGATAGGACTGATGAACCAGATGGGCCTCGACGCCTCTACCATCGGTAACCATGAGTTCGACTTCGGACTAGAGAACATGGCACGCATCTTTAAGATGGCAAACTTCCCCATCCTTTGTGCCAACTACGACTTCACGGGTACACCGGTAGAGGGACTGACAAAGCCTTGGATTATCATCAAGCGCAACGGCGTGAAGATTGGTGTATTTGCCGTATGTCCGAAACTGAAAGGACTGGTTAGCGACAAGAATTGTCTGGGTGTTAGATATCTCGACCCTGCAAAGGTTGCACTGAAGACTGCCACCATGCTGAAGAAGGAGAAGAAATGTGATGTGGTTATCTGCATCTCACACCTTGGCTGGGAGAGCAATCGTGGAGAGGACGACCTGTATATGATACAGAACTCACGTAACATTGACCTCGTGCTGGGTGGACATACGCATACCTACATGCCCTCACTGGAGTATGAGAAGAACCTAGACGGCAAGCCTATACCTGTAGACCAGAATGGTAAGCATGCCATCTATGTGGGTAAGTTGATACTTGACCTGAAATAAACAAAAAAGCATCGGATGTTCTCCGATGCTTTTTTTATATGATAGCTTATTCGTCTTATTCAAAATAGAAGGTCAGCACAACCATCTTGGACTGTGCTCCACATACACTGCTAGCATAGGCCTTCAGACTACCGTCTCGCAGTTCGTTGACGTGGTTCTTGTCGAGTACATCACCCAGACCGAAGCAGAACTTCAGCTCGGGAATGAGCTTGAAGAAGGGAAGATAGAAGTCGCAACCCATACCTACCTCTACCATCGTATTGAATCGCTTTACATGTATCACGTCTTGGTCGCTGCCTGTGAGGTTCATCATAGGATTGATACCTGCCATCAGGTAGGGACGATAGTTGTTCCAACGCGGTGCAGCAAACTTGAGGTCGATAGGCAATGAGATATAGGTATTCTTCATGTCCTGTGTCTTCTTGGTAGGTCGGCCTTGCTCGTCGAGCTGATTCATATTGAGCAGGGTGAGGTGCTTACCACCAAAGTGCATAGTAGGAGTTACACGCAGCGAGAAGTTGTTAGAGAGGCGCAACTCACCCAAGACACCAACAGAGAAGCCTGCAGCCCATCGGTCGGCATCGCATAGGATATACTGCGACTGCATCACACCCTCGTCATCAGCCATCTGGAAAGGTCCTGTCTGGTCGAACTCAATGTCTTGCATGTGAAGACCTACCAAGATACCAAAGTGCATGGGGCGTAAGTCAATATATGGCTTATACTGAACTTGGCGATCTTGCTGAGCAAACATAGATAGACAGCAGAGCAGGAGAAGTATTATAGATAAATGTCGTTTCATACGTATATCATATAACGCAAGGACTTAAGGTTTTATTATTTCGACTATGTATAAATTATGAAAATAACTACCCAAAAGTAGGTATTATTCGAAAAAATTATCTACCTTTGCATCACAAATATTTATTAATTTATTCATTAAACTAAACAAATAAGATTATGGCATACGTAATTGGTCCCGACTGTATCGCATGTGGTACATGTATCGACGAGTGCCCCGCAGGAGCAATCTCTGAGGGTGAGAAGTATTCTATCAACCCCGACATGTGCACAGAGTGTGGTACATGCGCTGACGTTTGTCCGTCAGAGGCTATCACCCTTGAATAAGGACTAGCTTAAATTTTATGTGGTTAAAACAATGAGTGGGTTGTCCGTTAGGACGGCCCACTTATTTTTTTGTATATAACCTATTCATTCGTTATCTGTGATAAACGAAAAAGCTCTCCACATTGGGAGAGCTTTTCTTTGGGATATGTTATTGCTTATTACTTAGCACCCATTACCTGCTTGGCAATCTCGTTATCAGGATCGATGAGCAGCAGCTTCTGAGCGTACTGCTTGGCAGTCTCCTTGTTGTCATGGAGCACAAAGTAGTAAGAGATGAGGTAACGATAGCTCTCGGTCAGACGAGCCTTATCGGTAGCATCCTTATTCTCCTTGTCACCAATGAGCTGGTCGAGCTTCTCGTAGAAAGGCTTGGCAAGTCCCTTCTTCTGATCGGGATCCATGTAAGAGTTTACTCGGGCACGCATGAAGGTAGCATACTCTGCAGCATCCTGGAACTTAGTCTCCAAATCCTGATAGGTCTTGTCTGCCTGCATGAAGCTCTCGGTCTGCTCTTCTTTGGTCTGCTTCTTATTGGCATTTTGCAGGTGAAGCTGAGCGAGAGCAGCAATATCGTTGGCAGAAGCCTTCTCAACAGTATTCAGGTACTCCTGATAGTTCTTGATAGCGTTGGGGAAGTCTTCCTGAGCCTTGTAGGCATCAGAGAGTTGCTTGATGACGCCGGCACGCTTAGCCTTATTGTCCATATCGTCCTGCTGCAAAGCCTTGTTATACATCTCGATGGCTTTATCAAACTGCTTTGCACCACTCAGCGCATTGCCATAGTAAGTGTAGTCGTAGTAAGAGAACTTAGCAGAGTCAGACTTGTGGAACAGAGCGTCGGCATAACCGAGGGCTTCGTCATACTTCTTAAGCTCAGTGCCATTGAAGAAAGCAAGACGATTGAAGGCAGCGTGACGAGGTCTCTTACGCAGACCAAACTTGGCAATCTCAAAGCTCTTATCATACTTCTGCTTGAAGAAGGCGGTCATAGCGTAGTCGCTCAGGTCGCGATCTTCCATCTTCTCCTTGTCGCCCTTGTCGTAAGCACGCAGAGCAGCATCGAAGTCGTTAGACATATAATAGATACGACCAATCATTGCATCAACGGGAAGGTCGGGACGCTGCTCCTTCAGCTCTTCGAGCTTGCTAACAGCACCACGTGGGCTGATCTTACGATATACGTTAGCATACTTGTAGTAAGCCTCAGGGCTCTTGGGGTCTACATAGATAGCCTGCTCATACTGAACGGCAGCCTGTCCACCATCGTCACCCATAGCAGCGATATCACCCAACAGGATGAAGGCAGGAGCGCACTGGTTCTTAGATGCAGCAAGCGCATACGAAGCATAAGTCTTTGCGTTAGCGGTGTCCTTTACTGCATAGAACTCACGACCGAAGGCAACCAGATTGATAGCGTTCTTCTTATTAGCTTTGTAGAAGGGCTTCATCTGCTTGTCCAGATCAGCGGGTTTACTACTAATAATTTTCTTAACGGCGTCAATATCGGCAGTGGTGCCAGTCTGAGCCAAAGCGTTAGCGCTGTAACCAGCGGTAAGCGCTGCGATGAATAAATATTTAATTGTCTTCATAATCCTTTTGTTTTAAGTGTTATCTCAGTTATATGACGATTAAAACGTTGGAATGTTTATTTTATTATTGATTATTCACAAAAACCGTGCGTGAATTGATGCCAGCCTGTATAGGAAGCAGTCCTGATTTTTGGATGATAAGCTGTCCTTTAGGTAGGCGGCAGAAATGAGCAAATCCACTGGGCAGTCCGCTGCGTGGCTCGTTGAGTAGCGCATAGATGGTGCGTACGAGTGGATAGTTACCATTATATATATAGTATTGATAGGGGCGCCAGCTATTAGCCACAGTGGCTGAGTCGAGGCGGCTTACCTTCATTACTGTTATATTCTTCTTAAAGGTGACATTGGTAGTGTCACGACTGTCGTTAAGCCAGTTTGAACCGATAATACCCAGAGAGTTCTTATGATTCTCCACATAATCTATTACGGCAGCACTGGTCTTTACAGCTCCAATGTTGGGAGCTTTGATCTCTTTACCTCCCAATAGTGAGTCAACACACCAACGTACGGTACTTGACAGAGGATTGTCGAAGACCACATCGATGGTTCCCAACTTAGAGGTTGGATAGAGGTCTTTCCAGTTGACTATCTCACCACGAAGGATTCGTTTGAAATCTTTAACCGTGATGCAGGTGTCTGGATTGCTATTGTTTACGATGATAGCCAAACCATCGTATGCGATGGGAATCGTTCTCGGCATATATTTTCTGTCGATTAGATTCTGTCGCTCTTTGGGTGTCAGGTCGCGGGTACTGAAGGCAAGCCATGTCTCCAGTTTCATCAGTTTCTTGATGGCGTCCTGTTCGTTGGTGTATTCGGCTTCCAGTGTGTCAAGCACATTCTGGAAAAGGAATACATCGAGGGCTTCGTTCAGGATAGGACTGAAGCTCTCGTCAGCAGTGAAGTAGCGGGCAGCCCGCTGATAGTCCTTCTCTGCTTGAGTATTTTTAGGCTTGTCCCCACATGATGGGAACAAGCCTAAAATGAGTGTTAATCCAATAAAAATGGATGCGATTTTCTTCATTGTGATTATTGCAGTCTGAAGGTTACAGGTACGGTGTACTTTACACGTACAGCCGAACCGTTCTGCTTACCAGGAATCCAGCGAGGCATTGACTTAACAACGCGCTGTGCTTCCTTGTCGAGAGATGGGTCAACAGACTTAACGACGCGAACGTCGGTGATTGAGCCATCGCGCTCAACGACGAAGCTGACGATTACACGTCCCTGAATACCGTTCTCCTCAGCAACAACCGGATACTTGATGTTCTTTGACAGGTACTCGAACAGAGCAGAAGGACCACCAGGGAATGAAGGCATCTGTTCAACAACGTCGAACACCTTTGTCTCTTCTTCCTTCGGAGGTTCGGGCTGTGCGATAGTTTCCTTAGCCTTCAGCACTTCGCCTGCAGCCTCGTCATTACCAGTTACGTCGAACGCACCGATAGCGGTGTTAATCTTGCTCAGGTCATCCTGCGACTTCAACTCGTCTTCCGGTTTCACCTCATCGTCCTTCTTAATTTCAGGAGCGGTGAACTTCACAGAACTCTTAACCTTTTCTACTTCAAGTTTCTCAATCTTCGGTTCTTCTTTCTTCTCAACCTTAGCTTCCTGCTTCTCAGCGAGCTTTGCCAACTCAACGTCGGCTTCCATCGCTACATCCTTTCTCATCGCATTCTCAACGACACCCTTCACAGCAACAACGGCTGCGATGGCTACGCCGATAGCGAACATAATGAGCAGCGAATAGATATTACGCTTGCCAGTTTCTTTGCGCAGTTGATAAGCACCGTAAGCGTGGTTCTTACCATCAAAAACGAGGTCGACCCAGCTATTGTCTATAAGATCTATTTTTGACATAGTTCCTTTTTTCTTTTTTTAGTGGTTAGACATCGACTTATTTAACACCAGCCTTTTCGATCAGTGCGCGATCGTCGGGGTTAATCTTGTCGATGACATACTTATCAATACTGCAGATGAGCATCTCGTCAAGAGCCTCAATCATATTCTCATAAGTAGCTGTATCCAGCGGACGGATGATGACAGTCATAGTAGGAACCTTCTCACCGCTGGGCAGTTGACCCTTCTTGATGAGAGAGAGTTGCTCCTGATACTGCTGGTCAGTCATCTTGCTGTTATAAGCAGCCTTCTGAGCATCGAGCTCTTTCTTAGCTACCATAATCTTTGCTACAGGGTTAACACCCTCCTCAGTAGTGTGGTTGATGAGCACGTCACGAATACCTTTAGCACCGTAACTGGTCTTCTTTACACAAGAGGGGTCCTCGTAGTTAGGCAGACCTGCTACGTACCAGATCTGATTATCTGCACCCAAGTAAAGAGTAATGGTATGAGAAGCCTTTGTTACTGATTTATCTTCCTTCGATACGTTTTCGTCGTTAGACGGCATCGTAAGCTGCATAGACTGAGGCTTAGCCAGTGTAGTACACAGCATGAAGAAGGTGATCAACAGCATCATCATATCTACCATCGGCGTGAAGTTCACGCGGGTATCCATTTTCTTCTGTTTACTCAAATTCTTTTTTGCCATAGCTTATTCCTCCTCCGATGCAGTTTTAAGGTTGGTAATCAACTGATAACGGTTCTCATTCATATCCTGAAGCTCAGACATCATGGCCTTTACAGTTTTGTAAGAGGTCTTTGAATCTGCCTTGATGGCAATCTTCATGTCTGGGTTCACATCATGTGCGGTTTTCACCCACATCTGAAACTCGCTCATTCCATCATTGATACTATCAGTGGGAATGCCGAGCATCTGAATGGCCTCACCCATCTTCTCGGGCTCCAAGCTGAGGTATGCTGCAAGCTTCTCCATGGGCGCGCCAACCATAGCATCTTCCAAGAAGTGCTTCTGCTGGGTGGCATTGAGAGAGACACCGAAATGGTCGGTCATCGCCTCCATCATTGCTTTCATGTAGTTCTTGTTTTCAGTGCCGAGATAGATCTTGCCTTCTGGACTAACCAGAATATTCAAGACATCATTCTCAGGCACCTTGACCTCAGACACTGAGCTAGGCGTAGTGACTTGAATAGGCTCCGGTGTTAAGAATGTTGAAGTCAACATAAAGAAACACAGAAGCAGCGTCATCACGTCTGACATAGGCGTCATGTCAATCCAGATGTCTTTTTTCTGTATCTTAATTTTAGCCATACTAAAACTGATTTTAAAGTTTTAAATGGTTAATAATTAAGCCTCGTTGTGGTTAGAATCGTATGTAGCAGCAATTGTGTAACCAATCTCGTCGAGAGCGAAAGTCAGCTTATCGATCTTGTTAGAGAAGAAGTTATAAACAACGGTAGCAACCCAAGAGGTCAAAATACCAGAAGCAGTGTTCACAAGGGCCTCAGAAATACCGGCAGACAGAGCCATAGAGTCAGCACCACCACCAGCAGACAGAGCCTGGAACGAACCAATCATACCGAGCACAGTACCGAACAGAGCGGTCAGGGTACCCAGAGATACGATAGTTGCAACCATAGGCAGGTTCATCTGCAGAGTAGGCATCTCCAGCTGAGTAGCCTCTTCGTGTGCCTGCTGAATCTTAGCAATCTTAGCAGCCTTCTTCAGTGTGCTGTCACCCTCAACGGTCTGGTACATCTTGATAGAAGCCTTAACAACGTTTGCTACTGAACCCTGCATCTTGTCGCAAAGAGCGTCTGCTTCAGCGAACTTCTGCTCCTTAACGAGAGCCTTAGCCTGTGCAGTGAACTTAGCCAGATTCATCTTACCAGATGCTGACTTGATAGCGAGGAAACGCTCGAAACCGAGACAGATAACAGTGAACAACAGGGTGAGGATAAGACCTACAACGAAACCACCCTTATAAACGGTACCCAGCAGGTTAGCGGGATGGCCAGTACGGTCGCCACCGATGAAGTTGTCGGGGTTACCCATTACGAAATACCAAACACCATAACCAGCGAGAGCGCAAATAACGAGGATAATCCATGCGTCTTTAACACCTCCGAAGCCCTTATTCTTTTTGGCTGGGGCTGCAGCCTTCTGTGTAGTTGCCATAAAATTGTAATTTTTTAGTTATTAAATGAAATTTAAATTTGTAAGTGCTATTATAGTCATATTATTCGGCAAAGATAGTAAATTCGAGTGGACTAAGTGTCAAATTAATAACTTTTAACTCGATAATCTCCTAATTCACCTTAATTCTGCCAAAGTTTCCTTGATGCGGCGCATTGCTTCAACAATATTTTCGTCGCTAGTGGCATAACTCATGCGGAAACATTGAGGATCGCCAAAGGCGTCGCCTCCCACTGTTGCCACATGACCTTTCTCCAAGAGATACATCGCCAAATCAGTGCTATTGTTGATGACGGCTCCCTCGGGAGTTTTCTTGCCATAGAAGTTGCTGCACTTGGGGAACAGATAGAATGCTCCTTCGGGTACGTTTACTTCCAGTCCAGGAATATCCTTTGCAAGCTTCACGATGAGGTCGCGACGGCGCTCGAAAGCCTGACGCATATCCTCTACGCATTGCTGGCTCTGGGTATAGGCAAACTCGGCAGCCTTCTGGCTTACTGAGCATGGTCCGCTGGTGTATTGTCCCTGCAGTTTGTTGCAGCCTTTGACAATCCACTCAGGAGCAGCGATGTAGCCAATGCGCCAACCCGTCATTGCGTATGCCTTGCTGACACCGTTGACAATGATGGCGCGCTCCTTCATGCCCTCAAACTGGGCGATAGACTCATGCTTGCCGATATAGTTGATGTGCTCGTAAATCTCGTCAGCCAATACGAAGAGGTCTTCGTGACGCAAGATAACATCTGCCAGTGCCTTCAGTTCTTCACGACTGTACACACTACCCGTAGGATTGCTGGGTGAGCAGAGAATGAGCATACGCGTCTTGGGAGTAATCGCAGCTTCTAACTGCTCGGCTGTCATCTTGAAGTTCTGGTCGAAGCCAGCTTCTACGAAGACGGGTGTACCGCCAGCCAGTTTTACCATCTGTGGATAGCTAACCCAGTATGGAGTTGGAATGATGACTTCTTCGCCATCGTTTACCAATGCCATTACCGTATTGCAGACACTCTGCTTAGCACCATTAGAAACCAAGATTTCAGAGGGCTGATAGTGCAGGTGATTCTCGCGCTCCAACTTGCGTGCAATAGCTTGTCGCAAATCGGGATAGCCAGGAACGGGTGAGTAGCGAGAGAAGTTCTCGTCAATAGCCATCTTGGCAGCCTGTTTTATGTGATCAGGGGTATTAAAGTCTGGTTCTCCCACACTCATGTTAATCACGTCAATGCCTTGGGCTTTCATTTCAGAACTCTTCTGCGACATCGCCAGCGTAGCCGACGGTGCGAGTCGTTGCAAACGGTCAGATAATTGTGCCATATAATTACTTTTTGTGCGTTATCAGCCTGCAAAAGTACGCAAATTATTCTTTCTAAACGAATAATTGCGTTGTTTTTTTATTTTTTAATTGTTATCCCCTTGTATTTTGTCATTGACCATTGACTATTGACCATTGACCATTATCCACTCACCACTCACGACTCACCACTCACCAATAATCCATTACTTCAAGTGCAGAGTGTGTCCCATGCGGTCTTGCTTGGTCTTCAGGTAACGATAGTCATATTCGTTAGGCGTTACCTCGATGGGCACATTTTCGACGATTTCCAGACCATAGGCTTCCAAACCTACTCGCTTGGTGGGATTGTTGGTCATCAGGCGCATCTTGTGAATACCCAGATAACGAAGCATCTGAGCACCACAGCCATAGTCGCGCTCGTCGGGCTTAAAGCCCAGATGTACGTTGGCTTCTACGGTATCCATACCTTCTTCCTGCAACTTATAAGCGGCAATCTTATTCATCAGTCCGATGCCACGACCTTCTTGTTGCATATAGATGACTACACCCTTGCCTTCCTTCTCAATCTTCTCCATCGCCTTGTGCAACTGTTCGCCACAGTCACAACGCATAGAGCCGAGGATATCGCCAGTAGCACAGCTAGAGTGTACGCGCACCAGCACAGGTTCGTTGTCACTCCATTCACCCTTAATCAGTGCCATATGCTCCAAACCATTAGATTTCTGACGGAATGGAATGAGACGGAAGTGACCATACTTGGTAGGCATATCCACGCTGTTACCAATCTCTATCAGCGACTCCTTCTGCAGTCTGTAGGCAATCAAGTCTTTGATAGTAATAATCTTCAAGTTGTATTCCTTGGCAAATGCCTCCAGTTCGGGCATGCGTGCCATGGTACCATCCTCATTCATAATCTCGATGAGTGCACCTACGGGGCGCAGTCCACTGAGCTTACACAGGTCGATAGCTGCCTCGGTATGTCCTGAACGACGCAACACACCATTATCTTGTGCATACAAAGGGTTGATATGTCCGGGACGCGCAAAGGTGGTAGCAGTAGATGTGGGGTCTGCCAAAGCCTGAATGGTAGCAGCACGATCGTGAGCTGACACACCAGTTGTGCAACCATCTATCTTATCCACCGTTACGGTGAAGGGAGTTCCTAATAGCGAAGTGTTATCCTGTACCTGATGAGGCAAGTCCAGCTCGTCGGCGCGACTGATGGTCACTGGTGCGCACAATACACCACGGGCCTTCTTCAACATGAAGTTGACCATATCAGGAGTAATCTTCTCTGCGGCACAAATCAGGTCGCCTTCGTTTTCGCGGTCTTCATCATCTACCACGATGACAAATTTACCCTCCTTGAAGTCGACGAGTGCCTCTTCGATAGTATTCAGTTTCATTGATTCCATATCTTTTTCTTTCTTTATATACCTAATTATAATAGTTGATGTATGCGTTCTATCATCTTTTCATTCGTTTGCAGGATATGCTGCAAGTCTTTATACAGACGGAAGCGGAAGCGTATCATGCGGAAGTAGAAGAAGATGCCTGTAGGCAAAAATAATCCCGTAGTTACATTCAACCACTTCTGCTTAAAGGGGCGTGTGTGCGCATGCGTAGCTATGATAGGATACTCGTTCAGCAACATGATTACGTGCTTATTGCGTGAGTATGACAGGTCTTCAATGGCGACCTCTAAAACGCCATTGATATGCTCTATCTCGTGATCATCGCCCGGATGGAAGAAAACACGAATCGGGTTAGGCCAGCGCAACAGACTATGATTCTGTGCATACTGCTTAATCTCTAGATTGATATTAGCCAGCATCTGGGCATCCATCTCGTATTTCGGCTCCTCGATAATCACCTCCTTGCGCATCACACTACGCTTGGTGCGCAAGCCTAACATGCGCATCAGAATTGCCTTATACAAATCTACGTTGAATACCGTAGAGTCTTTGTTGGCTTTATACGTAAAGAAGATGGCGATGGGCGACAATACGGCAGTACCCAATAGTTTACCAAACCATACCGTCCATTCGTCGATACGTGCCATACGCATTCCGGTGTTATCCAGAATGTAGAACACGATAAATACCATCACAGAGATAATCACGGGCACACCCAAACCACCCTTACGAATGATGGCTCCCAATGGAGCTCCGATAAAGAAGAAGATGATGCACGACAGGGATAGCGTAAACTTATTGATAGCCTCCATTCGGTGCAAGCGCTCTTCTTTATTAAGCCACTCTGAATAGTCTGCCTTAAACTCCATATTGTTGAGCGCCATACTGGCATCACTGGCTGCCATGGTAATGATGCGCTGCTTCTGCTCTTCGGTCTGATGTTTGAAGAGCGAGTCTATCAGGTCTGCTTTTCCCGCAGTAGCTTTTTGTACCTTTGTAGAGTCAGAAAGCGACAATGATGGACGTGCAAAGACAACCTGTTTTGCCTCGTAGTAGTATTGATGACCTACTGAGTCGTTAAACTCACGGATAGAGTCGAGGTCGTGGATGATACGGCCCAGTCCCTTAGAGCGAGCATCCGCAGAGATGCCTCCCATCTCAGCCAGGTTAAATCCTCCATCGAAGTCAAGCAGAATCTTCTTGGTGGCGAAGGTCTCACGACGATAGGGAATGTTGGCTGATACATTCATGCCCGACTGGCGCATATTCTCAAACCACTCTCCGCTATATAGCGTCAGCAACAAGTGCTTCTTCTCGGCAGTAGCCTGAATGCGTCCAGAGTCAGCCAAGATGACGGCAGCATCCTCATAACCACCGTTCATACGATAAATCATGATGCCATACAGCACACCACGATCCATATCCTTCTTCTGCACATACAAGTTGCTATTGGGAATACCATCGTAGAAGATACCCTCTGGAATCTCCACCTCTGGATTCTTCTGCTTCATCGACAACAACAGCTGCTGGAAGGAGATAAACGAACGGGGACCGATAACCTCTTGGAAATAGAACGATATGCAGGCAATGGCAATGGTAATAACGATGAGCGAGCGCATGGCTTGCATCAGCGAGATACCTGCTGCCTTAATCGCTGTCAGCTCAGAACTCTCACCCAGGTTACCAAAGGAAATCAGCGATGACAAAAGGATAGCCAAGGGGAAAGCTTGTGGCATCAGCATCAGTCCCATATACCAGAAGAACTGCGCCAAGATATCCATTGACAAGCCTTTACCAATAAGCTCGTCAACGTATCGCCACAAGAATTGCATCATCAGCACAAACTGGCAGATGACAAAGGCTGCCAAGAATAGCAAACCGAACTGCTTGGCAATAAATATGTCTAATTTCCTAATGCGAAACATGTTTCAGCCTGCAAAATTATAAAAAAACCACGAATTATACGAATTTTACCAATTATTATTAGTTAAATCGCATAATCCAGGAGTTAAAGGAGTTAAGGAAGTTAAAGGAGTTAAAGACGATAGTTCTGCTATAGCCTATTTCCGTACGACAGTTTTCTGCGGAGAGGCATTTGTCCTTAACTTCTTTAACTTCCTTAACTCCCCAAATTGATAATTACAGTCCGCTGACGCGATGTAGTCGTTCCAAGTTATCATCCCAGATGCCACGCAGATCGGCAGCCTCATCTTCGTCGTCAGCATAGTCGGTAATCAGCAGACTCAGATGTCCCGTCTCGTCGCTCTGGGCAATGCGCAGCTCCCAATAGGCTTCGGGAGTATCCTCGTGGTAGTCCCACATCAGACGGATATGATTAAACTTCTCTATGTTTAATATGCGCGAACGCTTGGTGTCTCGTTCCGTCCATGGCTGTCCCCACGTGAAGGTCATCGTCTCATCGTCTTCTTCTATCACTTCGTCGGCCAACCATTTCTGCATGCCAGCAGCGTTGCTTATCATATCCCAAATGATCTTGGGAGAGTTTGTTGCTAGGGGATATTCAATCGTTAGCTTCTGCATAATATTGTCATTTTTTAGGTTTGCAGTGTATATTTTCCAGTGCAAAAATACAAAAAAATCTGGAAACAAAGCATTTTTATTAAAAAAAGTTTTGGTATTTCGAAAAATCGTTGTACCTTTGCACCCGCTTAACAAAAATGATGGCGGGATAGCTCAGCTGGTTAGAGCGCATGATTCATAATCATGAGGTCCCCAGTTCAATCCTGGGTCCCGCTACGAAGAACGTCCTACAAACATTGTTTGAAGGGCGTTTTTTTCATCTTTAAATCTAAGATTATAGAAAAATGAAAGCAGTAGCAATTTACACCGTTACTTCTGAGTTGCACGACGAGAAGGCTGTGGACTCAGTAACTCAATCGTTTCTTAATAGCCTGGATGTTGATTACGATTTCCAAGGTAGTGACTATACTGATTACGGCACTCATGCCCTTGATCTCATCTATGTGAGAACGGGTGGCACTGAGGGTATCTTCAAGCGCCTCTTGCCCGACTTGCAGGCTAAGAGTTCTCGCCCCATCTATCTGCTCACCTCTGGTAAGAGCAATTCGCTGGCTGCCTCTATGGAGATTCTTTCCTATCTCCGCCAAAATGGTTTAAAGGGTGAGATTATTCATGGTGAGGCTTCTTATATCTCTCATCGTATCGCCTTGTTGACCAAGGTGGGAGAGGCACGTCGCCAACTCTCAGACTGTCGCTTAGGTATTATTGGTGAACCATCCGACTGGCTCATTTCCAGTCATGTTGATGCATCAGTCGTTAAGGCACAGCTGGGCATTGAGTTGGTAAACATTCCTATGCAAGAGCTCTTAGATGTGATTGCAGCTACACCATTGCGAGAAGTTGCTGATACAACTTCCACTGCGACTATTCAGAAATCACTGCCAGGTGCCTATCAGATATACGATGCCCTGAAGGTACTTGTTGAGCGCTATAGCCTGCAGGGCTTCACACTTCGTTGCTTCGACCTCCTCACCGCAGTACATAATACTGGTTGCATCGCATTGGCAAAGTTCAATGCAGAGGGCATCATTGCGAGTTGTGAAGGTGATGTTCCTGCCATGCTCTCTATGAAGATAGCGCAGACCTTACTTGGTGTCAGTGGTTTCCAAGCCAATCCTGCTCTCATTAATCCTCAAACGGGCGAGATGCTCTTTGCCCATTGCACCATACCTTTTAATATGGTAGAGCGCTATGAGCTTGACACTCATTTTGAGTCAGGCATTGGTGTTGGCATCAGAGGCTATATGAAAGAAGGTCCAGTCACCATCTTCAAAGTCTCTGCCGACCTCTCTCGCCACTTCCTTGCAGAGGGCACATTAGTTAGAAGTGAGGCTAAGCCCGACCTGTGCAGAACGCAACAGATTATCCAACTCTCTGTTTCTGCTCAGGCTTCCTACTTCCTGACCAGTCCTATTGGCAACCATCACATCATCCTGCCCGGACATCATCAGAAACTCATCAGCGAATTGCTGGCGAGTATTTCTTAAGAAACTATTAACCTATTAACATAACATGCCTCAACCCCCGATGTGTAAAGGGTTTGAGGCATGTTAATAGTTTGCCGACTATTCACATACTTGTACTATTTCAGCACTTTCTCTACTTCATCCTTAAAGATGTCGAGACCAGAGAATCCAATGGTTTTGAAGGTGCGATTACCGTCAGTATCATAGATGGCGTAGGTGGGAATACCCTCAGAATCGTAGTGATTAAGAATGTAGTTGTATTGTTCCTTCGTTAGGTAGTAGTGGTCGCCATCGATGTCCTTAATCATCTCCTGCCAGGTGGCGAGTGGTGAAGTGGGTGAGGTGATATAGACGAATTGGATGTTCTTGCCTTTGAGCTCTTGCTTCCAGGGTTTCATGATTCTGTGACCAGCCTTGCAGGGACCACACCATGTGGCCCAGATGTCAATGAGCACGGCCTTGCCCTTATACTTATCAAGTATAGTTTGAAGAATGTTTTCAGGTGCTACATCGTCAAGCTTTTGGAAGAATACATTATTCTTACTTGTTAGTTCCTCAACTATGCGTTTCTGCTCTGCCTGATACTTACGGAGTATGTTTTTGCAGTCTTCGTATTTCATGTCTTCAAGGAAATGGTCAATGTGGTTTACCCCCTCTTTCAGTAGGGCTAAGAGCGTTTGTACGGTACGTAGTTCCATATTGTACGCATTCTTCTCTGCAGCATTCTTGTCATAGAATTCAACCTCCCAGAATGCCAGGCTGCATGGTGAGCCTGGCTCGTTGAGATACTTCCATGTGTAAGCATACTCTTCGTCAGTAAGAGGGAGTAGGTCTTTGTTCCGCTCCGTTTTTTTCTCTAAATCTTCATGGTTCATATATACCCTTCCGTTTTCATCCATAAAAAACTGGCTGTAATTGAATGCGAAGTGGCGTGTCCATTCGACGAAGTCTTCCTCTGCTGCCATATATAGCAGGTCTTTTGTTGCCGTAGTATATTTTGTTTTCTTGAAAGCGGCTATACGCTTGTCGAAGATATCCTGTAGGCATTGCAGGCGCTCTTCTTTCGTCTTGCAGTCTTTTACAATTGGATATATATAGAAATTGTTCATTGATTCTCCAAACGTTTCTTCTGCTTTGGCCATATCCATGTTGGTCTTTGCCATATAGCCCTTGAACGCTACAAACGGTTTATTGTCGCTGCACACCTTCATCAGGATTTCAGTTTCCTGACCAGGAGCAATAAGAACGTTGCTGAAGGCTAATCCTCGAACGCCGACCGTTACTTCGCGCGTCAGCCATAGAGGTACTTCAATCTTCAAGGTCCCGTCATCTGCAAACGGGAAGAATTTCTGGTAATGCTCTGTTGAACCTAATGGCGTAAAGCCACCTACATAAAACTCCAACTTCATGGCAGGCTTATAGCCCAGCATCTTTACCTTAATAGTAGCTACACCTTTATTAATCTTGGCAGCGGGCAAAGTTTCGTCCTTAGCATATTTCACGTTCTTCCATTCATCGGGCAATACAAGTTTTTGCTTGCTCTTGCTGTCGCAGATGTTCCAGAACTTAAAATCATTTTCTGCTTCGCTCTCTAAGAAGTCCATCTGCTTGGTGTTGAGGGGAACAGGCTGGAAGTGGAGCGCCAACTTTGCAGTTCCGCTTTCAGGCATCCAAAAGAGTGAGTCAGGCATCAGGTCACTCTCCTTCTCGTTGGTCTTCAGTCCACTTGTAATCGTGTACTTCTTGCCATCAGGTGTCTGCAGGTAAGAGTGTTTGTCAAAGCGAATCCAACTGTGAGGCTCATAGTTGGCTGTGATGTGCAGTACCGTCTCCGTCTGCTTCAGTTCTACTTTGGTGATTTTAAACTTCGTGTTACTTATTCCCATAAGAGCTGCAGGTTTATCCCAGACAACCTGCTTCTGTGCGTGTCCTATCAAAGCAAAGATGCAGAACAATGCAGTAAGGATGGTTTTCTTCATATTTTTATTGTTTCGGTTATTCGTTACAATAATATATACGACAATCGTCAAAAGAATATTGCAATTAGAGTGTTAAATTTAAAAAAGAGTTTCTTCGCAAAAACTATTAACCTATTAACATAGCATGCCTCAAATGCCGATGTATAAAGGATTTGAGGCATGTTAATAGTTCGTCAACTATTCACATACTTGTACTATTCATGTTGAAATGCACCCCAATAGTTGGACACATTGGCGCGTTTGTGCTGTCATTTACGTGCGATGCCTGTCGCAAATATCTGCGACAGCCATCGCAAATATTTGCGACGGCCGTCGAAAGTTACGAGATAGTTACTTTTGGAAGGTAAGAATAACTGTTACGGATGACGAATACGACTAATATGGAACTTTCTGAAAAAGAGTGAATTATGCGCTATAAAAGCTTGCAAAGCGGGAAATAATATAGTACCTTTGCATCGCTTTTTGGAGCAAAATGCGAGTTAGAATTAACATAAATTTTGATTTGTAAGAAATAACACAGGAATTGTTGTAGAATAATGAGATACATTAATATTAAACCTTTAATAATAAAATAATCAATGACAAACAATTACACTTTGAAAGGCGAGGC
>FZQZ01000005.1 GCA_900199555.1 Prevotellaceae bacterium MN60
CATTGTGCTGTACACTGTTAAGAAGCGGCGTCTTTTTTGATGGTTGTATGAGTTTTGCCGTGAGTTGCGACGGAGTTGCTGAGTGGGTTGACCATCCCTGCATGTCAGCAGGTGCGCCATAACGAGGTCCGTCCTCAAACGAGCGGTTGCATATCAGCTCTGCATAGATACCGCCGAAAGAATAAAATATAATTTTATACTTATATTTGGTTATGTCCGTAGAATTGTGTAATTTTGACTTCGTCGAAAGTACTCTCGCTCGACAATAAAAACAAAAAAGTGTTCTTTTGTTTTGTATTGTCCTCGCTTATTCGTACCTTTGCAATCGATTTAAACTTAAACATATATTGTAGATATGATCAACATTACTTTTCCGGACGGATCTGTTCGCTCGTATGAGCAGGGCGTAACCGGACTTCAGATTGCCGAGAGTATCTCACCAGCTCTGGCACGCAGCGTGGTAAGTTGTGGCGTGAATGGTGAAACAGTAGAGCTGAACCGTCCTATCAACGAGGACGCAACCATTGAGCTCTATAAGTTCGATGACGAGCAGGGTAAGCATACCTTCTGGCACACATCGGCACACCTTCTGGCTGAAGCTTTGCAGGAGTTGTATCCTGGCATTCAGTTCGGTTTTGGTCCTGCCGTAGAGAATGGTTTCTTCTATGATGTGCTGCTGCCTAACGGCGAGAGCATCAAGGAGAGTGATTTCCCCAAGATTGAAGAAAAGATGAAAGAACTGGCTTCTAAGAAAGAGCCGGTGGTTCGCAAAGAGGTGGCTAAGGCCGATGCCCTGAAGCAGTTTGCTGCTGATGGTCAGACCTACAAGTGCGAGCACATTGAGCAGGACTTGGAAGACGGTTCTATCACAACATACACACAGGGTAACTTCACTGACCTCTGTCGTGGTCCGCACTTGATGGATACTGGCGAGATTAAGGCCGTGAAGCTGACTTCTGTTGCTGGTGCCTTCTGGCGTGGTGATGCTAATCGTGAGCAGATGCAGCGCCTGTATGGTATTTCATTCCCCAAGAAGAAGATGCTTGACGAGTATCTCGTGATGTTGGAGGAGGCCAAGAAACGCGACCACCGCAAGATTGGTAAGGAGATGGAACTGTTCATGTTCTCTGACAAGGTGGGTAAGGGTTTACCCATCTGGTTGCCAAAGGGAACTGAGCTTCGTTTGCGCCTTCAGGACCACTTGCGTAAAGTTCAAAAGCGTTTTGGCTATCAGGAAGTTATTACTCCACATATCGGTTCAAAGAACCTCTATGTTACCTCTGGCCACTATGCTCACTATGGTAAGGATTCATTCCAACCAATTCATACTCCTGAGGAGGATGAAGAGTATATGTTGAAGCCAATGAACTGTCCTCACCACTGTGAAATCTTTGCTTGGAAGCCTCGCTCATATCGTGACCTGCCTCTGCGTATTGCTGAGTTTGGTACCGTATATCGTTACGAGCAAAGTGGTGAGTTGCACGGACTGACTCGTGTGCGCTCATTTACGCAGGACGATGCCCACCTGTTCTGTCGTCCAGATCAGGTAAAGCAGGAGTTCCTGAACGTAATGGACATTATCAATATTGTGCTGAAGGCTTTTGGCTTTGAGTTTGAGGCTCAGATTTCTCTGCGTGATCCTAACGACCACGACAAGTATGTAGGTACTGACGAGGACTGGGCTTTGGCAGAGCGTGCTATTCAGGAGGCTTGTCAGGAGAAGGGACTGCCCGCTAAGGTTGAATATGGTGAGGCTGCCTTCTATGGTCCTAAGCTCGACTTCATGATTAAGGATGCTATTGGTCGTCGTTGGCAGTTAGGTACTATTCAGGTTGACTACAACCTGCCTAAGCGCTTCCAGCTGGAATACACCGACGAGGACAACCAGAAGAAGACTCCTGTTATGATTCACCGTGCACCCTTCGGTAGTATGGAACGCTTCTGCGCCGTACTCATCGAGCATACCAGTGGTCATTTCCCCTTGTGGCTGACTCCTGATCAGGTAGCTATCCTTCCTCTGTCAGAGAAGTATAACGACTATGCTAAGGAGGTGGCTAAGAAGTTTGACCTCGGTGGTGTACGTCCTACTATCGACCTGCGTAATGAGAAGCTCGGTCGTAAGATTCGCGATAACGAATTGAAGCGTATTCCTTACATGGTTATTGTTGGTGAGAAGGAACAGCAGGATGGCACCGTTGCTGTACGTCCACAGGGTGGTGGCGAGCAGACGGTGATGAGCATTCAGGAGTTCATCGACCACATCAATGCTGAGGTTAAGGAGATGACGAAGGAGTTCTAATCAATTTGTTTATTGAGAATTGAATACTCCCGTCTATATTATAGAAGAAAATAGGTTGCGGCACAACCTTGCGTTAATACGTGAGGTTGCTTGCCGCACTAATTCTGAATGGATATTAGCGTTTAAGGCTTTTGCCTTGTGGAAAACGTTTCCTATCTTCCGCGAATATATAAACTCAACAACTGCCAGTTCTTTGTCGGAGGCTCGTTTGGCTTTTGACAAGTTTGGCGCTAAGGCGCATACTTATTCGCCTGCTTATAAAGATGATGAATTTGATGCAATAGTGGCTTGTAGTAGTCATCTTACTTTCAACTCACTATCGCAGTATGAGCGTTTCCATGAGCGTGCTGCAGCTTGCTCGTTAGGACTTCGCATCAATCCTGAGTATTCGGAGGTAGAGACGTTGCTTTATAACCCTTGTGCGCCTGGCACACGTTTTGGTGTCACTGCCGACAAACTGCCTGAGCATTTGCCACAGGATATTCGTGGTTTCCATTGCCATTGTCATTGCGAGAGTGGCTCGGATGTTTTTGAGCGTTCGCTGCAGCATATCGAAGAGAAATTTTCTAAGTGGTTTTCGCAGATAGAGTGGATTAACTTTGGTGGTGGTCATCTGGTAACGCGTAAGGATTATGACATTGAGCGATTGGTTCGCATCATGCAGGGATTCCACCAGCGTTATCCCCATCTAAAGGTTATCTTCGAACCTGGTAGTGCCTTTGCTTGGCAGACAGGACCATTGGTGGCCAGTGTAGTAGATATTGTAGAGGATAAGGGTATCCGCACTGCCATTCTTGATGTCAGCTTCACCTGCCACATGCCTGACTGTCTGGAGATGCCCTATTATCCCGAGGTGCGTGGCGCCCAGCACGTGGAGCACGAGGTTGGCTCTTCGCAGGAGCCCCCCTTCCATTTGGAGGGGGCAGGGGGGAGGCTTTATCGCCTTGGTGGCAATAGTTGTCTTTCTGGTGACTGGATGGGATATTGGCAATTTAACCACGAGTTAATAGTAGGGGAGCAAATCATCTTTGAAGATATGATACACTATACTACCGTTAAAACCAACACGTTTAATGGTATTACGCATCCCTCAATCGCGATGCAGCATAGTGATGGATCGCTAGAATTATTACGGCGTTTCACATACGAAGATTATCGCGACAGAATGGACTAATAAAAAAGTGGTGAATCAATCACCACTTTTTTGTTATTTATCAAGTAAGTCTGGACGCAGACGACGGGTGCGTTCCATAGCCTGCTCTAATTCCCAGTTACGTATCTTTGCCTCATTTCCCGAGAGAAGTATATCGGGTACCTTCCATCCTTTGTATTCTGCTGGACGAGTGTATATAGGCGCTGCTAATAAGTCATCTTGGAAACAGTCGCTCAATGCACTCTGTTCATCACCTATCACACCAGGAACAACACGAACAATGGCATCAGCAATCATGGCTGCAACGAGTTCGCCTCCTGTGAGTACAAAGTCGCCAATGGAAATCTCTTTAGTAATTAGGTGGTCACGTACACGCTGGTCAATACCTTTATAGTGGCCGGCAAGAATTATCAAGTTGCCCTTTAATGACAATTCATTGGCCATATGCTGGTCGAAACGTTCGCCATCAGGTGAGGTAAAGATGACTTCGTCATAGTCTCGCTCAGACTTCAAGGCGGTGATACAACGATCAATTGGTTCACATTGCATTACCATTCCAGCAGAACCGCCATAAGGATAGTCATCTACACGACGCCACTTGTCGAGAGTGTAGTCACGTAGATTGTGCAGACGAATCTCTGCCAATCCTTTCTTTTCGGCACGTGCCAATATAGATTCGTGTACAAAACCCTCTAACATTTCGGGCAGTACGGTAATAATATCAATCCTCATAGTATTCTTTTATTTTATCAATATAGCGTTCTCCAACAGCTCGTCCTAGTTCGTAGACATAGCGCATCTGGTTGGCATCCTTACTCAGATGCCCGATGGGTATTGGTTCGTCAGGACGAATCACTAAGCAACGCTCCAATCGTTCTGCTTCGGCTACATATTCTAGCTGACAGTTGTACATCATGTGCCGCTCTTCCATTGCCCTTAAGAAATATGGATACTTATGGAGTGCTATACGCATTAGCGGTATCAGTGGATTGCGTTTTTTCTGATAACCCAAGGGTTGAGTTAAAATCACCACGTTGCGTTTGTAACCCTGTTCCTCGAAATATTTCAAAGGTATAGAGTCGCTGACGCCTCCATCAAGCAATTTCCATCCTTCTACTTTGACTACTTTTGATGCCAGTGGCATGGAAGCAGAAGCTCGTAACCATTCTAGTTCATTGTAGTCTACATGGCTCATACGGTGATAAATTGGCTGTCCCGTCTCTACATCCGTACATACAACAACGAACTCCATTGGATTGTTCTCGAATGCATCAATATCGAACTTGTCGTATTCGAATGGTACAATGTGATAGCCGAATTTAGCATTGAAATAGTCACCAGTTGTGAATAGTGACTTCCATCCGCTATAGCGTTCATCTTTTGCAAAGTGGGTATTATAGCGGATAGCCCTTCCAATCTGCCTCGACTTATAGTTACAACCAAAAGCTGCACCTGCCGATACTCCTATGAGTCCGTCTGGCCAGATGTTATGTTCCATCATCACATCTGTTATGCCTGCAGTCCATAGACCTCGCATGGCTCCTCCTTCCAATACCAGTCCTTTCTTCATGGGAGTGAGCAAATAATATTATTTCAATAGCTCGCTGATATATTCTTCCAAGTCTTCGCCTCGTAAACCGCGACGTAGAATGGTTCCTTTTTGGTCAACAACTATAGTATGAGGGATGCTAGTAACGTCGAATTGCTGTGCAACGGCATTCTCCCATCCTTTCAAATCGCTCATTTGCGGCCAGGGCATTCCGAGTTTTTCTATAGCTGTAGTCCATGAGTCTTTGTCTTGATCCAGAGAAACACCAACAATTCCTAATCCTTTATTTTTATATTCGTTATAAAGTGCAATCATAAATGGCATTTCTTGTCGGCATGGACCGCACCATGAAGCCCAGAAGTCAATGATTGTAACTTTGTTTTTGCTTACTTCGCTCATGATACTAAGCTCTGTACCCTCGGGTGTTGATTGAGAGAAGTTGCTGATGGTAGATCCTTCTGCTGTCTTAGCATGCTGTTTGATAGATTCTACACGTTGCTTGATAGCAGGACGTTGACGCATCTCTTCAGGTAACTTTTCAATCAGACGACTATATGTGGCATCATCGATTATCTCACTAGGATAATAGGTTAGCAAGAAGTAGCCAAACTCATTTTTAATGTTTTTCTCGGCAGTTTCTTTTACGACATCGGCAAAGTGATTGTTTAACTTATCAATCTTTGCCATACCAACTTCTTGCTCTTCCTGACTAACAGTATTTCCGTAGATGTGCTCGGCAATACGGTTTATTTCCTTACCGATAACCATCACAGAGTCGTTGAGACGTTGCCACTCATCGTTGCAAGGCGTACCACCTACACGCGATTCTCCTGGAGTTTCTGTCAGTGTGATAATAATTTCTCCTGACTCTTTGATGAAGGCTGCATTGATTTCATTTCTTGCAGCACTATACACCATACTCAAGCAGGTAGAGTCTACAATGCCCTCATAGGAGAACTTACCATCGTGTACGATGATGGTATCACTTGGTACACCATTAATCATGTCGGAAGTGATAAACAACTTATCACCTTCACTCAGTCCCTTTACGGTTCCACTGATTTTGTATGTATTCGACGAGCAGCTAGCCAAAGCAATGGCCAACAAACTACACAATATACTGGTCTGAAATACTTTCATTGTTGATGACTCTACGGATGGTTTCTGCAAACATATCGGCAACACTGAGTTGCTTTACTTTAGCACAACGCTGTGAGTAGGGGATAGAGTCGGTGAAGACAATCTCTTCAAGTGCAGAGTTCTGCACACGCTCACTAGCAGGACCACTCATTACACAGTGTGAAGCACAAGCGCGTACGGTCTTTGCACCAGCTTCTTTCATGATGTCTGCAGCTTTGGTTATTGTTCCTGCTGTATCCACCATATCATCAATGATTACAACATTTTTTCCTTCGACTTCACCAATAATCTGCATGGTTGCAACCACATTGGCACGAGCACGTGTCTTATTGCAGAGAACCAAAGGACAACCTAAATATTTAGCGTAGGTATTAGCACGTTTAGAACCACCAACGTCAGGTGATGCAATAACAAGATCTTCAAGGTGCAGACTTTGCAAATATGGCAAGATAACACCAGAAGCATAGAGATGATCTACTGGCACATCGAAAAATCCCTGAATCTGATCGGCATGCAAGTCCATAGTGATGACACGATTTACGCCAGCAGCACTTAATAGATCGGCAACCAACTTCGCACCAATAGATACACGTGGCTTGTCTTTACGATCCTGGCGAGCCCACCCAAAGTAAGGAATAACAGCATTGATGGTACGAGCTGACGCACGCTTAGCTGCATCAATCATCAATAGCAGTTCCATCAAATTATCCGAATTGGGGAATGTGCTTTGTACTAGGAAGATATCGCGTCCACGAATACTTTCCTCGTACGATACGGCAAACTCTCCATCAGAGAATTTTGTGATTTGCAGTTTGCCCAATGGACATCCTAAACTTTGACAGATTTTCTCAGCGAGGTACTTGGTAGCAGTACCTGAAAACACCATGTAGTTTTTATTAGAGCTCATCTTTGAGATTATGATTTGTAGATTAACACTATCGTTTATCCAATTGCTTTTCTAATTTTGCAGAAGTGATCTATCAGTGCCTGATATTCAAGTTCCTGATGAATGTTAAAGCGATTCCAGAGGTCACCACTGATGACTATACCACCAAATCCCAAATCCTTTACGGCTTTGATGGTATCAAGGTTCATACCTCCTAAAGCATATACATGTCGATCAATAAGCCCTTTACGCGAGGCTTCTTTCAATTCTTCCAGTGTAAAAGTCGCCTTCTGGTCGGGCTCAGTCTGACTGTCGAAGATATATTTCAATAATACGTAATCTGCATTCTTTTTGGTTTCTTTCAATTGTTCCAAATGAGTGCATGTACGACTGATATGTCCCTTGTAACCTTTGGGAGCTGGAGTCGTCTCATCGTTAATGTGTATGCCGTGTAGCTTATATTCCTCTTTTAGATAGAAATTGTCGTGCACGGTGATGCGCTTTCTATATTCATCGGGTAGCAGTGTCAACAGTCGTTCCGAGTACATGGGTGATGAACCTGGTTTATATAAGTGTAGGTCATCAAGCCCCTCATCGAAAAGCGACGAGAGTATCTTGTCTTCTTCCACGAAAAACGTGGGTTGTGTCATTAATACAAGTTTCATTAGTTGGCTGCTTCAAATTCTTTCAAGAAGCGCACATCGTTCTCAGAGAACATGCGCAAGTCGCTCACCTGATACTTCAGGTTGGTAATACGTTCTACACCCATACCAAAGGCATAGCCACTATAAACCTTAGAGTCGATGCCGCACTCTTCGAGCACGTTAGGATCTACCATACCGCAACCCAGAATCTCAACCCATCCTGTATGCTTACAGAATCCACAGCCTTCACCACCACAGATGAAGCATGAGATATCCATTTCTGCAGAAGGCTCAGTGAATGGGAAGTATGAAGGACGTAGACGAATCTTAGTGTCTGCGCCAAACATTTCACGGGCAAATGAGAGCAGTACCTGTTTTAAATCGGTAAAGCTCACGTTCTTATCTATATATAGTCCTTCCACCTGATGGAAGAAACAATGTGCACGAGCTGTAATAGCTTCGTTGCGATAAACGCGACCTGGACAAATTACGCGGATAGGAGCTGTCAGTTTACCATCTTCCGTATGCATCTGTTCCATAACGCGAGCCTGTACAGAAGAGGTGTGACTACGCAGTAGAATATTCTTAGTTACATCATTGGGATGCTGGCTAACAAAGAATGTATCCTGCATATCACGAGCGGGGTGGTCGGCAGCAAAGTTCATGCGAGTAAAGACATGTAGGTCGTCTTCTACTTCAGGACCATCTGCCAATACAAAACCCATGCGTGAGAAAATATCAATAATTTCGTTGGTTACGATAGTCAACGGATGACGTGAACCTAACTGTATGGGGTAGGGGGTACGAGTCAGGTCAACTGCTTCATCGCCTGTCTCTTGTACGGCACACTCCTCGCGTAATTGGTTAATACGTTCTGTTGCCAGCGTCTTTAATTCATTAATCTTCATACCAACCGTCTTCTTCTGATCTGCCGCAACATTGCGGAAATCATTCATCAAAGCGGTAATCTCACCTTTCTTGCTGAGAAATCTCAAACGAAGTTGTTCTACCTCTTCAGCATTGTTGGCACTAAGTGTTTGTACTTCTTTTAGAAGTTCGTCTATCTTATCAAGTATCATAATCTTTTTGATGTATTTCTCTAATTTTGATGCAAAGGTACAAATAAATTAGGTATTAGAGATGAAAAATTAAAGATTATTTGTATCTTTGCACCAAAATTTTGAGAGAAGAAAAGAAAAATGGGTTTACTCATGAGATTTAATCTGTTTTTATTGGTTGTGATGGCGATGCTGTTAGTATCGTGTGGTGGCAATAAAAGTGGTCAGCTAGACAGTGATGCCGTAGCCGACTCGTTGGTATCAGACTCGCTAAAAACTGATTCGTTGGCTGCAGAACTTGAGGATATTCCGATGCCGAAGGCTGCTGATGAATTGTTTGACGATTTCTTATTTAATTTCGTTGCTAATCGTAAGTTACAAATTGAACGTGTTCGTTTCCCACTACCAGTTATTACAGGCGGGAAAACAGAGCGTGTAGAACGCAATAAGTGGAAACCTGAGCATTTTTTTATGCGACAGGGTTATTATACACTTCTATTTGATAATGAGCGTCAAATGGAGATTGTCAAAGATACTAGTGTTCATCATGCTGTAGTAGAGAAAATTTATTTTAACTCGCAGTCAATTCAGCAATATATCTTTGATCGCATGCGTGGTACTTGGATGCTTACTTCAATTCATGTTATTCCTATTCAAAATGACGTCAATGCATCATTCCTTACTTTCTATCATAAATTTGCAACCGATAAGGAATTTCAGAATAAAAGTCTAGGTGAGACTGTTCATTTTGTTGGACCTGATCCCGATGATGACTTTAAACAGATGGAAGGCATTATTACGCCTGATACATGGGAAGCCTTTGCTCCTGAGCTTCCTTCGAAAATGATTTATAATATTATTTATGGTCATCCAAAACACGAGGGTAATTCAAAAATATTTGTTCTGCGTGGCATAGCCAATGGCTTTGAATTGGAGATGACTTTCTATCGTAAAAAGAATAATTGGAAATTGGTTAAGCTTACCACTTAATGAAAGATCTTAGTAATTATAGTCTTTTAGCTCACAATACTTTTGGCATTGAAGCCCGTTGTAGCCGTTTCCTCGAATACTCTACAGTCGAGGAAGCACAAGAGATAGCTCTTTTGTTGAAGAGTCCTTATTTGCTTATTGGTGCAGGTAGTAATCTATTGCTTACTGGCGATTTTGATGGTATGGTTGTTCATTCCGCATTACGAGGCATCGAGAAAATCGACGCAACCCACGTACGCTGTGGTAGTGGAGAAGTTTGGGATGACGTAGTCGCTTGGTGCGTAGCTCATACTCTTTATGGTGCCGAAAATTTGTCGTTGATACCTGGTGAAGTAGGGGCAAGTGCTGTGCAGAATATCGGAGCTTATGGCGCTGAAGTAAAAGACTTTATATCGAGCATTGAGGCTGTAGAAATAGGAACAGGAAAACAATGCTCGTTTTCGCGTGAAGAATGTCAGTATGGTTATCGCGATAGCCGTTTTAAGCATGAGTGGAAGAACCGTTATCTAATTACTCACGTTACTTATCAACTTTCTAGCGATTCATCACTCCAACGTCTTGACTATGGTAATATTCGTTCTGAACTTGAACACAGAGGTATCAACCAACCGACTCCTTTAGAGTTACGACAAGTGGTTATTGATATACGAAATTCTAAACTTCCAGCCCCCAAAGTTATGGGTAATGCAGGCAGTTTCTTTATGAATCCCGTGGTTGAGCGAAGTAAGTATGAAGAATTGTTGAGAATGTATCCCCAAATGCCACATTATTATATTGACGAGAACCATGAGAAAATCCCTGCAGGCTGGATGATAGACCAGTGTGGATGGAAAGGACGTTCCTTAGGTCCTGCTGGCGTGCATGATCGTCAGGCGTTGGTACTCGTAAATCGTGGTGGTGCTACTGGTGCAGATATTGTTGCCCTTTGTCAGCGTATACAGCACGATGTTCATGAAAAGTTTGGTATCGAAATACATCCCGAAGTAAATATCGTATGAAACTAACATTCTTAGGAACAGGAACATCTTGTGGCGTGCCCACTATCGGTTGTCAGTGTTATACATGTACAAGCCCCGATTCACACGACAAACGCTTACGCTGTTCTGCACTTATAGAAACAGAACAAACTCGACTGCTCATTGATTGTGGTCCTGATTTTCGTCAGCAGATTATGTCACAACCTTTTCGTAAGATAGATGGTATACTCATTACTCATGCTCATTACGACCACATGGGCGGTATGGATGATATTCGCCCTTATTGTCAGTTCGGCGAAATTAATGTTTATGCAGACCCTATAGCTCGTAAGAATATGTTGGAGATGTTGCCTTACTGTTTTGCAGAGAATCGTTACCCAGGCGTTCCTGCCATCCAACTCCATGAGATTCATAAGCACGAGTCCTTCTGTATAGGAGACCTTGACATAATTCCTTTAGAAGTTATGCATCATGATTTACCAATTCTTGGTTATCGTATAACACCTCACACATCTCAACCCTCATCTCATTCTTCACTTGTATATATTACCGATATGAAAACAATAAATGAGGAGGAGATACAATATGTTCAAGCTTGTGACACACTGATTGTAAATGCGCTACGTCAACAGCCTCATCACTCTCATCAAACACTTGCCGAGGCCGTTAGTTTTGCTCAGCGTATAGGTGCACGTAAAACATGGCTCATTCACTCTAGCCACCATATAGGTCGTCATGCCGAAGTAAACGCTTCGCTGCCTTCCAATATTCAGATGGCTTATGATGGTCAAGTCGTATCTCTATAATAAGCGGTAGAAATAATTTCCTTATTTGTGGACAGATTTATTCTGCTCCGAAATATTCGTGGAGTTCAGCTGTTGCACTACCATTATCATTGGCAAGGTCTCGGATAATTTGACCATGTTCCAATAGGGCTATACGTGTAGATATATCTACCGTGTGTTGTAGATTATGACTAGATATTAGTATGGTAGCCCCCGTTTGATGTGCATAGTCGGTAAGTAGATGCTTGAGTACTAACTGAGATGTTGGATCGAGAAAATTGAAGGGCTCGTCGAGGATGACAATCTTGGGCTTGCGAAGTAGGGCTGAGATAATACCTACCTTCATTTTGTTACCAGCAGAAAGGTTGCGGATGAGTTTCTTCTGATCGAAAATCTCACCATTGGCGAAGCGTTCGAAATCTTTTAGACGCTCATCTACTTCCTGCTGCGACATCCCGGATACTTTACCTAAAAAGGCAAAATATTCTTCTGGGGTAAGGAAGTCAATGAGAAATCCCTCGTCAATATAAGCGCCTACGTTCTGTTTCCATTCTTCGCTCTCTGTAGGATTGATGTTATCTATATGTACAGTACCTTCATCGGCCTTGAGTAAATCTAGAAGGAGACGAAACAAAGTTGTTTTACCAGCACCGTTATTTCCTACTAGACCCAAGATGTCGCCATCATTGATTTGAAACGAAGAAACATCACAGGCAGTTGTCTCACCAAAGTTTTTTTTGAGGTTTTCAATCTTAATCATAGTTGTTCTAGTTTTTTTCTAGGTGGTATTCTGGGCCATCTAGATATTCTAGATATTCTAGATGGCCCAAGTTATCTAGTTATACAAGTCCACGACCGTGGCAATTCTTGAATTTCTTACCTGAACCACATGGACATGGATCGTTGCGACCAGGCATTTTGTCCTTGATAAATGGAGTGCGAGGTTGCTGAGCACGGGTATCCTGAGCGGCTGCGGCTGCCTGGTTAGGATCTGTCAACTGTTCTGCGCCGAGTTGTTGCTTAGACTCTGTATACTGTTGGCGCTGTGTATGCTGTTCGGGGGCTGCCTCCTGTACCTGTTGCATCTCTGGAATCTGAGCACGCATCAAGATAGATACAGAGCGGTTGTTCATGGTGTTGACCATATTGTCGAACAGTTTGACGCTTTCCAGCTTGAAGATCAAGAGTGGGTCTTTCTGCTCATAAGAAGCATTCTGTACAGAGTGTTTTAACTCGTCGAGCTCACGGAGGTTCTCTTTCCAAGCATCGTCAATAATATGGAGCAAAATCTGCTTTTCGAACTCCTTGACAACAGACTTGCACTCAGTATCGTAGGCTTCTTTAAGGTTACAAGGGATATTGTACATCTTGCGACCATCTGTCAAGGGTACTACAATGCGCTCATACATCTGACCTTGGTTCTCGTAAACCTGCTTGATAACGGGCATAGCGACCTCTTGAACGTGCTCCATTTTACGTTTGAAGTTGCCCATTGCAACTTGGAATGCCTCTTCTGCTAAATCTTCAGGGTTCTTGTTGATGAACTCCTCGCTAGAGAAGGGCACTTCCATTGCGAATAGCTTGATGAACTGCTCCTTGCAGCCCTCATAATCGTTATTTTCAATAATATTGACTACGCGATCCCAAATAGTATTGGAGATATCCATGCCAATACGTTCACCCATGAGGGCATGACGACGTTTAGAATAAACAACAGTACGTTGCTTGTTCATTACGTCATCGTATTCGAGTAGGCGCTTACGAATACCGAAGTTGTTTTCTTCAACTTTCTTTTGTGCTCGCTCTACCTGACGACTAATCATAGGACTTTCCAACATCTCGCCCTCTTTGAAACCGAGTCTGTCCATAACGGTTGCGATACGCTCAGAACCGAACAGACGCATCAACTTGTCCTCTAGAGAGATGAAGAACAAAGAAGAACCTGGGTCACCCTGACGTCCTGCACGACCACGCAACTGACGGTCTACACGACGAGATTCATGACGCTCTGTACCGATGATGGCCAAACCACCTGCGGCTTTTACTTCGGGTGATAACTTAATATCGGTACCACGACCTGCCATATTGGTGGCGATAGTAACGGCACCCTTACCATTGGTAGACTGACCAGCCAATGCTACGATATCGGCCTCCTTTTGGTGCAGCTTAGCATTCAGTACCTGATGAGGAATTCCCTCGCGGCGACCAGTCTCTGGATCTACATACATATCGAGCATGCGGCTCAGCAATTCTGAGATTTCTACGCTTGTGGTACCAATCAGTACTGGACGTCCTAAATTACGAAGACGTACAACCTCCTCAATAACAGCTTTATATTTCTCGCGAGCTGTCTTATAGATACGGTCGTCCATGTCATCACGAATAACAGGCTTGTTAGTTGGAATCTCTACCACATCGAGTTTATAGATATCCCAGAATTCACCTGCCTCGGTAGAAGCAGTACCAGTCATACCTGCCAACTTATGGTACATACGGAAGTAGTTCTGCAGAGTGATGGTTGCAAAAGTTTGCGTTGCAGCCTCAACCTTCACATGCTCCTTTGCTTCGACAGCTTGGTGTAAACCATCAGACCAACGGCGACCTTCCATGATACGACCTGTCTGCTCATCGACAATCTTAACCTCGCCATCAATCACTACATATTCGTCATCCTTGTTGAACATGCAATAAGCTTTCAACAACTGCTGAAGTGTATGCACACGTTCAGACTGTACGGCATAGTGCTGGAGTAACTCGTCTTTCTTATTGACGCGTTCTTCGTCAGAAAGGCGTTTGTCTCCCTCTAAGGCTGACAACTGAGCAGCAATATCGGGAAGTACGAAGAGTTCTGCGTCATTAACCTGCTTGGCGAGCCATGCAGTACCCTTGTCAGTAAGATCGCAAGAATTCAATTTCTCATCAACAACGAAATAGAGAGGTTCTGTAACTTCTGGCATACGACGGTTGTTGTTCTCCATATAGGTCTCTTCCGTCTTGAGCATACCACTCTTGATGCCATCCTCAGAAAGGAACTTGATAAGTGGTTTGTTCTTTGGCATAGACTTATGAGAACGGTAGAGTGCCAAGAAACCTTCATCAAGCAGTTTCTTGTCGTTCTTCTCCATACCCTCGGCAATCTTCTGCTTGGCATCAGCCAAATACTGAGTAGCCAATTGGCGCTGTACACCAACGAGCTTTTCTACGAGAGGCTGATATTCTTCAAACATTTGGTCTTCCCCTTTAGGTACAGGACCTGAGATAATCAGAGGTGTACGAGCATCATCAATCAATACGGAGTCAACCTCATCGACGATGGCGTAGTTATGAGCACGCTGAACGAGGTCGGCAGGCGAAATGGCCATATTATCGCGCAGATAGTCGAAACCGAACTCGTTGTTTGTACCGAAAGTAATATCGGCTTGATAAGCCTTACGACGAGCCTCAGAGTTAGGCTGATGCTTATCAATGCAGTCAACAGATAGTCCGTGGAACATATAGAGCGGTCCCATCCATTCTGAGTCACGCTTGGCTAGATAGTCGTTGACAGTTACAACGTGAACACCATTACCTGTAAGGGCATTGAGGAATACTGGGAGGGTTGCAACAAGTGTCTTACCTTCACCAGTAGCCATCTCGGCAATCTTTCCCTGATGCAGTACAGTACCACCAAATAGCTGTACATCATAGTGTACCATTTCCCATTTTAGATCATTGCCACCGGCAGTCCAGTGGTTATGATAGATGGCTTTGTCACCATCGATGGTAATGAAGTCGTGATGTGGATCTGCAGCAAGCTCACGGTCAAAATCTGTTGCGGTTACAATGGTTTCTTCATTTTCTGAAAAACGACGTGCTGTTTCCTTAACGATAGCAAAAACCTCAGGCATTACCTCATTGAGTGCTACCTCATAGATCTCGAGCACTTCCTTCTCCAGCTTGTCTATCTGGGTGAAGATGTCTGCACGCTCATCAATGGGCGTCTCTTCAATGGTGGCCTTCAGTTTCTCAATTTCTTCTTTCTGTTGGTTAGCAGAATCCTGCACTTGGCGCTGGATGTCTTTAGTGCGTTGGCGCAGTGCGTCGTTGCTTAGCTTCTGAACCTCGGGGTAAACAGCCTTAACCTTTTCTACCAGAGGTTGGATAAGTTTCATGTCTCGTGACGACTTGTCGCCAAACAACGAACGTAATAATTTGTTGAAATTCATATTTTTATTGTACTATTTTACGATTTTGTTATTTTTGATTTAATAAACGCATGCAAAGGTACGAAAAATATTCCGTACTTTAGAAAACCTTGTTGCTTTTTTACCTATTTTTTAAAAAAGCGGTTCTGTAGAGCATGCATTAGGAGCTCTAATACGTATGATACGGGCTATGGTCGGTGCAATGGCATCGGCTGTAACAGGTGTCTGCACACGTTGTGTCTTAACACCTGCACCATAGAAAATAATAGGGAAGGGAATATTGTAAGCTCTCGAAGTGGTTGAAGTATGGTCGTTTTCGTTGACGAGTTCCCACCCAGGAGCAATATCAATCAGAAGATCACCACACTTTTCAACATTGAAGCCATTGCGAACTTTGCTTAATAAGTTACTATCACTTGTAGTGAGTTGATTGGCGGTATATACATGACGTACACCAGAGAGTTGTAAGATGAACTCCTGCGAACGGCGCAATAAATCGCCTATATTGATGTTTTTTCGCTCTAATAGCTTATGGTCGAAATATAGCTGGTTGCGATAGATTGCCTCTACGTATTGAGCTGTGCCGTATGTAGCACCGAGATACATATTCAGTAGGTTGGCAGTGCGATTGATATAGAACTTACCAGTTGGAATACGATATTTCTCGTTGTTGTTCTGCTCGTTCTCTATTCTTCGCGAACCTGTACTAGTGAGCACAAAGAGGACTCGGTCAAGGGGAATGTGTCGGCTGACGCTATCAACTAATTGAGCAATATTACGGTCAAGGGCTACATAACTCTCCATCTGAGAATCAACAGAATAGGCAACACTCAGGAGATCGGTTTTGTCGTCAAGAGCCATGCCGTTATTCATTAGGCAGTCCAAGGCAATATTTGTTACACAAGCATTGGCATCTGCGATGGGCTGATACAAACGAGTATAACCACGTAACCACTGGTTGATAGGTTCGTAATAGTTAGTGATAACCCACTGTCCCGATTGTATCCATGCGGCGCCGTCAGCAGCATGACCAGCTGACAAAATGGCACTCTCGGGTGTGGCAGCAAAGGAAAAAACCTTAGCAATACCATTGGTGGCAATCTTGAGCTCGTCGCCCAGTGTAGAAGTTCCTAACTGGCGAGGAGAATAACCTTTGTGAAGATCCTGTACAGAACGTACTGGACGTAAAGTACTACGGTCTAGGAATTCTTCTCCTGTAATACCATGATAATAAGGTGTAGAACCTGTTGACAAGGAAGCAGTTGCAGAGGCGCAATCAACGGGGGTGAATGGATAGGATGCATTAGTAAAGAATGTTCCTTCCTTCAGTAATCGTCGTAGCCCATTGGGAGAATAAAGTGGTGAGAACGCTTCGAGTTCATCGGTACGCAATTCGTCAACAGCGATGCTTACCACCAGTTTGGGCGCCTGATTAATTACCTGTGCGGTAATCTCTTCGCTGAATCCCAATATAGACAGCAGGGTGATGTATAGATATTTATTACTCATGGTTTATTTCTTGTGCAAGAATATATGTAGTATACTTTGTAACAGCAAACATAATGCCAAATTCCAAATACCCTCAGCATAGCTCTGAAAAAGAGCACCCATCAAGAATAGTAAACATAGAATTGCTATAACTCGCCAATAACGAGTTGGTCTACCCTTGATAACAGGGTAGAGGAATATTAAGTGAATGGGGTTGAAGAATAGGAACTGGAGATTGATACGTACGGTGGGATGTTGTGAGAACAACATCAAAAATAGTAGAATACCAATGACTCCAGAGGGGAGCATTAGTAGAACTTCCCAAAGACGGAATGTGCGACGCATCCTCCATTGGATAAAGAATAAAAGCAATCCTATACCTAATAGTATATAACTACACTGCGTGGGGGTGAGGGGAAAACCTTCGTGTAGGATTTGTACACCAGCTTGTACGGCAGTACGTCGTTCTTTAACGAGTGGACGGTAGGTTCCGTTGGCATATATCTGAGCATGGTCAAAATCGTAGAGTAAGTTGTTCGGAAGAAATTCCTGCTGACGTATATCAGTTTTGATATCAGCTTGGATACCTAACAATAAGTCATTGCCAAAACGAGACCATGGATGTTTGCTTGTCATGGCATGAACCATATCACGATAAGTAGGTGTATATCCTTCTCTTTCAGAATATTGTACTTCTCCGTTGACGCAACGCTCTATAATGTCACGTGCTTGCGTTGTGCAATTATTATAGAAATAGTTATAGCGATAAATCTTGTTCTCAGGTTTGAGGTTGTCAGATAGTGCTATGCGCAACTTGAGCTTCTCTTCGTTGGTTAAGTTGAGCACTTGCTCTGTAACCATACTACCTAATTGCTGATACTCCTTCTTAAATAGATGAAAAGGGTAGGCTCCTAACTCATAGTCTGTGAGACCAAAAACGAAGCGTGCAACAAAGAAAGGTGCATTGTAATTGAATACACCATAGTTGAAAGCCACATCGATGCCATCTGGTGCTAGTTCGTGATAACGGATGGCAGTGTGGCCATAAAGGCTATATATCTCATCGTGAGGCTGACAGGTTAGCAGACTAATCTCGACAGAATCCATGGAAGGCAACTTGTTATCTTGTGCCCATACCATAGTCTGACAAGTAATTGTCAACATGAAAAATACCCCTTTGAGAGCATTAAAAATGATTTTTAAATGTTTCACGATGCAAAATTAACCTTTATTTTCCACTTATCGTGCGTTTATTTCGTTTTTTTTCAATAATTTTGCAACCCGAAATCGAATATTATTAAATAATAAAATATGAACAAGCGCTATTTTGTAAGTCTTCTGACGGGTATGATGATGATGTCCGCTAATGCTCAGGTTAGTTCGACACTGTCACCATATAGCCAGTTTGGCTTGGGTGTTCTGGCAGATCAGTCACAAGGATTCAACCGTGGTATGGGCGGTGTCGCTTACGGTCTGCGTAGTGGAAACAATGTCAATATGAAAAACCCTGCCTCTTATTCGGCTGTAGATTCTTTGACTATGTTGTTGGATGTTGGCGTGACAGGGCAGATGACTAACTATAAAGAAGGTGGCAAGAGTCTTAATACCAGTACTGGAAATTTCGACTATGCAGTAGCTTCGTTCCGTGTGTTACCTCATGTAGGTGTGGCTACGGGTGTTGTCCCCTTCTCAAATATTGGTTATTCTTATAGTCATATAGAAAAGAACTCTTCTACATCATCTACAAGTACATATTCTGGTGATGGAGGATTCTCACAGGCATTCATCGGTACTGGTTGGGAGTTTGCTAAATGTTTTTCTATCGGTGCTAATCTTTCGTATTTCTGGGGTAAGTATTCTAAAACGATTCCCGTGGTTAGTAGCGAAAGTAACTCTAGTGTTATTACTAGAAGTTATAGCGCTTCTGTAAGTAGTTATAAACTTGATTTTGGTGTTCAATGGCAACAGATGGTTAGCAAGAATGATTTGTTGACTATTGGTGCAACTGCAGGTTTAGGACATAAACTAACTGGAGATGCCGACTTGCAAATCGTAAACACGAACTCAAGTGGCTCAGTTCTCTCTGAGTCAACAACTTCAGTTCCAGATGCTTTCCAGTTACCTCACATATTTGGTGCAGGCGCATCGTTGGTACATAATAACAGTTTGACAATTGCTGCTGACTATACTTTCCAAAAGTGGAGTTATATAGAGTATCCTATTTTTGATAATAGTAAGTACGCGTTACAGAGTGGCTACTTTATGGATCGCCACCAATTTGCTGCTGGTGTTGACTGGCAACCTAAACCTCAGGGACGTAAGTTCTTCCAGTTGGTTCACTACCGTATGGGTGTGTCATATGCAACACCTTATTATAAAATAGGTACGCAAGATGGTCCTAGCGAATTGGCTGTAAGTGCTGGTTTTGGTATTCCTGTCTATAACCAATGGAACAATCGTTCTGTCTTGAATATCAGTGCGCAATGGGTACGCAATGCCACAACTGGATTTGTCAAAGAGAACACATTCCGCATTAATGTGGGTATAACATTCAATGAGCGCTGGTTTGCTAAGTGGAAGGTGGATTAAAAATGAATGATTCATATCGTCATATACGTCAGATTGGGGTGGGCTTTGTGTTCACCTTATCTGCTATGATGCTCTCGTGTACAGAGCAGAAAGCACATACGGCTGCTGCAGTACATGACCGAGACTCTGCGTCTATGATGGTAAGCTATGGTGTTAACACTTTAATATCAGACTCTGGTGTCATCAAGTATCGAATTGTCACTGAGAGATGGGATGTCAATACCATTAAGAATCCTTCTCGTTGGACATTCGAACGTGGTATATTCTTAGAACAGTTTGACGAGAACTTCCATATAGAAGGCTACATACAGGCTGACACTGCATGGTACTTTGACCAGCTAAAATTGTGGGAATTGCGCGGACGTGTCAGCATCCGTAATGTTAATGGATTGGTGTTTAATAGTGAGGAACTGTTTTGGGATGGTATCAAACATGAGTTTTACTCATATAAGTTCTCGCGTATTGTAACACCAGAACGCACATTAGAAGGAACTTATTTTCGCAGTGATGAGCATATGACACATTACGAGGTTAGCAATTCTGAAGGTTCGTTCCAGTCGGAGGATTTCGACAGTCAACCTGCAGAGAATGTTCAACCGGCATCCAATGGTCAGGCAATTCCTGTCAATAATCAACAGACGAATGCTGATACAGTAAAACAAGTACCAGTACGTCAGGCTGCAACTCGTCATAAGGCCACACAAAAATCAAACTATCAGAAATGACAAATCTCATTATTGGACTTATTGTCACAATGGCCTTCTCGGCTTTCTTCTCTGGAATGGAGATAGCTTTTGTATCAAGCAATCGTCTCCGAGCAGAGATGGATCGCGAGAAGCATGGTTGGTCACAGCGTGCTATTGACGTTTTTTATCGTCATCCCAATAATTTTGTTTCTACCATGTTGGTAGGAAACAATATCTCATTGGTGGTATATGGAATCTTATTTGCTCACATTTTTGATGCTACACTTTTTTCTTCATTGAGCGATGGTGCTCGTGTTACAGCCGATACTTTACTGTCAACCGTTGTAGTATTGTTTACTGGCGAGTTTCTTCCAAAGACTATTTTTAAGTCAAATCCCAATACCATGTTAACAGTATTTGCTTTACCTGCATATCTCTGTTATATTGTATTGTATCCGATATCTCGCTTTGCTACACTGTTATCGCGTGGTTTGCTGCGTTTGATTGGTGTAAGGATGCCGAAAGAGAGTAAAGATAAAGAATTTACTAAGGTGGATTTGGACTTTCTAGTACAATCAAGCATTGATAATGCAAAGGATGAGGATGAGATAGAAGAAGAGGTAAAGATCTTCCATAATGCGCTCGACTTTGCTGATACCAAAGTACGTGATTGTATGGTTCCTCGTACAGAGATTGATGCCATTGATATTGATGATTGTACCATCGAAATGTTGAAAGGAAAGTTTATAGAAAGTGGTCATTCGAAGATTGTGATATATTGTGAGGATATCGACCATATCATTGGTTATATTCATTCTTCTGAGATGTTTAAGGATATTACAGACCTCTCTAAGCATATTCAAACGATGCCATTTGTTCCAGAGACGATGGCAGCTCGTAAGTTGATGCATATTTTCCTGCAACAGAAAAAATCCCTCGGTGTCGTCGTTGATGAGTTTGGGGGTACTAGTGGCCTTGTATCTCTAGAAGATATTGTAGAAGAAATCTTTGGTGACATCGAAGATGAACATGATAATACAAAGTATGTAGCAAAGTTGTTGGACGATGGCGACTATCTTTTGTCTGCTCGACTTGAGATTGAGAAGGTTAATGAACTCTTTGACTTAGATTTGCCAGAAAGTGATGACTACATGACTGTTGGAGGACTAATCTTACATAAATATCAGAGTTTCCCAAAATTGAATGAAATAGTAAAAATTGGCCGTTTTGAATTCAAAATTATTAAGAATACGATGACTAAAATTGAATTAGTTAGACTAAAAGTCGTTGAATAGGCATTTTTTTGAAAAAAGATGCGGGTATTTCGATGCTTTTTTGTAATTTTGTCGGCTGAATCTGAAAAAATAAATTATAAAAACATAAAACTTAAAAAATGGCAGCAATTGGAAAAATTAGAAGCTGGGGACCAGTACTCGCTACTGTGATTGGTCTGGCCCTTTTTGCATTCATTGCCGAAGAGATGTTCCGTTCGTGCGAGGCAACTAGCAACGAGCGTCGTCAGCAAGTAGGCGAAGTGTTAGGTAAGAAAATCTCTGTACAGGACTTCCAGAGTCTCGTTGACGAGTATCAGGAAGTCATTAAGATGACACAGGGTCGTGACAACCTCTCTGAGGAGGAGCTCAACCAGGTTAAGGATCAGGTTTGGCAGCAGTTTGTCAACAACACCATCATCGAGACAGAGGCAAAGAAGTTAGGTCTCACCGTAACAGATGAGGAACTGCAGAGTGTATTGAAGGCAGGTACAAACTCTATGCTGATGCAGACTCCTTTCGTTAACCAACAGACTGGTCTCTTTGATGTCAGTCAGCTCACCAAGTTCTTGGCAGACTATAAGAAGATGCAGGAGCAAGGTGGTAACGCTCAGGTTATGGAGCAGTATACTCGCATCTACAACTATTGGAAGTTCATTGAAAAGAACCTTCGTCAGCAGATGTTGGCTCAGAAGTACCAGAGTTTGTTGGCTCAGGTGCTGTTCACCAACCCCATCTCTGCCAAGATGGCTTTCAATGACCAGAACGAGGAGAGCGATATCCTGTTAGCAACTGTTCCTTATAGTGCTATTAAGGATGGCGACGTTCAGGTAAACGATGCAGACCTGAAGGCAAAGTACGATGAGAAGAAAGAGATGTTTAAGCAGTATGTAGAAAGCCGTGATATCAAGTATGTTGATTTCCAGGTTGTAGCTTCAAAGGCTGATCGTGATGCTTTGATGAAGACTATGAAGGATGCTCAGCAGAAGTTGGAGAGCGGTGTGGTAGCTGGCGAGGTTGTTCGCAAGGCTCAGTCACAGGTCGCATACACTGGCATTGCAGCTACACGTAATGCATTCCCCAACGATATCGCAGCGAAACTTGATTCAATGCAGGTTGGTCAGGTTACAGCTCCTTTCGAGACTGCATACGATAACACCCTTAATGTTGTAAAACTTATCAGCAAGGTTCAGTTGCCTGACTCTGTTGAGTATCGTCAGATCCAGGTCGGCGGTGCTACTGCAGAGGAAGCTCGTAAGACTGCTGATAGCATCTATACTGCATTGAATGGTGGTGCAGACTTCGAGGTTCTTGCTAAGAAGTATGGTCAGACTGGTGAGAAGCAGTGGATGACATCTGCTATGTATGAGCGTGCACAGACTGTTGATGATGACACTAAGGCATATATCAACGCTTTGAACACTCTCGGTGCAGGTGAGTCTAAGAATCTTGAATTCACCTCTGGCAACATTGTACTGCAGGTAACAAACCGCAAGGCAATGGTTAACAAGTATGACGTTGCTGTTGTAAAGCACACAATCGATTTCTCTAAGTCTACTTATTCTTCTGCATACAACAACTTTAGTCAGTATGTAAGCGAGAATAAGACTCTTGAAGATCTGGAGAAGAACGCTCAGAAGTTCGGCCTCCGTGTTCAGGAGCGCAATGACCTCTATAGCTCAGAGCACAACGTAGCTGGTCTGCGTGCTACTCGTGAGACCATGAAGTGGATTTTCGATGCTAAAGCTGGTGATGTTTCTCCTCTCTATGAATGTGGTAACAACGACCACCTGTTGGTTGTTGCTCTTACAGGTGTTCATTCTGTAGGCTATCGTGATATGGAGAGTGTTAAGGAGCAGTTGAAGGCAGAAGTCATTCGTGATAAGAAGTTTGAGAAGGCTGCTGCACAGTTGGCTGGTGTAAAGGATATTGCTACAGCTAAGCAGAAGGGTGCTATTGTCGATAGTGTTCGTCAGATTACTTTCGCCGCTCCTGTATTCGTTCAGTCTGCAGGTGCTAGCGAGCCCGCTCTGAGTGGTGCTGTTGCTGCTACAAAGCAGGGCCAGTTCAGCGCTTCAGTGGTTAAGGGAAACGGTGGTGCATACCTCTTCCAGGTTCTCTCAAAGAAAAAGCGTGAGGGTGTGAAGATGGATGAGAAGCAGCAGACAATGCAGCTGAAGCAGCAGGCTCAGCAGGCTGCAAGCCGTTTCATGAACGAACTCTACTTGAAGGCAGACGTGGTAGATAATCGCTACCTCTTCTTCTAAGAACAAGTAAATAGCAGACAAGCCCATTCACCATCGGTACGGGTTGCCTGTAAAGATAAACCAAGCGACTGTGCTTTGCTTTCGAGCAAGGCACAGTCTTCTTTATAGAAGCCACTAAGAATCAGACTTGCTCCACTAGTCATTACGCTACGAAATCGTTCCATATCGTTAAGTAGAATGTTGCGGTTGATGTTGGCCATAACGAGGTTGAACTCAGTAGAGAAACCATCAAGCACAGTAGCGTCACCACAAAGTGCTGTCATGTTGTTATCCACTTGGTTGATAACAGCATTATGACGAGTATTATCTGCACTCCATTCATCAATGTCATAACCAACAACAGAGTCGGCTCCCAACTTCAAAGCACAGATTCCCAAAATGCCAGTACCACAGCCACAATCTAATACACGCTTTCCTTTTAATGGCATGTCAAGTAGCAGACTGCATATCATACGTGTCGTTTCATGAGTGCCCGTTCCAAAAGCCAGATGTGCATCGATTTCAATCTCAGTGGGGAGTGACGAATTGTGAAAATTGAGAGATTGGTCTTGTGGCAAGTGGCGACCATCATGAATTATTAGTCTGCCTTCACCCACGATGATAGGCTCAAAACCTTCTTGCTCCCATTGTTCGTTCCAGTCCTTGTCCTCCGCTTCTTGAATAGAGTAGGAGATTGATGTGTTCTCAAAGGGAAAACTATCAAGCACAAGTTTTAGAGCATCTTCGTCGAAAAGTTGCTGCTGGATATATGCCTTGAGACCAGTAGTAGTCTCTTCAAATGTTTCACAACCCGCTTCACCAGCTAATGCAGAAAGCACATCCTGCGCATCTTGTGAGCAGGGAGAAATAGTGAAATTCAATTCGTAGTATTTCATAAGATGTTAAATTTTGCCCACAAAATTACAAAAAATAGGGAAAAACCTACGCTCTCTTAGGGTTTTTCCCTAATTTTGCATGAAATTTAGTCGTATTTTTGCAACGTGAACAATTATTAGAACAACGATAGCGTATGAAAAAGTGGATTCTATTAACAGCAGTTTGTTCCTTGTCACTCAGCATGATGGCACAGGATGATGATATGTACTTCGTTCCAACGAAAGAAAATGTTGCGAAGGAAGCAGAAAACTATGGTATGCCTAAAAGCACTTACTATTCAGGCAGCAAACGTAGTATTGATGACTATAACGGTCGTCTTTCTTCGTCAATTACCCCTGTTGATTCACTTGGTAACGAAGTAGAAACAGATGACTACCAGTATACTCGCCGTTTGACACGTTTCGACGACTATTCACCAAGTCTTGCTTATTGGCAGGGTTATCGTGATGGTAGTTGGTCTTCACCATGGTATTTTAATCGTTATTATTATTCTGTCTATGACCCATGGTTCGATCCTTGGTACGATTATATGTATTATGGTGACTACTATAACTGGTACTCTCCTTGGCGTTATGGTTGGTATGGCAGTTATTATCGTCCTTGGGGATACTATAGTTGGTACACACCTTACTATTATTATGGCGGTGGTCGTCGATACACAGAATATCATACTAAGTCACCAAGCATAAATTACTATAATCGTCGCAACTACTATAATAATGGTACACGACGTACAAGTGATGGCAGACGTGTTGATGTTCGTTCGGGTAATGTAGGTTCTGGAACACGTACGTCTTACAATACCGGTAATCAAAATACGACCTCACGTTCAAACAGCGGTTCGCGTTCCAGCAATAACTCGTTTAGTGGTGGCTCTCGTTCTTCGTCTGGTAGTGGTATGCGTAGCACTACAAGTGGCAGCGGCAGTCGTAGTGGTGGCGGCCGTGTAGGCGGTGGTCGCAGATAACTCTAACTTTGGTTCTAATTTTGTTCCATAATATTAATCATTTTAAATTGTATACAACTATGAAACAATATGTAGCTCTTGCCGCAATGATGCTGACAGCAGCATCTGGTATGGCACAAGAAACTTACGAGAATGCCCGCCTTATGGAGGATGAGCTCAACGGTACAGCCCGTTATGTGGCTATGGGTGGTGCAATGGATGCGCTTGGTGCTGATATTTCGACCATAAGTACGAATCCTGCAGGTATCGGTCTGTTCCGTCATAGTAATCTTAGTACCTCATTCGGTCTTGTTAGTCAGGAAGATGGTCAGAACTTCCGTACGGGAAATAAGACCAATGCCAGTTTCGACCAGTTAGGTTTCGTCTATTCTTATCGTTTAGATAAGACCTCATTTGTCAATGTGGCATTTAATTATCATAAGAGTCGTAACTTTGATTACATTCTCTCTGCAGCAGGTAAAACTGATGGCAATAGCTCACAGAATGGTCTTTCGTATATCAAGGGTATTGGTGTTGACGATGCTCAAGGTGTATCGAAATTCCTCTACGATGAAAAGACTGGCTATGGCACTGCATATTGGACGAGTCAGTTGGATAATCTGTATTACAATGCTCTTATTGTAGACAAAGATGGTAAGACTCCTTATTGGAGTAGTGCTTCTGCATTTAACATGATGCGTGCCAATACGGGATATATTGGTGAGTATGATATTAACGTAAGTGGTAATATCAATAATCGTCTTTATCTAGGTCTTACAGTAGGTATCCACGATGTGCATTATAATGGTATCAGCGAATATACAGAAGATATTGTTAATGCAAAACTGGAGCCTAAAGGTAGCTTGACAGTAGAAGATGACCGTCATATCACAGGACAAGGTTTTGATGTAAAGGCCGGTATCATCTTCCGTCCGATTGAGACTTCTCCTTTCCGCATTGGTCTGTCAGTGGCTTCACCTATATTCTATAGACTCAAGACTCAGAATTACACACGCTTGTATAATGCGCTCGATGCATCTCTGAATTATATGCCTATCGATCCTCATTATGTGGCAAAGAGCAGTTATGAGTTCAAGATGTACACTCCTTGGAAGTTTGGTGTCAGCTTAGGTCATACTATTGATAATATCGTTGCATTAGGTGCTGTGTTAGAATATACCGATTATGGTAGCATTGATACACGTGTTATTACCGATGAATACTACGATGAATGGACAGATACTTATCAGTCGGATTCAGAGTCTGAACGTGAGATGAATCGTCATACTTCAGAGACGCTAAAGGGTGTTACTACTTTGAAACTCGGTGCAGAAGTTAAGATTGATCCCAAGATGGCTGTACGTTTTGGTTACAACTATATGTCTCCAATGTATAGCACTTCTGGTTCTAAGGATTTCTCTATTGACTCCTATGGTGTCAACTGTAGTTCTTCTACAGATTATACCAATTGGAAGGCAACCCACCGATTCACTTGCGGTTTAGGTTTTCGCTTTGACAAATTCAATCTTGATTTGGCATACCAGTATAGCGCACGAAAGGGTGAGTTCCATCCATTCCAAGATGCATGGGGTGACTACCACTACCTACAGGATGGTGAGCAGCTTACTGAGCAGATTGATATCGTATCCCCATCAGTGTCAGTCACCAACAACCGTCATCAGGTATTGCTGACTATGGGCTATACATTCTAAAAAAAATGCATTTTCGTTTGGTTTTTTGCGTAGTTTGCACTACCTTTGGACCTCGTAAGCGAAAATAAGTATATGATGAAACGTATTTCTTTATTGATATTGGTGCTGGTAGGTGCAACGTATGCACATGCCTGCACCAATTTTATTGTAGGCAAGAAAGCCTCTGTTGATGGTTCTGTTATCTGCTCATACAATGCAGACTCGTATGGTGCTTTTATGCGCTTGGTGCACTATCCAGCTGCTAAGCATCAGAAAGGAGATATGCGTAAGATTTATGAGTGGGATACCAATAAATATCTTGGTGAGATTCCTGAAGCCTCAGAGACCTATAATGTGGTAGGTAATATCAACGAGTGGCAGGTTACCATCGGTGAAACTACTTATGGCGGTCGTGAGGAGATGGTTGACTCAACGGGCGTAATAGATTATGGTTCTTTGATTTATATTGCTCTGCAACGTTCAAAGACTGCACGCGAAGCTATTCAGATTATGACTTCTTTGACAGAGCAATATGGCTATTATTCAGAAGGTGAAACCTTTACTATCTGTGACCCCAATGAGGCATGGATTATGGAAATGCAAGGTTGTGGTCCTGACCGTGAAAAATCTAAAGAACGTGTAGTATGGGTAGCTCGTCGTATTCCAGACAATGCCATCTGTGGACATGCTAATCAAAGTCGTATTGGCCAATTCCCTTTGAAGGATAAAGAAAACGTATTATATTCTAAGAATGTGATTAAATATGCCCGTAAGATGGGTTGGTTCAGTGGTAAGGATGATGAGTTCTCTTGGAAGATGGCTTATGCCGCTCCCGACTTCTCTGGTCGTCGTATCTGTGATGCCCGTGTTTGGAGTTTCTTCAATCACCATGTAAAGGGCATGGATCGCTATCTGCCTTGGGCTTTGGGCAAGGATCCCGATGCAGAAGATATGCCTTTGTGGGTTGTTCCTCTCAAAAAACTGAGTGTTGCTGATATCATGCAAGATATGCGTGACCACTATGAGGGTACACCATTAGCCATCGACTCTACGGATATCGGTGGAGGTATTTGGCAGATGCCATATCGTCCTACACCTTTGTATTATACAGTTGATGGCAAAAAATATTTCAATGAGCGTCCTACATCTACCCAACAAACCTCATGGTCTTTTGTTTCTCAGATGCGTTCATGGTTGCCTCGTGAGATGGGTGGCTGCTTCTGGTTTGGCAATGACGATGGCAATATGGTAGCATATACGCCAATATACTGTTCTATGACTCGTCTGCCAGAGTGTTACAATACACCTGGTGCTGATGATGTAACATTCAGTGACAAGAATGCTTACTGGGTAGAAAACTGGGTTAGTAATATGGTATATCCACGCTATTCATTGCTGTTCCCTTCTCTGAAGGAAGTGCGCGACTCTTTGCAGCATGCTTATTTCGAACAGCAACCTGCACTTGAGGCTAAGGTACGTAACATGCAACCTGCCGAGATGCAGCGTGCACTCAATGACTATAGCGTAGAAAAGGCACAGCAAATGCTGGCTCGTTGGAAACAGCTCGCCTTCTATCTTGTAGTGAAATATAATGATATGATTGTGAAGCCAGAAGAAAATGGTCGCTTCAAACGTACACAATATGGATTGGGAGCTACTGTAAAGCGCCCTGGCTATCCAACCCCCTATGCTCGTCAAATCATTCAGCAGACGGGTGATCGTTATGCATTCCCTGAAGAAAAGAAATAAGATTATTCATTCCCCCAAATCGTAAATAGTCATTATTATGTCTCTCATCATCGTAACCATGCTATTGTTGGCATACCTGCTGATTGCCACTGGTCATCTTACTGGTGTCAACAAAGCAGCTATTGCCATGTTCTTGGGTACCATAGGCTGGGTGGTGTATGTTTGCTGGGGTGCCGACTTTGTGATGGCACAACACCCAGAAGAATACATCGAGTGGTTAGGAAGCACCGAACCCTCCAGTGATATGGTGAAGTTGTTCATCTGTGACAACGTGTTCTTGAAATATGTAGGTCGGGCTGCAGCCATTGTGCTGTTCCTGTTGGCTACGATGGCCAGTGTCGAGTTACTTAGTAATAATGGTTGCTTCGACTTTATTACCGAGTGGATCCGCACTCGCAGCTCTAAGCGCTTCCTGTGGGGTATTACATTTGTAACCTTCGCCTTATCTGCCAATCTTGACAACCTGACAACGGCTACCATGATGCTTGTCATCATGCATAACATCTTGCAGAATTCTCGTCAACGCATGTATGTCGGTTCGGCCATCGTACTGGCAGCCAACTGTGGTGGTTGTTTTACAGTGATCGGCGATCCTACTGGTTTGATATTGTGGGGACAAGGTTCTGTTACGGCTAGCCACTTCTCTGGCTATATGGGTATTCCTGCCTTTTTGGCATGGGTTGTACCAACTTATATGATAAGCCGTGAACTGCCTGAACGACTAGATACGGCTTGGAGTCCTTCTCCATATCGTGGTGATGATACGCGTCTGAATCGTTGGCAGCGTGTAGTGATGTTGATTGTTGGTATTGGTGGTTTGTGGTTTATCCCCACATTCCATAACATTACTAAGTTGGCTCCCTTCCTCGGTGCATCCTGTGTACTCAGCGTATTGTGGGTAGTCAATGAAGTTTTCAATCGTAAGTTGCTGAATGCTGACCAGATGACGCATCGTCGCATTCCCATGTCGTTGCAATATGGTGTCCTGCAGCAAGTCCTTTTCGTAACGGGTATCATGCTGGGCATGGGTGTTGTTGTTGAGACTGGTATATGGAATGAAGTCGCCAATTGGTTTGATACCTACCTTCCTGATGTATGGTTGATTGGTATTTGTGCTGGTTTCCTAAGTAGTATTGTAGACTCGTTTACCATCGCTATTTCAAATATCTCGCTCTACAGTGTTGGAGTAGGCGATATGGCAACCAATGGAGCTTATTGGAGTATCGTTGCCTATACTACTGCGGTAGGTGGTTGCTTGCTCTCGGTTGGTAGCGTATGCGGTCTGGCACTGATGCGTGCAGAGCATGTCAAATTCGGTTGGTATGTGAAGCACATGACATCAAAAGTGTTGCTTGGTTTTATCATCGGATATATAGCCCTTTGGCTTGAAGTAAATATCATGTCATTATAGACTTTTCTAGCCGATGACATCAATATATTGCAAAAAACAACATTTTCGAGACTTTCTCTCGGAAATGTTTTTTTTGTTGCCGATTTTTTGTTATCTTTGCATGCGCTATATACACACTATCTCTGAAACACTAATAAATTTTAAATATTATACTGCTTATGTCACAAATTACAGGACACATTTCCCAGATTATCGGTCCAGTTATCGACGTTTATTTCGATACCAAAGGATTGGATGCTGAGAAAGTGCTGCCCAAAATTCACGAGGCTTTAAAGATTCAACGTCCCAATGGCTCTCAGCTTATTGTTGAGGTTCAGCAGCATATTGGTGAAGATACCGTACGCTGTGTGGCTATGGATAACACCGATGGATTGCAGCGTGGATTGGAAGCAACGCCTATGGGTTCACCTATCGTGATGCCTGCCGGCGAACAGATTAAGGGTCGTATGCTGAATGTTATTGGTCAGCCTATCGATGGTATGAAACAGCTTGATATGGATGGTGCTTATCCTATCCATCGCGAAGCCCCCAAGTTTGAAGAACTATCTACTACCAAAGAGGTGTTGGCAACAGGTATTAAGGTTATCGACCTGTTGGAACCCTATTTGAAGGGTGGTAAGATTGGTCTGTTCGGTGGTGCTGGTGTAGGTAAGACCGTGCTCATTATGGAGCTGATCAATAACATCGCTAAGGGTCATAATGGTTTCTCTGTATTCGCTGGAGTAGGAGAGCGTACCCGTGAAGGTAACGACTTGATTCGTGAGATGATTGAGTCTGGCGTTATCCGTTATGGTGATAAGTTCAAGGAGGCTATGGCTGAAGGTAAGTGGGATTTGTCACTTGTTGACCCCGAAGAGCTGAAGAAGAGCCAGGCTACATTGGTATATGGACAGATGAACGAGCCACCTGGAGCACGTGCTTCTGTAGCCCTTTCTGGTTTGACTGTTGCAGAGGGCTTCCGTGATGGTGGCGGTAAGGATGGCGGTGCTGCCGATATCCTTTTCTTCATCGACAACATCTTCCGTTTTACACAGGCTGGTTCGGAGGTATCTGCTCTGTTGGGCCGTATGCCATCAGCCGTAGGTTATCAGCCTACATTGGCTTCTGAGATGGGTGCTATGCAGGAGCGTATTACTTCCACCAAGTCAGGTTCTATCACTTCTGTACAGGCTGTATATGTGCCTGCCGATGACTTGACCGACCCTGCACCTGCTACTACGTTTACTCATCTGGATGCTACTACCGTGCTTGATCGTAAGATTGCTGAGCTGGGTATCTATCCCGCTGTAGACCCACTGGGTTCTACCTCACGTATCCTCGATCCATTGGTAGTTGGTAAGGCACACTATGATTGTGCACAGCGTGTGAAGGAAATTCTGCAGCGCTACAAAGAGTTACAGGATATTATTGCTATTCTTGGTATGGATGAGCTCTCTGACGAAGATAAGTTGACGGTAAACCGTGCACGTCGTGTACAGCGTTTCCTTTCTCAGCCATTCTCTGTCGCCGAGCAGTTCACCGGTCTGCCAGGTGTCATGGTGCCCATCGAAGAGACTATCAAGGGTTTCAATGCTATTCTTGACGGTGAGGTTGACGATCTGCCTGAACAGGCATTCCTCAATGTTGGTACTATCGAAGACGCCAAAGCTAAGGCTAAGAAACTGTTGGAGGCTGCTAAGGGCTAATTCTAGATCATCTAGCTTATCTAGAACCTCTAGAAATTAAAACAATACAATTATGTTACAGCTTAAGATAGTTTCTCCTGAAAAGATAGAGTTCGAGGGTGAGATAGAGAGCGTACTGGTACCAGGCAGTCTGGGACAGTTTGAGATTCTCATCAACCACGCACCTATCATCTCGTCGCTCGAAAAGGGTAAGGTGGTATACACATTACCTGGTGGCGAGAAGAAATCGCTCGAAATCAGTGGTGGTTTTGTGGAGGTGCAGAAAAATGTAGTAAGTCTCTGCGTAGAACTAGAAGAAGAATAGAATGGATCAAAGTGAATTGAAAAGCAAGGCAAGGGGCTATAGGACGGAGGTATATATCCTATCCATGCTGATATGGTTTGCCTTCAAGATATGGGGTGGTGAGTCTGTACAGACACCATCTGCTATCGGCGGCTTCTTCACGATATTTTTTTATGCTATAGATAGTTGGTTGTGGTATTGGGTGGCTTCGCGTCATCGAGACTTCATGCCATCTTTCTTCGCAGGTACCTCTGGGTTTCGTTTTCTGTTGGCTATAGCAATTTGTGCTATCTATTATATGGTAGTCGGTAGCTCAGCCATGCTGACATTCCTGATGGTATTTCTGACTTACTATCTGGTGCTTTTGATACACCATAGTATCTTCTTTGTGAGAATATCCAATCGTTTATAACGAGTTTAAAGTTAACGTATTAGATGAAACAATTAAAGTCAATATGTCTCTTGCTGATGATGGCAATGATGCCTCTGTCAATGTTGGCTACTGAGGAGCAGAAGGAAGAGTCTCTGAATATTTCGGAGATAGTTCTTGAGCACCTCTCCGACTCCTACGAATGGCACATTGCTACCTACGAGGGTAAGCACATCGGTTTTCCGTTGCCTATCATCATTAGGAGTTCACAGACTGGTGAGTGGCACTTCTGCACGGAGCACTCTCTGCCTAAGGGCTTCTTCTTCAATCCTGAAGCCCATGGCAAGATTTACGAGCAGATGGCTGATGGCACTACAGAGCGTCCACTGGATCTGAGCATTACCCGTAATGTATTGCAGATTTGGATTGTGGTAGCTGTGCTGTTGGTTGTTTTCCTCAGTTGTGCTCGCTGGTATAAGAAACGTGACAAGACAAGCAACGCGCCTAAAGGATTTGTGGGTGCCATAGAGTTGCTGGTAATGATGATTAACGATGATGTCATCAAGGCATCTATCGGTGAGAAGCATTACAAGCCCTATGCTCCCTATCTCCTCACGGTGTTCTTCTTTATCCTTGTTACCAACCTCTTGGGCTTGCTTCCTATCTTCCCTGGTGGTTCTAATGTAACGGGTAATATCAACATCACGTTCTTCTTGGCCTTCTGCACCTTCTTGGCTATCAACTTGTTTGGTAACAAAGAGTATTGGAAGGATATCTTCTGGCCTAATGTGCCTATTTTCTTGAAGGCAATTCCTCTGATGCCAGTAATCGAACTCTTTGGTGTATTCACCAAGCCCTTTGCACTGATGATTCGTCTTTTTGCCAACATGATGGCAGGTCACGCAATGATACTTAGTTTCAGTTGTGTGATTTTCTTGGGATGGACATTAGGTGTTGGTATGGGTATTGGTTTGAACTTGTTCAGTCTCGTAATGTTGCTGTTCATGAATGCCCTTGAGTTACTGGTAGCCTTTGTTCAGGCCTACGTGTTCACCATGTTGAGTGCCGTGTTCATTGGTTTGGCTCATCAGGAACACCATGAGGAGTAATGTTCATTAACTCCATAAAATGAAAATCTATTTATAATATTAATAACTTAAAAAACAAAAAGAATTATGATTACATCTATGTTATTAGCCGCTGAAGGCCTGGCACAGCTGGGTTGCGGTCTGGGTGCAGGTATTGCAGTTATTGGTGCAGGTCTTGGTATTGGTAAGATTGGTGGTAGCGCTGTTGACGCTATTGCTCGCCAGCCAGAGGCTTCTGGTAAGATTTTCTCTCAGATGATTCTGACTGCTGCCTTCGTTGAGGGTTGTGCACTCTTCGCTATTGCTGCTTGTGCATTCTTGATCAAATAAATAGAATAGCAAATGGATTTCACTCAATTACCATCCATCCTGACGCCTGATCTGGGACTCCTGTTCTGGATGATGCTTGCGTTCTTGGTGGTCTTTGGGCTCCTTGCGAAATTCGGTTTCCCCGCTATTACCAATATGGTTGATGAGCGCAACCGATACATCGACGATAGTCTGCGCAAGGCTCATGAGGCCGAAGAGCGTTTGGCCAATATCCAGCAGGAAGGTGAATCCATCTTGCAGGAGGCACGCGAGAAACAGGCTCAGATACTGAAGGAAGCCGCCGAGTCGCGCGACGCTATTGTCGAGCAGGCTCAACAGAAGGCACGCACCGAGGGTGCTCGCTTGTTGGAAGAAGCGCGAGCTGCTATCGAACAGGAGAAGAAGGCTGCCATTGCCGACATCCGTCAGCAGGTTGCTACCCTTAGTGTTGATATTGCCGAGAAGGTACTTCGTCAGAACCTCCGTGACGATAAGTCGCAGATGGATTTGATTGACCGTATGCTGGATGGCGCTACTGCTAATTAATAAAGGTATACGCGTATGGATATCGGAGTAATATCTACGAGATATGCAAGGGCCCTCTTGAAGAGTGCTACTGACGCCAAGCTCGAGGAACAGGTCTATCAAGAGATGATGACGCTGGCCAAGAGCTATATGGATGTGCCCGAGCTTCGTCAGACCATCGACAATCCCATGCTCGACAAGGACAAGAAGCAGACGCTGCTCGAGACTGCCGCAGGCGGTGCTACGAGCGAGTTAATGCGCACCTTCATCGCTCTCGTGCTGAAGGAAGACCGCGAGAACATGGTGCAGTTCATGGCCTACTCGTATGTCACGCTTTACCGCAAGCAGAAGAACGTCATTCGTGGCAAACTCACCACTGCTGCACGTGTATCTCCTGAGACAGAACAGAAGATGCGCCAGATGGTGGAGAGCATGACTCAAGGTACTGTAGAGTTTGAGACCGAGGTAAATCCCGATATCATCGGTGGTTTTATTCTCGAATACGACACTTTCCGCATGGATGCTAGTGTTAAGTCGAAGCTCAACAATATTCTTAACACCTTGAAAAAGTAAAAAGGTAAAAAAGTAAAAAGTAAAACAATGTCAGATAAAATTAAACCAAGCGAAGTCAGTCAGGTGCTGCTCGACCAGCTGAAAGGTATCTCTGATGCCGAACAGTTCGATGAGGTAGGTACTGTGCTCACCGTCAGCGATGGTGTGGCTCGTATCTATGGTCTGCGCAATGCAGAGGCCAACGAATTGTTGGAGTTCGAGAACGGCACGATGGCTATCGTGATGAACCTGGAGGAAGACAACGTAGGTTGTGTGCTCCTCGGCACCACGTCGGGCATCAAGGAGGGCATGGTTGTAAAGCGTACTAAGCGTATCGCCTCTATCCGTGTCAACGACAATATGCTCGGTCGTGTCATCAATCCGCTCGGACAGGCTGTCGACGGTAAGGGCGACATCGACCTCACTGACGCTTTCGAGATGCCTCTGGACCGTAAGGCTCCAGGTGTTATCTATCGTCAGCCCGTGAAGGAACCCTTGCAGACAGGTCTGAAAGCTATCGACTCGATGATTCCTATCGGTCGCGGACAGCGTGAGCTGATTATTGGTGACCGTCAGACGGGTAAGACAGCCATTGCTGTTGATACCATCATCAATCAGAAGAGTTTCTATGAGGCAGGCAAGCCCGTTTACTGTATCTATGTAGCTATCGGCCAGAAGGCTTCTACCGTTGCCACACTTGTACAGACGCTCAAGGAGCATGGTGCTATGCCTTATACTATTGTTGTAGCTGCTACTGCTGCTGATCCTGCTGCTATGCAGTATTACGCACCATTTGCCGGTGCTGCTATCGGTGAGTACTTCCGCGACCGTGGTCTGCCCGCATTGGTTGTCTATGACGACCTGTCAAAGCAGGCTGTTGCCTATCGTGAGGTATCTCTGATTCTGCGCCGTCCTTCTGGTCGTGAGGCATATCCTGGTGATGTGTTCTATCTGCACTCTCGTCTGTTGGAGCGTGCTGCTAAGATGAACGAACAGCAGGAAGTTGCTGAGCAGATGAACGACCTGCCCGAATGTATGAAGGGCCATGTTAAGGGTGGTGGTTCACTCACCGCTCTTCCTATCATCGAAACTCAGGCAGGTGACGTATCAGCATACATCCCCACGAACGTGATTTCTATTACCGATGGTCAGATCTTCTTGGAGTCAGACCTCTTCAACCAGGGCTTCCGTCCTGCCATCAACGTAGGTATCTCCGTATCTCGTGTAGGTGGTTCGGCACAGATTAAGTCTATGAAGAAGGTGGCTGGTACACTGAAGATTGACCAGGCACAGTATCGTGAGCTCGAGGCCTTCTCTAAGTTCTCTAGTGATATGGATGCTGTGACTGCCATGACGCTCGACCGTGGTCGTAAGAACAATCAGCTTCTTATCCAGCCTCAGTATAGCCCTATGCCCGTTGGTGAGCAGGTAGCTATCCTCTACTGTGGTGTCCATGGATTGATGCGCGAGGTACCCATTGATAAGGTTCGTGAGTGTCAGACAGCATTCCTCGACAAGTTGCGCTCTTCTGCTCCCGAGGTTATTGAGACCTTGGCTGCTGGTAAGATTGACGACGCCACTACTCAGAAGATCGAGGCAGTTATGGCCGACATCGCAGGAACATACAAAGCTTAGTAGCCTATGCCCAGCCTGAAAGAAATTAAAGGTCGCATCGCTTCGGTCAACAGCACACGCAAGATAACCTCTGCTATGAAGATGGTTGCTTCATCAAAGCTCCATCATGCGCAGATGGCTATCCAGAATATGCTGCCCTACGAGACGATGCTCGAGCATATCCTCAAGTCGTTCCTCGCTTCTGAGGCCGAGGCACAGACCGTCTTCGACCAGGAGCGTCCCGTTAAGCGTGTGGCGCTGGTCGTATTCTCTAGCAATTCATCGCTCTGTGGTGGCTTTAACGCTAACGTTATCAAGCTGATGCAGCGTACTGTTGAAGCCTATGAGCAAGAGCTGGGAAAGGGTAGTGTAGAGGTCTGGCCTATTGGTCGTAAGGTGGCTGAAAAGGCTCGCAAGTTGGGGTATGATGTCAAGGGCGACTATGCTTCACTCATCGACCATCCTGGTGTTCATGAGTGTATTGAGATTGCTATGGAGCTGGGACGTCAGTTTGCTACAGGCGAGGTGGATCGTGTAGAGTTGCTCTACCACCACTTCAAGAGTGCAGGCTCTCAGATTCTCACCAATAAGCAGTTCCTGCCCATTGACCTCGAATCCGAACTAGAGCGTGACCACGAGCGCGACCTTACCTCTAATGTTGTTACGAAGAAGGCACAGGACTACCTGCGCAAGAATCGTCGCAAGAAGAACAATGAGGATGGCGAGGCAGCCCCACTCAACGACAACTTCATTGTAGAGCCCGATATGAATACCGTGCTTTCGAAGTTGCTTCCCAAGATGGGCCACCTGATGCTCTATACCGCTTTGCTCGATAGCATTGCTTCTGAGCATGCCGCTCGTATGGTAGCTATGCAGACTGCTACGGATAATGCCGATGAGCTGTTGCGTCAGCTGAACCTACAGTACAACAAGAGTCGCCAGCAGGCTATCACCTCTGAGTTGCTCGATATTGTAGGTGGTTCGGTCAACAACTAATATCGCATTTACAAGATAAAAAAGACCTGGTGTTATTTATGGCACTAGGTTTTTTTTTTGTCGCTCTCTCCGCCTCCTGTTCCTGCTACTGCTCTCGCTTTCGCAGCTCCCTGTTCCCGCTGGTTTTCCATCGGGCCTCTCTATGGTTTTTCCTTAAATTTCATATCTTACAGAAAATTTTTGCTTGAAATAAGTCTTCACCTTCACGCGTATCGTGCTATCCCATAGTGCAATACGCGTGAATAGTGTTTTTCGGTGAATACACCACGTAAGATTTGGTGCGTGGCGTATATCATTTTTTCTATGCCACGCACGGATTTTTCTATGGCATATACTGAACTGTACATGGCGTATTCAAAATTGAATATGGCGTATACATTCCGAAGATTGAAAGGGGTAAGAACGGAGCCACTTTAGCACTGGAATAATGCCTATTTTGAATACCAATAGTGCCACTTTTACTATGCTAGATAGCAACTTTTCCGATGCTAGATAGCCTCCGTTCTGACTCTACGAAAAGTTTATTTCAAAAATCATCTAACCTTCCCCCACTGGGGGAGGAATTTATACACAGCTAACATTCGAATAGTTTGACGACACTTTACGGATAGTTTGACGGCATAATTCTCCGAGTATTTACGCATAATTCTCTTTGAATTTACGCATAATACTTTTAGCTCTCTGAATTAACTATATTCAGCGATGAATACAGCTGTTTCGAGGTGCAATACAATAACTATTGAGGTGCGAAAGTAACTGATTGGGCGCTGAGTGTAGCTAGTTACACGCTGAGTCAGGCTAATACAGAGTAAGGACAGGCTGATACAGAACGAAGACAGACTGGTACGATTGCCGAGACAGACTGAAAAATACTATTCACGCTTAACGCTCTATGGCATATATAGTTATGCGTGAAGGTGAAGACTTATTTCAAGGAAAAATCTTCTTATAGGAATCTTATATATAGATATGTGTAAACATCATTTGTCAGATAAAAAAGTTTTTGTATCTTTGCAGACAGTTATGAATGTAAAGAAGATAATGATAGGACTGTTGCTGATGACTCCGATGATGGGATGGGCAGCAGAGAGAGAACTGAAACCGAGACTGGTGGTATGTACAGACATCGCACCTGCGGATGTAGAACCTGACGATATGGAATCGATGGTGAGGCTGATGGCATATGCCGACCGATTCGAAATAGAGGGTATTATCACATCGGTGGGATGGAACTGTGACCCGTATCCGAAGGAATGGGCACAGTATTTGCAACGTGTGATAGAGGCATATCGTAAAGATGTGCCGAAGCTGATGGCTCGCTCTTCACAGAAAGGATTTCTACCTCTGAAAAAGGAGAATGGTCAGCAGAAGTTAGGCTACTGGCCTAGTGCAGACTATGTGAAGAGTCGTGCCGTAATGGGTAGTGAGCATGGAGGTATCAAGGCTATCGGTGAGGACAACGATTCACCAGGTAGCGAATTGCTGATAAGGTTGGCTGATGAGGATGATCCACGACCTATCTATGTTGCTGCTTGGGGTGGAGCAAACACATTGGCACAAGCCATTTGGCGCATTAAGCAGTCAAGAACAGCCGACGAGGTGAAGAGATTTGTTAGCAAGTTTAGACTATATACCATTACTGACCAAGATATGCAATATAGCATGCGCATGAATCGTGCATACAGTTCGCATATGTGGTTACGCCGAGAGTTTAAAGACGAGTTGCAGTTTATCTGGGATGAGGGCACTTGGCAGGAACAGTGCGAACTGGGTAAGCAGGCTTGGGAACAGCATAGGGATTATATTCAGGGCAAAGGCGCACTTGGTAAAGAGTATCCTACTTACAAATGGGGCGTAGAGGGTGATACCCCCAGTTTCCTGTATGTGATGCCTAATGGATTGAACAACCCGGAGTGTCCTCAACAGGCTGGATGGGCTGGCTATCATGAGCGTGGCATCTGTGCCGACTCGCTAACTACAGCATGGACTTCGTGGCAGGAACCTCTGCGCAGTATCAGCATTGGCTATAAGCGTAGATTCTATCCAGACGAGTTGAACGACTTCAAGGCTCGTATGCAGTGGGCTGAAGAAGGAAAGGGTAATCATAATCCGCAAGTGGTGGTTAATAATAAGAAAGGTGTTCAGCCTATTTGCATTCAGGCTAAGGCTGGCAAGACGATTCGTCTGGATGCATCTAAATCCAAGGATGCTGATGGAGATGGACTCTCTTTCTTGTGGTGGCAACAGCCTGAGATTGGACATACGAAGGTGAGCATCAACCAACATGAGCAAGCTGTGGCTACTATTCGTATTCCTGCAAATGCCACAGGTGACACGATTCACGTGATATGTGAGGTGCATGATAATGGGCCATTCCACCTCGTTGCTTATCGACGTATCGTGATTACGATAAAATAAAAGAAGCCTCCCTGTTCCGAATGGAGTAGGGAGACTTGCTTATAGTGTATGCAAACTATTGCTTAGTAGCTACGTGCAATGATGACACGGTGCTTGGCGGGCTTACCGCTAACCATATCAACACCAGGAGTCTGCTCGTAAGCAAATGGTACGCAACGGATAGTGGCCTGTGTTTCTTCCTTGATCTTTGCCTCGGTCTCGGCAGTGCCGTCCCAGTGGCAGAGGAAGAAACCACCGTCCTTAACTTTCTCCTTGAACTCCTCGTAGTTGTCGCACTCGTAAACACGCTCGTCGCGATACTTGCGAGCCTTCTCGAAGATGTTCTTCTGGATGTCTTCCAGCAACTGCTCAACATGCTGAGCGATGCCTTCGATAGGACGAGTCTCCTTCTCCAGTGTGTCACGACGCATCACCTCGATAGTGCCGTTTTCCAAGTCACGAGCACCGAGAACAAGGCGTACGGGAACACCCTTCAGCTCGTAGTCGGCAAACTTGAAGCCTGGACGCTTGTTGTCTGAATCGTCGAACTTAACGCTGATGCCCTTCTTGCGAAGTTCCTCAATGATAGGAGTAACCTCCTTGTTAACCACCTCTATCTGCTCGGGCTTAGTTGCGATAGGAATGATAACGACCTGAATAGGAGCAAGACGTGGAGGAAGTACCAGACCGTTGTCATCAGAGTGGGTCATGATGAGCGCACCGATGAGACGGGTTGATACACCCCATGAAGTAGCCCATACGTATTCGGGCTTGTTCTCCTTATTAAGATAGGTAACCTCGAAAGCCTTGGCGAAGTTCTGACCGAGGAAGTGAGAGGTACCGCTCTGCAGTGCTTTACCATCCTGCATCATAGCCTCGATGGTATAAGTGTCGAGGGCACCGGCAAAGCGCTCGGTCTCACTCTTTACACCCTGCAGCACAGGAACAGCCATCCACTCTTCAGCGAACTTAGCATATACGTGCAACATCTTCTTTGCTTCTTCTTCAGCCTCCTCACGAGTAGCATGAGCCGTATGGCCCTCCTGCCACAAGAACTCTGAGGTGCGGAGGAATGGGCGAGTGCGCATCTCCCAGCGCATTACGTTACACCACTGGTTGCACATCAAGGGCAGATCGCGCCAAGAGTGAATCCAGTTCTTATATGTGTTCCAAATAATAGTCTCAGAGGTAGGACGTACGATGAGTTCTTCCTCCAGCTTGGCTGAGGGGTCAACAACAACACCGCTCTTGTCCTCGGTTGCCTTCAGACGGTAGTGTGTTACTACAGCACACTCCTTAGCGAAACCTTCTACATGTTCTGCCTCTCTTGACAAGAACGACTTTGGAATGAGCAAGGGGAAGTAAGCATTCTGTGCACCTGTCTCCTTGAACATACGATCCAGCTCGCGCTGCATCTTCTCCCAAATAGCATAGCCATAGGGCTTAATCACCATACAGCCACGAACAGCAGACTGCTCAGCGAGGTCTGCCTTAACTACCAAATCATTATACCACTGGCTATAGTTGTCAGCTCTTTTTGTTAATTCTTTTAGTTCTTTTGCCATATTTTTAAATGGAATTCTTAAATTTTGCTGCAAAGGTACAAAATAAATATCAATAATCAGTTGCGAATTATCAATTATTTACTATCTTTGCACTCAGAAAACTAACGTTTCACTTAAAAAAACTAAAATTATGAAGACAAAAATTCTTTCTTTGTTGATGTGTGTAGGACTACTCGTAGCTTGTAACAACACGCAGAAGGGTGCTGGTATTGGTGCCGGTGGCGGTGCGCTGCTGGGTGCAATCATTGGCCATGTAGCTGGTAACACAGCTGTTGGTGCTGCTGTAGGTGGTGCTGTAGGTGCTGGTGCTGGTGCAATCATTGGTAACCGCATGGATAAGGCTAAGAAGGCTGCCGAGCAGGTTCAGAACGCTCAGGTTCAGACTGTTCAGGACGCTAACGGTCTTGAGGCTGTAAAGGTTACTTTCGATTCAGGTATCCTGTTTGCTACTGGTAAGGCTGATCTTTCTCAGAGTGCAAAGAGCTCACTGGCTAAGTTCGCTCAGGTACTTAACGACAATAAGGATTGTGACGTTGCTATCATCGGTCATACCGACAGCACTGGTTCTGACGCTGTTAACCAGCCTCTGTCTGTAAACCGTGCAAAGAGCGTTGATAAATATCTGAAGTCTTGTGGCGTAAGCGCTGCTCAGATTAAGAGCGTTGAAGGTCAGGGTTCTACTAACCCCGTTGCTGACAATGGCACTGAGGCTGGTCGCAAGCAGAATCGTCGTGTAGAGGTTTACATGTACGCTTCTAAGAAGATGATTGAAGAGGCTCAGAAGCAGGCTAACTAATTTTGAATTTGAAATTTAGAGCTTTGAAGCAAAAACTGAGTTTCATCAAAAAAACAATAAAATGGATAGTGGTGGCGTTTTTCGCTTCCACTATTCTTTCTGTTGTAGTCCTGCGATGGGTGCCTGTCTATTTCACACCACTCATGTTTATTCGTTTGGCGCAACAGAAAGCCAATCACCAGGAGCTGACACTCCATCATCATTGGGTGTCTATCGAAGAGATATCACCCTCACTTTCTACTGCTGTTATGGCTTCGGAAGATGCTCACTTCCTAGAGCATCACGGCTTTGACTTTAAAGCCATCGAACAGGCAGCCATGCGCAATATCAAGAATCCGCATAAGAGTAAGCATGGCGCTTCAACCATTAGTCAGCAGACTGCCAAAAACGTATTCTTGTGGCCTGGTCGCTCGTGGATACGCAAGGGCTTTGAAGTGTATTTCACTGTAATGATAGAACTATGCTGGTCTAAGCAGCGCATCATGGAGGTGTATCTTAATAGCATCGAGATGGGCGACGGCATCTATGGCGCTGACGCTGTGGCAGAATGGCATTTCGGTACTACTGCCAGTGAGTTGTCTAAGCGACAGTGTGCACTGATAGCTGCATCACTGCCCAATCCTCGACGTTTTAATTCTGCTAATCCTAGCAGCTACATGAAGCGTCGCCAACAGCGCATACTTCATGAAATGCGCTTTGTAACTCCGTTGTCGCACGAGTAATTTTCCTATTATATTACTCTTTCTGTAGATATTTCCACTATTTTCCTTTGCTTGTTTAGGAAAATAGTGCTACCTTTGTGGCGTAATTCAAAAGAAACATTCTATGGAACAACTGGATGAGATAGATTTGCAACTGCTGAAAATATTGCAGAAAAATGCAAAGCTAACAACAAAAGAATTGGCAGAGGCCGTACACCTAACACCTACACCCGTATTTGAGCGCCAAAAGCGCTTAGAGAAGAGAGGGTACATAAAGAAATATGTAGCTATCCTGGATGCCGAGAAATTGGATCAGGGATTGCTGGTATTTTGTAAGGTAAAACTGACGCAGATTAACCACGAAATCGCTGATGCTTTTGTGCGACGCATTCAGCGAATTCCCGAAGTAACAGAGTGTTATAACACTTCAGGCTCATACGACTACCTCTTAAAAGTTCGTGCGCGAGACATGAAGCAATATCAGGAGTTTGTACTCACCAAATTAGGTGACATTGACCATGTCGGAGCTATCGAGAGTACATTCGTGATGAGCGAAGTGAAACAGAACTATGGTATCAATATTTGAAAATACCCAAATAAATTTGGTTTTTTACTCACTTATTTGTACCTTTGTGCCCGATTTCGAAGAAATTGATAATCAGAGTCTGAAAAGTGTAAATTTACAAAGATGAATATATCGTATAAATGGCTAAAGGAGTACGTGGACTTTGACCTCACACCACAGCAGGTGTGTGATGCACTGACATCTACAGGTTTGGAGGTTGACGCACTCGAGGAAGTACAGAGTATTAAGGGCGGTCTGAAAGGACTTTATGTTGGCAAGGTGTTGACTTGCGAGATGCATCCAGACTCAGACCACCTGCATGTAACAACAGTAGACTTAGGTAAGGGCGAGCCTCAGCAGATTGTCTGTGGTGCTCCCAATGTAGCAGCAGGTCAGAAGGTCATCGTTGCCGACTTGGGCTGTGTGCTGTATGATGGTGACAAGGAGTTTGTTATCAAGAAGTCAAAACTGCGTGGCGTTGAGTCACTGGGTATGATTTGTGCCGAAGACGAGATTGGTGTTGGCACCAGTCACGATGGCATCATTGTATTGCCTGAGGATGCTGTAGTAGGTACTCCTGCTGCAGAATACTATAACTTGGAGAGCGACTGGCTCATCGAGGTGGATATCACAGCCAACCGTGCTGACGCACTGAGTCATTGGGGTGTAGCCCGCGACTTGTATGCTTGGCTGAAGCAGAATGGTTATCAGACTGCTCTGCATCGTCCCGTGCTCGACAATTTCGTTGTCGATAATCACAATCTCCCCATCGATGTGGTTATCGAGAATACCGAGGCTTGTAAGCGCTATGCTTGTGTAAGCGTAACAGACTGTGAGGTAAAGGAGTCACCTGAGTGGCTGAAGAACAAGTTGACTACTATCGGACTGCGTCCAATCAACAATATTGTAGATATTACCAACTATGTGATGATGGCTCTTGGTCAGCCTCTGCACTGCTTTGATGCAGACATGGTAACCGGTCATAAGATTGTTGTTAAGACCATGCCTGAGGGTACACCTTTCCAGACATTGGATGGTGAGGAGCACAAGCTCTCTGATCGTGACTTGGCTATCTGCAATGCAGAAGAGCCTATGTGTATTGCCGGCGTATTCGGTGGTAAGGGTAGTGGTACCTACGAGACTACCAAGAATGTAGTATTGGAGAGTGCTTACTTCCATCCCACATGGATCCGTAAGTCTGCCCGTCGCCACGGACTCAGCACTGACGCCTCATTCCGTTTTGAGCGTGGTGTAGATCCCAATGGCACTGTCGATGCACTGAAGTATGCTGCTCTGCTCTGTAAAGAGCTGGCAGGTGGTAAGGTGTCTATGGAGATTAAGGATGTATATCCCGAGAAGATGGAGAATGCCAAGGTAACTCTCAACTTCAACTATGTTCACTCACTCATCGGTAAGGAGATTCCCGTAGAGACTATCAAGAGCATCTGTGAGAGCTTGGAGATGAAAATCCTTAGCGAGGATGCCGAGGCATTAGAGTTGGAGATTCCTGGCTATCGTGTGGATGTACAGCGTCCTTGCGATGTAGTAGAGGATATTCTGCGCATCTATGGATATAATAATGTAGAGATTCCTACTCAGCTGAAGTCAAGCCTTGTTATCAAGGGTGACGAAGACCAGAAGCATAAGTTGGCTAACCTGGTAAGCGAGCAGTTGGTAGGTGCTGGCTTCAATGAGATTCTCAATAACTCATTGACAAAGGCCGCTTACTACGAGGAGACAGGTACTGACAACCTCGTATATATCATGAATCCGCTGTCAAGCGACTTGAACGTGATGCGTGGCACACTGCTGTATGGTGGCTTGGAGAGCATCGAGCATAATGCCAAGCGCAAGAATGGCAACTGCCGTTTCTTTGAATTTGGTAATGTATATCAGTTCTCACCCGAAAAGAAAAACGATGATAACCCCATGCAGGCTTATCAGGAACAGAACCACATGGCTTTGTGGCTGACAGGTAAGCGTGTAGAAGGTTCTTGGGCTCACCAAGACGAGGATACTTCGTATGCAGAGTTGGATGCTTACGTTCAGAACATTCTGGCACGCATCGGAGTACAGCCTGGTATGCTGGTTCGTAAGAAGTCTGAGAATACCATCTTCTCTAATGGCTTGACCATCGAGAATCGTGGTGGTAAGAAGCTCATCGAGATGGGTGTGCTGACCAAGAAGTTGCAGCGCAAGTTTGACATCGATACTCCTGTATATTATGCCGAGCTGAACTGGACAGCCTTGATGAAGGTTATCCGTAAGCAGAAGGTGCTTTATACCGAGATTGCTAAGTATCCCGCAGTAAGTCGTGACTTGGCTCTCCTGATAGACAAGAACGTAGAGTTTGCTCAGATTGAGGAGATTGCTCGTCAGACCGAGAAGAAGTTGCTGAAAAAGGTTGAGCTGTTCGACGTATATGAAGGCGATAAACTGCCTGCAGGTAAGAAGTCTTATGCTGTCAACTTCATCCTTCAGGATGCTGAGAAGACCATGGGCGACAAGCAGATTGAGGCTATTATGAACAAACTGATTAACAATCTGAAGCAGAAGCTGAATGCCGAGCTGAGATAATTATGCATTATGAATTATTAAATATGAATTAAAAATATGGGAAGAGCATTTGAATATCGCAAAGCTGCGAAATTGAAGAGATGGGGCCATATGGCCAAGACTTTTACAAAGATTGGTAAGCAGATTGCCATCGCCGTAAAGGCTGGCGGTCCAGAGCCCGACATGAACCCAGCACTGCGTGCTATCATCGCAAACGCTAAGCGCGAGAATATGCCGAAGGATAACATCGAGCGTGCTATCAAAAATGCTATGGGTAAGGACCAGAGCGACTATAAGGAGGTAACTTACGAGGGATATGGTCCTCACGGAATAGCCATCTTCGTAGATACACTGACTGATAACACCACACGTACTGTAGGTGACGTTCGCTCAGTATTCAACAAGTTTAATGGTAACCTGGGTACTCAGGGCTCTCTGTCGTTCTTGTTCGACCACAAGTGTGTATTCACCTTCAAGAAGACCGATGGTCTGGATATGGATGAGATGATTCTCGACCTGATTGACTATGGAGTAGAGGATGAGTACGATGAGGACGAGGAAGAGAACTCAATCACTATCTATGGTGATCCTCAGTCATTTGGTGCTATCCAGAAGCATCTTGAGGAGAATGGTTTCGAGGTAACTGGTGCTGAGTTCACCCGTATTCCTAACGACCTGAAAGATGTAACTCCTGAGGAGCGTGAGACCATCGACAAGATGATTGAGAAGCTCGAAGACTTCGATGATGTACAGACTGTGTACACCAACATGAAGCCCGAGGCTATCGAGGAATAATCATACCACTGTTCCCCGTCATAATTTGATGGGGCTAACGGTAGTCATTTACACGGAACGTTGCTTCAAAAAGCTTCGTTCCGTTTTCTTTTGCAGAATAGTAGGTATAACGGAAACTATAGCCAGCGTCCTTATAGAGTTTCAGGTTGGTATTGTTCTTTACCTGTTCGAGCAAACGCTTACGAGGCTCATTACTATTGATGACAACCGAATCGTCGAGCACCCCACTAACCGTATAAATATAAGAAATGGTATGGGTGGCTTTCTCGAAAGTCATCTCGTCCATCACGATGTTCTCGGCAATGAGAGCAGGGCAATGCTTCTTGGTATATTCCTTTGCTTCACGCTCACAACGATCTTCCAACGACTCCTGACAAGCAGTCAAAAGCAACATACAGAACAGGGGTAGTATTAGTTTCTTCATAATTATTGAGTATCTTGGCTGCAAAGATAGTGAAATTTTTGTATAATTCAAAATGTTTTTATATCTTTGCACACCAATGAGAAACGAAAGAATAGAATGGGATGATGCCCATGCAGAAATAGCCTGTTTTGAGACGGGCGGTAATGCCAAAGAGTATCATGTAATGATACACGCCAAGGATGTTGCTGCTCCCTTTCAAGAACAGTTGGAGGCCGTCATTTGCGGCTATGAAAAACTGAAAGCAAAAGAACTGAATGTTGCTACGCCTGTGATGAAGCGCTACTTCCTGAGCGATGTGGCTAATCAGGGCGAAGAAGTGTTGAACGCAGATACTATGGTATGTGCCAAGAGCATTGTTGGTCAACCTCCACTTGATGGTACCAAGGTGGCACTGTGGGTGTATCTGTTGACCGATGCTACCAGTAGCAAATTATCCAACGGACTGTATGAGGTGAAGCAGGGTGGCATTCGCCATCTGTGGAGTGCCTCGGCAAATTGTCTGAAGGGTGACTCTGAGCAACAGATGTTGCAACTCTTCAACGACTATGTGGATACGCTGGCAGAGGAGGGTTGTACCTTGGCAGACAATTGTCTTCGCACATGGCTCTTTGTCAACGATATCGACAATAACTATGCCGGTGTAGTAAAAGCCCGTAATACCATATTTGCCGAACAAGGACTGACAAAGGATACGCACTATATCGCTTCTACGGGTATTGGTGGTCGTGCCATCAACCACAAGGTGCTGGCTCAGATGGATGCTTATGCCGTAGCTGGTATTCATCAAGAACAGGTACATTATTTATATGCACCAACGCACCTGAATCGTACCAGTGATTATGGTGTGAGCTTTGAGCGTGGTACCTATATCGACTATCCCGACCATAGACAAGTATTTATCTCTGGTACTGCCAGCATCGACAATCATGGTCAGATAGTATATCCCAAGGATATTGTCAATCAGACACACCGCATGTGGGAGAATGTAGAGATGCTACTGGCTGAAGCCGATTGCAATTTCGACCATGTGGGTGTCATCATCGTCTATCTGCGTGATATGGCAGACTATCAGGTGGTGAAGAAGCTATTTGGAGCGCGCTACCCAGATATTCCTACTGTCATTGTACATGCACCTGTTTGTCGACCAGGATGGTTGATAGAGATGGAGTGTATGGCTGTTAAGAAAATATAATAAAAAGTCATCGAAATAAATCAAAAAGAAAAGGGAACCGAAAGGCTCCCTTTTTCAATCTTTGCGGAGAGTGAGGGATTCAAACCCCCGATACCCGAAAAGGGTATACCGGATTTCGAGTCCAGCGCGATCGATCACTCTGCCAACTCTCCGAATAAGCGAGGACAAAAGAGAAAAATTTCTCATTTTGTCGAGCGATAGGAGAGTCAATGTTTTTGCGTATTGAACTCTCCAAGTAAGCGAATGCAAAGGTACTATATAATTATGAAACATCCAAATTTATTTGCAAATAAATGAATATATTTGGCTATGTCATAGAAAATGAGTAACTTTGTGCACGAATTAGAATTAACGTTATAAAATTAAATAGTAAAATGAAAGCATTTGTATTCCCTGGACAGGGTGCGCAGTTCGTTGGAATGGGTAAGGACCTGTACGACAACAATGAGACTGCTAAGGAATTGTTTGAGAAAGCAAACGAGATTCTGGGTTATCGTATCACCGATATCATGTTCGCTGGTACTGACGAAGACCTGAAGCAGACTAAGGTTACTCAGCCTGCTGTATTCCTGCATAGTGTTATTTCAGCCTTCTGCATGGGCGACAAGTTCCAGCCTGAGATGACTGCTGGTCACTCACTGGGTGAGTTCTCTGCATTGGTTGCTGCTGGTGCACTGTCTTTCGAGGATGGTCTGAAGCTGGTTTATGCTCGTGCTATGGCTATGCAGAAAGCTTGCGAGGCTCAGCCTTCAACAATGGCAGCCATCATCGGTCTTCCCGATGAGAAGGTAGAAGAGGTTTGCGCTGCTGTTAGCAAGATGGGCAAGGGCGTATGTGTAGCTGCTAACTACAACAACCCCGGTCAGTTGGTTATCTCTGGTGAGATTGATGCTATCAACGAGGCTTGCGAGCAGTTGAAGGCCGCAGGTGCTAAGCGTGCTCTGCCTCTGAAGGTTGGTGGTGCTTTCCACTCTCCTCTGATGCAGCCCGCTAAGGATGAGTTGCAGGCAGCTATCGAGAAGACTGAGATTAAGGCTCCCAAGTGCCCCGTTTATCAGAACGTAGATGCTAAGCCTCACACTGATCCCGCTGAGATTAAGGCCAACCTGATTGCTCAGTTGACCAGCTCTGTACGTTGGACCCAGATTGTTCAGAACATGATTGCCGATGGCGCTACCGACTTCACAGAGTGTGGTCCTGGTAAGGCTCTGCAGGGCATGATTGCAAAAATCAACAAGGAGGTTCCTGCTCACGGTATTGAGTAATAATATAGAATACGAACTAAAGATTTGATACTGATGGATAAGATAATCATCTATCAGATATTTACCCGACTTTTCGGCAATCGCAATGTCTCTCGCAAGGAGAACGGCACGATTGCCGAAAATGGTTGTGGTAAGATGGCCGACTTCACGCCTAAGGTGCTGAAGGATATTGCGGCTATGGGTGTGAGCCATATATGGTATACGGGTGTCATTCGTCATGCCACGCAAACCGACTATACCTCTTATGGTATTCCTCGTCAGCATCCTGCTGTGGTGAAAGGTAAGGCTGGTTCTCCTTATGCCATTACCGATTACTACGATATTGATCCTGACTTGGCTGTGAAGGTGGATGAGCGCATGAGTGAGTTTGAACAGTTGTTAGAGCGCACCCATGCTGCAGGGATGAAGGTGGTTATCGATTTTGTGCCTAATCATGTGGCTCGTCAGTATCATTCTATCTGTAAACCTAAAGGAGTAAAAGACCTTGGCGCTGACGATCAGCCACAGCATGGCTTTGACCCACAGAATAATTTCTATTATTGTCCCGGTCAGCGTTTCGAACCCTATTTCGACTTGTATCAAGGCGAGAAGAATCCTTATCACGAAGAACCGGCAAAGGCTACTGGCAATGATTGCTTTAGTAATGCACCCTCAAAAAATGATTGGTACGAGACCGTAAAGTTGAACTATGGTGTTGACTACTATGCTGGTGGAATAGGGTATTTTGAACCCATACCTAATACGTGGCGTAAGATGACGGATATCCTGCTCTTCTGGGCTGCCAAGGGAGTAGATGCCTTCCGTTGCGATATGGCAGAGATGGTGCCTACTGCATTCTGGAGCTTTGCTACGCAAACAGTACGAGCAAAATATCCTGATATCCAATTCATCGGTGAGGTATATAATCCCGCCGAATATCGCCATTATCTGAGTGCCGGTTTTGACTATCTCTATGATAAGGTAGGTATGTACGACACCATGCGCAGCGTGATAGACCATCATGCTCCGACAGCTGCTATCAGTCATGTTTGGCAACAGACCGACGACATTCGCAACCACATGCTCTACTTCTTGGAGAATCATGATGAGCAGCGTATTGCTAGCGATTTCTTTGCTGGTAATGGTGCCAAAGGAGTGCCTGCCATGATTGCTTCTGTGCTGATGCAGCAGAATCCTTTCATGTTGTATGCCGGTGAGGAATATGGCGAGCGTGGTATGGATGCCGAAGGATTTAGTGGTAGAGACGGACGCACCACCATCTTTGACTATTGGAGCATCGATACGCTCTGTCGTGCAGCCAACAAGAAGCTGACCGATGAAGAGAAACAGCTGTTTGATATCCATAAGAAGATACTACAGATAGCTCGCAAGGAGAAGAGTGTTGCCGATGGCTTGTTCTTCGACCTGATGTATGTAAACGGACACCTGCAGCGTCAGTATGCTTTCCTGCGTAGAGTGGACAAAGACCTGTTGCTGGTAGTTGTCAACTTTGAAGACCACGAGGTAGATGTGGATGTTTGTCTGCCTGCCCATGCTTTCGACTTCTTGCAACTCAAGGAGACCACTGTGCTGGCTACCGACCTGTTGACGAAGGAGAAGGAGAGTATGAAGCTGCAAAAAGATGCTAGCGTACACATGAAGATTGCTGCGCGTAGTGGTAGCGTTTGGAAGTTGAAAGTATAAGAGAAATATGGCTGAATATCTATTTAACGAACACAACAAGGAAGAGTTTCCACCTGCCCATACCGCAGAACATCTGCTGAATCAGGTGATGATTCGTATGTTTGGTTGTGAGCGCTCGCACAATGCACATATCGAGCGTAAGAAGAGTAAGATGAGCTTCTATGTTGACCACAAACCCACGCGCCAAGAAGAGAAAGACATTGAGCGTGAGATGCAGCGACTGATAGAAGAAGACCTGCCTGTCACCTTTGAGGTGGTAAAGCGCGACGCACTCCCCGAAGGCATCAATGCCTCTCGCTTGCCCGATGATGTCAGTGATACCATCCGTCTGGTACGTATTGGCGACTACGATGTCTGTCCTTGTATTGGTAAGCATGTGCGCTCCACCTCACAGATAGGACGCTTCGAGATGCTGGGCACCAACTGGGATGAACAAGAACGCTCCTTCCGGGTGCGCTTCAAGATTGTATAAGAAATAATAAATCCTCGCCGTTTAGCGAGGATTTTTATGTTATAATGCTATCTTCATAAATACCGGATAGTGGTCTGAGTATGTCAGCTCTGTCTTGTAGTAAGAGATGCCCTTTAGACTCTTATCGTGGAAGATGTAGTCGATGCGTACAGGCTTGTGCTTACTGCGATAGGTGTACATCCATCCGGCACCACACTCTTTGAAACCATCTACCATATCTCCCAATACCGTATTATATACATAAGAGTAGGGCACATCGTTGAAGTCACCACACAGGATAACGGGCTTCTCTGCCTGTCGCTTCTCGTTGGCAATGGTGATAGCCTGTCCTGAGCGGAACATCATGCCCATCATATAGTTACCATAGAGTGCATTCAGCAACCTGTTCTTGTTCACCTCCTGTCTCTTGGCTATCATCTTTCCTGCCTGGTGGAGCGTGCTGTTGATACCTGTAGTCTCTAGGTGAACATTAAAGATGCGCAGAGACTTACCCTTTACATTGATGTCAGCCCACATCGCACTATTGTTAGTCTCTTCAAAGAGAATCTTCTTATGTTCAGTGATAGGATAACGACTGAAGATAACCATATCTTCTCTACCTACCTGCATATAGGGGAAGTATTCTTTGTAGCTCTCCGAGTTATTCTTGTCACCGCTAATCTCATTATACTCTTGTATGCAGAGTACATCAATTTTTTGGCGACGCATCTCGGCAAGGATATCTTGCGCCATAAATCCCGAAGTCTCACGTCCGAACATCGCCACGTTATAAGAAGCTACTCGCAGTCCGCTCTCCGTATTCTCTTGAGGATTATCAAAGCTAAACTGGAATATCGTTCCTGAATAAGGAATGCAACTGGCTAGTGTTACGATGGGAATCAGCGAGAGCCACCAGCGACGACGTACCAACCAGTATATCAGCATCACGAAGTTGGCGATAATCAGTAGTGGCAGAATATATACACACATTGCTCGTGCCGTATTACCAACAGGAGTTACATTACCACCAAAGAGCCCCATGAATGTAAACAATGTCAGCAAAATCTGAATGGTCAGAAACATGGTGGCAACATACTTGTAAACAGCTAACTTTCCCATAGGCTTCGTGTACTATGTCAGTTGGATTTAGTCCTTAATATATTTCTGTACCACATCGAGCAAGTCTTCCACACGGAAAGGCTTAGCCATAAACTCATCACAACCGGCAGCCTTTGCTTCGCGCATATTCTCGTCAAAGGCGTATGCGCTGAGCGCTACGATGGGGATGTCGTGGTTAACCTCCTTGATGATGCGGGTAGCATCAAGACCATTCATGTCTGGCATACGTATATCCATCAGTATCAGGTCGGGACGCTCGTCTTCGCAGTAGGTCACCGCTTCAATACCATTCACGGCACGTACCAGTCGATAACGCTTCTGCAGTACAATCTTCACCAGTTCGTAGTTGCTATCCTCATCCTCTGCTACGAGAATCAGTGGCGCATTCTTCACGTCCGTCTTGGTGCTTACGCGGATGGTACGCGAGTTGGTGGTAATACGACTATTCTTGGTCATACCTCCGATAGTACCATCGAAAGGAAGAATAAATCTGAAGGTAGAACCTTCACCCAACTTTGATGTCACATTGATGGTACCACCCATCTTCTCCACGATAATCTTACACAGAGCCAGTCCTAAGCCATAGCCGTTCTGGTTTTCTGCGTCGCGCGACATATAGGTAGTAAAGATGTTCTTCAAGTCCTCCTCAGCAATACCGCTACCCGTATCCGTTACAAAGAATTCCACCTCCTGACCATCGTTAATCAGTCGATAGCCATACGTGATGGTACCTTGTGCGGTATGCTTCAGTGCATTGCTTATCAGGTTGGAGAATATTTGTGTCAGTCTGTTGGCGTCGGTGTTGAGCGTTACCTTCATCGTAGGATTGTTCCATACCAGACGAACGGTGTCTGAACAACGGAACTTAAAGATGAGTTGGATATTCCTGCACAACTCCGTCAGGTCTGTCATGCTCTTATTGATAGTAATCTCACCTGCTTCCACACGTGAGAGATCCAGAATCTCGTTAATCAGTGCCAATACGCGATTGTTATTACCCTCAACGATTTCCATATATTTCATGCGGTCTTCGGCAGAGTCTGTCTCTGCCATTACGCGTGCAAATCCCTCAATAGCATTCAGGGGTGTACGAATCTCATGACTCATGTTTGCTAAGAAGAGCGACTTCATGCGGCTTGCTTGCTCCGCTTTCTTAGCCTTCTCTTCATATTCGTTTAGTTTCTTTTTGGCGTTATTCAAATCCCTCTGGGTCGCCTCTAATCTTGCGTTGGCTTCTGCTATTTTCTTCAGAAGCATTTCTCTTTCGTCTTGGGTCATCTTAATACTTATATATTATCTTTGCAAAGGTAATAAAAAAGTTTTGAATTAGGCTTCTTTTTAACGAACTTTTATCCTCTTTTTGCTTTCTCCCATGTTCCGCCACCTTGATGCGTTCTTAAATAGTGTATTCCTCGGAATACGTTCATATTCATAAACATAAAGTAGTAGGGGATATACGTCAGCTTATGCTTCTTGCCACGCTGTGCCAACAGATAGCCCCAGAAGGCAGCCAGATAGAAAGCTATCTGCAGTACCCATGCTACGGTGTAGATGGTGCCAGCCTTCATCATGACCAGTGCCACATTCAGTGGGATGAGTGCCATCATGGCAAAGGGTGTGATGCTCCAGCGAAGCACGCGATGCGATACAAATTGGAAGGCCACCAATGGATAGCGGAAGGGGTTCATCAGACTGCGCAGCCACCAGCAGCTCTGTAGTCCTCCTGCTGCTATACGACGCTTGCGCTTTGACTCTTCATCCATATCTGCCGAACCGTACTCCATGGCGTAAGCTTCTGACGTATAGGCAATCGTGTATCCTCTCTTAAGCATTTTCATAGACATTACGAAGTCGTCAAGTAGCGCATTCTCTGGCATCGGTTCATACAGTTCGGTGCGGATAGCATTCAGTTCTCCTGCTGCACCCATGGCTGAATACAGTTCACTATCCAGACGCTTCAGCGTGCTCTCATACTTCCAGTAGATTCCTTCGCCTTCACCAGCAGCTTCACCCTCCTGGCGAGCTACCACGCGCTTCTCTCCAGCCACGCAGCCCACCTTCGGATCTTGCATGCAGCGCACAATCTCACGAATGGCCTCCTTGTTCACCATCGTGTTCGCATCCGTCATCACCGTTATCTCGCTCTTCACCTGACTGATGCCGTGATTCAGTGCTGCTGTCTTTCCTTTGCGCTCAGGCGAATACACAATCTCTACGTCGGGATAGTTTTTCAGACACTCGTTGGTATTATCCGTCGAGCCGTCTGTCACCCACATGATATGCAGTTTTTCTTGGGGATAATCAAATTGTCTGATATTTTGCATCTTGATATCCACGATGTCCTGTTCGTTGTATGCACACACCAAGAATGTCACTTCCGGTAGCGCGTTGTCCTCGGGCAATTCCAGATGTTTGGCTTTTCCTTTCAGCAAACGTTTCACACACACCAGCAGATACAAAATTATTCCATAGCCCACATTAGTATAGATGCAGATGGACAGGCAAATCCAAAATAGAACCTTCAATATAGTCATGATACAAATTATTAGATACTGCAAAGATAAAAAAAATTCTCCGAACCACAAACGATTCGGAGAATAATTTTTCTTTTAGTAGAGTAGGAGTGTGTTCCTACGAGTTCGTCTCAATCTCTTCCTGCATATCGATAAACTGTCGATCCTTGTCGTAGAATTCATATTGTAGGAAGGCCAGTTTCTGCGATGGGATGATACGTATTCCCCAACCGTATTTCAACTGCCATTGGCGCTTGAGCGACCATAGTCCTTTGTTGATGTAAGCAGCTACGAATGGGTGTACGTGCAGGCTGAATGTGCGGATGCCGATCTTGTTGACCAGGCGGTCAATCTTACTCTCTAACTGGTCCGTAAACAGGATTGACGACTTGATTTTACCCTTTCCAAAGCAGGTAGGGCAGGTTTCTTCTACGTTGACATCCATAGCTGGTCGTACGCGCTGACGTGTAATCTGCATCAGTCCGAACTTTGACAGCGGAAGGATGTTGTGGCGTGCTCTGTCTTTCTGCATGTTCTTGCACATGCGCTCATAGAGCAGTTGTCGGTCTTCGGCCAGATTCATATCGATGAAGTCCACTACGATGATGCCGCCCATATCTCTGAGTCGCAGCTGACGTGCCAGCTCGTCGGCAGCACCGAGGTTTACCTCCAATGCGTTTTGTTCCTGACCATTTTCTGCGCGAGTGCGGTTACCTGAATTGACGTCTACCACATGCATTGCCTCTGTCGACTGGATGATGAGATAAGCTCCACGCTTATAATTCACCGTTTTACCAAAGCTTGACTTGATTTGTTTGGTAACGTTGAAGTTGTCGAAGATGGGCACCGAACCCGTATAGAGTTTCACGATGTCGGTCTTCTCTGGAGCAATCATCTGTACGTAGTCCTTCACCTGATTCATAATATCAGAATCATTCACGTAGATACCGTCGTAGGTGGGGTCAAACAAGTCGCGCAACATAGCTACGGCGCGTCCTGTCTCCTCAAAGCACAACTGCGGTGTCTTGGGGGCTTTCTGAGCCTTGGTGATGGTGTCGTCCCAGCGTTTCAGCAGCATCTTCAGCTCACCGTCAAGCTCTGCCACTCGCTTGCCTTCAGCCGATGTACGTACAATAACGCCGAAGTTCTTGGGGCGGATGCTTTGCACGAGCTGTTTCAGACGTGCTCTTTCCTCGCTTTTCTTAATTTTTGAAGAAACCGATACTTTATCTCCGAAAGGTATCAGCACCATGTAGCGTCCTGCAAAGCTGAGGTCGCATGACAGGCGAGGTCCTTTGGTATTGATAGGTTCTTTCACCACCTGTACCAGGATTTCCTGACCTTGTTTTAGCATGGTGATGCTACCTTCCTTGGGAACCTCAGGTTGACGTGTAGCCTTTGAAATGGGATAAAGCTTCTTTCTGTCGCTTTGTACCTGTTTAAGGTACTTCTCGTAAGAGTTGAATTGAGTACCTAAGTCAAGATAGTGTAAGAAAGCATCGCGCTCAGAACCTACATCCACGAAGCAGGCGTTGAGTCCGGGCATCAGCTTGCGCACCTTGCCCAGATAGATGTTGCCTACAGAGTAGCTAGCCTCTTCGCGCTTCTCGTTCTGGTATTCTACCAGATTTTTGTCTTCGAGCAGAGCGATCGAAATCTCTTTCGGCTGTACATCGATAATTACTTCACTTGTCATTCTCTTGTCTTTTGGTTGTTCTTACAAGAAAGGAGCGCGCTATCTGAACTGAATCGTTCGTCAAGTACACTCCTTTCATCTTTTTCCTTTTAGCGTCAGAGCTTACTTGCTCTTATGACGATTCTTGCGCAGTCTCTTCTTACGCTTGTGAGTAGCCATCTTGTGGCCCTTCTTTTTCTTTCCGTTTGGCATAATTCTAGAATTTAAATATTTAAATGTTAATTATTTCATCTTAGCAATAAAGCTCTTGGCGGGCTTGAAAGCGGGAATGTCGTGAGCGTCGATAACCAGCGTCGTATTCTTTGAAATGTTACGTGCGGTTTTCTGTGCGCGGTGCTTTACAGAGAAAGTACCAAAACCTCTCAAATATACATTCTCCTTACGTACTGCCATGCAGTCGCGAATCTCTTCCATAAATGCCTCTACAGTAGCGGCTACATCCTTCTTTGGAAGACCTGTCTCGTCAGCGATTTTGCCGATGATTTCTGCTTTTGTCATCTCTATATTCTTTTAATGTTTTATTTTCGGAGTGCAAAGATACTGTTTTTCAGTGGGATATGGAAATTTTCTCGGAACTTTTTTTAGAAAAAGCGTATTTTTTCGTATCTTTGCATCGCAAAACAGGATATAACGACATGAAACAGACAAAGATTGTAGCATCAGTAAGCGACCGGAGATGCGATGTTGACTTCATTCGTCAACTCTATAATGCCGGTGTAAATGTAGTAAGAATGAACACTGCTCACGCATCAGAGCAAGGTCTTAAAACTATAATAAGGAACGTGCGCGAAGTTAGTCGCCATATTGGTATCCTTATTGACACGAAGGGACCCGAGGTAAGAACTACTGGTTGTGAAGTTCCCATTGAGTACAAGACAGGCGATGTAGTGAAGATTTTCGGTCGTCCGGAGATAGACACCACTCACGACATCATCAATCTCTCGTATGAGAATTTTGCTGCCGATGTTCATGAGGGCGACCATGTACTCTTCGATGATGGTGCCCTCGACATGCTCATTATCGGCATCAATGGTCCTGCCGTGATTGCTCAGGTGCAGAATGACGGTGTGCTTGGCTCTCATAAGAGTGTCAACGTGCCCGGTGTGCATATTGCGCTCCCACCGCTTACCAACAAGGATCGCAAGAATATCAAGTTGGCTATTGAGCAGGATATCGATTTCATTGCCCATAGCTTTGTGCGCTCTGCAGCTGATGTTCGTGCCGTTCAAGCTATTCTCGATGCCTACAATTCAGATATTAAGATTATCTCAAAGATTGAAAACCAGGAAGGTGTTGACAATATCGACGAGATTATCGATGCCTCATACGGTATTATGATTGCCCGTGGTGACTTGGGTATCGAGGTGCCCATCGAGCGCATTCCTGGCATCCAGCGCCAGATTATCCGTAAGTGCGTTCAGAAGAAGAAGCCCGTTATCGTGGCCACTCAGATGCTTCACTCCATGATACAGAATCCTCGTCCTACACGTGCCGAGGTTACCGATATTGCCAACGCCATCTATTATCGCACCGATGCCCTCATGCTTTCTGGTGAGACAGCCAGTGGTAAGTATCCCGTAGAGGCTGTCCAGACCATGGCTGCTATTGCCGAACAGGCTGAGCGCGACAAGATGCGTGAAAACGATATCGAGGTACCCCTGTCGCCTAATTGCGATATCCGCGAGTTTATGGCCCGTTCTGCTATCGAGGCTACCGAGAAGCTGGGCGTAAAGGGTATCATCACCGATTCTAATACGGGCGACACAGCGCGCAACCTTGCCGCCTTCCGTGGTCCCAACCCCGTATTAGCCATCTGTTATAATGATAAGTTGCAGCGCCTGTTGAACCTCTCTTATGGCGTTATTCCTGTATTACAGAAGGAGCATATCGCACCCCAGCACCTCTTCCTCGCTGCAGTCCGTATGCTTCGCCAGAAGGGCTATGTCGACCTTACCGACAAGATTGCCTATCTCAGTGGCAACATCGGTACTGGTGGTGGTACCAAGTTCTTGGAGATCAATACCGTTTGCGAGCTCTTCGAACAGAACTACCAGTTCCACATGCCGAAGGTATAATCCCTCTCGCGCAACAACAATCATACCAACCAGATAACACAAAAGCAATGAACAAAACACTAGCAACCCTCTCGATGCTGTTGGGGCTCTCAGCCCTTACAGCATCGGCAGATAATAAGCTCACTGGTACTCCTATGGGCAGTTCCCCATCCGTTGACTATGCTACCAGTCAGTCCACCACCACCGTCAACACCTTTGCCGACGCCTTTGATGGCAGTCTCGACACCTATTTCGCCTCTTATGAGCGCAGCTACACATGGGCAGGTCTTGACCTTGGTACGCCCCATGTCATCACGCGCGTAGCGTGGTCGCCACGCAATGATTCGCATGGAGAGGCGAGGGTAGTGCTCGGTGTTTTTGAAGGCGCCAACAGTCCCGACTTCATGGACGCCCTTCCGCTCTATATCATCACCGAGCGTGGCACCATTGGTCAGATGTCTGAGGCCGATGTCCATTGTTCCCGTGGTTTCCGCTATGTGCGCTATGTAGGCCCTTCTGATGCCCGTTGCAACATTGCCGAGCTCGCCTTCTATGGCCACGAGGGAGAAGGCGACGACAGCCATCTCAGCCAGCTGACCAATCTGCCCACCGTGAGCATCCATACTCAGGACGGTGTGATACCCTATGACAAAGAACACGAGATAGCCTCTCAGATAGCCATTATCTCTAACGACGGTACCCAACTGCTCTATCAGCCAGGCGGAGTCAGAGAGCGCGGCAACGCCTCCAGAGGATTCCCCAAGAAGCCCTATCGCATCAAGTTCGACAAGAAGCAACATGTGCTCGATGCTCCTGCCAAGGCTAAGAAGTGGACCCTCATCAACAACTATGGCGACAAGACCCTCATGCGCAATCTGTTGGCCTTTGAGCTCAGTCGCAAGATGGGCATGCCCTACACCCCCTATGGCACTGCTGTCGATGTCCTGCTCAATGGCGAATACAAAGGCTGCTATCAGCTGTGCGACCAGATAGAGGTCAAGACGGGTCGCGTAGAGATTACCGAGATGGCGCCCGAAGATATTGCTGGCGAGGCCCTCACAGGCGGATATCTCATCGAGGTCGATGCCTATGCCTACGACGAGCCCTCTATGTTCACCTCTACCAAGGGCAATCCCGTCACCATCAAGTCGCCCGACGACGATGCCATCACCACCGAGCAGTTCTACTACATCCGCCAGTACTTCAACAAGATGGAGAGCAACTGGAAGACCTATCTCGACCTCAACACCTTTCTGCGCCACTTCTTGGTAGGCGAGCTGTCCGGCAATACCGATACCTATTGGAGCACCTATATGTATAAAGATCGTGGCGACGATATGATTCATACCGGTCCGGTGTGGGATTTCGACTTAGCTTTTGAGAACGACAATCGCACCTATCCCATCATGAGTCTTTCCGACTATATCTATAAGACCAAGGGCAGCTGTGCAGGCAATATGCGCACCTTTGTCAATAATATTGTAGTCTATAACACTGCTGCCAAGAACCAGCTGAAAGAGATATGGGCACAGGTTCGCGAAGGCGGACTCACCGAAGACTATATGACCAGCTACGTTGATGTCTGGGAACAAACGCTCAGCCAGTCGCAAGCCCTCAACTTCACGCGTTGGCCCATCATGAATCAGTATGTCCACCAGAATCCCAAGCTGTGGGGCAGCTACGAGGCAGAGGTGCAGAATGTGCGTCGCTATATCAAGGAGCGTATTGCATGGATGGACAACAAGCTCGGTTACGATTTTCAGCCCAGTGCTATCTCCGAAACCATCTCTTCTGCCGACGCCCCCGTCCAGATATACAATCTTCAGGGCATCTATTGTGGTTCCTCTCTCGACACGCTGCCCACAGGCGTCTATGTCGTTCGCCACGGTGATACTGTCAAGAAAGTAAGGAAGTAGAGTTCGGTGTAAAGTTCGGTATAGAAAAGATTTTGCTTGAAAAAAGTCTTCACCTTCACGCGTATCGTACTGTATCATAGTGCAATATGCGTGAATAGTGTTTTATGGTGTATACGCCACGTACGATTCAGCACATGGCGTATACAATTTATTTTGTGCCACGCACAGATTTTTCTGTGGCATATACAGAATCGTACGTGGCATATTCAGAACTGTATATGGCGTATGCGGAATATTCCTCCCCTAGTTGGGGGAGGTTAGGAGAGGGCTACATTCAACTCCGAATACAGCTGTTTCGAGGTGCAATACAATAACTATTGAGGTGCGAGAGTAACTGATTTGCCGCTGAGTGTAGCTGACTCAGCGCTGAATGTAGCTATCTAGCACCCGAACGGAGCCTATCTAGCATCGGAAAAGTGGCACTATTGCAAGGCAAAACAAGCTATATTGACCTTCAAAACAGCCACTATTCCAGTGCAAAAGTGGCACTATTCACAGAGATTCCGAAAATCGGTTATGTTTTTGGATTCCGAAAATACGAAAACCAATATTTTGATCCCGAAAGTACACGAAAATATCGAAAAAAACGAAAACCAAATAAGATATTAAGTTTTTCGTTCTTTTAGTCTTTTTCGCTATTTTCGGAATAAATATAAAAGTTTTCTCTTTTCTCGGAATTAAAAGAAAAATACTGCAAAAACACTATTCACGCTTAACGCTCTATAGCACATAAAGTTACGCGTGAATGTGAAGACTTTTTTCAAGCAAAAATTTGCTGTGTCACACATTATGCGTAAATTCAAGGAGAATTATGCCGTCAAACTATAGTGAAGAGAGTATTACGCAATATCGAGATGAGGTTTATAATTATGTTAGTAGTCATTATTGCGGTATAGCATAATGAATCGCTATGACAAATTAGTAAAAGCCTCCTTATTCCGAATGGAGTAGGGAGGCTTTCTGATTTTGATAGGATTTGGATTATTTGAAGATCAATTGGGCAAAGTTATAAAGGCCGTACTTCCATACTACGAAGTTGTGACCTTCGCCAGGATAGTTGATGAGGGTGCAGGGGATGCCCTTCTCATCGCAGAAGGCCTTGAGCTGGGCACTGTTGTTCATCAGGCCATCAGCGCCACCACATACCATCCACAACAGCTTGTTCTCCTTCTTCACCTTGTCAACATCGGGGATGAGCTGGGCTGCACGCATGGTGTTGGGGGCTGAAGAGAAACCTCCTACATAGGCAAAGACATCCATGTGGCCTAAACCGAAGTTGAGCGACTGACCACCACCCATTGACAGGCCGGCAATGGCGCGATGCTCTCTGTCGGTATATACGCTGAAGTTCTTCTCAATATAGGGGATGAGACTGCCGATGAGGTCTTTGTCGAACTCACCAAAAGCAGCGAAAGAACCAAAGCCACCCTTGCGAGAGTCGTCCTTAGCTGCACGTCCGTTAGGCATGACAACAATCATGTCGGCTACCTTGCCATCGGCATAGAGGTTGTCCATGATGATATGGGGCTCACCACCGTCTTTGTACCACTCGTTTTCGTCGCCTCCGATGCCATGAAGGAGATAGAGCACGCTATACTTCTTCTTTGCGTCGTACTTGGGGGGCAGATAGACATTGGCCTTGCGTACGGTGCCTACTGATGCTGACTGATACTCAATGAGCTTGACAGTGCCTTTGGCAACGCCTTCGCGCTCTTTGTCGAAGCCTTGAGGTGCTGCCTTGTAGTCATTGAACTTAACGTCGATTTGTTGCTGACCAGCAAACATGGGGATGTTTGGCTCTTGTGCATGGGCTGTCGTCATAGCGAGTGACAGCATGGTTGCTAGATAAACTTTCTTCATTAGTTTAATTTGATTAGATAAGTTATGTTATATTGCTATTTACATAGACTATTTTGGAGGCTCATGGTTTAATGGGGGATACATTTTTTTCATCATTAAACAAAAAAAGAGCACCCGAAGGGATGCTCCTTAATATAAAATGTTCACCTATTTATATATATTATTTAGATGTGAGTATCTCACGAGCGCGGGCAATCTGCTCGGCAGTGGGAGTGGCGACATCCTTCAGGGAATAAGGGATGCCCAGCTGTTCCCATTTGAAGGTGCCCAGCGTGTGATAGGGTAGTACCTCTACCTTTTGAATGTTATGCAGGGTGTCGAGCGTTTGGCGTAACTGCTGGAGTTGTGCTTCATCGTCGGTGATGCCTGGCACCAAGACGTGACGAATCCATACGGGTTTCTCGATATCAGAGAGGTAGTGGGCACACTCGAGGATATTCTCGTTGCCATGACCGGTGAGCCAGCGATGCTTCTCGCTATCGATGTGCTTGATGTCGAGGAGTACCAGATCGGTGCTCTGCATCAGTCTCTGGAACTTAGAGAAGAAGGGCTCCTTACGGGTGAAGGGCTGGGCTGCTGTATCCAGACAGGTGTTGATGCCACGACGATGGGCTTCTTCAAACAGGTCAATCAGGAAATCGATTTGCAACAGGGCTTCACCACCGCTAACGGTGATGCCGCCATCGGGGCCCCAATAGCTACGATAGCGCTCTGCCTTGTCGAGGAGTTCAGAGACAGTTGCGGAGGTGCCACAGCTCTCACCGCCCATCTTCCAAGTATCAGGGTTGTGGCAATAGCGACAGCGCATGTGACAGCCCTGCAGGAAAATAAGGAACCGAATCCCTGGCCCATCAACAGAGCCAAAGGATTCGGTACTATGTATATAGCCTTTGCTAGACATACTAGTATTTCTAGATTATCTAGTTTAGAGCGATTCGTGTGACTGACGAGCAATAACGTCTTCCTGCTGCTCACGAGTGAGGTCGATGAACTTCACAGCGTAACCAGATACGCGGATGGTGAAGTTAGCGTACTCGGGCTTCTCAGGATGCTCCATAGCGTCGCGCAGCTTGTCAACACCAAACACGTTGACATTCAGGTGGTGAGCACCACGGCTGAAGTAGCCATCCATCACGCGAACCAGTGTGGTAGCACGCTCGTCGTCGTTCTGTCCCAAAGTATTGGGGCTGATGGTCTGGGTGTTAGAGATACCGTCGAGGGCATACTCGTAAGGCAGCTTAGCAACAGAGTTGAGCGAAGCCAGCAGACCATTCTTCTCAGCACCATAGCTGGGATTAGCACCAGGTGACAGAGGAGTACCAGCACGGCGTCCGTCGGGCAGGTTGCCAGTGTACTTACCATATACCACGTTAGAGGTAATGGTGAGGATAGAGCAGGTAGGTGTGGCGTTACGATAGGTAGCGTGCTTGCGAATCTTCTTAACGAAGGTCTTCAGCAACCATACTGCAATCTCGTCGGCACGGTCGTCGTCGTTACCATAGCGGGGGAAGTCGCCCTCAGCTACGTAGTCAACATTGAAGCCCTCTTCGTCGCGAATCATCTTGACCTTAGCATACTTAACAGCTGAGATAGAGTCAACAACGTGAGAGAAACCTGCAATACCGGTAGCGAATGTACGACGTACGTTGGTATCGATGAGCGCCATCTCAGCAGCCTCATAGAAGTACTTATCGTGCATGTAGTGGATGAGGTTCAGGGTGTTTACATATACACCTGCCAACCAGTCCATAGCCTGGTCGAAGCGGGGAGCGAGCTCCTCCCATGTGAGGTATTCATCCTTGATGGGACGGAAACCGGGAGCAACCTGCTCGCGGGTCTTGGCGTCAACACCACCGTTACAAGCATAGAGGAAACACTTAGCCAGGTTGGCACGAGCACCGAAGAACTGCATCTCCTTACCAGTCTGTGTAGCACTTACGCAGCAGCAGATGCTGTAGTCATCGCCCCAAACAGGACGCATCACTTCGTCGTTCTCATACTGAATAGAGCTGGTCTTTACAGAAATCATGGCAGCATACTTCTTGAAGCTGTCAGTCAGACGGGGAGAGTAAAGCACGGTGAGGTTTGGCTCGGGTGAGGGACCCATGTTCTCCAGTGTGTGGAGGAAACGGTAGTCGTTCTTGGTAACCATGTGGCGACCATCCATACCCATACCACCGACCTCGAGGGTTGCCCATACGGGGTCGCCTGAGAAGAGCTCGTTGTATGATGGGATACGGGCGAACTTAACCATGCGGAACTTCATAACCAAGTGGTCGATAAGCTCCTGAGCCTCGCTCTCGGTGAGGGTGCCCTCTTCCATATCGCGCTGGATGTAGATATCAAGGAAGGTAGATACACGACCTACTGACATAGCTGCACCGTTCTGAGTCTTGATGGCAGCCAGATAACCGAAGTACAACCACTGAACAGCCTCGCGTGCATTGCTAGCAGGCTGAGAGATGTCGAAGCCATAGATCTGAGCCATAGCCTTCATCTCCTTCAGGGCCTTGATCTGCATAGAGATTTCCTCACGCTGACGGATAACGTCGTCGCTCATCACACCAGCACCACAGTTGCGCTTGTCGGCCTCCTTCTCGGCAATGATGAAGTCGATACCGTAAAGAGCTACACGACGATAGTCGCCCACGATACGGCCACGACCATAGGTGTCGGGCAGACCAGTGAGGATGTGGTTGTGACGTACGTGCTTCATCTCTTCAGTGTAAGCATCGAATACGCCATCGTTGTGAGTCTTGCAATACTTGGTGAAAATCTCATGCAGCTTCTCTGAGGGCTTGTAACCGTAGTTAGTGCAAGCCTGCTCAGCCATCTTGATGCCACCGAAAGGCATGAAGGCGCGCTTGAGGGGTTTATCGGTCTGCAGACCAACTACCTTTTCCAGCTCTTTCTTACTCTCATCGATGTAGGCAGGGCCATAAGCTGTCATGCTTGACACGATTTCTGTCTCCATGTCGAGCACACCGCCCTTGGCACGCTCCTCTTTCTGCAGCTCCTGCAGACGTCCCCACAAAGTGTTGGTGGCATCAGTAGGTGCAGCCAAGAAAGACTCGTCGCCCTCGTAAGCTGTGTAGTTGTTCTGAATAAAATCTCTAAGGTTTACTTCCTCTGTCCATTTGGTTCCTTTAAAACCACGCCATTCTTTTCGCATAAATTAATACTTATTATTCCTATTTGTTATAAAAATTATTCCTATTATCCATTTTTGAAGGTGCAAAGGTACAAATTTTTTATGACTTGTGCAACTTTTGCACTGCTATATTGAAATAATATGATATACATCAAAAAAAAGAAGCACCCCAACGGATGCTCCTTTTATAATAATATCCCCAAATGGCTCACTCTTGTCTTGTTCATCTTTCTTTCCTGTATGTTAGTGCTTCACTTGCACTTTCCTACCGTCGATGATATAAAGACCATCGGGCAGCCCCTTGAGTGTAGTTACTTGTCGCTTTACCAGTACACCGCTTAGCGTGTAGATATCTACAGGTCGTGTCATTGTAACGATTTGGATACCCGTCGGGTAGGTAATCGTTAGGATGCCGTTCTTATAGACGAATTGATAGTTCGTTGCTTCGCCACCGCTCACGCTGATGACATAATCACCAACCTCACTCTCCGTCGTAGCCTCCGTTGTAGCAACGGGTAGGGTAGTCAATACGCTTTCGTCGTCTGTTCCCTTCCAGCCACTGTATGTGAGAGTAAGTTCAGGATTCTCTTCGCCCATTTCGCGCTGCTTATCATCAGCCGTAACGGTGAGCGTTGCCTTGGTGATAGTGAACTGTGCATCGACAGACTCTTTGTAGAGTCCCTTGCCTGTGACGGTAAGGGTTGCATTGCCAGCGTTTCTATTGTCGGCATAGCTTACTTCGTAGTCCTCGCCTTCTACCAGCAGTTTCTCGCCATCTGTCACGGTAAGGTCGGGCTCAATTTCTTCTGCAGCATATTCGAAGCTATTCTGAGCCAGTGCTATCATTGCGCTTGTGATGGCTATACGAGTGAAGGTAAATGTTGACGTCTTAACCTGGCTCCATACACCCTTGGAGTCTGCCATACACCATGACAGCGTGTGCTCTCCCTCTTCCAGTCCGCCGAGGTCAATGTCCAGCACACCGTTTGCATTGGTCACTGTGCCAGCGACAGGGTTGGCGGTGTTGTCGTCTATCCAGTACATGTAGCGAGTTATCTTCTTTTCCTCCAGTCCTGTTGCGTCTGGCACGATGAAGTATTTCGTCAAAGGCGAGCTCCACCCTCCGTTGTCATCCTTCACACGAACGGTCAGCGAGTGCATACCAGCAGCCAGCTCCATGAGATTGATTGCTACAGGAGATGCGCCGAGTGCTGTTCGCATGGCTATGTTGCCGTCTATCCAGTATTCACACTCCACGATGGTTGTGGCAGCAGTAGTATGTGGAATGATAAAGTACTTCGTCAAGGGTGAGCTCCACCCTCCGTTGTCATCCTTCACACGAACGCTCAGCGAGTGCATACCACCAGCCAACTCCATGAGATTGATTGCTACAGGAGATGCATCGAGTGCTGTGCGCGCTGCTATGTTGCCGTCTATCCAGTATTCGCGCTCCACGATGGTTGTGGCAGCAGTAGTATGTGGAATGATAAAGTACTTCGTCAAAGGTGGACTCCACAAATTCTCCGAGTCTTTGGCACGAACGGTAATGGAGTGCACACCTTCAGCGAGCGATGATATGTCGATATTCGACTTCATCGTCTCCACATTGTCTACATCACCGTCTATCCAGTATGTAATATCAGTTATGCTCTTCTGCGCCACCATCGTTGTGCAGACGACACTGACAGCAGCGAGCATCAGAGTTCTAATCTTAATCATGGTCGTTTGCATTTTTATGGGTTCTGTTATTAGCGCACTTTTGCATCGTAAGTCACATTTAACGTCTTGCCTTCAACGTTCAGTTGCAGACTGTTGACAACAGGTATTCCTGGCACTTTGCTCCATCCTGGTCTGATACCAATCTCCGTTTCGTCAGTGGCTATCCACGTCTCAGGATTCTTGATTTCAAACGTGCGAGTCTCAGAGTAGTTTGCATTTGCCGCGTCTGTAAATATATCTCTGATGTCAACGGCATAGCAGTTGATAAAAGAGTTTTTGTCCTTATTGTTGTATTCGAAGCTTCTGAATATACAGTTGTAAACCGTTGCTCCCTCTGTGTTGGCAAAGACTGCACGGTCATAATACGCTCCAACCCAATAGTAGGGGAATATGCTGTTCTGGCAGAGATAAGGTCCTACATAGCCGCCAACGATACAATGGTTGATGTTGACGCTACTGCTGGCAGCAAAAGTGTTGATGTCATTTCCTACCCAACAGTTTTCTATCAGACAGTTGTTGGCCACCAGACTGGCTCCTGCTATTGCTCCCGTAATGACACAGTTCTTGATGATGGTATTCGTATTGGCACCAATAGTCAGAGTACCATTCACATAACATGCTCTCATCTGGAAATTTTCCAATGCAACATTCTTGTTGACATGGGTGTTGAAATAGATGCCTTCCAGATGAACACCAGTAAGCGTTTCTCCTTCTGCTGCTCCAAGGTATAGCTGGCCATTAATCTTTGTCACAGCAGTATTTGTCTCACTGTTCTCTTCAAATCCAGCACCATAGATGGCTACAGACTTTGTGATAGTCGTAGCATTAAATACACCAGCAGACAGTGTTATTATATCACCGTCAGCGGCTGCCTCGTGGGCACTGCCCAATGCACCAACACCAGTAAATACACTAACAGCATCTTCATGTTGAAGAGTTGCAACAACGAGTTCGTTCTGGGCCTTTGCCACCATTACTAGACAAAGCGATACAATTGAAAATAGTAATTTCTTCATAATTTTAAGTTTTTAGTTTAAGTAATATATAGGCTATATAATGCACACACTTATAGACAGCACACATGCACAATCCCCCTGTACTCTCAGTTTCTTCTTTATGGTGCGAAGATAAATAAAATATCTGAAATGACCAAATTATTCGTCATTTTTTCTTGCTTTTGCATCTCAAGACAAGTTTTTTAACTGAATAAAGAGTGGTAAGTTTTTGTGTATCTTTGTGAATTATTCAAAAAAAAAAGTGGGTTAGCGAATTACTCGCTAGCCCACTTTTTATCTATTAATCTTCTCAGTTTTAATCTTCCCAGTTTTCCTGAGACTTGCGGATGTAGCTCTTGTAACGGAGCTGTGCCATACGCTGTGCTTCAGCGAAGAGTTCTTCTGCCTCGTTAGGATAAGCCTTCTTAACTGACAGATAGCGTACCTCACCAAGCAGGAAGTCGTGGAAGTTCTCCCAGTTAGGCTCCTTAGAGTCGAGAGAGAATGGGTTCTTGCCTTCCTCAGCGAGTGCTGGGTTGTAGCGCCACAGGTGCCAGTAACCGCACTCAACAGCCTTCTTCTCCTCAGCCTGGCTCTTACCCATACCGCCCTTGGCCTTCAGACCGTGGTTGATACATGGAGCGTAAGCGATGATGATTGAAGGTCCGTGCCATGCCTCAGCCTCGCGGATAGCCTTGAGAGTCTGTGCGTGGTCAGCACCCATAGCAATCTGAGCTACATATACATAACCGTAAGTGGTAGCAATCATACCCAGATCCTTCTTGCGGATGCGCTTACCCTGAGCAGCGAACTGAGCAATAGCACCAAGAGGAGTAGCCTTAGAAGCCTGACCACCGGTGTTAGAGTAAACCTCAGTATCGAGCACGAGGATGTTAACGTCCTCACCAGAAGCAATCACGTGGTCGAGACCGCCGTAACCGATATCGTAAGAGGCACCGTCACCACCGATAATCCACTGACTACGCTTAACGAGGTAGTGGTCGAGGGTCTGAAGCTCCTTGCAGGTAGGACAGCCCTTAGCAGCGCTTTCAGCGATGAGCTCGCGCAGACGAGGAGCAATCTCCTTGGTCTTCTCGGCATCGTCCTTATTAGCAATCCACTCAGCAGCCAGAGCCTTGTACTCGTCGCTAGCGTTGCCATCAATCATCTCCTGCAGCAGCTTAGCTACGCGCTCCTTCATCTTCTTGTTACCAAGTGCCATACCCAGACCGAATTCGCAGAAGTCCTCGAACAGTGAGTTGTTGAATACAGGACCCTGACCCTTCTCGTTCTTAGTATAAGGTGTAGAAGGAATAGAAGCAGAGTAGATTGAAGAACAACCAGTAGCGTTGGCAATCATCTGACGATCACCGAAGAGCTGAGAAAGCAGCTTAACGTATGGAGTCTCACCACAACCAGAGCAAGCACCAGAGAACTCGAACAGAGGCTGAGCGAACTGTGAGTTCTTAACGTTGCTCTTGATGTCAACGAGGTTCTGCTTAGACTTAACGTCCTTAACGAGGTATTCCCAGTTCTTAGCCTCCTGAACCATGTCAGCAGCATCGGGATTGAAGGGAACCATAGTGAGCGCCTTGCCAGTCTTAGGATTACCTGGGCAGATGTCGGCACAGTTGCCGCAACCCAGACAGTCGAGTACTGAGGTCTCGATGCGGAAGTGCATACCCTTCATAGCTGCAGGAGCCTTCATCTCGATAGTATCCTCGGCAGCAGCGAAGCCCTTCAGCTCGTTCTCGTCGAGTACGAATGGACGGATAGCAGCGTGAGGACAGATGTAAGCACACTGGTTACACTGGATACAGTTGTCCTTGTTCCAAGCGGGAACGAAGGCCTCAACACCACGCTTCTCATAAGCAGCGGTACCAACCTCCCAAGAACCATCAACAGTGTTGTGCTTAACGAAGTCTGAAACCTTCAGCAGGTCACCAGCCTGTGCGTTGATAGGACGAACGAGCTCCTTAACGAATGCAGGTGCATTGTCGGCCTTAGCCTCATCGTCTGGCAGGTTAGCCCACTCAGGCTTAACAGTCAACAGCTGATACTCACCACCACGATCGATAGCAGCGTAGTTCTTATCAACAACGTCCTGACCCTTAGCACCGTAAGACTTGAGGGCAGCAGCCTTCATCTTCTCAACAGCAAGCTCTACAGGGATAACCTCCGTAATACGGAAGAAGGCAGACTGCAGGATGGTGTTGGTACGGTTGCCCAAACCAATCTCCTGAGCAATCTTGGTAGCGTTGATAGTATATACAGTAATGTTGTTCTGTGCGAAGTAGCGCTTTACCTTGTTAGGCATGAACTTCTCGAGCTCGTCGGCATCGAAGATAGTGTTCAGCAGGAACTGACCATTCTTCTGCAAACCACGAGTAACATCGTACATGTGGAGGTAAGCCTGAACGTGGCAAGCTACGAAGTTAGGTGTAGTTACCAGGTAGGTAGAGCGGATAGGTGTATCACCGAAACGCAGGTGAGAGCAGGTGAAACCTCCTGACTTCTTAGAGTCGTAAGAGAAGTAAGCCTGGCAGTACTTGTCGGTGTTGTCACCAATAATCTTAACTGAGTTCTTGTTTGCACCTACAGTACCATCAGCACCCAGACCGAAGAACTTAGCCTGGAACATACCCTTACCACCGAGAGCAATCTCCTCAACCTCAGGAAGTGAAGTGAAGGTAACATCGTCTACGATACCAACAGTGAAGTGGTTCTTGGGCTCGGGCATAGCCAAGTTGTTGAATACGCTGATAATCTGAGCGGGAGTAGTATCACGGCTACCCAGACCATAACGACCACCAACGATAAGAGGACGATCCTCTACGTCGTAGTAAGCATCCTTAACATCGAGGTACAGAGGCTCACCGTTAGCTCCGGGCTCCTTAGTACGGTCGAGTACGGCAATACGCTTAACAGTCTTAGGAACTGAAGCGAGCAGGTGCTTAACAGAGAATGGGCGATAGAGGTGAACACTGATCATACCTACCTTCTGGCCATTAGCGTTCAGGTAGTCGATAGCCTCACGAGCTGCATCAGTAGCAGAACCCATCAGGATAATCATGCGGTCAGCATCCTCAGCACCATAGTATGAGAAGAGGTGATACTCACGACCTGTAATCTTAGAAATCTCACCGAGGTACTTCTCTACAACCTCAGGAACGTTGTTGTAGTAAGTGTTTGAAGCCTCACGGTGTGTGAAGAAGGTCTCGGGGTTCTCAGCAGTACCGCGAGTAACAGGGCGCTCAGGGCTCATAGCACGATCGCGGAAACGCTTAACAAACTCCTCGTTAACCAATGGACGGATATCCTCCTGATCCATCATCTCAATCTTGTGATACTCGTGAGAGGTGCGGAAACCATCGAAGAAGTTTACGAAAGGTACGCAGGTCTCGAGAGTTGCCAAGTGAGGAACGGCGGTGAGGTCCATAACCTCCTGTACTGAACCAGAACAGAACATAGCGAAACCGGTCTGACGGCAAGCCATAACGTCCTGGTGGTCACCGAAGATACACAGTGAGTGAGAAGCCAGCGTACGAGCAGAAACGTCGAATACGCAAGGAATCAGCTCACCAGCAATCTTATACATGTTAGGAATCATCAGGAGCAGACCCTGAGAAGCGGTGAAGGTGGTGGTGAGAGCACCAGCCTGCAGTGAACCGTGAACGGCACCAGCTGCACCAGCCTCTGACTGCATTTCCTGAACTGAGACGTTCTGGCCCCAGAGGTTCTTACGACCACGGGCAGCCCACTCGTCAACATGCTCCGCCATAGGAGATGACGGGGTGATGGGGTAGATAGCAGCTACCTCCGAGAACATATAGCTCACGTGAGCTGCAGCCTCGTTACCATCACAGGTGATAAATTTCTTTTCTTTAGCCATTTTAATAATCTAAATGTATTAAATGATGTAATATCTACTTTTCTATTATTAATACCTAAAAACAAGTATTTGTTTATAAACGCGTGCAAAGTTACAAATAATTCTCTTAATTGCAAAGCAGAGTTAGCAAAATATTACTAAATATTTTCTCTTTTTCACCTATTATTAATATTCATGCAAAATAAATTGAAAAAGAAAAACGCCTATAACGCTTATCCCATGACTACATCGAGAACCATCATCAAGACAAAACCGATGGCAAAACCGATGGTGCTGAGATTGCTATGCTGACCATTAGAGGCTTCGGGAATGAGCTCTTCTACAACGACATAGAACATGGCGCCAGCAGCAAAGGCAAGCATATAGGGAAGGAGGGGAAGTAGGAGAGAGGCTAAGAGTAAAACGGCAAGGGCTCCAATGGGTTCTACGGCACCGCTTAATGTGCCTATAGTGAACGACTTCCACTTGGAATTGCCTGCTGCACGCATAGGCATAGAGATAATGGCGCCCTCGGGGATATTCTGAATGGCAATACCCAGCGCCACAGCAATAGCACTGGTGAGCGAGATATGAGAGAAACCACTCTCGGCACCAGCAAAGACAACACCTACAGCCATACCTTCGGGGAGATTATGGATGGTAACAGCAAGGGCCAGCATCGCAGTGCGCGAAAGGCGGGAATGAGGGCCCTCGGGCTTGTCGGTTCCAATATGCAAGTGGGGGGTCAACTCGTCAATCAACAAGAGGAAGCCCATACCCAGCAAGAAGCCCATGGCAGCAGGGAACACCGACCATTTTCCACTATCGGCAGCCATATCCATAGCAGGTATCAACAACGACCATACGGATGCAGCTACCATCACGCCTGATGCAAAGCCTAACAGCATCTTTTGCAGGCGTAGGGGCATCTCGTCTTTCATCATAAAGACAAAGGCAGAACCGAGCATCGTGCCCAATAGTGGTATCAACAATCCTATAATCAGCGTCATCATTTGCTATTTTATTCTGCAAATATAGGAATAAATCACAGAAAAATTGTATATTTGCATCGATATTTATGATAGTTTAGTAAGAAATAGATGAAAAAGAGGGAATATATTCAGGCAAATATAGACTGGCTCATCGCAAAGTCTAAAGAGGAAGGCGTCAAGGCGCTTCCCAAAGGTATCTATTATAAGGTGCTGGCAGAGGGTAATCCGACAAGTGCTCAGCCCACAGCACGCAGTATCATCACAGCCCACTATACGGGCAAGACCATCGACGGAAAACAGTTTGATAGTAGTCGTGGCGGTGTACCTCTGGCTTGTCGTCTTTGCGACCTTATCGAGGGTTGGATTATTGCCATGCAGCAGATGCATATTGGCGATAAGTGGGAAGTATATATCCCCGCAGAAATGGGCTATGGCAAGTTTTCGCAGCCTGGCATTCCGGGTGGTTCGACACTTATCTTTGAAATAGAGTTGCTGGGCGTTGCGTGATGACAATATAGTGAGTTCCAACCTGTTATGAATAGACTCATAGACAGGCTGGAACATCGGATAACTGCATTATACAATATTGAATCAAAGGTTAGGGAGTATATCTGCTATCCACGCATCGATACGTGTATCAGTCTTGTCGTCTTCGTTGACATCGTCGAGAGGAAGACCAACAAACTTACCATCAACGACAGCTTCTGAGTCGTCGAAGGTGTAACCATCTGTATCTACGGCACCTACAATCTTGGCACCGCTATCCTTAATACCATTATACAGCTCACCAAGACCACCTACAAAGGTGTCGCCATAGCTCTCGCAGTCGCCACAACCAAAGAGGGCAATGGTCTTAGCGTTGAGGTCGGCACCCTGCAGCACCTTTAATCCGTCATACCAGTCATCCTGCAGTTCGCCAGCGCCCCATGTAGAGGTACCAAGAATCAGGTTTTGATGGTTGTTAACTACATCGGCAGTGAGATCTTGTACATTGATAACCTCACATCCCAACTTCTGGGCTATTTTCTCTGCGATAGCTTCGCATGTTCCTGTAGAGGAACCATAAACTACAATTGTTGTGTTCATTTTATTATTAATCTAAATAGCGTTGAAAAATCATGGCAAAGGTACGACGAAATCCTCGTTGGCGCAATACTTAAAACTGGGTGTTTTAGCGTTGTAGGATGCAACATATATCATGAAACACGATTAGCAAATAGTAGGTATTCAAAGGGTAGTGGAGCAACGAAAAAACAACTTAAGGCTATGAATTTCTCATAAAATGCGAGGAAATACAAAAAAATAGCGTAACTTTGCCGAAACATTGTAAAATATAGTTGTCAATATGAGATACGGAATCATTGGTACAGGAGCCATCGGAGGATATTATGGAGCAAAACTGGCTTATGCAGGACAGGAGGTACACTTTTTGTTGCATAGTGACTATGAGTATGTAAAAGAGCACGGATTGCAGGTGGATTCTTGCGAGGGTTCTTTCCATCTGAACAACGTGAATGCTTATCAGCATACTGAGGAGATGCCACCGTGTGATGTAGTGCTAGTTGGTCTTAAATCCGTGAACAACAGTAAACTGCAGACGTTGCTACCACCATTGCTTCATACTAATACACTCGTGATTCTTATTCAGAATGGTATTGGGGTAGAGGAGGATGTGCAGAAGATGTTTCCGGAGGTACAACTGGCAGCAGGATTAGCATTTATATGTTCTGCAAAGACGGAACCAGGCATTGTCAGACATCAGTTTTATGGAAGTATCAATCTGGCCAACTACTCATGTCGTGACGAGGCACTGATGCTTGCCGTAGTGGATGAATTCCGTCATGCTGGCATAGAGACGGGGCTCATAGAATATCATGAGGCACGATGGAAGAAGGCTGTATGGAACATGCCCTTCAATGGTATGACGGTGGCACTACACACACAGACCGACCTGTTACTAAAGAATGAGTCGACCAGACAACTGATTCGCGAACAGATGATGGAGGTGGTCAGCGCAGCACAACATCTGGGTGTAAAGAACCTTGATGCCTCGTTTGTGGACAAGATGATAGAGTCGACTGATGCGATGATACCTTATTCGCCATCTATGCGACTGGACTACGACTTCCATCGTCCGATGGAGATATACTATCTGTACACGCATCCCTTAGAGATAGCCCGCGAGGCTGGCTGTAGAATGCCGAAACTGGAAATGCTAGAGGCGGAACTCCGGTTTATTGAGGCTAATTATCATGTCAATATTTAATAATCAAAAAGCGACTCCCTAAAGAGTCGTTTTTTTAATCTTAGTATACATTTTTTTGTTTTTCTTGCAAATTAGAAATTTATTTTCTATATTTGCAGCATCAATTATTATTAATGTGTGCCCTTAATATATACCAATAGCTAAAAGAGCTAAAACATAAGGAAGAGGGAAATAAACTTATAGATATTATGAATACCAGACATTATTTTACATTAGTAGTCGTTGCCCTGTCATTACAGGTCAACGCAAACAACTACCGAGACATCGAACCTCTTGTGCTCGAAGTACCCGAAATGAAGGCCGAGCTAGTCAGACTGCCCGAGCAGTCGCTCATCAGCATGGGCATGGAAGCTCCTATGACCACCCCCAAGCTGGATTTCGACTTTTTTAAGTCGAAGACAAATCAGGGTGTAAAGCCTTACAAGTTCATGGACGATTTGACCTTCGTTGGTGTGCCTCTGTTTTTAGCAGGATGGGGCATCAAGGGCGACAAGGCGTTGTTCCGCGTCAATCAGAAAGCAGAGAAGGGTGGCAAGAAGAATACACAGCTACTTACCGACTTCAAGACGGGTATCGACGACTACACACAGTTCTTTGGCCCAGCCGTAGTGGTAGGTCTGAAACTGGGTGGCTATGAAGGTCGCAGCGACTGGCCTCGTCTGTTAGCCAGTGCCGGTATGTCGTATGCTATCATGGCGGGCTTCGTCAATGGTATCAAGTACACGGCCAAGGAGATGCGCCCCGATGGTTCCACCGCCAACTCGTGGCCCTCAGGCCATACAGCTACATCCTTCGTAGGAGCCACCTTGCTCCACAAGGAGTACGGACTCACTCGCTCGCCTTGGTGGTCGGTGGCAGGCTATGGTGTGGCCACGGCAACGGGTGTGATGCGTGTGCTGAACAATCGTCACTGGATTAGCGACGTTTTGTCGGGAGCAGGTATCGGTATCATGTCCACTGAGCTGGGCTATGCCCTCTGCGACCTGATGTTCAAGGGTAGGGGACTGCTGCGCAACGATATGGTGATAGATAAGGAAAAACCTTCATTCTTTAGCATCTCTATGGGTGTGGGCCTTGGCAACAAAGATCTAGAGTTTGATGCGTCGGGCGAGAAGGTAAGCCTCAAGTTCCGCGCCGCCACAGTGGTTGATGCCGAGGGAGCCTATTTCTTCAACAAGTACGTTGGTGTGGGTGGTCGCCTCAGGGTAAGAGCACAGTCGGTCAAGGACTTCGGCGACTTTGCCAATTACGTGGCTGTTGAGGATTATTATGCATGGGAGGCCATGCAACCTCACTATGAGGCAGCTTTCCCCGGTGACTATACAGGAACCCCTGCTGAGAACATGAGCATCTATCTGAACAAAATTGGCTATCGCACTGATTCGGAGAGCGCATGGAATAACAACGCACCCGTCACCGACAGCTATGGCATCGTGAAGAGCGACCACATCACCGAGTTTACGGGCAGCATCGGTGTATACTTCAACCTGCCTCTCGGCTCCAGCTTTTCCCTTGGAGCCAAGGCTCTGATAGGCCGTTCAATCACTCAGGAACTGGATATCGATGGTCACGCCGAGGGTAACGTTAAGGATATCAGTTACACGATGTCGCTCGACAATCGTCCTGGACATAAGGAGACTAATGGTGACCCTAGCTTGTCGCTCAACGACCTGCAGTATCCTAACAATACGGGTGAGAAATGGAGCGACGAATGGGCATACCTGACTGTGGGTGCCAAGTCGTCCACCTCGTTTGGTACAGGTATTTCGCTCACCTATCGCTACAAGTCGAACTTCTCTTGGCGTGTCTTCTGTGACTACGACTACACCCGCAAGGACTTTACTGCCACCTACGATCCCTTCCATTTCGTGGAGAGAAGTATGACCTCTGGCGCCAGCTACCTGATAGACTTAGCACAAATGGCTTGGACAGGCGAATATGCCGATGGCTTGGGTGTGGTGGCCAGAGAGTATAAGAGTCGCAAGTATATGAACTACTGGACACTTGGCCTCTCATTCTTGGTGAATTTCTAAGCAATAAATAAGATAATAGGGTATTTGGTGAGTGGTGAATGGTGAGTAGAAATTAGTAAACAAAAAAGAGATAAGTTTTTCAACTTATCTCTTTTATTTTAGTACACCCGCAGAGGCTCGAACTCTGGACACCCTGATTAAGAGTCAGGTGCTCTACCAACTGAGCTACGGGTGCAAACGAAAACTTATTTATTATTCTCTTTTGTACACCCGCAGAGGCTCGAACTCTGGACACCCTGATTAAGAGTCAGGTGCTCTACCAACTGAGCTACGGGTGCAACGTTTTTCGTTTTGCGGGTGCAAAGGTAGTAACTTTTTATGAAACGACCAAATTATTTCTGTTGTTTTTTTAGAAAACAATGAAAAAAGACCCAAATTCCGAAGAAATGGGCCTTATTTGTCGTATAAAGGACAGTTCCACCTATGGAATTATACAACACAGATGGAACTGTCTTTATCTGTATTAAATGAACAGAACGGTGAGTCCTGCCATCACAATACTAACCATAGACATGAGCTTGATGAGGATATTGAGAGAAGGACCAGAGGTATCTTTGAAGGGATCGCCAACCGTATCACCAACGATGGTGGCTTTGTGAGCGAAGGAGCCCTTACCTCCGAAATGACCTTCTTCAACCATCTTCTTGGCATTATCCCAAGCTCCACCAGCATTTGCCATAAAGACAGCGAGCGTGAAGCCACAGGTGAGTCCACCGACCAACAGACCAAGGACACCAGCAACACCCAGTACGCAACCTACTATAATAGGTATAGCAATGGCAAGGAGTGAGGGGAATATCATTTCGTGCTGAGCAGCACGGGTAGAAATCTCTACACAAGAGCCATAGTCTGGCGTGGCCTTGCCATCAAGGATGCCGGCAATCTCACGGAACTGACGACGTACTTCTTCTACCATCTTCTGAGCAGCACGACCTACTGCCTCCATGGTAAGTCCACAGAAGAGGAAGGATGCCATACCTCCGATGAAGGCTCCAACAAGTACCTTAGGATTCATGAGGTTGACCTGGAAATAGTTCATAAAATCAGGGATGTTAGCCTCAGAAGCTTCTATCAGTTCTCCCTTCACGTTCTCCATCATCACACCAGCACGCTGCATGGCAATCTTGATCTCTTCTATATATGAGGCAAGGAGAGCAAGGGCGGTGAGGGCTGCAGAACCAATAGCAAAGCCTTTACCTGTAGCAGCAGTAGTATTACCAAGGGCATCGAGAGCATCAGTACGCTGACGTACCTCTTCGCCCAGCTCACTCATCTCTGCATTACCACCAGCATTGTCGGCAATAGGTCCGTAAGCATCAGTAGCGAGTGTGATGCCTAGCGTAGAAAGCATACCTACGGCAGCAATACCAATACCATAGAGACCATTAGCCAAGCTCTGTGAAGACATGGAGAGGTCGAAGCCATTGGCAAAACCGAAGCTGAGAATGATAGCCACACCAATAGTGATAACCGGAATGCAGGTAGAAATCATACCCGTACCTATACCTTTAATAATAACAGTAGCAGAACCGGTAAGACCTGCTTCAGAAATCTTCTGGGTGGGCTTATAGGAATGAGAGGTGTAATATTCGGTAGCTTGTCCGATGATAACACCAGCCACCAGACCAGTGATAACACTACATGACAACCACATCCAGTTTTCTATACCTAAGAGATAGAGGATAGCAAAGGTAGCTACAGCTATGAGTACGGCACTGACATTGGTGCCCAGAGAGAGCGATTTCAGCAAATCGCGCATGGTAGCGCCTTCCTTTGTGCGTACCAAGAAGATGCCGAAGAGGGAGAGGAATACACCCACAGCAGCTATCAGCATAGGAGCAATGACGGCTTTGAGCTGGATGTCAACACTGGTTGCGGCAAAGGCTGCAGCACCAAGAGCGGCAGTAGAGAGCACAGAACCACAATAGGACTCGTAGAGGTCGGCACCCATACCTGCAACATCGCCCACATTATCGCCTACATTATCGGCAATAGTAGCGGGGTTGCGCGGGTCGTCTTCAGGGATATCGGCTTCAACCTTTCCGACGATATCGGCACCCACATCGGCAGCCTTGGTATAGATACCACCACCCACACGAGCGAAAAGGGCTTGCGTAGATGCACCCATACCAAAGGTAAGCATCGTAGTAGTGATAGAGATGAGTCCATCAGCATCGAAGTAGTTGAGGACAACAAACCAGATGGCAATGTCGAGCAAGCCAAGACCTACAACGGTGAGTCCCATTACAGCACCAGAACGGAAAGCAACCTTCAAACCAGCATTGAGACTCTTACGAGCAGCATTGGCTGTACGGGCAGAAGCATAGGTGGCAGTCTTCATGCCAAAGAAACCTGCCAAGCCAGAGAAGAAACCACCCGTAAGGAATGCGAAGGGCACCCATGGATTCTGCACATGCAGGCCATAAGCCATAAAGGCAAATAGAATACAGAGTACAACAAAGACAATGCCAACGACCTTGTACTGCTGTTTAAGATAGGCCATCGCACCTTTACGCACATAGAGCGCAATCTCACGCATTCGAGGAGTACCCTCGTCTTCTCCCATCATCTGACGGAAAAAGAAAAAGGCCATGCCCAAAGCAACGATAGATGCAATGGGCACGAGCCAGAATACATTAGGAATAATCATGTTAATATTAGGTTTTTGTTTGAGGTTATTGGCTTAATGGAGGAGGGGAGGAGAGCGGTTTACTCGTCGGCAATAAAGTCGGAGAGGCTCTCTGCATCCTCGTCGGAATCGTCATCGATGGCGAAGGTGGTACGATAGTTGTTCTCGTTAATCTCGTCATCATTTGGCTCTTCCAGCTCAACATCATCCTCATCAGGACGATTGTAATCATCAACAGGCAGGTCGTCGTCCTCATCCTCTTCGCCATCGCCACCCAGACGAGGTTCATCGAACTTCATGCGAGGCTTGAAGGTTTCGGGCTTCAACTTAGCAAAGATGGCCTCTACCCATGTTCCCTTTTCTACTTCAAGAACTTCGAAACCATCGGCTACCTTCTTCTCATACATACCACCCTTCTTGTGCAAACGGTCCTTGGGGAGGGTAGTGGTAGAGATATCGAATCCACTCTCGATGACATCCTGAATAGACTGCGAGAGCGAATCCCAACCACCACCGAAGTTGCGGTCGATGACTTCAAGGAGCTTTGCAGCCGAAATGTGACGGATATTCTCGTAAGTGAGGTCTGTAACACGAGTGATGGGACGCTTCTTGATAGCCCAAGTAAGCTTTGCATCATCACCGAGTTTTATAGTTCCAATCTTATAACCCTGATTGGCGTATTTCTCCTGCAGCTGTTTATTATCATCTTTTATTTCCTCGATCATGAAAGCACTACGGATGATATCGGCAACACGACGAAGATTATCCTTCAATTCTACATCCTTGTCTGCTGCGTCGAGCATACGGAAAATGTCGTTTTCTTGCACATCCCATACAGTGCTTTTCGATAGTGTTTTTAAGCTGAGTGCTTTGTTTGTTGTCGCTTCTTTCATATATCTATTTATGTGTTAATGATATTTTTCTCTGCAAATGTACGAAAAAAAGTGAAAAGTGAAAAGTGAAAAGTGAAAAATTTATTGCCTTCTATCATTTTTTGATTATTTCTTAGTAATTTTGTACCCAATTATGAGTGAGCCATTAGCTGAAAGATTACGCCCACGCTCGCTGGATGACTATATTGGTCAGCAGCATTTGGTTGGCGAGGGTGCCGTACTGCGCAAGATGATTGATGCAGGACGCATTTCTTCATTTATTCTATGGGGACCTCCAGGAGTAGGAAAAACCACCTTGGCGCAGATTATTGCCAAGAGACTGGATACTCCGTTTTACACACTATCGGCTGTAACGAGTGGTGTAAAGGATGTGCGTGATGTGATAGAACGTGCTCAGAAAGGACGCTTCTTTAACGAGGCTTCTCCTATTCTTTTTATAGACGAGATTCATCGATTCTCAAAATCCCAGCAAGACTCGTTGTTAGGAGCTGTAGAGAAGGGTGTTGTAACACTGATAGGTGCAACAACAGAGAATCCTTCGTTTGAAGTTATTCGTCCGTTGTTGTCGCGCTGTCAACTGTATGTACTGAAATCTTTAGAGAAAGAGGATTTGCTACTTCTGTTACAGCGAGCTATTACGAAAGACGCAATCCTACGTCAGCGCAAAATCACCCTCAAGGAAACAGCCGCCATGATGCGCTATAGTGGTGGAGACGCACGTAAACTACTGAATATCTTAGAATTAGTAGTCGAATCAGCCAACACTGAGGAGGTCGTTATCACTGACGAGATGGTAGTAGAATGCCTGCAACAGAATCCGCTAGCATACGATAAAGAGGGCGAGATGCACTATGACATCATTTCAGCCTTTATCAAGTCTATTCGTGGTAGTGATCCCGATGCAGCACTCTATTGGATGGCACGTATGATAGAGGGTGGGGAAGACCCTCAGTTTATTGCTAGAAGACTGATAATTTCGGCATCAGAGGATATCGGACTGGCCAATCCCAATGCACTATTGTTGGCTAATGCCACATTTGATGCAGTGATGAAGATTGGTTGGCCAGAAGGTCGCATTCCATTGGCTGAATGTGCTGTATATCTCGCCACATCACCCAAAAGCAATTCAGCATATCTTGGTATCAATCAGGCACTTGAACTTGTACGTGAGACTGGTAATCAGCCAGTTCCATTGCATCTTCGCAATGCACCAACCAAGCTCATGAAAGATTTGGGCTATCACGATGGATACCAGTATCCACACGATTTTGCCGGTCATTTTACACCTCAGCAGTATATGCCTGATGAACTAAAAGAAGAACGATTATGGCATGGACAACACTCACCAGTGGAAGAAAAGCTCTATGAGCGCATGGTGAACTATTGGGGAAAAAGATACGAAAAGTAGCACTCACGTGTTATGATAAATAGAATATGGAATACGAAGCAATTATACAACAGATCATAGAGTTTTTAGGTACTTTTGCCTTTGCCATATCTGGTATCCGTCATGCTGCAGCCAAACAATTTGACTGGTTTGGTGGCTATGTGTGTGGTATTGCTGTAGCTATAGGAGGTGGAACCATTCGTGATGTCATGCTAGGTGTTACACCATTCTGGATGACTAATCCATTTTATATTATATGTACCGCTTTAGCGCTCATTTTCGTGATTATCTTCGCTAAACACATGGAAGGTTTACGAAATACGTGGTTTGTTTTTGACACATTAGGCTTGGCGTTATTTACGATTGCAGGAATCCAAAAATCATTGGTTCTCGGACATCCATATTGGGTGGCGATAATTATGGGCTGTATTACTGGTTCTGCAGGAGGAATTATTCGTGATGTTTTACTCAATAATGAGCCTGTAATCTTTCAGCGAGAGATATACGCAATGGCTGCCGTATTGGGAGGATTAATATATTGGTTATCAGATTTTTTAGGATTTCCAATTGAAGTAACGGTTATAGCGTCATTCCTTACTACTTGTGTGATGCGCTTCTTGGCAGTTCGTTATCATCTTTCGCTACCAATTCTCAAACAAGAGTAGGCGTTATCTCCAGCAATAATACGCTCCACAAAATGGAGCGTAACATCTAATTATATACTCTTATTTATCATAATGTGTATTCTTTGTACAATTAGTATAATTAGAAATATGTGTATGATTCGGAGATATATCCAGCTATATTTGGTGAATTCAGAATAAATTAGTATATTTGCAGCCTATTATAAATAAGGTATTGTGATAGAATAAAAATTGAGAGTAAATGAAACCAACAGCAATTCTGCTTCTGCATTGTCCCGACCAACAGGGCATCATCTCAGAAGTTACTAGATTTATAACTGACAACCAAGGAAACATTGTCTACCTAGATCAATATGTAGACAAGCAAGATGGCATGTTTTTCATGCGTATTGAATGGGAATTGGAAAACTTCCTGATTCCTCGTGAGAAAATACAAGAATACATCAATACGCTCTATGCACAGCGCTATCAGATGACGTGTAATCTGTATTTTAGTGATAAACGTCCAAGAATGGCTATTTTCGTATCAAAAATGAGCCATTGCCTGTACGACCTGCTGGCTCGTTGGAAAGCTGGCGAATGGGACGTGGATATTCCTTGTATTGTAAGTAACCACGAGGATTTGCGCTATGTAGCCGAGCAGTTCAACATCCCATATTATGTATGGAGCATCAAGAAAGACCATTCAAATAAAGCGGAAGTTGAACAGGCTGAAATGGAACTGCTGCGCAAAGAAAATGTGACCTTTATTGTTTTGGCTCGTTATATGCAGATTATCTCAGACGAGATGATTGCTGCTTATCCGAACCATATCATCAATATTCACCACTCATTCTTGCCTGCATTTGTGGGTGCCAAACCCTACCATCAGGCGTGGGAACGCGGCGTGAAGATTATCGGTGCAACAAGTCACTACGTAACAGCTGAGCTTGACGCTGGTCCAATTATCGAACAAGACGTTACGCGTATTACCCACAAGGATACGCCAGAGAGTTTGGTATTGAAAGGAAAAGACTTGGAGAAGATTGTACTCTCACATGCTGTTTCTAAGCATATCCAGCGTAAGATACTGACTTTCAAGAACAAGACCATCATATTTAGTTAAATGAACGTAGCAATTGTAAAATATAACGCAGGAAACATCTACTCGGTAGTGAATGCGCTCAAAAGATTGGGCGTAGATCCCCTATTGACGGATGATACAGAACAGCTGCAGAAAGCTGATTATGTATTGTTTCCAGGTCAAGGAGAGGCGCGCGGAGCTATGGAGTACCTCCAAGCAAGAAGACTTGACGAGGTGATTCGTTCACTGCGCCAACCTGTATTAGGAATCTGTGTGGGACAGCAGCTGCTATGCAAACACTCAGAAGAAGGAAATGTTGACTGTATCGGTATATTTGACGCGGAAGTGAAGCGATTCTCCCCTACCCGTCATGAGGACAAAGTGCCTTGTATGGGTTGGAATTGTTTGGATGTAAAAGATGATGAGCTGATGAAAGGTTTAGGCGAAGAGCCTTACGTATATTTTGTACATAGCTATTATGTACCGGTTTGTGCTGATACGATAGCTACTGCCGACTATATACAGCCTTATTCTGCAGCTATGCATCGCGACAATTTCTACGCTTGCCAGTTTCATCCAGAAAAGAGTGGTAAGGTGGGCGAACAGATATTGCGCAACTTCCTTGATATTAAACAGAAATAACGATTGAAAGAATGGAACTGATTCCAGCTATAGATATCATTGACGGACAGTGTGTTCGTTTGACCAAAGGCGACTATGCTCAGAAAACAGTATATCGCAATCATCCTTGGGATGTAGCTAAGGAGTTTGAGACCTATGGTTTCAAGCGCCTGCATGTGGTAGACCTGGATGGTGCCAAAGCCAAGCATATCGTAAATAGTGACGTGCTACAGAAAATTACTACAGAGACATCACTGACTGTTGATTTCGGTGGTGGTATCAAGACTGACGAGGATATCGAGAAAGCTTTTGCCAACGGAGCACAGATGGTGACTGTTGGCTCTATCGCCGTTACCAATCCCGAGTTGTTCCTCTCGTGGATAAAAAAATATGGTGCTGACCGCATGATTCTTGGTGCTGATGTCAGAAATGGAAAGATAAGCATCAATGGATGGAAAGAAGACTCATCAGAAGACCTGCTGCCATTCTTACGAAAATACGTAGATGCAGGAGTTACCAATGTACTATGTACTGAGATTTCGAAAGACGGGACACTGCAAGGTCCTGCTATCGACCTCTATAAGCGCATCATGCAAGAGTATCCTAACCTTCATCTCATCGCTAGTGGTGGCGTATCGTCTATCGATGATATCAAGGCGCTCGAGGCTGCAGGCATCCCTGCTGTAGTATTCGGAAAAGCCATCTACGAAGGTAGAATCAATCTCAAGGAGTTAGAAATAATAGATCAAAGATAAAGATGGGATTAGCAAAACGCATCATACCCTGTTTGGATGTTAAAGACGGAGAAACGGTAAAAGGAACCAACTTCGTCAACCTGCGCAGTGCAGGCGACCCTGTAGCTCTGGGTAAAGCCTATAGCGAGCAGGGAGCTGACGAGTTGTGTTTCCTGGATATCACAGCATCCTTTGAAGGTCGCAAGACATTTACGGAGATGGTGACTCGTGTGGCTCAGGAAATCAACATCCCCTTTACTGTTGGTGGTGGCATCAACGAACTCAAGGATGTAGAACGACTGTTGTACGCAGGAGCCGATAAAGTGAGTGTCAATTCTGCAGCTATCCGTCGCCCAGAACTTATCACCGAGATTGCCCAGCGTTTTGGTTCTCAGGTATGTGTCTGTGCTATCGATGCCCGTCTTGATGATGATGGATGGCATTGCTATCTGAAAGGAGGTCGTGAACGCACAGAGCGTGGATTATTTGAGTGGGCTCACGAAGTGCAGGAGCGTGGTGCTGGCGAGATACTCTTTACCTCTATGAACCACGATGGTACAAAGCAAGGCTTTGCCAACGAAGCCTTACGCCAACTGGCCGACCACCTCTCAATACCCATTATTGCCAGTGGTGGTGCTGGTTGCAAAGAGCATTTCCGCGATGTCTTTACTGAAGGACATGCCGACGCAGCCTTGGCAGCATCCGTATTCCACTTTGGTGAGATACCCGTACCCGAACTGAAGCAATACCTCAGAGGGGAAGGAATCAACGTAAGATTGTAAAATAGTAAATAGTCAAATTGTCATATACAACAATGAAGATAGATTTCGAAAAGATGGGCGGTCTTGTACCAGCCATTATCCAAGATGCAACAACGAAGAATGTGCTGATGTTGGGCTTTATGAATGAAGAAGCCTACCAGAAAACACTTGATACTAAGCATGTCACCTTCTGGAGTCGTACACGTCAGACGCTCTGGACCAAGGGCGAGACCAGTGGCCACTTCTTGAATCTGGTAGACATAAAGATAGATTGCGATAATGATACCCTGTTGGTAAAAGTCAACCCTGTAGGTCCTACTTGTCACACGGGTACAGATACTTGTTGGGGTGAGACAAACGATGATTCTCCCCTACTCTTTCTCACCGAGTTACAAGACTTTATCAATCGTCGCAAACAAGAGATGCCTGAGGGTTCTTACACCACCAAACTCTTCAAAGATGGTGTTAACAAGATAGCCCAAAAGGTAGGCGAAGAGGCTTTAGAGACCGTTATCGAGGCTACTAATGGTACTGACGACCATTTGGTATACGAGGCATCCGACCTGTTATATCACCTTATTGTATTGTTGGCTCACAAAGGTCTGCGCATTGAAGATGTAGCTACAGAACTACATAAGCGTCACGACCCAGAATGGGACAAGAAGCGTCGTGAGGCGAAGGCAGCAGGCAAGATGAAATGAGCGGGCTACCGCCCTAATGAATAGTGAATAACGAATAGTGAATAGTGAAATTGTAAAATAGTCAAATATAAAGATGTTGATAGATTACAAAAAAGTAGATATCTACCATAAGGATGGCGCTCCCGTGCTACACGATGTAGATTTCCACGTAGATGAGGGCGAATTTATTTATGTAGTAGGACGTGTGGGGTCTGGAAAGAGCTCACTCTTGAAGACCATCTATTTTGAGATGGATGTAGAGAATGCAGAAAATGCCTTTGTACTGAATCACGACTTGCGTGAGTTGAAGAAGAAGTATATCCCTGCACTGCGCCGACAGATGGGTATTATCTTCCAAGATTTCCAGCTGCTGGGCGATCGCACTGTTTACGAGAACCTGAAGTTTGTGCTGAAGGCTACCGGTTGGAAGAAGAAAGAAGAAATCGACGAGCGCATACACGATGTCTTGGAGGATGTTGATATGGCAGACTTCATAGACCGCTATCCCCACGAGTTGTCTGGTGGTGAGCAGCAGCGCATCGCTATTGCTCGTGCTATTCTGAATCGTCCCAAGCTGATTGTTGCCGACGAGCCTACTGGTAATCTTGACCTAGAGACAGCAGCCAACATCATTCAGCTGTTACGCCAAGTAACGCAGACGGGTACAGCCGTGGTGATGACTACTCACAACATCTCACTGCTCAACGAATATCCTGGTATTGTGTATCGTTGTATCGATGGACGCTTAGAGGATATCACTGATACATACAATACGATGGCACTCTACGAAGATGAAGAAGCTGAAGAAACCAGCAATGTCGACTATAGTGCCCGTGAGGACTTGTCATTATAGAAAAATCAATATTAAAAATTAAACATACAGACACGATGAAGGTAATGAAATTTGGCGGTACTTCGGTGGGTTCACCAGACCGCATGAAAGAAGTAACCAGTTTAGTGACTAAATCTGGAGAGCCTGTTTTCGTAGTGCTCTCTGCCATGTCAGGAACCACCAATTCTTTGGTAGAGATTGCAGACTATCTCTATAAGAAGAATCCAGAGGGTGCCAATGAGGTTATCAATCAGCTGGAGCGCAAATACATGAAGCATGTTGACGAGCTCTACACGCAGGATGCTACCAAGGAACAGACACGCGAGTTTCTTGTATCAGAGATGAATTATCTCCGCTCATTCACCAAAGAACTGTTTACCTCGTTCGAGGAAAAGAGCATCGTTGCCCAGGGTGAGATGATGTCAACCAATATGGTGGTCAACTACATGAAGGAACAAGGCATCAAGGCTGTATTGCTCAATGCCCTCGACTTTATGCGTACTGACAAGAACTCTGAGCCCGATCCTGTATATATCAAGGAGAAGCTCGGCGCTATCATGCAGAAGAACGAAGGTCAGCAAGTATATGTCACACAAGGATTTATCTGTCGCAATGCCTATGGCGAGATAGACAATCTGCAGCGTGGTGGTAGCGACTATACCGCTTCACTCATTGGTGCTGCTATCAATGCCGATGAGATTCAGATCTGGACTGATATCGATGGTATGCACAACAACGACCCACGCGTGGTAGAGAAGACAGAGCCCGTTCATCAGCTTCACTTCGAAGAGGCTGCAGAGTTGGCTTACTTTGGTGCCAAGATTCTGCACCCCACTTGCGTACAACCAGCCAAGTATGCAGGCATCCCTGTTCGTCTGCTCAACACGATGGACCCCGATGCTGAAGGTACTACTATCAGCAATGCCACCGAGTATGGCAAGATTAAGGCTGTAGCAGCTAAGGACAACATCATCGCTATTAAGATTAAGTCAAGCCGTATGCTGTTGGCTACCGGTTTCTTGCGTAAGGTATTTGAGATTTTCGAGAGCTATCAGACACCTATCGATATGGTATGTACCTCTGAGGTCGGTGTATCCATGTCTATCGACAACTCTTCTCATCTGGGCGAGATTGTTGACGAACTGAAGAAGTATGGTACAGTTACCGTTGATACAGGTATGTGTGTCGTTTGTGTTGTTGGTGACCTCGACTGGTCAAACATTGGTTTCGAGACTCAGGTCTTGGAGGCCATGAAGAACATCCCTGTACGCATGATTTCTTATGGTGGCAGCAACTACAACATCTCATTCCTTATCAAGGAAGAAGATAAGAAGCGTGCCCTGCAGAGTCTTAGCGACACATTGTTCAACGCATAACATCAGGATAAGAAGATACAACACAAAATGACTAAAGGACAATTTCCTATCAGTAAGTTTGAACAGCTGAGAACGCCGTTCTATTACTACGACGTAGAGCTGCTCCGTGAAACGCTGCGCACCATCACTCGCGAGGCGGGACAGCACGAGGGTTTCTGCGTTCACTATGCCATCAAGGCCAATGCCAATCCTAAGTTGCTCAAGATTATTCGCGAGGCTGGATTAGGTGCTGACTGTGTGAGTGGTGGCGAGATTGAAGCCTGCGTGCGTGCTGGCTTCCCCAATAATAAGATTGTCTACGCTGGCGTTGGCAAGAGCGACTGGGAGATTAACCTCGGACTCGACAATGACATCTTCTGCTTTAACGTAGAGAGCATTCCCGAGTTGGAAGTTATCAACGAGTTGGCTGCTGCCAAAGGTAAGGTGGCGCGTGTGGCTTTCCGATTAAATCCCAATGTGGGAGCCCACACCCATGCTAATATCACCACCGGATTGGCGGAGAATAAGTTTGGTATTGATATGCGCGATATGCAAAAGGTGATTGACGAAGCCTCTCAGATGGAGCACATCCGTGTGGTTGGTCTTCACTTCCATATTGGCAGTCAGATATTGGATATGGGCGACTTTGAAGCACTCTGCAATCGCATCAACGATTTGCAGAATGAGCTGGAGCGCCATCGCATCCATCTGGAGCATATCAATGTAGGTGGCGGATTGGGCATCGACTATCAGCATCCCAACCGTGTACCCATTCCCGACTTCAAGGCCTACTTCGACACCTATGCCAAAAAGCTGAAGCTGCGTAGCGGACAGACGTTGCACTTTGAGTTAGGTCGCGCCATTGTAGCCCAGTGTGGCTCACTTATCACGCGTACCTTATATATTAAAGAAGGCTACGTCAAGAAATTCTGCATTGTCGATGCTGGTTTCACAGACCTCATCCGCCCGGCGCTCTATCAGGCATATCATAAGATTGAAAACCTATCGAGCGATGAGCCCGTAGAGACCTACGATGTCGTGGGTCCTATCTGTGAGTCTACCGATGTCTTCGCCAAGCAGATTGACCTCAACAAAGCCCACCGCGGCGATTTCCTGGCTATCCGTTCTGCGGGTGCCTACGGAGAGATTATGGCGTCACAATACAACTGTCGTCAGCTGCCAATGGGTTACACTAGTGAAGAAGTATAAACATACGAAAAAGAACATGGCAGACTATATTGAGATAAAAGGAGCAAGAGTAAATAATCTGAAAAACGTCAACGTCCGGATACCCCGTAATAAACTGGTGGTGATAGCCGGCGTGTCGGGCAGTGGCAAGTCGTCGCTGGCTTTCGACACCCTTTATGCTGAAGGACAGCGTCGTTATGTAGAGAGCCTTTCCTCGTATGCCCGCCAGTTCTTAGGTCGTATGAATAAACCTGAGTGCGACTTTATCAAGGGCCTTCCCCCTGCTATTGCCATTGAGCAGAAAGTCATCTCGCGCAATCCTCGCTCTACGGTAGGAACCACTACCGAGATATATGAGTATCTGCGTCTGCTATATGCGCGCATTGGTAAGACCTATTCGCCCATCAGCGGACAGGAGGTAAAGAAGCATTCTACTGAGGATATCATTGCCTGCACCCAACAATATGCGCCAGGCACTAAGTATGTGGTCATGGCTCCCATCAATCCCAGCCAAGACCGCACCCTCGAACAGCAGCTGCGCCTCTACATGCAGAATGGTTATGCCCGTATTGCTATCGATAGCAATATCATGCGCATCGACGATCTGTTGGCCGATGCAGCTACCCTATCCACCCTCACCTCTCCTATCTATCTTGTTATCGACCGCCTGTCGGTGGATGACGCAAAGGATGTTGTCTCGCGCTTGGTCGACTCTACTGAGACCGCATTCTACGAGGGACATGGTGAGTGTCGACTGATGTTCCTGCCCTCTAATATATGCTATGATTTCTCTATGCATTTTGAGGCAGACGGTATCACCTTCGAGGAGCCTACCGATAACCTCTTCTCGTTCAACTCGCCCGTAGGAGCCTGTCCCGAATGTCAGGGTTTTGGCAAGATTATGGGCATCGACGAGCATCTGGTTATCCCCAACACCTCTCTCTCAGTCTATGATGGTTGTGTAGTTTGTTGGCATGGTGAGAAGATGAAGATGTGGAAAGATGAGTTCTGCCGACGTGCAGCTAAAGACAACTTCCCTATCTTTGAGCCCTACTACAATCTCACACAGCAACAGAAAGATATGCTGTGGCACGGACTCCCTTCCGACAAGCATCGCAGCAAAGAGGAACAGGTGTCTATCGATGCCTTCTTCCAGATGGTCAAGGAGAATCAGTATAAGATTCAATATCGTGTCATGCTGAGCCGTTATCGTGGCAAGACCACCTGTCCTAAATGTCACGGTACGCGCCTCAAACCCGAAGCCGACTATGTGAAGATTGGTGGTCGTAGCATCTCTGACTTAGTACAAATGCCTATTGTCAGACTGAAAGACTGGTTCAGTCATTTAGAGCTCTCTGAACAAGAGCAGCAGATTGCTCGTCGCTTGTTGGCAGAGATTAACTCTCGTCTGCAGTTTCTGTTAGATGTTGGTTTGGGCTATCTTACACTGAATCGTATGTCTAACACCCTCTCGGGTGGTGAGAGTCAGCGCATCAATCTTACTACCTCGCTGGGTAGCTCTCTCGTGGGTAGCCTATATATACTCGACGAGCCCAGCATCGGTTTACATTCGCGCGATACCGACCGCCTGATTAAGGTGCTGAAAGAGTTGCGCGATTTGGGCAACACCGTGGTGATTGTAGAGCACGACGAAGAGATTATGCGTGCAGCCGATTATCTAATTGATGTCGGTCCTGATGCCGGACGCCTAGGTGGTGAAATCGTCTATGAGGGAGATATGGCTAGCATCTCCAACCTCACTACTGAGGACACCCAGTCGTATTCTTCCAGCTATACCGTTCGCTATCTCACCCACCAAGACCAGATAGAAGTTCCGAAAAGTCATCGTCCTTGGAATCGCAAAATCACTGTCAAGAGTGCCCGCATGAATAATCTGAAGGGTGTCACTGTCGATTTCCCCCTTAACGTAATGACTGTGGTGACGGGTGTTTCTGGTAGTGGTAAGTCGTCACTGATAAAAGGCATCCTCTACCCTGCCCTCAAGCGTCATCTGGGTGAGGTATGCGATGCACCAGGCGAATACGGAGGAATAGATGGCGACTATCAAGCCATCAAGCATGTGGAGTTTGTCGACCAGAATCCTATTGGTAAATCTACACGCTCCAATCCTGCTACCTACGTGAAGGCCTACGATGCCATTCGCGACCTCTTCTCCCAGCAACCCTTAGCCCAGCAGATGGGCTTCACCTCGCAATACTTCTCTTTCAATGCCGACGGAGGTCGTTGTGATGAGTGTAAGGGTGCAGGTGTCATCACTGTTGAGATGCAGTTTATGGCAGACCTTGTCTTGGAGTGCGAAGCTTGTCACGGTCATCGTTTCAAGCACGACATCCTCGATGTACGCTATCATGGCCGCAATATCGACGATGTGCTGAACATGACTATCTCCGAAGCCATCCAGTTCTTTGGCGAACACAAAGAGAAGACTATTGTCTCTCGCCTCAAACCCCTTGAAGATGTCGGCTTGGGATATATCAAACTCGGTCAAAGCTCTTCCACACTCTCTGGTGGTGAGAACCAGCGCGTGAAGCTCGCCTACTTTATTGGTCAGGAGAAACAAGAGCCCACGCTCTTCATCTTCGATGAGCCCACCACCGGTTTGCACTTCCACGATATCGAACGACTGCTGCATGCCTTCAACGCACTCATTGAGCGTGGTCACACCATTCTTATCATTGAGCACAACATGGATATCATCAAGTGTGCCGACCATATCATCGATATGGGACCCGATGGTGGCGACCGAGGTGGCGAGGTGGTAGCCATAGGCACTCCTGAAGAGATTGCAGCCAACGAAAAGAGTTTGACAGGAAAATTCCTTAAAGACAAACTTTGAGGGCAAAACATTTGGTGATTACCGAAAAAAGCATTACCTTTGCAATCGTTTTGAAAAAAACACCAAAAGAGTTCTTTGAAAGACTGCCGATATGGCTCAGTTGGTAGAGCAACGCATTCGTAATGCGTGGGTCGCCGGTTCGAGTCCGGCTATCGGCTCACTTTCTTTATCGGGAGTCAGAATCTAAAAAGTTCTGACTCCTTTCTTTTTCTCAAAAAAGAAGACTTTGCGGAATTAGCTCAGTTGGTAGAGCATTGGCTTCCCAAGCCGAGGGTCGCGGGTTCGAGTCCCGTATTCCGCTCTTCAAAAACACCGATTATTGGTGCGAAAAGAGAAAAGTTAACAAAAAAGTGAAAAAAGTTGCTGAAAAATTTGCAGGGTTCAAAAATTAGTCGTACCTTTGCACCCGCAATCAAGGAGATAACCCCACGGTTCTGTACTCCAGGGTCCTTTTGGAAGGATGGGTGAGTGGCTGAAACCAGCAGTTTGCTAAACTGCCGTACGGGTTCCCGTACCGGGGGTTCGAATCCCCCTCCTTCCGCACCGAGGGGTTTCTCTGAGAGAGTGTTCTTTTAAATGCTGGTCGATTCATCTAATGGTTAGGATACAAGATTCTCAATCTTGGCATAGGGGTTCGATTCCCCTATCGACTACAACTAAAGCGCTGATTACTCAGCGCTTTTTTATTTTACATTTATCCATACCGGCTCTCCCCTATCCTTCGCAGCCACTATTTTGTGTTTCAGGGCGTTAACCCACTTGCGCGAGTCCAGCACTTTCCCCACTTCTCGGTTCTCACCTACAAGGATGCACCCCTCAGTGTCCTTCACCGTATTCCCAGCATGTATGCGTATGCCACTAAAGTTAGGCACGCCGAGCAATATGGGCAGCCACTGCTTGAATCTTGGTGAGTAACTTATCACTACCGCATACCTCCCTTCGGGTATGGCCGAGCATCCTTTTATCTTGCGACCACCGTGTGCATAGTCTCTCCACGTCGGTTCGAGGGTGTCGCAGATGTACCTGTCCGAAGGTGCGGGGGTACGGGGGGCAGCCTCTATTGAGGCTGGAGGTACGAGATTACTTTCTGCGGTACGGCTTTCTTGGCTTGAGCTATTCTCGCACCCCCGTACCTCCGTACCCCCGTTCTCCCGAAGGAAAAGATGTCCTATCGTATAATCTTTCTTCTTTGCTATTCTTTTTAATATTAGTTCCATAATTTTATATTTTAATTTTTGGTGTTTTTCTTATAACTGTCAACTGTCAACTGTAAGATATAACCGCGATGTACCCACTGATATAGCATGTTTCGGGTGCCACGCGTATCCATGCCGCTAGCCTGTCGAACGAGGTCTGCATCGTGTGTGGTAAACTCGTTGGGCAGCATGCTGAGCAGGTTGCGCGGACCGTGATGGGCTGTCTGTTCCTCAGTAGTACGATTAGCATTCTCGATGGCCTCACCAAAGAATGTCATCTTGCAATGCAGATCATACTGAAGGCTCCAACGCACAAAATCCTCAATCTCTCGTCCCCACTTGTAGTCGTTGCAGATGTAGAGCACGCACGCTTTCAGATAGGCAATGACGTTAGCTCTGAACGACAAGTTCTCGTAAACCCTTGATTGTGACAATCGGGCAAACTCGGCACACTCCTGTTGCAGTTTCTTGGCCAATTTGAAGGCCTGCGGACAGTCTATCTCACCCGTAGCACGACACAGACGGTCGATATAGGGGCGCAACTCCTCATCAAACTGAGCATCATACGTGCCATATACGGGCATGTCGGCTCCGATTTCCCGTTCAGGGATGGTACAGAAGTTGATGCGCGAAATAGGTCCGTCGGTCAGTACTCGTGAAAAATAGCGCTGTCCCTTCTGAATGGTTGTTGCAGCATTCCAGTTAAATCGGATGCACACCTTCTCGGTGACCGACTGCGTACCTACGCGTGTCTGACCGTAACGGTTGCCAGGGTCAAAGGCCAGACACATAATCTGGAACTGCTGCGAACCACGTGCCGAACCGCGAAGTGCATCAAACTGATCTATCTCGTTCATCTTCGTATAGAGGAAATGCTCGTCGGCTTCGGCCATACGCATCACAAAGGCAGGGTTGGTCATGTCGGGGTCCACCTCCTGAATCACCAGTCCTTCAGGCCTCTGTCGCTTGTCCTTGTTAGCCCCTTTCGAGTTCACCTCTTTCTTCCATTCCGCCTCACGCTTCAGGTTCTCTGCATCGCGCATTCGTATGTCGGCCATGATGTGGTTGATTGGTTGCGAGATACAATCCTTACCGGCACCCGTTCCCGCCATCAATACGTTCATAAAAGTGGCCTCGTGCATCACGTTGTCGATATACTGGAAGCGTACCTTCCACAGATGGGCACCCAGTGCTGGAAAGATTGCATGAGCCACAGCAGGCTTATAGATATCGGGCGTCTTCGAGGTGAGCAGCTGAACCACCTTCGGTAAGCGCTTAGGCATTGGAGGGAATTGAGAGTCACGTTGAACGTTCTCTCTTTGAGAGTGTGGCGTTGCGAGGACCATTCTCTCTTCGAGAGTGTGGCGTTGCGAGGACGAATGACCATTATTGGCTGCGCTTGAATCTTGAACCATTTTCAGCGACTTTGCCAATACCTTTCGCTGAAACATCGACATCTTCTGATTGGGGTCACAGTATTTCGTATAGAAATCGTCCACCAATTGCTGGATATTCTTGTCTTGCCAGTTTTGCGCCATTCTTATCTTCAACACGCCCATCAGCTCTGATTTCTTCAACAACTGGTTAGCACCCACAGAGAGAATGCTTTTCAGTGCCTCATGCCTATGCCCCTCCACGATAAGTACATCAGCTGTCAGTTCAGCCTCCTTCATACAGGCATCGAAGATATATAATGTACGTGCATCGGCTTCAACGACATCTTCTGAAATGTTCTCGGCAGCAGCTGGAGTAGCAGTACGTTCGGGCTTAGTCAGCGGTCTTCCATCCACATCCAGTCCACGTTGCAGATAAGCCTCGCGGCGCTCTTCCAACTCTTCGCCCTCAATAGGTTCCAGCCAATGTTCAGAGCGAAACGTCTCTTGATCAATACCCGTTATATAGATGTATCTTTCAGGTGTAAAACACGACGAATCGAGCAGTTCATCTGCATCGAAGCCAATCTCCTCACAAAAGGCACGCTGTGCTTCCTCGATAGTCATGCCTTTGGGAATGCGGATATAGATGTGACCCTTACCACGAGCCGAATAAGCCTCACGTAACACCATATCGTGCCACTCCGACATGTCGTCCTTGTTCACTTCAAGCGCTTTCTCAAAAGCCTGACGCACCAACTTAGGATTATCGATATCCACACACGTCATAAACGTGAAAGCCTCGGGTATGATACAATCCTGCGCACGATGGTTGTCACGGAATGCCGTATAGTGAGGACAAATGAATGGCAACCAGTCCTTTTTCTCTTCCCATCCGGCACGAATGTCTAACACATCGCGGCGGAGCCATTCCTGGCGGAGCAACTCGTCAAGCTGCTCGCTGGTTTGTGTTTCTGCATATCCCCGATTGTTCTTCTGCTTATCGGCAAAATGCTTAGTGTTCAGTGCTATCAGGCGTTTTTCCATACGGTTTCCTCCTTTCGCGAATTAAGATAAGCCATAATCTCTTGGGTTTCCTGATTGAAGAGGCTCTTCATCAATGAGAGCGGATAGCGGCGAGGAAATCTGAACTCTATTTTCAGGCAACCGCGCCTTCCGTGGTTCATCGAGCGAGTACGCTTCACATCAGAATGAGCTGTCTGGAATAGCGTTTCATATTTGGGACCATTCTGTCCGTCGTGATAACGCTTCATTAGAGTTCTACCATCTTCTTCCACCATCACGCTTGCGCGATAACGCACCATTCTCTTACCATCGGCTGTCACCGAGCCCTTGTCCTGCTCCCACACACATGGGTAGATGTTGATGTCGCCATTGTTCATGAATGTAGTCTGCGTGTCCATCTGGACGTCGTTCAAAATCTGCTGCTTATAACTATTATTTTGTACCATTGTTTGAGTTGTTTTGTGAGAGAAGGTCAGAATCTTTGGCCATTTACTCGAGAACATCCTCGTCACTTCAACTCAGGTTATTTTTGTTTTCTCGTACCCCCGTACCTTCGTACCTCCGTACCCCCGAAAGGTTCCTCCTCCAGTGGGGGGAGGTTAGGAGGGGGATTTAATTCACTTTTACTATATCAGTTGCCAGAATCTCTTGAAATACCTGTCCCTGATATTCGTGGGTAGAGAAACGAAGTGTGGCTATCACCACATCACCTTCGTAGAACCTGCACGCCGCCAGTGAACCCAGCATGGCGCACACATATTCGTTTTCAAACTTCGAGCCACCCAGTTCGCGCAATACAATGTTGCACTTCTGAAGCTGGCCCGTTTCCTGTTTACTGCTCTGTACGCTGAAGGCCTCGCCCTGGCGTACAACCTTTAATACTTTAGTTTCCATTGTTTTTTACTTTGTCAATGCCTCTAGTGGTCGATTGACAATGCAAAAGTAGGGAAAAAAAAACGGCGACAGAAGTAATCTTCCATCGCCGTAGAGTTTCTGGGAGTTTTATGTAGAGTTTTAGGCTTTTCTGGGAGTTTTTGCTAAAAAGAGGCAAAAATCACGTAGAGTTTCGGGAGTTTTTCTGGGAGTTTTTTTATGCTATCAACAGCCTTTTCATCTCCTGCGCTAAACATAGGTAGTCATTAAAACGCTTACCCTGCACTGGCGCATTATCCTCTCTCCACAAGTTTACAGGCTTAGCAAAACTCAGTATTGCCAGACGCTGTATCTCGTCGCGTACTGGTAGATGCTCATGCTCTGGCACCTCATCTTTTACCATCGTGCAAAACTGCTCATAGTCATTTTCCGTCACCACTTTTAGGTCTGCCATTGCCCTATACACTGCATACCATTGTCTGCCTATTACCACGTTAGGAGCTATCTCTCTGATGGCAAACCTTATGCGCCTCTTACTTATCTGCTGAGCCTTTACAGCAGCAGTACGCTCCTTACGTATAGCCCTTATACATTGTTTATAAGCCACCCTTGGAGCCTTTTTCACAATCTCCCTTACTGTACCGAATATCCTTACATTCATCTTTTCATCCAGCATTATCGGATGATATGCCTCATTCTGAGGTATCAGCCATTTCTGCCCCTCCTCATCCTCACAGTAAGTTTTTAGCGTACATTCTCCGTCGATATATGCCAGCACAATGTCGCCATCATACGGTGTGGCATCCGACAACACTTTTACCACATCGCCTGTTGTAATGCCCACATCCTTCATGGAGTCACCTTTCACCGACACCATAAATTCAGGCTGTAAAGACAACAACTCTTTAGGAAAAGATGCCATTTCCACATTATCACCACTACACATGGTAGGGTTGCCACAGGGTACCGATGCATCGTACATAGGAATCTCCGTATCGCACAACATCGGGTTTAGGCCTTGCTTCTCCAGTTCTTGAAACAATGCCTTCAGTTCATCAATTGTCATAGTGTTTCTCTCTTATTTTTTATACTACCACCTTATTAGGGTAGTCGCATTTTGCGACTACCTCTTTCAGTTCCTCCTCATTATCTTTTCGCTATATTGCTATTGCTTTTTCTTCTTGTTTTTCAACTCCTCTGCTTTCTTTCTATCTTCTTCCGCCTTCGCCAGATACTCCTTCTTCTTATCTGCGTCTTTCTCGGCTTCTGCAAGTTTCTGATAACAGGTCATTCTATGAAGATATATTTCCATTATGTTAGAGTCCAAATCGAAGGCTTTGTTTAAATCTACTAATGCACCGGCATAGTCACCCATCTTTAATTTCAATTCTCCTCTACTATCGTATGCATCTGCACTTTGTGGATCTAACTCTATGGCATTATTAATATCTTGCATTGCACCTTCATCGTCACCCATTTCGGATTTTAGATTACCTCTATTGTTGTATGCATCTGCATATTGAGGATTCAGTTTGATGGCTTTATTATAATCTTCGAGTGCACCATTGTTATCACCCATATTTGATTTCAATACACCTCTGTTGTTGTATGCCTTTGCATTTTGAGGATTCAGTTCTATGGCTTTATTATAATCTGCTAGTGCACCATCATTATAACCCATATCCGACTTCAAAATACCTCTATTGTCATATGCCTCCGATAAATATAGGCCTGTTTCTATAACTTTTGTATATAACTCTATCGCCTTTTGAGGGTCTTTTTCTGCCAATGCCTCCGAGAAAAGCTTATTAGCTTTAGCCTCTTTTGCTGCTGCTTCTGCTGCTTTTTTATCCTTATTAATACTCTTTTCTATTTCGTCGACATGGTCTCTTAATGTCTCAATCTCTCTAAGAGATTGTTGGGCTTGCTCTGCTTGTTGTTGCGCAGATTCTGCTTGTTGTTGCGCAGATTCTGCTTGTTGTTGTGCGGAATTTGCCTGTCCCCTTGCATCTTCAACCTGACGATTTAAGTCACTTTGCATTTCAGTAAACCTGTCTTCTAAACGTTGACTATTTCTACTATTCATTAAGTAAGGAGCAATAACACCAAATCCTCCTGCAATAACCATCATAACAATAGAAAGTATGACTAACCAGTCAGAATGGTTATCGTTTATCAGATCTTGTTGGTGTCTCACATCTTCACTATAACGGTCAATAGCCTTATCCATCTTCTCCAGTTGCTCTTTCATTTCTTTATTTTCTGCTTGCAACTGTTGGATGGTTTCTTGCTGGTTGCAGACAACCTGCGTGGTAGGCTGATGTCGAGAGACGGTTTGTGATTGCTCGCCAAATATGGTTTGGCAAGATAACAGCATTAGGACGAGTAGTATGTGTATCGGTTTCATATTTATATGTTTATTTCTTGGGTGAGTGTGTATGCATTATTACGCTTCATCGTTTTTATCCAATTCTTCGAATTTCTTTTTATCTGCTTCCGCCTTCGCCAGATATTCCTTCTTCTTTTCAGGGTCTTTCTCAACTTCTGCAAGTTTCTGATAACAGAGCATTCTATGAAGATATATTTCTGCTATGTTAGAGTCCAAAGCAATAGCAATATTAAAGTCTGCTAGTGCAGCTTCATCATTATCTAGCTTTAATTTTAGTTCTCCTCTACTATCGTATGCAGCTGCACTTTGTGGATCTAACTCTATGGCTTTATTAATATCTTGCATTGCACCTTCATAGTCCTTCATTTCTGTTTTTAAACAACCTCTGTTGTTGTATGCCTTTGCATCTTGAGGATTCAGTTCTATGGCTTTGTTATAATCCAACAAGGCCCCATCATTATCTTTCATTTTTGATTTTAAATTACCTCTATTGTAATATGCACCTGCATCTTGGGGTTTCAATTCGATAGCCTTATTATAATCCAACAAGGCACCATCATTATCTTTCATTTTTGATTTTAAATTACCTCTATTGTTGTATAAATCAGCATCTTCTGGATTCAGTTCGATGGCTTTATTATAATCTGCAAGCGCACCATCATTGTCTCCCATATCTGATTTTAGATTACCTCTATTGTTGTATGCCTTTGCATCTTGAGGATTCAGTTCTATGGCTTTATTATAATCTGCTAGTGCACCATCATTGTCTCCCATATCTGATTTTAGATTACCTCTGTTGTTGTATGCATCTACATATTGAGGATTCAGTTCTATGGCTTTGTTAAAATCCAACAAGGCGCCATCATTATCTTTCATTTTTGATTTTAGATTACCTCTATTGTTGTATGCACCTGCATCTTGAGGATTCAGTTCGATGGCTTTATTATAATCTTCGAGTGCACCATTGTTATCACCCATATCTGATTTTAGATTACCTCTATTGTTGTATGCACCTGCATCTTGAGGATTCAGTTCGATGGCTTTATTATAATCTTCGAGTGCACCATTGTTATCACCCATATCTGATTTTAGATTACCTCTATTGTTGTATGCACCTGCATCTTGAGGATTCAGTTCTATGGCTTTGTTATAATCCAACAAGGCGCCATCATTATCTTTCATTTTTGATTTTAGATTACCTCTATTGTAATATACACCTGCATCTTGGGGTTTCAATTCGATAGCCTTATTATAATCCAACAAGGCACCATCATTGTCCCCCATATCTGATTTTAGATTACCTCTATTGATGTATGCATCTACATATTGAGGATTCAGTTCTATGGCTTTGTTATAATCCAACAAGGCGCCATCATTATCTTTCATTTTTGATTTTAGATTACCTCTATTGTAATATACACCTGCATCTTGGGGTTTCAATTCGATAGCCTTATTATAATCCAACAAGGCACCATCATTATCTTTCATTTTTGATTTTAAAATACCTCTATTGTTGTATAAATCAGCATCTTCTGGATTCAGTTCGATGGCTTTATTATAATCTGCTAGTGCACCTTCTTTATCACCCATATCTGACTTCACAATACCTCTATTATTATATGCATCTGTTGAATCTGGGTCTATTTCAATAACTTTAGTGTATAGTTCTATCGCCTTTTGAGGGTCTTTTTCTGCCAATGCCTCCGCAAATAGTTTGCTAGCTTCGGCCTCTTTTGCTGCTTTCTCTGCCGCTTCTTTCTCCTTGATTATTTTTTCTTCTATTTCGGTGACATGTTTCTTTAACTCTTTGTTTTGTTGCTTCACATCTTCAAGCATTCTGTCCATAGCTTTCTCATTTCTCTTATTCAATACGAGAGGAACAGCAATGCCTATAACTGTCACCATCATGCCAATAACGCCCATAATAATAGCTGCAATAATAGCTATTATACTTAGCCAATGAGATAGTTTTGTATCAACTTCTGAAGACTTTGCTATCGCGATTTCACTACAACGGTCAATAGCCTTGTCCATGTCATCCTGTTGCTTTTCCATTGCTTCAATCTTGGCTTGCAACTGTTGGATGGTTTCTTGCTGGTTGCTGACAACCTGTGTGGTGGTCTGGGGATGAGAGACGGTTTGTGACTGCTCACCAAATATGGTTTGGCAAGATAACAGCATTAAGACGAGTAGAATGTGTATCGGTTTCATTGTTAAATGATTAATTGTTTGTAGGTGTGTTTTCTGGGTGTGTGTCGGCTTCCTGAAAATATGGGTTGATTCTCCAAAAATGCAGATGTTGCCATAACGTGCCCATCGGGGTGCAAAGTTACAAATTTGTGAAGAATTTACAAAGAAATTATCCAATTATTTTTTATGTAGACTGCTGTGATTGGGTGATTAGTGACAATGACATCTTACACCTGACAGTTGACAGTTAATTGAATGTAAGCGGAAAAGAGATATTAGTATTATATATATTATAATATATATAATACTAATCTTACTATCACCCCATTTTTTTAATAACTGTCAACTGTCAGGTGTAAGACAATAGAGCCCAGCACCCTACCCCCTCCTCGCACCCTCGTATCCGTAATAATTCTGCCTCGAAAATTACGGAAATCTCGCTCATAATTTACGTAAGGCGCGAAATCGTGCAAACGGTGCTGAAAATCGGCCCTTATCGATAGCCAAAATTTGGCGTTGCGCGCGAAAGGCAGTACCTTTGCATTATGTCGTCAAACTCCTCGAATTATGTCGTCAAACTCCTCGAATTATGTCGTCAAACTATTCGCAATACAGAAACAAGAAAAATAGAGCCAAAAACAATGAAACATTCCTACAGCAAATCCGAACTAGCAACGATGGCTGGTGTCTCCTATAGCACCTTTTATCGCTACCTGAAAACCCGAAGAAGTCGCTTTGATCAGATGGGACTGAGCATCTATGCCAAGAAGTTACCTCTCAGCGTTGTCAAAGATATCTGCGATGATTACTGCTTCGATTTATAAGCCACGCACAGATTTTTAGATTCCGAAAGTACACGAAAAGAACGAAAAAGACGAAAACAGATATTTTCGAAGATTTCGGTGTGCGGAAGTCGTCAAATCTCGTCAACGCCCTTCTCAAATGTAGTAACTTTGCACTATCAATCGGAGGTACGGGGGTACGAAGGTACGGAGGTACGAGAATACCTCAAGCCGAGAAAAGCCCTAAGCGCGCAAGAGCTACAAAGCGGAGAAACATTTCTCGTACCCTCGGCCTCGCAAGAGGCTGCCCCCCGCACCCCCGAACCCTCGAAACTTTAACCATTAAAAATTTAAGTATTATGCCAGTATTAGTAAAAGTAAAACAAAACAAGATTCCTAAGTCTAAGGCCAACGGCAAGTGGTATGGCCATGTAGTCACCACCAAGACGATGACGTATCAGGAGCTCTGCAAGCACATGAGTGAGCACAACAGCATCTATGGTGAGGATGTATGTCTGGGTATCGCCAACAAGTTGCAGAACTGTATCCTCGAACAGCTGCTGGAGGGCAAGAAGGTACAGTTTGGTGAGCTCGGCACCTTCTACCTGTCAGTCAAGAGCGCGGGCGCAGAGAAGGAAAAGGACTTCAACCTCGGTACCAGCATCCATGGCCTCTACCTCTGCTTCTCTCCCAGCCGTACCGACGTCAACAACCTCTCGTCAAAGATGCTCAAGAAAAGAGCCTCGTTCATGAATGTGAAGGAGTTGGGTGGAAGCCTCACCCCTAACCCCTCTCAAAGCCTCACCCCTAACCCCTCTCCTGCAGGAGAGGGGGACCAGGGCGGCGGAAGTAATCCAAGCCCTGCACCAAGCACGGGAGGCAACGGAGGCGATGACCAGCCGGACATGGACTGACACGTTGAACGTTGAACGTTGAACATTGAACGTTGAACGATGTCGCTGAAAGCAACGTTGAGACGACCACGAATTGAACGAATGGGACGAATAATAAAATTGCATCATAGATGCAGCGAATGAATCGAATTATTTCAAGCGCAGTAAGAATCGCTTGCGATTCGTTTCGAGAAATTCGATAGAAATCAAAGTCTATGCGCAGCCTAATTTTTCGTATAATTCGAGAAATTCGTGGTCGCTCCTCAAAAAAACATTGACCATTAAGCATTAACAATTAAGCATTATGAAGAAGAATTCGATTTGGGAAACAATCCTACGTATCGTCATCGCAGCAGCTACAGCAGCAGTAACAGCACTGACAACGACAAGCTGCATTGCTCATTGACCATTGACCATTGACCATTAAAGGGAAGCGAACGCTTCCCTTTTTTTCATTTCTCCACTCACCACTCACCAAGAACTACGGCTCTACTTCGATAACAACTTCTTCGAAGTAGCCGTCGGGATTGATGATGAAGCGGCGGGACTGTTCTTTCTGCGTCTTCTTGGTGTTGAAAGAGACGTAGTGGTAGAACAGGGTGACTTCATAGCTGCTGGTAATAAAATAGTCCATGATGACCTTACCGAAATCGTCGGAGCGGTCTTCGTCGCGCTCTTCGTAAAGGCAGAGGTGGTCGATGGGCTTGTATTCGCGGTCAAGGGTATAGAGATAGAGCGTAGAGGTGACGGAATCTACCTGCTCAGACAAGAGGAGGGTGTGATTGCCGTGGGCCTTAGGCAGCGAGAGGGCTTTGAGGCGCGTATTGGCGGGATAGCCGAGCATAGAGGCTACAGTGGCGGGTACGCGACCGAACTGGCCTAACTTGCTGAATGTGTTGCGGGCAGACTGGATGGGAAGCGGACATAGTTGCAGAGTGTCGTAGAAGGCTTCTACAGGGTCGTCGTAGACGCCTGCCTGTCGCTTCATCTCTTTCAGCTGTTCTGCCTTGCGGATGCTGTCCACCATCTGCTCGTAGAAAAAAGCATCCCTCTTGCGCTGACCACACGAGATGAGGGCCAGTACAAGAGGGATGAATATACAGAGGATGGCACTACGCATTAGCCACCAAAGTTATCATACATAATTGATTCAGGATCTACACCCAGTGAGTCGAGCATAGAGACAACGGCCTTTGACATAGGACCAGGTCCACACATGTAGTACTCGATATCCTCGGGAGCTTCGTGGTCTTTCAGGTAGGTATTGAGCATTACCTGATGAACAAAGCCTGGGGTGTACTTCACGCCTGCTGCATCGGCTGCAGGATCGGGACGGTCGAGTGCCAAATGGAAGTGGAAGTTAGGATACTCCTTCTCCAAACCGAGGAAGTCGTCGAGATAGAACACCTCGTTCAAGGCACGAGCGCCATAGAAGTAGTGCATCTCGCGGTCGGTAGTATGCAGCGTCTTGGTCATGTGCATAATCTGAGCACGCAACGGAGCCATACCGGCACCACCACCTACCCAAATCATCTCCTTCTTAGTGTCGAAGTGTGGGTGGAAGTCACCATAAGGACCAGACATGATAACCTTGTCGCCAGGCTTCAGAGAGAAGATGTAAGACGAAGCGATACCTGGGTTCACCTCCATGAAACCACTGCGGTCTGCCTTGAAAGGAGGTGTGGCGATACGAACAGTCAACATGAAGACGTCGCCCTCAGCGGGATAGTTGGCCATAGAGTAAGCACGGATGGTGGGTTCGGGATTCTTACACTTCAGTGGGAAGAGTCCGAACTTCTCCCATGCAGGCAGATACTCATCGCCGATGAGGCTCTTATCGAAGTCCTTATCATAGTCGATGCAGTCGAATGCAGGAATCTTAATCTGTGCATAAGAACCGGGCAGGAAGTCCATGTGTGCACCAGCAGGCAGCTGTACCTTGAACTCCTTGATGAAGGTGGCCACATTCTTGTTAGAGATAACGGTACACTCGTACTCCTTAACGCCGAGTACGCTCTCGTCAACATGAATCTTGAGGTCGCCCTTTACCTTGCACTGACAACCGAGGCGCCAGTGGTTCTTGATTTCCTTACGAGTGAAGTGAGGCTTCTCTGAGTCGAGTATCTCACCCCCACCCTCAAGTACTTGCACTTTACACTGTCCACAGCTGGCCTTACCACCACAAGCAGAAGGCAGGAAGATGCCGTTCTCGTTGAGCGTAGCCATCAGGTTGTTGCCCTGAGGAACGTTGATGGTGCGGTCGCCGTTAATCTCGATATTTACATTGCCCGAGGGAGAGAGATACTTCTTCGCTACGAGCAGGATAATCACCAACAGGATGATTACCAAGAGGAAAACTCCTATACTATATGCTATAAACTGAGCCATATATTCATTGAACATTTAACATTGAACATTGACCATTATATATTCAGGCCACTAAAACACATCATAGCCATAGCCATGAGACCTACGGTGATGAATACGATACCGAGGCCCTGCAGAGGCTTGGGTACGTCTGAATACTGCATCTTCTCGCGGATGGCACCCAAAGCAACGATAGCCAGTGTCCAACCAATACCAGAACCGAAGCCATAGACAATGGCATCCCATACTGATGTGATAGCCTGTGAATTGGTGGGTTCCATGAGGATGCGCTGCTGCATAAACAGTGAGGCACCCATGATAGCACAGTTAACGGCAATCAGCGGCAGGAAGATACCCAGCGCAGCATAGAGCGAAGGACTGTATTTCTCAACCGTCATCTCTACCAACTGCACCATACCAGCGATGACAGCGATAAAGAGGATAAATGACAGATAGCTCAAATCAACACCCGCAACAAGGCAGTCGGGACCGAGCACCTTAGTTTGCAACAGATAGTTGACGGGAACGGTTACTGTCAACACAAAGGTTACAGCTAAACCGAGTCCTAATGAGGTCTTTACCGTCTTCGAAACAGCAAGGTAAGAACACATGCCGAGGAAGAAGGCAAAAATCATATTGTCGACGAAAATCGAACGGAATAGTAATGATATTGCGTGTTCCATATCTTATTTCTCCTTATAAAAGTAAGCACGATGTACCCAAATCACACAGCCCACAAGAATCAGTGCCATAGCGGGCATCGTCATCATACCATTGTTTACATAACCGAAATCGTAGCAGGCATCGGGAATAATCTGGAAGCCCAGCAGAGAGCCGCGGCCCAGCAACTCGCGAACGGCACCAACGATAACGAGAATCATGGCGTAGCCAAGACCGTTGCCCACACCATCGAGGAACGAAGGCCAGGGCTTGTTTTGCATAGCGAAAGCCTCGAGGCGTCCCATCAGAATACAGTTGGTGATAATCAGACCTACATATACAGAAAGCTGAACGCTGACGTCATAGGCGAAAGCCTTCAATATCTGAGATACGATAGTTACGAGTGCAGCAACAACCACCAGCTGTACCACGATACGGATGCGGTTAGGAATAGTGTTGCGGATAATCGAAATAATCGTATTTGAAAAGGCTGTGATAACGGTTACAGCCAGACCCATCACGATGGCAGGCTTCAACTGACTGGTAACAGCCAGCGCTGAGCAGATACCCAATACCTGTCCGAGAATAGGATGATCTACATTTAACGGGTTTGTGAAAACCTCTCTATTTTGTTTACTGAATAATGCCATAGTTTACTTCTCCCCCTTAAATTTCTTCAGACAATCCTTAATCATAGCATCTACACCGTTAGAAGTGAGCGTAGCACCTGTTACACAGTCAACCTGTGACTCAGGATTCTCAACCTTTTTCACAACAGAGAGAATCACATTGCCATTCTCGTCGAATATCTTCTTACCAATAAACTTCTCCTGCCAAGCCTGAGAGTCCTTAATCTCAGCACCCAGACCAGCAGTCTCACTCTCATGGTTGAAGTAAGCACCGAATACCTTACCCTCTTGGTTGATGGCAAGATAACCGCTGATGCCACCCCAGAGACCCATACCTTTCAGCTGAACAACAGCTACAGGATTACCATTGACGTTGCAGTCGTAAACCTTCATGCCGTCAATGTCTTTCTCACCAGCAACAACTTCTTTGTACTTAGCTTCAGCTTCAGCACCATCAAGGTTGCGGATATTGAGTGAATAGAGTATCTGCTTCTTAACATCAAGAGCTACGTTAGCATCCTGCATAGGCTTCAGAGCCTGATAGACAAACGCCAACAGGAAGGCAACGATAACTACGAGTACCGCACTATATATAATAATGTACGTATTATTGTTTGTATTCAGTTTCATTTGGTACCTCCTCTCTTCAATCGTTTTGAAATGTTACGCTCCACAACGAAGTGGTCAATGGTAGGAGCTATCATGTTACCAAAGAAGATGGCAAGCATCATACCTTCAGGATAACCGGCATTCATCACACGGATAATAACTGCCATCGCACCAATCAGGAAACCATAGATATACTGACCAGTGGTGGTGCGGCAAGAGGTTACAGGGTCGGTAGCCATGAAGACAGCACCGAAAGCGAAACCACCCATCACGAAGTGATGCCACCAAATCATATCTGACTTGCCAGCCTGCTGGAAGAGAAGTGCCAAAGCAGCACCACCTACGAATACGCTCAGCATGGTGCGCCATGAAGCGATACCCGTCCACAACAGGATAACAGCACCAATAGCAATAGCGATAACAGAAGTCTCACCAATAGAACCGGGAATCAGACCGATAGCCATATCCAGTACAGAACTGTCGGGAGTAACACCCTGTGCTATCTGTCCCAGCGGTGTAGCAGCAGTAAAGCTGTCGGGCAGAGCATTACCGAGTCCGAAGATCTGGTCTTGTGCTACCCATACTTGGTCGCCCGTCATCTTTGAAGGATAAGCAAAGAAGAGGAACATACGCGCTGCGATAGCGGGATTGAAGAGGTTCATACCCGTGCCACCGAATATTTCCTTACAGAAGATAACGGAGAAGGCGCAAGCCAAAGCCAGCATCCACAGCGGACAGCCTACAGGTACTATCAGGGGAATCAGGATACCTGATACGAGGTAACCCTCCTGAATCTCTTCGCCCTTCCACTGTGCCCAGGCAAACTCGATGCCCAGACCTACAATGTAGCTCACCAGAATCTTGGGCAGCACAGCCAGGAAGCCGTATGCGAAGATTTCGCAGAAACTGGCACTAGCCAGTGTTCCTGCAGCCAGATAGTTCTGATAGCCGATATTATACATACCAAACAGCATGGCAGGCATCAGCGCGATAACCACCATACTCATAATGCGCTTTGAATCTATCGAGTCGTGAATGTTCACACCCGTCTTTGCTGTATCGTTAGGAACGTACAGGAAAGTCTCAAAGCCGTCGAACACCGAGCGGAAGGCATGCAACTTGCCACCCTCTTCGAAGTTCGGCTTTACTTTATTTAAATAATTCCTTAGAAAGCTCATAGTTTCATTTGACTATTTGACTATTTCACAATTTACGCATTCTCCTTACGGAGGATGTTGAGACCTTCACGCACGATGCGCTGCAATTCAAGTTTTGATGAATCAACAAACTCTGCCAGTGCAAAGTCCTCAGGAGATACCTCATAGATACCCAACTGCTCCTGACGATCGATGTCGCCAGCGATGATAGACTTAATCAGGTATTCGCCGTAGATATCCATAGGCAGCACCTTGTCGTATTCGCCACTCATAATCATGTGGCGCTCACCACCCTTAACACGGGCATCCAGTGCATAGTCTTTCTTACCCAGCAACCAAGAGAAGTAACTGCGGTTGACAGAGAACTGCTTGAAGCGTGGAAGTATCCAGCCCAACATCTCGTCGGCATCGTTACCCTCAGGGATAACTGTTATCTCGCTGGTGTGTGCACCAAGGAAACCATCCTTCGTAGTGGGGCGACCTGTCAGCACATTACCATTGATAATACGTACGTTCTTTGTTGCATCGTAGCTATTGCTCAGCAGTGTTGACAGTTCCTCACCTACCAACATATCTGCATAAGCAGGACTTGTAACCTCACTACCACAAAGGGCTACACGACGACGGAGGTCAACCTTACCGGTATTCAGCAGTCGACCGATAAACAATACAACTGTTGGGTCGCCGATGGTCCATACCACCTCACCCTTGTTAACGGGGTCCAGATGGTTCACCTGTACGCCTACATTACCTGCGGGGCACTTGCCGTCGAATACATTAACCTCTACATCCTGATAGTTCTCGAAACTAGAGTGCACGCCACAACCCAAATAGGTCTTAGCAATCTTCGACAATGCTGTGAGACCCGTTTGGAAGTTCTTTTCCTCTCCTTTTACCTCAAATTCGAAGTTGCCAGCCAATGGTTTGTCGCGCAATGCAGAGACAAAAATAGACTTAGGCATTACAGAAGGATTGGCAGAGACAGCATAGGGCAACTGATTGATATAGCCAAAGATACCAGCCTCGAGCAGAGCGTCAACCACCTGCTTGCCATCCATCTTTGCTACGTCTTTCACGCCATAATCTACATGCTGCTGCTCGGCATCTGCCAGAACCTTCACACACAGAACTTTTCTTCGTTCGCCACGTACCACCTCAACGACTTTACCGCTGACGGGAGAGGCAAACTTCACTTCGGGATACTGCTTATTTACAAACAAAGCATCCCCGGCCTTGACCATATCGCCTTCCTTAACAACGACTTTTGGAGTGACTCCCTCGAAGTCATCGGGCACCAGTGCGTACTGGCCGTTTGACTTCAACTGAATCAATTTTTCCTCAGCCTTGCCTTGAAGGTGAATGTCCAAGCCTTTGTGTAACTTGATTACATTTGCCATGAATATATCTGATGAATATTTGAATAGTTTTCTTGTTGAATGGTGCAAAATTACTAAAAAAAAGGCATATAAAAGACAAAAAAACTATGAAATGTTCCCGCTTCACAACTTTTTGATGTAATTTTGTAGCCAACAACGTGCAGAATGAAAATTTTGCAATCTCTATTTGCCAGTTTTGAAGATACTGAAGCACATATTTAACATTGTTATATGGTCTGTTCTCGGGCTGTACCTCCTCGTCATACTCACTTTTAGCATCCCTGCCGTACAGGAATACCTAGGTGAGCGTGCAGCTAAGGTTTTGGCTAAGAAATTAGGAACAAGTGTGAGCATTGGCAGACTGGAATACAGCCTGTTTAGCCACCTCACACTCTATCAGGTGAACATCAAAGACCAGAAAGGTCACGACATGCTGAAGGCGGGTCGCATCTCTGCACGCGTTGACCTGTTGCCACTGACTGAGGGCAAGGTGTCTATCTCTACGGCTCAACTCTTTGGTACGCACGCCGTGTTGTATCAGCGCGATGCCAACAGCAAGCCCAACTTCCAGTTTGTGCTCGATTCGCTGGCTTCTAAGGATACTACCTCTACCAGTCCACTTCATCTGCGCATCAATTCGCTCATTATCCGCAATTCCAGCGTGAAATATGACCGTTACGACCTACCGCAGACGCATCGCCAACTCAATCCCAACCACCTGAACATCTCTAACATCAGTTCGCATATCGTGCTGAAGACGCTCACGGAGGATTCGCTCAATGTCAATATCAAGCGTCTCTCGTTTAAGGAGCGTTCTGGTTTGGATGTTAAGCGCCTCACCCTGCATTTCGAGGGCGGTAGGCATAGCAGTCGTCTCAAGGAGTTTATCCTGCGCATGCCTGGTACTAATATACAATTAGGTGATATCAGGGCCACCTATCGCTTCCGTGGCGACCACTTCGTGACCCCTTCATTGTATTACTCGGGAAGCATTCTGCCCTCTACCATTACCCTCTCCGACTTGTCGTGCCTATTGCCTACGCTCAAGACTTTCCAAAGCACGTTGTCTGTCTCCAGTACTTTCAGTGGCAATGGCGAGGCGATAGAGGTACCCATGCTTTCTATCAGCTCTACCACAGGTGATATCAGCATGAGTGTCACGGGCTGGCTCAAACATCTGCGTAGCACACCCGTATGGAATGCCGACATCCGCGACTTGGCACTTTCTGCCAAAACCGTCGGTTTCATCTCGCAAAACCTGCAAGGTCAGCGCCTGCAAGTGCCCGATGAAATCGTACGAATGGGAAATATCCACCTAAGAGGTCATGTTCAGGGTAAGGGCATTGAGGAGATAGAGACGCGCAACCTGCTCTCTACGGATGCGGGTAGCGTGAATATGACGCTGGCTATCAACGAAAAGCGCCAATTCAACGGACATATCGACACCAAGGACTTCAACCTTAGAAAGGTGCTCGACGACGAGCAGTTTGGCATACTCTCTACCGATATCGAGCTGAGCGGACAGATACCTAATGATAAACCCATGATGGTGAATGCCAACGGCGTAATCCACCAGTTCGACTTCAAGGGCTACAACTATCAGAATATCAATATTAATGGTCTGTATAGTGATGCCGACATTCACGGTCGCGCCAAGATTGACGATGCCAATATTGGTCTCGTGGCTGAGGGTAGCATCACTAAGACGGGCAAGCAGCGCAATGTCAAGGTAAATGTCTCCTTTGCCAATCTCTCGCCCCAAGCCATCAATCTCTCTGACAAATGGAAGGAGGCTCGCTTCTTTGGCGATATCAAGGCTGACTTCACGGCCAGCGACCTCAACGATGCGGTGGGCACCTTGGCGCTCAGCGACTTCTCCATGCAGGGACACAACGCCTCTTACGACCTCGACGAGCTGTTGCTCGACTTCGGTTACGAGCGCGGCATGCACTATATCAACATGAAGAGCGACTTTGGCGAAGCGTCTATCCGTGGTGATTTCGATTACAAGACGCTACCACAGAGCTTCACCAACTTCCTGGCTACACGCATACCTACCCTGCCCGGACTGCCCAAGGCGAAGGGCTACACCCACAACAATTTCTCACTGCAAGCCACCATCCATAAGTCGGATTGGATGCAGCACCTATTGCGCGTGCCCGTGTACCTTAGTAAACCTCTTACGCTGCAGGGCTCACTCAACGACAATCGTCAGCAGATATTCATGGAGTGCCACATGCCGCAGTTCTATTACAACGATAGTCGCTACGACAATGGACATATCAGCATCCTCTCGCCCATCAATACGCTGCAGTATGATGTCAGCATCACCAAGCACAAAGAAGATGGTGCCAACCTCGACCTGCAGGTGATAGGCAGTGCTCATAATAATCAGCTCTCAGCCTCTTTCCTGTGGGATGACCATGCCGAGCTGCGCACCAATGGTAAGATTACGGCTATGGCCAACTTCGATACCGCCTTCGATGGTACTACCACTACCTTCGTCAAGCTGGCATCCTCCAAGATGAACGTGATGAATACCGAGTGGGACATCCTGCCTGCTACCATCACCTATAGCAAGAAAAGAGTCGATATCAACGGACTTTCTGTACGTCGCGATCAACAATTCCTTGAACTCGATGGCGTCGCCTCAGAGAGCAGTCGCGACTCCGTCAAGGTCAACATGCGCGATATCGATGTAGATTATGTGCTGAATCTGGTAGATTTCGATGCTGTCAGCTTTAGCGGCAAAGCTACTGGTGGCGGTGTGTTGCGCGGTGTTCTGGGTGAGCTCGAAGCAGACGCCAAACTACAGGTTAAGGGCTTCCAGTTTGAACACGGTCGAATGGGTGATTTAAATGCGCAGGTAAACTGGAACAAAGAGAAAGAACAGATTGATATTAAGGCTATTGCCGACGATGGTCCTAATACCAAGACCTATATCAACGGCTATGTATCGCCCAAGCGCGACTACATCGACCTCGACATCCTTGCCGATGGCACCAGCCTTGATTTCGCCCACTCGTTCACCTCCTCCTTTATCGACAAAATCAATGGCTACGGATTTGGTTCTGTCAAGCTCGCCGGTCCTCTGAGTGCCATCAACCTCTATGGTGAACTTGTGCTCAATGGTAGGGCCCACGTAAGTACGCTGAACTGTACCTATGAACTACGCAACGACACGCTGGAAATAACCCATAACGAGATAGCATTCAAAGATTGTGATGTCTATGATGTCTATGGCAATCACGGAGTATTGACGGGAGGCATCCATCACCAAGACCTCACCAACCTCACCTACGACATCTATGTCGATGCACGCAACCTGTTGGCATACGACTTCAAGACCTTTGGCGACGACACCTTCTATGGCACTGTCTTCGCCGATGGCAGTGTGGGCATTCATGGTCGTGAGAGCAGCCTTCTGATCGAGGCAGACGTCACACCTAAGCCAGGTTCCGTCTTTGTGTATAATGCCGCTTCGCCCGATGTCATCACCAACCAGGAGTTTATTGCGTGGGGTTCAAAGAGCGAAAATCCCTCGAGAATCACTCCTCCCTCCACCCTTCTCACTCCTCACTCCTCACTCCACACTACCCTCGCGGAGTCCCGTACCGACATCAATATGCGCCTGAAGATCAATGCCACTCCCGATGCCGCCATCCGTCTGCTGATGGATGCCAGTACCAACGACTATATCACCCTGCGAGGCAGTGGCGACCTCCAAGCCACCTTCTATAATAAGGGAGGCTTCAACATGTTTGGCACCTATCGTGTCAGCGAGGGCACCTATGGCGTTACCATTCAGAATATCATCAAGAAGAACTTCATATTCAAGGATGGCGGTACCATCATCTTTGGTGGCGACCCCTACGATGCCCGCCTAAATCTGCAGGCACAATACACCGTGAATGGTGTCAGCCTCTCCGACCTCAATGTAGGTAAGAGCTTTGCCAATACAGTGCGTGTCAACTGTCTGATGAACATCTCCGGACAGCCCCGCTCGCCCATCGTAGATTTTGACCTGGATATACCTAACGTCAACTCCGACGAAAAGCAGATGTTGCGCTCCATCATCAATAGCGAGGAAGAGATGAATCAACAAGTTATCTATCTGCTCGCCGTAGGCCGCTTCTATCCCCAAGGCGCCAACAATGCAGGCAGCGAAGACAATGCTGGACAGAGCAAGACCTCACTGGCCATGCAGAGCCTGCTGTCAGGCACGCTGAGCAGTCAGCTCAACGATATGCTCACCCGCGTCATCAAGGTCAACAACTGGAGCTTTGGTGCTAATATCTCTACGGGTGACGAAGGATGGAACAATGCCGAATACGAAGGTCTTGTAAGTGGTCGGTTGCTCAATAACCGTCTGCTTATTAACGGTCAGTTCGGCTATCGCGACAATGCCACTACCGCCACAGCCACCCCATCCTTTATTGGTGACTTTGACATCCGCTACTTATTGCATCCCAATGGCAACCTGGCCTTCAAGGTGTACAATCAGACCAACGACCGTTACTTCACCAAGTCGTCGCTCAATACTCAAGGCATTGGTATCATCATGCAAAAAGACTTCAACGGACTCCGCGACCTCTTCGGCACCAAGCGTAAAAAGATAAAGACGGAGAAGAAAAAGAAAAACGCTTCACGATAGTAAAAGAGAAGCGCTTCACGAAAGTAAAAGAGAAGCGATTCACGATAACATCCCTTCCAGCACCTCTACGGCATGGTTGATATCCTCTCTGAATCGTTTATGGTCGCGCAAGAAGTCAGCCCTCCCTTCACTGATAGTCTCATATAGCGCTGGGCTCATGCTGTCTGCATAGCCAGCAATAGCCATCTCTATATCATCCTTCTGCCAGTCGAGCGTAGAATGGATATAGATGCGTTGTTTCTGATGCAAGAAACTATAAGCAGTCTCAATACTATCCTTTGTTATCATCTTGTCGCCTTATCATCTTGTCACCTCGTCGCCTCGTCGTATCCTATTGGTCTGAACTGTTTCTGTTGTTCGCTATATACAAACCCATGTCCGTAAAGATAATCCTGAATATCCTTGGGCTCCTTTCCAAAATTATAGCATAGCGACTCCAGCGTGTCAAACTCTTCATCGCGCAAGAGCATATTCACGCTCGAAACCAATATCGCCGGATCTTTCGGTAAATACTCCATTTCTTGATGTCCTTCTTTAAAATTCTCGGCAAAAGTACACAAAAAAGATGAAACCACCTTATCTTTACTTGTAATCTTTAACAAAAAGCCTCCCTACTCCAGCTCAAGCCCATCATTGGAAAATAAAATAATTGCCTAAAAATTTGGCAGTTACAAGAAAAAGTAGTACCTTTGCAGCCGTTTTTGTACCCCAAAGTGGGAATGGGAGCCGGAACAGGCGCTGACTCCTATGATTATTAACCCTTTAAAAACGGTCTGATAAACGTCTGTTCAGGCCACTGCCCTATCGAAAGAGAAGGCAAACATTATTTAATTATTATGTCAGAATTAACAAAGAACGTCCAGCCATTACAGGACTTCGACTGGGATCAGTACGAGAATGGCTCATCTGCAAACGTAAGTAAGGAAGAGCTGGACAAGGCCTACAACGAGACCCTTAACAAGGTTAGCGAGCACCAGGTAGTAGAAGGTACCGTTATCAGCGTAGACAAGAAAGAGGTTGTTGTAAACATCGGCTACAAGAGCGATGGTATCATCCCCGCTAGCGAGTTCCGTTACAACCCCGAGCTGAAAGCTGGTGATGTTGTTGAGGTTTACGTTGAGAACGCTGAGGACAAGAAAGGTCAGCTCGTTCTGAGTCACAAGAAAGCCCGCATGTCTAAGAGCTGGGAGCGTGTTAACGCTGCTCTCGAGGCTCAGGAGATTATTCAGGGTTACATCAAGTGCCGCACTAAGGGCGGTATGATTGTTGATGTATTTGGCATCGAGGCATTCTTGCCCGGTAGCCAGATCGACGTTCATCCTATACGTGACTACGACCAGTTCGTTGGTAAGACTATGGAGTTCAAAGTTGTTAAGATCAACCAGGAGTTCCGCAACGTGGTTGTTTCTCACAAGGCTCTCATCGAGGCTGAGCTCGAGGCCCAGAAGCAGGAGATTATCGGCAAGCTGGAGAAGGGACAGATCCTCGAGGGTGTTGTAAAGAACATCACTTCTTATGGTGTATTCGTAGACCTCGGTGGTGTAGACGGACTGATCCACATCACAGATCTCTCTTGGGGCCGCGTAGACGATCCTCACAAGGTAGTAGAGCTCGACCAGAAGATCAACGTTGTTATCCTCGACTTCGATGAGGAGAAGAAGCGTATCGCTCTCGGTCTGAAGCAGCTCACTCCACATCCTTGGGATGCTCTGGATGCTGACCTCAAGGTTGGTGACCACGTGAAGGGTAAGGTAGTCGTTATCGCTGACTACGGTGCATTCGTTGAGATTCAGCCTGGTGTAGAGGGTCTGATTCACGTTTCAGAGATGTCATGGAGCCAGCACCTCCGTTCAGCTCAGGAGTTCCTGAAGGTTGGCGAGGAAATCGAGGCTGTTATCCTGACTTTGGATCGCGACGAGCGCAAGATGTCTCTGGGTATCAAGCAGCTGAAGGAAGATCCATGGGAGGCTATCGAGGTTAAGTACCCTGTAGGTAGCAAGCACGCTGCTCGCGTACGTAACTTCACTAACTTCGGTGTATTCGTAGAGCTCGAGGAAGGTGTTGATGGTCTGATTCACATCAGCGACCTCAGCTGGACTAAGAAGGTTAAGCATCCTTCAGAGTTCACTCAGGTTGGTGCAGAGATCGACGTTATCGTACTCGACATCGACAAGGAGAACCGCCGTCTCTCTCTCGGTCACAAGCAGCTCGAGGACAATCCTTGGGATGTATTCGAGGAGAAGTACACCGTTGGTTCTATCCACGAGGGTAAGATCATCGAAATGCTCGAAAAGGGTGCCGTTGTTGCTCTCGACGAGAACGTTGAAGGTTTCGCTACTCCTAAGCACCTCGTTAAGGAGGATGGCTCACAGGCCGCTAAGGATGAGGTTCTGCCCTTCAAGGTTATCGAGTTCAACAAGGACAGCAAGCGCATCATCCTGTCTCACAGCCGTACCTTCGAGGATCCTCAGCGTGAGGAGAAGAAGGCTGCAGCTAAGAAGACACGCGCTCCAAAGAACGACACTCCAAAGATTGAGAACGTTGCAGCTAGCACCACTCTCGGTGACATTGACGTTCTGGCCCAGCTGAAGGCTCAGATGGAGAAAGGCGAATAATCATCGCATATATATTAAGGTATAGGGAAGGCAAAACTGTCTTCCCTATATTTTTTCTAAGAAAATTGAGAATTCGCTTTGATAATTCTCTTTTTCTTCGTACCTTTGCAGCCCAGAATGCAACCAACAAACACAGCAAACGATATGACAAAGAAATTGCAAAAGGTGCTGGTCTTAGGTTCTGGCGCTTTGAAAATCGGACAAGCTGGTGAGTTTGATTATTCTGGCTCGCAAGCACTGAAAGCTTTACGTGAGGAAGGAATCTCTTCCGTGTTAGTAAACCCCAACATCGCTACCATTCAGACTTCTGAAGGTATTGCCGACAAGGTTTATTTCCAACCCGTCACCACTCATTTTGTTACAGAGATTATTAAGAAAGAACGACCCGATGGCATATTATTAGCCTTCGGTGGGCAAACCGCTTTGAACTGCGGTACGGAACTGTATCAAAAAGGTATTCTTAAAGAATATGGGGTCGAGGTCCTTGGAACAAGTGTTGAGGCAATTATGAACACTGAGGATCGCGACCTTTTTGTAAAGAAGCTCGACGAGATAGAGTTGAAGACTCCCGTAAGTCACGCCGTAGAGAATATGGACGATGCACTGAAGGCTGCCCACGAGATTGGCTTCCCCATCATGATTCGCTCAGCATACGCACTGGGTGGTCTGGGTTCAGGTATCTGTCCTGATGAGAAAGCTTTCAAGGAACTGGCCGAGAGTGCTTTCACCTTCGCTCCACAGATTCTCGTTGAAGAATCGCTGAAGGGATGGAAGGAGATTGAGTTTGAGTGCATCCGCGATGCCAACGACCACTGCTTCACCGTAGCCTCTATGGAGAACTTCGACCCTCTGGGCATCCATACTGGTGAGTCAATCGTAGTAGCTCCTACTTGTTCGCTCACTGACGAGCAGGTGAAGATGTTGCAGGATATCACCATCAAGTGCGTACGCAACTTGGGTATTGTTGGTGAGTGTAACATCCAGTTTGCCTTCAACGCAAAAACCAACGACTACCGCATCATCGAGATAAACGCTCGCTTGAGCCGAAGCTCTGCATTGGCCTCTAAGGCAACAGGTTATCCGCTCGCCTTCGTTGCAGCTAAGATTGCATTGGGCTATACCCTCGACCAGATTGGTGAGATGGGTACACCTAACTCAGCATACGTTGCTCCACAGCTGGATTACATGATTTGTAAGATTCCTCGTTGGGACTTGACTAAGTTTGCTGGAGTAAGCCGCCATATCGGTTCAAGCATGAAGTCTGTTGGTGAAATCATGTCTATCGGACGCTCTTTTGAAGAGATGATTCAGAAGGGTTTGCGCATGATTGGACAGGGCATGCACGGCTTCGTAGGTAATGAGCACACCAAGTTTGAGAATTTGGACGATGCACTGGAGAATCCTACCGACCTGCGTATCTTTGCTATCGCACAGGCGCTGGAAGAGGGTTACACCATCGAGCGCATTGAGGAGCTGACCAAGATTGACGTATGGTTCCTGGAGCGCCTGAAGCATATTGTTGACCTGAAGCATGAGCTGCAGAAATATAACACTTTGGAAGAGTTGCCCGATGCGCTGTTGGAGGAGGCTAAGGTAGCTGGATTCTCTGACTTCCAGATTGCCCGCTTCGTACTGAAGACACAGGGTACCAATATGGAGAAGGAGAACCTGAAGGTGCGCGAGTATCGCAAGCAGAAGGGTATCACTCCTGCCGTGAAGCGCATCAACACGGTTGCTTCTGAGCATCCCGACCTGACCAACTACCTCTACTTCACCTATGCAGTGAATGGTCACGATATTCCTTATTATAAGAATGAGAAGTCTGTAGTAGTACTGGGTTCTGGTGCTTATCGTATCGGTAGCTCTGTAGAGTTTGACTGGTGTTCAGTAAACGCCATCAATACTGCTCGCAAGCTGGGATACAAGAGTATCATGATTAACTACAACCCTGAGACGGTATCTACCGACTATGATATGTGTGACCGTCTGTACTTCGACGAACTCTCACTGGAGCGCGTGCTCGACGTTATCGACTTGGAGCAGCCTCGTGGTACTATCGTCAGCGTGGGTGGACAGATTCCTAACAACTTGGCTATGAAGCTACACCGTCAGGGTGTTCCCGTATTGGGTACCAGTCCAGTGGACATCGACCGTGCTGAGAACCGCGATAAGTTCTCTGCTATGCTCGACAAGCTGGGCATCGACCAGCCTGCATGGCGCGCACTGACCTCGTTCGACGACATCAAGGACTTCGTAGCAAAGGTAGGCTATCCCGTACTGGTACGTCCATCTTACGTGCTATCGGGTGCTGCCATGAACGTCTGCTACGACGAAGAGGAGCTGCATCGCTTCCTGAACATGGCTACTGAGGTATCTAAGGAGTTCCCCGTGGTGGTATCACAGTTTATGCAGGAGACCAAGGAGATTGAGTTTGATGCTGTTGCCGACAAGGGCGAGGTAGTAGAATATGCTATCTCTGAGCACGTAGAGTATGCCGGTGTACACTCTGGTGACGCTACAATGGTATTCCCTGCACAGCACATCTACTTCTCTACCGTTCGTCAGATTAAGAAGATTGCCCGCAAGATTGCTGCAGAGCTGAACATCAGTGGTCCATTCAATATCCAGTTCCTGGCTAAGAACCGTGAAGTGAAGGTTATCGAGTGTAACCTGCGTGCTTCTCGTTCGTTCCCCTTCGTATCTAAGATTTTGAAGCGTAACTTCATCGAAACTGCTACGAAGATTATGTTGGACGCCCCCTACTCTCGCCCCGATCGCTCAGAGTTCGACATCGACCGCATCGGTGTGAAGGCCAGTCAGTTCTCATTCGCTCGTCTGCAGAATGCCGACCCAGTACTGGGTGTAGATATGAGTTCTACAGGTGAGGTTGGTTGCTTGGGCGATGACCTGAATGAGGCCATGCTGAACGCACTTATCGCTACAGGCTATCGTATGCCTAAGGAGGGTGCCAACATTCTGATTTCTTCTGGTGGTGCCAAGGGTAAGGTAAGCCTGTTGGAACCTGCCAAGAATCTGGTGAAGAAGGGCTACAAGGTATTCGCTACAGGCGGTACTGCTAAGTTCTTCAACGAGAATGGCGTAGATGCTACTCCCGTAGCATGGCCTGACGAAGAGGGTGAGAACAACGTGATGAACATGATTGCCGACCACCAGTTCGACCTCATCATCAACGTACCAAAGAACCACACCAAGCGTGAGCTGACCAATGGTTATCGCATCCGTCGTGGTGCTATCGACCACAACATTCCGCTGATGACTAACGTACGTCTGGCTAAAGCCTTCATTGAGGCATTCACTGCACTGAAGCAGGAGGATATCAAGATTAAGAGCTGGCAGGAGTATAATGCATGATTGTACGTTGAACGTTGAACATTCTTTGACCTAAAGGTTGACTTCGTCGAGCTAAATCTTCAAAGCGAGCAGAGCTCGTGGGAACATTATAAAAAAAGAGGGCATCTAGAAAATAGATGCTCTCTTTTTGTTTTGAATAAACAGGAGGACGTTAGCGGAGAACGTCTGCCTTCTTTAGTTCTACCAGTTTACCATATTTCGACAGGGCCTGCATATCGAGGTGCTTCTTGTTGCCAACGATAAAGATGATGTGGGGCTGCTGCTGGATGTTCTGACGATAGAAGTCGAGCATATCGTTGGTGGTCAGCGTAGGTACAAGGCGCGTGATGTTGGCATGAGGGTCTTCACTATATCCTGCCGTACGGTAAGAAGACACGAAGGTGGGCAACTGGCGGAACGAGGGATAGTTGTTGTTGACATTATTAAGAATCTCTTGTTTGGCAGTAGCGACACCCTGTTCGTTGACAGGCATCTGAGTGATAAGCGAATCGAGTACATGAAGCGCCTGCATCGTCTTGTCGCCCTGCGTACCGAGATACATGAGATAGGCAGAAGGATGGTCGCGATGGCGAGCACGATTGGGGGTAATCTCCTGACCATGGGCTGTATATGCCATAGAACGGAACTCACGTATCTCTTGGAACATGACACTACCCATTCCACCACCCATATACTGACTCCACAAGCTGAGCTGAGCTTCCTCCTTATCGCTGAGTGAAGGCTTGATACTGCCATAGACACCGATGAGCGTCTGGCGACTACTTGGCATGTTATAGAAGTAAACAGTAGGCTCGCTATAGGTCTGCAGGGTGGTCTCATTGTCGTTCTTAGCCAGATGTGACGCGCTGAGTGGCAGATACTTCTTGCAGAGATCGGCAACTTCGGCAGAAGACTTGGTACCACAATAAAGCACGGAGCAATCATACTGGAGCACATCATTGAAGACGCGCAATAGGTCATCGCCCGTCATCTTCTTAACCTCTGCCACAGCGGGTTGGCGCAGATAGTCTGACTGGTCACCCTTAGACAATTTCTGTAACACCATCTGGAACACGCTCTGATTGCTACGGTCGAGCTGGTGGTAGGTCATCTTATACTCACTCTTCAAATCCTTCATCGCATCCTTGTCGGGTTTCAACGAGGTAAGGATATGGCGCAAGAGATTGAGCGAGGGAGCAAGGTTAGAATCGAAACCAGTGAGTGTCATCGTGAAATAGTTGTCTGACGATGATGTCTCGAAAGTAGTACCCAGTCGCTGCCAGGCTTCGCCAATCTGGTGCTTGGTCAGCGAGTCGGTGCCTAGTTCGCTCAGGTAGCTTTCAACAAGTATCAGCTTAGCATCATCGCGTTCGCCCTTATGCCATTTGAGCGTAAAGGTGAAAAGGTCGTTCTTAGGATTAGCCACCTTATATAAATGCACATGACTGGTAAGCGGGGTTATCTCGGCATCTTGCTGCAGATTGACAAGTTTCGGGGCCTTATCAACAACGGGAATCTTGGCCAACTCACGAGCATAGTCAGACTGCTCTCTGGCATGCTTGGGCACCACAGGCTTGTAGTTGGGCTGTGATACTTTGTCCTTGGGATAAGAGCCAAACTTCTTAACGCCACGCAGATAGTGATCGGTAAGCAGATAACGATTGGCTGCAGCAATCACGTCGGCCTTAGTGATATGCTTAACAGACTCTTCCTGTTGCAGATAGTCAGTCCATGAGCGCCCTTGGGCATAGACATCGCCCATCATCATAGCACGATCGGTGCCATCCTCCAACTCTAACGCAGAATTACGAATCAGTTCGAGTTTCAACTCTTCCAGTTTGGCATCAGAGAAGTCGCCACGCTTGACGCGCTCAATCTGCTGCCAGCAGAGTTGTTCGGCTTTCTTCTTAGAACCGAAAGGCAGTTTGGGGATAATGAGCAGTCCAGCTAAACCGCCCTCTTGCAAGGCAAAGCGCTGACCATAGGCAAACATCACCTTGTGGGCAGTACGCAAAGAGTCAAGCATACCCGTACCATTGTCGTTGGTCAGCAGACTCATGGCTAACTGTAGCGACTTTGTATCTTTGTCTTTATCCAGTGGTCCGCGGAACAGCAGACCTACGGCTTTGATAATCGGCATATTCACTTTGAGGTTCAGCGTCTCACCATTGAAAGGCTGTACGGCAGGGATGTCTCTGTGAGGAGCTTCACCCTTAGGCAATCGTCCGAAGGTGCGTTCCAGTAGCGGCAGAAGTCCCTCTTCTGTAAAGTCGCCACTCAACATCAGTCCCATATTACCTGCAACATAGTAACGACGGAAGAAATCTTCCATATCCGACAGGCGTGGATTCTTGAGGTTTTCCGTACTACCGATAATTGGATACTGGTAAGGATGGCCCTTGAACACAGCAGCTAAAAGCTTATCGAGAGCAGTACTGAGCATATCATCCGCAGAACGGTTCTTCTCTTCGTAAACAGTCTCCAGCTCACCTTGAAACAAGCGGAATACGGGATTGAGCATTCGCTCGGAGTTCAGCTCACACCATAATTCCAAGAACTGTGGGGAGAAAGTATTATAATATTGTGTATAATCCCATGAGGTGGCCGCATTTAGTTTGGAACCACCATATTTAGAGATAAGACGGTCAAACTCGTTGGGGATAGCATAGTCAGCAGCACGCTGGCTCAGACGACTGATGTCTTGTTGAATCTTCAAACGCTGTTGTGGTTCGGTCGTGCGTGATAGTTCGTTATACTTGGCAGAAATAGAGTCAAGCCATAACTTCTCCTCAGCATAGTTGACAGTACCAATCTTCTGGGTACCTTTGAAGAGCACGTGTTCCAGATAATGGGCAATACCCGTATTCGGGCAATCCTTTGCACCGGCTTTCACGATTAAGGCGCCATATACCTTTGGCTGGGAGTGGTCTTCATTCAGCCAAACAGTCAGTCCGTTACTCAGTTTCAGTTCTTTCACTTCTAACGCTCCAACAGACTGGGCAGAAGCTGTTAAGGCTCCCCATGCCAAGAACGCAATACTTACTAAATTTTTCATACGAGTAATCACTATGTTAGAAAATCTTTACACGCTGCAAATTTACAAATTCACGAGGATAAAGAAATAAGGTAAATGCCAAATAATTTTAATTTTTATCTTTATTATTATAAAAATTCGCATCTTTAAACTATCTTTGTAATCAAAAAAAGGAAGTCGAATGAAACGGCAATATCTGATACTAATTATAGCAACATGGCTGTGTGGCTTTGTACATCGTGCTACGGCACAAGAGCTACAGGTGAAAATCACTATCAATAGCGCACAGGTGGAAGGCTCGGATAAATCGGTATTCGAGAACCTGCAACAGACACTGGAACAGTGGATGAACGATCGCCAATGGACAGAACTGCAGTTTCAGAAGAACGAACGCATCAACGTGAACTTCAACCTGACGGTGACCAAGTATGACAAGGCCAACAATCGCTTTACCTGTTCAGCAATGATACAGGCTAATCGACCTGTTTATAACTCAGCATATACCACCACGCTGTATAACAACAAGGATGGCGACTTTAACTTCGATTTCGTACAGTTTGACCAACTGAACTATAACGACGAAGTGGTAGACAATCAGCTGACAGCATTGTTGGCATACTATGCATACCTGATTATCGGTCTTGACCTCGACAGTTTTGCACCGATGGGCGGCACTGAGGTATTGCAGCGCTGCATGAACCTGGCGAATAATGCTCAGGACTTAGGATTTACGGGATGGAAAGCCTTTGAGGATAGTCGCAACCGCTTTGCCATCATCAACGATTATCTTGACGAAGCAATGAAACCTTTCCGCCAACTTCAATACGACTACTATCGCAAAGGACTCGATGAAATGGCTACAAATGCAGAACGCGGACGTACCAATATCTCGGAGGCTTTGGAGAATTTGAAGCAGGCACATCAGGACAAGCCTCTCAGCCTCTTACCACAGATATGGACAGACTATAAGCGCGATGAATTGGCCAATATCTATAAAGGAAAGGGTACACAGAAAGAGAAAGACCATGTGTATGAACTGCTATTCTCTATCAATGCATCACAAAGCAATGCTTGGGAGAAGATAAAGAATTAAACATCAAACATCAAACTTCAAATTTCAAATTTCAAATTTCAAACGAAAAAAGATGCTACGGCAATTGTATATTAAGAATTTTACACTGATTGATGAGCTCGATATTGAGTGGCACGAGGGTTTCTCTGTAATGACGGGTGAAACGGGTGCTGGTAAGAGTATTATCCTTGGAGCAATAGGATTGCTACTGGGACAACGTGCCGATCCAAAGGCCATCAAGCAGGGTACCGACAAATGTGTTATCGAGGCTCACTTCGACTTGTCACGCTACGAGTTGAAGCCTTTCTTCGATGAAAACGACATTGAGTATGATGCCAATGACACGATTATACGCCGTGAAATCAGCACCTCAAAGAGCCGTGCATTTATCAACGATACGCCTGTAGCACTCTCGATGCTGAAAGAGCTCGGCGAGCAGTTGGTAGATATCCATTCGCAGCACCAGAACCTATTGCTCAACAAGCAAGACTTCCAGCTGAACGTAGTAGATATCTTGGCAAAAGATAGCGATTTGATGAAAGAATATCAAGAGAATTATAGCCTACTTTCTATTGCCAATCGCCAACTTGAGGAGTTAAAGGAAAGCATTGAGAGAAATCGCCAACAGGTTGACTTTCTGCAATTTCAATGCGAGGAGCTAGAGCAAGCGAACCTCATACTTGGCGAACAGGAGGAACTGGAACAGCAGAGCGAAACGATGTCGCATGCGGAGGAGATTAAATCGGCTCTCTATGATGCCGACAACCAGTTGAGTAGCGACCAGCAGGGGGCCGTAGACGCTATCCGTCAGACACTACACTCGCTCAACAGCATAAGCAGAGTACTGCCTGCTGCTAGAGAATTGACGGAACGACTGGAGAGTTGTCATATCGAACTGAAGGATATTGCTGATGAGGTAAGTCGTCTCTTAGAGCGTACCGATTTCGACCCTTCAGAGTTAGAGCATATCAACAATCGTCTGGATCGTCTCTACGATTTGGAGAAGAAATATCACGCAGAGAATGTAGAAGAGCTGATAGCCCAACGCGATAATCTGAAACAGCAACTATCAGCTATCGAGAATAGCGATGAGGCTGTAGGTGAGTTGGAAGCTAAGTGCGAGAAGTTGAAAGCTAAGAGCCAACAGTTAGCTGACGAGTTAAGCAAACAGCGCCAGAAGGCAGCCAAGGAAATAGAAAAGCAGATGCAGCAACGCTTGGTGCCATTAGGTATGCCTCATGTGCGCTTTGCCGTCAGCATCATCAAGACAGAACTTAACAAGAGCGGTCAGGACCAGGTGGCCTTCCTCTTCTCAGCCAACACATCCACCCCACTCCAACCTGTTTCTCAGGTAGCCAGTGGTGGTGAGATAGCACGTGTGATGTTATCCCTGAAAGCGATGATTAGTGGTGCTGTAAAACTGCCAACCATCATCTTCGACGAGATAGATACTGGTGTAAGCGGAAAGATTGCCGAAAAAATGGCAGAGATGATGCGTGAGATGGGTGAAGCCAATCGTCAGGTGATATCTATTACCCACCTACCTCAGATTGCAGCACTGGGTAGTCACCACTATCGTGTGTCTAAGGAAGAGACGGTACAAGGCACTACCAGTCATCTGCACGAACTCACCAACGAGGAGCGCATCCGTGAGATAGCACAAATGGTTAGCGGAAGCGATGTGACCGAAGCCGCCATCGCCAACGCTAAACAACTATTAAAATTATAAGAATTCTTATTAGAAAGGTAGAGGACCGGCTGGTTCTCCTGGGTCAAATGGCGACGCATTGGCAAAGTCCTGTGTGCCGCCATTCATTCTACTACTCAGAATCTCGCCACCACCATCGTCAGTCTGCTTTGCACTGAGACGCTTGTCTTCAGGATTCTCAAAGCGGGTGAACTCACCACGGAAGGTCAACAGCACATCGCCCGTAGCACCCTTACGGTGCTTAGCAATAATAATCTGCGCCATACCATGCAGGTCGCGACCATTATCATCTTGATATATATGATAATATTCAGGACGATGAACAAAGAGCACCATATCGGCATCCTGCTCGATGGCTCCCGACTCACGCAAGTCACTCAGCTGAGGACGCTTACCTTCCAATCCTTCACGACTCTCTACACCACGGTTCAACTGTGACAATGCCAAGATGGGCACATTCAACTCCTTAGCCAAACCTTTGAGCGAACGAGAAATCACAGAGACCTCCTCCTGACGAGAAGAGAAGCGCATACCATTAGCATTCATCAGCTGCAGGTAGTCAATCATGATAATTCTCACACCATGCTCACGTACCAGACGGCGTGCCTTGGTACGCAACTCGAATACAGACAAGCCTGGGGTGTCATCAACATAAAGAGGTGCACCCAACAGGTTGTTGAGGCGTTTATCCAGACGGTCCCACTCATCGGGTTGCAACTGACCATTCAGAATCTTCGAACCCTGAATCTCGCAGACATTAGATATCAAACGGTTAACCAACTGTACGTTTGACATCTCAAGCGAAAAGAAAGCCATAGGAACCTGATAGTCGGCAGCAATATTCTTAGCCATACTCAGGGCAAACGAAGTCTTACCCATGGCAGGACGTCCGGCGATAATAACCAAGTCGGAAGGTTGCCAACCACTGGTGATATCGTCGAGCTTATGATATCCTGTAGGAACACCCGTCAGACCATCCTTATTAGCAGAAGCCTGCTGGATAACATCAATAGCATTCTTGATGACGGGGTCTATCTGGGTATAGTCCTTCTTCATGTTGCGCTGTCCAAGTTCAAACAGCGAGCCCTCAGCCTCTTGCATCAGGGCGTCAACATCGACAGTCTCGTCGAATGCCAGCGTTTGAATCTTGCTGGTAAACTGAATCAGCTGGCGAGCTAATGATTTCTGCGCAATAATACGAGCATGATACTCAATATTGGCTGACGATGCAACGCGTGATGATATCTCAGTCACATAGGCAGGACCACCCACATCTTCCAAGTCACCCTGCTTGGCTAACTGCTCAGTAACAGTCCATACGTCAACAGGCAACTCGTGCATCGCCAACTCCATAATGGCGCGATACACCTTTTGGTTGCGTGGTTCATAGAAACTCTCTGGGGTGAGACCTTCGCAAACTACTGCGTAGGCATCCTTATCAATCATTAGCGCACCCAGTACAGCACGTTCAATTTCGGTTGCTTGTGGCTGAACGTGTGCATAGGTATTGTCCACAGGTTGTTGTCTGCGGCGCTTTGGTGTAGTCTTATTCTCTTCGGGCATATTAAAATATTATCTGTCTTGCAATAATTCTGTCAAGGATGTGTTTGGATGTTTATGCATGTATGCTGCAGCTTTATCTACATATTCGGTTTTAAAAACCTGTCGCTGCATTAAATGGTTGACAACATACAAGATGCGACCGATATGAATATCATGCTCTTCTTGTTGTAAATCTTTGGGTAATGGATAGAGACTCAGCAGATAGAACACCAAACAATCGGGTACTATCATATCGCGTTTCATCAGCGCTCTGTCACTTTCACTATAGTGGTCGCGATAGAAAGGATAGTCAGTACCTAGATATTTGTCGAGGCTCACACCAAGCGAACTTCCCGACACCACGATGCTCTGGTCGAACGAACCAATCTGAGTATATACCGTAGGAATCTCCACATCGGGCATTTCTTCCTTCAGACGCTTAAAGGCTGTAGACAACTGCTCGTCAATATCATCCATATTATTATATTGCTGCTGCACATCGTTAAGCATCTGCAACAAAGTGGAGTCTTGGAAGAAGAATAAAAACTTGGTATTAATCTCAGGATCGTCAACATGTCCCAGATGTAATATATCTTCTATCAACATACGTGTTTCCGTGGGAAAATAGGTATTCATCTGCTGTAATGCAGAATAATCGCCCGTAGTGAGATAGAGCATCTCGATACGATCGAAGCGCTGAAGACCGATTCGCTTACCGGTAGCATCCGTTTCAGTGGGTTTTAAGCGCCACTGACAACCAATGCATAGTAACATCAGCAAGACCAATATTCCGTATATTTTCTGCACGTTCCCTATCGGAAAAACATTAAATTTGTTAAAAATACGTGGCAAAATTACTAAAAAATATTGTAAAAGCCAAATTTTTAACCAAAAAGATAAATAGCCGAATAAAAATGAGTAAATTTGTAGCTGATACACTTATTCGTATCGTGAAAATAACATAATTGACAAATTAAACATTACTTTTTATAACAACTATTATTAACATGAAAAATGTACCTGTAATTAAAATCGGTATCGTTGCGGTAAGCCGCGACTGTTTCCCCGAGTCATTGGCAGTTAACCGCCGTAAGGCAGTTATCGCTGAGTATGAGAAGAAGTTCGGTAAGGATGGCATCTACGAGTGCCCTATCTGCATCGTTGAGAGTGAAATCCACGCTCAGCAGGCTCTTGAGGACGTTAAGAAGGCTGGCTGTAACGCACTGTGCGTATATCTCGGCAACTTCGGTCCTGAGATTTCAGAGACCATGATTGCTGACTGGTTCCAGGGTCCCACTATGTTCTGCGCTGCTGCAGAGGAGACTCAGAACGATTTGATTGATGGTCGTGGTGATGCTTACTGCGGTATGCTGAACGCTAGCCAGGCTCTCTCTCTGCGTAAGACCCGTGCTTACATCCCCGAGGAGCCCGTAGGTGACGCTGCTCAGTGCGCTGAGATGATTCACGAGTTCCTGCCTATCGCTCGTGCTATCGTAGGTCTGCAGAACTTGAAGATTATCAGCTTCGGTCCACGTCCTAACAACTTCCTCGCTTGTAACGCTCCTATCCGTGCCCTCTATGATCTCGACGTTGAGATTGAGGAGAACTCAGAGCTCGACCTGCTCGAAGCTTTCCAGAAGCACGCTAACGACCCACGTATCGACGAGGTTGTAAAGGATATGGCTAATGAGCTCGGAACTGGTAACAAGATTCCTCAGGTTCTGCCTAAGCTCGCTCAGTATGAGCTGACTCTGCTTGACTGGATTGAGGGTCACAAGGGTTCTCGCCAGTATGTAGCAATGGCTAACAAGTGCTGGCCTGCTTTCCAGACCATGTTCGGTTTCGTACCTTGCTACGTTAACAGCCGTCTGACTGGTCGTGGTATCCCCGTAGCTTGTGAGGTTGATATCTACGGTGCACTGTCTGAGTTCATCGGTACCTGCATCACTCAGGATGCCGTTACTCTGCTCGACATCAATAACTCTGTACCTCGCGACATGTACGAGGAGAGCATCAAGGGTAAGAAGTTCGAGTGCGATACATACACCGACAAGGAAATCTTCATGGGCTTCCACTGTGGTAACACTGCTTCTTCTAAGGTTTGCGACTGCAAGATGTGCTTCCAGCGCATTATGGCTCGCGCTCTGCCTGTTGAGGTAACTAACGGTACACTTGAGGGTGACCTGCAGCCAGGTAAGGCTACTGTATATCGTCTGCAGTCTACTGCCGATACTAAGCTCCGCGCTTACATCGCTCAGGGTGAGATCCTGCCTGTAGCTACTCGATCATTCGGTTCTATCGGTACCTTCGGTATCAAGAACATGAGCCGTTTCTATCGTCACGTCCTCATCGAGAAGCACTACCCACACCACGCAGCTGTTATGTTCGAGCACGCTGGTAAATATCTGTGGGAGGTTCTCAAGTACATGGGTATCCCCGTTGAGGAAATCGACTACAACTTCCCCAAGGGAGATTTCTATCCCACTGAGAATCCATTCGCATAATTAGTAAGCATGAATTAACTCAATAAGAAGAGGCGTCCACTAGCAGGTGGATGCCTCTTTGTAATTTCTGGGGTTAAGCTGTTGTATTCTGAAGTAAATGTTGTAACTTTGGCTTTGCTGAAGTTACTATGCACTCGGAATTAAAAAGAAAAAAAACTTTTTTCTTTTATATTTCCCTCGTTTTTATGTAACTTTGCAGCGATTTTTTGAACTAATGATAATAATAAAGGGATAATAGAGGGAATGACAGACACATCGCTAAAACGTCAATTGAAGGTACTTACCGTACCAGTATTTATCGAAATGGCTCTAGTTATGATGCTAGGAGCTGTAGATACTGTCATGCTTAGTCGCTATAGCGACAATAGTGTGGCTGCGGTAGGTCTGGACAATCAGCTAATGTCGCTGGTATTCTTGGTCTACCAGTTTTTCTCCATGGGTGCCGCCATTCTCTGTGCTCAATATATTGGAGCAGGATTGCGTAAGCGTCTGGTACAAGTGGTAGGCATGGCGATAGTAGTCAACTTCCTGTTGGGATTGGTAGTAAGTGCCCTACTCTTCTTTTATGCTGAAGGACTGCTAAAGATGATGGGGCTGCGACCAGAACTAATGGGCGATGGTGTGACTTATCTGCGTCTCACAGGTGCACTATCATTCTTCCAAGCACTATCTCTCACCTTCTCTGCCTCATTGCGTAGTGCCGACAAGGTGGTATATCCGATGGTAGTAACGGGTATTGTCAATGTGTTTAATGTCTTTGGCAACTATGCCCTTATCTTTGGTCATTGGGGTTGTCCGCAGTTGGGTGTAGAGGGTGCTGCTATTGCTACAGCAGCCAGTCGTGCACTGGCTATGGTACTGTTGGCATGCATCCACTTCAAGGTTCACATCCCACGTTTCCCCCTACACTACTTCCGTCCAATGCCGTGGCAGGAACTTAAAAACTTGCTAAAGATAGGTATACCCGCTATGAGCGAGAATATATCATATAATCTCTCACAGGTGGTTATCACCATCTTTATCAACCAGATTAGTAACGAGGCACTGGCTGCACGAACCTACTGTGCCAACATGATTATGTTTGTCTATCTCTTCTGCCTGAGCATCACGCAGGGTGGTGATATCTTGATAGGACATCTTGTAGGACAACAACGTCACCAGGCTGCTTACATTCTTGGAAACTATTTCTTTCGCTGGTCGATGGTCATCACCATCACTGGTTCTATCGTCTTAGCACTGTCAGGACATAGCTTACTAAGTGCCTTTACCAATAATCAGGAAATCATCCAGATGGGTGTATGGGTGCTCGTTGTTGACGTATTCCTTGAAATAGGTCGTACGGCCAACATTTTTGCTTCAAGCACATTGCGAGCTACAGGCGATACCGTTTATCCATTCATCGTGGGTGTCATCTTCCAATGGAGTGTAGCCGTAGGACTAAGCTATTTCATCGGTATACCTTTAGGATATGGACTTGTTGGTATGTGGATAGGCTTTACACTAGATGAGAGCATCCGAGGTGTTATCTTGATGAGGCGCTGGCGCTCGGGAAAATGGAAAACGAAAGGATTTGTAAAAGTACAAACTACTATATGATTATAAAGGAAAAGGAGCCTACTCGCTACGGGTAGACTCCTTTTAGATTTATACACTTACTTTTTATCGAATTGGTTCAATTACGAAAGTGAAGTCGTAGTCTTTGTTAGCTGGCAACATGTAAGGAGGCAATGGACGAGCTCCCCATGAGTTGACACAACCAAGACCCATCTGGCGCTGCTGGATATGTACCTGTGTAAGTGGGCGCTCTACGAGGTCACCACTATGCTGTCCCCAGCGATGGTCTTTCATAGCACCTGCATCCAAATCCTCTACCAGATAAGGCAGTGCTGAGCACTCCATGGGAGCATTAGAGCTAAACTGGAGGCCACGCTGGCCATCGGTCACCTGGAACCAGCGAATATCAGTGTGGTTGCCACTCTCCTGTGGACGAACATAAGGATAGTACTCGTCTTTTACATTATTACTATATACTCCTAAGAACTCGCTTGAGTTGCGATCACAATAGTTCTCGTGCGGACCACGGCCATAGTACTTCACGCTATCATACTGCTTAGGCATCTGCAACTGCATACCATAACGGAAGAGCCAAGCCTCTCTACCCTCTTGCTCACAATGCATCTGTTGGCGCACGAGGACAGCACCATCAGGTTGCAGGGTGTAGGTCATCGTAATGGCACCCTTAACGGTGGGCATCTCTATCTGAGCGACAACCGAGTTGTCGTTTACGGTAACACTCTTCACCTTCATCTGAGGATTCTTCCACTGTCCCCAACGCTGCTGCAACCAAGCACCGTAGTCATTATCTGTTGGAGCACGCCAGAACTCTGGAGTAACACTCTGACGATCTACCAACATAGGTTGTCCGTCAACATCAAGATAGTCAATCATACCAGACTGTTTGCCGATTGTAAGTGCAGTTCCTGCAGCCATCAGTTTGATATAGCTGATGGTCTCTTCTTTAGTGACTGATGACTTCTCTGCAGTGAGTTCGGGGAACTCATAGGGATTGAGGACAAACTGCTGGCGAGCTACCACCTGACCTTTATCTACAAAAGGTTGTTTGTTGTCCTTAGCTTTGAGTTGGAAGCTGACAAAGAGTTCCTGATTGCCATGATGACCAAGCACACGAGCAATGGTCTTCTGCATAGCCTCAATAGTTATTGTCTTACGCTGTTGAGGAGCAATACCGCTAATATCCATCTTACCACCATGACCAAAGGTCATACCGTCGGGGCGATTACCACCATGATGGCTATTGCCAGCACGACCGACAAACCATTCTAGCTCTAAGTCGTCGAGTGACTTGAAGAAGTTCTCGTTGTAGATCTCAATACGTCCATCTTTGAATCCCTTATCACTAATCCATACGTTCTGATAATAGTATTGTACCTCGTATGCATGTGGATTGAGACGACGATCGGGTGCAATGATACCATTACAGTTGAAGTTATAGTCTGAAGCAGGATAACGACCATAGTCACCACCATAGGTAAAGATCTCCTTGCCTGTGATAGGACTCTTGTCGCGCAGTCCTTGATCAACGAAGTCCCAGATAAAACCACCCTGATATTTTGGATATTTGCGGATGATATCCCAATACTCTTTGAAACCACCGATAGAGTTACCCATAGCATGAGCATACTCGCACTGAATCAGTGGACGGGGATTATCGGTCTGTGCATACTTCTCACAGTCTTCATAACCCATATACATCGGACAGAATATGTCTGTCTTGCCCCAGTGACCAGCCTGTTCATACTGTACAGGACGATTATCTACACTCTTAATCCACTCATAGCACTTCTCAAAGTTAGGGCCATAGCCAGCCTCATTACCCAAACTCCAGATAAGTATTGAGGGGTGATTGCGCAAGGTGAGCACGTTGGCCTGATTGCGCTCCAAATGCATCAATTCGAAGTCAGTACGCTTAGCCAGCGTTTTCTCTGCATATCCCATACCATGACTCTCAAGGTTAGCCTCAGCTACCACATAGATACCAGCCGAGTCACATAGGTCGTACCAACGGGGATCATCTGGATAGTGACAAGTACGTACAGCATTGATGTTGAGCTGCTTCATAATCTTGAGATCCTGCTTCATACGCTCTATAGATACGATATATCCGCCATCGGGGTCTAACTCATGACGATCGGCACCCTTAATGAGGATAGGTTGACCATTGACAAGCAACTGACCACCCTTAATCTCAATATGGCGGAAGCCTACCTTTTGGCGAACCACCTCAACCACCTTGTTGCCCTGCTTGGCAACAACATAAAGATTATAGAGGTAAGGAGTCTCTGCAGACCATGCTTTGGCGTTCTCTACAGTCTGCTTCAAACCTGTTCCTACCATCTTGCCCTCAGCATCTTCAAGGCAAGCCTCTACCAAGGTACCCTTAGCAGCCTTAACGTTGACTGTCAGCAAGCCCTTACCATCTTGATAGTCCTGCTGGATAGTTACATCCTCAATATGCGCCTTCGGACGAGCAAAGAGATAGACCTCACGGGCAATACCAGTAAAGCGCCAGAAGTCCTGGTCCTCCAGATAAGAACCATCACACCAACGCATAATCTGCATAGCAATCAGGTTTTTGCCTTTCTTCAGATATTTGGTAATATCAAACTCTGCAGCAATCTTTGAGTCCTCACTATATCCCACATACTTGCCATTAACCCATACTTTGAGATTGCTTGTGGCAGAACCAACGTGGAAAATAACCTGCTGACCATTCCAACTAGAAGGAAGTGTAAATTCGCGACGATAAGAACCTGTATAATTCTCTGTTTCACCAATATAAGGAGGATTGCTCTCAAAGGTAGTACACCATGCATAACCGACATTCTTATAGATACGGTCGCCATGCCCATTCAACTCGAATAATCCAGGAACCGGAAAGTTCTCCCACTTAGAGTCGTCAAAATCAGAGCGCCAGAAATTGGCAGGGGCATCCTGATGGTTCTTCACAAAATGGAAGCGCCACATACCCTCCATCGATAGATAGCGACTAGAGGCTCCCTTCTCTCCTGCCCTTGCAGCGTCTTCGCTCTCAAAGGCAAAGAAGTTAGCATGTCGAGCTTCACGATTCTGATGATTCACTAGCGGATTACGCCATTCTGGTGCATTCAAGCGTGGCGTTGCATTTCCTGCCGTTGTCGATACTGCCGACAACAGCATAGCTGTAGAAATAAGAAAGTTTTTCAACATTTTTAGAGTTAGTTTAATTATTGGCTGCGAAGTTACTAAAATTTCGTCACATTTGCAAATAAAAGCACAACTATTCTTTTAGTAACCTACCCTTAGTCCGCATAGGCATCCTCACCTATCAATTCACGGGAGCCAATAGTAAGCTTGCGTAGGTCATAATAAGAACCATTATAGATATTGAAATCTACACGTCCCTTAATACCTGGTAAGCGACCAGCATCGGTATGCTGCCAAAACTTCCAAGCACCTTCATACTCTACCTTGTCTACATAATAATGAGCTATCCAATAAGGATAATCATCAAATACTGAGTCGTTTAGATATCTGGTCTTAAACTTATAGTACGTATAAATAATAGGCTTTACACCATAGTGATTTTCTACGATATCAAGCCATTTGCGTATACTGACCACGAACTCCTCGTCAGTCTGATTCTTGGGTTTATGCTCCACATCGAGTACGGGTGGGAGATCGCCCTTTTCCAGTTTTACATTCTTAATAAAGAATTCGGCCTGCTTCTCTGCAGAAGAATAGATGCTATAGAAATGATAGGCACCACGAGTAAAACCATTCTCGCGAGCCTGGAAGAAATTTTCTTTGAAGTTAGGGTCTATGCGCGATGCTCCCTCCGTAGCTTTTATCATAACAAAGCGTACGGGGAACTTATCTATCATACCCTGATCCTTCAACTTTTGCCAGTTGATTTTTCCCTGATGGTGACTCACATCAATGCCGTGAATCTCATAACCCTCAGGATAGCTGACATCGCCATATAAGGCACGCCAACGGAAACCAAATGGGCCAACAAAAATGTAATAGAAGAAATAAATATAAATGCCAACAATAGAAAGTCCGCCTATCCACCACGCCCAACCGGGCAGATGCTGTAATAAGCGGATAAAGACATTCGGACGCCTATGTGGCACAGGCCTCGTTCGGCGTCCGGATGTCGTTTTTCTATGCGTTGTTCTCTTGGGGGGCATCTATTAAGCCTTCTCAAGAGCAAGAGTCATAGTAGGTTGGTCGCAAACCTCTGTGGGTCCCCAGTACTGGATAGGACCAGGATATACGTAAGCAGTCTTACGAGCCCACTCGTCACGATGAGCAGCGAACTCCTTGAAGGGAGCGCCATCAAGTTCAACGAGAGCCTTACGGATAACGGGCTTCATCTCACCATTACGCTTCTCCATGTTCATCATCATAGTGATGGGCACACCACCAGCAATCCACTGCTCGGCAGGAGCTGTAGTATTCTTAACGATAGCCATGTAGCCAGTCTTGCCGTTAGCAATCAGCTGAGCAGCGCTGGTACCAAGAGCATAGCAGTAGTCAGCATCGAAGTTAGAAGGAGCTGCGCAACGTCCCTCATAACCGAAGAAGTGGTGCTGAGCAGAGAACTTTCCTGTGTACTTGCCATCCTTCTTCATCTTCTCCAACTTCTGAGCTACCATAGTGCTAAGCAACTTCTCGGTCTCGATCAGTGATACCTGTACGTTTCCGTGTGGGTCACGGTCAAGAGCCAGCTGGCGAGCAACACCTGTAGGCAGGCTGTTGAATACTGCAAGGTTCTCATCGGTAAGGTGAGCCTTAACAAAGTCGATTGACTCGTGACGATCCAGGTTCTTAGCCTCAGGCAAAGCCAGAACGTCATTGAGCTGAGCAATGAGCTTCTTGATAGCTGGGATAAACTCGATAACACCCTCAGGGATGATAACGGTACCGAAGTTGTTGCCATCAGCAGCACGCAGACATACTGCGTTAGCGATATAGTCAACGATATCATCGAGGCTCATACCCTTCTGCTCGATTTCCTCAGATACGAGACAGATGTTAGGCTGTGTCTGCAGAGCGCACTCCAGAGCGATGTGAGAAGCAGAGCGACCCATCACCTTGATGAAGTGCCAGTACTTGCGGGCTGAGTTACAGTCACGCTCGATGTTACCAATCAGCTCTGAGTAAGTCTTACAAGCGGTATCAAAACCGAAAGAGGTCTCAATCTGCTCGTTCTTCAGGTCACCATCGATAGTCTTAGGACAACCAATAACCTGTACGCCGTAGTTCTTAGCAGCATAGTATTCAGCCAATACACAAGCGTTGGTATTAGAGTCATCACCACCAATGATTACGATAGCCTTGATATCGAGCTCACGGATAATCTCCAGACCCTTTTCAAACTGGTCAATCTTCTCCAGCTTGGTACGACCTGAGCCAATCATATCGAAACCACCAGTATTGCGATACTCGTCGATGATGTCAGCAGTCAGCTCCATGTAGTTGTGGTCAACCAATCCGCCAGGACCCAAGATGAAACCATAGAGACGGTTCTCAGGGTTAAGCTTCTTAATCTGATCGAAGAGACCGGTAATCACGTTGTGACCACCAGGAGCCTGACCACCAGAGAGGATGATACCAACATTCATCTTGCTGTTATTAGCCTCTGTAGCGGGTTCAAACTCTACGATAGGCATACCGTAGGTATTGGGGAACAACTTCTTGATTTCTTCCTGGTCGCCAACACTCTGAGTAGGCGCACCTTCCTTAATCTTTACTGCTCCCTGAAGAGCCTTAGGCAACTTCGGCTGATAAGCAGCACGAGCTTTCTGCAATGCACTTTTTTCCATTCTATAATATGTTTTATATTGTTGAAAATGTTTTTTTCGAACTGCAAAAATACTCATTTTTCGCGAGAAAGAGAAAGAAAAAGTGCATTTTAATATTTTTTTGTAGCAAATGTTTCTCCTATCTCATTTTTTTTTGTAACTTTGACCTTTGAAATCGATTTAAAATTAAAAATAGGAGGATTTAATTATGGCGAACAAACGAACACTTAAACACTCAATCAATCTCATTTGTGAGGATCTTTTTGCAGAATGTGTAGCAGTATCCTTATATGGGAATAGCGATTCCAACAACGACAACACCGAGGCACTGATTTATAGCATCTTGAAGATGCAGGCCGACTTTATCTGCCGCATCTCACATCCAGAACCAGGTATGCCGGCAAAGAAGTATTATCAGAAAGTAAAAGAGGACTTTGTGGCTCAGGCCAGTGATATTATAGATCAAATAAACAATCTTTAAACAACATGGTGAAATCATTTTGTAATTGGTTGCTGTTCAAACATATGGGATGGACGGCAGATGTAACTGAGCCCCATCCCGACAAATATATTATCTGTCTGGCGCCACATACAAGCAACTGGGACTTCCTCATCGGACAGCTCTACAGCAAGAGTCAAGGCATGAAGAGCAATTTCCTGATGAAGAAGGAATGGTTCTTTTGGCCTTTAGGTCCTATTCTTCGCAGGATGGGTGGTATTCCTGTATGGCGTTCTAAGCACTCAAGTATGACTGACATTCTGGCCGAGACAGCACATAAAGTAAATACATTCCATTTATGTATCACTCCTGAAGGTACACGCTCGCTCAACCCTGAATGGAAAAAGGGATTCTACTATATTGCTCTAAAGGCTCAAATTCCCATCCTACTTTATGGTGTGGACTACGAGAAGAAACACATTCAATGCACTAAGACCATTATTCCTAATGGCGACATTGAAAGCCAGATGAAAGAAATCAAGCTATACTTTAAGGACTTTAAAGGCAAATGCCCGGAGAAGTTTACCATTGGAGAGGTGTAGAAAATAAGAAATTATAGATATCAGGAAGAAGGAGGGACGAAAGCAGACGATGACGACGAAGCGCATAATAAGAAAAGTAAAGGTATGGAGCATAGTGCTCTGTTACCTTTTTACTTTTTTACCTTTATCCGCACAGACAGCCAAAGACGAGGCTAAAATGGTTGAGCGACTGCATAATTACTTTGCGAAATATAAGCCAAAAGGTACCCGACTGACACAGGCACCTAGACTTATCAGCTACAAACTCGACGACAATGCCAAGACACTCGTGGTTACTGCCGACGAGTTTTTTGCTGCCCAAGAGTTTACTCCTGAGATTACCGAACATATCTATAAGAAGATAAAAGGCGAACTACCCAAGCCCTACAAAGACTATCAGCTCACAGTGATGACGAATGGGATGACGATAGACGAGTTGATTCCCAATCGCCTTTCTATGAATGCCGATAAATCACGTATGTGGGGCGACATTGACTACGATGGTGAACCTTGGGTTAAGAACATCTCACAACCCGTAAAATATACACACGGACTACAAAACAGACATCTATCTCTCTGGGCTAGTCACGGGCGCTACTACGACCAGAGTAAGGGATATTGGCGCTGGCAACGTCCGAAACTCTTTAGTACCACAGAGGACTTATTTACCCAAACCATCGTGGTGCCCTACCTCATCCCTATGCTGGAGAATGCTGGAGCTATCGTCTTCACGCCTCGTGAGCGCGACTGGCAGAAAGAAGAAATCATCGTAGATAATGATGGCCCAAAGAGCAACTACTTTGAAGTTGAGATGGGCGAACACTGGGTAACAGCTCCACAGGCTGGTTTTGCATGGCACGAAGGTGTATATCACGACCAAGAGAATCCCTTTATGGCTGGTACAGCACGCATGGCGCGAACAACCAGCAGTAAGACCTATAGCATTGCTGCCTATCAGCCTCGCTTCAAGAAGGCTGGTCGCTATGCAGTTTATGTAAGTTATCAGACGCTGCCTCGTAGCATCAACAATGCCCTCTACACAGTGTGGCATAAGGGAGAGCGCACCCAGTTCCATGTCAACCAACAGATGGGTGGTGGCACATGGGTATACTTAGGCACTTTCGACTTTGATGCAGGTTATAACGAGTTTAATCGCGTTACCGTCTCCAACCAGAGTAGCGAGAAGGGTATCGTTTCCACCGATGCAGTCCGCTTTGGTGGAGGTATGGGTAATATTGAGCGCTTTGGTGAGACGAGTGGTATGCCTCGTTGCTTGGAGGGTGCACGCTATTCAGCACAATGGGCAGGTATGCCTTACGAGATTTATAGTACCAAGGCGGGCAATGACGACTATGGAGATGATATCAATGTGCGTTCACTCATGACCAATCATTTGGGTGGAGGTTCTTGTTATATGCCTACTATTGACGGACTGAGAGTTCCTATCGAGTTATCCCTGGCAGTGCATAGTGATGCAGGATATGCAAGAGATGGTGAGGGACTGATTGGTTCGCTATCGGTATGCACCACTAAGTTTAACGAAGGAAAGCTCAATGCGGGTATCTCTCGTATGGCCTCGCGCGACTTTGCCGATGCGCTATTAAGTAATGAGATGCTCGACTTGAAATACAAATACGGAACATGGAATCGTAGAGAGCTCTTTGATCGCAACTACTCAGAAACCCGTTTGCCGGAGGTGCCCAGTGCCATACTGGAGACGATGTCACATCAGAACTTCCCCGATATGCGATACGGACAAGACCCCAACTTCCGTTTTACGTTGGCACGTTCTATCTATAAAACTATTCTCCGCTATGTCAACGACCAACATGGGCACAACTTCATCGTTGCACCGTTGGCTCCTAATTTCTTCCGTATAGAATATAAGGAGAAGAACGTGATACGACTCAGTTGGGAGGCTGTTAACGACCCACAAGAGCCTACTGCTAAACCTACAGGCTATATTCTTTATACCGCTATCGGTGAGGCAGACTTTGACAACGGTACCTATATCCGATCAAAGAATGAACACGAGATAACATTAGAGCCCAACCAACTATACCACTTCAAGGTGGCTGCCGTAAATCGTGGCGGACAGAGTTTCCCCACAGAAGTGCTCTCTGCTTATTATACGCCTAATGCCCAGAAGACTATTATGGTAGTGAATGGATTCCATCGCTTATCATCGCCAGCCATTCGCAACAATGCTGAAGAGCAAGGCTTTGATATCAACGAAGATCCAGGTATCACCTATGGTCCTACCTACGGATGGTGTGGACAACAAATCAATTACGAACGTAGTGAGATGGGCATTGAACCTAATGGATTAGGCAATTCTACTGAAGAGTTAGAGGGTATGCTGATAGCTGGCAACGACTTCGACTACGTCAAGACACATGCTGAGGCTATCGCTGCCACCAAGCAATATAATATAGTGAGCTGTTCGAGCGAAGCCTTGGAGAGTGCCAGACTGCGCCACCACGACTATGCCGCACTCGACCTCATCCTAGGTTTGGAGCGTAACGACGGACACAGTCTTGAATACTACAAGACTTTCAGCAGTTCGATGCAGCACACCCTGCAAACATATACCAATAATGGTGGTGCCTTGCTGGTAAGTGGTGCCTATATCGGTAGCGACATGACTGGAGACGACGAACAGCAGTTCTTGTCTCATGTACTGAAATGCCAATATGCAGGCACCTCTCAAGATTCAACCAATATCGTCAGAGGCTTGGGCACAGACTTGCAATACTGGAAAGTGCTGAATGAGACGCACTATGCAGCTACCAAGACAGACATTTTACAACCTGTGAAGCCTGCCTATACTGCCATGCAGTATGCCGACGGGTACGGAGCAGCAGTCGCTTATAAAGGCAATGACTATCGCCTGTTTGTGATGGGCTTTCCTTTTGAGTGTATTCAGACCGCTCAGAAGCGCTCATCTATCATGCGTGGAATACTAAACTATTTATTAAAATAACCCGAAACAACAAAAGTATTATGTACAAGATTCAAACTAATCCCAGCGGTACTCGCAGCATCGACATCAGTGAAGAACATCTGCAAACCATCGATGACTATCACTTCTTTCGTGACCTCATCGACTCCAATGGTTATGTTGACGAACAAGTGCTGGACAAGTTGAAACTAAACATTCGTTCACTACTTGAGTCTGAAGCCGGCAAGGACAAGCGCCTGCTCGACCTCTGTCTCGATGTTATCTACCACAACAATATGAAAGCATACGGACTGCAACAGCTCGTACTGTTGTTCATCAATTGGAAGAATCGTAGTAACGAAAATACAGATATCACATCAGGTGCCGATGAAGGCACTTCCGTTTAACTTAAAGAAAGGAGAGAAAGAGTAAGGTATTCATGGATTATAAACTGACAGATTTTCTGCCGACAACAAAGAAAGAACTAGAGTTGCGCGGTTGGGAAGAGGTTGACGTCATCCTCTTCTCTGCAGACGCGTATGTTGATCACCCCTCATTCGGTGCTGCCGTCATTGGTCGCACCCTGGAAGCTGCAGGCTTTCGGGTAGCTATTGTGCCACAACCCGACTGGCATGGCGACTATCGAGATTTCAAGAAGCTGGGACGCCCTCGCCTCTTCTTTGGCATTGCTCCTGGTTGTATGGACTCGATGGTCAACAAATACACAGCCAATCGTCGTCTGCGCTCAGAGGATGCATACAGTCCTGACGGACGTCACGACATGCGCCCTGAATACCCTACCATCGTATATAGCAAGATACTGCGCGAGTTATATCCCGATGTACCTATCGTATTAGGTGGTATCGAGGCATCGTTGCGCCGTCTCACACACTACGATTATTGGCAAGACAAGCTGGAAAAATGTATTCTCTGTAACTCTGGTGCTGATATGATTACTTATGGTATGGGCGAGAAGCCCACCGTAGCATTAGCACAAAAGTTGAGTGACGGATTACCCATCAAGCAGATTACCGATATTCCTCAGACGGTTTTTCTCAAACGTAAAGAAGACATCCCTGGTGGCATTACCGAGCGCGACATTGTGCTGCATAGCCATGAAGAGTGTCTGAAGAACAAACGCTGTCAGGCAGAGAACTTCCGACATATCGAAGAACAGTCGAACATGATGCATGCCCAGCGCCTGATACAAGGTGTAGATGGTCGCTTCGTTGTGGTCAATCCACCCTATCCTCCTATGACGACCGAGGAGTTAGATGCTTCGTTCGACCTGCCTTATACGCGTGTGCCCCATCCCAAATATAAGGGCAAACGTATTCCTGCCTACGAGATGATTAAGTTCTCGGTCAACATCCATCGCGGTTGTTTTGGTGGATGTGCTTTCTGTACCATCTCAGCCCATCAGGGAAAGTTTATCACCTGTCGTTCTAAGGAGAGTATTATCAAAGAGGTGAAGAAGGTTATCCAGATGGATGGCTTCAAGGGTTACCTGAGCGACTTAGGTGGTCCCTCTGCCAATATGTATGGCATGCATGGTCGCAATCACAAAGCTTGTGAGAAGTGTAAGCGTCCCAGCTGTATCCACCCACAGATTTGTCCTAACCTCAATACCGACCACTCTAAACTCTTGGAAGTATATCGTGCTGTCGATGCACTGCCCGGCATCAAGAAGAGTTTTATCGGTAGTGGTGTGCGCTACGACCTGCTGTTGCACAAGAGTAAGGATGAGGCTTCCAACAAGGCAGCTATGGAATATACACGTGAACTTATCAAGAATCACGTCAGTGGTCGTTTGAAGGTGGCACCTGAGCATACTAGCGAACGCGTGCTCTATCTGATGCGCAAGCCTTCGTTCCAACAGTTCTACGACTTCAAGCGCATCTTCGACCGCATCAATCGCGAAGAGCATCTAAACCAGCAGATTATCCCCTACTTCATCTCCAGTCACCCTGGATGCACAGAGGCAGATATGGCAGAGCTGGCAGTGAAGACCAAACAGTTGGATTTCCAGTTGGAACAGGTACAAGACTTCACGCCTACTCCCATGACGGTATCTACTGAGACGTGGTACACGGGATATGATCCTTACACGCTCGAACCCATTCAGAGTGCCAAGACCCAGCGCGACAAACTTGCTCAGCGCCAGTATTTCTTCTGGTATAAGCCCGAAGAGCGTCGAGGCATTGAGCAGAGCCTGCGCCGCATTGGTCGTCCTGATTTGATTCAGCAGCTCTGTCCTCATACTGATTTCAGAGGTCCTCGCACGGATAATCGCCATTCACATGCTGATTACAAGAAGCCACATGAGGATTACAGGAAGGATGCTCGTCGACCAGAGTCAAGAGAAGACAAGCGAGGTGGCAAGCGTCGTCGCCACTAAGGATACAAAAAACTGCGGTACCAAAAAAGACCGCAGTTTTTTTTATTTTCTATTCTGTTTGATAATGCTGTATGCTTGATAAAGTCCAAGCTCACCAGCTTTCGACAAATCGGCAACAGCCTCCTGTTGTTGTTTCTGTGCTATGCGTACTAAACCACGATTATAGAATGCTTCTGCCAGATGTGGCTCTAATTCTATCGCACGATTATAATCGTCTATCGCATGCTGATAATCATTGCGCTGCACATACACATTACCACGATTATAATAGAGATAAGCACACGACGGATTCAGGCGTATAGCTTCTGCCAAATCTGCCAATACGCGAGCAGTCTGCAACCTCACATCCGTACCCTGAGCAGCATTAAAACCATTCAGACGCGACTGGCATACGGCACGCTGCCAATATGCTACAGATGATAGCGAGTCACTCATGATATACGTCGTCAGGTCATCGATAGCACCTTCGTTGTTTTGTATCACGCTATAGGCCACCGCACGCTGTATCAGCAATGGCAGAATGTCGGCCTCTTTCTTCAGCTGATTGATTTGTTGTGTGATACTATCTATACGACTGAAGTAGCGCTGAGTAGCAGCTTCACTGAGGGAAGTCTGATTGCAGGTTACATGCAACTGGCGACCAGCAGGAATCTTTCTATTCAACTGCTCCACCTGATAGTCGAATGCCATATCATGCTTCACCTCATTCTGGAAGCGTTCGGTAGAGAGCGCATACATCGGCATATAGTCCATGCCCACCTTATGGTTCTGCACTCGTCCACGATAGTCGCTCTGGTACTCTGGTGCTATATCCTCCTCGTCAGCCACAGCCAACTGGTTATACTTCTCGATATCCTCATCGCTGCGCTTACGCATCTGTTTCTTCGAGAGTCTTGGCTGCTTACCAAAACGCTTATCTATCTGTGCTTTCAGTATGCGGAATTCATCCAGTTCTGCCTCTTTCTTCATGCCCAAGCTACGATAGCATTGTGCACGCTGATGCAAACCTGTCCAGAAGTTCGGATATTCCGCTATAACCTTTGAGTAGTCGCGGATGGCAGCACGCGGATTACCCGTTTTCTCCAACAACAGTGCACGGTTATACAGTGCCATCAGGTTGTCAGGTTCCAACTTCAATACAAAGTCAAAGTCGGTAATAGCGCGATTGTCGTCACCCACCTGTGCTCTCAACAAGCCACGGTTATAGTGTCCAAGGAAGTTGTTGGGCTCAAAGTCTAGTGCCATATCGTAGTCAGACATCGCACCACGAAGATTATTCTGATTAAAGCGAGCCATCGCACGATTGATATATAGTCCTGCCTGTTTGGGCAACAGGTGGATAGCTCTATCCAGATAGCCCTCACCCTCCTTCCATTCCTGACGTGCCAGACTAATCATCGAGCGCATAGCCCATGCATTGCCGTTATAGGCATCCAGATCCAGGCTCTTATCCAGCGACTTGATAGCCTTTGTCGTGTCTTTCTGCTGCAGATACACTTCCGACTGCATGGCATATACCCGTGCATTCTTACTCCAGCGAGTAGCCATCGTATCTATCTCTGCCAGTGCCTTATCATAGTCTTTCAGCTGAATACGACACAACACACGGTTATGCCACAGGTTCAGTCCCTCAGGGTCATAGCGCAAAGCAGTGTTATAGTCGTTGACAGCATCCTTAAAGTTCTTCTGCTGAATGCGGCAGAGTCCACGCAACTCGTAGATTCCCACCACATAAGGATTGCGTTGTATTGCCTCCGAACAGTCTTTCTCTGCACCAGCATAGTCGTCCAGATAATACTTTGCAACACCTCTGTAATACCATGGTTCAAAGAGGTAAGGTTTGGCAGATATAGCCTGATTAAAATACTGGATAGACAATACATAATCCTCATAGTAGAGTGCCGAGCGCCCCACCATCAGTAATCTATCCGTATTATACTGAGCAAAGCACTTTGAACATTGAATATTGAACATTGAACTTTGCAATGCCAACAGTGCAAGTATCCATCGTTTCCTGAAAAAATATCTCATTATCTTATTGTCAACGTTCAATGTTCAATGTTCAATGTTCAACGTTTTACTGCTACTTTCGTTTTATATCCGCAGCGGAAACGACCTTGAAGCAGTGCTTTCAATTTACTCTTTATCAACTGCTTACGAAGTGGAGAAACACGGTCAACAAAAACCTTTCCCTCCAGATGGTCAAACTCATGCTGCATCACGCGAGCCAGATATCCTTCCACCCATTCATCGTGTGGTTGCATCTGTTCGTCCAGCCACTGCACGTGAATACGCTTCGGGCGAGTTACCTTTTCGTGGATAGCTGGCAACGAGAGACAGCCCTCTTCCATCGAGTCAGTTTCCGACTCATCGTATTCCACGATGTGTGGATTGATATAAACCTTACGGAAGTCCTTATATTCTGGCATATCATCGCTCAATACGTCAAGATCTATCACGACCACGCGTATCGACTTGCCCACCTGGGGTGCCGCCAGTCCGATACCTTCACTTTCTGCCAGTGTATCCCACATATCCTGAATAAAACCATCCAGATTGGGATAGTCTGCAGGTATATCCTCAGCCACTTTTCTCAATACGGGCTGACCAAATATATAAATAGGTAAAACCATTTACTATTTTACAATTTACTATTTTACAATTTTCTCGAGCGCATATAGTCTTGCAGGATAATAGTGGCACTGATCTCGTCCACCAGTGCTTTATCCTGACGAGCCTTCTTGTGTAATCCTCCTTCCAGCATAGCCTGATGGGCTAATACTGAGGTAAAGCGCTCATCGTAGAACTCGATAGGAATCTGTGGCATAGCCTTGCGCCAGCGATTTACAAACTGCTTTACGCGTTCCAGATTCTCACTGGGTTGCCCATTCGGTTGTTTGGGTTCCCCTATTACGATACGTTCTACAGGCTCCTTTGCCACATACTGCGTTAAATATTCAAAGAGCGTTGAAGTAGAAACAGTTGCCAACCCGCCAGCAATCAACTGCAACGGGTCGGTAACTGCTAATCCCGTACGCTTCTTTCCGTAATCTATCGAAAGGATGCGTGCCACGTCTATTTATTTAGCGTAAAGCAGCCAAGCACCTGGGAATTTCTCCTGCAGCGCATTACGGCTGGCAGCAGCTTCATTCTTTGAGTCGAAGGTAGTAGCGATGACACGATACATAGCAGGTGTCACGCTGTTGTTTACTACCACCTGAGCATTGTAGCCCTGATTCTTCAGGTTCTGCTGCAAGCCCTCAGCGTTAGCCTTCAGAGAGAAAGAACCTACTACTACGCTGAAGTTCTTCAGACCAGAGCCGGCAACGATTGATACAGACTCCTGACGAACAGGGATATTGTCGGCATTATCCATTACCTGTGCCTGTGTAACGGGCTTCTCCTCCATAGGAACTACTACGTTGTTCTCCTGCTCCATAGCAGCCTGAGCCTGCTGAGCCTCCTCTTGCTGTTTCTGCTGCAGTTCTTCCTGCTGCTTAGCTTTCAGGTAAGCCTGCTTGTAGGCACTCTCACTTGACTTACAGCTTGTAAAAACCATAGCTGCGCACAAACCAGCGCATAACAATGTGTACTTTTTCATACTTTTTTTGTTGTTGTATTACTATTATAAAATCTTGTTTACTATTGAATTTTGTGCGAAATTACAAAATATCGGGCAAAAGTAACGAAAAATGCTGCATAAAGTTTGTTAATTTCGAAAACTTTACGTATATTTGCCCGCAAAAAGATGCTTTTAACTAATAAATAAATTTGATTATTATGAAAAGTTTAGGTTATTTAGGCGCATTTCTCGGCGGAGCTCTCGCCGGTGCTGTCGTAGGTTTACTAGTTGCTCCTGAAAAGGGTGCTGACACACGTGAAAAGATTTCTGATGCTGTTGAAGACTTCATGAAGAAGCACAACATCAAGTTGAGTCGTAAGGAAGTAAGCGATCTCGTTGACGACCTTGAAGAGGCACAGGAGTAAGTTCTCATTGAACATTGAACATTGAACATTGAACATTTTGGCTGCGCATGAAGTAATCATAAAGTTCAATCTTCAAACATCAAACTTCAAAGTTGAATCTTCAATGTTCAATGGTCAATGTTCAATGTTCAATAATCAATGTCTATGTTATCCAACGACAAGAATGTAGAGTCTATCGCCCAACTGATTGAGGCGCTAAAGGATTACGTTGGGCTTCAGAAAGAATATCTGGAGCTCAACGCTATAGAAAAGATTGTGCGCCTGGTTACAGCGCTCACGATGGCTATCGTCTTCGTGATACTCATTGTGGCCATATTATTCTACCTGTCGTTTGCCATTGTCTATTGGTTAGAACCACTTACGGGCATGGCACTGGCTTTCTTCCTTGTTGCGCTGACCTTTACTGCACTCCTTACCTTGGTGTGCATCTTCCGCAAAGCATGGATAGAGAGACCATTGGTTCGTTTTCTGGCTAACACCTTATTAAATTAAATATTGTCATGCCTACTCATAACTATAACACCCTCGAAGACATTGAGCTGCGCAAAGACGAGCTTCGCGTACAGCTTCAAGGCAAATCTGAGAAGATTGGTGGTTTGTGGCGTGACCTATTCCTTCCGAAGACTGCCAACACCAAGGGCGAGCTTATTGCCAACCTAATCAATAATAGCGTTACAGCTATTGATGCCTTCCTCTTGGTGCGCAAGCTGATGAAGACATACAGTTGGTTGTTTCAGAGAAAAAAGAGATAACACACCTTAGAAAATCATTTTATCAAATACTATCCTAACAAATTATTATGAGAAAAAGAATCGTAAACCTTGCCGTAAGTTTCTTACTGGCATCGTTTTCTATGAGTGCTTCTGCCCAGACCAAGTATCAGTGGCAGAACCCAAGTCTTCCTATCGACCAGCGCGTCGAGAGTCTTTTACAAATGCTTACACCCGAAGAGAAGGTAGGCCTGATGATGAACAAGTCTATCTCTATCGACCGCTTGGGCATTCCCTCATACAACTGGTGGAATGAGGCTTGCCACGGTGTTCGTCAGGGTGGCTACACTGTTTATCCCCAACCCATTGGTATGGCTGCTGCTTTCAACGCTCAGCTGGTGTACGACGTATTCTCGCAGGTTAGCGACGAGGCTCGTGCCAACTGGAACCGTACCGACCACAACGACCCCAAGTTGTTTAATGTTCCTATGGGAGTAACCTACTACCCTGGCAATCCTGAGCTCACCTTCTGGTGTCCTAACGTAAACATCTTCCGTGACCCTCGTTGGGGACGCGGTCAGGAGACCTGTGGTGAAGACCCCTACCTCAATGCCGTACTCGGTGTGCAAACCGTATTGGGTATGCAGGGCAACAACGACCATTATTTCAAGACTCATGCCTGTGCCAAGCACTATGCCGTACACAGTGGTCCAGAACCCCTTCGCCACTCAATGAATGTAGAGCCCACCAATCGCGACCTTTGGGAAACCTATCTGCCCGCCTTCAAGGCATTGGTCAAGAAAGGCAATGTGCGCGAGGTGATGTGCGCCTATCAGCGTTTCGAGGGTAAGCCCTGCTGCACCAGCGACCGCCTGCTCATCGACATTCTGCGCAACAAGTGGGGCTATGATGGTATTGTTGTTACCGACTGTGACGCCATCAACAACTTCTACAATCGTGGTCAGCACGAAACCCATAAAGACCCCCTGTCAGCCTCTGTTGATGCCGTACTCAATGGTACCGACCTTGAATGTGGCAAGGTGTTCATGTCACTTATCGAAGGTCTGAAGAAGGGCTACATCAAGGAGGCCGACCTCGATGGTCATCTGCGCAAGACCCTGAAAGGCCGCTTCGAGCTCGGCATGTTCGACCCCGACGAGCTTGTTCCCTGGTCAACGATTCCCGCTTCTAACATCAGCAATGAGGAGCACGATGCCCTCGCCACTCAGGCAGCCCGCGAATCAATGGTCTTACTTGAAAACAATGCCAATGTGCTTCCACTCTCTAAGAGCATCAAGACACTGGCTGTTCTCGGTCCTAATGCCGACGACGTAGAACTGCTGAATGGTAACTATGGTGGCACACCTACCGAGGCTCACCAGCACTCACTGTTGGAGGGTATCAAGAATGCCGTTCCCGGCGCAAAGATTATCTACGACAAGGCCTGCGAGCTGAACGACGAATATACCACTGTTCACCACCTGCCCGACTTCAATGGTGGCAAGGGAGCCCTTGTAGAGTTCTTTAATAATAAGGAGTTGGCAGGCGAACCCGCCAAGACCGACTACTATAATGAGCTTAACTTCTCTACCTTTGGTGCCTGGGGCTTTGCTCAGGGTGTCAATCGCGACACCCTCTCTGTCCGCATCAGTGGTCAGTATATAGCCAACTTCACTGGCGATATGAAATACACCCTCACCACCGACAATGGCTATGTACTCAAGGTCAATGGCGAGGTTGTCGAAGATTCTAAGCCCGGTGCTGGTCGTCGCGGTTTCGGTTTCGGTCGTCGTGTAGAGTACAAGTCTTTCCCCGTAGAGGCAGGCAAGACCTACGACATCGTTATCGAATACAAGCACGGCAACGGACAGTTTGCCATGTTGCGTGGTGACATCTGCGAGCGCAAACTCGCCGACTTCACCGACTTGGCAAAGAAAGCGGGCCAGGCTGATGCCATCATCATCATCGGAGGTATCTCTGCCCGTATGGAGGGCGAAGGTGGCGACAAGCAAGATATCGAGCTGCCCAAAGTACAGCAGATGCTCATCAAGGCTATGCACAAGACTGGCAAGCCCGTCATCTTTGTCAACTGCTCTGGTTCTGCCATTGCCTTTGGTAGCGTAGAAGGCGAATACGACGCACTGCTGCAGGCATGGTATGCAGGTCAAGGCGGAGCAAAGGCACTGGCCGATGTTCTCTTTGGCGATTACAACCCCGGTGGCAAGCTGCCCGTTACCTTCTATCGCTCTAACAACGACCTGCCCGACTTCCTCGACTATTCCATGAAGAATCGCACCTATCGCTACTTCACTGGTGTACCCCAGTATGCCTTCGGATACGGTCTGAGCTACACCACCTTCAATGTAGGTCAGGGCAAGCTCTCTAAGAAGTCTATGAAGAAGAATGGCACCATCACACTCACCGTTCCTGTCACCAATACAGGCAAGCGTGAAGGCACCGAGACTGTACAAGTATATGTCAAGGCTCTCGACGATGCTGGTGCACCTATCAAGGCCCTTAAGGGATTCCAGAAACTTACTTTGAAGCCCGGTGAAACCCAGAAGGCAGTCATCACGCTTGATGGTGAAGCCTTTGAGTACTACGACGAGGCTATCGACGAGCTTTCTGTTAAGTCTGGTCGCTATCAGATTCTCTACGGCACCTCTTCACTGGATGCCGATCTCAAGAGTTTCGACTTCGTTGTGAAGTAATCACCTTAACAACATATCAGATGATATCATAAAAGGGAAGCGTTTTGCTTCCCTTTTATGATGTTCCCACGAGCTTTGCTCGCTTTGAAGGTTTAGCTCGACGAAGTCAACCTTTAGGTCAAAGAACGTTCAATGTTCAATGGCATTTGCGGAGTTTTTATTAGAAACAACCTTTCACATTCACGCGTAAAACTATGTGATATAGAGCGTTAAGTGTGAATAGTATTTTTTGATATTTTTTTAATTCCGAGAAAAGCGAAAACTTTTTTATTTATTCCGAAAATAGCGAATGCAACGCCACACTTTGACCTTCAGGTCTAAGAAAAAAGACTAAAAGAACGAAAATCTTAATATCTTATTTGGTTTTCGTATTTTTCGAAATTTTCGTGTACTTTCGGGATCAAAATATAGGTTTTCGTATTTTCGGAATCTAAAAACATAGCCGATTTTCGGAATCTCTGCGAATAGTGCCACTTTTGCACTGGAACAGTGCCTATTTTGAACATCAATAGTGCCACTTTTGCCATGCTATATAGCTACTTTTCCGATGCTAGATAGCCTCTATTCTGACATCTCGGAGTATTTACGCATAATTGTCTAGCTCGCGTAACTAGCTACATTCAGCGCTGAATACAATTGTTTCGAGATGCAATACAATAACTATTGAGGGGCAAAAGTAACTGATTGGGCGCTGAGTGTAGCTAGTTACGAGCTGAGGCAGGCTAATTCAGAGCAGGGGCAATCTGATACGATACAAGGACAGACTGATTCGATTGCCGAGACAGAAAAACACTATTCACGCGTATTGCACTATGGGATAGCACGATACGCGTGAAGGTGAATAGTTATTTCAAGCAAAAATTATCTGTAAGGCAATTCTTGGTATGATAAGTACTAATAACAAATGTTTCTAACATAAATTATTTCTCTCCTGTCAGCATCTTTGCAGTTAGTTCAAAGTCATCAATGATTGCTAATACCATAGGGTTTCTGTTTTCAACAATAATTGCCGCATATATCCCTTGACCTTCTACTACAGCATTTGCAGTTCTTATGGTAAAACGCTTTGGCTCTGCATATTCTTCAAACCAACGCAAGAATAGTCGGTTGCGTGCAGCCTCACGGCTATCACTAGTATCACACATATAGAGCAAGCCATCTAAGTTCTCACGGAAAAACTCATCTACGATAACAAGTATGGTATTCTTTACGTCTGGGTCGTATGAGGCATGGAGTTTATTTTGATTACTGATTGACAATTGATAAGTTTCGCATCCACCTAGTGCCTCGTTCTCGATAAAGCCAACACCATAAATTATACCTTTTGCCGTCTGAAACACATAATCGCCATCATCTGCTCGTTTAACCAGATATGGCGATTTTGCGTTAATATAATCTAAGGAAAGATTGTTCATCATCTCTATGCTGTTGCGTATAGATTTGTTACATCAGCATATTTCGCTTCGAACTTTTCTTCCCAATTCTTTTTGCGATTCAGTGCATTTTTGAAACGCTTTAATGCTTCTTCTTTCGTCAGTTTCATACTCTACTCCTTTATTTTCACTGCAAAGATACAGACTATATCTATAACTTCCAAATAATTGGGCAATTATTTTATACTTCTTCTCTCAGCCATTGAACTCATTATGAAGTGAATTAGACATTGATAGAGATGATTGCCTATATCATGACACAACTTTAAGGTATAGGAAAAACACAAAACAAGGCTTCACACTAAACGCACTATGAGATAGCACGATATGCGTGAATGAGAACCCTTGTTTCAAGCAAAAAATTTGTAAGGCATTTCTTTATATGATACAACAGTAAATAATGGTGTCCATTCACCCACAATATTTCTATTCACTCCATGTTTTTACCCTTCATAAAATTTTTGCTTTCGAAAAAAATGTGTATCTTTGCAGTGAATAGAAAAGAATAAATGAATATGAAAAGATTACTATTGCTATTCTTCACTTGTCTAATCATACAAGAGATACATGCACAAACATTTATGCCTGCAGAAAATGACACCACCGTTATATCCGAGTACTACGATGGTCGAATATGGGCATATAGACAGATTGGCAACTTCGTGGTTGGTATGACAAACTATAAAGAAAAAGACGATTACGGAAGATACTATCAAATAGGAATCTTTATAAAAAATATTGGAGAAGAATCAACAACATTTTATCCAGAGGAAGTGACCGCTGATTTATACGACAATTGGGGTGATACTGTCGCTCTTACAGTATACTCTTATGAACGATATATGAAAAAGATAAAAAGAGCACAAGCATGGTCAATGGCCTTATTAGGTTTTTCTTCAGGTTTAAATGCAGGTATGGCTGGCTATCAAACGACCTACACTACAACATATAGAGCTGGGCACATACCTTATACTCAGGTTCATACGACATACAATTATGCTGCAGCTTCTGCTGCAAGGATGGCAGCAACCACTCAAATACTTACATTAGGAAAACTAATGGAGAACGACAGAAATATAAAATCACAAGGATATCTGAAAACGACAACGATACATTCTGATGAAGCAATCATTGGATATATGAATATCAAACGTAAAAATGGAAAAATAATGAGGGTGAATATCCCAATTGGCAACCAAGTATACTCCTTTGATTGGGACTTATCTAAGAAAAAATGATTTTTTCTATATCATTCTATTAATCAAACTTTTTGGGCTAATGACACTTTTCTCTATCATACTTTTCATCTGCATACTTTTCTCTATAACAGGATATATCTATTTGAGAAAAGTATATATGCACAAATTGGAAATATATGATAAAGAAATAGCAAACAAAATAGTACTTCAGAGTCCTGATAATTGTGATACAAGAACAAATCAAGAAGAGGAAGCATCTTTCGACGATATAGAAGCAATACTCCAACATAGCTTATATCAACATATTATTTCAAGGAATGAAGAAAATATTTTTACCAGCCACTTTCAAAGTATATATAATGAAACATGTTCTTTAATACATAAACTAGCTCTATTTCATATAGAGCCGACAGCAAGAATGCTGAGATTTATCAACGACTTTGAGTCAATTTCTTCTTTAGTTAAACAACATAATGATGAAGTCACCAAAGTGTTATTAGAGAATAATCGTGATTTCTTCGACCATTGTCTGAAATATCCTTTAGACGAGCAACAGCGTAGATCAATTATTGTAGAAGAAGACAATTGTTTAGTAATTAGTAGTGCTGGTAGTGGTAAAACTTCGTCTATTGTAGGCAAAGTTAAATATCTAACTGAATGTAGAGGAATAGCGCCAGAGCGTATTTTGCTGATAAGTTATACGAATAAAGCCGCTGCCGAATTAACTGAACGAATGGGTATATCTGGTATGCGTGGCTATACGTTTCACAAGCTTGCACTTGACCTTATCGGTAAAGTAACTGGAGAAAAGCCAAGTATATGCGAAAATACAGATGCCGTTTTTATCAAGATTTACCAAGACCTATTATCAGACAAGAAGTTTCAAGAAGCAATTGTTGAATACTTCATAGATTATAATACAGAGGAAAACGATTGGGAAAAACATAAGCAAGAAAGAAGAGAGTATCTATCTGAACAGAAAGACACTCGCATTAAAGCTGTACTTCCAGATATGGATGGGAATGCAATATTTGTAAAAAGCGAACAAGAGCAGAAAATATGTTTTGCACTATCATCTTTAGGTATCAAATTCAGATATGAAGAACCATACGAACATCGAGTTGCAGACGAAATGCATTCGCAATACAAGCCAGACTTTTCTATTCACTACGAAAAGGATGGAAAAACTAAACGCCTATATTTAGAGCACTTCGGAATAAACGAACATGGTATGGTTCCATATTGGTTTGCCAAAGATAAAGGTATTAGCTATGAAGAAGCTAATAAGGAATATGGTGATGGCATTACATGGAAGAAGGCTGTACATGACAAGTTCAAGACAAAGATGATTTCTACGTCAAGTGCCGACTTTCACTATTATGAGATACGAGACAAACTTCAAATGTTGTTAAATGATGCTGGAGTTCCAACCTGTATAAAAACAGAGGATGAACTCTACTCCCTGATATTACCTAAAGATAGCAAAAAAGAGAAATCATTCATACGTCTTATTGTAACATTCTCTTCTTTACTAAAATCTAGTTGCAAGACAATAAACGATATACTTAGCACTGCTGTTGATGAGCGTAGCCGATTTATCATTAAACGCATATTCCAACCTGTTTACGAAAAATACATAGAAGTATTAAAGGAACAAAAACAAATTGACTTTACGGATGCCATTCTGTGGGCAACTGAAATCTGTCAGACAGCAAAGCCATGGAGTTATGACTATATTATTGTTGATGAATTTCAAGACATTTCCGTAGATAGATATCATTTCCTAAAAGCACTACGCAATGGAAATCCACCAGCGAAGTTATATTGTGTTGGCGATGATTGGCAAAGTATTTATAGATTCTCTGGTAGTGATATGGCCTTATTTAATCAGTTTGCCAATTATTTTGGATATACAGAAATCTGCAAAATAGAAACGACTTATCGCTTTGGGCAACCTCTCGTTTCTCAATCGTCAGAGTTTATTCAGCGGAATAATGCACAGATACGTAAAAGTATTCGTCCTTTTAATCCATTAGAAAAAACCGAACTTTGTTTTATTTCCTATGAACGTAATAGATATTGTGAGGTTGTTGAAAAATTAGTTGCATCTATTCCTTCCGAGAAATCCATTTTCCTACTTGGTCGTTATTCATTTGATGACTATTACCTCTCATATGCATTTCAAGGCAAAAAAGAAGGAGAACGTTTCTACTATATTATCAATAATAGGAAAATAGAATTTCTGACTGTTCACAAATCAAAAGGATTAGAAGCAGACTATGTAATATTACTACAATGCAATAAAGATATATATGGATTCCCATCACAAATAAGTGACGATCCTGTACTTCGTCATGTATTAACACAAAGTGATCAATATCCATATGGTGAAGAGCGCCGTCTTTTCTATGTCGCCATTACCCGTGCAAAAGTAAAAACAATTGTACTTTATGACAAGCGTTTCCCATCCGTTTTTGTCGATGAATTCATCCACCCAGAAAGAATAACAGAAGAAAGCTATCTCAAACATCCCAATGCAAACAAAATATGGAGCCGTGGAGAAGATAGATATCTTCGTACACTTTATAATGAAGGTAAAAGTATTAAAGATATTGCGAAAAAGATGGGACGTAGTCAAACATCTATAGTGATGTGTTTGGGCAAGCTAGGACTAGAATAATTTTTTCTCGCAAATCACAATGATTCCGTTTGAACTGTTGCAAAAAATGCAACGATTGATTGGGGCTGCAGTCCTCCATCCTCAAATACATTTATATATGCCTTGAATAGTAGCAATCTATCAATTCCATACTATCTTAGCCATGGAAATTTCTGTTCAAGACGATTATGAAACTCTACAGATGATATCCATTTCGTGGGGTCGTTACGCTGAGCATCAGCCACATCAAGAGCAGCGTTGAGTCCCTCAAGAGTATGAGGATAGCCAAAGTTAATGTTCTTATCTTTCTTATCCATAGTCACATCTATTTCGCGTTGCAAAGATAGTAGATAAAATCGGAATAAATAAAGAAGAGAGAGAAAAGATTTGAGATTCAAGAAAAAACTGTCTATCTCTGACTGCGTCGAAGACTCTTTGACCTAAAGGTGCAAAGTGTGGCGTTGCAATGGCTGCATCTCGGAAATAAAAGAAAAACACATTTTTCTTTGTATTTCACTCCTCAACCTTCAACCCTAAATATCAATTTAAATAGTAGTGTTTATGCCTCTGCAAAGAGGCTAATACACCTTTGGATCGCAGAATTGGTAATTCGGAAAATACCGAAGATTTCTTTATTAAGGACTATATACGATATAGTCCCTATCCTATAAATAGGGACTCTATATAGTCAAGATAGGGCAAATTTGCCCGTATCTGTGACTATACTTTTTAGTTATTCTACTAAGGATTACTGTTGGAGTTTGGAGGCATTGTACTGGAGTACTTTAACGTGCGTACTCCAGTACGTTCGCCTCCGTACTGGGAAGAATAAGCAATCAATGCTCACTTTATCCTTACAATATTCAGCGAGTAAGAAGGTACGTCGAGCGGAATAC
>FZQZ01000017.1 GCA_900199555.1 Prevotellaceae bacterium MN60
TCCCCATCCTATAGCGAAATTCTTTGTTCAATCTCTGATGCCATCAATAGAACATATAGAGCATTAATCCGACTTTCGCCGGGCTATTCTCTACTATAGGGAAGGTTGGATACGCGTTACTCACCCGTGCGCCGGTCGCCATCTGAAATAGCAAGCTATCTCAATGCTGCCCCTCGACTTGCATGTGTTAAGCCTGTAGCTAGCGTTCATCCTGAGCCAGGATCAAACTCTACATTGTAAAAATTTTATTTCTGCGAAAGAAAATTTTTACAGCTTCCGTCGTCGCTCGAAAATGATTAAGCAAGCTTATCATTTTACTCGCTCCTAGGAGCCTTGTATAAATTCCCAATCGACTTTATTCTCTGTGCTCAGAACGCTTCTCCGGTAGTTATTTGAAGCTTGACGGTTATTTACCCGAAGTAAATTAATTACTTCGCTTCTTGTACTACTTACTTATCTGTTTTATGTAATCTTTTCAAAGAACTCTTTCTTTTTTCAGCCTCGCTACATGTTTTTGAGCGAAAGCGGATGCAAAGGTACGGCTTTTTTCCGAAACACCAAAACTTTTCCAACTTTTTTTTCTAAAAGAATGAAAGTTTTCGCGTTTGTTGACAACACGAAAACTTTCACACCTTATTATATATAGAGAGGCTATTCGAATATCTCTTCAATGGACTCTCCTTCGCCCTCTTCAGCACCTGCACTTTCTGAGGGGCACGGATTGAAGTCTTTTGGCACATCGAAGACATCATCTTCGCTATATCCTAATGCCTTATTCTTATAAATAGCCTGCATATAATATGCAAATATAGGCAATGCCATCGTAGCACCCTGACCCATCGCCATCGAGTCGAAATGGATATCACGGTCGTCGCCGCCTACCCAGATACCGCTCACCAGTTTGGGAGTAACACCAATAAACCATGCATCACTATTTTTATCAGTAGTACCCGTTTTACCTCCAATCTGTGCTTTCAAACCATAGCGGAAGCGTAGGCGTCCACCCGTACCACCATCTACAACAGCTCGCAACATATAGAGCATCTTATGAGCACTCTGCTCACTAATCACCTCGTTCATACGTGGCTGGAACTGCGCGATAACATTTCCTTCGTTGTCTTCAATTCTAGTAACAAACATGTGGGCTGCACGAATACCATGATTGACAAATGCAGTATAGGCACTCACCATCTCGCCCACCGTAATCTCGCACGGTCCAAGACACAACGACATTGATGGGTGAATATTCGGATTGCGAATACCATATTCATGTAGCAGGGTTACGAATGCCTGCGGATTCAACTTACTCATCAGGTAGGCCGATATCCAGTTGTTTGACTGCTGCAATCCCCACTTCAATGTAACCATATCTCCATAGCGCGCCTTACTACCATTGCGAGGAGTCCACGGGCGACCAGCCACCATATAGGTCTGCTGCACATTCGGCGCCTCGTCGCAAGGCGAGAAACCATTCTCCATAGCTAATGAGTAGAGGAAGGGCTTAATGGTAGAACCTACCTGACGGCGACCTTCCATGGCCATATCGTAAGCAAAATGAGAGAAGTCCATACCACCTACATAAGCCTTTACATGGCCATTCTGCGGACACATACTCATGAAGCCCGTTCGCAAGAACGACTTATAGTAGCGAATAGAGTCCATAGGCGTCATGATAGTATCTATCTCACCACGATAAGAGAATACCGTCATCTCTCTCTTGGTGCGGAAAGCCTCCATGATTTCATTTTCGCTAGCACCGGCAGCCTTCATATTACGATAGCGGTCGCACTGACGAACAGAGCGCATCATAATACTGTTGACCTGCTCTTCAGTCAGACTACCAGAGAATGGTGCCATCTTACGCCCCTTCTTCTCCTTCGTAAAGGCAGGCTGCAGGAATTTAGCCACATGCTCATAGACAGCCTTCTCTGCATATTCCTGCATGCGCGAGTCGATAGTGGTATAAACCTTCAGTCCATCTGTATAGACATTATATGGTTCGCCATCCTTCTTCCTATTCTTATTACACCAGCCATAGAGCGGATCGGTCTCCCAATTGAGAGAGTCGACATAGTATTTCACCATGTTCCACTCAAAATAGTCCTTCTTGTCTGGCTGTTTAGCCATCATATAGCGGCGTAGGAAATCGCGGAAATATTGCGCAATACCATCCTTATGGTCAGCTACATGGAAATTCAAACCCAGAGGTTGAGCAGACAACTTATCGCGCTCCGCCTCGGTCAGATAGCCCGCTTTTTCCATCTGCGACAACACCACGTTACGACGCTCCAAGCAACGCTCCGGATGACGTACGGGATTAAAATACGATGGATTCTTACACAGTCCTACCAATACGGCAGCCTCCGTAACAGACAAATCCTTGGGGTCCTTACCAAAATAAGTATTGGAAGCCGTCTTGATACCTACCGCATTATGCAAGAAATCGAAGTAGTTGAGATACATGGTAATAATCTCATCCTTCGTATAGTTGCGCTCCAACTTAACAGCTATCACCCACTCTATCGGCTTCTGCAACAAGCGTTCCATCACGCTATGCGCCGTCTCAGAATAAAGCTGTTTGGCCAACTGCTGGGTAATGGTAGAACCACCACCTGCACTCTTCTGTCCGAAGATACCACGCTTGACGATAGCACGACCAAGGGCATAGAAGTCAACGCCCGAATGTTCATAGAAACGAACATCCTCGGTAGCCACCAGTGCCTGAACCAACGAGGGTGCCAGCTGGTCGTAGCCCACCATAATACGATTCTCTCTGTTATAGTTCCAGGTACCCAGAATCTTACCATCAGCAGAGATCACTTGCGTGGCATAACGGTTGATAGGATTCTGCAGTTCCTCAATAGGCGGCAAATAACCTATCCATCCCTTTTCGATGGCAGTAAAGCCGAGCACCGCAGCTACTACGGCAAAAGCCAGCAGACTCCACAATATACGTATAATAATCTTTTTCATCGTAAATATTCTTCTTTGTGGGTGCAAAGATACTATTTACTCAGCAAAATTCAAAATTTCTTTGAAATAATCGCACGTAAATCGGAAATTATATGTAATTTTGTAGCATCAAAACCCAAACAAGGATGGAAAAACATGATTTTGTAACGATTGCCGATCTCACTCGTGAGAAAATTCTCTACATGATTGAGATGGCACAAGAGTTTGAGCGGCATCCCAACCGCGAACTATTGAAAGGCAAGGTGGTAGCCACTTTATTCTTCGAACCATCAACCCGCACTCGCCTCAGTTTCGAGACTGCAGCCAATCGCTTAGGAGCTCGAGTCATTGGTTTTGCCGACCCTAAGATTACCAGCGGAACGAAAGGAGAAACACTGAAAGACACCATCTCGATGGTAGCCAATTATGCCGACGTTATTGTGATGCGCCATTTTATTGAAGGCGCCGCCCAATACGCCTCAGAAGTGACCAACATTCCTATTGTCAACGCAGGCGACGGAGCCCATCAGCATCCTTCACAATGTATGCTAGACCTCTACTCCATCTACAAGACACAAGGCACGCTTGACAACCTTAATATATATTTAGTAGGAGACCTGAAATACGGTCGCACCGTTCACTCACTGATTATGGCCATGCGCCATTTCAACCCCACCTTCCATTTTGTAGCGCCTAAAGAGCTCGCCATGCCCAACGAATATAAGATATACTGCAAAGAGCATGGCATCCAGTTCCAAGAACATACTGCTTTCAACGAAAAGATTATTGCCGACGCCGACATATTATATATGACGCGCGTGCAAAAGGAGCGCTTTAGCGACTTGATGGAATATGAGCGCGTGAAGAATGTATATGTGCTCAACAACGATATGCTGCGCAATGCTAAGCCCAACATGAAGATTCTTCACCCACTGCCTCGCGTCAACGAGATTGCCTACGACGTAGACGAGAATCCTCATGCCTACTATATCCAGCAGGCTGGCAACGGACTCTTTGCTCGCGAAGCCATCTTCTGCGACGTATTAGGTATCTCACTCGATGAGGTCAAGAAAGATAAGACTATCATTAAGTAATTATAAAACGAATTACCCAAATGAAGACAACAAATAAAAAAGAACGACTGGTTGCTGCCATTGAGAATGGCACCGTTATTGACCACATACCAGCCGACAAGACCTACCAGGTGGCTAGTCTGTTAGGACTGTTCAACCTCTCTACCCCTGTTACCCTCGGTTTCAACTACCCTTCTAAGAAAGTAGGAAACAAGGGCATCATCAAGGTATCCGACAAGTTCTTTACCGACAACGAGATTTCACGCCTGTCGGTAGTGGCCCCCAAGGTGATTCTCAGCATTATCCGCGACTATGAAGTGGTAGAGAAGAAGACCGTAGAAACGCCCAATGAGATTCGTGGCATCGTGAAGTGTAACAACCCCAAATGTATCACAAACAACGAGCCCATGCAAACGCTCTTCCACGTAGAAGGCGATATGCTTACCTGCCACTACTGCGAGAAGGAACAAGATATAAATAAGGTGGAGCTGTTATAAAAAAAGAAAAATAACGAGCACGGGAAACATTTTCCGAAAAGATGGGATTATTTGATATTTTATTCGTATCTTTGCAGCTCCTTTAAACCCACAATTAAACAGTTAGACAAAACAATGGAAAGAGACAATCAGATTTTTGAGTTGATTGAGCAGGAGCACCAGCGTCAGCTGAAGGGCATCGAGCTCATCGCCAGTGAGAACTTCGTTAGTGAGCAAGTAATGGAGGCTATGGGCTCCTACCTGACTAACAAGTACGCAGAAGGCTATCCTGGTCACCGTTACTATGGCGGTTGTCAAGTCGTTGACAAGGTAGAGCAGTTGGCCATCGATCGCGTTTGCCAGTTGTTTGGTGCCGAGTATGCTAACGTACAGCCTCACTCTGGAGCTCAAGCCAATGCAGCCGTGCTGCTGGCAGTACTGAAACCTGGTGACACCTTTATGGGTATGAACCTTGATCACGGTGGCCACCTGTCACACGGTTCTTTGGTAAACACATCTGGTATTCTCTATAAGCCCGTTGGCTATAACCTGAACAAGGAGACTGGTCGCGTAGATTACGACGAGATGGAGCGCTTGGCTCTGGAGCACAAGCCCAAGCTGATTATCGGTGGTGGCTCTGCTTATAGCCGCGAATGGGACTACAAGCGCATGCGTGAGATTGCCGACAAGGTTGGCGCTCTGCTGATGATTGATATGGCCCACCCCGCAGGTCTGATTGCAGCAGGATTGCTGGACAACCCCGTAAAATACGCTCACATCGTAACCTCTACCACTCACAAGACCCTGCGTGGTCCTCGTGGCGGTATCATCCTGATGGGTAAAGACTTCGAGAATCCTTGGGGTTACAAGACTCCTAAGGGACAGGTTAAGATGATGTCACAGCTGCTAAACTCTGCCGTATTCCCTGGTCAGCAGGGCGGTCCTCTGGAGCACGTTATCGCTGCTAAGGCTGTAGCCTTCGGTGAAGCACTGAAGCCTGAGTTCAAGGAGTGGGCTAAGCAGGTACAGAAGAATGCTAAGGTATTGGCTGAAGAGCTGGTAAAGCGCGGATTCACTATCGTCAGCGGTGGTACCGACAACCACTCTATGTTGGTAGACCTGCGCTCTAAGTATCCCGACCTGACTGGTAAGGTAGCTGAGAATGCTTTGGTTGCTGCCGACATCACCGTTAACAAAAACATGGTACCATTCGACAGCCGTTCAGCTTTCCAGACCTCTGGTATCCGTCTCGGTACTCCCGCTATCACCACTCGTGGTGCTAAGGAAGACCTGATGATTCAGATTGCCGCATGGATTGAGGAAGTGCTCAACGATCCTGAGAACGAGCAGGTTATCGCCAAGGTACGTGGTGAGGTTAACGAGACCATGAAGAATTACAAGCTTTTCGCTTATTAATCAGCGGAATTCTTGTAGAAAATACATTTGTTGCAATAGCAGAAAATTATTGCAACGAACACGAAATAATTGAGGACCAGGCATTGCGTTCTCAATTATTTTTTGTATCTTTGCACACAGAAATAGGGAGCTGTGCCGGTTCGATCGGGATACTCATCAAATTACATTGAAAACCGAGTCAACTTCTCTTGTCAATGGCGGGCCACAATCCTGCGAAAGCAGTAAGCCGAAAGGCCGGTGGATTACAAAGGCAGAGGGTCCTCAAATCTTTTAACAAAGGAGTTTTCATCACATCACCGCGCGGCACCCTTTTTCTTTCTATATAAAAGATAACAGATAAGAAATATACAGTTATGTTTTCCGGAATAGTAGAGGAGTTTGCTACTGTTGTAGCCATCCAGAAGGATAGAGACAATATCGATTTCACATTGCGTTGTTCTTTTGTTGACGAGCTGAGCATTGACCAGAGTGTTGCTCACAATGGCGTATGCCTCACCGTAGTAACCATAGAGAACGGCACCTATACCGTTACTGCTATGCGCGAAACGTTGGAGCGCACCAACCTCGGACAGTTGAAAGTTGGCGACAAAGTAAACGTAGAGCGCTCTATGCTGATGAATGGTCGCTTGGATGGTCATATCGTGCAAGGACACGTGGACGAGACGGCTCGTTGCATCGCGATGGAAGACGCCAACGGCTCTACCTATTTCACCTTTGAGTATCAGGAAGATTTGGAGATGGCGCGCAATGGCTACTTCACCGTTGACAAAGGCAGTGTCACCGTTAATGGCGTATCACTTACTGTCTGCAATCCCACTCGCAATACCTTCCAGGTAGCCATTATCCCCTATACTATGGAGCATACCAATTTCCAAGACATTAAGATTGGAACTACTGTCAACATCGAGTTCGACATTCTTGGTAAGTATATCGCTCGACTGCAGCAGTTATAATTGCAATCAAAAGAATATTCCCAGATTTTTTCCGCAGGCTTGGGACACTGTGTCCGGGGGCTGCGGACACCATGTCCGGAGCGTTCGGACAAAATGCACGGAGGCTATACTATTTGAGCACTTGGTGTGTTAATTTATCTATAAATAGATAACATTTCTCAGGTTTTTGTCTATTTATTACTACCTATAAGTCGTTTTCTTTGCAAATAATTTTTCCATTTCGTCAATATTTACTATCTTTGTGTCCTAAAATATCTATTATATCTACAACAGATGAAGAAAGGAATCACTATTTTGGCACTCATGATGGGTCTGAATTTGTATGCCCAACAGCGTTGGACACTGAAAGACTGCATCGATTATGCCATGCAGAACAATATCACTCTTAAACAAGCTCAGCTAAGCAAACAGTCAGCAACAGAAGAGCGCCGTCAGGCTGCTGCCACACTGTTGCCATCGCTCACAGCTACCACCAACCAGTCGCTTGGCTATTCGCCTTGGATGGAAGGGGTGAATGTGAAGAAGGGTTCATATAGCGGAACTTATGGTATCAACGCACAATGGACGGTGTGGAACGGTAATAAGAACTACAACACACTGAAGCAAGACAAGCTGGCTGAGCAGCAGGCAGAATATAATGCTGAGAAGACTGCCAACAGCATACAGGAGAAGATAGCTCAGTTGTATGTGCAGATTCTGTATATGAGCGAGGCCATTGCCGTAAACCAGCAGAGCTTGGAAGCCAGCAAGAAGAACGAAGAGCGCGGAAAGACGATGGTTGAAGTGGGCAAGATGTCGAAAGCAGACCTGGCTCAGCTGACAGCCCAGCGCGCCACCGACGAGTATAACCTCATCAATGCCGAGAGCAATCTGGCCAACTATAAGCTACAGATGAAGCAGTTGTTGGAGATTACAGGCGACCAGTCTTTCGACGTTGCTACTCCTGCAGCCAGCGACCAGCAGGCATTAGGCGTCATCCCCTCTTTGGCTAGCGTCTATGACCTGGCATTGTTGCTGCGTCCGGAAATCAAGAATACGGAGATAGCACTGCAGTCAAGCGAACTGCAAATCAAGATGGCCAAGGGCGGATATATGCCTACCGTCAACCTGACGGGTGGCGTAGGAACAAGCACCTCATCACGAAACAGCAACGAATGGGGCAATCAGATGAAGACCAACTTCGATGCTACCGTGGGCGTTGGCGTGAGTGTTCCCCTCTTTGACAACCGCAAGAACAAGACGGCTGTCAACAAGGCGAAGATACAACGCGAGCAGGCGCTGCTGGATCAGCAAGACCAGCAGAAGCAGCTCTATGCTACTATCGAAGGCTATTGGCTCGACGCACAAACCAATCAACAGAAGTTCCGCGCTGCTCAGGTGAATGTAGAAAGCGAGCAGCAGTCGTACGACCTGTTGAGCGAGCAATTCCAGTTGGGCCTCAAGAACATCGTAGAGCTAATGAATGGCAAAACGAATCTGTTGCAGGCTCAGCAGAATAGACTGCAAGCTAAATATACCACGATATTAAGTATTCAGCTGCTGAAATTCTACAAAGGAGAAGCATTGAATATCTAACATTCGATATAGAAACAAGAAAATAAAAGAAACAAGATATGAAGAATAAGAAACTATGGATGGCAATAGGCGCAGTAGCCATCATCGTCATCTTCGTCTGGAAATGTTCTGGCGGAAAGAAAGAACAGGAGGTTTCATTTGAGACAGCCAAAGTAGAGTATCAAGACATCCACACGAGTATTACTGCTACCGGAACAATTGAGCCCGTAACTTCAGTAACCGTAGGTACGCAGGTGTCTGGTATCGTCTCAAAACTATATGTAGATTACAACACTGTAGTCAAGAAGGGACAGGTGATTGCTGAGCTCGACAAGACCAATCTGACTAGTGAGCTGAATCGTGCAAAGGCAGAACTGACCTCTGCACAAAGCACACTGACCTATGAGCAGGCTAACTTCAAGCGCTATCAGACCTTGTTTGACAAGGGACTGGTAAGTGCCAACGACTATGAGAGTGCCAAGCTGAGCTATGAGAAGGCTCGCCAGACAGTTTCTTCAGCACGTGAGAGCGTACAGAAGGCGCAGACCAACCTGGGCTATGCTACCATCACCAGTCCTATCGATGGTGTTGTATTGTCAAAGTCGGTTGAGGAAGGTCAGACAGTGGCTGCTTCGTTCAACACTCCTGAGCTGTTTACCATTGCACAGGATCTGACAGACATGCGCGTAATTGCCAATATCGACGAGGCCGACATCGGTGGCGTTAAGGAAGGTCAGCGCGTAACATTCACCGTAGATGCATTCCCCGAAGATAAGTTCGAAGGACAGGTAACACAGGTACGCCAAGAGGCTACCACCACAAGCAATGTGGTGACCTACGAGGTAGTAATCAGTGCACCCAACAAGGATTTGAAGCTGAAGCCAGGTCTTACAGCTAACGTAACCATCTTCACCTTGGAGAAGAACCACGTGCTAGCAGCACCTGCTAAGGCACTTCGCTTCATCCCCAACGAGGCATTGCTGAAGCCCGACCAGAAGATTGAAGACATCGAGGCTCCACAAAAGGTATGGACACTGGAAGGTAACACTTTCAAGGCTCACAAGGTTGAGACAGGTATTACCAATGGTATGCTGACCGAAATCGTTAGTGGCATCAAAGAAGGTACCGAGGTGCTGGTAGATTTCAATATCAGTGGCAACGAGCAACCTGAAGAACAGCAGGCGCAGAATCCTTTCATGCCAAGACCACGTAACAACAGACAGCAGCAAGGTAATGGTGGTGGCGGACAACAGCCAAAGAGATAAGATGTCTGATGTAAGAGTTATAACGTATGGACGACAATAAGAAAGTAGTCATAGAACTGGAAAACGTGAAGCGCTACTTCCAAGTAGGTAGCGAAACCGTGAAGGCTCTACGTGGCGTCTCGTTCAAAATATATGAGGGCGAGTTTGTCACCATTCAGGGAACCTCCGGTTCGGGTAAGTCGACACTGCTCAACCAGTTGGGTTGTCTGGATACGCCCACCAGTGGCGAATATTTCCTTGACGGCATCAGCGTGCGCACCATGTCGAAGACACAGCGTGCCCACCTGCGTAATAGAAAAATCGGTTTCGTATTCCAGAACTACAACCTGCTGGCCAAGACCACAGCTGTAGAGAATGTGGAACTACCCCTGATGTACAACTCGGAGGTGAGCGCAGAAGAGCGCCGTCAGCGTGCTATCAAGGCTTTGGAAGCTGTAGGACTAGGCGACCGACTGTACCACAAGTCAAACCAGATGTCGGGTGGACAGATGCAACGAGTAGCTATTGCCCGAGCACTAGTCAACAATCCCGCAGTGCTATTGGCTGACGAGGCAACAGGTAACCTGGATACACGCACATCGTTCGAGATGCTAGTACTATTCCAAGAACTGCATCGTCAGGGACATACCATCATCTTCGTGACCCACAACCCCGAAATTGCCGAATATGCTTCGCGTAACATCAATCTGCGCGACGGCAAGATTCGTGAGGACACTATCAATACCAATATTAAATCGGCAGCAGAGGCTCTGGCAGCACTGCCCAAACCCGTAGATGACTAATATATGAACATACTCAATCTATTTAAAATAAGCATACGGGCTGTAGCCAACAACAAGATGAGATCGTTTCTCTCTATGTTGGGTATCATCATCGGTGTGGCAGCAGTCATCATCATGATGTCTATCGGTCAAGGCTCGAAAGAGAGCATCCGCAAGGAGCTGTCGACAATGGGAACAAACCTGTTGACCATTCGTCCGGGCGCCGATATGCGTGGTGGTGTACGCCAAGACCCATCAAGCATGCAGACACTGAAGATGGCAGACTACGAGCGCATCGTACGCGAGAAGAAGTTCGTAACCAAGGTGTCACCCGAAGTAACTGCCAGCGGACAAGCCATTTACGGTAATAACAACACCAACACTTCTATCTATGGTGAGTCGACAGAATACCTCGACATCAAGCTATGGAATGTGGAAGAGGGCGAGTGCTTTACAGAAGAAGATATCAAGAAGTCAGCCAAGGTATGCGTAGTAGGCGCCACCATCGTGAAAGAACTGTTCGGTGGTCACGACCCCATCGGAAAGACACTTCGCTTCAAGTCAATACCTATGCGCGTGATTGGTGTGCTGAAGACCAAAGGCTACAACTCATGGGGTATGGATCAGGACAATGTCATCATTGCTCCCTATACCACAGTCATGAAGCGCATCAACGCACAGACCTACTTCTCGAGCATTGTCTGCTCGGCAATCACTGAGGAGTTGTCGGATGCAGCTATTGAGGAACTGACCCAGATGCTGCGCGACAACCATAAGTTGAAGAGCGGTGCTGAAGACGACTTCACCATCCGTTCACAGGCAGAGATGATGGACACAATGTCGTCGACCATGGATACGGTAACGATTATCCTTGTGGTAGCAGCAGCCTTCTCACTATTGGTAGCAGGTATCGGTATCATGAACATCATGCTGGTGAGTGTTACCGAACGTACCAAAGAGATTGGTCTTCGTATGGCAGTAGGTGCAACAGGACCCGTCATCTCTTTACAATTCCTTATAGAGTCTGTATTGATATCTGTCACGGGAGGCCTCCTAGGCGTCATCGTGGGAGTGGGAGCCACCACCGCCGTCGCTGCGATTGGCATGCCATCAAGCGTTCCGGCATGGTCTATCTATGTTTCGTTCATCGTATGCGTATGCATCGGTGTTCTCTTTGGTTACATCCCTGCTCAGAAAGCAGCAAATATGAATCCTATAGAAGCTATCCGCCATGAATAAGAAACTTGCTGGCATGTGCCATATTGCCTTTTGGGCATTCCTTTTCTTCTCTCCACTTACCTACTGGAGAGGGATTGGTATCACCCTACCTCACTACTTGATGATTTGCATGCAGCCAGCAATGACGCTATTTGTATTCTATCTGAACTATATCTATTTGGCTCCAAAATTCTTTGTACCAGGCAAACATCGTTATGATTTGCTCATCAACATCGCGCTTGTGAGTGTATTAGGATTTAGCCTACATCACTGGATGAATTTCACTAACGAGATTTTCGTTCCAAACTATCAGGGAAACTACAATGTCTTTGAAACCATTTCTTATGTGGTGCGTGATAGTATCAATCTGGCCATCTTCGCAGCGGGCGCTACAGCATTAGCTTTGGCACGCCGATGGGTAACAGCAGACCAGAAATGGAAAGATGCAGAGGCTGCACGTACTAAGGCTGAGTTGAGTAATCTTCGCGCACAGATTAGTCCGCACTTCCTGCTCAACACGCTCAACAACATCTATGCCTTGACTGCATTTGATACACCTAGAGCACAAGAGGCCATTCAGGAACTCTCCAAGATGTTGCGCCATATTCTCTACGATAATCAGCAAGCCGTCATCCCACTAAGAGACGAGATTGCATTCCTGGAGAATTATGTCAAGCTCATGCGCATTCGCTTGTCGCAATCAGTAGAGGTGACATTCAATACTCCTAGCGACCAATATACTGGCAAGATAGCTCCCATGATATTTATCTCTCTTGTGGAGAATGCCTTCAAGCATGGCATCAGTCCTACGGAGCCATCATTTATACATATTGACATCAGTGTTCAGGGATATAGCATTACCTGTGACATCAGAAATTCGTACAATCCCAAATCATCATCCGATCAAAGTGGTCATGGCATTGGTCTGCAACAGGTGCAAAGCCGTCTTGACTTACTATATCCTAATCACTATACATGGGAGCGAGGAGTCAGCGAAGATGGTAAGACCTATCGCTCATGCCTCTGCATTGATACTAGAGAATAATCAAAAAAACTAATCATTCACTTAATATAGAAATTCTATGAATATTAAATGCGCGATTATCGACGACGAGCCACTAGCTGCAGGTCTACTAAAAAGCTATGTAGAGAAGACGCCATATCTGAAACTTGTTGGCTTCTATGGCAGTGCGATACAGGCTATGAAAGAAATGCGCGAGCTTTCGGTACAACTGGTATTTCTCGATATACAGATGCCAGACCTCTCAGGTCTTGAATTTGCGAAGCTGCTACCTAAGGATACCAAAATTATATTCACCACAGCCTTCCAGCAGTATGCCATAGAAGGATACAAGGTATCGGCCATCGACTATCTGATGAAGCCTATCTCGTATGAAGACTTCCTTAGAGCTTCTAACAAGGCGTTGGAATGGTTTGGCATCAGTCAGAAGCAACAGGCTTACGTATCTGATCGCTTTATGTATGTAAAGAGTGACTACAAGCTGATACGCGTAGCCCTTGACGACATCATGTATATCGAAGGTTTGAAAGACTACGTATGCATCTACCTCTCGAATGGAGAGAAGGTGATGAGCTTGATGAATATGAAGAAGATGGATGACTATCTTCCTCATCCAGAGTTCCTTCGTACCCATCGTAGCTATATCGTCCACATGCCATTGGTAGAATCTGTGGAGCGCTCTAATGCTGTCTTTGGCGAGGTTACCGTGCCCATCTCTGATAGCTATAAGGAAGATGTACAGGAATATTTTGAAACGCATACATTAGGATAATTCCTCGTAATATGAATAAAAAAGGTAACGACATATTGCTTAAGAATGTCAGCCTCCTCTCCAGACTCACGGAACAGGAGGTGAGCATGATGCCTGCCATTGAGGCGCCCCTACCCTCTGTTGAGCAGGTAAAACAGATTGTGGCTCTGGTGAAGAACATCATCTTCCCCGACTACTTCAACAAGCGACAGCCCGACGAGACAATACGCTCGTATAACATCGGTGTCAATATGCAGGAGTTGCGCAAGCTTCTTATCAAGCAGATAGCCCACGGACTACAGTTCTGCGAAGACTGCGAATGTACCCAGACCAAAGAGCAGGTTTATCAGGCTGCCGAGCAGTTGACGCTGGAGTTTATCGACACACTGCCCGAGCTGAAGCGCGTGCTTTATACCGACATTCAGGCCATGTTCGACAACGACCCTGCAGCTCCCAACTATGGTGAGGTTATCTTCTGCTACCCGGTAGTTAATGCGATGACGCATTACCGCATAGCTCACCGTCTGCACGAGTTGAAGGTTCCTGTCATTCCGCGTATCATTACCGAACAGGCTCACTCTAAGACAGGTATTGATATCCACCCAGGAGCAACCATCGGTGAATACTTTGCTATCGACCATGGTACGGGTGTCGTTATCGGTGAGACCAGTATTATTGGTCATCACGTTACGCTCTATCAGGGTGTTACCTTAGGTGCCAAGAGTTTCAAGTACGATGCTGATGGCAACATGCTCAATGTGCCTCGCCATCCGATTATCGAGGACTATGTAACCATCTACTCTAACGCCTCAGTATTGGGACGTATCACTATTGGTCATCACTCCACCATCGGTGGTAACATCTGGCTTACCCATAGCATTCCACCTAACTCGCGCATCCTTCAGTCTAAAGCTGTAGATGTCTCCTACGAGGGAGGACTAGGCATATAACATAATAGAAGCAGCCGAATCGCTAAGCGATCCGGCTGTTCTCTTTAATAACTATTCATCGAATCAAAATCACCTTTCAGTGTTTGCAAATATTCCACTGGCTTTTACCTTACTGTCATTGGCAGCTCCTCTTGTTGCGGTGCGATGCCATGGACTCCAGTCAAAGCGGTTATCATAGGTGAGGCGGAAGCGTATATCTTTTGTTGTTCCATCGTCCATATAACCATCGAAGTAGTAATCGTCGAGGCAATAGTCGCGGATATAAACATCATTCCAACTGTCGGCATAGCTGATGCGGATGGTTCCGTTGAATACTTCCCATTCAAACTCGCAGTAGTAGTAATCTGAGTAGCGACTATTTACATCGTAGTCAACCTCATAGCCCCATCCACCATAGGCATTGTCGCGTTCGAAGTACATCGTTGTGCGATAGTTGTCGCCAGTGAGTCCCCATCTATCGGTATAATAGGTATCTATATATCCTGTCCACGTACCATCAAGTGTACGAGCCTCGTGGCGGTCTTCTGCTTCATTCAGTCTTTCACAGCTTGTGAATATCATCATTGCCATTGTGGCCATTGCGAAGAAAGTATAAATCCGTTTCATAGTCGTATGTTTTAAATTGTTCGACATGTTGTTTACTTTTGATATTGCAAAGATAGCGACTATAGAACAGTATTACAAGGCAAAAATCCTATTTGTGAGTAGGGAAATACCTATTGTTGGATAGGAAAATCATACTTTTCGGTTCAAAAAACAAAAAAATAGGGCCAAAAGCACATTTTTTTGACAGAAATTCTTGGCGTTTCAAATTTTATTCGTATCTTTACAACGAAAATAAAACAAGAAACGATTTCTTTTCCATTATTAATACTAACAAAAAAAAGAAGCGGCACGGTTGTGAAACCATTGCCGCTTTCATATTTATCGGTCTACGCTATTATTCTTCCACCTGTTTCTTACCAAATTCCGAATCTATTTTAAGGAACCAGGTAACGACATAAGTCAGCGAACAAGCTGCTACCACGATAAGGAAGAAGTTCTGATAGCCCACAGACTCCTGCAGTGCACCGGCAAAGAGTCCTGGAATCATCATCGACAATGCCATAAATGCCGTACATAATGCATAGTGTGAGGTCTTGTGCTCACCCTGACTATAATATATAAGGTATAGCATATAAGCAGAGAAACCAAAACCATAGCCAAACTGCTCGATGAAAACGCATACGTTGACAAGTAGCAGATGAGATGGTAGAGCATAAGACAGATAGACATATACCAAGTCGGGCAGTGTGATAGCCATCACCATAGGCCACAGCCAGCGCTTCAGTCCATCGCGACTGGCAGCAATACCTCCAAGGATACCTCCTAATGTCAAACCAACAACACCTACCGTACCCTGTACCAAACCATACTCGCCATCAGAGAGTCCCAGACCACCATTGCGAGCAGAGTCAACCAAAAAGAGTGCAGACACCTTTGCCAACAAGCCTTCTGGCATGCGATAGAACAGCATAAAACAGATACCTGCCCACACCTGTGGCTTCTTGAAGAAGGTAACTACGGTTTGCTTAAACTCCTCAACAATCCCCCTTACAGTACGCTGCTGTCGCTCTCCATCCTCAGATGGTTTGGGTAGCGCCCAACTATGGTAAAGCCACAAGGCAATAAAGAGACCAGCCATCATGTAGAATACCAGGCTCCATGAATAGCGGATATTACGAGTAAGCACCTGCAAGGCACCTGCCAGACCTACCAACAATCCCGAAGAGAAAATCGTAGCGATGCGGTAGAATGTGGAGCGAATACCTACGAAATAAGCCTGGTCATGCTGGTCAAGACCAAGCATATAGAATCCGTCAGCTGCAATATCATGGGTAGCACTACTAAAGGCCATCAACCAGAAGAAGCATAGCGACCCTTGCAACCACCATGGTCCGGGAATGGTGAATGCCACACCTCCTAAAGCTGCACCTATCAGCAACTGCATCGTCACTATCCACCAGCGCTTTGACTTAAGCATATCTACAAACGGGCTCCACAAGGGTTTGATAACCCACGGCAGATAGAGCCACGAAGTATAAAGCGTAATGTCAGCATTCGACAAGCCCAAACGCTTATACATGATGAGCGATATCGTCATTACAGCTACATAAGGCACACCTTCTGCAAAATAGAGTGTGGGAACCCATGCCCACGGATTTCTTGCTCGCATAGTAATCTCTTTTAGTTATTTGGTTTAATATATCTTCTTGATTTCTGCGCCACGATAGTAGTGCAAGAGTATTTCATCGTAGCGATAACCTTGCTGTCCCATGACAGCTGCACCAATCTGACAGAGTCCTACTCCGTGTCCCCAACCTTTTCCTTTCAGTCGGAAACCCGTTGCGGTCTTCTCCACATCAAAGGCTGAGCTGTAAAGGTGGCTCTCGCTGAGTGCACGACGAATCTCCAACTCCTTACCAATGGTAAAGGTCTTCTTCGTACCTACTATCTTCAACTTCCAGATACGACCACTCTTGCCTCGTTCCAGAGGTATCAAGTCTGTGATTGTACCGAAGTCATCCTTCAGCTTTTCATTGATAAGATTAGAAATCTCATCTGTCGTATATTCTACTGTCCAACGATAGAAGTCGTTGGTTTCTTGGTCGTAGTCGTTGAGCACCTGTGAGAGTACCGCCTTGTCGTTGGTATTGCAGAAGGGGTCTTCCACACTCACGAGATAGGGCTTCGGTGTATCTTCCCAACAGTACTGGAACTCCTCGGTCACGCCACCGCAACACTTTGAGAAGCGGGCATCACAGATTTCGTCGCCATTACAAAGTATCTGACCGCGTGTTGCTCTCAGAGCCTGTTCCACCGCACGACTGGTCTGTTTGGTGATACCCTGATAGCGCTGACAATGATCGTCTGCACACACATCAAAGATGGTATGGTCTTCACGGTCGTACCAGCGTATCAGCTCGTCGTCTTTCTTGATAAACGAGAAGAAGCCATTCTTCTGTTCCTTATTCTCTTCACGGCGTTTCATCTGTGCCAAGAGCCATGAGCGACTAATCACTGCATGTGCTTTCAACAATTCCAAACCTGCCGTAGCCTTCATCTCACTAGAGATTACCGATGCCAGATAGCTCTCTACGGGCAGTTCGTTGATAGCTGTAATCTTGTCCGACTCTACCACCAGTCGCAGTGTTCCCAAGAACACCTGTGTCTCTTTGCGCTCCCAATGGAAATTCACACCGATAGTTACATCGTATAGTGAGAATGACGACTGCGAGGACTGGGGCGTGAAGGTCAGTGAACGATATTGGTTTCCATTCCATAGAATACCACCTTCGCAGAATTCTACCGTCTGTTCACCCTTAATAGTCTCACCCTTAGCCGTATAGGCACCATTGAGCGAGAAATGAATCTTCTGTCCGCTGACGATACCTACTGTTACAGATGGCTGCACCCTAGACATCGTATTGCGTATCTCGCTCTTGCTATTCTTCAATTCAGTAATCACCTGCTGCATCTGCTCTGCATCGAGTGAAATCTCCTGATAGATAGAGAGCACCAGCTCTGGTGTCAGTCTGCGGAAGTCTTGTTCGCGTGGTGTAATAATCAGTCCACCCATATCCACGGCTCCCGGACTGATGATGTATTGTGCATCACCCTCAGCCGTATAGCAGTCAGGACGATGTTTACGACGAGGAAGCACCACACTCAGCAGTGCATCACCACTATTCCATGCTATAATATTCATCATCGGCTCCGTATTGTCCTCCGATGGTGGCAGACAGCGATACAACTGTTTGAATAACTGTTCATTTCTCTCTACGCTACGACTCTTTATCAAGAAGGCAGCAGCGGGATAATCTACGATATGCCAGATACCCTCATCATCATCCTGTTTAATCACCTCCACCAGATTTCTGCTCAGTCGCTGCCATGAGCGCTGCAAAGGCATGATACCGCAGCAAACTGCCTGCAGGTGAGCATGATCGGGAGCTGAAGCACCACAACGCGGACCATTATATAATAAGGTAAGGTCGCTATTGCGCTGTGCTATCTGCAGCATCTCGCCATACATCGGCAGGATGCGCTGTGGCTGATGACGCAAGGTAGGCAAGGTGAAGTGTACGGGTAATATGGGGAATGGGTTGACCAGCAACTCATAAATACCATCTACCGTGCGATGCATCTGCTCCTTCGGACGATTCTTCGCACAAAGGAAACAAGGACGCTCGGCAATAGACTTGGCATCAATCTTTGCACCTGTAGAACCGATGCGAGCAGGATTCCATTGGGCAGTCATCGTAAAGGTATCTGCCACCAGTTCGGTAGTCTCTACCTGTTCCAAATCACGATAGCGCTGGCGCACCTCTTCCCACGTCTGCAACTGGCGATTGAAGAAGCGCATCAAGGGTGATTCGCTCAGCACGTCCTCCCTACCCTGATTCATCTGCTGACGGGCATGCAGCTCCATCGTACGCAGACGGTCTTTATACAGGTTGTTGGCATTGATTTTCTCTATCGAAAGTGCCGCATCCGAGTTACCACCCCATCGGCGACAGAGATACAATTCTGAGAAGATGCGTCCGATACGATAACGACGTGAGAACATCAAGCCCAACGCATAGTCTTCACCATACGAAGTATTGGGGAATCCCACCTGACGCAATAATGGCGTAAAGAAGGCACGTGGTGCTCCTAAACCATTGATACGCAAAGCATTGTTTGGTCCATTCTCGTCGGTCCATTCCTTATGATCTATCAGTCCTGGTGGCAGCGTATTCAACTCGAAGTCACACATGCGATACGAGCCAATCATCATCGCTGCCTTCTGCTTATAGAAGGCATCCACAATGGTTTGCAGTGTTTTATGTGATGAGTAGAGGTCGTCGCTATCCAACTGTACAGCAAAACGACCACAATAGTTGCTCTGTATGGCCTCATTCCAACAACCACCAATACCGAGGTCGTAACGCTCAGGCACAATCACATGTAGTTTGTCTGCATGTGATGCAGACAAGCCAGACAGTATCTCCGAAGTGCCATCGGTGGAATGGTTGTCGATGACGATGACATTATACTTAAAGTTGGCCTTCTGTGAGAGTGCACTCTCCACGGCGTCCTTAATGGTTTTCTCGCGATTAAATACCGGAATAATCACTGATGCTTCCACCTCAAAGTCCTGCTCGTCGAAGTCCACCTCCTGATACAAGTTGGTATCTACCAGTGCATTCACGGCTTTCAGATGGGCCGTGCAAGCCTGTTCCATCTCTATTTGTACCTCGCGATTGGCAGGATTTACGTAGTCAAACTGCTTCTCTCCAGAGGCACGCAGGTCGCGCTCTTCCTCCGTATAGAGGTATTCGTTCAGATGCAGCAGACGGCCCTCACGACTCAAGAACAAGCGTAGGTCGTAGAGACCTGCATATTGATAATCACGGTCGCGATCACTCGTAGCATATTTGTGCAACAAGGAGGTACGCACCAACCATACACTACCGAAATCAAAGTCATCGCGCAACGAACCGTCTTGATAGTCTATCACGGGGTGTGCCTTACGCACTCCCTGTTCCACCGTATATCGGTCACTATACACCATGGCAGCCTCAGCGTCGCCAGCTACCAGCATCATTCGTTCCAAAGCACTCTCACCCAGTTGTAGGGGCAGTGGTTTCAGACAAAGCAGCGCATAGGTAGCCTTGGCATGCTCGGCTATCAGCGATACGAAAGTGCTACTTGCCAGACTATCCACCACCAACAGCGTACAATCTTTGGGGGCTTCTGTCTGAGCAGCCACTTCAGCACTTACCAATAAAAAAAGGTGCCTGACTACTCTGCTACGGCGCAACTGCTCTATGGCAGGCATCACGTCAGCTAGTGTATGACAGGCTATGAAGCAATCCGTTTTCTGTTTCATGTATTCATTTTCGTTTATTAGGTGCAAAGATAACATTTTCCCTGCAAATAGCCAAAATCCTATTAAAAGAATATAATTTTTAATTCTTAATTATTTTTTTTTAATTTATTAAAGTACCTTTGCAATATGAAAATAGAAAAGACACGCCTGATAGGAATGACTCCCACCGAGCTCAAAGCGGTGGTTACAGAGTTGGGTATGCCCGCTTTCACAGCCAAGCAGATAGTACAATGGCTTTACGAAAAGCATGTTGGCACCATCGAGGAAATGACTAACCTGTCAAAGCAAAACCGACAGCTATTGGCTGAGCATTACGAGGTGGGTGCATTGGCTCCCATCGATTGTCAACGCTCTAAAGATGGCACCATCAAATACCTTTTCCCCGTCTGTTGTCATGGCATGACAACAGACACAACCGAAAAATTCGTCGAGACGGTTTTTATTCCCGACCACGATCGTGCTACGCTATGCGTATCGTGTCAGGTAGGTTGTAAGATGAACTGCCTGTTCTGTCAGACGGGTAAGCAAGGATGGCATGGCAATCTGACAGCAGCAGATATTCTGAATCAGATTTATGCGTTGCCAGAGGTAGACCGCCTCACCAATATTGTGTTCATGGGACAAGGAGAGCCTATGGACAACCTCGATGCGGTATTGCGCGTAACCGAGATTATGACTGCCGACTGGGGTTGGCAGTGGAGTCCTAAGCGCATCACCGTAAGCAGTGTGGGTGTACGCAACAAGCTCAAGCGATTCCTCGACGAGAGTGATTGCCACGTAGCTATCTCGATGCACTCACCCATCCACGAGCAGCGCCTGCAGCTGATGCCTGCCGAGAAGGCGATGCCACTCACCGAGACGCTCGAACTACTACGCCAGTATGATTTCACCCATCAGCGTCGTTGTTCGTTCGAATACATCTGTTTTGGTGGACTCAACGATACCCCGATGTATGCGCGCGAGATTGTCAAGTTGCTCGAAGGTCTTGAGTGTCGCGTCAATCTGATACGTTTCCACGAGATTCCGAATGTAGATTTGCCAGGCTCTGACGAGAAGCGCATGGAAGCCCTGCGCGACTATCTCACCAACCACGGCATCACGACCACGATTCGTGCTTCTCGCGGACAGGATATCTTTGCAGCCTGTGGCCTTCTGTTCACAGCCCACCAATCCCAACAAACCCATTAACCCCATTAGACCCATCAACGTAAACAACTATATGGAACAAGAAAAGAAAATTCGCGTAGCTATTACGCAAGGAGATACCAACGGTGTCGGTTACGAGGTGATATTGAAGGCCTTTGCAGACCCTACCATCCTCGAACTTTGCACACCGATTATTTATGGCTCACCCAAGATTGCCACCTACCATCGTAAGGCGCTCAATCTGGAGACCAACTTCACCACCATCAACGATGCCGAGGAGGCACGCGACGGACGCGTCAACCTGCTCAACTGCTTTGACGATGAGATAAAGATAGATTTCGGCACGCCCTCTGAAGAGGCTGGACACGCTGCATTCTGTGCGCTCGACCGTGCCATGACCGACTATCGCAAAGGACTGTACGATGTGCTCGTAACTGCTCCTATCAACAAGGCTACGATTCAGAATCCCGGATTCCACTTCCCCGGACATACGGAATATATCGAGACCAGCCTGGGTGAAGGCAAGAAGGCACTGATGATACTGATGAACGATGTGTTGCGTGTAGCCCTCGTCACCACTCATCTGCCCATCAAAGACATTGCTAAGTCTATCACCAAAGAGGCTATCATTGAGAAGGCTACCATCTTCCATGAGGCACTGCGTCGCGACTTTCGCATTTCTTGTCCTCGCATTGCTATCTTGGCATTAAATCCCCATGCTGGCGACGATGGTCTGCTGGGTGCTGAGGAGAAAGAGGTTATCCTGCCTGCTATCGAGCAGTTGGCAGAGAGTGGCATCCAGGCTTTCGGCCCTTATGCTGCCGATGGTTTCTTCGGTTCAGGCACCTTCGACTATTTCGATGGTGTTCTCGCCATGTATCACGATCAGGGATTGGCACCTTTCAAGACCATTGCACTCGACAATGGTGTCAACTATACCGCAGGACTGCCCATCGTGCGCACCTCTCCCGACCATGGCACCGCCTACGACATTGCCGGACAGGGCAAGGCCGACGAGAACTCACTGCGTCAGGCCATCTACACAGCCATTGATATCTTCCGCAATCGTAAGAACTACGATGAGCCCTTGGCAAGCCCTCTGCCCAAGCTCTTCCACGAGAAGCGTGAAGACGGCAACAAGGCTCGTTTTGCGCAGCCTCGCCCTAAAGATATCTTCAAGAAAGAGAAGCCTGCCAAGCCCGAAACAATAGCAGAAAGTTAAATTTCTGCCAAAGTGTGCCATTATGTCAGATTTTCTTTGTACCTTTGCAGCCTGACGGCTGCGAAGCTGCTCACGCTCAGCAATTGAGGACTATTTCCTCATTGCTTTCGCTTAATCGCAGCTTTGTCCGCTAAAATGAGAACAACCGAGTTACAGAGCATCAAGCAGCGCTACAATATCGTAGGTAACTGCGAAGCATTGAATCGCGCACTCGACGTCGCTTTACAAGTGGCGCCGACAGATCTTAGTGTACTCATTGTGGGCGAAAGCGGTGTGGGTAAGGAGATTATCCCTCGTGTTATTCACGACAATTCGCCACGTCGTCGCGAGAAGTATTTTGCCATCAACTGTGGCTCTATCCCCGAAGGTACAATCGATTCTGAGCTCTTTGGACACGTAAAGGGTTCATTTACTGGTGCCATCAACGATTCACCCGGTTATTTTGGTGTAGCCAACAAGGGTACACTGTTCCTCGATGAGGTGGGCGAACTGCCTATGGCTACTCAGGCACGTCTGTTGCGTGTGTTGGAGAATGGCGAATACATCCCCGTAGGTGCTACCGAGGTTCGCAAGACCGATGTACGCATTGTTGCAGCCACCAATGTCAATATCCGACAGGCCATCAGCGAGGGTCGCTTCCGCGAAGACCTCTACTATCGTCTTAATCAGGTACCCGTACAGATGCCTCCACTGCGTGAGCGCGGTGAAGACATCGTCTTGTTGTTCCGCCTCTTTGCCTTGCAAATGGCAGAGAAATACCGCATGGACAAGGTGGTACTGACTGACGAGGCTAAACATCTGCTGATGCGCTACAAGTGGCCAGGCAATGTGCGCCAGCTGAAGAATATCACTGAGCAAATCAGTATTCTCAGCACCGATCGTCAGATTACCCCCGAGATTCTTGCCCGTTTCATTCCTCAGGATCAGGAGACCACCCAGTTGGCCACCATCCATTCCGAGGGTGAGCACTCTTTCGAGAACGAGCGCGAGATACTCTACAAGATACTCTTCGAGCTCCGCAGCAATGTCAACGACATGCGTCGCGAGATGAGCACGATGAAGAAGCAGTTGGAAGATGTCAAGGGTGCCACCCCTACGCAGCTCTCCACTGTCAACTCACAGTTGTCAACAGTCACCTCTCAGCTATCCACCCTCAACTCTCAGCTATCCACGCTCCCCTCTGCCGAGGATGCCGTTGCCGAAGAGTATGTAGAGCCTGAGATGGAGAGCCTCAACCTCAATGACCTCAGCAGACAGATGTTGGAAAAGGCATTAGAGCGCAATGGTGGCAATCGTAAGAAGGCAGCGCTGGAGCTGGGCATCAGCGACCGTACCCTATACAGAAGATTAAAACAATATGGTTTGGACAAGTAAACTGCGCACCACCCTCTGCCTCGTAGTCCTCGTACTACTTTCGGCTTGCTCCGTGAGCTATAAGTTCAACGGTGCCAGCATCGACTATTCCAAAACCAAGACCATACAGATTGCCGAGTTCCCCATTCGTTCCAGCTATGTATGGGGACCCATGGGCCCACTGTTCAACAATGAATTGAAAGACCACTTCGCCAGTCATACTCGCCTGATACAGGTGAAACAGAATGGCGACCTGAAGATAGAAGGCGAAATCACTCAGTACCAGCAGCGCAACAAGTCTGTTAGCGCTGAGGGCTACTCTGCTCAGACAGAGCTCTCCATGACCGTGAACGTACGCTTCACCAATAACAAGAAGCACTCTGAAGACTTCGAGCGCCAGTTTACTGCCACGGCCACCTACGAGACCACTCAGTCGCTGAACTCCGTACAAGAGGAACTCGTCACACAGATGACCAAAGACCTCTGCGACCAGATTTTCAATGCTACCGTTGCCAACTGGTAAGGCGCGCTACGCTAGAGAATAGAGAAGAGTGAATAGTGAATAGAGAATAGAGAATAGATATATGGAATTAACGGAACTCATCAACCACCCCGAACGACTCGACCGCGACACGCTGTACGAGCTTCGCTCTATGCTGGCACTCAATCCGTATTTCCAGACGGCACGCCTGCTCATGCTGCAGAATCTATACCTGCTCCATGATGCCGCATTCGACGAAGAGCTCCGCCGTGCCGCCCTCTATATCACCGACCGTAAAGTCATCTTTAATATGGTAGAAGCTGCTCACTACCAGTTGCGCAAGCAGACGCATGCAGCACCCTCGACCACTCAGCCTCAAAAGGCTAACGAGAGTCGCACCGTGGCCCTCATCGACACCTTCCTCGATTCTATTCCCGAAGACGATGAGCCACGCGAAAAGAAGCGCCGCCCCACCCCTGCAGATGCTGCTATCGACTATGTAGCCTATCTGTTGGAGACGGAGATGGGCGATGAGCAGGAAGATGCGCCACAATTGAAAGGTCACGACCTTATCGATACCTTCTTACAACAAGAAAAGGGGCGCATACAGCTAAGCGAGCTCCCCGAAGAGACGCCCGATGAAAGCGAACAAGACGACGATACCGACGAAGAGTACTTCACCGAGACGCTTGCCCGCATCTACATCAAACAAGGGCGCTATCAGAAGGCCCTCGACATCATCAATCGACTCAGTGCTAAGTATCCCAAGAAGAATGCCTACTTCGCTGACCAGATTCGATTCCTCGAGAAGCTGATTATCAATAGCAAGAAAAAGTAAAAACAGAAAATAAATAATTCAAAATTAAAAATTAAAAAACTATGTACACATTATTTGTAATTCTTATCGTGGTTGCAGCCATACTGATGATTGGTATTGTGCTCATCCAGGAGTCAAAGGGCGGTGGTCTGTCTTCAAGCTTCGCCTCTTACAATCAGATTGGCGGTGTTCGCAAGACCACAGACTTCATTGAGAAGGCTACATGGGGTCTAGCTGTTGCTATGGTAGCTATTAGCATTGTTTGCGCATGGGTAGCTCCTAACGCTGCTGCTGATTCTTCAGTTATGGAGAACATCGAGAACCCTGTTACTAACCCCAACAACCTTCCTGGTTTTGGTGCTAGTCAGACCAAGGATGCTGCTGCTCCTGCAGCTGAGGCTCCCGCAAAGGAAGCTCCTGCAGCCCCTGCAGAGCCCGCTAACTAAAGTTTTTGCGAAAAAAGTACGGGAATAATTTGGTCAATCCAAATTTTTCCCGTACCTTTGCACCCGCAAAACCAAAAGGTAATGCAGTGAGCATTCACATGGTGCCCGTAGTTCAGTTGGTTAGAGCGTCAGATTGTGGTTCTGAATGTCGTGGGTTCGAGTCCCACCGGGCACCCAACAAAGAGACATCGTCGAAAGGCAATGTCTTTTTTTGTTTTTGTATTTCCGTCTTTTTGTTTTGTATTTTCCCAAATATTATTTGGAAAATCCTCCAATATCCATTATATTTGCAACGACAAATAATTAATAATTCATTTCCTCAGTTATGGAGTTAAAGAAGTTAAAAGAGTTAAGGAAGTTAAAGGACGATAGTTATGCTGTGGTCTTCTTCTGTACGACAGGGCTTTTCTGCGGAGAGGCATTTGTCCTTAACTACTTTAACTACCTTAACTACTTTAACTACTAATACTATCAGATGAAACAAGAAATCAATCCCAAAGATACGAACAGAGCCATTGCTTTTGAACTATGGACCAAGTCACCCATGCCGATGGTCACCTTCACCAAGACCTTCGATGTGACGAGGCTCCGCAAGGTCAGTCGTAAGCGTGGCATGAAGTTCAACATGCTGCTCTGCTGGTGCATTGGCAAGGCGGCATCAGGGATACCAGAGTTTTATATGTTGCCCCAAGATGGTAAGCTATACCGATACGACCACATGGCCATCAATGTGATAGTAGATAACATCAAGGGTGGGCTCAGCTTCTGCGATGTGGCTGTCTGCGACGATTTGGAGGCCTTCAATGCCAACTACCTGCATCTGACAGACACCATTTGCCACACCTGTCAGGACATGCTCGACCCCGAAGCCGTCATTGTGGGCACCTCGGCAGTCACTGGCACAGAGCTCGACAGCATCGTCAATCAATACAGTGGAATCTTCAACAATCCCTTCGTGGCGTGGGGCCGTTACCACAAAGGTTGGTTCAAGACCACCCTCTCCCTCTCTTTCCAGTTCCACCACGCCCAGATGGATGGCTCGCATGCTGCCCGCTTCCTAGAAGAGTTACAAAGGGTGATGAATACAATATAGATTTAAATTATGGAGTTAAGGAAGTTAAAGAAGTTAAGGGAGTTAAAGGACGATAGTTATGCTATGGTCTTCAGTACGACAGGGCTTTTCTGCGGAGAGGCATTTGTCCTTTAACTCCCTTAACTCCTTTAACTACCTAAAAATAATAACGAAAAAACCTAGGAATATGATACGAAAAACCTTTATCTGCTGCCTACTACTCTCATTACATATAGCAGCCTACGGGCAAGCACCTTCCGACAGCACAACTACAGAGGCAAGTAAGCACACCCTGATGACACGCATCCATCAGCTACAAGAATACCTGGACACCAAAGCCAAGGCAAAGGTAGATCCCCGCTATATCGAGGTACCCGACAAGCCTTGGAGAGTGATGCTTCGCTATAAGGAAAATGCCGTAGATGTGGACTATAGCCAGAGCCTCGACTTCCCCGCCACCAACGAGCAATCCGACTGGAATCTCTGTTTCGAGCCACCCATCGCCTCCTCCATAGGTTTCTGGGTAGGCTATCGTGGTACGGGCTTCTCCTATTCCAAGTCACTCACCAAGAATGCAGGGCGCTACTACTCCCTCAGCTCTACCGGTGCCAAGTACGGTTTCAACTTCCGACTCCGACGCTTCAACACGCAAGACGGCAAGTTCTGCGCTAATGACTACACAGACGGCAAGCCCGACGGAGAGCCCTTTACCACCGATGTCGAGATGCCCTCGCCCGTATGGATACGCTCCGTCTATGTCAATGGCTACTACGTGTTCAATGGTCGTCGCTACTCTCAGGCAGCAGCCTACAACCAGTCGGTCATCCAGCGTCGCTCCGCAGGCTCTTTCCTCTTAGGCGCCACCTGGTATCAATCCTCGTTCGACTATTCCGACATCCGCAACGCCCTCTTTATGATTATCGGCCACGGCATCTATCGCGCCAAGGTACACCAAGCCAACCTCGGTGTAGGCTATGGCTACAACTGGGTACCCCTTCGCGGCCTTGTTGTCAATGCCATGGCGATGCCCACCGTCAGCCTCTACAACCGTGTGAAGGTGTATAAATACGAAACCAACTACGACCTCTCCGACGAAGAGCCCATCGACAACTATGGAGCGTGGGACAAGCAGACCAGAACGTGGGCAAATGGCAAGACACACAAGCCCATCCTGATGATGTCGGATGAGGACAGCCAGTTCGACTACTGGGAGATAGACCCCGAGGTCAACCACAGCATGTTCCGCCTCAACCTCGACCTTCGCCTCGGCATTGCCTACAACTGGAGCAACTACTTCATCGGTGCACAGGTGCAGTACAACAATTTCAACTACAAGACCGACAATTGCCGTGTCAACATCTACGATGCCTATGCCCGCCTGTCGTTGGGAGTGAGGCTTTAGTTTTGGTGAACGGTGAGTGGTGAGTGGTACTTGGAGAATAGTACCTGCGCATAAACATTTCTCCACTCACCACTCACCACTCACCAAATACCATTCGTCACATTCCTGTGCAGAATATCCCAGAAATTTGGTGTTTTCCGCAACCATTTGTACCTTCGCAGCGTCAAATCATTAAAAATTTAAAGAAATAAACAACATGGAACAAAGATTCTGCCAGAGCTGCGGCATGCCGCTCACAGACGATGTCCTCGGCACCAATGCCGATGGAAGTAAGAACGAAGATTACTGCATGTACTGCTACAAGGGTGGCCAGTTCCTGCAAGACTGCACCATGGACGAGATGATAGAGCACTGCTCACAGTTCATCAATGCCGTTAATGAAGGACTGGAAAAGCCCATCACCAAAGAGGAGTACATCGGTATGATGAAAACGTATTTCCCCCAGCTTAAGCGTTGGCACCAAACGCTGGATGTTAATAACGATGAAGCGATGAATGCTAATCCCGCTTTAGCCGGCATTAAAGAACTCATTGCACAGATGGCCGACAAACAGCCCATCGCTTACATCTCATCGGTCGATCAGGACGGATTTCCTTGGACCAAGGCTATGTTGAAGCCACGCAAGCGTGAAGGTATCAAAACCTTCTACTTTACAACCAACACATTCTCAATACGTGTAGCTCAATACAAGGCCAACCCTAAGGCAAGCATCTATTTCTGCGATGCAGAAGGTTTCAAGGGTATGATGTTGCGAGGTACGATGGAAGTTCTGACTGATGCCGCCTCAAAAGAAATGATTTGGTGCGATGGCGACGAACAATACTACCCCGGCGGCGTGACCGATTCCAACTACTGCGTGTTGAAGTTCACCGCCACCGATGGCCGTTTCTATAGTGATTTTTATCCACGTAGCTTTATAATTGAATAAATGATGAACAAAAAAGCACTTGTCGTTATCGACATTCAGAATGATATCACCAAACACTATCGTGACATCATCGACAATATCAATGCCGCCATAGAATGGGCTATGGCCGAGGAAATGCACATTGTGTATATTAAGCACAACAACATCACCGCTGCTACGCGAACGTTCAAGCCTGGCAGTAAGGGCGAGGAACTGGCGCCTGAGATGAAGGTCGTGTCAGACAATATCTTCGTGAAGACGAAAAGCAATGCACTTACAAGCGAGGCGTTTTCTGCTTTCATAGCAGCGAATGGCGTCAATGAGTTCTACGTGGCTGGTGCTGACGCTACAGGTTGCGTAAAATCGACGTGTTTCAACATGGCCAAGGCAGGCTTCACAGTACATGTCCTCTCCGACTGTATCACCAGCTACGACCTGAAGAAGCTCCCAGAGATGTTCGCCTATTACGAAAGTAAAGGCTGCGAGGTGAAGAAACTAATAGAGTACAAATGAAAATCCTAATCATAAATACCAAGCAATTATATGTGCTATAGAGAAGAAGCCATCGAATGTGTAAAGGATCATGTTCTCCAGATACATAAGCAAATATATGCCAAGTATGAAGGGGATTTTGACAGGATCTATACGGAAGGGTACAACAGCAAGTCCTATATGGGTAGGGTGATTGAGCCAGGTAAGGTATATGAACTGAGTTATTTGGAATGTACGTGCCCTAAAGTTAAATGTGGGCTGAGAAACAATCCGCAGCAATGTGAGTGCTCGCGACAGAGCATTTTATATATTCTGTCGCAACTTGAACCAAGCAGCCAATTCGATGTTAGGATTGAGAATACGATTCTCAGGGGAAGCGACCGCTGTACTTTCAGAATAACAAGACATGAAGGTATTTATCAAAGGAGAAAATGATGGAAACAGAAAGGATATTACTGCGCCCTTGGCGCGACAGTGATGCAGAAGTGCTGTACAAGTGGGCATCTGATCCTGATGTGGGCCCTCGTGCAGGATGGGCACCGCATCAGAGTGTGGAGGAGAGTCTAGAGATTATCCGCACCGTGTTTAACGATGCCTTACATACATGGGCTATCGAGTTGAAAGAAACAGGTGAGGCAATTGGTGCTATGGGATATGGGCCTTCATGTGAGTGTAACTTGCCAGCCCAAAAGGGTGAACCACTTATCGGCTATTGGGTGGCAAAACCTTATTGGAATCAAGGTATCTGTACGGAGGCACTACTATTGATGTTAGAACATATCCGACAAACGACGGACATCAAATCGCTAATCAGTGGTCATTTCGTTGACAACCCCGCTTCAGGCCGAGTGATGGAGAAATGTGGCTTCGTTCCTACAGGTGAAACCTGCATCGATGCGAATCAGTATCAAGGTGAGAACAGACCAATTAGAGTATTGAGACTGGAAATTAGAAACAAATAATGAAACGCCTTTTATATCTGGACAATCTGAAAGTATGCCTGACGGTGCTGGTGATATTCCATCATGCTGGTCAGGCATACGGTGATGGCGGAGGCTGGGCCTATACACCCAGTAATCCTGCCGAGGTGATGCCTTGGATATGGCATTTCTTCTCAGTAAATGCAGCCTTCTTCATGGGACTGTTCTTTCTGATCTCAGGCTATTTTGTCCCCGCGAGTTACGATAAACAGGGAGCCTCGGTATTTTTCCAAAAGAAACTGATACGCTTGGGCATACCTCTGTTAGTGATGGGTGGATTGCTGAGTGTGCTTTCAGGTAAATTCGAGATTGGTCACATGTGGTATATTGAGAGTCTGCTTGTATTTTGTCTTCTTTATGCCTTGATACGACAGTTTTATCAACCTACTACCGACTCTTGTTCATCCAGACCTACCATCATGGGATTGCTGATATTCGGTGGCGTTATGGGCATTGGCAGTCATCTGATACGTTTGGTCAGTCCGCAGGATCATTGGATATGGCCTTTCGGTATCATCCCCTTGCCAATGGAACCGGCTCATTATCTGCAATACGTGATGATGTTCGTTGTCGGCATTCTGGCCAGTCGCATTCGTTGGCTTGAGAGAATTTCCAAAGCCACAGGATTTCTGTCGCTTGTGATAGGATGTTTGTTAGCATTAGGCATCTATCTGCGTGATGACGGTAAGTGGAACAACATTGTCACTCAATGGTTTGGCATCTATGAGTCATTCCTTTGCGTATTCCTTAGTATTGGACTACTGTGGCTATTCCGTGAGTACGGTAGTTGGCATAACAAGTTCTGGCAGTGGTGCGCAGCCCAGGCTTACGGAGCCTACATCGTCCATCTATTACTGATGATAGCCTTGCAGTATGCGGTTGATGGTATCTGGATGGGAGCATTCGGTAAGTTCATGTTCATCGGAGTCGTCACCACCATAGCTTCCTTCGGGCTCACCTGGCTGCTGAGGATGATTCCAGGTGTAAAGAAGGTACTATAACAAAAAAAGATAAAAAGATGAAATACGAGATTATTACGTTAGAGAATGTGCAGATTATTGGCATGGCCAAGGAAATTGCATTTTGCAAGGGACAGGAAGAATGTCCTAAGTTCTGGGGCGAGTATGTGGAACGCATTATTAAACCCGTCTTTATGGAACACAAGGCACCTGATGCCTTTCAGCAGGCAGCCATCGACAATGGTGTCGGAGAGTTTGGACTCTGCACCTGCGACATTCCTAACCACAACTGCATGACCTGTGCGGAGACGAATTTTGGCGCTTGCAGCAGCAAGACCTTCACCTACGTGATTGGTGGTGTTTATAAAGGTGGCTGCGTGCCTGAGGGAATGCAGCTTTTCCCTATTCATAGTGGCAAGTGGCTGAAGGTTCATTTCGAGGGAGGCATGAAAGCCTTTCAAGAGCAGTACCAAATGTTCTATAAGGAGTGGCTGCCCCAGCACTCGGAATTCCATTGCCCCAACAACGCTATGACGATGGAATGGTACAACGGCACCGACATCGACTCGTCCAATTACCAGTGTGGCGTGATGATGCCATTGGAATAAAATAAAGGATAAGAAAGACAATGCCAATGAAACACCTGCCGAATATCCTGTCGTCGCTCCGAATTGTCGGAACTGTTGTTCTGTTGTTAAGTAATGTGTCAAGCATTCTTTTTGGGGTGCTTTACATCGTTTGCGGCATCAGCGACATAGTCGACGGGTGGCTGGCTAGGAAACTGAAGTGCGTTACCAGGACTGGAGCATTGCTAGATAGCGTGGCAGACATCTGCTTCGTAGCATGTTGTGTCTGGAAGCTCCTGCCGATACTCGAACTGCCACAATGGCTATGGTTGTGGGCAGGAGTAATCGTCGCGATTAAAGTCGTGAATCAGCTTTCAGCACTTGTGATGTATGGGCGCTGTTGCTTCCCTCACACCCTCGCGAACAAGTGGGCGGGATTCCTGCTATTCATTACGGTACCCATGACATTGTGGTCTATCGCCCCCATCTCAATAGCTGCAATCGTAGCCACATTTGCTGCTATACATGAAGGCTGCGTTTTAGCGAGAGAAGAATCAAGTCATACTCGAATTCTGCCGAGCGTGAGCAGGCTCGACCGAAGGTCATGGACATTTCATAAGACGGAACGCTCCCCGCCAAACGGGGAGGTGGCTTCCGCCGGAGGGACAATGAAACTATATTATATAATATGAGAAAGATAGTAACTATAGTTTATGCATTGGTTGCTACATCGTGTTTGGCGCAAGAGCCAATAAGCGACAATACCAACTATGGTGCGTGCATCATGCAAAATGGCTCTATTGTTGGCATTAACGAGGATAAGCCTTTTGCCATGCATAGTGTGATGAAGTTCCCACAAGCTTTATACGTCGCAGATTATTTGAGTCGGAAAGGAGTGGAACTCGATGACACTATCGTTGTCGATAAGGCGGACCTGATGCAAGACACATGGTCACCAATGCTAAAGTTCTTTGAAGGTGTCAAAGCCTTTTCGTATGGAGAACTGCTGGAATTGTCCCTCGAACAGAGCGACAACAATGCCAGCGAACTTCTTTTTAAGTATTGCGGTAAGCCCCATGCGGTAGAAAACTACATGAGAGAACTTGGATTCCACGACATCCATGTCCGCATGACAGAGGAAGAGATGCACAAAAATCCGGCAAAGGCTATCGAAAACAGTTCTACCCCCACAGAAATGGTTCGTCTGTTCGAGTGGTTTCATCATCATAAAGACGACAACCAATATCTGACGTTCATCTGGAAGGCGATGGCTGACTGCTCAACAGGACTGAAACGAATCCCTGCTGCCATACCCGCAGATGCTCGAATCGTACATAAGACAGGTACGGGATTCCCATCTGCTGAAGGATTGCAAGACATGAACGATGCAGGTATCATTCTCATGCTTGATGGAAGCCACGCCATTATCGCCGTTTTCACCACGAATTCATCATCTGAGGCAGTGATAGCAAATATTACCAGACAACTGTTAGACACCATAATAAAATAAGATGAAAAGATTGCGACTCGGAGCGGTGCTCCACTTCCTTATAGCCATTGGCCACATCGGCTGCCTGTTCGCTCTGGATGAGGCATTCGAAGCCTATGGCATCCGGGAAATCATGCATCAGATGGTATCAGGACATGTTTGGATGCTGTATGCCCTGACCATAGGTCTTGTCCTCGCTTTCTGCCTGGCAGGACTTTATGCCCTCTCCGCCACAGGCGACATCCGTCGCTTTCCCTTAACACGTATGGCAATCATTACCATTGTTGTGCTCTATAGCCTTCGTGCTCTGGCTGGAGGCATTAGCAGTATCAATGATTTCACCTGGCTACAATGTATCTCATCCCTCATTCCCGCCATTATCGCATGGTGCTACTGGCCGGGAGTAAAAGAAAGAGCAAAGATGTGTTAAATCCGTGTTAAAAATCTTCATTTCTCTTGACTCGTCCCTAAGGGCATGCCTTATCTTTGCAGTTGCTTAGCAAATACATCGCGCGATATGAGTAAAAAAACAAGATTAAAAATCGGAGAGTTCTCACAGTTGATGCAGGTGACAGTAAAGACCCTGCGTCACTACGAACAGAAAGGACTGCTTGCACCTGACGAGGTTGACGAGTGGACGGGCTACCGCTACTACAGCATTGGCCAGATGCAGAAGCTGAAGGACATCCGCGACCTGCAACGACTCGGATTCTCGCTGGACGAAATCAAGGACTTGTACGAAGAGGATTCGCACACGCCAAGCATCCAGCAGATGACTGAGAAGATAAAGGAAACAGAGGCTGGGCTGAAACTGCTGATAGCCCGCCGTAACCAACTGCTCGATTGGCGGAACTCTCGCAAAGAAATGAAGACAATGGAAAAATTTAGTATTCAATCACTGCCCGAAATCATTGTGGCAAGTCATCGTGAAGTAATTCCTAACTACGCCGCTATCGGCCCTATGTGTGTCGAGAAGATTGGTCCTGAAATGCAGCGCCTCGGCTGCAAGTGCCCGCCACCGGGCTACTGCTTCACCATTGAGCACAACAAGGAGTACACCCCCACTGACATCGACATCGAGTATTGCGAACAGGTGGAGGAGATGGGCCAGAACAGCGCCATCATCAAGTTCAAGCGCTTGCCAGCCGTACCCAAGGCCCTCTGCGTGAAGCACGTTGGTCCTTACGAACGCTTCTATGAGTCGTTCACCGAAGCCTTCCGCTATATCGAGGAGCATGGTCTGAAGCCCGTTGGTCAGCATCGAACAAGCTACATCGATGGAGCCTGGAACCAAGAAGACCCAGAGAAATGGCTATCGGTGATTCAGATACCAATAGAGTGATAATCCGTCCTGATCGTCCTATATAGTTTGGGGTGGTCAGGACAAAATGAGTTATACAATGAATGATATGAAAGAAAGATTCAAATTCAACACAGTGGGGCTTTTCACCCGTGACAACAAAGCGACTGTCGATTTCTACACGAAAACCTTTGGTTTTACCACCGATTGGGACGACATTCAGCCCAATGTAGAGATGATGCTGGGCGACATGCGCATTATCCTCTTCCCGCGTGATGCTTTCGAGCAGATGGTCGCTCAGAAGTTCCAATATCCCGAGGGGTTCAATGGTACTGTAGAATTAGCATTCGACGTGCCCACCTTCGCTGATGTCGATATGGAATATCAGCATGCCCTCGCGAATGGTGCCGCCTCCGTTCTTCCTCCCACCACAGAGCCTTGGGGGCAGCGCACTTGCTATGTGGCTGACCCAGACGGAAATCTGATAGAGATAGGTTCGTTTACGAAATAGTACACATTTCATAGAATGCCATTCGTCACAAAATGTTGCAATTCATCCCAGAAATGGGGTAGATTGCAACATTTTTATGCTTGTGTGGCGTCAAACTGGCAAAACATTTAATAATTAGAAAAATGAAAAAGATCAGTTTGAAAATGGTAGCTTTGATAGCTGCAATGATGATGTGTTTAACAGCTCAGGCAAAGACCGAGGATGTAGGTGGACGAGTAATCGACATGCAGGGTGAACCTCTGCCATTTGTGAGTGTGGCACTGCTCGCATCCGACTCTACTTATATACAAGGTGCAACGAGCGATGTGGATGGTATCTTCCAGATTAAGACTACCGATGCCTGCTGCATTCTGCGATTCTCGTACATCGGTTATCGTACCAAGTATGTGAACGTGAATAGTTCGGAAATAGGCACCATCCAGATGGAGGAAGACCAGGCGATGCTCAGTGAGATTGTGGTGAAGGGACAGATGCCTAAAACCAAGTTGACGGGCAACTCGATGATAACCACCATTCAAGGTACCGTCTTAGGCCAGTCGGGTACAGCAAAGGAAATGCTGGCCAAGGTACCTGGCATGACGCTGAAGGGCGAAGACCTGGAGGTGCTGGGCAAGGGCACACCTATCTTTTATATTAATGGAAGAAAGATGCGGGATAAGGACGAACTGAAACGACTGCGCTCGGAGGAGATACAGAGCGTAGAGGTGATTACTAATCCTGGTGCAGAGTACGATGCCACCATTTCGGCAGTGGTACGTATCAAGACTGTTCGTCGTGAGGGGGCTGGTTTCGGCTTCGACCTGATGGCTGCCAACAATCAGGACTTAGCATTTGGCTTCAGCGATCCCAGTAGTACGCTGAACCTACGTTATCGCCGCAACAATCTGGACCTGTTTGGTATGGTGAACTACTGGTCGTGGGATAGCCCTAACGACCTGCATATTACGCAATCCACATTCCTCCGGGCCGATGAAGGCATCAGGAATATTCTTCAGGACAGCCACATGCGTAACGACTGGCATGGAGAGGGCCTAAACTACAACCTGGGCTTTAACTGGCAGATTAACGACAAGCACTCGCTGGGTGCCAGAGTGGAACGCCACGACCAGTTTAAAACGTATAATGACATGTGGGTGGATACAGAAAACAACCTCACTGGCCGCGACCTTTCGCATCAGGGCGGTCATACACACTACCCCTATAACTGGCAGGGCAATGCCTATTATAACGGTCAGGTGGGTAAACTGAACATCGACCTGAACGTGGATTTCCTGACGGATAAGGAGAATGACGACAACCAGATAGATGTGATACTGCCAGAAGCTCAAACCATGCAGCAGAACTCGCATACATCATCGCGCCTCTGGGCTACCAAACTGGTGTTGAGCTATCCTGTGTGGAAGGGACAGTTGCAGGCTGGAACGGAGATGAGTTTCGTGAAGCGACAGAACTGTACGTCGATTACTAACTATCCTCTCCCCTCTACTGATGCGGATGTTAAGGAGAACAACGTGGCTGCTTTTGTAGCTTACAATGCCAATCTGGATAAATTTGGTATCGTAAGTGCCGGACTGCGTTACGAGCATGTGGGTTTCGACTATACGGACAACCTGGATGCCGAGAACAATATGACGCGCTATCAGGATGAGTTCTTCCCCAATATCACATGGTCAAAGCAGTTTGGAGCCATCCAGACCTCGCTGAGCTACACTATGAAAACCGTGCGTCCAAAGTACAGCTCACTGAACGACCATATTTTCTATCTGAACTCTTATACCCTGTCGCAGGGTGACTCGAAACTCAAGAATGCCACTATGCAGGAGGTGAGCATCAATGCCCGTTGGAAGTGGATTAACTTGTTTGCTGCCTACGAACGTCGTGATAACACTATTACACAGGTGCCAATGGCCTATAACAACGAGGGTATCATGCTGATGAAGCAGGCTAACTTGTCCGATCCCGTTCGTAATCTGGCCATCTTCCTTTCGGCCAATCCCACTTGGGGTGTATATAGCCCAAGCTGGACCATTGGTGGGCAGAAGTTTTGGAACACGATGACCTACGACGATCCTCGTAGCGCCACAGGCAAGACGGATGTGACCTTTACTAAGCCCATCTTCTTCTTCGACATCTACAACACCTTCCGCTTTAAGCACAGCTGGCAGTTGGAGGCCAATGCCAACATCCAGACAAAGGGTGATGTACTGAACTTCCGTATTCTCTCACCTTCGTATAATGTCAGTTTTGTGGTACAGAAGTGCTGGTTGAAGAATGATGCCCTGTGCCTGCGTGCCAGCATCAGTGATGTGTTCCAGCGTAGCGTACAGGATATGGCTCATGATTGTGGTTTCTTCTACACTGTGCAGAAAACACGAAGCCGTAGCCACCGCCTGGACATCTCTATCCGTTACACCTTCAACGCCCAGAAGAGCAAGTATAAGGGCACTGGTGCCGGACAGGCTGAGCGTCAGCGAATGTAGTAAATATGCTACTCATCACATAATTGTGCAGATTATCCCAAATGTTTGGCCATACCTATAACAATGTGTACCTTTGCAGCGTCAAAACATTAAACAGAAAAATGAAAAGATACAGGTATATCAAAAGTAACGCATTTACGACTGGGGCATCGCTCGGCAATCCGGCCGCTTGCGTCTTTATGGGAGAGGAAACACTGTCGCCAGAGCAGATGCAGGCCGTGGCGAGAGAACACAAGGGATTCGTGATGGAAGTAGTGTTTTGTAGTCAGTCAGATGTAGCCGACTGCAAGCTGACCTACTATTCGTCGGAGTGCGAGGTGGACTTCTGCGGTCATGGCACCATTGCCACGATGTATTCGATGATTAAGGACAATCCTGTGCTGAGGTCGAAGTCGGTTGTCAAGGTCGAAACCAACCGTAAGGGAATCGTCGAGGTGTTCAATGCCATCGACACGGAAGATGCTGTGTATATCACCGCTCCCGATCCTATTGAGCATCCCCTGAATCTGACAGTAGAAGCAATCGGAGAGGCTTTGGGACTGAAACATGGAGCCATCCGTCAAGACCTTCCCATCCGAATTATCGATGCGGGACTGCGCACTCTGATAGTGCCGATAACAGATTTAGAAACAGAGATCTCCGTATTCCCCGACGAACAGGAACTTAAGATTTTCTGCGAGGGGAACGACATTGACATCATTCTTATCTTCTCGAAGCAGACCGCTGATACTGACGCCTTCGCGCACACGAGAGTCTTCGCACCCAAGTTCGGTTATCTTGAAGACCCGGCTACGGGCTCTGGCAATAGTGCCTTCGCCAACTATCTGCTGAGCGAGAACCTTTGGAATGGCGCCCCCATCACTATCGAGCAAGGCGGTAATGATCGCCTCTTCAATTCCGTGAAGGTGAAATACTCTGACGACCAAGTTCTATTTGGTGGCAAATCCACTATTAGAATTGAAGGCGATTATTTAATTTGAGATGGGACTATACCTCAGAGCTTGAATAAATGGAAATGCATATAGAAGACGAATTAGAGATCAGTAAGGCCGATATAGAAGATTTACAGGAGATCCTTAATCTGCAATACCTCGCTTATCAGAGTGAGGCTGCCTTGTTTGGCAGTCGCGATATTCCGCCCCTAAAGCAAACGCTGGATGAGGTGATTGAGGAATACCACAAAGGTATTATCCTGAAGTTGGAGGGTACTAATGGACAGATTATTGGCTCTATCCGTGCATGGGAGATGAAAGAAACTATCTATATCGGGAAACTGATGGTTCATCCTGATTACAGGCATCGAGGTTATGGCACGAAACTCCTGAGTGAGATAGAGAAGTATTACCCTCAAAAGAGATATGAGCTGTTTACGAGCACCCGTAGCATTCATAACATCCGACTCTATCAGCGATTGGGCTATCAAGAGTTTGACCGTAGACGGGTGGATGATCAATTAGAATTTATATTTATGGAGAAAATTGTATGATGAGAACAATAGACAAAATAATAAGATAATGAGATTAGAATTTGCAACACAAAAGGACTTTGATGCCATCATCACTTTCTATGATGATGTGACGGAGCGTACGCCAGAGATGACTACATACGCTCGCTGGCAAAAAGGCAAGCACCCGACGGAAAAAGGCATCAATGCCTATATCAACGAGGGAAGCATGTATCTTCATAGAGATAATGGAAAAATTGTCGGTGCAATGGCTGTGACGATGTATCAGGGTGAGGATTATCACGCTATAGAATGGGCACAGCAGGTGCCCGATGACGAAGTGGCTGTAATTCATATCCTCGCCATAAGCCCCGACGCACAGGGCAAAGGTGTCGGTTCGGAGATGATTCGCGAGGCCATCCGTCTCGCTCAGAATAATGGCATGCAGGCCATCCGCCTCGATGCTCTTGCATCGAACACGCCCGCTCATAAGATTTACGAGCGTCTAGGGTTTGAGTATCGTGGCAAGCAGCACCTCTATGCCGACAATACCGGCTGGACGGACTTCTACTTCTTTGAATACGAAGAGTAACACCCATAAAGAATTCTTAATCTTTTGTCGAAGACTGAAGTCGATTGTGAATCTCCTTGGTGTATGCCCTCGCCACAGGGATTGTCTTTTCAACCTGAAACATCTGGAGGGTGCAGCCTGTTGATGGACGGCCGGAGATAGAAGCCACGAAGTTGAGATTTATTAGGAAAGCACGATGACAAGGTATCAGAAACGTATATGAAGCCAGACTTTCGCGGAGCTGTTTCATCGTGATACGCAGGGCGTGGTGCTGAAGATTATCATTGTCGAGATAGCAAACGTCGGCATAGTTTGACATCGACTCAATGTATATGATACGTTCTGGTATCACTTCCAGTATCGCATTCTTGGCATTTCCTCTAAGTACGCATGGAGATGGAAGATCTGTCTCAGCATCATTAGGATCGTCGGGCTGACGATCTTCGAGCAGTTGGTTGATGGCTCTTACTTCATCAAGTTCCTGTTGTAGATGGTTGTTTCGCAATCGATAGAGTTGCAATATAAAAATGAAGAAGGAGATCAGCGTCACCTCCAGGCACACTTTCAGATAGTTAATGATGGAGAACTCTCCAGCTGTGCAGTACCATGCCTTTGTGATAGAATTCCATGTAAACCACGAAATCAGCGTTAGAATCAGAGCAGAGAGCAGTGGGATATTGACTGCATGTGTCAGCAATAGGCCTTTTATGTTATGCCAATCCTTATGCAGCAATTTTTCTACTATTACGAACGACATCGCCGATGAGAGGACTGCAAGCACGGAGCCACCGATAATCAGTAGCACACGGTTATCACCCATCAGGTCTATGCCAAAGGGTTGGAGAAAAGACAGTAGAAAGATTACGGTCATGGCTATCGTAGCCAGTTCTTTTGATAATTGTTTCATGATTTTATGTGCTATTACGGCAGCAAAGGTACACCGTTTTTTGCTAATGAACGAATATTACTCTTACATTATATCCCTGAATCAATGCATTTCATCCCTGAAGCGTGAATTGCATCACAGAATGGTTACAATACATCACTCGCTATTGCACGATTCGATAACTCATCATACCTTTGCGACAAAAAACAATGAAAAAAATGATGATTTTATTAGTAGCTGTCGCCATGGTGATGATGAATCACTCATGCTGCAAGGAAGGAATGGAATATCGAGCAGGTGACCTGAGTGTATGTATCGAAGCGGGAGACGGATGGTTGCACGACTATCCTCTGTTTCTGGGTATCAACAAGAAGAATCCGCCCCAGATTGCCATTTGGCTAGAGGATGTCAACGGGAGATACCTGATGACGTTGTATGCTTCGAAGAAAATAGCCACGCAAAGATGGATAGGTGCACATGGCAACCCGCGAAAGGAGGCCTTGCCATATTGGAGTCATCGGTGTGGAGGACTTCCGTTGACTGACGGCATGACGGGGGCTACACCACGAAAAACCTTCGATGTGCGTATGCAGAACAAAGCCGGAATCCGACAGTACCGCGTGATGATTGAAGTGAATCATTCCATCGACTGGAACGATTTCTATCCTGAGAATGCGAAAGCTGAGTCCACGAACTATTCTGGTGGTAATGAGGGAAGCGGACAACCTGCCCTTATCTACAGAACTGACGTGGATTTGGACTCTGGGCGCAATACTTTCGAAGCCATTCTGATAGGCCACAGTAGCCCAGATGGAACCGATGGTGACATCCATCACGACATGGAGGGCATCACCTCGGCACTCACAATTGTTAGACGAATCACGATTCATATAAAATGAAGAAAATAGTATTATTAATGGTTTTAGCCTGCATGTCAATAGCCGTACAAGCCCAGACGGATAAGGTTTCTTTCAAGACAAATATCGTGACGGGCATGCCCTTGCTAGATTCTGACATCAAGCCCCTGTCGCTACTTATCTCTGCTGTATATCAAATCCATCCACGATTGTCGGCGGGAGTGGGAACGGGATTATCAAAGTATGACCATCTGATGATTCCTGTATATGGCATATTACACTGGAATTTCACCAAGCAGCATCGTTTCACCCCTTTCCTGGCAAGCAACATTGGTTATGCCTATGCGCCTAAGAAACATGTTAACGGAGGTTTTTACCTCACACCGTCCGTTGGTGTCAGCTATCAGATGAAAGGCCGCCAATCAACGGAGCAGCGCCCTCCATCCGAGTTTGTCAGCAAAAAGTCCAGTCGTGATGGACGAAGGCGCAGCTCATGCCTGCTATTATCCATCGGCTACGAATTGCAAGAGTACACACAACTCAAGTCTTACGAGACGTCGCTCACATTCACACAATATATGGAGGATATCAGCAATCAAGCCCTCGTTGTGAATATTGGCTTCGTTTTTTAACGTCACTCGTCACAAATCTGTGCGTTTTATCCCAGAAAAATTTGGTGCTGTCATTTCAACTAAGTACCTTTGCGACGTCAAAACATTAAACAGAAAGAACATGTCTGAGCATTGGGAGATATATGCCGACTGGAATCCATGGCACGGATGCACCAAGATTAGTCCTGGGTGCAAGTATTGCTATGTCTATCGTCAAGACGAGATGTACGGAAGCGAGATATCGAGCAGTGAGTGCAGAAAGACAGCCAACTTTAACCTGCCGATAAAGAAGAAACGCGACAAGTCGTGGAAGATAGAGAGCGGCAAGATTGTCTTCACATGCTTCACGTCCGACTTCCTACTGAAGGATGCTGACGAGTGGCGACCTGAATGCTGGCAGATGATCAAGCAGAGGAGCGACCTATGGTTCTTTTTCTTCACCAAACGCATCGACCGTTTCATGGAGTGCGTACCCGATGATTGGGGTGATGGCTACGACAATGTCATCGTAGGGTGTACGGTGGAGAATCAGGCGATGGCAGACTACCGTCTACCCATCTTTCTGTCACTACCCATCAAGCACAGGAACATTATCGTGGCTCCCATGTTGACAGCCATCGACCTCACCCCTTACCTCAACAACACCATTGAAGAGGTGTCTGTGGGCGGAGAGTCAGGCATCGATGCGCGCCCCTGCAACTACGACTGGATTCTTGACGTGCGTGAGCAGTGTATAGCCAAGGGCATAGCTTTCCGCTTCCACCAGACAGGAGCACGTTTCATCAAAGACGGAAAGATGTATCGTGTACCACGCCGCTTCCAACTCAGTCAGGCACACAAGGCAAACATCGACTACAAGATTGGTAAGTACCTCGTTCCCCAAACCATCAAGTTTGAATGGAAGGACAGCGATTATCAATCGCCCCTCCTAACCTCCCCTAGGGGAGGAACTCTGAGCGCATAAACATTTCTCGTACCTCCAGCCTCGCAGAGGCTGCCCCCCGTACCCCCGCACCCTCGAATGTTCAATGTTGCTTTCAGCGACACCGCTCACGCTCGGCATAGCTCATGCAAGCATGGCTCTGCTCTCGCTTAATCGCGGCGTTCAACGTATACCGTTTATCCCAAAACCACGCAGAATATCCCAGAAATTTGGTGTTTTCCGCAACCATGTGTACCTTTGCAACGTCAAATCATTAAAAATTAAAACAAAAAACAAAATGAAAAAAATAAGATTATGGGCAGCACTCCTATTCATCTGTTTATTGTCAGGGGCGCTTGCTGGATGTAACACTACGCCAGACAACCTAAGCGATGTCGCCTCAGTGTATGAAACTATCAACGACAGCGTTCGCGTACATTATAAAATATATGGCGAAGGTAAAAAGACCATCTGCTTCGTTCATGGCTTCGGTTGCGACCTCAATACTTGGGAGATGCAGTTCGAGGCATTGCGCGACGAGCAGAACCTGCAGCTCCTATTTATCGACCTGCCAGGCTATGGTGAGAGCAGCAAGCCTCACGTGGATTACACACTCGATTTCTTTGCTAAGGCTGTCAATGCCGTGTTGAACAAAGAGCATGTAAGAGATCTAGTTCTTGTGGGACATAGCCTTGGCACTCCCGTGTGTCGTCAGGTACTGATGAGTGGTCGAAAGGGTAACCTCGTCGATATCGATGGTGTTTATTGTTTCTACGATGGCACAGAAACGCCCGAATACATAGAAGCTGTCAATCAGTTCGGTCATGCTTTCGACGGACCAGATTGTAGTGACGTTATCACAGGCTTCGTCACCTCGCTGGCTGGTCCTAACACGCCTCAGGCCATCAGCGACTATGCCATGAGCGTGATGCCCAAGACACCACAGTATGTAGCATCAAGTACCATGCGTCATCTCGTGGAGCGTCAATGGTGGTCGCAGCGTCCTTTGCATGGTCAGGCTATGGTCATCTGTACCCAGAATAGTGGTCTTGACCCCGACAATCGTCAGAAGATGGAGCGCTTGTATCCCCACCTCGACTATACCGAACTGACTACCTGTGGGCACTTCATCCACATGGAGCAGCCCGAGATGTTCAACGAGAAACTAAAAGCATTTATAAAGGTATGAGGGTGATAACTTGTTCCCGTTTACGGAATAATTTATGAATACAGGTACGCTGACTGTCTTGTTTGAAGATCCTTTCTGGATTGGTTTGTTTGAGCAAACCGACCATGAAGGGTTGCACGTTTGCAAGGTTACTTTCGGTGCCGAGCCGACGGACAAGGAAGTGATGGAGTTCATTGATAAGAACTGGCATCGCCTTCAGTATAGTCAGCCTGTAGATGTGACTCCCACCACCGAGGTCAGGAAGAATCCCAAGCGACAACTACGCGAAGCCAAGAAACAGATGCAGTCGCAGGGCATAGGTACCAAGTCGCAACAAGCCCTGAAGCAGCAACAGGAACAGAACAAGATGGAGCGCAAACAGCGCACAAAAGCAGA
>FZQZ01000007.1 GCA_900199555.1 Prevotellaceae bacterium MN60
AATTAATTATTCTATTTATCATAATGTGATAAGACTACCCGTCTTCTCCCGCGCTTGAGGTGGTGGAGGGTGCTTATTGCAACATTGCAACGCAACGCAACGCCACACTCATACCTTTAGGTGTGAGAACGCTGCAACGCACATCGTAACAAACCATCCACTTTTCCGTAATATATGATGCCCTTTGCCGTAATACACGCACGAGATTACAGTAATACGCGATAATATATGCGGTAATCAGTCTGATATGCAAGCAAGACAGGCTAATACGCATAGTATATCAGTCTGATATGCGAACCAAGATAGCCTGATATGCGAACAAGATAGCCTGAAAAAAGAAAAACAGCTGACACGAAATCTTCGCATCAGCTGCTTTCAAAGTATGTGTTAGTTATTAATTGTATTTCAAAATCTGTCCTGGCTGCAGACGTGAGGTCTTCTTCAGGTGGTTCAGCTTCATGATAGCATCTACGGATGTACCACGCTTGCGAGCGATAGAGTAGAGGGTTTCGCCCTTCTTTACCTTGTGGAAGCGTGACTCCTGAGCGTAGTTGGCTACAGGTGCTGCATTGGCCATCTCGATATCGTCGTCGCCACTGCTTAAACCAGAGTTGTTCACACCACGCAGACGATTGGCTACAGCAGATTCGCGCTGGTAGCTGTCCTTATGGAACATGTAGTAGTCGTCTACAACATCCTGATTACGGAAGTCGAACATCAGGGCTGGATTGAGGGCTACACCACAAAGGCGTGTCTCGAAGTGAAGGTGTGAACCAGTGCTACGACCAGTATTACCACCCAGTCCGATAGGATCGCCTGCACGAACCTCCTGGTCTTCTGTTACCAGCTGCTTTGACATGTGGCCGTAGATAGTCTCCAAACCATTGTGGTGGCGGATAACTACATACTTACCATAACCGCGAGCCTCGTAGCGCACGATACGTACCTTACCTGAGAAGGCTGCACGGATGGTGTCGCCAATATATACCTTGATATCAAGTCCTTTGTGCTGACGTCCCCAACGTGCACCAAAATTACTGGTGAGTACACGACTGGTAGTAGGCATGCAGAAGTCTTTCAGCGAGATGCGGAAAGAGTCTGGCAGTGCAGTCTCATGATGTGCATACTTATTGCTCCAATCCTCATAAAGGTCTTCGGCTGGAGATTCAAAATTCTCTGTAAATATCAGTCTCTGCAGCGCTACGCTGTCGACTGCTTTCATTTTACGGTCTACTGGTGCCTGACGAGCCAACAAGTCCTGTCCTTTCATAGGGAGAGCACATATTGTTGTTATCGCCAGTATTGTAAAAATCTTAATTTTCTTAATCATAAATTGTTTTGGTTTATATACTGAAAACCGTTCCATTCAATCAATAGAACGGTGCAAAGGTAGTAAATATTGTTTAATAATGTACTATTTATGCACTCGGTTTAAGGTAGTTTTGGGTATTTTAACATTTTAAGAAGTGCTGAATTTCAATAATTTGCGCTCAAAATAGTGCCCTTTTTTACATCCAAAAATAAGAAACGACATTCGAATTTCTTATGAAAAACGAATGCCGTTTCGCGTACTATTCCCAACATGTGGGAGTGAGTCATTTAATACTATAAACAGTAGATGATTGCTGTGTCATCATAGCTTATTAAAATGATATTTCTCGCGTAAAGCCTGCTGCTGGTCGGCAGGGAGAGAGGTGAAATAGGCTTTCCAGCCCGGACAGAAATTGATATGCCAACGCCAGAAGCGTCCCATCAGAGATTTTGGCTTTTTGTCGTAGTTAGCTCTCAGCTTGCAATTTTCACATTGATGTGCCATCGTATTACTTTTTTAATGTTTCAATTAGTGCGTCAAGTTCGTGTGCCAGACGCTGATAGTCTTCACTCTTCATCGGACAGGCAGATAGTTGTTCGCCCATACCTGCAGGAATCTTGGCATACGCCTCTTCCTCCAGTGCCTTGCCTTTTGCAGTAAGACTGACAATTTGCTGACGCTTGTCTTGCTTGCCCTTCTTACGACTAACGATACCCAACTTCTCCATGCGTTGTAGTAGGGGAGTAACGGTGTTGGTCTCCAGATACAGTCGATGGGCAATATCATTGACAGGCTGTTCGTCTTTCTCCCACAATACCATCAGTACGAGATATTGCGGATAGGTGATGCCCAGTGCTGTCAGCATTGGCGTATAAGCCTGTGTAACCAGTCGTGCTGCCGTATAGAGGCGGAAGCAAATCTGATTGTCAAGTTGTAATTCAGTGTGAGCCATTTTTGTTTTACTCTATACATTATCCAAGCATAGCCTCTACGTCCTTCTCAAAGTCTTTAGGCTCTGTAGTAGGAGCATAGCGCTTGATAGTCTCACCATCCTTTGAGATAAGGAATTTGGTGAAGTTCCACTTGATGTCGCTATCCTTCTCTACGCTCTTGCTGATAGCCTTGAAAAGCGTCTTGGCTGCTTTAGCTTTTAATCCATGATATTCCTCGGAGGGAGCCTGTGCCTTCAGATACTCAAAGATTGGTTCTGCAGCAGGTCCGTTTACATCGGTTTTCTTCATAATCTGGAATGTTACACCATAGTTCAGTTGGCAGAACTCCTCTATCTGTCCGTCAGAGCCAGGATCTTGTTCCTTAAACTGGTTGCAGGGGAAACCGATAATAACTAATCCTTGGTCCTTATACTTCTGGTTTAGTTCCTCCAGTCCTGCAAACTGAGGGGTAAATCCACACTTACTAGCTGTATTGACAATCAGCAGCACTTTGCCTTCAAATTGTGAGAAATCAATCTCCTTACCTTTGCTCGTAAGAGCCTTGAAATCATAAATCTTTGCCATAACTTTATTCTATATTATATCGTTTGCGATGTTTCTGGGTGCAAAGATATGGATTATCATTTATATCGCAAGCGATTTATGCGATAATTTAAGTATGTTTAACAAAAAGTCGTGTGCGATATAGTTAGGAAATAGCGCCCCAATTGATGTTGGTTTTACGCAATTCTCGCAGTCTACGCCATAGTATGGCATAGCGCTCAGAAGTGCAGTCTGGGTCTTCTTCTATAATCTGCTGTGCTTCTTCGCGAGCCATTTGTACCAGTTGGCCATCACGAGCGATGTCGGCTATCTTCAGGTCGAAGGCCATACCACTCTGTTGGGTGCCCTCTAGGTCGCCAGGTCCACGCAGTTTCAGGTCGGCTTCAGCAATACGGAATCCATCGTTGGTTTCACACATAATATCAATGCGCTTGCGTGTATCGGCAGAGAGTTCGTAACAAGTAACGAGGATGCAGTAGCTCTGGTCGGCACCACGACCTACACGTCCTCTAAGCTGATGAAGCTGTGAGAGTCCGAAGCGCTGAGCTTCAAGGATAACCATGACCGATGCATTGGGCACATTGACACCTACCTCGATAACAGTAGTTGCCACCAATATCTGTGTCTCACCACTGACAAACTTCTGCATCTCGGCCTCTTTTTCGGCAGGTTTCATCTTGCCATGAACCTTGCTGAGTCGGAATTCGGGGAATACCTGAGTTAACACCTCAAAGCCGTCTTCCAAGTTTTTGAGGTCAATCTTCTCGCTCTCCTCTATCAATGGGAATACGATATATACCTGTCTTCCTTGGCGTATCTGGTTGCGTATGCTATCATAAAGTGAGGGCAAAGAGCGATCGAATACGTGTTGGGTGACTACAGGCTTGCGACCAGGGGGCAGTTCGTCGATAATGCTGACATCAAGGTCGCCATAAAGTGTCATAGCCAATGTGCGAGGAATAGGTGTTGCAGTCATCACCAATACGTGAGGTGGATTCTGACTCTTGCTCCACAACTTGGCACGCTGAGCTACACCAAAGCGATGTTGCTCATCAACCACCACAAAGCCCAGACGAGCAAACTGCACCGTATCTTCTATCACCGCATGGGTGCCAACAAGTATCTGTACGGTACCATCCAGCAGTCCGTCGAGCACCTCTTGGCGTTTCTTACCTTTTACCATACCCGTGAGCAGTGCCACGCGTATATTCATGCCTTTTAGGAAGTCCATGATGGTTTTAAGGTGCTGCTCTGCCAATATCTCCGTAGGAGCCATGATGCACGCCTGATAGCCATTGTCGAGAGCGATAAGCATCGACATCAGTGCTACTAAGGTCTTACCAGAACCTACATCGCCTTGCAGCAAACGATTCATCTGTCGACCACTGCCCATATCCTTACGTATCTCCTTGATAACACGCTTCTGTGCCTCAGTGAGAGGGAAGGGCAGATTGTCGTGATAGAAACCATTAAAGTTGTCGCCAACCTTGCTGAAGACATAGCCTCGATACTTGCGACGCTGGTCACTGGCATATCTTACAATGTTCAACTGAACAAAGAACAGTTCTTCAAATTTAAGGCGCATACGAGCACGCTCTAGCTCCTTGGCATTCTGCGGATAGTGTATCTTGCGCAATGCTTCGTCGCGCGACATCAGGCATAGCTTATCCGTCATAAAAGGAGGAAGCGTCTCAGGCAGTGGTGTCTTTAATACGTCGAGAAGTGACTTGACAAGACGTTCGATAGAACGAGAGTTCAGCCCCATCTTCTTCATCTTCTCCGATGTATTATAGTAGGGCTGCATGCCCATTGTCGATAACTCCAGTTTATCGGCAGCATCCATATCGGGATGGGTTACATTGATGCGACCATTATACACATTAGGTCGTCCGAAAACAATATACTCCTTGCCGATGGTATAGTTCTGCTTGGCATATTTACCACCATTAAACCAGGTGAGATCCATCACGCGACCACTGCCATCAGTGAAATGTGCCACTACACGCTCCTTGCGAGCACTCATCTTAAAGGTCTCAAAGCTGAGGATATGTCCTTTTACCTGTACAAAAGGCATATCGCCAGTGAGTTCGTGAATGCTATAGAGTCGACTACGGTCAACATGTTTATAAGGAAAATACTCCAACAAGTCGCCAAAGGTGTTGATGCCTAACTCTTCGCTGAGCATCTTCCGACGGTTGGGTCCTACACCGGCGAGATATTGTATGTCTTGTTCGAGTATATTCAATGTTGTTGGTAATTGATAATAGCTTCAGCTACTACGATGTCGTAAGGGGTGGTAATCTTGATATTCTCACGATTGCCTTCAACGAGGGTGTTCTCAAAGCCGAATGCTTCTACTACAGAGGCATCGTCGGTGAAGCCTTCGTTATAGGGCTGACGATTAGCTGCCTTAAGCAGCTGTATATCGAAACACTGAGGGGTCTGTACCAAGCGATATTCGTTGCGTGGCTTTGTTCCGTCAGTAATATGGCGGAGTGTCTCTACCACAGGAACAACGGGGATAACGGCTTTCTTTTCGCGAGCAGTTTCGTAGCAATTCTTGATAACTTCAATGCTGGGGAAGGGGCGCACACCATCGTGCACACCTACCACACCCTGTGCATCATCAGGAATCAATGCCAGACCATGCTGTACGCTATGGAAGCGAGTCTCGCCACCATTCGTCAACATATAATCTACATCGAAGGCATACTCTTTGCAGAGCTGCTTCCAATAGTCTTGTTGAGCCTCAGGTAATACAAGGATAATCTGCAGGTTGTTAGAATACGCTCGGAAGCGTTCTATGGTGCGCATCAATACTGGTTTTCCACCAATCGGTAGAAACTGTTTGGGAATATCGCCTCCCATGCGCAGGCCTTTACCTCCTGCTACGATAATGATATAATCCACGTCAGCCTTTTTCTTTTTTACTCTTTTACTTTCCCATCAGATGCTTGAATCGCATACCCTCAGCAATCTGGTCGGAAGTCTTCTTATCTACCAATTGTGACAACAGTTCATAGGCGAAGGGGAATGCTGCAGCAGGACCTTCACCAGTAGTCACATTGCCATCCACCGTGAAGAGGTCGCCAGTATAGGTGGCACCAGCTTCGGCAAGAGGCTGCTCCATACCGGGATAACAAGTAGCACGCTTGCCATCGAGAATGCCTAATGGTGCGAGAACTACTGCTGGTGCTGCACAGATGGCAGCAATCTTCTTACCAGCGGCAAAGTGGTCGACCAGAGCTTTGCATAGTCCTTTATGAGCAAAGAGATTGCTAGAGCCAGGCATACCACCAGGCAGGAAGAGCAGGTCGGCATCCGTAAAGTCGCATTGTTCAAACATGACATCAGCCTCGATGTTTACACCATGAGCAGACTGTGCCAAGGGAAAGTCGGTAATGCTTACTGTTACTACCTCTACACCACCACGGCGCAGCACATCAATAGGAATAAGCGCCTCGATCTCTTCGAAGCCGTCAGCTAAGAATACATATACTTTCTTCATGGGAATGATGGGATTAAATCGGGTTTATTTAGTAAGGGCAGCAAGATACTGCTTGATAGTCTCGTGAAGTCCTAAGTAGAGGGCATCGCAGATGAGTGCATGACCAATAGATACTTCGTCAGTCCAAGGTATCAGCTGATGATAATAGGCCAGATTCTCTAGTGATAGGTCGTGACCGGCATTCAGTCCGAGTCCTACCTCCTGAGCTGTCTTTGCAGCAGCTACGAAAGGAGCAATAGCAGCCTCACGATTCTTGGCATAAGCTGATGCATAGGGCTCTGTATATAGTTCCACACGGTCGGCACCACAGGCTTTTGCACCTTCTACCATTCGTGGGTCGGCATCCACAAAGATGCTAGTACGAATGCCTGCATCCTTGAAGGTTTTACAGATATCCGTTAAGAACGACTTATTCTCTATGGTATTCCAACCATGATTGCTTGTAATCTGGTCGAGACTATCGGGAACGAGCGTAACCTGTGTGGGAACAACTTCTAACACCAGTTGGGTGAAAGAGTCAATGGGGTTACCCTCAATATTAAATTCTGTGGTAATGATAGGACGGATATCGCGTACATCCTGATAGCGAATATGGCGCTCGTCAGGACGAGGATGAACCGTGATGCCTTGGGCTCCGAAAGCCTCTGCATCCTGAGCTACTTTCACTACGTCGGGATTGTTGCCTCCTCTGGCGTTTCGTATCGTAGCTACCTTATTGATATTTACGCTTAGTTTTGTCATTGTCAAATGGTTTTGTTTTGTGCAAAGATACGAAAAAGTCGAGAGCAGGACAAAAGATTCTCATCTTTTTTATGTCGAGACGAAGTATCTTCGCGAATTTATCGCAAAGATAGTAAAAATAAGGGTTGGTTTATACGGAATAACATAGAATTTATGATGCCTTAACAAAAAAAACCACGTAATCCGTATAATCCGTACCAAAAAAATTGTAACTTTGCGCCAAATAAACAATAGATGCTTATGGCCTCACGCAAATTAAGGTTCGCTATTTTTGGTAATACCTATCAGCCCAAGAAGTCGGAATCATTCCAGAAACTGCTGGCATGTCTGATGTCGCGACGAGCAGAAGTGCTCATCGAACGGGAGTTCTATACCTTCTTAACTGAAGGACAGCAACTGCCTGTAGAGGGTGTGAAAGTATTTGAACACTCTGACTTCTATGCCGACTTTGTCGTATCGATGGGTGGTGATGGTACTTTCTTGCGAGCTGCTAGCATGGTGGGAAGCAAGAATATTCCTATACTGGGAGTGAATACCGGACGATTGGGATTCCTTGCAGATGTCAATCCACTGGAGATAGAGCATACAATCAATGCACTTTACGAAGGTGACTATGCTATTGATACGCGTTCGGTTATCCGTGTTGAGTCTGACGACCAATCACTGACGGGCTACAACTATGCCCTGAATGATGTGGCTATCCTGAAGCGCGATAATGCTTCGATGATATCTATTCACATGACCATCAATGGTGACTATGTAACCACCTATCAGGCGGATGGACTGATTATCAGTACGCCAACGGGTTCAACAGCCTATTCTTTGTCTAATGGTGGCCCTATCATTGTACCAGGAACGCATGTATTTTCGTTGACAGCTGTTGCTCCACATTCGCTCAATGTGCGTCCTATTGTGCTTTCTGAAGAAAGTGAGATACATCTTACGGTAGAAAGTCGCACACATAACTATCTGGTGGCGCTTGACGGACGTTCGGAGAAGTTATCTGACAGCACTCGTCTGACTATTCGCAAGGCACCTTATCGTGTGAATGTTATCAAACGAGCAGGTACAAAATATTTCCACACCTTGCGTGAGAAGATGATGTGGGGAGCAGACCCTCGTCAGTAGTTATTTATTCGCGAGGCAGCTTGAGAATAAAGCAGCTACCATCACTGTAAGAGAGGTCTATCACTACATCGCCACCCAACTGGCGGGCAACACGGCGTGACAAAGGTAACCCAAGTCCTACACCTTCTTTGTAGGCATCAATCTTGTAGAAGTGTTCGAAGATTTTCTCTTCTTCTCCATTCCTAATACCTCGTCCTGTGTCAGCAACACTGAAGCAGACCATATTCTCTACTTCGTCCAACTGGCATTTTAACGTGATGCTACCTCGTTCGGTAAACTTCATGGCATTGTCTAACAGGTGGTTGAGAATCTTCTTCACCTCACCCTTGTTAGAAAGAATTTTGAAATTATCTTTTAACTCACTCTTAAAGATAACCTCAATATCCTTCTTGCTCATCTTGTAGGGCTCCAGCAACTCTGCAGCAAACTTGTTGCAGTAGATGAGGTCATTCTTATCCACAAAATGAATGCTCTCTTTGCTAGAGATGTCCAATATCTCATCAATGATGCGCACAATATTGCGAGTGCTGCTCATAATGCGATTAGCCATTCCTGCACGCTCATTCTCGCTCATCAGTGTCTTAGGATCACTGATAATTTGCGCATAACCACTAATAATATTGAGAGGCGTACGAATCTCATGGCTCATGTTCTGCAAGAAGTTAATCTTCATACGTTCAGCTTCCTCAGCTTTATCGCGAGCAATAATCAGTTCGCGGTTTTGCTGTTGCAGCTTCTTCATATACTTACGCTTACGCAGGCGACAAGCAATATAGCTGAAAATCAACACAGAGATAATGATGACATACAGGCTCCAACGCACCTTCTTGTTATGATTAACAAAGGCCTCATTAGCCAACTCAGCATTCTGCAGGTCGTTGGCAGAGCCTACCATCTCTTCACTCATGATGACGTTGTTCACAGAGTCTTTCACTGCCATATACTTCTTCTGCATATCATAAGCGCGATGAATATCGCCAGACAGTTCGTAAATCTCTGTCAAAAACTTATAGGTGTCTGTAGTATTGGTCAACTGATAAGCCATCTGTATAGCATCATCATAACGCTTATCGGCAACAAACTTACAGATTTTTACATAGTTATAGTAGGTGGTACTGAAGTTTTTTCCAAACTTCTCCTTCAACTGCATATATTCCTGAAATAGCTTGTTAACCGTTTCCCAATCGCGCATGGCATAGGCAACGATAACCTTGAGACCAACAGCGTCGCTATATTCATATTCTGAATCATAGGCCTTGATAATCTCAATAGCACAGTCCAAGTTTTTCATAGCCTCTTGAGGCTGCGTGTCCATCTCGATATTCGCCAAGTCCATATACAGGCCAAAAAGATTTCCTGGCTGCGAATGGTCAACCTGATCAATGGCTTTTTCATAGTACTTTTGTGCCAATGACAAGTTGCCGCGCAGCGAATAAATCAGACCACGCATACGAGTAGCTTTGTAAAGTTGTTTATCTGCCTTGCGACGTTGCATATCTTTCTGTATGAACGTGGTTTTGCGCATGGCACGATAGAAATGATTATGATTTACATCATAAAGTATCTCGTTTGTCCATCCCTGATAATAGTTTGGCAGGTTGTTTTTTTCCAACATGTAGTCGCGATAACGCGCTGTAGACTTGTAGAAAGCCTGCTCGTCTTCCATGTTGAAGTATTTCCTGATGTCTTCCATCAATCTTTCGCTGACGGTATCCTGAGTGACAGCTTCTGCTTTACTCGGAATTAGACAAAATAGCGTTATAGTAATAGCTGCCAATAGATGGCTAAAGCTAGGTATTTTCATCATTCATATGTGTTTTTAAGACACGCAAAGGTAAGCATAAAAATCCGAAACACCAATAGCAAAAATGCTAAAAGCTCTTAAAATACGCATTTCTTTCTAACTCCTTTAAATCCCTTAACTTCCTTTACTCCTTTAACTTCCTTCATATGAATTATATAAATAAGGTGGAATTGTTAAATAATGCTTAATCACAAAAATAATCGCGAAAAAGTTTGGAAGATATTGGAAATAACACTACTTTTGCGGTGTACTATTAAAGTGGTACACTGTTACAGAGTTTATAACCAATACAAATACAATCATGATACAAGTAAAAAACATCAGTTTTAAGTATGCAGGTCAGAAGAACCTGGTATTTGATGATTTCAGTTTGGAACTGGAACAGAACAACATCTATGGTTTGTTGGGTAAGAACGGTACAGGTAAGTCTACATTGCTTTACCTGATTTCTGGTCTGTTGCGTGCCAAGAAGGGCACCGTTAGTTTCGATGGCGTTGAGACAAAGCTTCGCAATCCTGAGACACTGCAGGAGATTTTTATTGTTCCTGAAGAGTTCGACTTGCCTGCTATGTCACTGGACCAGTATGTGAAGATCAACGAGCCATTCTATCCTCGTTTCAGTCGTGAGGTGCTGGAGGAATGCTTGAAAGACTTTGAGCTCTCTACCAATGTAAAGTTGAATGCGCTCTCAATGGGTCAGAAGAAGAAGGTGTTTATGTCATTTGCCTTGGCTGCTGGCACTAAGCTATTGCTGATGGATGAGCCAACCAATGGACTTGATATTCCTTCAAAGAGTCAGTTCCGCAAGGTAATTGCTCAGCACATGACAGAAGATCGTACGCTGATTATCTCTACCCATCAGGTACATGATGTAGAGTCATTGCTTGACCACATTCTGATTCTCTCTCCACAGAAGTTGTTGCTTGATGCCAGTGTATCTGAGATTACGGATAAGTACACCTTCGAGTATCGTACTCCCGATCAGATGGAAGATGTTTTATATGCAGAGCCTTCACTTCAGGGTAATGCTGTGATTGCTCCTCGTAAGGAGGGTAGTGCTGAGACACAGATGAATCTCGAACTGTTGTTTAATGCTGTAACACAGGGTAAAATCTAAGGAGGCAAGGGTATGATACAGTTTAATATACATCGATTCGGCAAGTTGGCGCGATGGTCGTTGACCACCGATAAAGCCTTTTATCTGAGGAGTTTCCTTCAGGTGTTTGCCATGATGACACTGGTATTTCTCTTTTTCACTACCAGATTTATTAATGTAGGAAATGCAGATGGCGATGATAAGACTCATCTGATGTGTGCTGTAATGCTGATAGTAATGCTCTTCTTTACTATTGTTTTTGGACCATCGATGATGTTCACAAGTATGAAAGGTAAGCACAATGACCAGACGTTGTTGTCGCTTCCAGCATCAAACTTTGAGAAATATCTGATGCGCTACTCTACATGGATCCTCATGTTCCCTCTCTATTTGGTAGCTTTCTTCTTTGCCGATGCTATTCAGTATCTGGTAAATATGCTCATCGGTACAGATCATGTGATGTTTGTGACAACGAGAATTATTCAGTTGCTAAATGAAAACGCTCATACAGATTCTGAGATGGTGAATTCTATGGTTGTTACTTGTATCTGGACTCATTCTTGGTATGCACTCGGTAGCACCTTCTTCCGCTCGCATAAGTTTGCTTGGGCACTATCTACAGTGATTCTCATCGTGCTTACTATGATTCAGTTCTGGTTGATTCCTACTGGTGATTGGGGCATTGCAGATAAACAGACTCCCATGAGTACCATCGTACTAACAGATGCCATTTATGGAGTATTGACACTCTTCAACTTCTGGCTGTCTTACAAACTCTTTTGCAGGACTCAGGTAATAGGTAAGTTTGTGAACATATAATAAAAGGTACGCACTATGAATAGTTTTAGTATAAATAGATTTGGAAGAACACTTCGTTGGTTGCAAAATACTAATTTCCGCATGATGCTGGCATGGTTTGTTGGAATGGTGCTGCTGGTATTTATGGGAGAGATGATTGCCTATTCTCTGATGAAAGGTCTAGACCCTGACTATATGATTCGTCGTATAGCAGATTTTGGCACAGCAGTGATGTATATCTCGTCATTGGCCATGATTAGTTGTTTCGTGCTAAGCATTAGAGACAAGCGTAAGCGTGTAGGTTTTCTGATGTTGCCATCATCTAATCTGGAGAAATATCTCTCGTTGGTCATCTATGCCAGTGTTATCTGGATATGCTGCATCTTCCTCGCTATGGTGGTAGGCGATTCGCTCCGTATGGCTTGGTTCTGGGTAAGAGATATCTATGGATATACCTATGAGGGATTGTCTAGGGCTGTCATGATTAATGGCGAATTGGTATATTGGTATTCATCAGCCCTCCCTAGGTTACTGGATAATCTGAATCCTTTCCCCACTTATTCGTCTGAATACTATAGCATTGATACGTTATTCTTGGTGATGAAATATGTCATTGTATCCAGCTTCCTTCTTTGGATGCACTCCCTCTACACCTTGGGTGGAACACTGCTTCGCAAGTATGCATTCGTGACTACAAGCCTGCTCTTCATACTATGTTTAGTCTTGTTCATTAAGTCAATGCACTATTTCGAATTAAATATGTTCCAAATACATCATGAACAAGGACATGCTTTTTCTGGAGAGATTGGTACAGTAGCTTATGTGCTTGCCGTATTGCTCCCTTTGTTATCCGCCTTTAACTACTGGGCTTCGTACCGTATATTTAAAGGTTTTCAGTTAATCACTAATAAATGGTTGAACTATGATTTTCACAAATGATAAACCCATTTACCTCCAGATGGCAGACCGCCTGTGCGATGAAATTCTCTCTGGAGTGTATAAAGATGACGATCGCATTCCAAGCGTTCGTGAATACAGTGTGCTACTCGAAGTAAATACCAACACCGCCGTTAAGGCTTACGATGAGCTGGCTCGTGCCAACATTATCTATAACAAGCGTGGTTTGGGATACTTTGTTACCGCAGGCGCTCGTGAGGCTATTCTGCAGCAGCGTCGCCAATCGTTTATGAACGAACAGTTGCCGGAGTTGTTCCGTCAGATGAAACTGTTGGGCATCAAAAAAGAGGAGGTTTGCAACCTTTTCGATTCATACAACGTCTAACAGACAAAACATAAGGTAAAGAATTGTATTTATGATACATTTACAGGACATCAACAAGACCTATCAGGGCGCCCAGCCACTTCATGTGCTGAAGGGCATCAATCTGGACATTGCAGAAGGAGAGTTTGTCAGCATCATGGGTGCTTCGGGCTCTGGTAAGTCAACGTTGCTAAACATCTTAGGTATTCTGGATAACTATGACTCTGGCATCTACGAACTCAACGGAACTCCTATCTGGAACCTCTCCGAGCGTAGAGCAGCAGAGTATCGTAACAAGATGATAGGATTCATCTTTCAGTCATTTAATCTCATCTCTTTTAAAACAGCCGTGGAAAACGTGGAGTTGCCACTCTTTTATCAAGGTGTTTCTAGACGCAAGCGCCATGCGCTTGCTCTAGAATACCTAGATCGTCTAGGTCTTCTAGACTGGGCTGACCATTATCCCAACGAACTATCGGGTGGACAGAAGCAGCGCGTAGCTATTGCTCGTGCACTGATTACCAAACCTCAGATAATTCTTGCCGACGAGCCTACAGGTGCTCTCGACTCAAAGACATCTGTTGAGGTAATGCAGTTGCTGAAGAAGCTGAATCAGGATGAGGGTATGACCATCGTTGTTGTAACTCACGAGAGTGGTGTCGCTAACGAAACCAATAAGATAGTACATATCAAGGATGGTGTTATCGGAAAGATTGAAGAGAACTTGAACCACGATGCTTCGCCATTCGGCATCAATGGAATGATGAAATAGGATGCTATTTAAATCTTAGATATTCCTAAGATTTCCTATAAAAGAAACAAAAACTATGCGAGATATCTTATCAGAAATATGGAGTACTGCCAAGAGAAATAAGCTTCGCACCACACTTACTGGTTTTGCTGTGGCGTGGGGTATCTTCATGATTATTGTACTGTTGGGTGCCGGTAACGGACTCATCAATGCTAATATAAAGCAGCGTAACCGTTTTCTCTCTTCTTCTATGGTGGTGTATGGTGGTTGGACATCGAAGGCCTATCAAGGACTAAAGGAGGGCCGCGGCATCCGTCTGCATGAGCGCGATATGGAGATTACTTCTCAAGAGTTCAAGGAGAATGTTGATGAAGTAGGTGCGCAGTATAGCACGTCAGCCACTATTAGTCATGGTCAGCAATACCTCTCTTCCAGTATCAGTGGTGTTTATTCTAACCATACGAAGATTAATAAGGTAGAGATGCTTAGCGGACGCTTCATCAACGACATTGACGTGAAAGAGAGTCGCAAGGTGTTGGTGTTTGGTAATAAGCAGGCGAAAGAGTTAAACTGTCGTGTGGGTGATTTCGTTAATGTTGGTGATTTTGCTTTCAAGGTGGTGGGTATCTATAAGGAGAATGAAAACGGACGTGCTGAAGTTTTCAGCAGTTATTCAGCCATCAAACGTATCTTTGGTGCCAACACCGATGATGCAGGACGTATAGAATTTACCTTCCATGGCCTGTCAACAGAAAAGGCTAATGAAAGATTCGAGAAGGAATACCGTCACCGCCTGAATGCCGAACATCAGGCTCATCCGGATGATGAAGATGCTGTATGGCTATGGAACCGATTTACACAGAATCTCCAAATGGAAAAGGGTATTGGCATCATTCGCACAGCCCTTTGGGTTGTAGGTCTCTTCACCTTGCTCTCAGGTATTGTTGGTGTATCTAACATCATGCTTATTACCGTTAAGGAGCGTACTCATGAATTTGGCATCCGTAAAGCCATTGGTGCTAAGCCTTGGAGTATCCTGAAACTGATTATCGTCGAGAGTGTGATAATAACCACCTTCTTTGGTTATATAGGTATGGTGTTGGGTGTTGCTGCCAATGAATACATGGATGCAACGATAGGTCACGAGACCATTGACACAGGTTTGTTCAAGGCTACTATGTTCCTAGACCCCACAGTTGGTATTGATGTATGTATTGAGGCCACGATGGTAATGATTATCGCAGGAACTATTGCCGGACTCATCCCCGCTTATAAAGCAAGTAGAATCAGACCTATAGAGGCTCTTCGTGCCGATTAATTAAGCATTATGCATTAAGAATTAAGCATTATGAAAATAGATATTGATTCATATAGAGAAGTACTTGATACGCTGACACGCAACAAGTCACGATCATTCTTGACAGGCTTTGGCGTATTCTGGGGTGTCTTCATGCTCATCGTACTGATGGGTGGTGGCAATGGACTGAAAGAAATGCTACAGCAGAACTTTGCAGGTTTTGCCACTAATAGCGCTTTGGTATGGGCTCAGCCCACAAGTAAGGCATATAAAGGATTTCGTAAAGGACGCATGTGGACGATGGACTATAAGGATGTGTCGCGTATTCGTCATAGTGTGCCCGAACTTGAAGTTGTTACCCCTTTACTTTTCTCTAATGGTGGCACAGCCTATTATGGTGATCGCAAAGCCACTATTGGCGTTAGCGGTGCTATGCCCGACTATCAAAAGGTCAACGAACCAAAGATGTTCTATGGCCGATACATTGATGAGGCTGATATTCGCGACAACCGCAAGGTATGTGTCATTCAGAAGAAAACCTACAAGGAACTGTTTCCTGGTGGTGGTAATCCTTGTGGTAAGCGTATCCGTATTGATAATATCTACTATCAGATTGTAGGTGTAGACTATAATATGAGTGAGGGTGTTAATCTCAGTGGTGAGAATGGTACAAGCGTCACGCTGCCACTGACTTTCATGCAGCAAGCCTATAATCGTGGTAATGCTGTTGACCTGATTGCCGTTACAGGACGTCCAGGTGTAGTCATGTCAAAAGTCACCGACCGTATTCGCGAAACGGTTGCTCGTGCCCATGCTATTGACCCTACCGACGAGCAGGGCGCTATGGTATTTAATACTGAGGTGCTCTTCCAGATGCTTGATAATCTGTTCAAGGGAGTCAACTTTCTAATCTGGCTTGTTGGATTAGGCACATTGTTAGCTGGAGCCATTGGTGTATCAAACATTATGATGGTAACAGTTCGTGAGCGCACTACAGAGATTGGTATCCGCCGAGCTATCGGTGCCACACCGAGAGTTATTCTCTCACAGATTATATCAGAGAGTATTGTGCTGACCTTAGTGGCAGGCATGAGTGGCATTCTCTTCGGAGTGATGATTCTTCAGATGCTCGAATTGGGCAATACAGAAGATGGTATTGTCAATGCTCACTTCCAGATAGGTTTCTGGACTGCTCTCTTTGCAGCATTTATGGTGAGTGCGATGGGTGTCCTTGCAGGTCTTGCGCCAGCAGGTAGAGCAATGAGTATCAAGCCCGTTGATGCCATGCGAGATGAATAAACTAGAAAAACTAGAATATCTAGAAAATCTAGACCATCTAGATAATCTAGAAAAAAAGAATAATAATCAAAAACTAAAGATATGAAAAAGTACAGCAAACTGATTATCGCAACAATTATTGCGCTGATTTTCCTTGGAACATTCATGTTCTTGTGGCAGAAGAGTCAACCAAAGGAAGTGGTGTACAACGAATTCACTCCTACGGTGGAGAATATTCAGAAGACCACGATTATTACCGGTAAGATTGAGCCTCGCAATGAGGTAAACGTAAAGCCCCAGATTTCTGGTATTATTGCCGAACTGTATAAAGAGGCTGGTGATTATGTGAATGCAGGTGATGTTATTGCTAAGGTTAAGGTTATTCCCGAGATGAGTCAGCTGAGTGCTGCAGAGATGCGTGTACGTTTGGCAGATATTAGCTTGAAGCAGGCGCAGACTGATTTTCAACGTGAGGAAAACCTCTTTAATCAGAAGTTAGTATCTGCCGACGAATATGATAAGTCCAAATTGGCACTGAGTCAGGCAAAACACGAAAAGTTGGCTGCTGAGGATGCTTTGGAGGTTGTTCGCGATGGTGTATCAAAGAGCAATGCTTCTGCATCAAGTACGCTGATTCGTTCAACTATCAGTGGTGTTATTCTTGACATCCCTGTAAAGGTAGGTAACTCTGTCATCCTTGCCAACACTTTCAACGAGGGTACCACCATTGCTACTGTAGCCAACATGAACGACCTTATCTTCCGTGGTAATATTGACGAGACCGAAGTAGGCAAACTGATGAATGGTATGTCTATGAAGATTACTATTGGTGCACTGCAAGACCTGAAGTTTGACGCCTCTCTTGAGTATATTTCTCCAAAGGCTATTGAGAGCAATGGTGCTAACCAGTTTGAGATTAAGGCAGCAGTAAAACTTGCTGAGGGAAGAAAGATTCGTGCTGGTTATAGTGCCAATGCAGAGATTGTTTTAGAGTCTGCCTCTAAGGTGCTCAGCATTCCAGAGAGTGCTATTGAGTTTAGTGGTGACAGTACCTTTGTATATATTATAAGGGGTACTGGTAAGCAAAAGACCTATGAGCGCACTTATGTTACCACAGGCCTCTCTGATGGTGTAAACATTGAAATCAAGAAGGGTATTACCACCAAGGATAAAGTTCGTGGTCCCGAGATTATTGCAGACGAAAAGGAAAACTAAACAATGAAGAAAATGATATCTCTAGTTCTAATAGTTTTGCTAGTCTCGTTAGCAAGTATAGATTGTCAGGCCCAGCAGCAGTGGACACTGCGCCAGTGTATGGACTATGCCATAGAGCATAATATTAGTATCAAGCAACAGGACAACGTGCGTCGTCAACAAGAGCTTTCTCTCTCAACCTCTCGAAACAGCCGTTTGCCTGATCTGAGTGCATCGGCCAGCGAGAACTACTCGTTTGGTCGCGCTCAGACGCTTGATGGAACATATTCTAATCGCAATACCAACAGCACTTCATTCTCGATAGGTACTTCCGTACCCCTCTTCACTGGTTTTCAGATTCCCAATCAGATTAAGCTCAACCAACTCAACCTTGAGGCTGCTACTCAAGATTTGGAGAAGGCAAAGAATGATATCCGTATGCAGGTAGCTCAGGCTTATGTTCAGATACTCTATAATATGGAGATTGCTGATGTAGCCTGCCGTCAGCTTGCTATCGACTCTGCTCAGGTAAAGCGCTTGGAGGCTTTTGTAGAGAATGGTAAGGCCAGTCAGGCACAACTGTCACAACAGCAGGCCACGCTGGCTCAGGCTCAGCTGACGGCAACACAGGCAGATAATAATCTGCAACTGTCTGTCCTTGCACTTACTCAACTCTTAGAGCTTCCTTCTCCCGAGGGCTTCTCTATTGTACGTCCTGACAACACTTCGCTTTTAGTTCTTCATTCTTCACTTCCTTCTCCTGATGCCGTCTATCAAGAGGCGCTCACCATCAAACCGGAGGTACGTGCAGAACAGTTGCGCCTTTCTGCTGCTGACAAGAGTATCAGTATTGCCAAGGCTGCTCTTTATCCTAAGCTCTATTTCAATGCAGGTTTGCAGACCAATTACTACAAGACCAATGGCATGCAGGCAGAGTCGTTCGCTTCTCAGATGAAGAACAACTTTGCCCAGTATTTGGGAGTGAGTCTGAATGTACCTATCTTCAATCGCTTTGCCACTCGCAACAATGTGCGTTCAGCTCGCATTGACAGAGAGAATCGCCAGTTGCAGTTCGATTTGGTGAGGAAGACGTTATACAAGGATATACAACAAGTATATTATAATGCCGTTGCTGCTGGCTCAAAATATGAGAGCAGTAAGCAGGCACAACAAAGCAGTCAAGATGCTTTCAAACTGACACAAGCGAAGTATGAAAACGGGAAGGCTTCTATTACAGAGTTTAATGAAGCTAAGAACAATTATCTGAAAACGGAAAGTGACCTGGTACAGGCTCGCTATGAATACCTCTACCAGACAGCGCTACTCGATTTCTATCGAGGAAGAGACTTAAACTTCTGATAACAAATAAATGGAGGGGGTAACCCCTCCATTTATTTGTTTGTTTATTTCACTAACAGCCTTTGTCCGCTGTTGACATAGATACCTTTTCTGCTTGGCTTTTTCTCTAACTTATATCCAGCCAAAGAGTACCAATTGGTATCGTTCTTGTCTATTGTTGTGAGCTCATTTATGCCCGCACTCTCATCATTAAAATTCTTCAGTTCGTAGAAAGCAGCATACGGTTTGCCAGTATTGTGATTGTATAGAGCCGCATTCCACCAGTTAGCAGTCACGTTCTTATTGCCGTTATCCTCTGGCCACCACCAGAAGAGACCTTTCACACTACTGTGGCTGTTTAGCTTGGTTACCAGGTCGGCAGTAAACTTTCGTTGTCCCTCCTCCGTATAAGGGTAAGTAGCCGTATAATCAAAGGTGGTTCCTCCTAATTCCCATGCATAGCTATAGCCAGTCTCTACCACCATGATATCCTTGTCATAATTATTGTTTTCCAAGGTTGTCAGTGCTGTCTCTAATGTTGCCAGATTGCCGTGATAGGCAGGATAGTAGCTCAGTCCGATGATGTCGTAGTCGAGTGCAGCGTTCTTCATTCGGTCAAAGAAGTCTGTCAGCACGTTAGGTTTTGGCGTGCGCTCGCTATGAATGATAATCTTTGCCTCAGGGCACTCTTCACGACAAGCCTGACCGGCTTTCTTTAGTAGGTTGATAAAGCGCGTCCAGTTGGCAGCGGGCGAGTTGGTGTAGCAGCGATTGGCTGTTGAACCTTCTGTGCCCCACAGCATGCCATAGCTGATCTCGTTGCCCGTCTGTATGAAGTCGGGCGTAGCACCAGCCTCTTTCATTTGGCTGAGACATTCCTTGGTATATTCGTAAATCTTGTTGCACAGCTGTTCGTCGTTGAGACTTTTCCATGCGTTGGGAGTCCATTGCTTGGCAGGGTCTGCCCATGTATCGCTATAGTGAAAGTCGAGCAACAGTTTCATGCCAGCATCCTTGATGCGCTTGCCCAATGCTTTGACGTATTCAAGGTCCTGGCATACGGCTTTGTCGTCATCCTGCGATGGATCTACAAACAGGCGAACACGCATGGCGTTCAGTCCTTGTTCCTTAAAGAATGTCAGGGGTTGTACGGCTTTTCCGTTCTGGTCTTTGTACACCACACCAGCCTCTTCATATTTGGTGAGCATCGAGATGTCACCGCCTACATATTTCTGTGCTGATGCTGCTGACAGCAAGAGCGCTGCCAATGATAGTAGTATTGCTTTTTTCATAAGTTTTTAGTTGTAGTATGTTTTGGTCTTAATGTTGATGTTTCACATCGAGCCTGCTCACGCTCGGCATAGTTCAAAACTTGTTTTGACTCTGCTCTCACTTAATCGCAGCCTTCAATGTTCATTTGTGTCTGTTTGCACGCTGCTCACGGTATTTAGCTTTCTGTCGGGCAGAACCACTACCGTGTGCACCAGTAATATACTTCTTCTTCTTAGCCTTGGTCTTTACCTTGTCCTCTTCTTTGCGAGGACCACCGCCACGACCGAAGTTGATACCATTCTCTAGAATTTCTTGAAAATCTGATTCTTTACTCATAACTATTTGTAGTGTTAATAATCCCCCCTCCCCTTTGGGAGGGGAAGGGGGTAGGCTTTTCTTCTTAGTGATGGAACAAACGCACTCCTGTGAATGCCATAGCGATGCCATACTTATCACAGGTCATGATGACATGATCGTCGCGTACGCTACCACCAGCTTGTGCGATAAACTCTACGCCGCTCTTGTGGGCACGCTCGATATTGTCGCCAAAGGGGAAGAAGGCGTCACTACCCAAAGCCACCTTTGTGTTCTGGGCAATCCATGCTTTCTTTTCTTCCAGTGTCAGCACCTCAGGCTGCTCTGTGAAGAACTGCTGCCATGCACCGTCGCGCAGTACGTCGTCGTGCTCGTCCTCAGAGATATAAACGTCGATAGTGTTGTCACGGTCAGCACGACGGATACCCTCCTTGAAAGGAAGTGCCATTACCTTCGGATGTTGGCGCAACCACCAGATGTCAGCCTTGTTACCAGCCAGACGAGTACAATGGATACGACTCTGCTGACCAGCACCGATACCGATGGCCTGTCCGTCTTTTACGTAGCAAACACTATTTGACTGAGTATATTTCAGTGTGATGAGTGCGATAATCAGGTCGCGCTTAGCATCAGCAGTGAAAGTCTTATTCTGTGTAGGGATATTCTCGAAGAGTGCAGGGTCGTCGAGTTTAATCTCGTTGCGTCCCTGTTCAAAGGTTACACCGAAGCACTGCTTGCGCTCGATGGGTTCGGGCTTGTATGCAGGGTCAATCTTAATCACGTTATACGTACCCTTACGCTTGTCTTTCAGTATTTCAATAGCCTCGTCGGTGAAGTCGGGTGCAATCACACCATCGCTTACCTCGCGCTTCAGCAGCAGAGCGGTAGTTGCATCACAAGTGTCGCTCAGCGCTACGAAGTCACCATAGCTCGACATACGGTCGGCACCACGTGCACGAGCGTAAGCACAAGCAATCTGGCTCTCATCCAGTCCTTTTACATCATCTACGAAATAGATTTTCTTCAAGGTGTCGCTCAGAGGCAGACCTACAGCAGCACCAGCAGGACTTACGTGCTTGAAAGAGGCTGCAGCAGGCAGACCAGTAGCTTCCTTCAGCTCTTTCACCAACTGCCAAGCATTCAGAGCGTCTAGAAAGTTGATGTAGCCAGGACGACCGTTAATAACTTCGATGGGTAATTCTCCCTCTGTCATAAAGATACGTGAGGGTTTCTGATTCGGATTACATCCGTACTTCAGTTGTAATTCTTTCATTATAAAAAAGGGTGTTAAGACTATTTCGCCTGCAAAGGTACGAATAAGCGAGGAAAAAGCCAAGATTTTCTTGAGCTTTTTCGAGCGTGAGTACCTTCGACGAAAGTCAAAGTTACGAATAAGCGAGGAAAAAGCCAAGATTTTCTTGAGCTTTTTCGAGCGGGAGCACCTTCGACGAAGTCAAAGTTACGAAAAAATTAAGCATTAAGCATTATGCATTATGAATTATTTTGTACCTTTGCACCCGTTATGGAAAAAAAGAGACATGCACTTCGCCAGTTGTTGACTGCAGTAGAGAAAGAACTACTGAAGAAGCCCAACCGTAAGACTCTCGACAGGCTGTCGCTCTTGGCAGGATTTCAAGACTGGGAATCCTTTCAAGAAGCCCTGCACGGAGAGGCCGATGCCAAGACCAACTACAATCCTGTAGAAAACAAAAAAGAGACGACCCACGATTGAGTCGTCTCTTTTTATACTGAGCAGGTTCTTCTGCTTTGGTTTTACTCCTTGCCGGCGATACCAGTGCGCTTCTCCTTAATACGAGCAGCCTTACCAGTGAGCTTGCGCAGATAGTAAAGCTTAGCGCGACGTACCTTACCAACCTTGTTCACCTCGATGCTCTCAATGTTAGGAGACTCCAATGGGAAGATACGCTCTACACCAACGGTACCTGACATCTTGCGAACAGTGAAGCGCTTCTTGTCCTCGTGACCGCTAATCTTGATAACGACACCACGATAGAGCTGGATACGCTCCTTAGAACCCTCGATAATTTTGTAAGCGACAGTTACAGTGTCACCAGCCTTGAAGCTAGGGTGCTGCTTGCCGGTTGCAAATGCTTCTTCAGCAACTTTAATTAAATTCATTGTTTTTAAACGTTTAAAATTGTTGTTATCGTTCCTACGCAACATAACAGGTCTCTCGTAATGCCCGATCATTCAGGCCCCTGCCAGCGATTACGCGGAAAGCGGGTGCAAAGGTACTGCTATTTTCTCTAACTACCAAATTTTTAGGCAATTATTTTTGCGGAGCGATTCATAGGCTCGAATAGTTTGACGGCATTATTCGGCCTGAATAATGCCGTCAAACTCCCCGAATAATGCCGTCAAACTATTCCCAAAGTGATACTTGTATTTGTGGGGGGCTACACTCAACTCCGAGTTAGCTATACTCAGCGCCGTATTAGCTACTCTTGGAGGTCAAGACAGCTGTATTCAGCGCTGAGTCAGCTGTATTCGGAGTTGAATTAGCTGTATTACTCAGCCATATCTTAAGAAAAAGAGTTTATTCGCAAAATCATCCAACCTTCTAACCCAACACCCTTCAAATGCCTATCTGCATTGAGTTTCGGGCGGGTTAGATGTTTGGAAACATCTAACCCTCTTCTAACCTTTTTGCGATAACTACTAACCCGTCCAACTTTTCGGGGTCACTTCAGTTGCAGTTCAAAAATTAGATGTTGGGTTAGATGTGGGTTAGATGTTTTGAAACATCTAACCCGGCTCAAACGCCCTGTACATCGGTGTTTCAGCCCTGTTGGGTTAGAAGGTTAGATGTTTTTTGAAATAAACTTTTTGCGGAGACTCCGTTCACTGAGATTCCGAAAATCTGCTATATTTATATTCCGAAATTTTTCGAAAATATCTAAATTTCCGAAAACCAATATTATTCTAACATTTTCGTCCTTTTTGTCTTTTTTGTATCTTTCGGAATTAAAAGTGAATCAAGAGAATCCCCCTTGATCTATAAATTTAGTGATGTTGTTTTAAACTAATCTTACAAGTTTCATTTCCTGAACCGAAAACGAATACAAACAATCTATCTTCATTTGAAGAGTTTTCACTGAGATGAAATTCCAAGCTCATAGGGGAATCCTGATGAGTATAAACGATATCGCCCCAATAGCTTGATAGTTGTGGATTCCCATATTCATCTTGGCATACCACACGATTAACCATTACTTTTGTTAAAGGCCTCGAGCATGTTATAGAGAAGTCTGTTCCACTCGCTGGCAGATCTCCTGTATAGCACAGGCCACCATCAGAACTACTTAATACGATGCCCTGATATTCTATACCTAGCGGGGTAACACACGTCTCGCGACTACATCCTATATTAAAGAGTAGTACGCAAAAGACCAATATGAGAATCCGTATATACCTCATCACCTGAATTGTTTACAGATTACTTTTCTTCATATATTTTTGCCAGCAAATTTGCGATAACCTTATGTGAAAATATACCAATGCACCCTATAATGGAAAGTAATAAGGCTGATGTATCTTCATAATCTATTGTGTCTAAAAGAAAAGGAATTCCCCAAGAAACAAGTAGTACAATAATGGGAAATATTTTCTTCTGTGTTGTTTTTTGTGAGTGATGATTACAATAGAGAACCAAAGGAAACATGCAAACATTTACGAATCCAACGCAATAAAGGTATGTTCCTAAAAGAAATTGCCAATGGATACCATAATAATATAAGAATGGGAACCACAGAATGGACACAGCGGTACAATATATCAAATTGAGATAAAACCTCCCTTTTAGCTGGTTTATTACTGGAGTGGATACGTTACTGTTTGGTGCATCTATTTTCTTTTCACTTAAACAAATCATTGCGATGGTAAAAAGAAATAATACATAGTGACATGAGGAAATACCATCAAACCACCAGAGATTCCCATGATGGAGATTTCTAATAGTTTGCTCCAAACCGAGAAATATGCAAACTACAGTAATTACGAAAATTGAGACAAAATTACCTTTAATTCGTAGTAACGAATGAATCAATTGATAGTGTTTCATGAATTATTATTTTGTTATTCTAGTTTAATTCGTCTGCAAATATACAACATTATGATGAAACTTCCAAATCTAGAGTTAGGCAATGCAGTGACGCAGACTGTAATAGCCTGCATCACTGCCATTATATAAATTACAGATTGAGAAATTACACATTTACTTCAGTTCTTCACTCATTTAATCACGACCTTTTTGCCATTCTGGATGAAGATGCCTTTGGATGGTTTATCGCTCAGGCGACGGCCTTGGAGGTCGTAGAGTGTATTGTTGATAGGTGTATTCTCCTTGTTTACGGTTTTAATGCCATCAATGACGCTCTTTGTAGGCCATACGTCATATAGTACTTCATTGTTACGCTCAAAGTGAACAAGCATAGAACGATAATGACGATTATCCGGACCATATAAAGCTACATACGGATTGGGGCCTCCAAAAAGACACTCTCCGCTATTCCATTCCGTAATGCCTATTCCCTGAATAACGCGTCCACCTGCTGTATTCTTATTGATTATATTCCCCTTGCTCTCAGGAGCATCACCATTCAGATCTACATACATCAATGGTCTTACGCCTCCGAAGTCACCTTCCTTTATCTCACTGATGATGCCAAAGTAGTAATGATAACGCCACATGTCTGTCGTATTTGTGTGAAGGATGTCCTCATAGTATATCCCTTTACCTACGCTCCAATCAAACTGATATGCCTGTGCTGGCCACAATACATGATCATCTTCAGCTACAAGGTAATCGGGAGCGAATGATGATGCAAGGACGCAATCATCCGATTCAAATAACATCAGTGTAAGAGAGTCTGTCCATTCAGGTCCGCTGGTATATACCTTTTTAAATGTATTATAATAACTCCACATCGGTTCAGCATACTCACCTTGCACATGGTATTCTATAGTTTCAAAATTCGGCACCCATTCATCATCAACCTTTGAATACCAACTATCATACTTCTCTGTATCCAGTCTTATCTCTGTCCACTTGGTACCTTCAGGGAAATACTCTTGGGCAAAGAGACCAACTTGTGTGTAAAAGGACAAAAGAAGTAAAAGCAACTTTTTCATAGCGAAAATAATTTGATAATTTATTTTTGAACGTACAACCATTAAAGAATCAGGAGGACAGTCCCTCTTGATCTTAATATATTATTTATTATTCTAGTTTAATTCGTCTGCAAATATACAACATTATGATGAAACTTCCAAGTCTAAATTTAGGCAATGCAGTGACGCAGACTCCAATAGCCTGCATCACTGCCATTATATAAATTACAGATTGAGAAATTACACATTTACTTCAGTTCTTCACTCACTTTACTACAACCTTGAACTTTGTTCGAGCTCGTTCACGCTCGGAAGAAGCTGAACAAGTTTAGTTCTTCACTCACTTAATCACGACCTTTTTGCCATTCTGGATGAAGATGCCTTTGGATGGCTTATCGCTAATGCGACGACCTTGGAGGTCGTAGATAAACATCGTATCGTTTTGTAATTGAAAGGAAGGTTGTTCGATAGACGTGATATTGTTTTCTAGCTTTACTTCCATTTCTTTGCCATCATTAGGATATGCTATCCAATATACCTCTATATATGCACGTAATGCACCAATAATAGGATCATTAGGATATTCACTTTCCCTTTGGCAATCTGGCGTGTCGTCTATTATGATGTAATAATGAGTATCTTTACATCCAATATAATCACTATGATATGAACCTATGAAAGAGATTCCATCTATGGCCACTTTATCAAATGTGTATTCATCCAAATCTAAAGTGCTTAGGTCAATGTTAAAATCCTCTTTTGGCACAATGATATAGGGAACCTTAGCTTGGGGAGAAGGTTCTTCTACAAATATAATTTGGTTGTTCTCGCACCTATCTAACTTATAATATACGCCTTTATTGGCATCTGGTGCTACAGGTAATATGATGGTGGCTTGCTGCCCTTTTGTATAAACCACCTGTCCAGATGTACTGGCATCTCCAGTCAGTTGTTGGATAAACTCTTCTCCCATCATCTGAGTGAGTTTATCTAGCAGAAGATCGTTTTGAAGAACCAATGCACCTTTACAATATCGCATCAGGAGTATATTACTCCTTGTCTCCTCTATTGTTTCTCCCAAATTATAAGCAATCCCAAAATAATAATCTCCGAATCCCTCTAAGAGACTATTATTTATTATCTTTACTTGGTCACCATTCCGTAGTTCGTAAGTACCTATTTCATTAATAAGATAGGTTGTTTGGAAATATTGACAATCCTTATCTTCTAAGATGTCAACTAAACCACATGTAAGCTCAGCACCAACTTGCAGAGTTGAAAAGTCCCACAGCAAGTACTCTTCTTGCGTTTGGGGAACCCAAATATACTGTTTGCCCGTTCCGTCTTCCCTTATATAGAAAATGTTACTCGTTTTGGGATGTACGGTAAGTCCTTTTCCATTACTAGAATTATAATCATATAATTGCCGGCTAATACATACATATTGTTTTCCTTCGATAGTTGTTTCGCCCTCTATTCTATATTTGTAAAGAGAGAAATCCCAATTGCTTGCCGTTGTTTCTTCCCAGTTCCAGCAAACAGTACCTTCAACCCACCAGTCTCCCACATTATAAAATTGTGCGTGGTTCTGTAGTACTTCTGAGGCTTGTGTGTTCATTGCCGATAAAAAGCAAGCCATCATTACTAAGAGTAATTTCTGTTTCATAATTCTTTTGTTTTTCTAGTTTAATCTGTTTGCAAATATAAGAATATATATAGAAAGATACCAAGAAAATGAGTTCACAAAAAGTTCACAAATTCAATTTGTAGGCTTCTTGCGGGCTTTTAGATACAAATGACAAAGTTTTAGAAATGTTTGATGAAATCATCCAACTGCTTAGCATTGCCCTCTTGATGGGTAATCTTTTCGTAAAGGCGCTTGCGAAGCATGGAGATGGCATTCTTATTTCTACATACCAAAGTAGATATAGCAATGGGTGGAACATCAATCTTGATGAGATAGCAAACTCGAAGTTCCATCTCAGACATATTGCAGAGCCTGAGCAAACGATTGGTGAATTGATTGTTTGCATTATCAATAAGAGTTGCCAACTTTTGCCATTCTTCCTCTGTGAGGTGAAAGTCTTCTTTGCCTGCATTTAGCTTGATACGCTCTCGCAAAGGGGAGTATTCCAATGTTTCTAGCATCTGTAGTTTCTCTTCATGCAGAATTCTCTTTTTCTGAACGGTATCTATTGCTCTTTGTTTCTGATTTCGTCTCCAAAGGAAATAAATAATAATAGCAACTAGAACCAAGATGATTCCTGTAACAACACCTATTATCTTGCTTTGCACTTGTGCTTCGTCTCTTTCTTGTTTGATTTGATTGAGTTCGTGGAGCATCTTTACTTTGTGCGTTTCTTCTGTTTGCGAGTGAGCCTTTAGGGAGTCTTTGGCTGCAGCGAGGTCACGATATAAGATTCGAGAATGTTCATGATTGCCTCTTTTCTCCTCTAACTCTGCTAATATGGAAAGATAATCTACTTTTGCTTTCCATGATGCCCCCTCTACCAGATGGCTGAAATACCAATAAGCCGAATCGGTATGAGACTGAGCAAGATGCCAATAAGCCCAGTTCTCATCATCAATAGCATTGTGAGTCATTAATGACGCAGCCTTATCATATTCTTCTATCTGTGTGTAAATGTCAGCGAGAGTTGATTTTGCAGGTATTGTAATATCCTGTTTTTCGGACTCAGGCAGTCTGTTGGCCAATGCTATTGCTTGATTATAATAGAAGAAAATGCTATCTATATTATTATTAATAATGTGCGTGCGTCCCATGTAAATAGAACTTTGGGCAATTCGAAGGGTATCTCTTTTTAGCAGGGCATTTGCGTAATACTTCTTATAATAATCAATACAATCGGAGTACAATCCCTGTTCGTAGTATATATTGCCTTGCTCTCTGTTTACCCAGATTTTCAGCATCAAGTCATCTAATACTTCTGCAATTTGCTCTGTTTTCAAATAACTATCAAGAGCTGAGGTGTAGTCGCTTTCTACCTTATATATATAACCAAGGAAAAGATGAGAAAGGGCTTCTTCGCGATTTTCCAACCCTTTGTAATAACGAACGAGACTATCTGCTATAGAGAAGTCTTTTCTATTAAGCGTGCCTTGGGTAAATCGGTATTCTAACCCTACCAACTGCCGATACATGCGCATAGACTTGCGGCGACTGGCATCTTGGTCGTAGTCTGCAAGAAGGCTGTCTACTTGGTCGTAATCGCCACGTAACAATAGGCTATCGGCTTGTACTAACTGGGCAGGGTAATCGCCACGACAAGAGGTAAGCGCAACGAAGAGTATTGCATAGAAGAATAAGGATAAAGGTTGGATGCTCTTTAGTGTAATCATCGTTTTGTTGTTGTGTGTTTTTATTTATTAATTGTGTGTTAGTTCTTCTCGCTACACTGCGGACAGATACCCTTGACCACATATTCGGCTTCTTCTATCTGGAAACCGGCAGGAAGGGGCACGGCAGGGATGCGGACATTGTTAAGACAATAGGTGCGATGACACTTGCGACAAGTGAGGTGGACATGGCCATGACAGTGGCGGGTGTCGTCGAGATGGCAGACACAATACTTCTGAGAACCAGAACCATCGTCAATACCATGCAGCAGATGGGCTTCGGTGAGGAGCGTCAGCGTGCGGAAGATAGTAGAACGGTCTATGGTGGGGAGTGCGGCCTCTATGTCTGCTAGGCTGAAAGCATCGCTGAAGTCATGACGTACCTTGCGCCATATCAGCAGGCGTACAGCAGTGACGCGAATGCCCGCATTGTCGAGTACTTGTTCATCGGAGATGTCTAGATGCATCATAATTTTTGTATTTTCTCTGCAAAGATACAAATATTTTTCTTTTTCCTTTTGTTTTTCGTTCACTTATTAGTATCTTTGCAACATAAGACATATAAAAAAGCTATGACACAAGAAGAGAAAACAAAATTGGAAGAGCGTATCGTAGACGTGCTGAAGACTGTTTACGACCCAGAGATACCTGTGAACATCTATGACTTGGGCATGATCTATAAGATAGATGTGCAGGAGGATGGTAGCGTGGATATGGACATGACATTCACGGCGCCTAACTGTCCTGCTGCAGACTTTATCTTAGAGGATGTGCGCACCAAGGTGGAGAGCGTGGAAGGCATCACTACTGCCAACGTGAATCTAGTGTTTGAGCCTGCATGGGATCAATCAATGATGAGCGAAGAGGCAAGGGTAGAGCTGGGGCTGGATTAATGCTTAATGCATAATGGTCAATGTTCAATGGTCAATGATATGAAGAACGTATATTTCCTTTCTGATGCCCACTTAGGGTCGCTGGCGATTCCGCACGCAAGAATGCAGGAGCGCCGACTCGTTAGATTTCTTGATAGCATCAAGGAGAAGGCTGCTGCCATCTATCTGCTGGGCGACATGTTCGACTTCTGGTATGAATACAAGAATGTGGTGCCTAAGGGCTTTACACGTTTCTTGGGAAAGTTGTCGGAACTGACGGATTTGGGCGTGGAGGTACACTTCTTTACGGGCAACCACGATATCTGGGCTTACGAATACCTGGAAAAGGAATGTGGCGTGATTCTTCATAAAAAGCCAATAACCACCGAGATTTATGGTCACGAATTCTTCTTGGCTCATGGCGACGGACTGGGCGATCCAGATGCTTCGTTCAAGTTGCTGCGTGCCATCTTCCACAACAAGGTTTGCCAATGGCTTTTCTCGGCTTTGCATCCACGTTGGGGAATCAGCTTCGGACTACAATGGGCTAAGCATAGCTACATTAAGCATAAGGAGCGCAACGATGTGGTGTATCTGGGCGAAGACAAAGAGCACTTGGTGCGTTATGCGCGCGAGTATATAGAGGAGCATCCTGATATAGACTACTTCCTCTTTGGACATCGACACATAGAACTCGACATCAAGTTAGAGCGTCACACACGCCTAATGATTTTGGGCGACTGGATATCGCAGTTTACCTATGCCGTATATGATGGCGAACACATGTTCCTGGAAGAATATGTAGAGGGCGAAAGCCAACCATAACATACAAAAAACCTCTCCCATGCAGGAGAGGTTTCTTTTTGATATATGATGTCTGTTTACAGCAGGTTCATCGTATCGGTAGCAATCATCAGCTCCTCGTCGGTAGGAATAACAACTACCTTAACCTTAGAGTCGTCGGCAGAGATAACACGTTCCTCACCGTGAACCTGATTACGCTCCTCGTCGAACTTAACGCCCAAGAACTCTAAGCCCTTGCAGACTGAAGAACGCATAGATACCTGATTCTCACCAACACCGGCAGTGAATACGATAACATCTACACCACCCATGGCAGCAGCATAAGCACCGATATACTTCTTAATGCGATAGAAATACATCTTCTGAGCCAGGATAGCACGAGGATTACCTGCCTTAGCAGCGCTCTCTACGTCGCGCATATCAGAACTACCACCAATGATACCAGCTACACCACTCTGCTTGTTGAGCAGGTTAGACATGCCATCAGCATCGAGGCCGAGCTTCTTCTCAAGGAAGGTTACAGCACCACCGTCGATGTCGCCAGAGCGAGTACCCATAACAAGTCCCTCCAATGGAGTAAGACCCATAGAGGTATCGATGCACTTACCATCAAGAACAGCAGCAACACTAGCACCATTACCAATATGGCAGGTAATCATCTTGGTGCCCTCAGCCTTCATGCCCAAAAACTCCAATGCACGAGCAGAAACATAGCGATGCGAGGTGCCGTGGAAACCATAGCGACGTACACCATACTTCTCGTAAAGCTCGTAAGGAATAGCATACATGTAAGCGTAGTCAGGCATAGTCTGATGGAAGGCAGTATCAAACACGCCTACCTGAGGCAGACCAGGCATCAACTCCTTTACAGCATTAACACCCTTCAGGTTGGCAGGGTTGTGAAGAGGAGCAAGGTCAGAGCACTCTTCGAAAGCCTTCAGAACCTCGTCGGTGAGTACAACAGACTTGTTGAACTTCTCACCACCATGCACCATACGATGACCTACAGCGTCGATCTCGCTGAGACTCTTGATGACACCAATCTCTGGGTCGGTAAGCAGAGAGAAGATAAACTTCACACCCTCAGTATGCTCGGGGATGTCGTGCATAATCTGCTTCTTCTCACCATTGGCCAGCTTTACCTTTACAAAGGCGTTGTCCAAGCCTACGCGCTCAGCACCACCACTGGTCATCACGCTCTTGTCGTCCATATTGTACAGGGCGTACTTGATAGACGAAGAGCCGCAGTTTAATACAAGGATTTTCATATCTTTATTTTTTTACCTTTTTATTTCTTTTCCTTTTATTTCTTTGCGTCCATGGCCTGACAAGCAGTGATAGCTACCATATAGTAGATATCCTCAACAGAGCAACCACGAGAGAGGTCGTTGACAGGACGGGCAATACCCTGAAGGATAGGACCAATGGCAATAGCATCGCCCAAGCGCTGAACGAGCTTGTAACCGATATTACCTACCTCAAGGTTGGGGAATACGAGTACGTTAGCCTTACCAGCAATATCTGAACCAGGAGCCTTCTTAGCACCTACAGAGGGAACAAGAGCAGCATCAGCCTGTAACTCGCCATCAATCTTCAGAGCGGGATCAAGCTCCTTAGCCAGCTTGGTGGCCTCTACAACCTTATCTACTACCTCATGCTTGGCAGAACCCTTGGTGGAGAAGCTCAGCATAGCTACTCGTGGGTCTGCGAAACCTGCTACGCTCTTAGCGGTCTGTGCTGTGCAAACGGCAATCTGACTGAGCTGAGCAGCATCAGGCATAGGAGTAACAGCTACGTCACCTACTACCAATACACCATTCTCGCCATACTGCTGTTGCTTAGAGATGAGCAGCATACCACCACTTACACAGGTGATGCCAGGAGCACACTTGATAATCTGAAGGGCAGGGCGCAAGGTGTCGCCAGTAGTAGAGAGGGCACCAGAAATCTGTCCGTCGGCTCCTTCAGTCTTAATAATCATACAACCCAGATAGAGTGGGTTCTTTACCAACTTGCGAGCTTCCTCGATAGTCATACCCTTAGACTTGCGGAGCTCTGCCAACTTCTCGGCATACTCTTCACTGCGCTCGCAGTTCTCTGGGTCGATAAGGGTAGCCTTGTCAATGTGTGTCAGTCCCTTTTCTTTAGCCAATGCATGTACCTTCTCGGGGTTACCAATCAAGATAATGTCTGCAATGTCATCTGCCAATACACGATCGGCTGCACAAAGGGTACGCTCCTCTTCTGCTTCAGGGAGCACGATGCGCTGCTTGTTAGCCTTAGCACGCGCCACGATTTGACTTAATAAATCCATAGTTTGTTTGTATAAATTATTTTTTAATGTTTATTCTTTCATACCATCTCTTCTGTCAGAATACTCTCTAACTTCTCTGCTTCAAGGCGTAACTGGAACTCGCTGCGGATAGCCACAGAGATGCTTCCGTTCTCCTCAGATACAACAATAGCAATAGAGTCGCTCTCGTGGGTGATACCCAAGGCTGCACGATGGCGCAAACCTAACTCCTTAGGAATGTCGAGATTGTGACTGACGGGAAGAATACAACCAGCAGCCTTGATGCGCTGATTGGCTATAATCATAGCTCCATCATGCAAGGGAGAATTCTTAAAGAAGATATTCTCAATGAGCTGTTGACTGATGGCAGCATCGATACGTTCACCAGTAGCTACGATATCATCGAGAGGGGTAGCACGCTGGATAACAATCAGTGCACCCACCTTCTTCTTACTCATACTCATACATGCCATGACAATAGGCATGATGACTTGCTTCAACTCTTCAGGATTGTGTAGCTTCTCACCACTGGAGAACAGACGGCGCAATGCCTGCATGCGCTGATGAGCACCAAGATTATACAGGAACTTACGAATATCTTCTTGGAACAGAATGATAAGAGCAATAACTCCTACAGATACCAATTTGTCGAGGATAGAGCCTAGCAACTTCATCTCCAGCACTTGTGACACAACAAGCCAGAAGACGATGAACACCAGAATGCCCATGAAGACATTCAGTGAGCGCGACTCCTTCATCAACCGGTAGACGTAATACAACATCAGTGCTACCAGTACAATGTCGATGATATCCTTTATTCCAAATTCGAAAAACACCTTGTATCTGACTATTTTACTATTTGACTATTTCTATTTGTTGCTGTCACCATCTTGACACACTCTACTGCCTCACGAACATCGTGGACTCGCAGGATAGAGGCACCCTTCATCAGTGCAATGGTATTGAGCGCTGTAGTGCAATTGAGTGCTTGTTCCTGACTAGTATGCAGCAACTTGTATATCATTGACTTGCGCGAAATACCCACCAATACTGGCAGGTGGAGCATCTCCATTCGCTCCAGTTCGCCCATCACAGCATAGTTGTCTTCTACTGTCTTGCCGAAACCAAAGCCTGGGTCGAGCACAATGTCATTCTGTCCCATGGAGCGCAACTGGTCTACTACCTCAGCACAGTCGAGCATCACCTCTTTCATGGTTGCTTTGCGCGACATGTAGATATAGGGTACATGCAAACGACTCACCATGCGGAACATCTCCATCTGATCGGTGAGGGGTGAGATATTGGCAAGGACTGAGCCTCCCACATCATTAATCATGTCTGCACCATATTCCTCAACGGTCATGCGAGCAACATTGGGACGGAAGGTATCAATAGAAATGATGGCATCAGGAGCCTCACGACGTACTACTGCCAACGCCTTGCGCAGGCGTTCCATCTCTTCTTCCTCAGTGGCAGGCGCACTATCAGGGCGTGTAGAGCAGCCACCAACATCAATAATACTAGCACCCTCTTCTAAAATCTGTCTTACACGTTCAGCAATCTGATTATCAGTCTGCTGGCGACTGGCAGCATAGAAAGAGTCGGGTGTAGCATTGAGAATACCCATCACCTGTGGCTCTTTCAGGTTTAGCAACTTTCCGTTGCAATTTAATGTATATTCCATAGCAGCCACAAAGGTACAAAATTAGTGAGAAAAATAAAAATAAAAACGCGTTTTTTTCACAATCCCAAGGATGTAGCTACCTCGCAGAGTTCATTATACCATTCAGTACCAAAGCGACGAATGAGAGGCTCTTTGAGGAATTGATAGACAGGAATATCCAATTCCTTGCCTTTGATGACAGCATCCTTGCACACTGCCCAACGATGATAGTTCAGACCTATCAATCCATTGCCGAAGTTCTTCTCACGAATAGGATACAAGGCGCAACTAATGGGTTTGCAGAAGCTCGTTTGTCCATTGCGATAGGCTCGTTCCAGAGCACACAGGCAGTTGTCGCCATCATAACAGGTGAACACACAGTCACGTCCTCTGACAATACTTGTCACCAAGTCGCCATCCTTATCGGCATAGGCTACACCTTGCTTGTCGATAACACTCTGTGCTGAGGCTGAGAGGTCGCCCCAAACAGTGTCGAGGGCATCTTCTATGCCTGCAATCTCTTCTTGCGTGACGGGTGCACCAGCATCGCCTTCAACACAGCAGATACCTTTACACTTCTCATAGTCACAGCAGAAGCGCTCTGTTAATATCTCGGAGGAAATCAGTATGCCACCAACTTCCATAATAGGGGGAATGTTCATAGAGTGAAGATTTAAGAATTAAAATGTACGAATTACCATTGAATAGGAGCTATACCATTTTCCTGTAGATAAGCATTGCAACGAGAGAACTGGTGCTGGCCAAACCAGCCACCACGATTAGCACTTAGGGGAGAGGGGTGTACGGACTCTAAGACAAGGTTCTTCTGCTTGTCTATCATATATGCCTTGGAACGGGCATATCCTCCCCACAACATATATACCAGATGTTCACGCTCTGTAGCTAACGCACGGATAGCTGCATCAGTAAACGTCTGCCAGCCTAACGAGGCATGGCTATTGGCTTGATGAGCACGAACCGTCAGGGTGGCGTTGAGCAATAATACGCCCTGTTCGGCCCAGCGCGTCAGGTTACCACTCGTGGGAATCTCTACACCTAAATCATCGCGTATCTCCTTGAAGATATTCTGCAACGAAGGAGGAAAGGCAATGCCGTCTTGTACGGAGAAGCTAAGACCGTGAGCTTGTCCGGGCTCATGATAAGGATCTTGTCCGATGATGACTACCTTTACCTGATTGAAGGGACACAGGTTGAAGGCATTGAAGATGAGTTTTCCTGGCGGATAGCACGTTCCTACTTGATACTCTTGTCGAACAGCTCCCGTCAACTGTTGGAAATACGGCTTCTCAAACTCCTCGTGCAGGTGTTCTTTCCATGCGGATTCTATCTGTACATTCATAGCTTAAAATATAAGATGATAGGTGCCTCCCGCCAATGGTTTGACAACGCCCTTCATCTCTAAAGAGAAGAGCATGGCTGTCAATTGTCCGATGGGAATATTGGTGCGCACACTGATGATATTTAATTGTAAGTCGTTGGTCTGTTGCAAGAGCTGAACGATGCGCTGTTCATCGGCTGTCAGTTCCGGGAATAGTTGTCGCTCTACAGCCTCGGGTTTTACATCTCGTTGTTTCCAACCCATCGCTTCCACAAAGTCTTCTGCGGAGGTGATAAGGGCAGCGGTATTGTTGCGAATCATCTCGTTGCAGCCCTTACTGTAGGGCATCGTCACAGCACCAGGGAACGCAAAGACATCACGATCATAACTGCGAGCAATGTTACAAGTGATGAGGCCTCCACCTTTGGCAGCACTCTCCACCAGAATAGTGGCATCGCTCATGCCTGCCACGATACGATTGCGACGTACGAAATTGGGCTTATCGGCATTGGTCTGCGACATAAACTCTGTGAGCAGTCCGCCTTGCTTCAGCATTTCGATGGCTGTTCCGCGATGAGCGTAGGGATATATCTTGTCTAGTCCGTGGGCCAATACGCCTACTGTTTCATATCCTTGTTGAAGAGCATTGCGATGAGCACAGATATCAATACCATACGCTAATCCGCTAACAATCAATACCTGGGGGCACAACTGGCGTAAATCACTGACAAAGCGTGCAATGATATCCTGACCATAGGTGGTGCAGCGACGTGTGCCAATGATGTTAATGACATATTGCTGATTGAGGTCAGCAGAACCTTTATAATAAAGGATAAGCGGTGCATCGGCACACTCTCGCATGCGCTGAGGATAGTCGGCATCATTCAGACAGAGCGGCTTGATGCCTCCTCTCTCCATAAACTCCATCTCTGCAGCAGCACGCTTAAGCGCATCGTCCCAATGCTTCATCGATTCCCGTAGTCGTGGAGTGCATTCAGGCAACACATCGCCTATCTCGTTGCGATGTTCATAGACTGCCTGACCACTGCCCAACTTCTGATAAAGCAGTAGGGCAGTCTGGAAGTTGAAGCCCGTCATGCGCGTCAACGCTACAGTATAGTATGTCTCTTCTTGTGATATCATATCAAGTTAAGTAACTCACTAGGATGATGGATAAATGTGGTGCCTCCATGTTCAATAAGAAACTGGCGATTGCGGAAGCCCCACAGAACACTGATGCATGGCATTCCGCTAGCCTTAGCAGTAGCGATATCTACATCACTATCTCCTACATATATGGCTCTTTCACGGCTGACTCCCAACTGTCGTAAGGCCTCATTGACAGTATCGGGAGCGGGCTTCTTGCGAATACCTTCTGCTTCATGCTCACCAATGGCCACCTCTATCGTATCAGCAAAGAAGTGGCGACACAATTCTTGTGTGGCAGCATAGAACTTATTGCTGACTACGGCAGTGTGATAACCACGACTGCGCAAGGTGGTCAGTAGTTCGCAGATACCATCATAAGGACATGTGGTGTCTAATGAGTGTTCCATATAATGCTGACGGAAGGTAGCAAATGTTTCCTCAAACTTTGGGTTGGCAGCACCATTAGGTATGGCGCGCTCCATCAGCAGTCGTACACCATTACCTACAAATCGACGAACATCATCGATAGTATGTGTGGGCATATCATGTGCCTTGAGGGCATAGTTAACAGATGCTGCCAAATCGCTTAGCGTATCCAGCAGTGTACCATCAAGGTCGAAGATGATGGTATCGTATTTCTTGTTGTTTGTTATTTCTTGTTCTGTCATCTTATAAATAGGGTGCAAAGGCGCGGTCGTAGTCCTCACTACCAGACAGGCGACCATTAACCAGACATACCAGAGTGATGTCACCACGGAAGCAGAGTGCCTCGTCGGAAGCACGGAAGATATCCTGATGGAAAACATATTTGATGCCCTGCTTCTCTAGCCAGAGGCGAGAGATGAACTCATCGTCACAGCGCAAAGGTGTCTTATACTGCAGGTTCATACGAGCTACCACTGCATCAACACCCTTCTCGTGCATCTCAGCAAAGCTCAAACCACAGTGCTTAAGGAAGAGATGACGGGTATGTTCTGTGTAGTGCAGATAGTTGGCATTATTCACAATGCCCTCAATATCGCACTCGTAGTCACGCACTTCCATACGTGTTTCAAAAATGTAATTACTCATATCTTATAATCAATTATTCGTTTTCAATTCATGCGCACCACGCAAATATTCATATCCAATACGACAACGCAAGCACTCCTTCTTGTCGCAATATTCTCGCTTTAGTTGGATGAGAGCCTGCGAGTCGCCAGCTGTCTCTACCGACAAACCACACTCTTTCCACATACGGATGATGTAATTATTCTCTGCTTTCAGATGTTCCAAGATGTCGAAGGCGCGATCACAGAGCTCTTCTTTCATGGAATGTCGCCCGTAAGCAAAAAGCATGGGGACGCAGGTGTTGATAAGCAGTAGGTTGATAGAGAATGGAGACAAGCTCTTTGCATTACGAATGCTTTCAGAACCAAAGGTATAGTGCGTCTCCCAATAAGGCGTTACCTGGGTGTGTAGCATGGCAGATAACTCTATTACATCCTTGCCATCGAGTAAGGCAGACAATCCTGCTCTTCGCTCATAATAGAGGTTGGCTAACTGAGAGATGCGGATATGTGGGAAGTTCTGAGGGCGCAATCTGAGAAAGCGCCAGAGTGAAGCATCCATTGGCTTTAACGAGAACTTATGTGCCAAATAGAGGTATTCATTACGGAGCTTAGTGAAGTACCCTTCCTTGAGTGCATTCTCTCGGTATTGAACAGGGATGGTATCTGGTTCCAAGAGTCCTGCCTGTCCCATAAAGATAGCCTCAATTTGAAACAAGTCGTCGCGATGTTTACCCACAGCTTGTAAGGGGATATGGCGCGCCCACTCTTCAAAGGCATCACCATTGATACCAAAGCCATAGTTGCGTGCCATCGTTTGGAAGTAAGCATCCTCCCAAGAGCCTTCTGCATCTTTCACACGTTGTTGGATAGCAATGGTCTTTTGCTCCAAGCGTTCTGTCTGTAAAGCAGCCATCCATGAATGGATAGTGAGGCGCGTCAATTCAGGTATGATACGATAGCAAGGAGGGTAGGCGTCGGTACGCAATAGTTCTGCATAGTTGTCGTGTACAGACGAAGGAACCGTCAGGCACATCTGTGGCACGAAATCACCCGCCAGTGTTTGTACTTCACGATCGGAAACACCCACCACGTGCAATATTACATTGTTATAATGTTCATCGTGTTCATGACCATGCAGATACCAGTCGCTGGACTTGTCGTGTATCTCTACATTGCCCACCCACATGGTTCCGCCTATCTTTACTTTAGCGTTAAAGAAGTCGGGGCCGCTATTATGATTATGCAATCCTGGATCCACGACAACAACCTCTCGTCCATCGGTGGTTTGTAATCCCTCCAATGGCCACATCTTGTGTTTCCAGCAATAATGCAATAACTGCTCCATCAACGAACAAGTTTATATTCGAACGGCATAGCGGGCAGACCTTTCTTGTTGTAGATACTGGCGCGAGGATTATCCTTCCAAGCATAGCGTACCCATACGGGCTGAGCGATAGGCGATTGGAAGATGACCTCAGCACCTTTAACGGTAGCTTCTACATTCACAAAGCGCTTGTCTTCACCAGCTACTTCTACCTCATAGGCAGCGCCTTCGCGCATAGGCTGGTCGAAGATAATGGTTACCTTTGAATCTTTCACAGAACCACCCACTGGTTGAGGCGAGAGAGCAGGCCACTCTCCATAGGCTACACGATCCAGACAAAGAGCTACGCGCTCTGCAGCTTCCTTCTTGCGCAAAGGATGGATATCTACTGTCTCACCAAGATCGATGAGACAAGCAGTCTCTGCAAACTCATCACCAATTGTTGCCTGACGCTGAGCCTCACGTAAGCGAGCCCAGTTGCTATTGACAGGGTTGGCTTCATAAGTAATAGTACGTGGCATTCCTGTCTGCTGACGTCCGTCGTAATTAGCTAACTGTACAATACAGAAAGGTAATGAGGAGTCATTCCATAATGCACGCCAGCTACCCATCAGTTTCTGAAGATAGTCGCCATAAGGAGTTGGATTACCTGTATTCGATTCACCCTGATACCATACAATACCACTCAAAGCATAAGGTGCCAAGGGATAGAGTACGGCATTATAGAGTGTGGTAGGCAGATTCTGTAAAGACACATCGCTGCTAGGACAAGAAGGTAGTTCGGCACCAGCATGATGCAGCCACTTATTGCTCAATGCAATCACATCCTTTGGCATGGGATTCTGACTGAAGCGGTCAGCACCAAAACAGAGCATATATGGCTTCTCTGGAATAAAGTGTGCCATACCATATTTATTGATAAAGCGAATGGTAATAACATTGTCGCCCTCGCGAAGTAGTCCTTCTGGAATGTCATAGCGACGAGGAGGATACTGATAGTAGGTACGACCTACCTGCTGACCATTGACGTATGTGATGTCGGCATCAAATAGTGTTCCCAGTAACAAACGGGCTGGTTGTCCGGCATGCGCCTTGTCTATCTGGATATGCTGACGCAGCCATGTACTACCTGTTCCACGCCATCCCCAATTATTCTGGTCGATGGTAGTCCAAGAAGAATCCTCGTAATCAAGTGCAGTAAAGTGATTAGCGATACCAGGATCCTGCTGGTCAAGCATCTCGTTCCATTGACGGTCTGCCATATTGTTGGCACGCATCTGGGCTGCAACATATTCTTTATTATCGTAGAGGCGTGTCTTCTGCAACAGTTGTGGATAATCCTTTTTCAGACTATCAGCAGGAAGCCAAGCCTCGATAGGTGTGCCACCCCAACTATTAACGATGATACCCTGTGGTACTTTCGTCTTCTCTTGCATGCGCTTTCCCAAGAAGGTGCCCAAAGCAGAGAACTGCCAAGCATTATCTTTGGTTAGTGGTTTCCATGAAGTGGGTAGGATATCATCTTGTACACCATGCGTGTTGGTCGTGTTGCGAACACGGAACAAGCGAATAGAAGAGTTGTTGAAATGCTCGATTTCATCGACATACTGAGGGTATACACGCTCTATCGTAACATCGATATTCGACTGTCCTGAGCAAAGCCATACATCACCCACTAAGACATCCGTTAATTCTTGCTCTCCAATAGTGAGGGTATAAGGACCACCTGCCTTGGCTTTCGGTAAATCGATACGCCAACGTCCCTGTTCGTCAGCAGTGGTGGTATACTGTTTCTTCTGCCAACGGATAACTACTTGTTCTTTAGGATCTGCCTTTCCCCACACGGGAATAGGTTTGCCACGTTGAAGAACCATACCCGACTGAAACAGTTGGGGCAATACAATCTTTGCATTGGCTACGCAGAAAGTTGCTAAAGCCAATAGGAGTAGAAAAGGTTTTCTCATGATAGTGCGTTTTTATTACGGGCACAAAGGTAGGAAAAAATTACCAAAGAGACTAAAGAATTAGTTTTTTTTCCATCTTTGAGACAAATTAAGTATTTTTTGTAACACGCTTTAGTGTACATTTCATTAGAAAATAGTATCTTTGCACGAAAAATAACTTAAACAACTATGTCAGAACTTACTTTAAACCAAGAATCTAAAGGATTCTACAAACTTTCGTGGCTTCAGCGCATCGGCTTTGGTTCGGGCGACTTGGCGCAAAATCTTATTTTCCAGACGGTAGCATGCTACCTGATGATTTACCTTACCACAGTATTGAAGATCAATCCAGCCTTTGTCAGTGGACTGATACTCACAGTCCGTCTCATTGACTGTTTCTGGAGTCCTATTGTTGGACGCTATATTGACAACCGCAATCCCAAGTTAGGTAAATATCGTACTTATCTTCTTTACGGTGGTATTCCTCTTACTGTTGCCGCTTGTCTGTTGATGCTTCCTCAGGCTGCCGAATGGTCTATGACAATGAAGATGATTTATGCTACAGCCAGCTATACCGTACTGAGCATGATTTATTCTGTGGTTAACATTCCTTACGGCTCTATCATGGCAAGTATGACTCGTGACAATGACGAGGTGCTTATCCTGACTTCTACACGAATGGTATGTGCCAACATCGGTCAGATTGTCGTTCAGGCTGGTTTCCCCATCGGACTTGCATTATGTGTTCATTCTGCTATCAATTGGAATCAAGCTATATTTATGGCTATTGGTACCCTTCCAGCTTTCATTATCTTGCCTTGTCTGCCAATGCTGAAAAGATGGTTGGGCAAGAAAGGACTTTATTACACACTGCTTGTTGTAGGACTTGTGGGATTTGCCATCTTGTTTACTATTGGTAAATTCTTCAAGGTAGAAGAGTGTAACACGCTGGTTCAGATTGCCAAGGTGATGACAGGTGTTGGCCTGCTCGTTGGTTCATTGATGTGGGCACTGGTTCCTGAGGTTATCACAGAGGCAGAGTATCGTACTGGCAACAGACCTGCCGCTACTGTAAATGCCCTTGCTGGTGTTGCATTTAAGGCTGGCTTCTCTATTGCTGGTTGGATTACTCCATTGGTAATGGGATGGATTGGCTTTAACTTTGCTACTGAGGAGTCTGCTTTGGCTACCGATCCTATGGCATGGTTCACTGTTACAGGAATCTTCGCTGTTGTAGGTTTCTTCCTCTTGATGCTCTGCTTTATGGGCAGCAAGGAGAATATCACCACCACTCCAGAGAAGCCTGTTACTTTCGGTGAGATGTGGCAGGAGTTCAAGGCAAGCAAGTGCCTGCAGTTGGTACTGAGCATCTTCGTAGTAGTATTCCTGGCATCATTCATCAGTGGTCCAGTAAATGCCTACTATACAGAATTGAATAAATATTCTGCCATCGCACAGAATGCCATTCTGATATTCACATGTATCATTCCAGCTATTCTTCTTGTCGTAGTTGGCTATCTTATCTATAAGTATCCTCTTACTGACGAGAAACTTGATGAAATTAATAAAGAAATCGAAGCACGTAATAAATAATGATTAAAAACAAAAAGATATTGATTCTCATGCTGACCATGATGCCATTGGCATCTATGGCTCAGCAAGGTTTGAAAGACGCCATTGGCAAGTATTGTCTCATCGGTGCTGCTGTCAATCAGTGGCAGAGCGATGGTCAGGTTCCTGAAGCAGACGCAGTATTGGATAAGCATTTTAATTGTGCTGTAGCCGAGAACTGCATGAAGCCAGAGTCTCTGGCTCCCGCAGAGGGTATCTTCGACTTCCGCGTAGCTGATAAGTTCGTTAGCTACTGCCAGCAGCACAATCTGAAAGTGCTGGGTCACTGTCTGGTATGGCACTCTCAGGCTCCCGACTGGTGGTTTACCAATGGTTATGCTGCCTCTCGTGCCTCTAGGGAAGTAGTAAAGGCTCGCCTTATCAAGCACATCAAGACTGTTGTTGGTCACTATAAAGGACAGGTTCACGGTTGGGATGTTGTGAACGAGGCTATCGAGGATGATGGTTCATTCCGTAAGTCACCTTACTACAACCTGCTGGGTGAGGAATTCATTGAGATTGCTTTCCGTACTGCCCATGAAGCTGACCCCGATGCAGAGCTTTACTACAACGACTACTCTATGGCTGGTGCCAAGAAGCGTGAGGCTGTATGTCGTCTGATTAAGAACTTGAAGGCTAAGGGACTGCGCATCGATGGTGTTGGTATGCAGAGTCACAATGGACTGGATTATCCTAATCTAGAAGAATACGAAAAGAGTATCGATGCCTTTGCTGCTTGTGGCGTAAAGGTAATGATTACCGAACTTGATGTTAACGTATTGCCCAATCCTCAAGGTTTCGGTGGTGCCGACATTGCTCAGAACTTCGAGTTGCAGAAGAAGTTTAATCCCTATGTAGAAGGATTGCCTGCTGCTAAAGAAAAGGAAGTAGAGAAGCGTTGGATGGAGCTGTTCAAGATCTACTACAAGCATCGTGATCAGATTAGCCGTATTAACCTGTGGGGCATCAGCGATGGTGGCTCATGGCTTAATGGGTGGCCTATGAAGGGACGTACCAACTATCCTCTGCTCTTCGATCGCCAGTATAAGGCTAAGCCTGTGGTTAACGAAATCATTAAACTCTATAAATAAACACAACTATGGCAAAATTACCTCGTTACCTATTCCCAAATGATTATATGGCTGACCCTTCAGCCAACGTATTTAACGGCCGTCTCTATGTCTATCCCTCTCACGACTGGGAGGCTGGTGCTGCCTTCGACGATGATGGTGGTCACTTCCAGATGAAAGACTACCACGTATTGTCTTTCAACGATGTAGAGAATGATGAGGCTACTGACCACGGAGTAATCCTCGACGTGAAGGATGTTGCATGGGCTGAGAAGCAAATGTGGGATAATGATGTTGTTGAGAAAGATGGCAAGTACTATCTCATCTTCTCTGCTAAGGCTTACGATGGTGTATTCCGTCTCGGTGTTGCCGTAGCCGATAAGCCCGAAGGTCCATTCAAACCTATGGATAAGCCTATTCGCGGTTCTTTCTCTATCGACCCTTGTGTATTCAAGGATGAAGATGGTCAGATCTATTGTTACTTCGGTGGTCTTTGGGGCGGACAGCTTCAGTGGTGGCGCCCATTGCCCAATGGCATTGCTCCCTTCTTCGGCAAGTATGGTGAAGACAATGGTCTTATCGACTTGGGTGCTACTCCCGACCATAAGAGCGAACTTTACACTACTGCCGATGCTCCTGCTATCCGTAGCTGTGTAGTACGCATGAGTGATGATGTTCAGCAGTTTGCTGAGGCTCCTCGTGAGGTTGTTGTACTTGATGAGAATGGTGAACCTATGAAGGCTGGCGACCCACATCGCTTCTTCGAGGCTTCATGGATGCACAAGTACAATGGCAAGTACTATTTCTCTTACTCTACAGGTGACAGCCACATGCTGTGCTACGCTATCGGCGACAACCCCTACGGTCCTTTCCGCTATCAGGGTGTTATCCTCGATCCCGTTGTAGGTTGGACTACTCACCACAGTATTGTAGAGTACAAGAATCAGTGGTATCTGTTCTATCACGACTGTGTACCCAGCAATGACATCACACACTTGCGTTCGCTGAAGGTACAACGCCTATTCTACAATGAGGACGGCACTATCAAAAAGGTTGTGAATGAGTAAACAAAGTGAAAGAGTTCTTTCACTTTCGAGCATAAACAATAATAAGAAAACATCGCGGTGGAAATCCATCGCGATGTTTCTTTTTATATCGTCAATAGTTGTAGTCGGTCTGGAGCAAAGACGTATTGCGCAACATCCTGTACCTGTGCTGCCGTAATGGCATCGATGCGCTGCAATAATTCTTCAATGCTACGTTCTTTGCCGTAGTGCAGATAGTTCTTCGCAAAGTCTAAGGCGTACTGTTCGCGATTATCGCAGGCAATAGCTATCTGTCCTTTCAGTTGTCGTTTGGCGGCAGATAGTTGTCTATCGCTCAGTGGACTTTGCATCACCTTGTCCAGTTCACGGTGCACCAGTCGCAGACAGCGCTTTACATCGTGATGGTCACAACCGAAATACACCGACCAGCAACCAGTATCGCTGTAGCTCACCATCGAACTTTCTACCGTATATACCAATCCGTTCTTCTCGCGTAGCGATAGGTTCAGTCGAGCATTCATTCCAGGTCCACCCAAGAGGTTGTTCAACAGGTAAAGAGGCATACGACGCTCGTCATCATAATTAAACGTACGACTGCCCAGCATCACATGAGCCTGATGGTGAGAAGGATGATTAGTAGTATTTGAAAGTATAAATGCAGCAGGCTTTTCCTCTGCCACTTTTTCTTTCATACCCAATGCTTCTGTTTCCGCCTTCAACTTCTTGACCAGTCGGGCAAAGTCGATATCACCATATGCAAAGAAGATAGCATTATCCGGACGATAATAGCGCTGAGTAAAGCGGCGTGCATCCTCACCCGTGAAGGCCAGTACCTGCTCGCGCGTTCCTAATATATTATGTCCTAACGGATGATTTTGGAATATCAGATTCTCAAACTCGTCGTATATCAGTTCGGCAGGTGTGTCATTATAGCTCTCTATCTCGTCGCAGATAACGTCCACCTCATGGCGTATTTCCTCTTCGGGATAGGTACTGTTAAACACGATGTCGCAAAGCAAGTCAACCGCCTTGTTCAAATGGTCTTTCAGTATAGCCGCATAGAAAACGGTATCCTCCTTGTTGGTAAAAGCATTGAGATCGCCGCCCACACTCTCCAATCCGTTGAGAATTTGCAGGGCAGAGCGCTTTTTAGTACCTTTAAAAGTAGTATGCTCGCAAAAGTGTGCCAGTCCTTCCTCGCCTATGCCTTCCTGACGGGCACCCGCATTGATTCCGATACCACAGTAAACCACAGGTGACTGTGAATGTAGATGAATGATGCGCAACCCATTAGCAAGCGTTGTAGTATTATAATTCTTCATAATCGGCTGCAAAAATAGAAAATAATTATGAATTATCGCCGTTCCGCAACAACTTTTTTGGAGATTTACCTTTAGACTGAAGAATCCTGTATCTTGTTGAACGTATAGCTTCTTGGGTAATACCCATAATGCGGCGCACGTCTTTATCTTCCATTCCCATTTCGTAGAGGATAAGGAAGAAGGTGTTATGGGCTGTCTTTGGCTGATATTTTTTCAGGATACGGCTATAGGCGGTAAAGTCAATGGCCTTATAGTAGTCGATGAAGCATCTATAGTCATCATTCGACCATCCTGAGGTCGTACCACTCTTCTTGATTTCGTCATATAGCAGTTTTCCTTTGACGAGACGAGGCGATTTCTGTTCTACCAATTCCCGAATCTTACTATTCAGCTCCTCTATCTGCTGTGTAGTATCGCTGTCTGTCCGCTGACTTCTCAATTGGGCAATCTCATTGAGATAATTGCTAATCTGCATCTGCTGTTCAGTAAGCACCAGCCGCTCTTTCGCTCTGCGATAGTGGATATACAATATTAAGAGTATAATGATGAAAAGGAGAAATACCAACGCGACAGCTGCCCATATCAGATGTTGGCGATGTGCCTCCTGTGCCTTCTGCTCATCAAACTGCCATTGTAATTCAAGCACTGTATGATCCACCCTTTCCTTAGTCTGTTTCGGACTTTCCTTGTATGTGTCATCTATATAATCTGAATACTCCCAACGATATCTTGGCGAGGCATATTCCTTTGCTTTCTGTGCATACTCAACCCCCAACCGATAATTGCCACATTGTTGATTGATGCGTCCGATAGCATCATAAATCTTATACTTCAACCAACGATTATCCGTCTGTACCACCTGTTCTTCAGCCCGTTTCATGATCTCAATTGCTCTGGGCCATTCTTTAAGGTTGACGTAGTATTCACCTTTATAATAATAGCAGCAGGCCAATCGCTCTGTATTTCCCGTCAGTTTATAGTAGCGGATGGCCTCATTAATCAGCGAGTCAGAAGATGGGTTGAGGCCTCGCTCGATAGTTGCACGCGTCATCAAGAGATTGTAATAGGCACGGTCTTGCTCTTTCTGAAACGAAGCAGCATCATATTTAGATATATAATAGTAAGCGTGGTCGTTTCTCCCTTCAGCCAACCATGACTCAATCTTTTCCAATGGCAGCGATGTGGGCCACCCATCACAGCTGATTAGCATTGACACTAAGGCCAATATCCATAAAATATTCTTTCTTGTCATAACGTTAAGATTATGTTACAAAGATACTACATTTCAAATTATTTTTGCTCTCAAACATTCATTTTAACCATTCTTTAGCCACTCCAAACCGTTGTTTTTACTTAGAAACACCAATTTGTGAAGTTAGAAACCCTCTGATATTCAACACTGTAATTCTTTTATTTGGCAAAACGCTACCTATAACAACTTTTTTAAACAAACCATTGAACATATCTCAATATTTCTCTATCTTTGCCCTGCAAAAACTTTATTTTTACTTATTATGAAAAAATCAACCTTTATCATCACACTGCTTGCTCTCGTTGCAATGACAGGGCAGGCAAAAGTCTACAAAGTTATCAAATCGCCAGAGTCAATGGCATGTATTAATGTATGGGGTGAATTGAAGGCCCGTAAAGTAATTCTTACAGATACGGCAACAACGGTGCATTTCACCATAAAGTGCGAGCAAGAAGGGCAGTCTTTCCGCTTTGCCAGCGATAGTTATCTGCTGGACGAGAATAACAACCGTTATGCACTACGCTCATGCGAAGGACTGGAACTCGACTCGTGGGTGAAGTCGCCTGAGAGTGGCATCACCGATTTCACCATGCACTTTGAACCAATGCCTAAGAAGGTGCAGGTATTCGACTTCATCGAGGGCGATGAGAAAGGCCACTTTAGACTATTAGGTATTCACGACAAGAAGTATAAGGTACATATCCCTACGCTGCAAGAGCTGTCAGAGGCCAATCCCTATACAGTTCCTGAGGATTGGTTCAAGACTGATAGCATTACACTTCGAGGTTGCATAGAGGACTACGATGCAGAGAAAATGGGCTTTACATCGATGAACTGCTACTGTCGTAATGCATTTGATAAAGACGATGCGGTATTAATATTCGATATTGCTCCTGACGGCACTTTCGAAAAGAAGTTCTTGGCCTATTACCCCACTCGTGAGTTAATCGGTCCTGATGGGTCTAAAATAGGCTTTGACTATGGACCGTTCTTTGCTCGCCCTGGAGAGACTATCGATATCACTATCAAGCCCAATAAAGACGGACAATATCAATGCTATTATCATAATGGTAGCAGCAAGGACGTAGAGCGTTGGCTGAGTGCAGACATGGATATACTGAGACTGATGGATCCCATAGGTGATTTCAAGGGTAAAATCGGTGAACTGAACGAAGTGATAGAACATACCTGGCAACACACGCTCTATATCATACAGCGAGAAGCCGCCCGCATGCATTTCACGGCACAGGAGATGCAACTGGCATTAGCCCATATGCAAGGAGTATTTGTTGAAGCAGTGGCAGACTACATTCATAATCGCAAGAATGAGATGGCGAAAGTAGAAGAGGTGGATGGCGACTTTAAGGTGGAAATCCTTGATAGCATAGAATGGAATGAGATGAAGAAGATGGAAAACTACAAGATGATGCAGCGAGTGGATTATAACAATCCGTTGCTGATGTGTAACGACTTTGACCTTGTACTTAACCGCATCCAATATGCAGATGTTGTCATAAGACGTCAATATGAAGGTGTCGTCAACGAGAAAGGGGAATACATTATTAATGCAGAAAACGAAAAGAAGATGCTAACCAATTATCTGTCTGCACTACACGAATTAATGGGTACGAATAAAAACAATCTCATTACTCAACTTTGTGTATATAATGACATGATGAACTCTTTCGATATATGGCGCTCACGAGAAGACAGCATTCCACAGATAATGGCAGACACCACCACAACCCTTGCTGAACGCGAACAAAGACTGGCTTACATGGCCTCAGTCAGCAACATGATGCCTGCCTATCTTGATGTACTCACCAATCCATTTATCCACCAAAAAGCAGAGGAATTCTGCACAAAGAAGATGGAACAAAGGGAAATTACCGTTCCCTTGCCTGCCGACAATCCCTCTGCCGACCTCATCCGCTCACTCTGCGAGAAGTATCCTAGTCGCTATCTTGTCATCGACTTCTGGGGTATGCATTGTGGCCCTTGTCGTGCAGAGATAGAGTATAGCAAAGAGCAGCGTGCCAAGATTGCCCAACGCGACGACGTAAAACTCGTATTCATTGCTGAAGAGCGCACTTCAGAAGGCAGTGACGAGTATAAGAAATATGTAGCCGAATGGCTTGCTGACGAGGAAACCGTCTGCCTCTCCAAGTCTGACTTCAACCGCATGATGGAACTCTTCCGCTTTAACGGCACTCCTCATTATGAGACCATCACTCCTGACTGCCGCCGTGTTCGCGATGATTATCGCATCAGCGGCTACGATTTCTTTGACGACAGTATGGATATGCTGAAAAAGAAACTGAAGTAACATTAAGGGCTATAAGTTTGAAGGCTACATTCGATGAGAATTTACGCTACATTCAAGGAGGATGTAGGCTTCAAACTATCTGAATGTAGGCTACATCCGATGAGAAGGTAAGCGAGGTGTAATTTCGTGGCATCGTATGTTACGGCAACGATGCCTCGAAACGTAACCTATCATCAATGAAAAGGGTTTGTGTGCAAAAACATGTACCCTAGTACCATGACTGCCCTCAATCCCTTTGTACATCGTTGTTTGAGGTATGGTACATGTTGCTCCAACATGTACCATACTTGTACTACACTTGTTGAAGTGCACCCCAAAAGTTGGATAAAAATGGAGATGATTGCTCAAAAAAGGTGAGATGTATGGTACATGTTGCTTCAACATGTACCATGGTGTGAGCCCTTTATTTATCGGCATTTGAGGCCTGTCATGGTACAAGGGTACATGTTTTGCAAGTTTTTCTTCCCACGGCGTCACGTTAAACATTGTGAAACTCGAAATACAGCTAACTGGAAACGAAATACAGCTATTTAGGTGTGCTAGATAGCTGTATTTGCACTGCTACTACAGCTAATTAGCGCGCCAGTTAGCTGTATACGGAGCTGTATCAGCCTATCTCGTTCGAGAAAACTCAAATAAATTTTGGTTTTCTCTTCACTTAATCGTACCTCTGACTTCGTCGAAAGTACTTTCGCTCGAAAATGCTCAAATATAATTTGGCATTTTCCTCGCTTATTCGTACCTTTGCAAGCAAAAAGCTAAGATTATGCGAAAAGTCATCGGAATCGGCGAGACGGTACTCGATATCATCTTCCGTAACGACCAGCCTATCAGTGCTATACCTGGAGGTTCATCTTTTAATGCAGTTATCTCATTGGGACGCTCTGGCGTTGAGGCTACTTTCATTGGTGAAACGGGCAACGACCGTGTTGGTCGTAACACCATCCAGTTCTTGCGTGACAATGGTTGTCAGGCAGATAGCGTTAATGTCTATCCCGATTCAAAGTCATCACTGTCATTGGCGTTCCTCAACGAGCGCAATGATGCCGAATATATCTTCTATAAGAACCATCTTCGCGATCGTCTTGACTTCTCTTTCCCAGAGGTTCACGCTGACGATTTGATACTCTTTGGTTCTTTTTATGCCTTGAATCCCGTTATCCGTCCACAGGTGAAGAGCTTCTTGGAGTATGCCCACGAGCAGGGAGCCATCCTCTATTATGACGTCAACTTCAGAGCCTCTCATCAGCATGAGGTGATGAAGATTACGCCCAATCTTTTGGAGAACTTCGAGTTGGCAGATATTGTACGCGGTTCAGCAGAAGACTTTGAATATTTGTTTAAGAAAGATAATCCTGAGAGCATCTATCGTTCGCAGATAGCCTTCTATACCAAGAAGTTTGTCTATACGCATGCTGCAGAACCAGTAGATCTCTTTGCCGAGAATGGATTCCACAAGCAGTATGCTATTGCTCCGATGGAGACGGTAAGTACCATTGGTGCTGGTGACAACTTCAATGCAGGTTTCCTCTTCGGATTGATAAAGAATCAGATTACGCGTGCCGACTTTGACAACGGACTCTCCGAGCAGCAGTGGGATGAAGTGCTTGCTTCTGCTCTTCAGTTCTCTGCCGAGTCTTGTCGCAGCCTTTACAACTATGTATCACAGGAGTTTGGTGCACAGCGTAAAAAGGAATTAGAAGATCAATTACTAGAACAAGAATAAAACTATGCAGAACATTACCGAAAACATCTACTACGTTGGTGTCAACGACCGCAACAAGTCGCTTTTCGAGGGATTGTGGCCTTTGCCCAATGGTGTGAGTTACAACTCGTATCTCATCGACGACGAGAAAGTGTGCCTTATCGATACTGTTGAGGTGGATTTCTTCACCCAGTATATCGAGCGTATTCATGAGGTTATTGGTGAGCGCAAGGTTGACTACCTTGTTATCAATCACATGGAGCCCGACCATAGCGGCTCTATCGCGCTCATCAAGAAATACTATCCTGAGATACAGATTATCGGTAATAAGAAGACATTCCAGATGCTGGAAGGCTTCTATGGTATCTGCGACAACACCGTGGAGGTGGGCAATGGTGATAGCATTGCACTTGGCAAACAGAAGCTCAACTTTGTGCTTACTCCAATGGTTCACTGGCCTGAGACGATGGTGACACTCTGTGGCACTACACTCTTTAGTGGCGATGCCTTTGGGTGCTTTGGCGCCCTGAATGGTGGTATTATTGATGCACAAATCAATTGCGATACCTATTGGCTGGAGATGGAGCGCTACTATAGTAATATCGTGGGCAAATATGGTACTCCCGTACAGAATGCCCTGAAGAAGTTGGCTGATGTCAAACTCGACTATATCTGTGCTACTCATGGACCTGTATGGCATAAGTATATCGATAAGGTGATAGCTATCTATGACCGCTTGTCTAAGTATGAGACAGAGCCCGGACTGGTTATCTGCTATGGTACAATGTATGGCAATACCGAGCGTGCTGCTGAGGTAATTGCCCGTGCTGCATCAGAGGCTGGTGTGAAGAATATTGTGGTATATAATGTCTCTAAGACTCACCACTCTTATATCATCCGTGATGTCTTCCGCTATAAGGGACTGATAGTAGGTGCTCCAACCTATAACACCGCCCTGTATCATGAGATGGATGTACTGCTCAGCGAGTTGGCTGGTAAGGATATCAAGAACCATCTGCTGGGTTGGTTTGGCTCCTACGGCTGGGCATCGAAAGCCGTTAGCGAGATTGCTCGTTGGAATGAAGAGAAGCTGCACTACGAGCAAGTGGGTGAACCTGTAGAAATCAAACAAAGTCTGACGCCAGAGACCAAGGCACAGTGCGAGGCGCTGGGTCGTGCGATGGCAGAAAGACTGAAGAACCTATAATATAGAAAGTAAGAAAAAGATATGTCATTAAAATGTGGTATTGTCGGACTGCCTAACGTGGGCAAGTCTACTTTGTTCAACTGTCTGTCTAGTGCCAAGGCACAGGCAGCCAATTTCCCTTTTTGTACAATTGAACCTAATGTAGGTGTTATCACCGTTCCCGATGAGCGCCTGACAAAGCTTGCCGAGCTGGTTCATCCAGGACGCATCGTGCCTGCCACCTGTGAGATTGTTGATATCGCAGGTCTGGTAAAGGGTGCTTCTAAGGGTGAGGGACTTGGCAATAAGTTCTTGGGTAATATCCGTGAGACGGATGCTATCATCCATGTGTTGCGTTGCTTCGAGGATGAGAATATCACCCATGTGGACGGTTCTATCGATCCTATCCGCGATAAAGAGATTATCGATACAGAGCTTCAGTTGAAAGACCTTGAGACTATCGACAGTCGTCTGGCAAAGACTGAGAAGGCTGCTGCTGCAGGCAACAAGGATGCCAAGGTAGAGGTAACTGTGCTGAAGGCTTATAAAGAGGTGCTGGAGCAGGGTAAGAATGCCCGTATCGTTGAGTTCGAGAGCAAAGACGAACAGGATTGTGCCAAGAACCTGTTCCTCCTGACTGCCAAGCCCGTGCTTTATGTCTGCAATGTAGGTGAGGCTGATGCTAAGAATGGTAATGCTTTCACTCAGAAGGTAGAAGCGCTGGCTAAGGAAGAAGGTGCTGAGGCAATGGTTATTGCTGCCAAGACCGAAGAGGATATCGCTGAGCTCGAGAGCTACGAGGACAAGCAGCTGTTCTTGGAAGAGCTGGGCTTGGAAGAGAGTGGTGTCAACCGTCTGATTAAGAAGGCCTATGCACTGCTGAATCTCGAAACCTTTATCACCGCTGGTGAGATGGAGGTAAAGGCTTGGACCTATAAGAAAGGATGGAAGGCTCCACAGTGCGCTGGTGTTATTCATACCGACTTTGAAAAGGGCTTTATCCGTGCCGAGGTTATCAAGTACGACGACTATATCCAGTATGGCTCAGAGGCTGCCGTTCGTGAAGCCGGTAAGATGGGCATCGAGGGTAAGGAGTATGTCGTACAGGATGGCGACATCATGCACTTCAGATTTAATGTATAATCTATGGAACTCCTAAGCTATATCGTTTGGAACCCCAGCTTGAGCCTTGGCCCCTTCCGCTGGTACTCGCTCTGCTGGCTGTTGGGCTTAGCGCTTGCCTATCTCGTAGTCAAGAAGCTCTATAAGGAGCAAAAGATCAAAGACGAACTCTTCGACCCCTTGTTCATTTACTGCTTTCTGGGTATTCTGATTGGTGCGCGCTTAGGCCATTGCATCTTCTATCAGCCCGACTACTTCCTAACTTCAGGAAAGGGCTTTGTAGAGATGCTGCTGCCCATTCACTTCCTGCCAGATGGCGGTGTGAAGTTTACTGGTTATGAGGGCTTGGCATCTCATGGTGGTACCCTCGGTTTGATGATTGCCCTTTGGCTTTATGTCAAGAAGACCAAGTTAAGCATCTGGATGGTACTCGACAATATTGCTATTGCTACGGGTGTCACTGCCTGCTTCATTCGTTTGGGCAACCTGATGAACTCTGAGATTATTGGTAAGATAACAGATGTGCCCTGGGCCTTTATCTTCGAGCGTGTAGATACGATGCCACGCCATCCCGGACAACTCTACGAGGCTATTGCCTATGCGGTGTTGTTTGGCTTGATGTGGTGGTTGCACAAGAAAGGAATGTCTGTGGGGAAACCACAGACCACAAGTAGCGTGCTAAAGGTAGGTACAGGCTGGTTCTTTGGTTTCTGCCTTACCTATATCTTCACTTTCCGCTTCTTCATCGAATATACCAAGGAGATACAAGAAGCCTTTGAAGCCTCCCTGCCACTCGATATGGGACAGATTCTCTCCGTTCCCTTTATCATCATCGGTGTGGCTTGTATGTTGAGAGCCAGAAAACTTAGTTAAAGATATTCCATCAGTACGTCCCAAACGGCAACGATGTGACATACACTACCTGCCAGGACAAAGAAGTGGAATACGGAGTGCATAAACGGCTTTTTATGCAAGGAATAAAAGAGGGCGCCTGTAATATAGCAGACGCCCTCTGCTATTATCCAGACGACAGCTGCTGTAGATACGGAGTCGATGAGTGGTTTGAAGGCTACCAGCACGCTCAATCCCATACCAATGAAACAGAAGGTTTCTAGGTTGGAGTGCTCCTTCAAACGGATAAAGCTGACAATGGTGCCAGCAATGGCGCACAACCATACAAAGGAGAAGAGCGACCAGCCCCAATAACCTTGTTGGCGTAGTGCCACCAGTGTGAGTGGTGAATAACTACCCGCTATATGCCAATAGATAGCGGCATGATCCCATTTACGGAAGCGTTCACGCCACTTAGAATGTAGTGGTACAGCATGATAAACGGTGGAGGCTACGTAAGAGCCAAGCATACCAAAGAGGTAGAGGCACACACCTAATCGCGCCCAAGGGTTGTCGCCCTTGAAAGCCATCACGAGGAATATCACACCAAATGCCACACCCATGACGATGCCACCGGCATGCGACCATGAGTTCAATAGCTCTTCTTTATGGGTATAACGGATTGCCATTTTGATTGTAAATGTCCCGACAGGTCAGGAGACCTATCGGGACGATATTTTATTAGCGTTATACTTCGCGACTTAGAAGTCCATCTTGTCCAACTCGTCGCTGAAGTCCTTAGGCTCGTTGTTCTCTGCAGGAGCCTGATACTCGTCGTTACGCTCGCGACGCTCAGGACGAGGACGGCGCTCACCACGGTCAGGACGAGGACGGCGATCGCCACGCTCGGGGCGCTCACGACGACGCTGCTGTGGCTCTACATAGTCGGCAGGCTTCTCAACGAGTACACGGTGAGAGAGCTTGAACTTACCAGTCTTAGGATCAATCTCGAGCAACTTAACAGTAATCTTGTCGCCCTCCTTGATGCCAGCTTCCTCAACAGTCTCCAGGCGCTTCCAGTCAATTTCCGAGATGTGGAGCAGACCATCCTTGCCAGGCATGAACTCTACGAAGCAGCCATAAGGCATGATGCTACGAACGGTACCCTCGTAAACCTCACCAACCTCGGGGATGGCAACGATAGCACGAATCTTGGCGATAGCAGCGTCGATGCTCTCCTTGTTAGGAGCGCTAACCTGTACCTTACCAACACCGTCGGTCTCGTCGATAGTGATAGTAGCACCAGTATCTTCCTGCATCTGCTGGATAATCTTACCACCAGGGCCAATCACAGCACCGATGAACTCCTTAGGAATATCGAATGCCTCGATACGTGGAACCTGAGGCTTCATCTCTGCACGTGGCTCAGCGATAGTATCGGTGATGCACTTCAAGATGTGCTCACGACCAGCCTTAGCCTGCATCAGTGCCTTCTCCAGAATGTCGAATGACAGACCGTCGCACTTGATATCCATCTGAGTAGCGGTCAGACCATCCTTAGTACCAGTGGTCTTGAAGTCCATATCACCCAGGTGGTCCTCGTCACCGAGAATATCAGACAGTACAGCGTACTTGTCCTCTCCAGGATTCTTAATCAGACCCATAGCGATACCTGAAACGGGCTTCTTCATAGGAACACCAGCGTCCATCAGAGCCAGCGTACCAGCACAAACGGTAGCCATTGATGAAGAACCGTTAGACTCCATAATCTGAGATACTACACGAACGGTGTAGGGGAAGTCAGCAGGAATCATCTCCTTCAGACCGCGCCATGCCAGGTGACCGTGACCAATCTCACGGCGACCTACGCCACGCTGTGCCTTAGCCTCACCTGTACAGAATGGGGGGAAGTTGTAGTGCAGCAGGAAGCGCTGGTAGCTCTTGTCGAGAACATCGTCAACGAGCTTCTCGTCGAGCTTAGTACCCAGAGTAACGGTAGTCAGAGACTGTGTCTCACCACGAGTGAAGATTGAGCTTCCGTGAGGCATTGGCAGAGGAGAAACCTCGCACCAGATAGGACGAATCTCGTCGGTCTTACGACCATCAAGACGGATACCTTCGTCGAGGATACAACGGCGCATTGCGTCGCGCTCTACATCGTGGTAGTAGCGATCCATCATCGCATATTTCTCTTCCAGCTCATCCTCAGTGAGGTCGGCATGCTCAGCAGCATACTTTTCCTTGAAGTCAGTCAGAATCTTCTCGAAGGCTTCGGCACGAGCATGCTTTTCGAGAGCCTGCTTGGTAACGTCGTAAGCGGGCTGATACAGCTCCTTGTTCATGCGCTCGCGCAGTTCCTCATCGTTAACCTCGTGATTGTACTCACGCTTAACGTCAACACCCAGCTCCTTGCTGAGAGCGGTCTGCAGCTCACACATAGGCTTGATGGCGTCCATAGCAGCCTTCAAAGCACCGAGCAGATCCTGCTCTGATACTTCCTTCATCTCACCTTCTACCATCATGATGTTCTCAGCTGAAGCACCAACCATGATGTCCATATCGGCCTCCTTCATCTGCTCGAAGGTAGGATCGATAACATACTCACCGTTAATACGAGCTACGCGAACTTCAGAGATGGGGCACTCAAAGGGGATATCTGAACATGCCAGCGCTGCTGATGCTGCAAAACCTGCCAAAGCATCAGGCTGATCAACACCATCGGCACTGAGCAGCATTACGTTGACAAATACTTCTGCGTGATAGTTAGAGGGGAACAATGGGCGAAGCACACGGTCAACCAGTCGGCTAGTCAGAATCTCATTGTCTGAAGCCTTACCCTCGCGTTTTGTGAAACCACCGGGGAAACGGCCTGCGGCGGCGTACTGCTCTCTGTAGTCAACCTGCAGAGGCATAAAATCTGTTCCGGGAACTGCATCTTTTGCGGCACAAACAGTAGCCAGCAGTACAGTGTTGTTCATGCGGAGCATCACACTGCCATCGGCCTGCTTTGCCACTTTCCCGGTCTCAATTGTGATGGTTCTTCCATCAGCCAATTGAATACTTTTCGTAATTACGTTCATCTTGTATTAAAACATCTAAAAATAAAAAAATGTGCGCCATAATGCGCAAAATCGGCTACAAAGTTACACATTATTATATAAAGAAACGAAAAAATAAGCATATAATTATTGTTTTTTATGAAATAAAGAACAAATTCTTTTGTATTGTGTCTGTTAAATAGTAACTTTGACTTTGTCGAAGATACTCACGCTCGAAAATGCCCAAATAAAATTTGGCATTTTGCTCACTTATTCGTAACTTTGCACTCAAAAGAAAAAATACATCAACGATGAAGAAATATTTTGTGTTGGCACTAACCGTACTAGCTATGGTTTCGTGCGGTGAGAAAAAGTTCCACGTAGAGGGTACTATTACCGATGCTAAAGACTCTCTGCTGCTATTTGAGAATGTTGGTATCGAAGAGATTACAGTAGTAGATTCTGTCCGCTTGGGTGAAGATGGTTCCTTCTCGTTTAGCGGTCTGGCTCAAGAGGCTCCTGAGTTCTATCGCCTGCGTATTGCCGGTCAGATTATCAATGTCTCTGTCGATTCTACCGAAACCATTACTGTTAAGGCCAAGTATCCACAGATGGCTACCCAGTATGAGGTAAGTGGTTCTGACAACTGTCTGAAGATTAAGGAACTGTCACTGAAGCAGATAGAACTGCGACAGCGTGCCATCGCTATCAGCAATAATGAAGACCTGACCGTCAAGGAGACCAACGATAGTATTTATAAGTTGGTCAACCAGTATAAGGAAGTGGTCAAGAAAGATTACATTTTTGCAGAGCCCAACAAGGCTTATGCATATTTCGCCCTGTTCCAGACATTGGGCGATATGCTGCTGTTCAATCCTCGCAACAATCGTGAAGACATCAAGGCCTTTGCTGCTGTGGCTACTAGCTGGGATAGTTATTATCCTAACTCTGCCCGTGGCGCCAACCTGCACAATATTGCTATCGAGGGTATGAAGAATGTGCGCATCAACGATGCTGCACAGGCTCAGCAGATAGACCCCAGCAAGGTGGAAGAATCTGGTATCATTGATGTTGCTTTGAACGACAACAAGGGTAAGATGCGCCATCTGAAAGACCTGAAGGGTAAGGTGGTGTTGCTCGACTTCCACGTCTTTGCAGCCAACGAGTCTCCTGCACGCATCCTGCAGTTGCGTGAGATTTACAACAAGTATCATGCACAGGGCTTTGAGGTATTCCAGGTGAGCATCGATACCGATGAGCACTTCTGGAAACAGCAGACTGCTGCACTGCCTTGGATAAGTGTACGTGCAGAGGGTGGCATACAGTCAAATACCTTGACACTCTACAATGTGCAAAGCATCCCTGAGTTCTTCTTGATAGATCGTGGCAGCAACATTGTTGGACGCTCACAAACCATCAAGAATTTGGAAGAGGCTATCAAGAACCTGCTGTAAGAATGAACGAAGATTTCGATATCAGACAAGAGCAGCTGTCTTCGAGCGAAAAGGAGTTCGAAAACGCCCTGCGCCCACTGGCATTCCATGATTTCAGTGGTCAGCAGCAGGTGGTGGAGAACTTAGAGGTGTTCGTAGAAGCAGCTAAATATCGTGGCGAGCCTCTCGACCACGTGTTGCTGCATGGCCCTCCCGGATTGGGTAAGACAACACTTTCAAATATCATCGCCAACGAGTTGGGCGTAGGCTTTAAGATTACCTCTGGTCCTGTGCTCGATAAGCCTGGCGACTTGGCAGGCATCCTGACGTCGTTGGAGAAAAACGATGTGTTGTTTATCGACGAGATTCACCGCCTGTCGCCCGTTGTCGAAGAGTATCTCTACTCGGCAATGGAAGACTATCGTATCGATATCATGATAGATAAAGGTCCGTCGGCTCGTTCGATACAGATTGACCTCAATCCGTTTACCTTGGTAGGCGCCACCACCCGTAGTGGTTTGCTGACAGCCCCTCTCCGTGCTCGTTTTGGCATCAATATGCACCTGCAATATTACGAGCCAGAGACACTGCAGAAGATTATCGAGCGCTCAGCCAGCATCTTGCGTGTGCCTATCACCAGCGATGCCTCTGCCGAGATAGCTCGTCGCTCTCGTGGAACGCCCCGTATAGCCAATGCCCTGCTCAGAAGAGTACGCGACTTTGCACAGGTAAAGGGCACCGGACGCATCGACACGCAGATTACGAAGATAGCCCTTACGGCACTCAATATCGACCAATATGGTCTTGACGAGATAGACAATCGCATCCTGCTCACCATCATCGACAAGTTCCGTGGTGGTCCTGTGGGTATCACTACTATTGCCACCGCTATCGGTGAAGACTCTGGCACCATTGAGGAGGTGTATGAACCCTTCCTGATTATGGAGGGTTTCATCAAGCGTACCCCACGTGGTCGTATGGTAACCGAACTGGCATACAGACACTTTGGTCGCAATCCCTATTCTGGGAATATCATGGAGCCAGGACTGTTTGAATGAATAGTGAATAGAGAATAGTTATGACAAGAACAGGAATATTTGTAGGCAGTTTTAACCCGTTCACTGTGGGCCACGATTCTATCGTGACTCGCGCACTCCCCCTCTTCGATCGCTTGGTCATTGGAGTGGTAGGCGACCAGGTGCACAAGCCCGATATGCCTAGTGCCGAGGAGCGCATCAAGGCCATCCGCGAGGTCTATCAAGACGAGCCACGCATAGAGGTGAAACCTTACTATGGATTGGCTGTCGACTTTGCTAAGGCTGAGAATGCCCACTTCATCGTAAAGGGTGTACGCTCAGTGAAAGACTTTGAATACGAGCGCGAACAGGCGGACATCAATCGCCAGTTGGCAGGTATCGAGACCATCCTGCTCTATGCCGAGCCACACCTCTCGTCTATCTCTTCAACAATGGTACGCGAACTGCAGCACTTTGGTGTTGACGTTACGCCCTATCTCCCTCACAAAACTCATTAATACTATGATTACCTATTCTTCAGAAAACGTAAAGTTCCCCAATATCAAGCGTCGCGAGACCACCGCATGGATTCGTCGTGTTGCTGCCACCTATGGCAAGAAAGTAGGAGAGGTGGGCTACCTCTTCTGTGACGATGAGCACATCCTTGAGGTCAACCGCGAATACTTGCAGCACGACTATTATACTGACATCATCACTTTCGACTATTGCGAAGACGATGTGTTGAATGGCGACCTTGTTATCTCGCTGGATACCGTACGCTCTAATGCCGAACTCTTCCACAAGGATTACGACGAAGAGTTGCATCGCGTCATTATTCACGGCATCCTTCATCTTTGCGGTCAGAACGACAAAGGTCCTGGCGAGCGTGAGCAGATGGAAGCAGCCGAGAACAAGGCACTGGCTTTGCGCTAAACAACATCTGCTTTTTTCTTATTGAGTATTCAGCTCTGAATATAGTACATTCAGCGCTGAATACTATTGTTTTGAGGTGCAATACAATAACTATTGAGGTGCGAGAGTAACTGATTCAGCGCTGAGTGTAGCTGATTGGGAGTTGAATGTAGCTAATTCGGAGCCCGTCAATTTAGTATAGCACGTGGTAGGGGAAAGACTTGGATTTCGCTTAAAAATTATGTATCTTTGCATCCTAATGGAAAAAGGCGTAAAAACATAACATGAAAACGAAAAAATACGCCACGTACGATTCTGTGCATGGCGTGTACGAATCTGTGCGTGTCACGCACGAATTTTTCTGTGGCGTATACGGAGCTGTACGTGGCATATTCAGCGTTGTGCGTGGCGTATTCAGAATCTCCGTGAATAGTGCCACTTTAGCATCGGAAAGGTGCCACTATTGCAAGGCAAAACAAACTATATTGACGTCCAAAACAGGCACTATTCCAGTGCAAAAGTGGCACTATTCCGATGTTGCGGAGGCTCTATGCTTTTCTTCTGCTCTTCGGAGCGCAAGATGTAGGCGAAATATTTGGATTAAATGAAAATTATTTTTAACTTTGCATCCTAATGAAACAGAACAAGAAACATAACATGAAAGTAAAGTGTCTTAGGGTGTTAGTGGCGATAAAAACATAAACCCCTTCGCGTACCGCGCGCATATACGCAGTACGCGTGAAGTTTATAAAAACTAATACCCTAATGCCCTAATACACTTAAAGTGTGACGTTGTGACACTATGACGGTAGAAATTGCAAACCCTACGCGTACCGTGCACACGCCCACACGTATAATAAGAACAGGCGGTACGCGTAGACTTTAGAAAAACTAATGTCATAGTGTCACCTCGTCACCACTAAACATTAAAAACAAAAGAATATGAAATACAGATTACAGATAAAAACAAAATTTCTATAAACCCCATGCGTACGTGAGGCGCACCCGCACACGTATTATAAGTACAGGTGTACGCATAGACTTTTAAGAAATCATCTGTATGATCTGTATATCTGTATTAATAACACAAACGAAAGCCACGCAATTATGACAAAGATAATAAAGAACAAAATGAATAAAATACAAATGCTCATCATGATGATTGCTACAATGGTTATGTGTGTTGGTTGCCAATACACAAGAATGTCATTAGAAGAGGTTGCAGCAGATACAGATGCCAAGATCGTAATTGATGAAGCTGAAAAGGAAATTATCAATGGCACAAATGACTTCTCTTTCGAAATGGTTAAGTCTTTTATGGCGGCGAACAAGGGTAAAGACTTTGTGATATCTCCATTAAGTGTGGTATATTCGCTTGAAATTATTAACAATGGCGCAAATGGGAGTACTAAGCAACTCTTACAAAAACACCTCGGAGCGTCAAAATATGAACAAAATGATGTCAATTCGTTGTGGCATAAACTGATGATTCGTCATGCAAAAGTCTATGAGAACAAGAAAGCTGGTTGGAAGTCTGCTTTCTTGAAATCGTCCAATTTGCTTCTTTATCGTGATGAACATAATATAAATCATAACTTTATCAAGACAATAGGTGATGACTATTTTGCAGATTGTCTACCATTTGTCCAACAGAATGATGCACAGCAGATAGTTGATGAATGGAATAAAGAAATGAATCATGGGATAATAAAAAGAATTCCCTTAGACTTTGACGAGAGCACTAACGTCTGCTTAATTAACACGATGTTGTTCAAAGCGGCATGGAGTCATGAGTTTGAAGAGACGGAAATAGACACCTTCTATGTTAAAAATAATGACTTTCGAATGGTAAATATGATGTGGCAGAGAGAAACTGAAGGCCATTATAAATATATGCAGAACGAACAATATTCAATGCTTCGTATGCCATATATCGGGGCGTTCTATATGGATGTGATATTGCCTCATAAAGGGATTCCCATTGATAGTTTGATGAGAAAAATAGATTTGAATGCATATAAAAAGAGTACCCAAATGCTCAAGAAGTATGATGAGATTGAGGTTAAGTTTCCCAAATTTCATATACAATCGGAGATTAATCTAGAAACGCTATTGTCGAATATGGGACTTTTCGAGTTGTTCTCAGAAAAAGCAAATCTTAGCTTAATGTCTAATGAGCCACTTTATATTAATAAGATGCGACAAAAAAATGATATGAATGTTGACGAGAAAGGCACTTCTGCTCAAGCAGTTACAATCACTGATATTGTACTATGTGAGATAGCTACTCGTGACCCTGAAAGGGCAGAGTTTTTTGCTAATCGTCCTTTCTTCTTCTTTATCTGCGACTCTTTCGGAACCATTTGTTTCGCAGGGACATATAATGGTTTCGCAGAATAGGGCGAAAACATTAGGGACAGGTCCCTGTATCGTATATTACTTTTTCTGCTTCTTCTTTATTTCGCAGATAAAGGAGATAAATGCGATAATTACACCTAACACTCCTACCGCTAAGCATATCAGCTGAAAGTTTTCCTTGGCCCATGTCATCGTAATATCCATAACAATAACTGAATTTTTAATTAGTAACTGATGAATTAAGAATGTCCTCTAGTTCTGCAATACTGCTGGCCACACCGATATAGTCGCGCCAGTTGCCACGAATCATGCCACGATGCTGCATATCGTCGAGCATAGCGATGGTGCTATCCCAGAAGCCACGGATGTTGTAGAGAACCACTTGCTTATGATGATAACCAATGGTGCGAGAGGCTGCTATGGTGAAAATCTCGTCGAGCGTGCCTATGCCACCAGGCAGGGCGATGAAGACGTCGCTGGCTTCAAGCATCAGCTGTTTGCGCTCGCTGAGATTGTTGCACGTAATCACTTCGTCATTGTATTGCGAAGTGCGCCCAGTCTCTTCTACAATACTGGGGACAACACCAATGGTATGACCACCTGCAGCTTTCGTAGCCTTTGCCACACACTCCATCAGTCCTTGGTTTACTCCACCAAAGACAAGCTCATGACCATTCCCAGCCATCCATCGGCCAAGCTCCTCTGTGGCCTGAAAGAACGATTGATCTATCGTATTATTTGCAGAGCAAAATACACTTATCTTCATAATGTTGGCAAAGTTACAAAAAAATGTTGTAACTTTGCAGCCGAATTAGAAAATTATTGATTTGAAGACATTTGAAGAACTTGGTGTCAGCGAAGGGATTCGCAGAGCCATTGAGGAAATGGGTTTTGTACAGCCCATGCCTGTACAGGAGGAGGTAATACCCTACTTATTAGGAAATCAGAACGACGTGATTGCACTGGCCCAAACGGGTACAGGTAAGACGGCGGCATTTGGTATTCCCGTATTGCAACGTATTGATGTGACAAGAAAGGAGACGCAGGCACTCATCTTGTCGCCTACTAGAGAGTTGTGCCTGCAGATTGCCGATGATTTGCGCGACTTCTCGAAATACATGGACGACATCCATATCGAGGCCGTTTATGGCGGTGCATCTATCGAACAACAGATTCGTGCACTGCGCAAGGGTGTGCAGATTATCGTAGCAACCCCCGGACGACTGATTGACTTGATGAACCGTGGCGTAGCGCAGTTGGATAACGTATATAACGTGGTGCTGGATGAGGCCGACGAGATGCTGAACATGGGCTTCACGGAGAGCATCAACACCATTCTGGAAGGTATTCCTGAAGATCGTAATACGCTGCTCTTCTCAGCAACGATGAGTAAGGAGATAGAGCGCATAGCCAAGGGCTACCTGCACGACTACAAAGAGATTGTGGTGGGCTCGCGCAATGAGGGTGCTGAGCACGTGAACCATATCTACTATATGGTGAATGCTAAGGATAAGTACTTGGCACTGAAGCGTATCGTAGACTTCTATCCTCGCATCTTTGCTATCATCTTCTGTCGTACGAAGATGGAGACACAGGAGGTGGCTGATAAGCTGATTAAGGATGGCTATAATGCAGAGTCGCTGCATGGCGACCTGAGTCAGCAGCAGCGTGACCTGACGATGCAGAAGTTTCGTCAGCATACCGTACAACTGCTGGTAGCTACTGATGTGGCTGCTCGTGGATTGGATGTTGACGACCTGACGCATGTAATCAACTACGGATTGCCCGACGATATCGAAAACTATACTCACCGCTCTGGCCGTACTGGTCGTGCCGGAAAGAAGGGTACCAGCATCTGTATTGTTCACAGTCGTGAGAAGTTTAAGATTCGCAATATCGAGAAGGTTATTGGTAAGGAGTTTGAAAAGGGTGTGATACCTTCGCCAGAGGAGATTTGCAAGAAGCAGCTCTATAAGGTGATGGACCAGATTGTAAAGGCCGATGTTGATGAGGATCAGATTGGTCCGTTTATGCAGGACATTAGTCGCTACTTTGAGTATATCGACAAGGACGACCTTATCAAGAAGATTGTCTCTATGGAGTTTGGTAAGTTCCTGGCTTATTATGCTGATGCTCCCGAGATTGGAGTGGTTAGCACCAAGGAGTCAAGAGGTAAGGAGAGAGGCAGTAAGGAGCCGAGAGGTAAGAAGCAAGCTACACCTACCTCAGAGGGTTATAAGAAGTTGTTTATCAACCTCGGTAAGAAAGACGGATTCTATCCTGGTGAGCTGATGCAGTTCTTGAATAAGAATGTACGCGGGCACGTGAGCGTAGGACATATCGACTTGCTTACCACCATGTCGTATTTCGAGGTGCCTGAGGAGGATGCCGAGCGCGTAATCAAATATGTGAACGGTCAGACCTATAAGAAGCGTGAGGTGCGCTGTAACGATGCAGAAGAGGGTGGAAAGCCTAGCAAGACCAGAAGTTCTAGAGAAACTAGAAGCTCTAGATCATCTAGAGAATCTAGACCATCTAGAAAATCTAGAGAAAGCAAAGAGGCAACCTCTCAGAAGACTTACAAGAAAGAAGAGTGGATGCAGTTTATGAATCCCAAGAGCATGAAGCTGAAAGGCGACATTCCCGATTTCTCGGAAGAGGGATGGGCTATCCGCAAGCCTCGTAAGAAGAAATAAAAAAGACCAGTATAATTAAAAAGCCTCCCGCATGATAGCAGGAGACTTTTCTTTTGTTATCGTTGAAGTGTCAATTACTTCGCATTGATTTCCTTGAGCAGACGGTCTGCATGTCCCCAACGGTCCATCATGAAGAGCATGTAACGCACGTCAACATTGATGGTACGAGCCAGCTGGCGATCGAAGAAGATATCAGAGCTCAGTGAGTCCCAGTTGCCATCGAAGGCAAGACCAAGGAGTTCGCCCTTACCATTGAAGATAGGTGAGCCACTGTTACCACCAGTGATATCGTTGTTAGACAGGAAGCAGAGCTGCATAGTGCCAGTCTCCTTATCAGCATAAGGACCGAAATCCTTAGCAGAGAGCAGTTCGTGCATAACAGGCTCAGCAAAGTACTCTACGTTAGAGTCAGCCTGCTGCATCTTGTCCCAAAGGCTGCGTGCGGTAGTATAGTAGCCAGAAGGCTTACCTGCCAGCTGATATTCGCCTACCTGACCATAGGTCATACGCATAGTGAAGTTGGCATCAGAGTAGTTGGGCAGATCCTGCTCCATACGCAGCTTGGCAGCGCAGAGCCACTGCTCCTGCTGTGCAATGCTGTCGGCAACACCGATGAGGTCGGCACGAAGAGCAGCGCGCAACTCGATGAGGTTCTGACCATAGATAACACCAGGATCCTGGTCGAATGACTTCTTGTTGATATAAATCTTCTTACCGCTCTTCATCAGCATAGACTTATTATAGACATAATCTACATAAGCACGATAGTCGCCCTTGAACTCGGTGTCGATAGTCTTGTAGATGTCGAGGTGATACTTCTTGTCAATATGGTTGCGATAGTTCTTGATGAGAGCAGCCAGCAACTCGCGGTCAGTCTCCTGATCCCAGTCTTTGCTGTTGTCCTTGAACTCTACATACTGCTTGCTCTTCTTGTCCTGAGGACCCTTTACCTCGATGCCGCTATGTACCAAGCGGGCACGGCGTGTGAGTTCGTCGCTCTCGCGTCCCCATGTATCATTATAGTAATAGAGGGCACGAACAGCATCAAAACGCTTCTGATAGAACTGTGCCAACTTGTCGAAGTCGAGCTGTCCCTTCAGATAACCTGTTGAATCCTGCCACTGACGCAGACGATTCTCAAACTCATGCTTCTGCTGAATCAGTCCGATAGAGTCGATACACTTGTTCATACCAATAGAGTTCTTCCAGTAGTTGCTAGAATGAGCATACTTAGACTCATACTGGATACGGATAGCCTCTGCACTCTGCATGCGGCGCCACATAATCTCTTGCTTCACGCCACGTACCTGAATCATTGACTTGTTCATAGCGTCGCGACGCTCCTGAATACCATAGCTTGACAGGTAACGGCTGGTGCTACCGGGATAACCCAGAATCATAGCAAAGTCGCCAGGCTTGTAGCCCTGCAGAGATACAGGAGCCCATGAAGCAGGATGATAAGGTACGTTATCCTTTGAATACTTGGCAGGACCATTGGTCTTGGGGTCAGCATAGATGCGGAATACAGAGTAGTCGCATGTCTGACGTGGCCACATCCAGTTGTCGGTCTCACCACCATACTTACCCATTGACTTAGGAACGGTGAATACCAAACGAACGTCCTCGAAGTCGCGATAAGTTGTCATATAATACTTGTTGCCCTCATAGAATGGCAGCACCTCTACACGCAGGGTAGAGTCCTGCTGGCGTACTTCTTTCTGCCAAGCATTCTCCAAAGAGTCAACATATATTGCCTGACGCTCGCGGCTCATACCCTTGAGGTTAGGAACAATCTTGTCGGTAACGTCTTTCTGCTCAACCATGAAGCTAACAAAGAGGTCTTCGTTGGGAAGTTCTTCCTCATAGCTGTTGGCAACAAAACCATTGAGCATATAGTCGTGCTCTACGGTAGAGTGACGACGAATAGCATCGAAACCACAGTGGTGGTTGGTGAATACAAGACCATTAGGAGATACTACTACACCAGAGCAATAGCCACCGAAGTTGATGACAGCATTCTTGACAGCATTGTCACTCTGATACAACTGCTCCATAGGCAGCTGGAAGCCATACTGCTTCATCTGCTCATAGATGGCTGTCGGCAGGTTGTAAAGTGTCCACATACCTTCATCGGCATGAGCACCAAGGGTGCAAAGACACATCAGGGATAAAATAAGTTTTTTCATTGCAATGTTTTAATTCACTTGATATTTATTTTCGAAAATATTTTCCAATAACAGGCAGACTGGCCAGTGGCAGGTCGTGGTAAACGATATGTGCCACGAAGAGGATGATAAGCAGGGTGTTGAAAGCCAGCTTAGCAATGATAGGCCATTCGTCGGCTACTTGCATCAGGAAGAAGAATAATCCTGTAATCAATACATAAATCATCATATCCTTCATGGGATAAGGGATAGGATTCTTCTTTTGTCCAACGATATAGCTCAGCACCATCGCTGTACCATAACCTGCGACACCACCCCATGCACAAGCCCAATAGCCATATTCTGGGATGAAGATGATGTTGACAGCAAGGAGTACTGAACATCCTGCCAGCGAGAACCATGCACCATAGATGGTCTTGTCAATCAGCTTATACCAGAACGATAGGTTGAAGTAGATACCCATCATAATCTCTGCTGCCATCACGATAGGTACTACGCCTAGGGCATCACGATATTGAGAGCCAATGATGTGCTGCAAGAGTGGCATCCATCCTACTACACAAAGGAATGCCAACAGGGTGAAGATGAGGAAATACTTCATGGCTGAAGCATAGTACTCCGTCTTGTCGGCATCCTTGCTCTTGGCAAAGACAATAGGCTCGTAGGCATAGCGGAAGGCCTGTGTAATCATCGCCATAATCATGGCAATCTTCACGCATGAGCCATAATCGCCTAAAAGGATATTGGCTTGTTCCTCATCAGGATATATAAGTGGGAAGATAATCTTGTCGGCTACTTGGTTCAGAATACCTGCAACACCCAGGATAATGATAGGCCATGAATAGCTGAACATCTGGCGCAATAGTTTTCCATCAAACTTCCACTGTATCTTAAACAAGTCGGGAATGAAGAACAGTGTAATGAATGCTGTACACAGCAGGTTGATGAAGAAGACATAGAACACCGATGTCTTGCCCAACCATACAAAGTAAAGAACATTCAGACCGATATTGAAGATGATAAACAGCATCTTCAGTGAGGCAAAGCGCAGGGGGCGCTTCTTATATCGTAGGAAACTGAATGGGATAGCCTGTAGGGCATCGAGAGCTACTACCACACCCATCATCAGCAGATAGTCGGGATGAGCGGCGTAGCCAAGTGCTTCGCTAATAGGGGTTATAAAACCAAAAAGCAATATAAGGAAGATGCCCGTGAGTGAACCTACCACCGTCATTGCTATCGTGAATACGGTATCGGGCTTGTTCTTCTCGTCGTTAGCAAAGCGGAATAGGGTAGTCTCCATACCAAAGGTCAACAACACCAGAATCAGAGCTACATAGGCATAAACATTGGTGCTGATGCCATAGTCGCCGGTGTGGTGCGGCATATAGTAGGTGTAGAGAGGTACTAACAGATAGTTAAGGAATCTGCCAACAATACTTGACAGTCCATAGATGGCCGTATCTTTGGCCAGTGATTTCATATTTGCCATAATTGCAAGATATTCTTATGTATATTAGAAACTGTGTAGCCAAGCCTTCAGTTCGAGCATCATTTCTAGATGGTATGCAAACGATTGACTGATGCCAAATCCATGACCTCCAGTGGGATAGATATGCATAGACGCAGGCACCTTATTGGCATAGAGCTCTTCATAATAGTTGAGGCTGTTGGTAGGAGGTACGATGTTGTCATCGTTGGCCAATATCAGGAATGCTCGTGGGGTATGACGACCAACGTGCTGCTCATTGCAGTATTCGTTTAGCAACTTGCGTTTGGGCTTCTTTCCAAGTAGATTTTCTCGTGAGCCCTGATGGGTAATGCCCTGCTCCATAGAGATAACAGGATAAAAGAGTATCTGGAAGTTGGGAGCAGCATCGCCAGAGGCATGGGTAGCAATAGTAGAGGCCAGATGACCACCTGCTGAGAATCCCATGATGCCTACATCCTTCGTGTTGATATGCCACTGCTTAGCATGTTTGCGTACCATTCGCATCGCTTCTGTAGCATCTTCAGCAGGAACCTGCCATACACCATGAGGCATACGATACTTCAAAACGATAAATGCAACGCCTTGGCCATTAAAGAAAGAGGCCCACTGATGTCCCTCATGATCCATCGCCAAACCAGTGTAGCCACCACCAGGACAACAAACAACAGCACGACCTGTGGCTATCTTCTCGTCGGGAAGATAAACCCAGATTTTTGCCATATCCTTGGGATCGCCATTACTTGTATGTGGACCATTAGGCCACAGATTCATTTCGATAGGCTTCTGCGCGAAAGCAGCTGTCGTTATAAACATGATGAGCCCCAATAACCATTTTTTCATAATTATTCATTTTTATTGCTTGCAAAGGTACAAAAAAAACATTTCTCTGCATCATGATTATATCAAAAACTCACAAAATGACCTATAAAGGAGTATCCTTTATCTTTGTTTTGAGAGCATTTCAAACGTTAAGAAAATAAAAAAACCACTATATATATAAGGTGTAACCAAAACTTTTCTCTACTTTTGCAGCCCGAAACAATATTTTTTTGAGTATATGCAAAAGAATCTAGTGATAGTAGAGTCTCCTGCTAAGGCAAAGACCATTGAGAAATTCCTAGGCAGCGACTACAAGGTAATGTCAAGCTATGGACACATCCGTGACTTGAAAAAGAAGGAGATGAGTATTGACACTGGTACACTCGAACCAGAATATGAGATACCAGAGGAGAAAGAGAAACTCGTCAAAGAGTTGAAAGCCAATGCCCAGAAGGCAGAAAAGGTTTGGCTCGCATCCGATGAAGACCGCGAGGGAGAAGCTATTTCATGGCACTTGTGCGAAGTATTGGGACTTGACGAGGAGAAAACAAATCGTATTGTATTCCACGAGATAACCAAGCCTGCTATCCTGCAGGCTATTGAGACACCACGTCACCTGGATATGAATCTGGTTAACGCCCAGCAGGCTCGTCGTGTACTTGACCGATTGGTAGGCTTTAAGTTGTCGCCCGTATTGTGGCGTAAGGTAAAGCCAGCTCTTTCTGCAGGTCGTGTACAGAGTGTAGCCGTTCGCTTGATAGTAGAGCGCGAACGCGAGATTCAGAACTTCCAGACAGAGGTGTATTACAATGTTGCAGGTATCTTTGCCATTACGAATCCCGATGGTTCGCAGACAGAGGTAAAGGCTACACTGGCACAACGTCTGAAGACTCATGAGGAAGTGGAGCAGTTCTTGAAGAAATGTATTGACGCTACATATACGGTTGATGCTGTCAACAAGAAGCCACTGAAGCGTACTCCTGCACCTCCTTTCACTACTTCTACACTGCAACAGGAAGCTGCTCGTAAGTTGGGCTTCACCGTATCGCAGACCATGATGGTGGCACAGCATCTGTACGAACATGGACAGATTACCTATATGCGTACTGACTCTGTAAACCTTTCTGGATTGTGTATCAATGCCAGCAAGGAAGAGATTACCAAACTTTATGGCGAGGAATATAGCAAAGTACGCCAGTATCATACCAGTTCAAAGGGTGCTCAGGAAGCGCACGAAGCTATCCGTCCTACCTATATGGATCGTAGCGAGATTGAGGGAACAGCTCAGGAGCGCAAGCTTTACGACTTGATTTGGAAGCGCACTATCGCTAGTCAGATGGCGGATGCGGAAATTGAGAAGACAACGGTGAACATCGCTATTAGTGGTGCCAGCGAGCAGTTCGTTGCTCAGGGTGAAGTTGTTAAGTTTGATGGTTTCATCAAGGTCTATCGTGAGTCTATCGATGATGACGATACACAAGACGAGGAGAGCCACATCCTGCCACCATTGAAGAAGGGCATGGAGCTTACACGTCGCGAAATACTGGCTACAGAACGCTTTAGCCAAGGTCCTCAGCGCTATACGGAAGCATCGCTGGTACACAAATTGGAGGAGCTGGGTATTGGCCGTCCTTCAACTTATGCACCAACCATTTCAACTATTCAGCAGCGCGAATATGTTCACAAGGGTGACAAGAAGGGTGAGGAACGCACCTATACCATCGATACCTTAAAGGGTAAGCTGATTACACAGAAGGTTCGTAAGGAAATGGCTGGTTCTGATAAGGGTAAGTTGCTGCCTACCGATATTGGTATGGTGGTTAATGACTTCCTGATGAAATACTTCCCCACTATTATGGACTATAACTTCACTGCCAAGGTGGAGCAAGACTTCGATAAGATTGCGGAAGGCAACGAGCAGTGGACTAATATGCTGAAAGGCTTCTATAAGAAGTTTGAACCAATAGTAGAGAAAACGATGAATGCTCGTCAGGAGCGTAAGGCCGGTGAGCGCCAACTGGGTAAAGATCCCAAGAGTGGAAAGCCTGTATTTGTAAAAATCGGTCGCTTCGGTCCTGTTGTACAGATTGGTTCTGCCGAAGATGCAGAGAAGCCACAGTTCGCTCAGTTGCCAAGCGATAAGAGCATGGAGAGCTTGACACTTGAGGAGGCTTTGGAACTCTTCAAACTGCCACGCACTGTGGGTGATTTCGAAGGTTCGCCTGTAACAATCGGTGCTGGTCGCTTTGGTCCCTATATTTTGCATCAGAAGAAATACACCTCTCTGCCCAAGGGTACAGATCCTATGACAATCACCCTCGAAGAAGCTGTTAAACTCATCAACGAGAAACGTCAGCAGGAGACCCAGAAGCACATCAAGATCTTCATAGAAGATGAAAAGTTGGAGGTGCTCAATGGACGTTATGGTGCTTATCTGGCTTATGATGGTAAGAACTATCGTTTACCTAAAGCTCTCCAAGCCAAAGCAGCCGAGTTGAAATACGACGAGTGCATGGCCATCATCGAGAAGCAGCAGAAGTCGTAAACATCATAAAATACAGATTAATGAGACGTATCATTCTTGTTGGCTACATGGGCTCCGGTAAGACCACCGTAGGAAAGGCTCTCTCGAAAGAGACGGGCATGATGTTCTATGATTTAGACTGGTATATAGAGAGCCGTATGCGCAAGACTGTATCAGAGATCTTTGCCGAGCGAGGAGAAGAGGGCTTCCGCAAAATAGAGTACAATATGTTGCACGAGGTAGCCGAATTTGAGAATGTCATCATCAGTTGTGGCGGTGGCACTCCTTGCTTCTATGACAACATGGACTATCTGAATCAGCAGGGTGATGTGGTGTATCTGAAGGCTACTCCAGAAACACTTTATAAGCATCTGTTGATGGCAAAGGTAGAACGTCCGCTAATCAAAGGGAAAAGTTCGGAAGAACTGATAACCTACATTACAGAGCATTTGAAAGAGCGTGAGCCTTTCTACCAGAAGGCTCGTAATACCGTAGATGTCACTCTGCTTGACAACTACGATAAGATTAATATCACCGTAGAGAAGATAAAAGAACTACTATTTTCTACACGTACCCAATAAAATATTGCCGCATGAAGAAATGGACCATCGACGATGCCCGTGAGTTGTATAACATCAATGGTTGGGGCACAAGTTATTTCGGAATCAACGACAAGGGTGATGTCTATGTTACTCCTTGTAAGGATGAAGCACAGATTGACCTGCGTGAGGTTATGGATGAGCTGTCATTGCGTGATGTAACAGCCCCTGTGTTATTGCGCTTCCCTGATATTCTGGATAACCGTATCGAGAAAACCTGGAGTTGCTTTAAAAAAGCAGCTAAAGAGTATGACTATAAGGGTGAGAACTATGTGGTTTATCCCATCAAGGTCAACCAGATGCAGCCTGTTGTAGAGGAAATTATCTCACACGGACGCAAGTTTAATCTGGGTGTTGAGGCTGGTTCTAAACCTGAGTTGCACGCTGTGATTGCAGTACAGTGCCAGAGTGATTCAATTATTGTATGTAATGGATACAAGGATGAATCGTATATAGAATTGGCTCTATTGGCTCAGAAGATGGGCAAGCAGATATTTATTGTCGTAGAGAAGTTGAACGAACTCGACGTCATCGCTCGTGTGGCAAAGCAGCTGAACGTCCGTCCAAATATCGGTATCCGTATCAAACTGGCTTCTTCTGGTAGTGGCAAATGGGAAGAGAGCGGTGGTGATGCCTCAAAATTTGGTCTGACTAGTGCAGAACTGCTGGAAGCATTAGAGTTGTTGGACAAAAAGGATATGCGCGATTGTCTGCGCCTTATTCATTTCCATATTGGTTCACAGATTACCAAGATTCGTCGTATCCAGACAGCCTTGCGTGAAGCATCTCAGTTCTATATCCAACTGCATAAGATGGGTTACAATGTGGACTTCGTTGACTGTGGTGGTGGACTTGGCGTTGACTACGACGGAACACGTTCTCCTTCGAGTGAGAGTTCGGTCAACTATTCTATTCAGGAATATGTAAACGACTGTATCTATACCTTTGTAGATGCAGCCAACAAGAATAATCTGCCTCATCCCAATATCATTACCGAAAGTGGTCGTTCATTGGCTGCACATCATTCTGTGCTGGTCATTGATGTACTGGAGACGGCCTCACTGCCAGAGATGCCTGAGGAGTTTGAACCAGACGAAAACTCACATCAGTTGGTTAAGGACCTCTACGAGATTTGGGACAACCTGTCACCACGCAATGTGTTGGAAGACTGGCACGACGCTGAGCAAATCCGCGAAGAGGTACTCGACTTGTTTAGTCATGGTATGGTAGATTTGAAAACGCGTGCTGAGATTGAGGCTATGTATTGGAGCGTTTGCCATGAAATCAATGCACTGGCAAAGAATATGAAGCATGTTCCAGAGGAACTGATGAATATCGACAAACTGTTGGCAGATAAATACTTCTGCAACTTCTCGCTATTCCAGTCGTTGCCCGACTCATGGGCCATCGACCAGATGTTCCCCATCATGCCTATTCAGCGACTCGGCGAGCGCCCAACGCGTAATGCTACATTGCAGGATATCACTTGCGACAGTGATGGTAAGATTGTTAATTTCGTAACAAATCGTCATAATTCGCATTCACTGCCTGTGCATGCGCTGAAGCGTAACGAGGCTTACTATCTGGGTGTGTTCTTAGTAGGTGCCTATCAGGAGATACTGGGTGATATGCATAACCTCTTTGGTGATACCACTGCAGTACACATATCTGTGAAAGATGGTGGCTATCATATTGATCAGATTATCGATGGTGAGACTGTTGCTGAGGTGCTTGATTATGTACAATATGACCCCAAGAAACTGGTACGCCAGTTAGAAGTGTGGGTTACTAAGAGTGTAAAGCAAGGAAAGATTTCTTTGGAGGAGGGAAAAGAATTCCTCTCCAACTATCGTAGTGGCCTCTATGGCTATACATATCTGGAATAATGAAGCAGAAACTCACAATCATCAAGGTAGGCGGAGCTGTTGTAGAAGACGAGGCTCAACTGGCTCAGTTGCTAAAGGACTTTGCTGCCATTGAAGGTCGTAAGGTGCTGGTACATGGTGGAGGTCGCAAGGCAACCAAGATGGCCGAACGACTAGGCATCGAGACACAGATGGTTAATGGCAGACGTATTACCGATGCTGCCATGCTTGAAGTGGTAACGATGGTATATGGAGGACTTGTCAATAAGCATCTCGTAGCCTGCTTGCAAGCTAATGGTATCAATGCAATTGGACTGACTGGTGCTGACGGCAATGTTATTCATAGTCAAAAGCGCCCTCTTAAGGATGGCATAGACTATGGTTTTGTAGGAGATGTGGACAAGGCAGATGGTGATACCTTAAGTCGTCTTGTTGAGGCAGGATTTACGCCCATTATGGCTCCTCTGACTCACGATGGTAAAGGAAACATCCTCAATACCAATGCTGACACGATAGCCTCAGAAACTGCCAAAGCTTTAGCAAAGCATTATGATGTGACACTCATCTTCGCTTTTGAGAAGAAAGGAGTACTCAGTAATCCAGATGACGACGATGCTGTCATCGCCACCATTACTCATGAAGATTTTGTGAGATATAAAGAAAGCGGAACCATCAGCGGAGGCATGCTCCCTAAGGTAGAAAATGCCCTCGCTGCCGTCGATGCAGGAGTATGTCGGGTGATTATCACCCATGCCACAGCTATCGATGGACAACATGGTACTGTTATTACAAAATAATTTTTTTCTTAATTCCTGTAACTTTCATGTTTCTGAATCGTCATTTTAATTAGAGAGGTGAAGAAAATCAGTTTCCAGACCGACGTGCTGCCACTGAAGAATGAACTCTTTCGGTTGGCGCTCCGCATCACTCTCAATCGTGCGGAAGCAGAGGATGTGGTGCAAGAAACCATGATTAAAGTTTGGAACCGACGCGAACAATGGGAGCAGATAGACTCTATCGAAGCCTTCTGTCTTACCATCTGCCGAAACCTTTCACTGGACAAGATGCGCCGCATGGACAATCAGGCACAGACGCTAGAGATGGGAAGCGACCCGACCGATCACAGCTACTCTGCTAATCCTGAGGAACAGACCGTTCAAAAGGACCGAGTGACACTCGTTAGACAACTGATTAGTCAGTTACCCGAAAAGCAACGCTCTGCCATGCAACTGCGCGACATCGAAGGTAAGTCTTACAAAGACATCGCCGACATTATGAATATCACAGAGGAGCAAGTGAAGGTTAATATCTTCCGAGCTCGTCAGACAATTAAAAAAGAATTTAAGAAACACGAAGAATATGGACTATAAGTACATCGAACATCTGCTAGATCGCTACTTCGAGGCTGAGACAACCCTCGAGGAGGAGCAGATTTTGCGCGCCTTCTTCAGTCAGGAGAATATTCCTGCAGAGATGGAACAATGGCGTGCGCTCTTCACCAATGAGGCTGACTGCCTGCTGGATGACGATTTCGATGCACGCATCATGGAGGCTATTGAGGAACAGCCAGTCGTTAAGGCTCGCGAGGTTACTCTCACACGCCGTCTGATGCCTCTCTTTAAGGCTGCTGCCGTTGTAGCTATTATCATCACTATTGGTAGTGCGCTGCAGGCACCTTGGGATAAGAGTTGGAACAATCCGCAAGACTATGCCAAGTTCCAGCAAGACCTCGATAGTGTGGCAGCTGTTAGTCCTGTGCAGGCTGAAAACGTAGGTGACTGGGCAACAGATAGTGCCAGCATCATGATGGACCAGCCTAAGAATTAAGAAATTTATTCTATGCTTTCTCTATATTTACAAATCATTTTAGTTAAAACAAAGAAGAAACTGTGAAGTTTCATTTCTCTCAAATTTTTCATAACATACTAACGGAGGACGAGCTGCCCTATTGACAAGAAGTCAGAGGCAGCCCGTTCATTTTTTTTATGGGGGTTCTTTACCCTTTCCGCAAGTATAGAGCGTGTTACTTCTTTCTATATTCTGAAGGACTCATACCCACATGCTCCTTGAAGTATTTACCTAAGAATGACTGGTTGGGGAAGTTTAACTCTTCAGTAATCTCCTTAATACTCTTCGTAGAATTCTTTAGCAGTACGCGAATCTCAAGTACCACATAACTATCAATCCACTCGTTAGGTGTACGCTTACTAATCTGCTTGATAATCTCTGAGAGGTATTTAGGCGTAATACCCATCTGCTGAGCATACCAACTTACGCGTCGCTCTGTGCGATAGTTCTGTTCCAACTGCTGGATAAACTCAGCGAAGATAACATCGGCACGGCTTTGGCCCTTACTAGAGCTCTGCTCTACACGATAGGTTACACCTGACATATCGTAGAACATAGCAAGAAGCAGTGCCTTTACAACCTCGGTACGATAGTGATGTTCTGTATCGCTTATCTTCTCGCGGATGGTTCTATAGTAATTGCTATAGACCTGAATCTCATGCGGAGTGAGCTGCACCACGGGATTGTTCATAGTGAAGAGTAGCAGTGAAGATACGTTTCTTACGTTCTGCACAAAACCATGATAGAACTGGGTGCTCACCAAGATGCAAAGACACTCAAAGTCTGGCGAAGCCATATAGTTGTCGATGATGTGACGCTCAGAGATGAAGAGCAGGTCACCAGGCTTCACTGTCTGCTGACGAGTGTCGATACAATACTGAGCCCTACCTTTTCTGCAGAGGGCCATCAGAATAAAGTTCATACGTGTGGGCTCCTGAGGAATAGGAGCGTTAGAGATGCGATTTGTCAATACCAAACCATCTTCCAAGTACAGAGCGTCACCCCATTCGCGGGCTTGCTCAAGCGTTGTGTCTACAATTTTCTTATTCTTTACCATGTTTTTACGGGCAATGTCTGCCCAGCTTTAAGATTAACTTTTTTCTGTTGATTGTTATAAACGAGAGTCACGCTGCCTGTTCGGCGAGCCGTGATAGATGCGTCACGCACCTTTTTATCTTTCCACGTGAAACTTACCTCGTAACCTCCACGGGCACATAATCCTGTCACACTTCCGCAATCCCATTCATCAGGACAAGCGGGAAGCAATTCTATAGTGAATGATGTATTATTACTTGATGAATAACTCTGCATCAGCATCTCGCAGACGCCTGCAGTACCACCAAAGTTGCCATCTATCTGGAAGGGTGGGTGCGCATCGAACAAGTTCGGATAAGTGCCACCACCACTCACATAGTTGGGCGAACCACCGCGCTCGGGAGCTACAGCGGTAAGTAGTTTGCGATATATCTGATATGCTTTTTCTGCATTGTGCAGGCGTGCCCAAAGGTTGATGCGCCATCCAGTACTCCATCCAGTAGTTTCGTCGCCCTTCTGGATGAGCGTCTGTTCGCAGGCCTTTAACAAGTCGTCGGTTGTAATCTGATGACCGGGATAGAGCCCTATGAGATGACTCTGATGGCGATGTGTCGGGTCTGAATCCATCCAATCGTAGTACCATTCGTTGAGGTCGCCATCTTTGCCGATGGTATAGGGATGTAGCTTCTTTAGAGCATCCTTGTAAACGGTAACTTTATCACCACAAAGAGCGCCTGCAGCCACGACGTCTGCTAATAGTTCGCGGATGATGGCTAAATCGGCTGTTCCGCCATAGCAAGTAACGCCACGATAGCCTTTATCGGTGACATACACATTCTCGGGCGAAGTACTGGGCGCAGTAATCAGTTCTCCATTACGCTCTATAAGCCATTGTAAGCAGAAATCTGCAGCCCCCTTCATCAGTGGATAAGCTGTATGACGCAGGTAGTCCTTATCTTGTGTAAAGAGATAGCGCTCCCACAAAGTTTGCACTATCCAGGCACCTCCAAGATTCCAATTTGCCCACATCGGATTTCCCTCTTTCTCTCCCACGGGGTTGGTCATTGCCCATAGGTCACTATTATGGCTGGCACACCATCCCTTGTTAATGCCATAGTAGTTGTGTGCCGAATAGTGCCCATTCTCTGACAATGCTTTGATAAAGCCATCTAGGGGCATTGCCATCTCTGCGAGGTTAGCTACAAAGGCAGGCCAATAGTTCTCCTCCAGATTGATGTTCATGGTATAGTTGCCACGCCAAGGCGACCACAAGTCGGGAGCCCATAATCCTTGCAAATTAGCAGGAACGCCCGCAGTGCGCGAGCAAGAGATGAGCAGATAGCGACCATATTGGAAATAGAGCATCTCCAAGTATCGGTCGTTGATTCTCTCACTGAGCAGGCGGTCGGTAGGCCCATCGCATGATGAAGGTGCTCCTAATGAGAGCTTTACACGACTATAATAGTGTCGATAGTCATCAATATGTCTTTGACGCATCTGTTCGTAGCTGAGATTCTTTGTATGCCAGATATCGTCAGTAGCCTTTTCTATGTAAGCAGCTCCTTCGCGCACAGGATGATGATTAAAACCATTAAAGCTAGTGCGGTTAACCAGATAAATCACCACCTCCTTGGCTCCGCGGATAGTCAGACTGCTATCGCTTGCCTCCGTGCTTCCACCATCGGCTGTTGCTTGTAATATCGTACAAAAGTGGATGGTCTCTTGTGGGTTGCCCACAGCATGACCAGTCTGTGTTAGTTGATTGCCCCACGCCTTTACTTTATGAGGAACCTTTGATGTTAATAGCAGACGGATGTTCACATCGCCAGTTAGTCGGATGGCAATGAGACTGTCGGGAGCCGAAGCAAAATATTCACGCTTGATGCTCTTTCCATTACGTGTGTAGTGGTCCTCTACTAGTGCTGAGTCGAGCGATAACTCGCGACGGTAGTTGCTGATGCTTCCTTCGTTGAGGTCGATTAACTGTAATGTACCTAAAGGTTGATAGTATTGGCTATTGGGACCTTGTAGGTGTTGCTGCAACTGGTCGGCAGTTTGATAGTCTTCACGGAATAGTGCTTCACGAATCTTTGGCAACCATTGGTGAGCATCTTTGTCAAGCTCTTGATCGACTGGCTTTCCTGTCCATAGCGTGATGTCGTTAAGATGCATGATGCATGTATCCGCTCCGCCATATACCAATGCCCCAAGGCGTCCATTGCCAATAGGCAATGACTCCTCAAAATATAGCGCTGAATGGTCATACCATAGGCGCATGGGTAACTGGTTTTGGGCATTGCACCATATTGTGAAAAACAGTGCTGCCACGAATAAGATTCGTTTCATGTTGGCAAAATTACGAAAAAACGAGAAAAAAACCAAACATATTGACCACTTTTTGTTCATTTTTTCCGTAGTTAACGTACTTTTGCTAATCGTTCTACCCAAAATTTGCTAAATTGGCGAATTGGGTAGCCTTCTAATTACCCCAATTATCGTCATGACGAGATTACGTTTCGTGGGGTCGTATATTACGACAAAGGCATCGATATATTACGGCAAAGGTATGGATTTATTACGGCAAAGAGTAGGAGAGATTAGATACGACCTGTTTCGTGATAGCTGAAATAGGCACCATCGGTGAGGATGACATGGTCCATAAGGTGGATGCGCATGAGGTTGCAGGCTTGCTGTAGGGCGTAAGTAAGTTGGTTGTCTTGCTCACTAGGACGCAGATTGCCAGAGGGATGATTATGGCAAACGGCAAGGATGGTGGCATTGGCTAAGACGGCCTCGCGCATGATGATACGGATATCAACGGAGACTTCGGTGATGCCACCGTGTGAGATGCGCAGCTTCTTGATTAGACGATGGTTCTGATTCATAAGTAATATCCAGAACTCTTCAACGTCGCAATCTTGCAACACGGGGTGCATGTGGTTATATATCTTAGTAGCTGTGCCCAAGTCGGGGCGCTCTTCGGGCTTCTCCATTTGGCGACGCTTGCCTAGTTCGCAAGCAGCAAGAATGGTAATGGCTTTTGCCTCACCAATACCATTATACTGCATCAAGTCGTGAATGGTCATCTTGCCTAGCGTATTCAGATTGTTATTGCAATCAGCAAGTACATGTTTCATCAAGTCGACAGCACTCTCTTCTGTATTACCTGAACCGATAAGAATGGCTAAAAGTTCTGCATCCGATAGTCCTTGAGCACCAAGAGCCATCATTTTCTCGCGAGGTCTATCTTCTTCTGCCCACTGGTTGATATTTAGTTTTTTCATCTTATTTGTAGAAGTTCTTTTCGAAGGCCGTAAACTCGTCTTGCTTCAATATGCATCGCTTCCACCATGACTCGATAAAGCCTAGACCATAGCCCATCAGTTGGGTGAAGGCGGCGGGGATGCTGAGCAGGCCAACCCAGAGACTCTTGTTCTTGATGCTTGAATCAATACAGAGAATGCTACTATAGAATAATAGAGGTAGAAGTCCAAGTACGCAGAATACCATACCTACCCCCTGATGCATATTGTCTTCTGGTCGAAGTCCGTAGGTATCAAGCCATTCGCCATAGCCATAGAGGGATGCTCCTAATCCGAAAAGTAGGAGTAAGCCGATAACACCAAGGGTAAATACTGTTGGTAATAGGTGAACGAGTTTCAGGGTACCAGGATGACGCTTTTCCAGATTGATGCGTGCTATACCGCTATTATATACCTGACGGAAGAATTTACGGAAGTCGGTGCGACGCTTGTGCCATACCCATGCCTCTGGAAATAGCTGTGGCTGATAGCCTGCCTCTACGATGCGATAGCTAAAATCGATATCCTCACCAAAGCGCATCTTTGTGAATCCACCCAACTCTTGATAGATATCACGACGAATGCCCATGTTAAAGGAGCGGGGATAGAACTTGTCGAGCTTCTTCTTTCCTCCACGAATGCCACCCGTGGTGAAGAATGACGTCATCGAATAGCTAATAGCTTTCTGAATGGGAGTAAACGAAGGATGCGTAGCATCGGGTCCTCCGAAACTTTGAACACTAAAGTTTGAAGCCTGAAGTTTGCTATTAACTGCTTCTAAATAACCATTGGGTAGCACTACATCACTATCGAGGATAATGACATAGTCGCCTTGAGCACGCTCCACACCATAGTTGCGGCTCTGACCAGGACCACTATTCTCCTTATTGTAATAATGCAAATCAAGGATGTTTGCGTACTTGTCGCAAACATCCTTGCATGGTTTTTGTGAACCGTCCTCTACAATAACAACCTCGAAATCTTTTAGTGTTTGGGAGCAAAGGCTCTCAAGCAGCTCATCGACCTCATCAGGACGATTGTAGACAGGAACGATAATCGAATACTTCATTCTTATTCCTTAGCACGAGCCAAGTAAGAACCATCGCGAGTATCTACCTGAATCAGGTCGCCCTCGTTGATGAACAAAGGTACGCGAACCTCAACACCAGTCTCCAGAGTAGCAGGCTTCAGTGTGTTAGTTGCGGTGTCGCCCTTGATACCAGGCTCTGAGTGAGTAACACGCAGGATAGTCTTAACGGGCATCTCAGCGTAGAGGATAGTACCATCGGTAGTATCGCTTACTACTGATACGACGTCGCCTTCCTTCATATACTCGTGACCGATTACGAGGTCATTAGCGATGGGAATCTGCTCGAAAGTCTCCTGGTTCATGAAGATACGACCTTCCTGATCCTCATAGAGGTACTGGTAGTCGCGGTGCTCGATGACAACGTCTTCCAACTTCTCACCGATGTTGTAACGACGCTCCAATACACGACCGTCGGTAACGTTCTTCATCTTGATGTTCATGATAGTGTTTCCCTTACCGGGCTTACGATGCTGGAAGTCGATGCAAACCCAAATGGCACCGTCCATACGGATGGCAGTACCCTTCTTAATGTCTTGTGAGTTAATCATAAAATATGCTATTATAAATATGTAATTATCACTTTTTCGGGTGCAAAGGTACGAAAAAAAGTGAAAAGTGAAAAGTGAAAAGTGAAAAATTTAAGTGAAAACTTGCACAATTAGAAATAATTACGTAATTTTGCAGCCCGAATTGACGAATTATAACAATAAAATTAAGATAGAACAATGAAAAGAACATTTCAGCCGCACAATCGTCGCCGCGTAAATAAGCATGGCTTCCGCGAGCGCATGGCAACAAAGAATGGTCGTCGCGTATTGGCTTCTCGCCGCGCTAAGGGCCGTAAGAAGTTAACTGTATCTGACGAGCATCACGGAAAGTAAATCCTGCATCTCAGGCAAAGAACCACACTTCTGCTATAAGCAGAAGAATAGGAATTGGGTGTGTTTGTAAGAAACATACCCAATTTTTTTGTTATGTCAATAATTCTTTGTACTTTTGTCATCAAATAGCATTAGAGAGTTAAGAACATGATGGAATTCTTGAAGAAGATATTTACCCGCGATGTCGTACTCCACTTATCAGCCATGTTGCTGGTCATCATCTTGCTGTGCCTTGGTGTAGGTTTCGGTCTTGACCTGTATACCCATCATGGCGAGGAAATTGTGGTGCCAGATCTGAAAAGCATGGACTATCAGAAAGCTCAGGATAAGCTTGAGTCTCTTGGTTTGATTATCGAAGTGAGCGACTCTGGATACAACAAGGGTTTACCAGCCAATAGTATTCTATTGCAAACCCCGATTGCAGGACAAAAGGTAAAGGAGGGACATGTTGTTTATGTAACGGTCAACTCTCCTTCTTCGCCTAGCTTTGCAATACCTGATATTGTAGACAACTCGAGTGTTCGCGAGGCTGAAGCTAGATTGACTGCTATGGGATTCCGCTTAGAACCACACAAGATGGTAGACGGCGAGAAAGACTGGGTTTACGGCATACTCTGCAGAGGTCGACATGTGTCAAGTGGTGAGCGTATCTCTACCGATTATCCTCTGACACTGATTGTCGGAAAGGGTACTATCGATGATTTAGACGATATCGATATGGTAGGTGCTGAAGATGCAGAAGGAGATGCTGGAGATGTAGACGAATTTGAGGAGGTCAAGGAACCTTGATGATAGATATGATAGAAGAAATCGAGGATATGGAATGGGCGGACGAAGAGTCCAGCGAACAGTTGTATGAGCATCTGCGCATGGAAGTAGACCGTGGGCAAGTGCCGGTGCGCATCGACAAATACATGTCGGAGCATGTTCAGCATTCCTCTCGCAATCGCATACAAAAGGCTGCCGATGCTGGCTTTATTCAGGTAAATGGCACTCCCGTGAAGAGCAATTACAAGGTGCGCCCAGGCGATATCATCACTTTGATGCTCGATCGCCCGCACTATGATACTACCATTGAACCAGAGGATATCCCCCTGGAGGTGGTATATGAAGACGACCAACTGATGGTTATCAATAAACCAGCAGGTTTGGTGGTACATCCGGGTGTGGGTAATTTCCACGGAACACTGGTTAATGCCATCGCTTGGCATCTGCGTGAGTTGCCATCTTACGACCCTAACGACCCGTCTGTAGGTTTGGTACATCGAATCGATAAAGACACTAGTGGATTACTTGTGGTGGCAAAAACACCTGAGGCCAAGACAGAGTTGGGTGCACAATTCTTTAATCACGATACCCATCGCAGTTATGTAGCACTGGTATGGGGCAACTTCGTGGAGGATACAGGACGCATTGAAGGCAATATCGGTCGCGACCCGAAAGACCGTCAGCGAATGGCAGTATTCCCACCAGGTTCCGATATCGGAAAGAGTGCTATCACTCACTACCGTGTGTTGGAGCGTTATGGCTATACCACGCTGGTAGAGTGTCGATTAGAAACTGGTCGTACTCATCAAATCCGTGCTCACATGAAGCATATTGGTCATCCTCTGTTTGCTGATGAGCGCTATGGTGGTATGGAGATATTGCGTGGTGAGCGCACTGCTAGTTATAAAGCATATATCCAAAACTGCTTCAAGCTCTGTGGTCGTCAGGCCCTACACGCTCGTACCTTAGGATTTGTACATCCCACAACCCATGAGCAGATGGACTTTACCAGTGAATTGGCTGACGATATGAAGGCACTGATAGAGAAGTGGCGGAAGTATTTGAAATCAAATAATTCGTAAGAAAAGAAACAAAATAATACATGATAATGGAACAGCTAAAACGTAACATTGCTATCGTTTGTGGTGGCGACTCTTCAGAGCACGATGTATCATTGCGCTCTGCACAGGGACTTTATTCTTTCTTTGATAAAGAACGTTACAACGTGTATATCGTAGACATCAAAGGACAGGACTGGCATGTAGAACTGCCTGGAGGTCTGACGGCACGCATTGATCGCAACGACTTCTCATTCGTGGAGAATGGCAAGGCCAAACTCTTCGATTATGCTTATATCACCATTCACGGTACTCCTGGTGAGAATGGTATCCTGCAGGGTTACTTTGACCTTATCGGATTGCCTTACTCTACTAGCGGTGTGTTGGTAGAGGCTATGACCTTCGATAAGTTTGTGTTGAACCAGTATCTGCGTGGCTATGGCGTCTCTGTAGCCGACTCACTGCTGATTCGTCAAGGTTATGAGGAGTTGGTAAGCGATGATGAGATAGAACAGCGCATTGGTATGCCTTGCTTCGTAAAGCCTGCTGCCGATGGTTCATCATTTGGCGTATCAAAGGTAAAGAACAAGGACCAGTTGGCTCCCGCCATCCGTAAGGCTATGCTGGAGAGTCCTGAGATTATGGTGGAGCAGTTCTTGGAGGGTACCGAGATATCTATCGGTGTGTATAAGACTCACGAGAAGTCTGTTGTACTGCCTGCTACAGAGGTGGTTACGACCAATGAGTTCTTTGACTATGATGCTAAGTATAATGGTCAGGTACAGGAAATTACTCCAGCTCGTCTCTCCGAAGACATCACTCGTCGTGTACGTGAGATAACTAGTCATATCTATGATATTCTGCACTGCAATGGTATCATTCGTATTGACTACATCATTTCTAAGGAGGGCAAGATCTCTATGTTGGAGGTAAATACTACTCCTGGTATGACACCTACCAGCTTTATTCCTCAGCAGGTTCGTGCAGCCGGTCTATCAATGACCGATGTACTGACGGATATTGTGGAAAATCAATTTTAGAAACGTGGGCTAAAGCCCTAATGAAGAGTGAATAATTAGCTATCGCTATGGAGTACGATATTAAGGAGTTTGACGAGATACGGCCTTATGAGGCTGGAGAGATGAAACAGGCTTTTAACGACCTGTTGAACGATCGCCAGTTCTCTTTGGTACTGAAAGGTTTTGCCCCTTGGCTACCAAAGGGTATACGCAACGGACTGCTCAAACTGCTGTTTGTAGGTATTAAGACACCGCTTGATTTTCAGAAGCGTTTCATGAAGCCTGTGGTCAACTGGATTATCCGTAAACATACGGACGGATGTACGTTTGATGATGACATCCTACAGGCTACAGATCCTAATTTCGAGCAGCGTCATACGTTCTTGAGCAATCATCGTGATATTGTGCTCGACTCGGCATTTCTCGATGTGATGCTGGTGGCTGCAGGTCATCCTACTACGGTAGAGATTGGTATTGGTGATAATCTGCTTATCTATCCATGGATTAAGCGACTGGTAAGGATGAACAAAGCGTTCACTGTACGCCGTGGTTTGACGGCTCACGAGATGATGCGCTCTAGCCAGTTGATGAGTAGTTACATTCACTATGCCGTCAATCAGAAGCGTGAAAACATCTGGATAGCTCAACGCGAAGGACGTGCCAAAGACTCTAGCGATCATACGCAGGATTCTGTACTCAAAATGTTGGCTATGGGTTCTACGGCATCTGATGGTACTCTTGCGGATAAGCTCCGCGATCTTAATATCGTTCCGCTAACTATCAGTTACGAGTATGACCCTTGTGATTATCTGAAGGCTCAAGAGTTTCAGCAGAAACGTGATAATCCTGCCTTTAAGAAGAGCAAGCAGGACGACCTTGATAATATGAAGACTGGTATCTTTGGTTATAAGGGACGTGTGCACTACCAGTGTGGCACCCCCATCAACCAATGGATTGATGAGTTGAATAGCTTACCTCGCAATGAGTTCTTTGCACAACTCAGTCTGCGTATCGATAGAGAGATTCATGGTGGCTATCGTCTTTATCCTTGTAACTACATCGCCTACGACCGCTTGGAGGGTGAACAATATTCACAGTACTATACTCAAGCTGATGTAGAGCGCTTCGATAAGTATCTGGCAGACCAGTTGGCAAAGATTCAGATTCCCAATAAGGATGAAGAGTTCTTGCGTGAGCGCATGTTGACCATGTATGCCAACCCTGTAAGAAATAATATGAAGGTAATATTATAAAAGTTAGAATCGTAAAGAGATGAGAGGAGTATTATATATCAAAAATAATCTAGTAAGAAGGGTCCTACCTTTTTACCTCTTCATCTCTATACTTTTCTCTTGTACTACCGATAGCTACGATAAGGGAGAAGGAAAGTATTCACTAATCCAGGCTGACTTTACGGAATTGAATATCAATAGTGAGAAGTGTGGTATTTCATTTCTGACAGATGAAGGGGATGAATACTTGTTAAATAAGCCCTTAACAGCGTCATGGATAGAAACAGCTGACACTATCTATCGTACTGCTATATATTATAATAAGGTGGAAGACGGGAAGGCAGAGTTGCGTTCTATAGGTATCATGCCTACGCTATGTCCTAAGGATGCTAAGGAGTTTAAGAAACTGCCTCAGGATCCAGTAGGAATGGAAAGTGCCTGGCTAACGTCTAATAGTAAATACATCAACTTAGGATTATTGCTAAAGAATGGTCGTAATGATGCCGGAAAAGAGGGCGTTCATTCATTAGCATTAGTACAGGATGAAGTGCGTGAAAATGACGACCATACGCACACTGCCTATTATCGTTTGCTACATTTGCAGGGAGAAGCACCGGAGTACTATACTAATCGTCATTATGTATGTATTCTCCTACCTAAAGAAAATCGGCCAGACAGCGTGTGTCTGACCGTTAAGACTTACGACGGTGTCGTCGTCAAGAAGTTTAAGCTATAAGCCTTACTCCTCAGGCGAGAAATCGTCCTTACCTACACCACAGATGGGGCATACCCAATCATCGGGCAGGTCTTCAAATGCTGTACCTGGAGCGATGCCACTATCAGGGTCGCCTACTGCGGGGTCATACACATAACCACAAGTTTCGCAAACATACTTTTTCATAAGCTTTTTCTTTTAGGGTTAGTAATAAAAGGATTATTATTTGATAATCTTCTCCACCTTCTCTACGATAGATTCTGGGGCAATATTCTGCATGCATGCATAATCGCCACGCAGACAAGGCTTCTGACCGAAGATGCTACATGGGCGGCAATCGAGAGATATTTGAACTGCATTCTCTTCCGACTGTCCCCATCCCATAAAGCCTGCATAAGGGTGGGTTGCTCCCCATACGCTTACTACTGGTGTGTTGGTCAGTGATGCCATGTGCATATTGGAAGAATCCATCGATACCATTACATCAAGATGACTCATGAGTATGAGTTCCTGATGCATTGATTCCAAATGCTTTCCAGTATAGACACAAGCAGGATGCTGTTCACTCCATTCCGTGAAGTATTTATCCTCTTGTTCTCCTCTGCCAAAGAGGAAGATGCGAGCCTTGGGATACTTTGCAATAAGTTGCTCTATCACTTGATGCATCAATCGTGGAGGATAGGTCTTGCCCAGATGGGCGGCAAAAGGAGCTAAGCCTATCCACTGCTCAAGGGAGTTCTTTACACACATGTCCTTTGGCAGCATATTGAGGTTACCGCCACCTTCAGGGAAGATGCTGCGGAATTCAATATTTACAGGATAGCCTAACTTCTCAAAGACATCGGTGTAGTTTTGGAAAGAAGTAGGTTGCTGTACCAACTCCTTTTTCGTGGCCGATGTAATACGCCTACGTCCTTTGCGATGCTTATTGATATGAGCAACGCGATAATTTCCAAGATTGAAGCGCATTCGTAGATATTCGGAGCGTAACACACTATGCAGGTCGGCTACGGCAGTAAACTGTTTTGCTGCCAGTCGACGATAGAGTGCATTAAGTCCTTTGATGCCACGATACTCGTTTTTCAAATCGGCAGACATAAACCCTACATTAGGTGCAAGGCCTTCAAAGAATGGGCGTGCAAAGGCTCTGCTCAGTACCGTGATACGAATATCAGGATACTGGTGTGCCAGCGAATATATCACTGGCACCATCATTGCCACATCGCCCATTGCTGAAAAGCGAATAACGAGTATGTGCTCTTTCTTCATGTATTTTTGCTGCGCTAAGCGTTATAACGACATTACTTCTTATACAGAATTGGGTTGGTTGAAGGGTCGTTATACATCTTCATCTGGCGATAAACCTTCATATACTTACGACCAGCTTCGATATCCTCCAGTAACTGATCGATAGCCGTAGAAAGGTCTACCTGCTGTTCCAACAGTACATCGAGTTTAGCTTGACAAAGCTGGATGTGTGCCTCATCGGCATCCTGACGCTCAGTCTGCTCCTTCATGTGCCAAATCTTCAGAGCCAAAATGCTCAAGCGGTCTGTGGCCCAGGCAGGACTCTCTGTATTCAGACGAGCATCGGGCAAAGCCTTTACATCTGCATAAATCTTGCGGAAGTAGGTATCAATATCCTCTACCAGGTCTGTACGATCCTGATTAGAATGGTCGATGCGGCGCTTCAATGACAAGGCCTCTGTGGGATCAATGTGTGGATCGCGGATGATGTCTTCCAAGTGCCACTGCACAGTATCAATCCAGCACTTCAGATAGAGACTATACTCTATGCTTTCACGCTCGTATGGATTGTTAATGGGAGTGTCAACATCATCTTTCAGATGATAGTCACGAATAGCCTGTTGGAATATTTGATTTGCTTTCTCTGTAAATGTCATATATGATATATTTTATTTATTCTGCAAAGATACGTAATTATTATGAATTTTCCGATAAGAATTAAGAAATATTTCGTTTTGCATTCCATTTTCTGTTCGAAGTCAGAAAGATATATGGAGAAAAATACGTAACTTTGCACAATAATTGAAAAAACGATATGGATATCAAGGAACTATATAAGTTGTATCAGCAGCATCCGTTGATTACAACAGACTCACGCAACTGCCCCGATGGTAGCATATTTTTGGCACTGAAAGGTGCCTCTTTCAATGGTAATCAGTTTGCCATTCAAGCATTGGAAAAAGGCTGTGCTTATGCGATAGTAGATGAGAAAGGAACACTAGAGAATCTAGAACATCTAGAAAGTCTAGATAATTTAAAAGAGCGTCTCATTCTTGTTGAAGATTGCCTGCAAACTTTCAAGGACTTAGCTCGCGAGCACCGTCGCCAGTTTGAAATCCCCGTTATCGGTATCACGGGTACTAATGGTAAGACCACCACGAAGGAGCTGATTCGTGCCGTGTTGGCAGAGTGCTATCATGTGATGGCTACAGAGGGTAATTTCAATAATGATGTAGGTGTCCCCAAGACGTTGTTCCGCTTAGACGACCAAGCAGAGATAGCTGTTGTAGAGATGGGAGCCTCTCATCCCGGTGATATCAAGACATTGGTAGAAACAGCTGAGCCTAATTGTGGACTTATCACCAATGTTGGGCGTGCTCATCTGCAGGGCTTTGGTTCTTTCGAGGGAGTATGCCAAACCAAGGGCGAACTCTATGATTTCCTTCTTGCTCACGATGCTCCTATCTTTATCAATCGTGATAATGAATACCTGATGAAGATGCTTGAAGAGCGTCAGTCCTCACTCGCCTCTCACCAGTCCCCCGATGTATACTATTATGGTCAAAGCGACAACTCCGATATTTTGATTCGAGGTGAGGTTGTATCTTGTGCTCCATTCTTAAAGTTCCGTTGGCGTGAGCAGGACGCAGATGCTGGTTATACCAGCGAGTGGATGGAGGTACAGACCCATCTGATTGGTGCTTATAACCTTGACAATATGTTGGCAGCCATTACGATTGGCTATGTCAATAATATTCCTTTCGAGCAGATTAATCATGCTCTCGAGAATTATGTACCTTCAAATAACCGTTCTCAGATGACGGTAACAGAGCATAATCATCTCATTGTTGATGCTTATAATGCTAATCCTACTTCTATGGCTGCTGCTATCGACAACTTCAAGTTGATGCAGGTAGAACATAAGATGGCCATCTTAGGTAAGATGGGTGAGCTGGGCGATGTCAGTGACGAGGAGCACCAGAAGGTAGTGAATATGCTTGTTGAGGCTGGCTTCGACGAGGTATGGTTGGTAGGAGAGGAGTTTGAGAAGGCTATCGCTCACTCTACACGTCCCACTCCTCACTTCTCCGTATTCCACGATGTTGAAGAAGTAAAAGCTGCGATTGCAAAACAGCAACCGCAGCATCGTTACATATTGATAAAAGGATCTAATAGTGTGAAGCTCTATCAGTTGCCAGAGCTGCTCTAATTAGAAAACTACTTTTACTTCCTTTTTCGTATAATTCGCTTCAGAGGGTGTTCCCATTACGGTAACATGTTCTGAGGCGATTTCGCTATCTGTTCCGTTGTCGCAAGCCCAACTCTTGTCAACCTTTGCGTAGAAGGAACCACCACTGAGGATAATGCCCTTGTCGCCTTTGACGGCTTTAGGCTTTCCGTTTTCGTTGTCACCACTAGTGACAGCACTAAAGGTTCCGCCAGTAAGGCTGATGACATCGGCACAGTTCAATCCTTTTCCGCCATCACCACTGCTAGTCATGGTTAGCTTTCCTCCCGACATGGTGAACGCATTCTCGCACTTGATGCATGCAGCACTGCTGTAGTCAGCCTCTGTCTCATCGTAGATGCAATCGCCGGTGATATTGATGGTGATGTCTCCATTGGTGATGACAACTTCTGTGTCCGATTTGATGCCTCGTGCTGCATCTGCTGTTACATTGATGTCCAGTATGCCACCATTAATCCAGATTCCATCGTTCACTTTGATACCATGACCTGTTGAAGATTGGGCCGTGATAGTGGGATCGTCGTCAATAATAATATAGTCATCGCTGGCTATGGCATTCTTGCAGTTGCCAGTTACTTGAAGCGTTCCAGAACCACTGATAAGGATTTGTCCCTCGCTGAAGAGAGCGCCCTTCTGCTGGTAATTAACATTTTCGTTATAAGCTGTTCCATCGGTCAACGTATTAACCGTTCCGTCTGCGATGTTCAGATAGAGTGCTTTGCTACATTGGTTGTTGATGGCTGGTCCATCACTGTTGTGAATAGATACTCCATTGAGCTTGATGCCATATTTCTTCTCACGGAAGATGAGTAGTGAGCCATCTGTCGTACTACCACTAAGCACCAGTAACAGAGAGTCGTTTCCCATAGCATTGACAGTAACATCAGCACCAGCTGTGCTTACATATCCTTTGTTGTCGCCAGTTACTGTTACACTATTACCTTGATAAGTGATGTAGATAACGTGTGCCTTTGAGATAGCCCCACTTGTATAGGCGCTGAAGTCTGTATCGTCATTCTGACAAGCCACCATGCAAGCTATAGCCATTATATATAAAAGTTTTTTCATCTTTCTCTCATTTTAGAATTTAAATTTATAGCCTACTCCGATATAGTGCATGTCGGGATCGTAGACATCTGCAGCTACGTTATGCATATCTTGGTAGCGATAGAAAAGACTCAGCGTATGCTGTTTAGAGAGTGCTATGTTTGTTCCCACTGTATAACGTATCTTCTCGATAGCCCACGAATGATATAATTCGATGCTGGCATAAGGTGTCAGTGATGCATGCTTCTTATCGTATTCTACCTGCAAACGAGAGCGCAACTGATTTTTTCCTTTTGCTTCGCGCACCTTGTCTTCCCACCATGAGTTGTCAAAATCCCAACGATCAACGGTTGTTTCTGGACGATAAGTATACTGCCAACGTTCGCGCAATGAGACGTTCAGAAACTTTGCAATTTTATAATTTCCCGTTACAGAAGCATGTATACGATGGCGGATACCCCAATAAGAAGGTCGCCAGTTATTATAACTACCATCGGCATGATAACTGATGTCCTCACGAAAATGGTCATTAAGCAAGATATATCCTGCTGCCAACTTGATATTCTTAATGGGCTTATAGTCAACACCGAGTCCTATACTCCAACGGTCTGTCGTCTTACAGTCGTTGCGAGTACGCCATTCTGCGTCCAGTCCTACGCTTACTTTCTTCGACAGTTTCTTTTCGACACCCAGTTCCAGTATTGTCCCCGCCTCACTCTGAGCCATCAGAGGTAGCGTTACCATGGCTATTGCCAGGATGGAGAGAAATCTAAACCTTTTCATAATCAGAGTTTTTTATCTTGAGCATGTTGTCCAAGTTCTTATCACGCTTATTTGCGGCTGCCTCATAATACACACGCAACATAACCATATCGTGGAGAAAATCGATGGCACCAATTTCTACGTTAAGTACTTTCAAACCAGTACGCTGTCGGAGGTCTTCTATCATCTCTTGTCGACGCTCTGGCTTTATCAGTTCAATACGGTCGTATTGTACCAGTTTAGATGCATCCATCTTCAGGTGACGCTCAAAGATGATGATAGTTGCAATCACAATCAGGTCGATAACACCAAGTTCGCATAGGGTAGTGCCAATGGTCATGCCATTACTATCAATCCCCAAAGATGAGGCCATTGCATGGATAACCGATAAGCATGCCACGACAAAGAGATAGGTCATCTCGCGCACAGGCATCGTATCCGTGCGATAGCGCATAATCGAGAAAATACCGAAAAGTCCAAGACCTACACCCATGGTTGCCTTGCCACGATCCATGCCCATCATCAGATAGACCAGGAAGTAGATGGCTACCGATATAATGATAAAGGTAAAGTAGAAGTCGCGCCTCTTACCTTTCTTAAAATACAGGAAGTGAACGATAAACCAGTTAACACAGATACAGATGACAAATCTTAGTAAGGCATCTCCGAATCCAGAGGAAAAAAACTCTTGCATATTCTATAAATTGTTTTGTTGTTAGTTCTTCATAATCTTGTTAATCTCTATCAAGTTGCTTTTGAAGCGGTGGATGGGCAGTTGGGTATTGGTTAGTGCCGAGCCCATACAGTATTTCGAAAATCCGTGTGGATGGATGTGTAGCTGATGCAGCATCTCTAATACGGGCGAGTAGCAGAGTCCGTCACGCTTTAGTTCAATAACTACCAAATTACCCATATCCTTATCTTTTCCGCTCACAAGATTGTGAAAGTATAATGCCGAGTCAATGGTGAGTCTTTCGGTTTTGGCTTTATTTACTAGCGTGATACGATGAAAATGATTGTTTAATACAGGTTGTAATGTGTCGGCTTGGTAACGCAAGTGTTTAGAAAGAAAGGTGCGTTTTCCCGATTCGCATACATTCATATCGCTCACCTCCATGCGCTTCTTCTTGGTTCGCCCATGATTATTCTTCGTCTTTACTTCCATAAATTGTAAGCCACTGATGCAATAGGTGCGAAAACGAATCTTCTGTCGATTGGCATGATTCCATTGGTGCTGGTTATACATGTCAAACGCTACCGTATCAAAGTAGGTGGTGTCGTATTCAGGGTTGCGCTCCCCGTCAATCTCCTGTATGTAGTAATCTTGTCGAGCCATCTGAAGAAGTTTATATAGGCGATCTGTTGTCGTAACAAACTTTCTGTCGATACGGTTCATCAGCTTCACCTCACTCATCTGTTCCAACGAGATGGGCGCAAATGTTGATAAAATGTCTGTTAGTACGCTCATATAGAGGTTAGGTTATTTTTGTTTTAAGGGTAGGTAGAACACTTAATGAGTTGCAAAGGTACATAATTTTTTATAAAACCTACCATAAACACAAAAAATAACATTACTTTTTTGCATTTATGATGATTATTAAAACAAATTGGCTATTGCCACAGCTCTTGGAGGACGCTTAGACTTTTGAGTTCTGGGAATTGGGGAATATGCAACTGATAGTAGTGCAACAATACTTCGGTTATGCGATTGCGCTCTTGGCGTGATAGGCGAAACAAGTGCATCGTGGGATAAGACATTCGCATCAATAGATGTATCATCTTGGCCTCGTCTGGATTCAGGAAGTCGCGATGCAAGGGGACAACACTGCAAAAACGCGCTTCGCGCAAGTCAAATAGGAGGGAGTCATTCTCTTCTAGATTCGGGTAGAAACCGAGGAATCTACTCAGACGCATCAAAAATGTCAAGTGAAAATTGGCATAACCTGTTGTTGCCATATCCAACCATTGCATAGAATCGCAGACATAGGCAAAGAGGGGCTCGTTCTGCTGCTCTGAACGTAAAGCATGATATAGAAATTCTGCCACGAAGAGCGAGATGGCCAACTTCTCCGGTGAAAAGGGAATGGTGGCGTAGGGTGTCAATAGACGGGCGTCCTTCAATTTTTGTAATTGTACGCGTTGTCTCACTTCGCACTCTACCTCTAAGAGTGTCATTGGCTGGAAGTATTGCTTCTTGAGTTTACCCTTTGGTGTTTTAGGTATGGGCACCATAAACGATAGCCTACCTGCTTCGCTGGTAAACATATCCACTATCATTCGTGATTCTCCATACTTGAATGAATGCAGTACGATGGCTTTCGTCTTGACTAACATGAAGGCAAAGATACGAATAAGTGGGTAAAAAACAAAAGGAAATAATGCTAAAGTTGTTAAATATGCTTAAATTTAAGGATTTTCTTCTCACTTATATCTTGAATCTTAATTAAAAGTAGTACCTTTGCAGCCGCATTTTGAGAATGCGCCCTTTTTGATGGTCCCTTCGTCTATCGGTTAGGACGAGAGATTTTCATTCTCTAAAGAGGAGTTCGACTCTCCTAGGGACTACTACTAAATCTATCATCTGCACAGCCAAGTGCTACCAGTAATGGGGACAAGGTGATAGAGGGTTTAAAAGAAACCCGCCTAGGGCTGCCCACTAGAGGCGCAAGACCCACAAGCTTTATTCACAATTTAAAAACAAAAAATTAAAATGGCAAATCACAAATCATCACTGAAGAGAATCCGTCAGGACAAGGTGAAGGCAGAGCGTAATCACTATTATGCTAAGACCATGCGTAACGCTGTTCGCAAGCTGCGCGCTATGACTAACAAGGACGAGGCTACAAAGCTGTATCCTGCAGTACAGAAGATGCTGGATAAGCTGGCTAAGAACCACGTTATTCACAAGAACAAGGCTGCTAACATTAAGTCTAGCCTGTGCGCTCACATCAGCCAGCTGTAAGCATACGCACTGACGAAAAAAGAATAGAAAGTCGCTAACTGAAAAGTTTAGCGGCTTTTTTTGTGTGTTTTTTGTAGTTTTTTAGCAGAAAACTATCGCTCTTTTCGTCATTTTTTAGTATCTTTGCATCCAAATCGCAAATTTATTACAATGGCAGAAGAACTGAATAAAGAAAGCAACTATTCCGCGAGTAACATCCAAGTACTCGAGGGATTAGAGGCCGTTCGTAAGCGTCCGGCTATGTATATTGGAGACATCAGTGAGAAGGGTCTCCACCATCTGGTCAACGAGACGGTTGACAACTCTATTGACGAGGCGATGGCAGGCTATTGCACGCACATCGAAGTCACTATCAATGAAGACAACTCTATCACCGTACAAGATAATGGTCGTGGTATCCCTGTCGATGAGCACGAGAAGATGCACAAGTCGGCTCTGGAGGTTGTTATGACTGTACTGCATGCCGGTGGTAAGTTTGATAAAGGTTCTTATAAGGTTTCTGGTGGTTTGCACGGTGTGGGTGTAAGCTGTGTTAATGCGCTTTCTACTCACATGATGTCACAGGTATTCCGCAATGGTCATATCTACCAGCAGGAATACGAGAAGGGTAAGCCCCTCTACGACGTGAAGATTGTAGGCGATACCGACAAGACTGGTACTCGTCAGCAGTTCTGGCCTGATGGCAGCATCTTCACCACTACCGAATACAAATATGACATCGTTGCTAAGCGTATGCGCGAGCTTGCCTATCTGAATGCAGGCATCACCATCACGCTGAGAGATATGCGTCCTGACGAAGAAGGAAAGACCAAGGAAGAGGTTTTCCATGCTAAGGAAGGATTGAAGGAGTTTGTGCGCTACGTAGATCGTCACCGCACCTCTATCATTGGTGATCCTATCTGCCTGAAGACTGAGAAGGATGGTGTGCCCATTGAGGTCGCTCTGCTCTACAATAGCGACTATTCAGAGAATATCCACTCATACGTTAACAATATCAATACCATCGAAGGTGGTACCCACCTTACTGGTTTCCGTATCGCTCTGGCTCGTGCACTGAAGAAGTATGCCGACGAAGACGATCAGCTGCGTAAGCAGATTGAGAAAGCCAAGATTGAGGTGGCACAGGATGACTTCCGCGAGGGTCTTACAGCCATTATCTCTGTAAAGGTTGCCGAGCCTCAGTTCGAAGGTCAGACCAAGACTAAGCTGGGTAACAGCGAGGTTAATGGTGCTGTACAGAAGGCCGTAGGTGAGGCTATGACCAACTTCTTGGAAGAGCACCCCAAAGAGGCTCACACCATTTGCGAGAAGGTAATCCTTGCTGCTACAGCTCGTATCGCAGCTCGCAAGGCTCGTGAGAGTGTACAGCGTAAGAATCCTATGACGGGTGGTGGTCTGCCCGGTAAGTTGGCTGACTGCTCAGAGAAGGATCCTAAGGTATGCGAAATCTTCCTCGTCGAGGGTGACTCTGCCGGTGGTTCTGCTAAGCAAGGTCGCGATCGCCACTTCCAGGCTATTCTGCCTTTGCGTGGTAAGATTCTGAACGTTGAGAAGGTACAGTGGCACCGCGTGTTCGAAGCCGAGTCTGTTATGAACATCATCCAGAGTATCGGTGTACGCTTCGGTGTAGATGGAGAGGATTCTAAGGATGCCAATATCGATAAGCTGCGCTACGATAAGATTATCATCATGACCGATGCCGACGTCGATGGTTCTCACATCGACACACTGATCATGACACTCTTCTATCGCTTCATGCCGCAGGTCATTCAGGGTGGTCACCTGTATATCGCTACACCACCACTCTACAAGTGCACCTACAAGAAGTATTCAGAGTACTGCTATACCGAGCAGCAGCGTCAGGCATTCATCGACAAGTATGTTGCTGGCGATGAGAATGCTTCTGCACTCCACACACAGCGTTACAAAGGTCTTGGTGAGATGAACCCAGAGCAGTTGTGGGAAACCACTATGAACCCTGAGAATCGTCTCTTGAAGCAGGTAACTATCGACAATGCTGCCGAGGCTGACGAAATCTTCTCTATGCTGATGGGTGACGATGTAGAGCCACGTCGCCAGTTCATTGAGAAGAACGCTACCTACGCTAATATCGACGCATAAAGATATTCAAAAAACATCTAACCTTCTAACCCAATAGGGCTGAAACGCCGATATACAAAGGCTTTGAGCTGGGTTAGTAGTTACAGAATATCTAACCCACATCTAACCCATCTTCGCAAAAAGGTTAGTAGAGGGTTAGATGTTTTTCATTATCTAACCCGCCTGAAACTCAGTGCAGATAGGCATTTGAAGGGTGTTGGGTTAGAAGGTTAGATGATTTTGCGAATAAACTCTTTTTCTTAGAGTCTTGAGGAGTAATACAGCTGATACAACTCTGAATATAGCTGATTCAGCTCCGAATACAGCTATCTTGAGGTGCAAGAGTAGCTGATTTGGCACTGGGTATAGCTAACTCGAAGATGAGTGTGGCTAATTGCGAGAAGAATTATGCGTAAATTCATCGAGAATTATGCGTAAATACTCCGAGATTTGTGCGTAAATTCAAAGTGGCATTATTCAAGGCGAATAATGTCGTCAAACTCTTCGAATAATGCCGTCAAACTATTCGCTTGACGACATGGTGTTTAAAGATAGTTACTATTTGTTTATCGCTTAATCACATAGCCATCGCGCTTCTTGTTGAAGGATTCGAGGCGGATGTTGTAAGTCTGAAGGTCGAAGTAGGTAGCAGGATTAACGGGCTGTCCACCCACGCGAGTCTCGAAGTGCAGATGAGGCGTAGTGGCTCGACCGGTCTGACCTGTTAGCGCAATGATGTCGCCTGCCTTCACTTGGTCGCCAACCTTTACGAGATTCTTGGAGTTGTGGCTGTAGTATGTCTCCAGGCCATTTTCGTGACGAATGCGTATCAAGTTGCCATAACCTGAGAAGCCACCAGAGAAGACTACCTCACCATCAAAGGCTGCAAGGATATTGTCTCTATTCACCGTTTTGAGATCCACACCCGTATGACGACGACCACCACGCTTGCCATAAGGACTGATAACCTTGGCGCCAGGCAATGGGAAACTCCACCATTGTACTGACTCTGGCTTCTCGACAACAGGCTCCTTCAGTATGCTGACATTAACCTTCCAATTGGCAGTCTTCTGGAAGAGAACTAGCTGCGGACGCAAGCGATGGCTCTCCAAACTAACGATGATAGAAGGATTGATGCGGCTACCATTTACCATCATCGAGAAACGGCAGAAGGTTCTGCTATTCTCGCTGCCAACGATGGCGATGGTTTGTCCTGCCTTGACACGCTCACCCGACTTGACAAGATTCTGCGCATTGTTGCTATAAACGGTCTCTAGGCCATTGCCGTGACGTATGACAATGACGTTGCCATAGGTAGCACTATGTCTTGAAAGTCGAACAACGCCAGCAAACATAGCCTTGACAGCATCACCATGAGTAGTCTCTATTTCTACGTTGTAGTCTGACATCAGCTTAGCCTTACCTACAGGCAATGGGAAGCTATAGTCCTTATCACGACCAGAAGCAAAGTCTATCGTGAAGGCATCAGACTTCTCAAAGAGTGTGGGGTCTTCTATGCTAATCTGTTGTTGTTCCAAGGCAGAAAACTGCGTCTGTGCACAGGCTGAGAGTGCTACCATAGCAGTAAGTGTCAGGAGTATGTGGCGTATTTTCATATATTCTGTCTAATAGGTTTAGTAGTATTCTTATTTTAACATGATGGCGGTATAGATGCGCCCAGAGTCAATGCCCAGTCGGCGGGCAGAGAAGTATTGATCGTATTGCTGATAGGTACAGACGTCAGCCTGATGGATGTTGGTAACGCCCATAGCCTCTAGTTGTAGTTGGTTGCAGAGAGGAAGGTCTATATGCCACTTGGCATCATGGCGAGCGATACGCAACATTTCGAAACCAGCCTGAGCAAACTGCTCATAGACTTCGTCGCCAACTTCAAAGCTATCTAAAGAGATACCAGGACCAATAACAGCATGTATGTCTGTAGGCTCTGTACCATAAGCATCTTGCATGGCGCTAATGGCCTTCTCTGCAATGCGATTAACCGTGCCTCTCCATCCGGCATGCACAGCACATACGGCCTTCTGGCGAGTGTCGTAGAGCAGTATGGGACTGCAATCGGCAGTAGATACGCCTACGCAGATTTGTGGGCGATTGGTCATCACGGCATCAACCCCTTCGATAGTTTCTGTTGGTGGAGTGTCGATGCGACGAATGGTGGTGCCATGAACTTGATGAGGAATGACGAGCTGCTGAATGGGAATGTCTAACAAACGACAGAGTGCTTGTCGATTAGAAGCAATATGTACGGGATCGTCGCCACAAAACATATTGATGTTGAATGCAGCATAGTTTCCTGTGCTGCATCCACCATGGCGTGTCGTGCTAAATGCCAGCACGTCAGTACCCATATCATAATATGTAAGCTCGGGGCTACTCATCATCCACGTATTCAAAGTCTTCGAAGTCTTCCAAATCCTCTATGTCCTCTTCGTCAATATACTCAATGTCCTCGTCTTCACCCTCATCGGCCAGTTCCTCAGCAAAGCGAGTCATGTCCTTATCACGGTGAACAAGTGTATCCTCTGCCATGACAGAAGCCAGTTTATTGCTTTCGGCATTAAGTTCGCGCCAAAGTACATCCTTCAATTCATCGAGTCCTTTGTTGGCTACAGCAGAGATGAAGACACAAGGAAGATCCTGTGGTAGCGTCTCGCGCAGCATCTCGATGAGTTCGTCATCCAGCAAGTCGCACTTGGTGATAGCCAATACGCGATGCTTGTCGAGCATATCGGGATTAAACTGACGCAATTCGTTGAGTAGTATCTCGTATTCGCGCTTGATGTCGTCAGTATCTCCAGGCACCATGAAGAGCAACAATGAGTTGCGCTCGATATGGCGCAGGAAACGCAGTCCTAAGCCTTTACCATCTGCTGCACCCTCAATGATACCAGGAATGTCGGCCATTACAAACGACTGGTTGTCGCGATAGCCCACAATGCCCAATGAGGGCTCCATCGTGGTAAAGGGGTAGTTGGCAATCTTTGGACGAGCATTGGACAATGATGATAGCAAGGTAGACTTACCCGCATTAGGGAATCCTACCAAGCCGACATCAGCCAAGAGCTTCAGCTCAAGGATGATGGTCATCTCCTGCATAGGCTCACCAGGCTGTGCGTAGCGAGGAGCCTGATTGGTAGCAGTGCGGAACTGGTAATTGCCCAGTCCGCCACGTCCACCTTTCAGCAGGACAATCTCTTGACCATCGTAGGTAACATCGCAGACATACTTTCCTGTTTCGGCATCATATACTACCGTACCGCAAGGTACGTCGATATACACATCCTTGCCATCGGTGCCGTGACACTTGTCGCGTCCTCCATTACCACCGTGTTCGGCAAAGATGTGGCGCTCATACTTCAGGTGAAGCAATGTCCAGTAGTTGTGGTTACCACGCAAGATGATGCTACCACCCTTACCACCATCGCCGCCATCGGGGCCGCCATTGGGATTGTACTTTACATGACGCAGGTGCATAGAGCCTTTACCGCCCTTACCCGACCTACACATGATTTTTACATAGTCTACGAAATTACTCTCCATAAGCTATTTATGCTAGTCCAACTAGTTAAGACTAGAGATTGTCAATAATACTCTTAATATCCGCAAAAATGCGCTCGAGTGTACCAAGGCCGTCAATATGATGATGCAGGCCTTCCTTCTTATACCATTCAATGAGTGGTTGCGTCTGCTGATGATAAACAACGAGACGCTTCTTGATAGTCTCTTCGTTGTCGTCAGCACGACCACTTTCCTGACCACGCTTAATCAGACGCTTCATCAGCTCATCCTCGGGAACGTCGAGCTCAATCATAGCAGCTACCTTATCGCCACGCTCATCGAGCATCTTCTTCAAAGCTTCTGCTTGAGGAATAGTACGGGGGAAACCATCGAAGATTACTCCCTTGTGAGAACGACCGAAAGAGTCGTAAACACTAGCCAGGATGTCAATCATCAGCTCATCGGGAATCAACTGACCGTTGTCGATGAAGCCTTTGGCAGTATTACCCAGTTCTGTACCTTTCTTAATCTCGCTGCGGAGTACATCACCAGTAGAGATATGCTCCAATCCGTAGTGCTCTATCATCAGATCACTCTGTGTGCCTTTACCTGAACCAGGGGCACCGAAAATAACAATGTTCTTCATTTGATTTCTTTGTTCTTGTTTATCCTGTTTAATTCGTGTCTCCTTTCCTTTATACCATAAGTCAGTCATGAGGTCGCTCTTGCGCTCCTCAATATCACTTTGCATTTGGGGAAGTTTAATGAATCTCATTCTTCTACTAATGTATAGATTTCTTTCAAGTTGCGACCTTGCTGGTCGTAGTCCAAACCGTAACCCAAGATGAAATCATTGGGAATAGAGAAGGCTGAATACTCAATATCAAGAGGTTCCTTCAGCTTGCCGGGCTTAACAAACAAGGTGCAGATGTGGATAGAAGCGGGATTACGAGTGCCCAGCGATGCTATCATCTGCTTCATCGTGCAACCTGTATCAACAATATCTTCCACAATAATAACAGTGCGACCAGCCAAATCCTCGTTGATGCCAAGCACCTCATGCACTTTACCTGTTGACATCACACCCTGATAAGAGGCCAACTTAACAAAGGAAATCTCACAGGGAATGGTGATTTCTCTCATCAAATCAGCAGCAAAAATAAACGAACCGTTCAGTACGGCTAGAAACAAAGGGTTCTTGCCTGCCATATCTTCGTTGATGCGGGCTGCCAACTTCTTGATTCTTTCCTTTATTTCATCTTCTGAAATGTACGTTTTAAACGTTTTGTCTTTGATTTTAACTGTGCTCATTTGTGAAATATATGAATTTTGGTACAAAATTACAATTTTTTTTGCAAAGATAGGCATGGATTACTATATTTTTCGTATTTTTGCAACGTAATGAAGATATTTACAGGTGCTCAGATAAAAGAGCTAGACAAATATACAATTGAGAACGAACCTATCTCAAGTCTCAATTTGATGGAGCGCGCTGCTCAGACAATGACGCGTGCTATTACTGAGGTGTGGAGTTCATCTACGCCCGTGGTAGTGTTTGCAGGACCAGGCAATAATGGCGGTGATGCTTTGGCTATGGCACGACAGCTGGCTGATTTAGGATACCAAGTATCAGTCTATCTGTTTAATATCAGTGGCTATCTGTCGCCAGATTGTGCTGCCAACAAAAAGCAGATAGTAGAGAATAAGCGTGTATATCAGTTTATTGAGGTTACTCAGGAGTTTGACCCACCACAGTTGGATGAGAATATCTTGGTAATTGATGGCTTGTTTGGCTCTGGTCTGAACAAACCTCTTGCCGGTGGATTCTCTTCTTTGGTAAAATATATCAATGCCTCGCAGGCAAAGGTTGTCAGCATCGACCTGCCATCGGGACTGATGGCTGAGGATAATACCTATAATGTCAGAGCCAACATCATTCGTGCTCACATGACATTGACATTGCAACAACCTAAGTTGTCGTTCCTCTTTGCTGAGAATCAGCAGTTTATCGGTCAGATACGCGTGCTTGATATCCGTCTGAGTCAGGAAGGAATGCAGAAGATAGAAGCGCCGTATTCTATTATTGATGAGAGCGATATCAGAAAATGTCTGCATCATCGTGATCCGTTCGCTCATAAGGGAGAGATGGGACATGCACTGCTGATAGCTGGTAGCTACTGCATGGCTGGAGCAGCCATCTTGGCAGCAAAAGCCTGTCTGCGTTCAGGCGTAGGTAAACTGACAGTGAATAGTCCCAAAAGAAATATTCCTATTATCCAGCAGACCGTGCCAGAGGCTATTATCCAAAAGAGTTCTGAGGAAACAATCTTTGCTGAGGCAGTAGAAACTGAGGATTATAAGGCATTGGGTATCGGTCCGGGATTGGGACAAAGTGAACAGACGGCAATAGCCTTGATAGCCCAGCTGAGAAGAACACAATGTCCTATTGTTGCCGATGCCGATGCGCTGAATATATTGGCTAATCATCGTGCATGGTTGCAGCAATTGCCTAAAGGCATTATCCTTACGCCCCATCCGAAGGAGCTCGACAGGATGGAAGGACATTCGGCTGATAGCTATGAGAGATTGACAAAGGCATGTGGCTTGGCAGAGCGCTTACAAGGTATTGTTATCGTAAAGGGCCACTATACTGCTATCTGTATGGCTGATGGTCATGTAATGTTTAATCCCACGGGCAATGCAGGCATGGCTACTGCAGGAAGTGGTGACGTACTGACGGGTATTATCACTGGTCTATTGGCTCAGGGATATCAACCCAAGGAAGCATGTATGATTGGTGTTTATCTGCATGGGTTGGCAGGTGATTTGGCTGCTGCTGATTTGGGAGAAGAGAGCTTGTTGGCAAGCGATATCATTAGCTATATGCCACGAGCATTCAAGCGACTGAAAGACTAAAACTGATAGATATATGAAGAAATTACTACTTGCAGCCATGTGCTTATGGAGCGCTATAGCAATGGCACAACCACAAACAACGCCGATGACGGCTGGACGTACTGCTGACGGTATCATCTACTATCTTCCTAAGACAGCCATTGAGTTTAATCTGCTTATTGAAAAGAAAACATATACTCCGGGTGAGTTTGCAAAATATGCAGAGAAATATCTTCGTTTAAAGGGCGTTAATTTAGAGGAGGAGGTTACTTATAGCATTGTCAACTACGGTTTGACTCAGATTGGTGTGCGAGATACTTCCAAGTGTTATGCTGTAAAACTGAAAGGTGGAAAGTGTGAGACGGCAGAAATCAAACTGAGTGATGAGGGTGTGCTGCAATCAGTGAATGCAGAACCCGTAAAGCCTAGGAAACACGTCCCCTTCACCCCTGCACCATCTGTAAAACAGCCTAATCCACATCTTTACCTAACTGCAGAGGTGTTGTCTGCTGGTAGTACGGCAAAGATGGCTGAACTAACTGTGGAGCAAATCTTAGAACTTCAGGAACATCGCCAACAGCTGATTACTGGTGAAGCAGATGATATGCCTCAAGATGAACAGCAGTTGCAGCGTATGATTGATGAGATAGACAAACAGCGCGAAATACTGATGACACTATTCACGGGCACTGTTACTCGTGATACGGTAGAACAGACGATTGTCGTATGTCCAGAGAAGGAGGTTGAGCGTGAGGTAATCTTCCGTCTTTCAAAGAAGTTGGGACTAGTGGATAAGGATGACCTTTCGGGCGTACCTTATTATATGACGATTGAGGATATGCACCGAACAACCTTCCAAAAGTATGATATTCCAGAAAACAAGAAAGAGGGTGGCTTTTATGTCAATGTTCCTGGTCGCATTAAGTTGACGCTACATCGCGATAACCACTTCCTTGGTTCATTCGATTTGTATGCTGCTCAGTTTGGATTTGTGGAGCTACGTAGTGGTTCGCTCTTCAAGCGTTATGTTACTCACATGACGTTGAATCCCACTACGGGATCTGTAGATAAGATACATGCCGATATGACGAAATAATCATGGTATTAATCACAATATCGTAATCATATAAGAAACAAAAAAGGCTTTCCAAATTTGGAAAGCCTTTTTATTGATAGTCTCTTATTATTACTGAGCCAATTTACCATCAGAACCGAGTACGTTCACAATCTTGTGGATGTACATCTTCTTCATGTTCTCACGAGCGGGCTTCAGATACTGACGAGGATCGAAGTCTCCAGGATGCTCAGCGAGGTGCTGACGGATAGCAGCAGTCATAGCCAGACGAGAGTCAGAGTCGATGTTAATCTTGCAAACAGCGCTCTTAGAAGCCTGACGCAGCTGATCCTCAGGAATACCGATAGCAGCCTCGAGCTTGCCACCGAACTTGTTGATGGTGTTTACTTCGTCCATAGGTACTGAAGAAGAACCGTGGAGCACGATGGGGAATCCAGGGAGTTTCTTCTCGATCTCAGCGAGAATGTCGAATGCCAAGGGGGGTGGAACGAGTACACCGTTCACGAGTGTGCACTGCTCAGGAGTGAACTTGTGTGCACCGTGAGAGGTACCGATAGAGATAGCCAGAGAGTCACAACCAGTGCGTGTAGCGAAGTCGATAACCTCCTCAGGCTTTGTGTAGTGAGACTCAGCAGCTGAAACCTCGTCCTCAACACCAGCGAGAACACCGAGCTCAGCCTCAACAGTTACGTCGAACTGATGAGCGTAGTCAACAACCTTCTTGGCCAGCGCAACGTTCTCCTCATAGGGGAGGTGAGAACCATCGATCATTACTGAAGAGAAACCCATGTCGATACAATCCTTACAGAGCTCGAAGGTGTCACCGTGGTCAAGGTGCAGAACAATCTCAGGATGCTCACAGCCGAGCTCCTTAGCATAAGCTACAGCACCCTCAGCCATGTAGCGCAGGATAGTAGCGTTAGCATAGTTGCGAGCGCCCTTAGAAACCTGCATGATAACTGGAGACTTTGTCTCAACGGCAGCCTGTACGATAGCCTGCATCTGCTCCATAGTGTTGAAGTTGAAAGCGGGGATAGCATAGCCACCGGCTACTGCTCTCTTAAACATCTCGCGAGTATTCACGAGACCCAAATCCTTGTAATTTACCATAATTTTGTATTTGTATTATAAGTTGGAAAATTTTCTGTGCGCAAAGTTAGCAATTATTTTTGGAAAAATAAAAAGAATAACTGATGGATTACGCGGTTTTTTACGGAATTTTTGTTTTTCTGTATTATTATGTAAGCCGTAAGCGCAAAATGCAAAGTGAGCGTTGCAATATTACTTCTCTTTTTACCCAAATGCCTGTATAGCACGATAATAATCGTTTGATAGTGTTTCCCTTGGAAGTGAAAAGAAAAATGTTTTTCTTTTGCATTTTCCTCGTTTTTTAGTAACTTTGCACTCATGATTAAAGAAAATCCATACGTCAAGCAGTTTCCAGACCTGATGGCAGGAAAGGTTGTTTTGTACTGTCATGGCTTTGCCAGTAGTGGACAATCGGGAACCGTAACACGATTGCGCGAAGTGATGCCACAGGCTAAGGTGATAGCTCCTGATCTTCCCATTCATCCCGCAGAGGCTATCGCATTGCTCCATGATATCTGCAAACAAGAAAAGCCCGACCTGATTATTGGTACGTCTATGGGAGGTATGTATGCAGAGCAGTTGTATGGCTATCATCGTATTTGTGTGAATCCTGCTTTGGAAATGGGCGAAACCATGAAGGCGCATGGTATGACGGGAACGCAGCAATTCCAGAATCCCCGTCTGGATGGTGTCCAAGAGTTTTATGTTGATAAGGCGCTCGTAAAGGAATACAAGGAGCAGTCTGAATTACGTTTCTCTCAGGCTAATACGGAGGAACAATCGTTAATCTATGGTCTCTTTGGTGATGAGGATACCACGGTGAATACCTTTGATATGTTCCATGAAGTGTATCCGCAAGCGCTTCATTTTCATGGTGAGCATCGCATGAACGATAAGAGTTTCATGCAGAGCGTGGTGCCTGTTATTCGTTGGATAGACGACCAGCAGGAACATCGTGAGCGTCCTATAATATATATAGGTATAGAGACCATGAAGGAGTGGAATCAGAAGCCAGCCTCTTCGGTTCAGAAAGCTGTTCGTCAGTTGATAGAGCAATATCAGGTGTATTTTGTTGCTGAGGATGAGGCCACTTCTAAGGAATGGTTGACCGAATATATTGGAGTGCCAGCATGGCGACATACCATTATTACCTGGCGTCGTGACTTGCTTTATGGTGATTATCTGATTAGCAGTAAGAAGGAAGGCGAAACGATGGCCACCTATCTGGAGTATGGTAGTGATACTTTTAAGACGTGGGAAGATATCATCACGTATTTCTCACATCTTGGAGGACAATAAAAAAGTGCAAGGACTATGAAATGGTATCTATCACTTCTCATGACGACACTATGGACTGTCTGTGCTCAGACAATCCATGCACAGCGTGTAGAAGGTTTTACCTATCAGCACCTAGGACAGAAAGAGGGACTTAACAGTCAGCGTATCTACTCTTTGCAACAAACGCTGGATGGTGCCATATGGTGGTCGGCAAAGAATGGGGTAGAGCGCTATAATGGCGTTTCCGTTAAGCACTATCAATTAGGTAGTCAGTCTATGGTCAGTATTCTGGCTGGTAGAACCATCAAGCTATCCTCCTCCTTGACTGAGAAGGAAATACAGGATTTATTAGCATTCGATAATAAAGGTTATATCTATCGCTATCAATCAGAAGGCGATACTTTTGTAGAAATTGCCAACATCAATATCTTGATAAAGGATGATATCCAGCTAAATGATATCCTCCAAACTGACCGGGGTATCTGGTTGGCTACCAATCTGGGTGTTTACTTCTTGCGTGATAGTAAGGCATCTCCTATTGTGAAGAATGTCAATGCCTGCTGCATCGTACGAACCAATAAGCATCTGCTATTCTGTACCAAAGAAGGCGTGTTACAATACAATGGAGGCATCCACTCTATTCCCAAACCTCATGCGCAAATGCAGAAGATACTGCCCTACCATATTGAAAGTGGCTATTATGATGCCCTGTATAATAAGGTATGGTTAGGAGGATATACGGCAGGACTTCGTGTATTGTCATTTGATGGTGCAGGACGCATGACGCGAAGTGATTATGTCTCTCCTGAAGCAGGAGTAGATATCTCTCACAATCCTGTTCGTAGCATCTGTGCTTATGATAGCAAGACTCTGCTAGTGGGTATTGATGGTTTCGGAGTACATGTTGTTAGTCGTCAACCTTCATCATCGGGCAAATATACCTGGGAGCTACTTTTTGATGCTAATGAGGGAGCACATGGTGTGCTGCATGGTAATGGTATCTATGCGCTGCTTCGTGATGCATGGGGTAACATCATAGTCGGCTCATACTCTGGTGGCATCGATATCGCTCGTCCGGTAGGTAGTACACCAGCTATCTTCCAGCATATCCGCGATAACCAGCAGTCACTTTTGAACGACCGTGTCAATTGTGTAGACCAGCTAGTCAATGGTACCTTGGTGATGGGTACTGATAATGGTGTCAGTCTGCATAATCCTTATAATCGTCAGTGGACACACACCTGTTATGGTACGGTGGTGATAGACCTTTGTAAGACTCCTGATGGCAATATCTTGGCCTCAACGTATGGCAAAGGTGTTTATGAGATTACTTCTAATGGACAGGCTCGTCAGCTATATACTGTCGCTAATGGTGCACTTCAAGATGACCATGTCTATAAGCTGATGTACGACAAAAAAGGCGATTTATGGATGGGATGCCTTGATGGTATGTTGGTACAAAAGACGGCTTCAGGTTTCCGCTATCATGAGGTACGTTATGTCAACGATATGTTACAATTGCCCAATGGCGATATTGCTGTAGGTACAGCCTATGGTGTATATTTGGTATCTCCCTCTACGGGAAAGATTTCGGAATTGCCATACGATGCGGGCGATAAGAACGATGTCAATAAGTTCGCGCAGTGCCTTTACCTCAACAATGATAATGAGTTGTGGATAGGAACAGATGGCGGTGGTATCTATATTTATCATTTCGATACCAAGAAATGTGTTCTGCTGACCAAGGACAATGGTCTGCCTTCTAATTGTATCAGCAGTATTATCAAGGATGTTCGCGGACGTATCATGATAGCCACAGAAGAGGGGCTGTCTTTTATGACACCGAAGTCTACTAAGGCTGTCAACGTCAACTTCTGCTATGGAGTAGAACGAGAGTATAGTCGAGGCGCTGCTGTTAAGATGCATAATGGTCATATCCTTTATGGTAGTACTACAGGTGCGCTCATCATCAACCCTGAGAATGTACAAGCCATCAACTATACTGCTAAGCTGAGGATACTGGATACCAATGGTCGTCAACTACGTTTAAGTTATGACGAGCGTACTTTCGACCTGCATTACGAGTGTATCAATTTGCGTAACCAGTCTGATATCGTCTATCAATACAAGGTGGGAGATGGTGAGTGGAGCCAGCCTACCAGTCAGCAGAGTATTCGCTTTACCAATCTGGAAGCAGGTACTCATGATTTACATCTGCGCAGCATCAGTCGAACCTGTGGTGATGTGCTCGATGAAGTACAGTTAGAGCTTATCATCGCGCAGCCTTGGTGGAACTCTTGGTGGATGTGGATGATATACATCGGACTTGTTGTCTTAGCCTTCTATGGTGCATGGCGCGTTTATCAGTTGCACACCAAGTATATGCGTTTGGTGGTAAGCAATCCTAGTCTGAGTGTAGATATTTCCAATGATGATGCAAAAAAGGTCGATTCCATCGAGACTGATAGTGAAGAAAGTAGCGAATTCATCGGGAAAGTGACTACTATTGTTGTAGATCATCTTTCTGATGCCGATTTCAATATCGACCGCCTGTGTCGTGAGATGGCCATGAGTCGCACCTTGTTCTATATTAAGTTGAAGTCGTTTACGGGTAAATCACCACAAGACTTCATCCGTATCATCCGCCTAGAGCGTGCTGCAGCCTTGTTGCGTAGTGGCCGTTCGGTATCTGAAACAGCTGTATTGGCTGGCTTTGACAACGCTAAATATTTTAGTACTGTATTCAAGAAATACTTTGGAGTTTCTCCTTCCAAGTACGTATAAGGAGGGTATAAAATCTATCTGATAAGGGTTTCAAAACTGACACATGAGAGTTTTGAAACCCTTTTTGTTAACCTTCAAACCTTCTTTTATATAAATATAAATACTTTTGTGCCACAAACCCAAATACACAACCTAAGGATGAAAACACTTTTAAACACCCGACGATTTTTCGTTATTGTTCTGACGAGTATCGTTACCATTTGCTATGCACAACCTACAGCCCAGCAATGGAATCGTGAGGTCCTTGCTGGATGGAACTTAGGTAACCAGTTTGAATGTTCTGCTCCAGGACAGGATGGCGAGTCAATGGCCATTGGCAATCCTGAAGGCAGCATCAAGGCAGAAACTGCATGGAGTAATCCTGTAGTTACTAAGAAAGTCATTAAAGCTATCAAAGATGCAGGCTTTAATGCTATCCGTATTCCTATTCGTTGGCAGTGCCACATCACCAATCCACAGGCTATGAGTATTGATAAGGCATGGATAGCCCGTATCAAGGAAGTGGTCGGATGGTGTCTCAGCTACGACCTCAAGGTTATCATTAATACTCACCATGACAAGTGGCTTGAGGGACGTCCTACGAATCAGTACAAGGAGGAAAACAATCAGAAGTTGGCTTTGCTGTGGTTGAATATTGCCAGCGAGTTTGCTGATTATGACTATCGTGTAGCCTTTGCAGGTACTAACGAGGTTCATATTCGAGACAATTGGGGCAAACCCGAAGCCGAGAACTTGGCAGTACAGAATTCATATAATCAGACTTTCATCGATGTTGTCCGTGCCACAGGTGGTAAGAACGCCAAGCGTCACCTGATTGTACAGACCTACGTATGTAATCCTGATTTCGGACTCTATAATGACGACTTCATTGTTCCTACCGATGTAGAGGGCAATGGCAACAACTATATGAGTGTTGAATTCCATTTTTATAACCCTTGGGATTATGCCGGAGAGTGCAAGTATAACTTCTGGGGTACTCCTTATAAAGATAAAGGCGAGGCTTCACCTAGTGATGAGAAGAATATGACCGACCTTTTTGATAGGGTTGTTGCTACATGGAGTCAGAAAGGACTTGGTGTAGTCATTGGCGAATGGGGTGTTACCGATCGCCAGAAGAGTGGACAGACCGACCTAATCCATGAAAACATGACATACTATTGTCGCCATTTTGTTCGCGAAGCTCGTAAGCGTGGCTTCTCCACCTTTATTTGGGACAATAACTACTTTGGCAGTGGTGCCGAACACTTTGGTATCTTCGATCGTGAGAAGGGAATGAAGATTAAGGCTCCTTGGATTCTGCAAGGTATTATGGAAGGAATAAACGAATCAAAATAAAAAAATACCAAAACAATGAAACAACTATTTTCTGTTTTGGCCTTCATGGCCATCATGGTGATGACTGCTTGTTCTACCAAGACAGCCACCACAGACGGTGTAAACAATTTCCGTATTAAGAGAGGTACTAACCTCAGTCACTGGCTGTCTCAGTCAGAAGAGCGTGGTGAGGCTCGTCGCCTGCATATTCAAGAAGACGACTTTGAGCGCCTTGAACAGTTAGGTTTCGACTTTGTTCGTATCCCCATCGACGAGGTTCAGTTTTGGGATGAAGAAGGTAACCAACTTCCTGAGGCTTGGAATCTGCTGACCTTTGCTCTCGACCAGTGTGGCAAGCATCATCTGCGTGCTATTGTCGATTTGCACATTATCCGTTCTCACTATTTCAATGCAGTCAACGAGGGTAATGGCAGTGCCAATACCTTGTTTACTTCTGAGAAGTCTCAGCAGGATTTGATTAACTTGTGGTATCAACTTTCTGATGTGTTGAAGGGATACAGCAACGACTCTGTAGCCTACGAATTTATGAACGAGCCTGTAGCTGAAGAGCATGAGCAGTGGAACAAACTGGTGGCTAAGGTACACAAAGCACTCCGTGAGCGTGAGCCACAGCGTACACTTGTTATCGGTTCTAATCGTTGGCAGGGTTATGAAACCATGAAATATCTGAAGGTTCCTGAGGGTGACAAGAACATCATTCTATCTTTCCACTATTACAATCCTATGATTCTCACCCACTATGGTGCATGGTGGACTCCCGTAGGCAAGTACACTGGTAAGGTAAACTATCCTGGTGTCCTCGTTTCTAAAGAAGACTATGAGGCCTCTTCAGACTCTGTTAAGGCGCTGATTGATGAAAACCATTTCAATACTCAGGTATGGGATATCAACAAGATTCGTGAAGACTTCAAGGATGCTATCGCCGTGGCCAAGAAGTATAATCTCCAGCTCTTCTGTGGTGAGTGGGGCGTCTATGAGCCTGTAGATCGCGAGTTGGCCTATAAGTGGACAAAGGATATGCTCTCAGTCTTCGACGAGTTTAATATTGCTTGGACCACTTGGTGCTATGATGCAGACTTCGGTTTCTGGGATCAGCAGAAGAATGACTATAAGGATAAGCCATTGGTTGATGTCCTGATGTCAGGCAAAGGACTGGAGAAGTAATATAATAAGGAAAAGAATCAAATACTAATAATAATATGAAGACATTTGGACATTTTGATGATGCTCATCGCGAGTATGTGATTACAGACCCTGCCACTCCGTTCCCTTGGATTAACTATTTGGGTAATGAAGACTTCTTTGGTCTGATATCAAATACTGCGGGAGGCTATGACTTCTATAAAGATGCCAAATTCCGTCGTATCACTCGTTATCGCTACAATGGTGTCCCCATGGATGCCGGTGGCCGTTATTTCTATATCAATGATGGTGGTACTGTATGGAATCCTGGTTGGAAGCCCTGTAAGACTCCTCTTGACAGCTATGAGTGCCGTCACGGAATGAACTATACTCGTATCACGGGTAGCAAGAATGGTGTTGAGGCTTCAGTACTCTTCTTTGTTCCCTTGCATACATGGGCAGAAGTGCAGAAGTTAACCCTAAAGAATACCACCAATGAGGTAAAGCAGTTGAAACTCTTCAGCTTTACAGAGTGGTGTCTGTGGAATGCTGCCACAGATATGGAGAACTTCCAGCGTAACTGGTCTACTGGTGAGGTGGAGATTGAAGATTTCTCTACCATCTATCATAAGACTGAGTATAAGGAGCGTCGCAATCACTATGCCTATTATGCCCTGACCAATGTGCAGGCTGATGGTTATGATACCGACCGCGAGTCGTTTATCGGACTTTACAACGACTTCTCTAATCCTCAGTGTGTAATGGCTGGTAAGCCTGCCAACTCACTGGCTCATGGTTGGAGTCCTATTGCCTCTCACTATGTAGAGGTTAGCCTGCAGCCTGGCGAGGAGAAAGACTTTATCTTCGTACTGGGATATGTTGAAAACGAGCAGAACGAGAAGTTCTCTCAAGAGGATATTGCTCGCAAGCAGCGTGGTGAGTTGCTCTCATCACAGGATTCTGACGTCACACTCGTCAATAAGAAAAAGGCCTATGAGGTTATCCAGCGCTTCTCTACTGTCGAGGCTGTTGATGCTGCCTTCGAGGAGTTGCGTGCACTGTGGGATCAGCTGCTGTCTAAGTTCTCTGTTAAGAGTGCCGACGACCGTCTGAACCGTATGGTCAACATCTGGAACCAGTATCAGTGTATGATTACCTTCTGCTTCTCTCGTAGTGCTTCATTCTTCGAGAGTGGTGTAGGCCGTGGTATGGGATTCCGCGATTCTAACCAAGACCTGGTTGGTTTCGTACATCAGATTCCTAGCCGTGCTCGTCAGCGCATCATTGATATTGCCTCTACCCAGTTCCCTGATGGTGGATGCTATCACCAGTATCAGCCCCTTACTAAGCGTGGTAATAATGATATCGGTGGTGGTTTCAACGATGACCCCTGCTGGCTTATCTTCGGTACTGTTGCATATATCAAGGAGACGGGCGACTTCTCTATCCTTGACGAGATGGTACCCTTCGACAATCAGCCAGGTACAGAGGTGTCACTCTTCGAGCACCTGCGCATCTCTTTCAATCATGTAGTAGAGAACCTCGGTCCTCATATGCTGCCACTTATTGGTCGTGCCGACTGGAACGACTGTCTGAACCTCAACTGCTTCTCTTGGGATCCCAACGAGTCATTCCAGACTACTGAGAACCAGAGCGAAGGCTCTAAGGCTGAGTCTCTGATGATTGCCGGTCTCTTCGTATTCACTGGAAAGCAGTATGTAGAACTCTGCGAGAAGATGGCCAAGCACGATGAGGCTCAACGTGCTCAGCAGTGTATCGACGCCATGGTTGAGGCTGTCAAGAAGCATGGCTGGGATGGTGAGTGGTATCTGCGTGCCTACGACTTCTATGGCAATAAGATTGGCTCTCACGAGAATGAAGAAGGTAAGATTTTCATCGAGTCACAGGGCTTCTGCACGATGGCAGGTATCGGACAGGAAGAAGGTATGGTTGACAAGGCACTGGACGCATGTAAGCGCTATTTGGATAGCGAGCATGGTATGGTGCTCAACAATCCCGCTTTCACTAAGTACTATGTAGAGATGGGTGAGATTAGCTCTTATCCCGCTGGTTACAAAGAGAATGCCGGTATCTTCTGCCACAACAATCCTTGGGTGATTATTGGTGAGACTGTTGCTCATCGTGGTAATGATGCTTGGGAGCACTACACCAAGATTTGTCCTGCATGGATTGAAGACCAGCAGCTCCATAAGGTAGAACCTTATGTTTACTGTCAGATGGTAGCCGGTAAGGATGCCGCTAAGCCTGGTGAGGGTAAGAACTCTTGGCTCACGGGTACAGCAGCATGGAACTGGTACACCATTACCCAGTTCATTCTGGGTATCAAGCCCACCTATGATGGCATCGAGATTGACCCCTGTATTCCTTCTACACTCAAGGAGTATAGCGTTCAGCGCATTTTGCGTGATGCTACTTTCGATATCACCGTTCTCAACCCAGAGGGCAAGCAGAGTGGTGTCACTTCGATTGTAGTCGATGGTCAGCCTGTTGATGGTAACGTCATCAAGGCTACCCCAGGTCATCATACCGTAGTAGTGAATATGTAATCCCTATTTTAACTATCATAACAACTAAAAAAACATCTAACAATGAACAAAAGAACAATGTTTCTTTGTCTGCTTAGCGCAGGCATGATGTGGATGCCAATGCTGGCTGATGCCGCTACGAACAATCGTGCGGAGCAGGCTGCTGCAGCTCCCGATGACCGCGAGATTAGTGGTACTGTCGAGGATGCTAATGGCCCACTGATTGGTGCTTCTGTCAAGGTGGTAGGTGCCAATACTGGTACTATTACCGATTATGACGGTAACTTTAAAATCAAGTGTAAGGCTGGTGCCGTATTGGAGGTAAGCTATGTAGGCTACACCACCAAGCAGGTGAAGGCTCAACAGGGCATGAAGATTGTCCTCGACGAGGATAAGACTGTGCTCGACGAAGTGGTTGTTACCGCTCTTGGCATCAAGCGCGACCGCAAGGCGCTGGGTTATGGTGTCTCTGAGGTGAAGGGTGAAGAACTCACCAAGGCTAAGGAGACCAATGTTATCAACTCTCTTTCTGGTAAGGTGGCCGGTCTTGTAGTGCAGAATACTGCAGGTGGTGCCTCTGGTTCTACTCGTGTATTGCTTCGTGGTAACACCGAGATTTCTGGTAACAATCAGCCATTGTATGTAATCGATGGTGTGCCCTTGGACAACACTAACTTCGGTAGTGCTGGTACAGAGGGTGGTTATGACCTCGGTGATGGTATCTCTGCCATCAACCCCGATGATATCGAGAACATGACCGTGCTGAAGGGTCCTGCAGCTTCTGCTCTTTATGGTAGCCGCGCCTCTCACGGTGTCATCCTGATTACCACTAAGAAGGCTGACAAGGACAAGGTTTCTGTAGAATATAATGGTTCGCTCACTTTCGATACTCAGAACTCACAGTGGGACGATATCCAGCAGGTTTACGGTATGGGTTACAATGGTGCCTATAGTCCTACAGCCACCTCTGGTACCAACTCTAGCTGGGGTGCCAAGGCTGACAATCTGAATGTGGAGTATTTCGACCACGCTAAGCGTCCATTCTATATGTATCGCGACAATGTCAGCGGATTCTTCCGCACAGGTCTCACCACCCAGAACACTGCCATCCTGAGTGTCAACTCTGGCAAGACGGGTGTTCGTTTCTCTGTTACCGACATGCGCAACAAGGACATTCTTCCTAACACCCACATGAGTCGTGACAACTTCAATCTGCGTGTCACCACTGCTGCTGGTCCCGTTGATTTCGACTTCACAGCCAACTACACTCGTGAGGATGTAAAGAACCGTCCCGCATTGGGCGACTCTCAGAGCAACGTTGGTAAGAACCTCATGACCTTGGCTGGTACCTACAGTCAGGACTGGTTGAAGAACTACGAGACTGCCGAGGGTGAGTATGCCAACTGGAATGGTAACGACCAGTACAACAAGAACCCTTACTGGGACCTCTATAAGAACGAGAATACCTCAGCTAAGGATATCTTCCGTCTGACAGCCAAGGCCATTTGGAATATCAACGACCACTTGAAGTTGCAGGGTACTATCGGTACCGATATGAACTTCATGACCTTTGATGACTTCGTAGCCCGCACTACTCCTGGTAAGCTGGCTGGTCAGTTGCAGAGTCAGAACTTCAATAACCGCACCTTGAATGCCGAGTTGCTCGCACTGTATAACAATCAGTTTGGCGACTTCGACGTAAATGCTACCCTGGGTGGTAACATCTTCAAGGTAAACAACAAGACAGACATCTTCACTGGTATGGACCAGCAGATGAAGAACGTAGTAGCTATCATGAACTATGCCGAGCAGAGTGTTCAGCGCAACACCTACAAGAAGCAGATTAACTCTCTCTTCGGTTCTGCCAGCGTAGGTTATCTGCATACCTACTACTTGGAGGCTACCCTGCGTGGTGACAAGTCTTCTACACTGCCTACCAACAACAATGTATATGTATATCCTTCATTCTCTGGTAGCGTAGTCTTCTCAGAGTGGATTAAGAATAAGAATCTGATTAACTATGGTAAGATTCGTGCTTCTTGGGCACAGGTAGGTAGCGATACCGATCCTTACCAGTTGGATCTGACTTATTCTACTGCTAAGTACTCTTACGGTGGCTATGTTATCGGTATGATTAACAACGACGTTAAGCCTAACAGAGATTTGAAGCCTACTCGCACCAACTCTTTCGAGCTCGGTCTTGAGATGAAGCTCTTCCGTGGTCGTCTGGGTGTTGACGTTACTTACTACAATCAGTTGTCTAAGGACCAGATTATCCGTCTGGCCACCTCTTCAACCTCTGGTTATAACTACAGCCTGATCAATGCCGGTGAGATTCAGAACAAGGGTATTGAGGTAGCCCTCAATGGTCGTGTACTGCAGATTAAGGACTTTGCTTGGGATGCAGGTGTCAACTTCTCTAAGAACATCAACAAGGTGAACTCACTCGTTGACGGTATGAACTACTTCGAGATTGAGAAGGCTACATGGTGTGGTGTTTCTGTAGGTGCTGAGGTCGGTAAGAACTACGGTTCTATCACTGGTAAGGACTTCCGCCGTACTGCCGATGGTCAGGTTATTATCAATGCTACTACTGGTCTGCCTGAGGTTGACGACAAGACCCACACACTGGGTAATGCCTCTTGGGATTGGACAGGTGGTTTCTATTCTACCTTTACTTATAAGAACTTCCGCCTCTCTGCAGGCTTCGACGTGAAGGTTGGTGCCGACCTCTTCTCTATGTCTATGCGCTCAGCTTATGCTACTGGTAAGGCTTCTGGCACACTGGCTGGTCGTGAGGAGTGGTATCGCTCTGAGGAGAACCGCAAGGCTGCTAACATGACAATCGACGAGTGGCGTGCTGCTGGCAAGTGCGAGGGTTACATCGTTCCTGGTATGATTGAGATGCGCGACGAAGAGGGCAATGTTCTGGGCTATAAGCAGAACGATATCCCCGTTAACCCCGAGAACTATTGGAAGACCGCTTCTGAGAATGCTCCCTCTATGTTCATCTATGACAACTCTTACATCAAGTGTCGTGAGATTACCCTTGGCTACACCTTCCCCGAGAAGTGGTTGGGCAAGAAGGTTCAGAGCCTCAGCGTATCGTTCGTAGCTCGTAACCCATTCATCGTATGGAAGAATATTCCTAACATCGACCCAGACTCTGGTTACAACACCTCTGGTCTTGGTCTTGAGTATGGTTCGCTGCCCTCACGCCGTAGCTATGGTATCAATGTCAATGTTAAATTCTAAAGAGGAGGAGGAACTATTATGACTACAAAATATTTCAAGAATACACTTGCTGCCTTTGTTGTAGGATGTGGCTTGCTCTCAACTACAGCCTGCAGCGACAGCTACATGGAAGAGGTAAACACCGACGATAGTAAGGCCTCTTACATTGAGCCTAGCGCACAGCTCACCACAGCCCTGTTGCAGACCTATGGCGACTTTGGACTGATGGATACCTATCGTAGCTATATCACTGGTTTCACTCAGCACTTTGCTGGTGGTTGGAACGTCAGCAACTATGCTGGTGCCGTTCATGCACAAGACGACCAGATGCGCCTCGTATGGGACCAGTTCTATTCAGTAGCCATCAAGAATATGGTTGATGCTATTGCCAACTCTGAGGATAAGCCCAACACCAATGCAGCTCTGCGCATTCACCGTGTTTATCTGATGTCAGTACTTACCGACATCTATGGTGACATTCCTTGCACAGAGGCTGGTCAGGGTTTCGTAAAGGGCATCTCTAACCCCAAATACGAGACACAGGAAGAGATTTACAACTTCTTCTTCGACGAACTGGCTGCTTGTGTGGCACAGCTGGGTACTGGCAACGACCGCATCGGTGGTGATGTTACCAGCATGAGTGGCGATGTTGACGCTTGGAAGCGCTACGCCAACTCACTGCGTCTGCGCTATGCTATGCGTATCAGTGATGTTAATCCCGAGAAGGCTCAGGCAGAGTTTGAGAAGGCTCTGGCTGCCGATGGTGGTTATATCCAGAGCGCTGCCGACGATGCTTACATCATCTATACCGATGGTCCTTTCACCCTGTATGATGGTTCTCGCGACCTTGACTTCCGTGTCAATGCCCTCGGTGAGATTCTCTACGGACAGGATCCTTCGTCACCCACCTTCGTATGCTCTACCTTCTTCGATATTATGAAGAACAGCAACGACCCACGTCTCTATCGCATCTGCCGTCACTATATCAACACCAAGCGTGCTGAGACCAAGCCCGATCGCGAGTGGAACGTTGACGTTACCGACGAGGTGGTAGCTTATTTGGCTACTACTGGCGACTACACTCCTTGTGTACCCGGTGCTGCATGGTGGAGCGATTGGGTAAATGCTCCTTCCAACTCAGCCATCCCCACCCTCGACAAGCTGGTGAAGATGTATCCTGAGGCTGGTTTCGACCAGAACAACTACAACGCTCGTATGTTGCGTCCATTCCTCTCTATCGACTTCGAGATGCCCGACCGTCCAGGTGCACTCATCAACTCTGGTGAGGTAGAGTTCCTGCTGGCTGAGGCTAAGTCTAAGGGTTGGGATGTTCCCGGCACTGTTGAAGACCACTTCAACGCTGGTATCAAGGCTTCTATGCAGTGGCTGAATACCCACTACCTGCAGGCCGACAAGAAGATTACCGATGCCGAGATTAACGACTTCATCGCTTCTCAGGCTACAGCTCTGGCTGCCAATGCTAAGGAAGCTATCAATACTCAGGCTTGGATTCTGCACATGATGAACCCCTCTGAGGCTTGGGCTAACCTGCGCCGTTCAGACTATCCTGTACTGACCGACCGCACCAAGCTGGAAGTACGCAAAGACTTCCCCAGTGATGATTCTAACCTCCAGACTCCTACTCGTCTGCGTTACCCCATCCTGGAGAACCAGTACAACAGTGTCAACTATAAGGAGGCACTCAGCCGCATGGGAGGTAAAGACGACTGGCATCACCGCCTGTGGTGGGATGTTGCCGACATCAACGTGAAGTAAAAACATTAAAAGGTAAAAAACGAATATAACTATGATTACCAAGAATATATCAAAATATCTCGCCATGTTCCTCGTGGGCTTCGGCTTGGCAGCAACCACCAGTTGCTCTACCGACAACGATGCTTTCTTCACGGCTGGCGAAGACGATATGCCTCGCATCTTGAACACCGACATCCCCGAGGGTAAGGGTGGCGAGCCAGGCACTATTGCAAATATTGAGCGCACCGAGAACTTCGTATTCGATGTGCAGGTTACTCCTGCCGACTATACCACCGTTTCATGGCTCATCGACGATGAGAAGGTGTTCGAAGGTCTCTCTATCAATCAGCCTGTATTGGCTGGTGACCATATTCTCAAGATTGTGGCTACTACCACCAAGGGCCTTTCTACCTCTCGCACCTGCCTGCTCAAGGTTCGTCCTTTGGCTGGTGACCCATATCCCAATCGTAAGGATATCCATGAGACTTTGGTTAAGCAGGGTACTACTGCAACCATTCATGGTGATAATATGTCGAAAGTGGCTAAGATTATCATCAATGGTCAGGAAATCGCAGTTACCTATAATGCTGCTGGCGACTATGTAGAATACACCGTTCCTGCAGTGGCTGATGGCACCTACTTCATGAAGTTAGTTGATGCTGACGGCTTTATATATGGTGGTGGTCTGATTGAGATTAACGAGAATCCCGAATATCCTGTAGGTGGTGAACAAGAACTCTGGTCTGGCTCACATGCCATAGATTGGAGCACACCTTGGGAGGCTTCTGATGATGTAAATGCAGCATTAAAGAAGAAGGCAGCTGTAGGTTCTATCCTTCGTCTGTATGTTACTCGTACTGCCGATGACTATTGCCAAGGCTGTGCAGCAGTAGGTTGGCGTAATATCTGCACTGGCTATTCTGACGACGATGCAGACAAGGATGTTACAGGTGGTCGTGGCGACACTCCATTTGATGGCACTACCGTATTGGAGTTCAAGCTCACTGAAAAGTCTATGGAGCTTCTTGAGGATGGTAAACTTCAGGTAGTAGGTCATGGCTTCGATCTGACCAAGATTACCATTGAGACTCCTATTGAGACCGAACTTTGGGCAGGTTCACACGCAGTGGATTGGAGTACTCCTTGGGAGAATGCTGATGCCACCACCAAGCTGAAGAGCTTTGCCAAGGTTGGTACAACTGTTCATATCTATGTTGAGCGCACTGCCGATGACTATTGTCAGGCTTGTGTAGCAGTAGGTTGGCGTAATATCTGCACTGGTTATTCTGATGACGATGCAGACAAGGATGTTACAGGTGGTCGTGGCGACACTCCATTTGATGGCACTACCGTATTAGACTTTGTCCTCACTGAGAAGTCTATGGAGCTTCTTGAAACGGGAACTCTGCAGGTAGTAGGTCACGGCTTCAACCTGCTTAAGGTTACCGCAGAATAATACATACCGCAATAATCTTCAATAGCGGAGGGCGTGTTCATCTTAATGGTGGCACGCCCTCATTCTTTTTGGGGGCTCTATTTTCTTGTTGCTTTTTTGCGAATAGTTTGACGGCATTATTCGGAGGATTTGACGACATTATTCTCGGGGTTTGACGACATAATTGATTTTGTCGCGTATCAGCCCGTTTTGTTCTCGTATCAGCCTGTTTTGTACTCGTATCAGGCTATTTTGGTTTGCGTATCAGCCTGATATACTATGCGTATTAGCCTATTTTTGTTTGCATATCAGACTGATTACCGCATATATTATCGTGTATTACGGTAATCTCGTGCGTGTATTACGGTAAAAGGCATCATATATTACGGAAAAGTGGATGGTTTGTTGCAGCGTTGCGTTGCAATGTTGCAATAAGCACCCTCCACCACCTCAAGCGCGGGAGAAGACGGGTAGTCTTATCACATTATGATAAATAGAATAATTAATTATTCTTCTTTTACTTGTGTATGATACTCCTTATTGCAACGTTGCAACGCAACATTGCAACACAATGGAACACCGGGGTGGTCCGTATGATTATTGAGCCTGTGACAATTAGGACAATTAGGACAACTGTTTTTGTGAATCATGGGGACTGTCCCGCTGTGTCACAAGCGTGACAATTGAGACAATTGGGACAGCATTTTTCTGCATACCAAGTAGCGGAGAAGAATAGT
>FZQZ01000018.1 GCA_900199555.1 Prevotellaceae bacterium MN60
CGCCAGTTCCTGAAGAAGGCTCGCTTCCTGAACATCGAATCAATTGGAAGCCCCTCCCAAAGCCTCACCCCTAACCAAGGAGGCGGAAGTCAAGCACCAAGCACAGGAGGCGGAGACAACGGTGACCAGCCGGACATGGACTGATAGCCCCTACCTAACCTCCCCCCACTGGGGAGGAACTCAGAGCGCAGCAGAACCCCTCCCCAGTGGGGGGAGGACGGGAGGGGGCTTCCACTCACCAAAAACATTAACCATTAACCATTAACAATTAAGAATTAAGCATTATGAAGAAGAATTCGATTTGGGAAACAATCCTACGCATCGTCATCGCAGCAGCTACGGCAGCAGTAACAGCACTGACAACAACAAGCTGCATGGCACGTTGAACATTGACCATTGACCATTGACCATTGAGCATTGACCATTGACCATTGGCTGCGCGAGCAGAGCTCGTGGGAACGTTGAACGAAAAAGGGAAGCAAAACGCTTCCCTTTTCTTTTGTGTATTGTGTCCTCCCTCCTCGAACCCCTCCCCAGTGGGGGGAGGATGGGAGGGGGCTTCAATTACTTCTTTATCCTATAAATACGGAACGACATGGGGGGAAGCTGGTCGGAGAGTACGGCCTGCTTCTTGTTGGCCTTGACCTCAATGGTGCCCTTGACGGGAGCGATGAGGGTGGGGTGCTGGATGCTGTTCTCGTCGTCCATGCCAGTGTGGTGCAGGGTGAGGGTAGTAGCGGTGCCAGACTGCTTAATATCGGAGAGCAGGAACTGGACGGGCTGCTGCTGACGAGAGGTGTTGGCAATCTTGATGATGACCTCACCGGTGGGCTTGTCGTAGGCGGCGGTGGCAAAGAGGCCGTTCTGACCGTCTTGGTTGGCTACAGGCTTCTTGTCCATCGTCAGGGAGAGTACATGGGTGCCGGGATTGTTGGCATACATGTGCTGCACGTAGTAGCTGGCGGTGCGGAACATGTCGGTCTGGTCGTACCAGATCTGGTCGGGGCGCCACTGCCATCCATCCACATGGGCGAAGAGGGGAGCGGGGCTGGTCATGCGCACGATGTCGGCATTGCGCTCGAAACCAGTCATCAGGGCTGCCTCGAGGATGGCCGTCTCGTAGTGGTTCCACTTCTTGCCCTTGCCATGACAGGCGTATTCACCGGCAAACACCTTGGGACCCTTGCGGTCGTAGCTGTCGTAGCGCATGCCTTGGCTGAGGAACCACTGCTCGTCGCGATAGTAGTGCTCATCAACAAGGTCGGCCTTCTGTGCCTTCATCGCCTTCCAACCATCGGCAAAGCGATAGGTATTGCCATCTTCGTCTTCGGGCATAGGACCACTAGAGCCTACAATCTGGATGTTGGGATACTTGGCGCGGATGGCTGCTACGAAGGGCTTCAGACGCTCGTAGTAGAACTCGCCCCACTGCTCATTGCCTACACCGATATACTTCATGTTGAAGGGGGCAGGGTGGCCCATCTCGGCACGTATCTTTCCCCACTTAGAGTCGGCAGGTCCGTTGGCAAACTCGATGAGGTCGAGGCAGTCGTCGATATAAGGCTGCAACTCGTTGAGGGGTACATGGGCGCTCTCCTTGTCCCAGTTCTGGAACTGACAGGCGAGGCCGACGCTGAGGATGGGCAGGGGCTCGGCACCGATATCCTCGGCAAGCTGGAAAAACTCGAAGAAGCCGAGGCCGTAAGACTGATAGTAGTCGGGGAAGTAGCGATAGTCGAAGGTGTGCTCCCAGCGATTCTGGTTGAGCGGACGATTCTCTACAGGGCCAATGGTATTCTTCCACTGATAGCGCGTCTGCAGGTCGGTACCTTCAACGATGCAACCACCGGGGAAGCGGAATACTCCGGGGTGGAGGTCTTCTAAGGCTTGTGCCAAGTCGCGGCGCATACCATTCTCGCGATGCTTATAGGTGTCGGTGGGGAAGAGCGAGATATGCTCCAGTGCCACACTGTTGTTGCCCTTGAGGAAGATGCGTAGCTTGCCCTGCTTCAGCGTGATAGGCGAGGTGAGTGTAACGGTGTACTTCTTCCACTCGGCAGTGGTGATGTCGATGGTCTGCTCAGCCACCTGTTGCTGCTCGGTCATGGCGTGCTCGTCGATAAGTTGTACGCGGATGGCACCATTGCCCTTGGGCGCCTTGGCCCATACGGAGAAACGATAGGTGGCACCCTGCTTGAGACCGATGCCGAAGAATCCCTCGTTGGTGAGACCCGTGCGACGATCGTTATGGTCGGGAGCCGAGAGCACTACATAGTGAGGACAGCGCTTGAAGGGACCATCGTTCTTCAGTTCTACACATCCGAAAGTCTGCCAGCCCATCAAGGCTTGTGGAAACTCAAAAGAACGGTTCTTGATGAGCTCGCCATACAGTCCACCATCGGCGGCATAGTTGATGTCTTCGAAGAATATACCATACATGGTAGAAGCGATGGGGGCACCCAGTTTGCGCGTATTCACCTCCATGGTGTTTTGCGCATTTAGTAGTGACGCTGCTACTGATAGAGCGAGTGTAAATAGATATTTTTTCATAAAAAGATATTGCTTGTTACCACAAAATTAGTTAAAAAGTATAGATTGTACAAGGATTTTCAGAAATAAATGCTACTTTTGTAATCTATTAACGAATCTAAACTGTAAATAGTCATGAAACGTATTCTTGTAGCAGAAGACAACGACAGCAACTTCCTGTTGATGAACTTCATCCTGAAAAACAATTATGAAATTATTCGTGCCATCAATGGTAAGGACGCTGTGGAGAAAGCCACGCTGGAGCATCCTGACCTGATTCTGATGGATATGAAGATGCCTGTCATGGGCGGTATAGAGGCTACACGCCTGATTAGGGTGACATACCCCGATCTGCCTATCATTGCCGTTACAGCTAATGCTTTTGATAGCGATCGCCAGAATGCATTAGAGGCAGGCTGCAACGACTTTCTTGCAAAGCCTGTGACTGCTGCAGCCTGCCTCAAAAGTATTGAGGGTTTGTTACATGATGCCTAATGTGCGCAGGATGTCGTTAAGGTTAGCGACAACCAGCAGGAGCAGCACGATGCCAAAGCCTACATACTCGGCACGAATCATAAACTGCTCTGAAGGCTTGCGACGCGTAATCATCTCATAGAGCAAGAACAGCACATGACCACCATCGAGGGCGGGAATGGGCAGAATGTTCATGAAGGCGAGGATGATACTGAGGAAGGCAGTCATCTGCCAGAATACAAGCCAGTTCCAATCAGCAGGGAAGAGATTACCAATCGTACCGAAACCACCGAGTGATTTCGCTCCCTCTGCCGTGAATACGTATTTCAAATCGTCGATATAAGAGGTCAGCACATTCAGACCGTACTTGATACCTGCAGGGAAGCTCTCGAAGAAGCCATACTTGCGGGTAACAGGCTCGTAGTCAGGCGCCTTGGGTACGAAGCCCAGCTTCAAGGTGGCATGCATCACCACGTGGGCGGTGTACTGCTTAGTGCCATTGGTGTAGGTCACTGCTACGGTGCGTGCCTTCAAGCTGTCGGCACTGGTCTTAGCAATCGTCAGCATATCGCTATGGCGAGCCATCTGGTCGATGAGTTCGTTATGACTGTTTATCTTGTTGCCATCGATGGCGAGAATGCGACAGCCCTTCTTCAGTCCCATCTTCTCGGCAGTAGAGCCAGGGAGCACGCTATCTACCTCGTTGGGTATCAGCATCTGTACGAAAGAGGGCTGCGCCTTAATCATATTCAGCATGTTCAGGTCGCCAGGCATCTGGATGCTCATGGCCTTGCCATCGCGGATGATATCTACGCGCTTAGCCTCGGAGATGTCGCGATAGAGGTCGGCAGAGAAATTCTTGAAGGCATGCTTCTCGGTGCCCACCAGAATGTCGCCATCCTGAAAGCCTAATGCCTTAGCCTCCTGATTGAACTTCATACCCATCGTCATATCCTTGACGGGAACGTAAGAGTCGCCCCACCAGAAGAGGATGTGAGAATAGATGAGCAGTGCCAAGACAAAGTTGACCAGCACACCGCCAATCATCACCAACAGGCGCTGCCAAGCAGGCTTGGAGCGAAACTCCCAAGGCTGTACGGGCTGCTTCATCTGCTCGGTATCGAAACTCTCGTCAATCATACCGGCAATCTTACAATAGCCACCAAGGGGCAACCAGCCTATACCATATTCGGTGTCGCTCTTCTTGGGCTTGAACTTAAACAGACTAAACTTCCAGTCGAAGAAGAGATAGAACTTCTCTACACGGATGCCAAAGAGCTTGGCAAACACAAAGTGGCCACCCTCATGCAGCAGGATGAGGATGGAGAGTGCTAATATCAGTTGTAATAGCTTGATGAAAAATACTTCCATTATTAATAATTATAGGTTATTCATTAAGTTGGATGCGATGCGGCGTGCCTCAGCATCGGTCTGGATATAGGTGTCGTAGTCGGGCGAGGCTGAGAAGGTGCAGCGCTGCATGGTCTCGGCAATGATGTCGCTCATCTGCAGGAAACCACAGCGGTCTTCCAAGAAACCACGGTTCACAATCTCGTTGGCAGCATTCACGATACATGGCATATTACCACCACGGAGTATCGCCTCGAAGGCCAGTGCCAGGCAGCGGAACTTCTTCAGGTCGGGCTCAAAGAACTCTAAGGGCTGCGTGAAGAGGTCGAGACGCTCACCACTCAAGGGCAGACGGTTGGGGAACGAGAAAGCGTACTGGATGGGCAGGCGCATATCGGGCACGCCCAGCTGAGCCTTCACAGCACCATCGTGGAACTGAACAGCAGAGTGGACAATGCTCTGTGGATGTACCAATACCTGAATCTGTGAGGCACCTACACCAAAGAGCCACTTCGCCTCAATCACCTCAAAGCCCTTGTTCATCATCGTGGCTGAGTCGATGGTAATCTTGGCACCCATATCCCATGTGGGATGGCGCAAGGCATCGGCCTTGGTAACGGTGGCCAGCTCGTCGAGACTCTTCAGACGGAAGGGGCCGCCAGAGGCTGTGAGCAGTATCTTCTCAATAGGATTATTGTCTTCGCCTACCAAGCTCTGGAAGATGGCAGAGTGCTCACTGTCGACAGGCAGGATGGGCGTATGGTATTCTTGTGCCAACTGGAGAATCAGTTCACCAGCTACCACCAGCGTCTCTTTGTTGGCCAAGGCAATAGCCTTGCGAGCCTTGATGGCGTGGATGGTGGGTGAGAGACCGGCAAAGCCTACCATGGCAGTAAGTACCATGTCGATGGGGTCGGCTTCTACTATCTCGTCGAGTGCCTGACTACCGGCATATACTTTCACGTCGGGCATGTCGCTCATCAGTTGTTTCAGTTCATCATAGCGCTGCTCGTTGGCAATGACAATCGCAGCGGGCTTAAACTGATGGGCCTGTTGTGCCAATAGCTCTACCTTGTTGTTGGCTGTCAGACAGTACACCTCGTAGAGGTCGCTGTGCTCCTGAATAACCTGTAAGGCCTGTGTACCTATTGAACCTGTAGAGCCGAGAATGGCTATCTGTTTCTTCTTATTATTCATTATTTGTTGTTTGCTTACTATTAGCTTAGCGATAACAGTCCTTCGGGGAGTGTCATGGTTATCGTCTCGTTATCAGTATCGATTTCTTTAATCAGATTTACGTTGGCAGGAATCAATCGACCATCCTCTAATTCAAACAGGATGTTGACGGTTTGCTTGTCAACCGACGCAATACTGCCGATGGTCTTACCCGTCTCCGCATCAATGATGTCAAAATCAACGAGCATCTCAAGGGTAGGAAGCTCGTCTTCCTCCTCGGCAAGAGCACGTGGAAAATAGACATCAGCACCCGTCAGTTCGGCAGCACGCTCCTGACTGTCGATATGCTGGAACTTGAGTGCTGCTACGGAGCTTTTGCGAAAACGGTATTCCTCTATGAAGAAGGGTACAAGGATGCCGTCCATGTCGAGAATCAGGTATTCGCTCTCTACACGGTCGAAGATATCATCGTCGAACTGGAAGGATATCTCACCTCTAATACCATACGGCTTGCCTAAACGGCCTATCTTAAATACATCCTCTCGCTTAATCATAGTCTCTCGATTTTGGCTCCTAAAGCATTCAGTCGTTCTTCGATATTCTCATAGCCACGGTCTATCTGCTCGATATTGCTGATAAGACTGGTGCCATTGGCACTCATGGCTGCAATCAGTAGGGCTATACCTGCACGGATGTCGGGGCTGGACATGCGCTGTGCGCGAAGTGTCAGGTTGCGGTCGTGACCAACGACAACAGCACGGTGGGGGTCGCAAAGGATAATCTGCGCACCCATATCAATCAACTTGTCGACAAAGAACAGGCGACTCTCAAACATCTTCTGATGGAATAGCACACTGCCACGAGCCTGTGTAGCTACTACGATGAGCACGCTGAGCAGGTCGGGAGTGAGTCCAGGCCAAGGAGCATCAGCCAAAGTCATGATGGTGCCATCGATGAAGGAATCGACTACATAATGCTTCTGACGAGGGATATAGAGGTCGTCGCCATCTTCCTCAATCTTCACACCTAAACGGCGGAATGCATCGGGAATGATGCCGAGGTTCTGTATAGATACATCTTTAATGCGGATGCCATCGCCACACATGGCTGCCATACCGATAAACGAGCCTACCTCAATCATGTCGGGCAGTAGGCGGTGGGTAGTGCCGTGGAGGCTCTCAACACCCGTAATGGTAAGCAGGTTAGAACCAATGCCACCAATCTTGGCACCCATATTGTTGAGCATGTGACAAAGCTGTTGTACGTAGGGCTCGCAAGCTGCATTATAGATGGTGGTGGTGCCCTCAGCAAAGACGGCAGCCATTATGATGTTGGCGGTACCCGTTACGGAAGCCTCGTCGAGCAGCATATAGGTGCCCTTCAACTTCTTCGCGCCAATCTCATAGACGTTGCGCTCTGGTACTTGGAAGAACTCGGCACCCAACTTCTGGAAACCTAAGAAGTGGGTATCCAGGCGACGGCGTCCAATCTTGTCGCCACCGGGCTTGGTGATGATAGCCTTACCCATACGAGCCAGCAATGGACCAATCATCATGACTGAACCACGCAGCTGGGCACACTTCTCAACAAACTCGTCGCTCTGCAGATACTCCATATTCAGCTGGTCTGCCTGGAAGGTATAGCTACCTGCCTGCTCGGCAGTAACCTTTACACCGACATCCTTGAGCAACTGTATCAGATTGTTGACATCACGGATGTTAGGAATATTGTGGATGGTGACAGGCTCGCTGGTGAGCAGCGTAGCACAGATAACCTGTAAAGCCTCGTTCTTGGCGCCTTGTGGCGTAATGGTGCCACTAAGCAGGTGGCCACCCTCAATCTTGAATGATGCCATTTACTTGCGTTTTTTGTTGCGTTTAGGTTCGTTAGCAGGTGCCGTAGTGATACGGTCAAAACGGAATGTAGAGAGGTCGAGCTGAATCTTGCCATCGGTGAAACGAGCCAAGTCGTCGGCCACCTTCTCATCGTCCATAGAGCCATGGCCCCATGTAGCCAAGTCGCGCTTCATCTGGTTGGCAGTGAGGCGTGTCAGCTCGTCGCACTCTGGTCCTTCGGGCATCGTCTTCAGACGCTCGAAAACCTCAATCATCAAGTGACCATAATGACGGAGGTGAGCATTACCATTGTGCGTGGGATGCTCCATAGGTGCGGGCTTCGACAGGATGTTTTCCGCATCGCTCATGTCGTAGGGCCAGTCAATATCCAACTGTTTACGACTCATCAGGTAGAGATGATCCCAAAGCGTCTGCTGGTAGTCGTTACTCTCGCGTACCTGTGGATTCTTGTTTTCCATCTGGCGGATGATAGCATGTGCACAACGTGTGCGCTCTTCCTTGGTGGGAAGAGAAATGGCTAAGTCAACCATCTTCTGAATCTCTCGTCCGTATTCCGACAAGATGAGTTTCTCACGCTGCGTGTTATAGTCCAAACCTTTAATCTCCATCATGATATCTTAGTCTTTATTTTCTTTCAGAATTAGTTTGTATTAAAGCAGTTTCTTAGGCTTGATGGCTACAAAGTCTTTCAGGTAGAAAGGCACAAAGTAGGCCACGTCTTCATACTGCTCGTTGAGGAAACGCTTCTCTGCCAATGGCTGCATCCATTTTGCCAAAGGCTCGATGCCATCGATATAGTGGGCATTAGGATGGTTAATCACCTCCATACATTTCTTGGCACCATTGCCGAAGAAGTAGATGGGGCGCTCGTCCAGATATTCCTTGTAGGTGTCGGCAGTAACGATGTCGGCACTAACAGGGCGCACCTCTTTCAGACCACGATCGTAGAGGGCTGCATATACCTCCATTCTGCGAGCATCAAGCATGGGGCAGAGGAGGGCATTCTCTTCTTTCACTGCCTCGCGCAGGAGTACGGGAACACAAAGCAACTCCAAGGTGGGCACAGCCAGTAATTTAAGGTCGCGACCATAGCAGATGCCTTTGGCCATAGAAACACCGATGCGCAATCCGGTATAAGAACCGGGACCACAACTGACACTGACAGCGTCGAAGGGAATAGCATGATTATCGGTAAATGATAGCGCCTCGTCAACCATTGAGCCTAAGTGCTCGGCACCAGCGCCCTTTTCTCCATGTTCCTCTTGTTCAAATATGCACTGCCCGTTCTCAGAGACTGCTACCGAGCAGACATTTGTACTGGTTTCGATATGTAGAATACAAGCCATTATTTTCTCGTTAAAATATGTTTTTAGCGTACAAAGGTACATAATTTATGGTTAAAATCTGCATGTTTCAGAGATTTTTTGTACCTTTGCAACCATATTTAAGAAAAACAACGATTATGATACAGTCAATGACTGGCTACGGCAGAACGGTCGTGGCCTACCTAGGAAAGAAAATTAATGTAGAAATCAAGTCGCTTAACTCTAAGCAGCTGGATTTGACAACACGTATTGCTCCCCTCTATCGTGAGAAGGAGATGGAGATTCGTCAACTGATTGCCGAACGTGTGCTTCGTGGTAAGGTTGACTTCTGTATATGGATTGAGAAAGATGCTGTGACGGATGCAGCACAGGTAAATACTGCGCTGATGGACAACTATTATCAGCAGTTGAAAGGCTTTGCCGATAGTCATCAGCTGACCAACGTAGATTGGATTCCCGTACTGACACGTATGCCGGATGTGATGTCTAAGACCGAAGTAGAGGAACTGGATGCTGCTGAGTGGCAGGCTGTTCGTCAGGGTGTATGCGATGCCGTACAACATCTGGTAGACTTCCGTACACAAGAGGGTGCCGCCCTTGAGAAGAAGTTTGGCGAGAAGATTGATAATATTGAAAAGTTGCTGGCTTCTATCGAACCCTTCGAGAAGGCTCGCGTAGAGAAAATCCGCAATCGTATCGTGGAGGGTTTGAAGCAGATTCCAGAGGCTGAATACGACAAGAATCGCTTGGAGCAGGAACTAATCTATTATATTGAGAAACTGGATATTAGCGAAGAGAAGCAGCGCTTGACTAACCACCTGAAATACTTCCGCGAGACCATGGCTGATGCACCCGGACAGGGCAAGAAGCTGGGCTTTATCGCTCAGGAGATGGGACGCGAAATCAACACCACTGGTTCTAAGTCTAATCAGGCAGAGATGCAGAACATCGTCGTCAAGATGAAGGACGAGTTGGAGCAGATTAAGGAGCAGGTGCTGAATGCACTTTAAAACCTCCCCAAGCCCCTCCGAAGGAGGGGGTGGCTGGCGCCAAGTAGTAAACACGATGGGTAATAAATGCAAAGATGGGTAGGTTTGGATATGAGACCACTGATGGAAGTTCTTACAAACAACTTTTAATGAATGCGAAGAACAACCGACGGTATCAGACTCCTGCAGAATCTGCTTTATGGGAATGTCTTAGAAATAAGAACCTGGGATACCGCTTTCGACGTCAACATCCTATCTGTGGCTATATTCCTGATTTCGTTTGCTTACAAAAGCGACTAATTATTGAGGTTGATGGTGGATATCATTTTGTTGGAAATCAGCAGGTATCTGACGAAGAACGTACTCGGTATTTAAATCAATATGGCTTTGAGGTCATTAGATTTACTAATGAGGAAGTTTTAGAAGATATCGATAATGTGGTTAATATAATTAAAAGTATCATGGACAAGAAACCAAATATATCAGAACAGAATGCGATGGAAGCTCCCCTCCTTCGGAGGGGTTGGGGGAGGTTGTTAATTGTGTCGGCTCCTTCGGGTAGTGGCAAATCGACCATCGTACAGTGGTTGATGAAGGAGCATCCGGAGCTGAGTCTCTACTTCTCTATCTCATGCACCTCGCGTGCACCTCGTGGCACAGAACAGAATGGTGTGGAGTATTTCTTCCTGACACCTGAGGAGTTTAAGGCAAAGATACAGAACGACGAGTTCTTGGAGTACGAGGAGGTTTATGAGAACCGCTTCTATGGTACCCTGAAACAACAGGTAGAGAACCAGCGTAATCAAGGACAGAATGTGGTGTTTGACGTCGATGTGAAAGGTGGTGTCAACATCAAGAAATACTATGGTGACGAGGCACTTAGCCTCTTTATCCAACCTCCCTCAGTAGAGGAGTTGCGTAAGCGTTTGGTGGGTCGCGCCACGGATACAGCTGAGGCTATCGAAGAGCGACTGGCAAAGGCTGAATACGAGATGACTTTTGCTCCGCAGTTTGACCACGTCATCGTGAATGATGACTTGGAGACTGCCAAGCAGGAGACCCTGCAGATAGTGAAAGACTTCTTGGGATGCTGAAAACGGGAATCTTCGGTGGTTCGTTTAACCCTATTCACAACGGGCATATCGCATTGGCCAAGGCAGCACTTGAACAATGTGGACTAGACGAGGTGTGGTTGATGGTATCGCCACAGAATCCGCTGAAGATGCAGACCGACTTGCTGGCTGACGACTTGCGTTACGAGATGGCACAAAAGGCCTTGGAGGGTGTTGAGGGGGTAGTGGCTTCGGACTATGAGTTCCGTCTGCCCAAACCTTCCTACACATGGAATACCCTGCAACAGCTGAGTAAGGACGAGCCGAATCGGCAGTTTACCCTGATAATAGGAGGCGACAACTGGGCGCACTTTGAGCGCTGGCGTCGCTGGAAGGATATCCTCCGTCACTATCATATCGCTGTCTATCCCCGCAATCAGCATATCGGAACCTTTGATGCACCTCTCATCAATGTGTCGAGCACGGAGATTCGCCAAAGGGTGGCACAGGGAGAGAGCGTTCAGGGAATGGTGCCCGATGGCATCATCTCGCTGGTGAAGAAGTATTACCAATAAAATCTCAGATACGATGACTAAACATCCCGCAGAAGTAGACGTTGCCGTACTCATCTTGTTCTTTACGCGCCCAGAGGCGCTGAAGCAGGTGTTCAACGAGATTCGCAAGGCTCGTCCCTCGCGCTTATATCTCTATCAGGATGGTCCGCGTGGTGAACAGGATATGGCTGGTATCGAAGCCTGCCGACAGGTAGTGAGCGACGAAGAGATAGACTGGGAGTGTGAGGTACAGCGTAACTACCAGACGGTGAATGCTGGGTGTGACCCCTCTAACTTCAATGCTCAGAAGTGGGCTTTCTCACTGAGCGATAAGTGCATCGTATTTGAAGATGACAGTATTCCCTCGGTATCGTTTATCCGTTTTTGTAAGGAGATGCTCGATCGTTATGAGCATGATGAGCGTATCGTCATGATAGAAGGTTTTAATACCGATGAGGTAACAACGGATGTACCTGATGACTACTTCTTTACCACCGTCTTTTCTATCTGGGGATGGGCATCGTGGCGCCGCGTTATAGACCAGTGGGATGAGCATTATACCTTCTTGAAGGATGAGTATAACATGCACCAGTTGGAGGCTCTGACCAAGGAGAGACGTTATCGCAATACCATGCTTCGTATGGCTTATGCGCATAGTGCTTCAGGTAAGGCTTACTACGAGAGCATCTTCTGGCCTTGCATGATGTTTAATCATGGCTTGGCTATCATGCCCACGAAGAATATGATTAATAATCTGGGCAATGCTACGGGTGGTGATTCTACGCATTATGCGGGTAGTTTGAGAACCCTGCCGAAGCGCCTGCAACGGATGTTTACCATGAAGCGTTACGAGCTGGACTTCCCCCTGAAGCATCCCCGCTATGTGATAGAGAATGTGGATTATCTGCATCGTTTCTATCGCGTCAATGCATATAATCATCCTTGGATAAAGATACAATATTCGTTGGAGGAACTTTGGAACAACCTGCGTTGTGGTAACTTCGCGTATATCGGGAAGTCGGTGAAGCAGCGCATCGTTAAACTATTGGGAAAGAAGCAGTATTGTTGATGCTTCCCCCTCTTGGTTATCCCTTTATCTGGATAGCCTTCCGATAGAGTCCGATAAGTGGACGCGCCAATAATGGTGGCAAAGCCCATACTATTTTATCGTACAAAGGTATGCCTGCAGGCAGTTTGGTGATAGCCTGTTGGTAATAGTCCTTGCGAACATCATCGTTGCCGTCTGCTATAAATCGTTCGTACTCTTTTAGTTGATGCAAGACGAATGCCGTATGGAAGACATCCCATCGTGGAGCCAACACCTGTCGGAGGATATCGTCGTACAGCTTCTCATGCTCCAAGGTATGGCGACGATTGTTGGGCAGTCCTACCGTATATTGATAGACACAGTCTGGGATGAAATATACCTTGGGTTGTTTCATCAGCACCTTTACCTGCATCATCTTATCCTCACCCTCAATGATGGCTCGTGGGGTGTCTAGGGTATCTGCTAGTATCTCTTTGCGGAAGATGCATCCCCAGAGGATAGGGAAGCGATTCTTGCCTGCAATGATGGTCTGGATGAGTGAGTCGGGATGTGCCTCTCCTGTATAGACGATAGGCGATGTACCACCCGTATGCAGGCGGAAGGTGGCTACCACCTCATCAGCCTTTGTGCGTTCGATGGCATCGTGCAGCGTATGCAGGGCATGGGGCAAGAGCTCGTCGTCAGCATCCACAAAGATGATATATCGTCCTAATGCCTCTTCTACTCCTCTTTGGCGTGCAGCTGTTACACCACCATTGTCTTTATGAATGACACGGATTCGTGTGTCTTTCGCAGCCCATTGGTCGCAGATATCGCCAGAGTTGTCGGTGCTGCCATCGCAGACACAGATAACCTCAAAACTAGGGAAATCCTGTTTGAGCAGTCCTTCCAAACAACCACCAATATATTCGGCTTTGTTATAGACGGGGATGACGATAGATATTTCCATAGACTATCTTCTCTTCTTGAGGATAAACTGCATGCACTCCTTGAAGATGGCTACATTCAGTAGGCGCATGATGATATAGTATAGCAAGGCTGCTACGGCAATGCGAGCCAGTAGCAATAGCCAGAGGTTGGCGATAGATAGCGTGATATAATGCGTAGCCACCATGACAGCAGCAGCAATCAGCATAAAGGGTACGATATCCTTTGCCATCTGCCACAGGCGTAGTCCGATGATGCGATGAGCAGAGGGTTGCCAAGCTCCCAACCAAAGGATATTGAAAGCACTGTATGCAATTACCATCACAGTGATGCCCTGTTGATAGAATAGTAGGATAACAATCAGTTGTAAGGCAATCTGTGCAATGTTCAGCCACATATTGATATCGCTGCGTCCGTGACTAATCACTAGATTCTGATAGAGTGAGAAGATAGGCATAAAGGCACCACTCAGGCAGAGTATCTGCAAGAGGGGAACACACTCTATCCATTGCTCGCCAATAGTGCAGAGAATAAACTCGCGTGCTACCAATGCCAAGCCGAACAGGAAGGGGAAGGAGAGGAAGGCCGTGAAGCGCAGCATCTTGCGGAAGACATTCAGTTCGCGATCTTTCTCCTCACGAACACTCACCAAGACGGGTTGTGCTACTTGTTCTACCATACCACCAACAGTCTGGAACGCCATAGAGTCCCATTTGTATGCTTGGAAGAAGTTTCCTACAATATGGGCATTGCGGAAGAGCACTCCAAAGAGGACGGTCAGCATATTCAGATTGACTGACTTGAGAATCATCGTCACTAGAATCTTCATAGAGAACGAGAAGGTCTGGCGGATATAGGCAAAGGTAAACTGTAAGGTAGGGCGCCACTTCACGTAATAGAAGCGTCCCAGTATCAATACGGTAGAGTTGACCACCTGTTGCCATGCCAAGCTCCAATAGGTAAAGCCGTTCAAGGCAAGAACTACTGCTGTAGAGCCTGAGATAATCAAGGCCACAAGGTTGACGATAGTAATCTCGCGATTCATCATATTCTTCACCATATAGGCATTGGTAGAGATACCAAACGACGAGATGAAGAAGGATAGGAAGAGGAAACGCGACAGGTCTGTTAGGCGTGGCTCGTCGAATACCCAAGAGATGACTGGTGCAGAGAGGAAGAGGAGTCCATAGAGACAGCCACCCATCAGGATATTAAACCAGAATACGCTATTGTATTGTTGTGCCGTAGGTTGCTTCTCGTTGATAAGGGCTGTAGAGAAACCACTCGACTGCAGATTGCCGGCAATAGCCGAAAAGATAGCCAACATACCGATAAGGCCCGTGTCTGCTGGTGTCAGATAGTTGAGTACGACAATGCCAATAAGCAGATTCAATACCTGCATAGTGCCATTATTGACGGCTCCCCATGCAAGACCTTTGGCTGTTTTCTCTTTTAGATTTTCCATACGACGATGCAAAAATACTGCTTTTTGTTTGAAGTTCAAAATAAAATGACTAATTTTGCACGCAGAATACGACCTTTGTGTTTAATATGGAGAATCAAATAAAGAAACCACGCCTTGAGTGGCTTGATGCCTTGCGAGGCTTTACCATGATTTTAGTTGTGGCCAACCATGTGGCTAGCATGGGATTTGGAGAGACCTGGAGAGGCTCTTCGTGTATGCCATTCCTCATCTTATTTCGTATGCCGCTGTTCTTCTTTGTCAGCGGATTCCTTGCCTATAAGGCTGCACAGGTATGGGACTTGAAAAACTTAGGCTCATTACTGCTCAAGAAAATCAAGGTACAGACAATACCTACCATTGCCTTCTTCTTCTTGGCAATGGCTATCCTTAATAAGCATTTCTTCACGGCGATAGCGTTGTCGTTGGATTCGCCCACTAAGGGTGGATATTGGTTTACCATCGTATTGCTCTATATGTTTGTGGTATATTACTTGTTTGCCTATCTGGAAAGCAAGTTTAAGGCTCGCCTTTCTCCCAAAATGGAGAAATGGGTAGGGTGGATACCGATGGCATTACTGTTTATCATCTCTCTGGCTGTTTACGAGACATGCTATCTGCCTAAGTATTTCTCTTGGGCTGCTGGCTATCGTGGCGCTCCTACAGAGACATACTATTTCCTCAGACAGAGTAGTCTTATCCAGTTGATGCTCTATTTCCCCTTCTTCTTGTTTGGTAACATCGTTCACCGCTATTGGGAAGGAGCGCAGCGCATCATGGATTCTAAGTGGTTCTATCCCATTCTGGTATTGGTCATCATCATTGCTACCTTGGATGCGCTGCAGTGGCGTACCCTGCGCATGGCTTGGGCCAACCTGCCACAGACGGTAGCTAAGTTTGGCTTGCTGACCATTGTATTCATGTACTTCCGTTGTTATAAGGACTACTTCACCAAGATGAGTGTGATAGGTGCTTCGCTGCAATATATCGGTCGTCGTACATTGGATATCTACCTGATTCACTTCCTGTTTATGCCCGATGTACCACAGATTGGCGAATACTTCCAGGCTCATAGTTCTAACTTTGTTATCGACCTGACATTGTCAGTGCTGATGGCATTGGTGATTATCGGATTCTGTATCATTACATCCAATATACTGCGCATCAGTCCATTCCTGAAGAAGTGGCTGTTTGGACGTAGCTAATTTTGAAGATGAAAGAGCTGACACCAGAAGAACAACCGCGATGGAATGCCGTTATCAACGGTGTGCTACGTCAGTTTATCGCTATCTGTAAGGATAATCATCTTACCTATTTCTGTTGTGGAGGTACGGCTATTGGTGCTGTGCGCCATCAGGGTATGATTCCTTGGGATGACGATGTGGATGTGTTTATGCCGCGTCCTGACTACGATCGCTTTGTTCAGATAGCCAGTAAGCAGTTGCCTGAAGGCTTGGAACTGGTGACACCCAACAGTAAGTCTGACTATCCTTTATTCTTCGTGAAGCTATGCGATGCTCGCACCACGCTGCAAGAAGAGCAGGATGTGCCCTGTGTCTATGGATTGTATATTGACATCTTCCCTATCGATGGTGCACCTGATGATATCGAGGCAGCACGAGCTATGGAGCGCCAGTTTACAAAGACCAAGCATAAGTTGGAGGCTATCTCTACGCATGTCTCTTTCGTGAACTATCTGAGCCTGTTGAAGACACCCAAGGAGTGGGGCCGTTTTGCCAGAAAGACCATCGGTTTCTTCTTTAGAAACTGGTATCGAAAGCACCTGTTGCAGCATATGACTGATATTAGTTATCGTTATTCGTATGAGTCAGCTTCGCTAGTGGCTGTCTATTGTGGCTCGTATGGTCCTAAAGAAGTATTCCCCAAGGCTTGGTTGGAGGGAACAACCTCTTTCCCTTACGAAGGGATGGAGGTAGATTTGCCTATTGGTTATGATAACTATCTGCGTCAGTATTATGGTGACTATATGCAGTTGCCACCAGTAGAAAAGCGCGTCAGCCATCATATGAAGGCTTATTATAATCTGTATGAGCGTGAGTCGGACGAGGTGGTATGGCGCAAGGCACACCAAGATTAGCGCATTGTCTCAATAGTATGGCGTAGTCCTTCGTCAATGTCGAAGAGTGGTTGCCATCCTAATGATTCCAGTTTTTTAGTAGAGAATACGGCTTTGGTGATGGGTGTGGTATTTCCATTGTCCGATAGCTCCATAATCACTTTCTTGCCAGCGATAGCAGCAGTCTTCTCTGCTAGTTGGCGAATGGTGATGTTCGACTCGTCGTTGGCCACGTTGTAAGCCTCTCCGCTTTCTCCTTTTAATAGTATCGAGAGGATGGCAGCAGCGCAATCAACTACATATATCCATGAGCGGAACTGGCTACCCAGACTTTTCATTACGATATCCTCGTTGCGTAGTACGTTACGGATGAACTGGGCATATACGCGATTGTCGCTCTCCGTAAAGTAGGGACCGTAGGTATGGCAAAGGCGAGCAATTGCTATCTGTGTGTGATATTCTTGATTATAGGCAGCACAAAGTGTTTCTGCAGCGCGCTTAGACGAAGGATAGCAGGCTCGTGGCGACAAGATATTGATATAACCACTGCTCTCTTCTGTAAACACGCTACCATCGCCCTCTCCATAGATTTCTCCTGAAGAGATATATACCATGCGCTGCATGTGATGTTGCAATCCGTATTCTACCAGATGGGTGAGACCTTCCAGATTGGCGCGCATCACCTCTACAGGCTTCTCTTGGAAGAAGGAGGGACTGGCATTGCTCGCAGCATGAATAATGTATTGGAAATCGGTGTCGCAAGAAAGGGGCTTGCAGATGTCGTGCTCCAAGAAGTGGAAACGGGGATTGTCCTTGTATTGCTGAAAGCGTTGTTCTGCACGCTGACGATTGCGCCCCAAGGCATAGACATGGCATTCGCTATGCTGCATGAGCATATCCGTCAAGCAGCCTCCTATCAGACCAGTAGCACCCGTGATGAGAATATTTCCCGTCAGGGATGAAGGCAACAACTTGGCAGCCTTGGCTAGGTCTTGCTGATAGGCACTTACTTCAACCATGACTCTGCATGAATGTTCATCAGGGCTTTCAGAATTTCAAGGTCTTCAACAGTAGTCACCTTGATATTCTTCTCTGAACCTGGTACAATGTGCATCTCTCTTCCACCCAGCTCTGCCATCAGTGTACATGATGCCACCGAGTTTGTGATACCCTTCTGCTTTGCCTCTTCGTGGGCAGCAATAATATTGCCCAAGCGGAAGGTCTGTGGCGTCTGTGTGCGGATGAGTTTGTCGCGAGGAATGCTGGTGGTGGTAGAGAAACCATCCTCACTCTCCAGAATTGCTTCGCGGCATTTGATACCTGTAATGGCATAGCCATATTTCTGACAGGTGGCAATATTCGAGGAGATAATCTCCTGAGACAGCAGCGGACGTACGGCATCATGTATCAATACCAAGTCGTCCGCCTGGCATCCTGCCTCTTGCAAGCCATAGATACCATTGTGGATAGACTCCTGTCCGTTGCTGCCTCCTGGGAATATCCATTTGAGTTTATCAATAGAGAACTGATTAGCATACGACTGCACGACGGTCTCCCAACCTGCCAGACATACTACAGCGATGCCGTGGATGTCGGGATGCTGCTGAAAAGCCTTCATCGTATGGATGATGATGGGACAGTTGTTGACGTGCATAAACTGCTTGGGTATGTCTTGTCCCATTCTGTTGCCAGAACCTCCGGCTATAATCAACGCGTAGTTCATATGCTATTCTTTTCTTTTTTGTTCTTATCCTACCTGACTACCAGGTTTTACATCCTTGGTGGTGGTTACCACGCTGAGGCTCTCGTCAAAGTCGACAGCACTGAGAATCATACCCTGGCTCTCGATGCCCATCATCTTGCGAGGCTCAAAGTTGGCAACAAAGAGGATGCGCTTGCCCACCAATACAGAAGGATCGTCGTAGAAGGCGGCGATACCACTGAGGATGGTGCGGTCTGTGCCTGTGCCATCGTCAATGGTAAACTGCAACAACTTCTTTGACTTCTTCACCTTCTCGCAGGCCTTGATAAGACCAACACGGATGTCGAGCTTTTCAAAGTCGTCGAATGATACGGTGTCCTTGATAGGAGCAGCCTTATATTGTGCAGCCTCGTTGGCCTTCTTGGTAGCCTCCAGCTTGTCGAGCTGCTTCTGGATAACCTCGTCTTCAATCTTCTCGAAGAGCAGAGCAGGCTCACCCAGCTGATGACCAGCCTTCAGCAGGTCGGTGCTACCCAGCTGATCCCACTCGAAGGTCTCCATGGCCAGCATGTCGCGCAACTTCTTAGAAGAGAAGGGCAGGAATGGCTCGAAGGCGATAGCCAAGTTAGCTGTCAACTGCAGGCAGATGTTCAGGATAGTCTCGCAGCGCTTAGGATCGGTCTTCCATACCTTCCAAGGCTCACACTCAGTGATGTAACGATTGCCGATACGAGCAAGGTTCATTGCCTCGAACTGTGCATCGCGGAACTTGAACTGGTCGAGCAGTGCCTCTACCTTCTGCTTTACATCCTTGAATTCCTCAAGTGCCTGCTTGTCCACATCCTGCAATTCGCCACAGGCTGGTACTACACCATTCCAGTATTTCTTGGTCAACTGCAGAGCACGATTTACGAAGTTACCGTAAACAGCTACCAGCTCATTGTTATTGCGGTCTTGGAAATCCTTCCAAGTAAAGTTGTTGTCCTTAGTCTCAGGAGCATTCGCTGTCAGCACATAGCGCAGCACGTCCTGCTTACCAGGCATATCCTCTAGATACTCGTGCAACCATACAGCCCAGTTGCGTGAGGTAGAAATCTTGTCGTTCTCCAGATTCAGGAACTCGTTAGAGGGCACGTTGTCAGGCATGATATACTTGCCGTGAGCCTTCATCATTACAGGGAAGATGATGCAGTGGAACACGATATTGTCCTTACCGATGAAGTGTACCAGACGAGTATCCTCATCCTGCCACCACTTCTCCCATGAACCCCACTTCTCGGGCTCTTTCTCACACAGTTCCTTGGTGTTAGAAACATAGCCGATAGGAGCGTCAAACCATACATACAGCACCTTACCCTCGGCACCCTCGATGGGCACGGGGATACCCCAGTTCAGGTCGCGCGTCATAGCACGAGGCTGCAGGTCCATCTCCAACCAGCTCTTACACTGTCCATATACGTTGGGGCGCCACTCCTTATGTCCTTCCAGAATCCACTGCTTCAGCCACTCCTGATATTCGTTCAGGGGCAGATACCAGTTCTTGGTGCTCTTCAGTACGGGAGTAGAACCACTGATAGTTGACTTAGGATTGATGAGCTCTGTAGGGCTCAGGTCGCGTCCACATTTCTCACACTGGTCACCATAGGCGCCTTGAGCGTGGCAGTGAGGACATTCGCCAGTAACATAACGGTCAGCCAAGAACTGCTTAGCCTCTTCGTCATACAACTGCTCGGTAGTTTCTTCTACCAGTTTACCCTCATCATAGAGTTTGCGGAACCACTCGGCAGCAAACTTGTGATGTGTCTCCGAGGTGGTACGGCTATATACGTCAAACGAGATACCAAACTCCTCGAATGACTTCTTAATCATGTTGTGATAACGGTCTACCACATCCTGTGGAGTGATACCCTCTTTGCGGGCACGCACTGTGATGGGCACACCATGTTCGTCAGAGCCACCGATAAACATCACGTCCTCTTTCTTCAGTCTCAGATAACGTACGTAGATGTCGGCAGGCACGTAAACGCCAGCCAGGTGACCAATGTGTACACCACCGTTGGCATAGGGCAGAGCCGATGTCACGGTAGTTCTCTTAAATTTCTTTTCGCTCATTATTTCAATCTGTTTTTCGTTTTCTGACTGCAAAGGTAGTGCAAACTGAGCGAAAAACCAAATTTATTTGGGTTTTTCCGAGGTGCAGCCATTGCAACGCCACACTCTATACCTTCAGGTTAGAGAAGGTTCGACCTTTAGGTCAAAGGTAAAATACTGAGCGAAAAACCAAATATATTTGGTAATTTCCACAGTGAGAGAGAGTTGAAAACAAAAAAAGAGGTCAAAGAACCCTTGGGTGAGAGCCCATAAAAATAAATAAGCATCCCGAAGGATGCTTATTGTGATCCGCTTGGGGCTCGAACCCAAGACCCCAACATTAAAAGTGTTGTGCTCTACCAACTGAGCTAGCGGATCAACCTTATTTGCATAAAAGCGGCTGATAATTGTGGTGCAAGCCGAACGCAGAAAAACAAGTTTTATGCTGAGGCGAAGCCCACAATCGCAGGCGATTCTTTTGAAAATCGGCTGCAAAGGTACGAATAAATTATGAAATAGCCAAATTTATTCTGATGTTTTTTCGTTTTGAGCCTTTTCGTCCTCTTCAATTGCTTTCTTGTAACATTCGCGACAAAGGGGTTCGTACTCTTGCGTTTCACCCAAGAAGACACGCTTGTCATTTTGAACCGTACGATGACTAACGTAGGCCAGATTGCCACACTTTACGCAGATGGCATGCACCTTTGTAACGTCGTCGGCAATAGCACAAAGGGCGGGCATCGGACCGAAAGGAATGCCTCGGTAGTCCATATCCAAACCAGCAATGATAACACGTACGCCACGATTAGCGAGCTCATTGCATACATTGACCAATCCATCATCAAAGAATTGAGCTTCGTCGATACCTACCACATCAATATCACTACTAAGTAGCAGGATACTTGCCGACGAGTCGAGTGGGGTAGAAGGAATGGCGTTATGGTCGTGGCTCACTACCTCTTCGTCGCTATAGCGCGTGTCGATAGCGGGCTTAAAAATCTCTACTTTCTGCTTGGCAAACTGTGCTCTGCGCAGACGACGAATGAGTTCTTCAGTCTTACCGGAGAACATAGAGCCGCATACTACTTCGATGCGGCCTGGACGGCGTGATTCGCCCGATGCTGGATAAGTTATCATGCTGCAAAGATACGAAATAAATCATAATTCATAATGCATAATTCATAATTATTTTGTAATTTTGCGGCGTTATGGGCATATTATATATTGTACCCACGCCAGTGGGAAACATGGAAGATATGACGCTGCGTGCCATCCGAATCTTGAAGGAGGCCGACGTGGTGCTGGCTGAAGATACCCGTACTTCTGGTATCCTGCTTAAGCATTTCGAGATTAAGCAGCATCTGATGTCACACCATAAGTTTAACGAGCACGGCACCAGTGCTGCGGTGGTCGAACGCCTATTGGCTGGACAGACGGTGGCTCTCATCAGTGATGCAGGCACTCCTGGTATCAGCGATCCTGGTTTCTTCTTGGTGCGTGAGGCTGTCAAGGCTGGCATCGAAGTGCAGACATTGCCTGGTGCTACGGCTTTCGTTCCCGCGCTGGTAAGCAGTGGGCTGCCTTGCGACCGTTTTTGCTTTGAAGGCTTCCTTCCACAAAAGAAAGGTCGTCAGACTAAGTTGCAGAGCTTGGTAGATGAAGAACGCACGATGATCTTCTACGAGTCTCCTTATCGTGTACTAAAGACCTTGCAACAGTTTAGCGAGGTGTTTGGTGCCGACCGACAAGTAAGTTGTTGTCGTGAGATATCGAAAGTACACGAAGAGAGCGTTCGTGGCACACTGGAAGAGGTGATAGCTCACTTCAAGGAGCATGAACCACGTGGTGAGTTCGTGATTGTTTTGGCAGGCAAACCATCATAACGAAATACCGTAATAACGTAATAAAAAAAGATTATGAAAAAGATTGTTTTAGTAGCCGTAGGCCTTTTGATGCTGACGGCATGTACACACAAGAGTGGCGATGCTAAGAACGATGCATTGCAGCATCAGCGTGACTCGCTGACACGTATCATTGAGCAGAAAGACAATGAGATTGAAGATATGATGGGCACGATGAACGACATCGAAGAGGGCTTCCGCGCCATCAACGAGGCTGAACAGCGTGTCACCATTGCCAAGGATGGTGAGGGTAGCACATCAGCAGAGCGCATCCGTGAGAATATGAGCTTCATCCAGAATCAGATGCAGCAGAACCGTGAGCTTATCAATAAGCTGCGTGCTCAACTGCGCCAGAGTTCAGTAAAGGGCGACCAACTGCGCCGTACGCTCGACAACCTTACTCGTCAGATGGAGGAGAAGGATGCACAGATTAGTCAGTTGCGCGCCGAACTGGAAGCCAAGGATGTACAGATTGGTGAGCTGAATACGCAGGTAAGCAATCTGAATAGCAATGTTTCTCACTTGCAGGAGGAGAGCACTCAGAAGTCACAGACTATCTCGTCACAGGATAAGCAGTTGAATACCGCTTGGTTTGTCTATGGTACGAAGAAGGAACTGAAGGCTCAGCGTATCATTGAGGATGGTAAGGTGCTGCGTTCCAACTTTAATCACGAATACTTCACAAAGATTGATATCCGTGTAGATAAGGAGATTCGCCTGTATAGCCGTTCTGCTAAGGTGCTGACAGCTCACCCACAGTCAAGCTACACATTGACTCAGGATGCCAACAAGCAGTATATCCTTCGCATCACCAATCCCCAGCTGTTCTGGTCTACTAGCAAGTATCTGGTAGTATTGGTAAAGTAATTAAGAGCAATTGATAATAACAAAAAAGAAGCGGGCATTAAGCTCGCTTCTTTTTGTTTCTCTTGTTTTGTATTGAGGTGGCGCCTCAATATACAGACATTATTTCATGATCTGCTTCTTTCCATTCTTAATCACCAGTCCCTTGTAGTCTGCACCTACACGCTGACCAGAGAGGTTGTAGATGGTAGTAGAGCGCACATCGTTATGCTGAATCTCACTGATGGCAGTGGGAGCGTCAACCTCCTCAACGGCCTTTACTACGTTGAGTTCATTGATTAGTTGACCATCTTTCTGATTGGTACTATAGATAGCAGTGATATCGTAATACTTGCCATCGAGTTTGGCTGAAGAAGCAATACCTGTGGAAACTCCAAAGTTGCCAGCCCACACACGTGCACGATTGCTTTCGCCGTATGCCCAGAAACCACTATTTCTCTCTATCTTTACAGCCTTGACTTTGACGAGGTCACAGTAGTCTGCTTCTGTCAGTTCGTCAATCTTTATCTCGCGAGGCTGTGCACCGCTTCCTGTGGTGATGGTAAGTGCCAATTCGTTGGTGTCTGCACCCAAACCGATAACTTGTGGGATGTTGTTGCTCATGCCAGCTTTGACATATACTGTGCCATTCAGAATGTCGTTAGTCTGGATGGGTAGATTGGCATTATAGAGCATGATGGCTCCTGTGGCATCGCGCAGATAAGCTGTCTGTATGTTGTTCTTCTTATAAGCAAACAATACCTCCGCATCAGTAAGATTCAGAAGTGCATCTGAGCCGATAGGCAGTAGTTTGACTTCGCTGATAGTGTATTTGGGCATCTCGATGACTGTAACTTCGCATGAAGCATTAACTCCATTGTCAGTGGTTGCAGTGATATGGCATGTTCCTGCGCTGATACCTTTTACAACTCCATTTTGGTCAACGGTAGCAATATCTTCTCTGTCGCTCTCCCATGTTAGTGTATATTGTGCGTATGATGGGGTGACCGTAGTCGTTAGCTGACTAGATAGACCAATGCCCACCGTTGGGTTCTCGTTGATAGAGAGTTCACTGGCTTCGTAACCGCATACCTTAAAGGTAATGATACCGCTATTGCTCATTTGGATGTTAGTAATGCCATATTGGTTGTTCTTACCTGACCATGTCTTGAGGTTTGCCGGTGAAGAGATGTTGGTTAGTTCGCGTACACGCTTACTGCCTGGGAATACGTCAGAGTTAGAAGCTTTCCCCTGATATCCATTAGCACGTACCACCTCATAATAGTTGTGACTGGGGGTTATATTCACCTTATTTTCATTCCAAATTTGGTTGTTAAGCTCTACACGATGTACCAGCATACCGCTAGCAGGCAAATAAGCGTCCCACTTGAATTGCCCCTTCTGGCGATTCTCTAACAAGAAAAATTCTTTGCTGTTTGGAGTGTTCAGTCTGTAGCCAGTCTCGCTGCTGTACAAAGGATTTAGTGTATAGTCTCCTTGGGCATTGATTACTTCTGGCTCATCAGTAAATCCTACAGAGTAGCGCTCGTAGAGTGAGTAACCTACGGGTGTGCGACCATCATCAAAGTAGCTACCGCCTGACATGACAGACCAGTCGCCAGGGTGGTTGCTTTCTCCACCAGAGCCTTCATCGTCTGTATCATAGAAGTCGGGAAGACCTAGCACGTGGCTGAACTCATGACAAATGGTGCCGATACCATCAATTTTTACTGAAGAAGGATCGCTTGTCCATCCGCTTAGCTCTACAGAACTGGCATAGTCCCACAAGTGTACTCCATCACGATACCCATAAATTGCTGAGCGATGAGGCCACCATAAGTTTCCGTTATTACCACCATAATTGGCACCATTTCCAGCGATGATGAAATATACGAGATCAACCTGACCATTGTTGTCCCCATCGTAGTCACTGAAGTCAACGTCATTGTCAGCTTGGTTCAGTGCGTCAATAAGAACCTCCCTGCACTTACCGTTATTCATGTTACAATCGTACTGACTATAATTCACCGTATAAGGGCCTACGACATCGAATTCGGGCTTGAACTTGCCACCAGAGTTGTCAGAGAAGTAGTCACGCACACTACCTGTATAATTTTCATTGTCAAAACCCGTGTAGTTCTCTTGGTTGAGCATGTCATTGGCAATCGTTGCATAGTCCTCGCGTGAGAACTCTCTATCGTTGAATTGCACGAGAATAACCAAACCCTTGAAGTTGTTGTAGTCATACTGCGCAGCTCTATTGCTGGCTGCTGCTCTGCGCTTAGCCAGTGTTTCTTTCTGTTTTTGCTCTACCAGCTTCTTTGTCTTAGCCAGTTGCTCCGACATCTCTGGGGCTAAATACTTCTTTACGCCTGCCAGATAAGCCTGCTCTTTGGCACTACGCTGGTTAGCATCGTGAGCCACCATCTGTGTAGCCTTCAGCATGCCGTTTTCTTTCTGTGCATACATATAGTAGCCGCGAGCATTCTGCTTTACGGTATAACCATCGGTTGTTGTGGTAAAGTGGTTCCACTCGTCGCCATGCAACTGGATGGTGATGGTTGTACCATCGGGTTGAGTTACTATTACGTTACCACGCTTAGCGGGTATCGCCTGCATGGTGGTGGCTATCGCCAACATCATGACCATTATCAAGAATGACAATCTCTTCATTTTCTTATAGTTATTCATTAGGGATGCAAAATTACACATATTTCCCCAATCTGCCAAACGTTTATCGCAAAAAACATCTAACCATATACCATGATACCTCTCAAATGCCGATGTATAGGGCGTTTGGCATATGGTATATGTTCGTTCAACATATACTATACATGTACTATACTTATTGAAGTGCACCCCAAAAGTTGGACACATTGGCGCGTTTGTGCTGTCCTTTATCGTGCGATGGCTGTCGCAAATATCTGCGACAGCCATCGCAAATATTTGCGACGGCCGTCGAAAGTTACGAGATAGTTACTTTTGGAAGGTAAGAATAACTGTTACGGATGACGAATATGACTAATATGGAACTTTCTGAAAAAGAGTGAATTATGCGCTATAAAAGCTTGCAAAGCGGGAAATAATATAGTACCTTTGCATCGCTTTTTGGAGCAAAATGCGAGTTAGAATTAACATAAATTTTGATTTTTAAGAAATAACACAGGAATCGTTGTAGAATAATGAGATACATTAATATTAAACCTTTAATAAAATAATCAATGACAAACAATTACACTTTGAAAGGCGA
>FZQZ01000011.1 GCA_900199555.1 Prevotellaceae bacterium MN60
CAGCGGCATTGCTGCTGACTGCCTGTACACAGGATATTGCGCAGGAGTTTTTTGCCGGTAACGATGACAATAGTGTTACCTTTACTGCGCAGACCATTATGACAGAGGATGAAACCCGTTCAGTCTCTGCTCCGGAGGCTTTGCCGCTGACAGGTGACGGTCTGAATCTGTGGCTGATGCCCTCGGAGACTCCGATGGCTGGCGATGCCACGCGTGGCACTCAGATTAATTCCGTCAGCGAGCTGAGCAGTTTTGGCGTGTCAGCCTTTAAGCATGGCGCCATTCCCTCTGGCAAGACACTGAACGAATACCTGACAGATAACCATCTGAAGCCCGACTTCTTCTATAATATGGAAGCCACGAAGGTTACGGGTACGGAGAAGTTTAAACTGACAACAAACTATTACTGGCCCGCAAGCAATGAGACGCTGTCTTTCTTTGCCTATGCTCCTTATGGTGACGGTAATGTGGGTTTGTCAGCAGAGACCGCCGAAGGTCCTCAGGTGATTACCTTTAAGGTGAACACGGTAGTGAAGGATCAGGCAGACTTCATGACTGCGCAGGCCAGCAGTACTGCACATACCAGTGCCAGTGAGACTCCTTCCGTCCGTCTTAACTTTACCCACCATCTCACTGGTGTCCGCTTTGTGTTGGGCGACCAGTTCCTGAAGGGCTGGGTGAAGAGCATCTCTCTGAAGGGTGTCTATACCGAGGGTAAATATACCATTGGTGGCAACTGGACGCTAGATGATACTAAGAAGGGTAACTTTACCATCAGCTATAACATGGATAAGCCTGTTACAGGCACTCCCGGTGAGACGGTTACAGCTCCGAACGAGACCTTCCTGATGATTCCTCATACATTTGCCGACGATGATGCCGCAACGATTGAGGTGGTGTATAACGATGGCTATACTGACTATATCGTCAGTGCTCCATTGAAAGGTCAGACATGGAAGGCTGGTAAGACGGTTACCTATGCTATCACATCGAAGAAGCTGACAACGCTACAGATCTCTTCAATCACCTTCCCAACAACTCCGTTGGCAGCCGATGGTATGCCTGATAAAGCGAAAGCCTGGCAGGCTGGCGATAAGGTAGGTATGTATGTGGTAGGTTCTGATGGAATGAAATTGAAGCATAAGAATATCCCAGTAACTTTCGATGGTACGAAGTGGAATATAGACCACACCACAGCAGAGGGTACTATCTATAAGCTGCCTGGTGAGTCGTTCTACTTCTACTATCCTTATAGCACTGCTAGTAATAATCAGCCTTTAGGCTATCCCGAACAGTGTCCTGAGTTGAAGGCCGAGGCTCCCGTATTCTTTGAGGGCGTAATAGATTATTTCCCCATAAAGACTAATCAAAGTGTACTTGAGGATTTCATCTCCTGCGATTTGATGGTGGCAAAAGCAGAGGATGAAGGTCATGCTTCAACGATTAAAGCCACGATGGAACGTCAAGTTGGTATCGCCGTTATTAAACTTGCAACAAAAACGATACCAGAGACGATTACCTATTTGAATAATGTTCAGCAAAGTACGTCTGGTACATATACGATTACAGCCTCTAATAACTTCCTAAATAATATACCTAAGGTTAATGGTGGAAAGTACTATTTTTTCACCAAAGTGGGAGGCACTACGACTTTTAATAGTATAACTACCGAGAAGCATTATTGGACGAATGCGCTTGAGTTTAATTTAGGAAAGAATGCCGCATTAGAAAAAACCGCCCAGACTACGGTTGAATGGGATTGGACATTCAAGACAAAAGCTACCTATAACTACGACTATCAGAATAAGGTATATTCTCTCACAGCTCCTAGTGCTGTTAATGCATATTTAGAGGTCTGGGGAGCACAAGGTTCTGAACCTGCCACATATAATGCGGCCTTAGCTGGAAAGGGAGGATATTCTTATGGCAACAAACAATTAAGTAAAGATGCAATGCTTTATGTTTGTGTTGGAAGAAAAGGTTATGATTATGGATATGACAATCAATATGTGAACAAGAATCTTGCATATTTCAATAGTATGAGACCATATAACGGTGGAGGATATGGACACTCTTTTGGAGGTGGTGCAACACATATTGCATCTGCACTGAGAGGAACTGGAGTACTTGCCGATTATAAGAATTACAAAGGTGAAGTCGTAATTGTGGCAGGTGGCGGCGGTGGTTGTGAAGTATCCAGTGGGCACGGAGGTGCAGGAGGAGGAACTTCTGGTGGAGACGGCAGTGGAACTTCTGGCTTTACTGGAGCAACAAACTCAAATAACGGTAAAGGTGGTACTCAAACAGCAGGTGGCGCAGCAGGTACCGCCTATTCCGGGTATGCTGCAGGTTTCGCTGGTGAGTTTGGACTCGGAGGTCACTCTATTGCACTTAACGTATATGAAAAAGGCTCTGGTGGTGGCGGAGGATGGTATGGCGGGGGAGGCTCCTGCTGTTATGCTATGTCAGGTGGCGGAGGCTCCGGATATATTGGTGGAGTCTCTGGAGGTAATACAATAACTGGTAATGCTAGTCAGAAGCAACCTAACGGAACTACAACAACAGGACACTCTGGTAACGGCTATGCCCGAATCACCTTGACACACTAGCCCATCTAATTATAACATATAGCGCAGGAGGAGTCTTCCTCTTGTGCTATTTTTATTGGTATATTTGGGATATTTCAGAAGAAATTATTCTTTTTAGACAATATTAGATATTAAGCGTCTTTTTCCTCAGTGAAAATAGTTTGACGGCATTTTACGGATAGTTTGGCGGCATAATTCGAGGAGTATTTACACATAATTCTCTTTGAATTTACGCATAATTCTTGTGACAGCGATTTTTCCTACAGAGAGACATTTGCCTCCCTGACTCCTTTTACTTCTGAAAACAGTTTATTCATAAAATCATCTAACCTTCTAACCCAATAGGGCTGAAACCATGATATACAAAGGATTTAAGCTGGGTTAGATGATGCTAGACATCTAACCCACATCTATCCCAATAATATATATATATGAAGTGACCTGAAGTGACCGTGAAGTGACCCGAAAAGTTGGACGGGTTAATACTTATCGCAAAAGGGTTAATAGAGGGTTAGAAGTTGACAAACATCTAACCCGCGTAAGACTCAATGCAGATAGGCATTTGAAGGGCCTTGGGTTAGAAGGTTAGATGTTCTTGCAAGTTAACTCTTTTTCTGATGATATGGTAGAGGAATACTGCAGATTCAACTCTGAATACGACTGTCTTGAGGTGCAAGAATTGCTAATACGGCGTTCGGTATAGCTAATTTAGTGTTGAATGAGCTATATTCGGGGTAATCACTATCATATAAACTAATACTATTATATGAGTGACATTGTTCTTTATTAGTTAACAAACATTAGATGGCATAGGGTACTAAACTCCTATGCCATCTATTTGAGTCCACGTAATAAATCGTTTTATTAATGTGTCAATGTTATTCGGGCATAACCATTACCGGTATGACCTATTTCGGTTCCACCTCCTGGTTTAGTCTGATTAGTTAGCCCTCCCTTAGATGTGGTCCACGAGTACCCACGTCCATCAATCATTGATGTGTTTGTAAAGGAGTAGTCCGTATTGTTATATGTAACAACACTCGCATTGCTCCCTGACTTCATTGTAACTACGTCGTAGGTTTCTGTTGTGGCGGTGGCTACATTTCTATTATCCAGTATATTTCTAGTACTAGTGGTCGCAGATAAAATGGCTAAACATCCATTATGCCCCGCAATAAAAGATGAGCCACCTGCACTACTAAGTCTATATGTTTCACCTTGATAATTTCCAGGACAATTACTTGTAAGGCCACCCCAATAGCCACCACCTCCTCCGCTTGCAGAAGCTCCGAGGTCAGCATCCTCTCCATAACCTAAACGATATCCACTACTTTGCGTGGCATTACCGCCGCCTTTCGAGGTGTAACTAGTTAATCCTCCTGCAGCTCCTGCAGGGTTCGTACGTTCAGCACCAGCACCACCACCTGCGACAATAATTCTAGAAAGCAGACTATTGAAATCATTCCAATTACCAGATCTCAAACGGATATCAGTGGCTCCTCCTCCTGATGCACATCCATCATCAGTGGCGGCACATCGTCCACCGCCATTGAAAGTTCTTGTTTCTCCATTTTTTGTTCCTGCGCCTCCAACATATACATATAAGTTCAAATTTGATGGAAGACTAATAGTTCCCTTTACATAGCCTCCGCATCCACCTCTATAATGGGTATAAGTATTGATGATAGGCCCTCCTTCTGCTCCCCAGCACTCCATGGTGGCTATAGCAGCACAAGGCATAGTGAAGGAATGAGCCTTATTCTGATAGTCGTAGCTATAGCGAATAAAAATAAACAAAACAGTAAATTTTTCTTCACATATTTACCGGCTACTAATCCCAATTCTTTTACTCTATAACTACGACTATCAGAATAAGGCCTATACATTCACCCCTTGTACAGGTACTGCCGTTATAGAATGTTGGGGAGCGCAAGGCAAAACTTACTATTCTGCATTTCCAGGCGGTAAAGGTGGTTACACAAAAGGAACTATCAGCTTGAATAAGACAGATATCCTTTATGTATATGTGGGCAATAATGGTGGTTCATTTAATGGCGTTGGTAATGGTGGCGGTGCTACGGATATTCGTTTGATAGATGGTGCTTGGAATAATTTTAATTCTCTTAAATCTCGTATTATGGTTGCTGCAGGAGGTGGTGGCCCGCAAGACTATTATGATGGTTATGACTACCGATGTCCTGGTGGGTATGCGGGTGGACTTACTGGTGGTAGCGCATCTACAAAGCATTATCCTAGCGGAACTTATATTTCATCAGGAGCGGCTCAAACGAGCGGGGGAATTTGTTCAAGTTATCCTGCTTGGAAAGGTGGTTTTGGTTACGTAGCGGATTCCGGTCATGGACGAGGCGGTATGGGATATTATGGAGGCGGTTCTGGTCCCTATATGGATTGTTTATGTGGTGCAGGTTCTGGCGGTTCTTCATTTATTTCAGGTCATTCTGGGTGTAATGCCATTAATGAAAGCTCAACTGACAAATTTAATATGAGCCATAGAGGTATTTCAACTCACTATTCTGGTAAGATTTTTACTAATACGCAAATGATTGCAGGTAATGCTACTCAGACAAAACCTGGTGGAGGTACAGAAACTGGACATAGTGGAAGTGGATATTGTCGCATCATTATGACCCGTTCGTTGTAATATAAAGAATAAGAAGGTGTGATATGATTGACGTGAATCCTAGAAACACTCTGTCCAATTTTTAGAATTCGAAGTATCTTGCTACATCCTTAATACAAACATAAGTAATTATTCATTAAAATTTGCGCCTATACCCATTGATTCCAAGATACCTCAATTGTAACAAGACAAAATCCCCTGACTTTTGTTAGGGGATTTTTGCCAAATCTTTTTTCATATCACAATCTACATATTGCGCATGATTTCATTAGCGTACAACAGTTACACGAGCATAACCATTACCAGTATGTCCTCTTTCAGTTCCGCCTGTAGGCTTTGTTTGATTAGTCAGAGTCTTTGTCGAAGCGTTTGTCCACTTATAGCCTCGTCCATCGATAACCTCGGTAGAGCCACTATTAAATACATAACCGGAGTAGTGGTTGGGCTGACTTGTATGTTGCCTGTTTGATGCTGTGGCATTACTACCTACAGCATTAAAGCCAGGATGCCCCGAGATAAATGAAGAACCACCACCGCCGCCAGTATGTGAAGAGCCAGGATGTACGCCATGCCCACCACCATAATAGCCACCTCCACCACCTGAAGATGTCGTGGTTCCTGGTGCCAACGGATTGTTTCCATACCCTCCCATAAAGAAAGATCCTTTTGCATTACCGAAACTAGCGCCAGAATCTATAGTTGAAGTACCTTGACCACAAGCACCGCCTGCAGTTTGAGAAGCGCCATAACCTGACCAGTGATAACCAGCATAATACGCACAATAGCCATTGGCATCATAACCGTTGTAAGCACCTCCTTCACCAGGAGTTCTATTTGTGAATACTACTTGACTATTACCACCTCCGTCATAGAAAGCGCCTCCACCGCCAGCAGCTACCATAATACGTGATTTCCAACCATTAAAGTCTTGAGTATTAGTTAAGCGAATATCAGTAGAACCTCCTCCCGGTTGTTCACCAATAGCTCCTCCGTTGGTACCACCAGAACCGACATATACATAGAATGGTCCTTTTTTCTCATTTGTCAGTGTTAGAGTTCCTTTGGTGTAAGCACCCTTACCTGGATCTAAATGAGTTCTTCTTTCACCCTGGCTACCCCAACATTCAAAAGTGCATGTACCTAAGATAGGCGGTGTAAATGTATAGGCAACATTCGTATAGTCGTAGCTATAGCGAATAAAAATAAACAAAACAGTAAATTTTTCTTCACATATTTACCAACTATTAATCCTAATTCTTTTACTCTATAGCTACGACTATCAGAATAAGGCTCATTCCTTTACTAGCCCAATAACTGGTACAGCTACCATGGAGTGTTGGGGAGCACAAGGTGGATCTTTCGGTTCTTATCGTGGCGGATATGGAGGATATACCAAAGGGAATATCTCCATACAGAAGAATGCTGTCTTCTATGTATATATAGGACAGGCTGCAAATCGCTTCAATGGTGGTCATGTAGCTGTGGGGTTTGGCGGCGGCTCTGGCGGTGGAACCGATGTTCGTTTGGTGAATGGAGATTGGGATAATGCTACTAGTCTCCGCTCAAGAGTTATTGTAGCTGGTGCTGGTGGCGGTGCATGTCAGAGAGGCGAGGGCTATGGTGACGGAGTTGGCGGTTATGGCGGCGGCCTGACTGCAGGAACAGGACAGGTCACTAATCGTTATGGAACAAACGCAAATTATGGATACTCAACACTAACTGGTGGAACGCAGACCTCTGGCGGAACTTGCTATTGGAATGATACTGGTGCTCATGCTATTACTGCAGGCTATTGGTCTGGTCTTGCTGGAAGTTTCGGTATGTGTACTGCTTTAAACGGTCAGTCAAACCACAATGTTCAAGGATGTGGCGCAGGAGGCTGGTATGGCGGCGGTAGTGGTGGACATTCCGCTGGCGGCGGTGGATCTTCATTTATTTCAGGTCATTCTGGTTGTAACCCAGTTAATGCAAGTACTGGAGCTCATCTTGGTGTCGGGAAAACGACTACAATAAATAACGTACAGTATGTATTCTCTAGCATAAGTATGATAGATGGTGCAGGATATAACTGGCCATCCAATTCTACGGCACGCGGATCTTTATTGGCTATGCCAAAACCTGGTGGTGGCAATTATACTTCTGGTACAGGTCATACTGGCAGTGGCTATGCACGCATCACTGTAATGCATTAGAAAGACAACATACTAGGGCTGTGTCCTATGCAACGACAAAGAGTTTATACAAGATACAGGATGTGCCTTATGATACATCCTGTTTCTTATTATGGTCTTGTTTATATGCCAAAGCATAAAAACTATATTTTTACTTATCCTCTTGGAACATCTTTATTTCATTATCGAAATGAGAAATGATGTCATCAAGATTTGGATGCTGACGTAGAACAATAATAGCAAGAAAATTCTCCATACCTTCATCTGAATGAGTTAGCCTTGGCGCGTTGGATCTCTTCTTTCATCTTTGTCAATTTTCCTCCATTCTAGCCTATCACTGTTTCTTGTACTCGCGATAAGCCCTTACAGACTTTTTGAAAGTACCAACCGGGTGGTCAAATGTAATTGCTTTTGTTTCCATATATTTTCGTATTACTTCCTTTCTTTGTGCAAAATTACGTTTTTTGCTGAAATATCCAAATCATATCAATAAAAATAGCACAAGAGAAGTCACTCTCTTGTGCTATATCTCATGATTAGATAGTCTAGTGTGTCACGGTGACTCGGGCATAACCATTACCAGTATGACCTGTTTCGGTGCCACCTCCAGGCTTTGTTTGAGAGGTCTTACCATCTTTTATAACAGTCGTTCCACTAGTAAATTGATAAGAGGAATTCTGCACTGTACAACCGGAATGACCATTAATGTATGACGAGCCGCCACCGCCACCATGCCAAAGACCGCCACCGCCGCCATAGTAGCCAGCGCCACCGCCGCCACCGCCGCCATAGTCAGTAAAACAGTCGCCGCCTCTACCAAAAGATGCATTTCTTGTACCACCAGCAGTTTGACTTCCGCCTTGTCCAAATTCATATCCAGTATTTACTGTACTATGAGCCGCATAACCAGACGTTCCACCAGCTTCGCCACCATAGTCATAAACATTATGGCCACCGCCACCGCCACCACCTGCTGCTACCATCAGCACATTTGCTTTACTGCAGCTAGCAAGTAGGGCATTCTGTAAGGCAACATGTGTTGCGCCTCCACCGGCTGCACCATTATGCGTTAGCCTATTTCCGCCATTCATCCATTCTTGTCCTTTACCGCCGCCATTATAACCGCCGGCAGGATTTCCATAGACGCCACTTCCACCTTTATTAGTAGTAGTTCTGGCATTAGTACCCTTACCCCCTATGCGTATATATAATTTGGTATCTTTTGCCAAGGTGAGATTACCTTTTGTATAGCCTCCCCTACCGCCAGGATTTGCAGTTGGAGCCAAATCTGCTTGCGATGGGATGTCTGGCTTTCTTGAGTCCATATAGTTAGAATATCCAGTTCCTCCTTCTGCGCCCCAACATTCTATAGAAGCGGTTCCGGATGTGGGGCAGGTAAAGGTATAACTGTTGTTATTCTGATAGTCGTAGTTATAGGTTCTAAAGAAAAAAGAAATTGTAATAAGATGTTTGAAGACGTAGTACGTTATATATATAATGTCTGGTTATAAATAACAAAAACTTAGAAAACTATGGTTGAGAAATTTAAAAAGAATCTGATGCATGCCAATATGGCTCAGAACACAATTACGGCATATGTTTATGCTGTTAATGATTTTTATTCACGTTATAAAGAGTTGAATAAAAAGAATCTGTTACTCTACAAAACCCATCTTATTGAGAATTTTAAACCAAAGACGGTTAATCTGCGTATCTTGGCGTTAAATAAGTACGTGGACTTCTTGCGTAAACCCAATTTGCGAGTTAAGTCCATTAAACTGCAACAGCGTACCTATTTGGAGAATGTAATTAGTAATGCGGATTATACGTTTCTGAAAAATAGATTGAAGAAGGATGGGAAACAGGAGCTTTACTTCATCGTTCGTTTTCTGGCTGCTACTGGGGCTCGCGTGAGCGAATTGGTGCAGCTGAAGGTGGAACATGTAGATGCTGGCTACTATGATATATATACAAAAGGTGGAAAGATACGAAGATTGTTTATTCCAAAGAAATTGCGTGATGAGGCTTTAAAGTGGCTGAATGAGCAAGGGCGTGAGTCGGGATATCTATTCTTGAATAGACAGGGGAGGCGTATAACTACTCGTGGCGTTGCTCAGCAATTGAAACATGCTGCGCTGGCATATGGTCTTGACACGAGGGTGGTATATCCTCATAGTTTTCGTCATCGCTATGCCAAGAACTTCTTAGAGAAGTTTAATGATATTGCGTTGCTAGCCGATTTGATGGGGCACGAGAGTATTGAGACTACTCGCATTTATCTGCGTCGTACGGCTAGTGAACAGCAGGCAATCGTGGATAAAGTTATTACTTGGTAACGCAGTACAAAAGGCCTGTACTATTGGTACAAAAGCTCTGTACAGGTAGTACAAGGGGGCTGTACGGGTAGTACAAAGGCTTTGTACTAGTATGAAATGGGCTATTTGTGAGGCGAAAAATAATAAAAGGCTATATCGTGCGTTATATTAAGGTATGCAGTGGACTGACAGAATCAGACAGATAAAGATAATATTGGTGGTGGCTGCGGTGATGATTGCCGTGGCATCGCTATTGGTGTCTCACTTTCTGGTGCGCGACCTCTCGATAGAAGAGCGTCATCGTATGGAGGTGTGGGCGCAGGCACTGCATGCACTGAATGAGGCAGACGAGACAACTGACTTGTCGTTGGTGCTGGATGTGATAGAGGGAAACAATACGATTCCCGTTATCGTGGTGAACAGTGAGGGTGGGATAGACGACTACCGTAATATAAAGGATACAACAAGCATCCAGCAGTATGCGAAGCGTATGATACAGTCGGGTGACACCATTCGCATTGATAGACAGCTGGTATGCTACGATGAGTCGATCATGCTGAAACGACTGCAGGCATGGCCGTATGTACAGTTGGGTATCGTGCTGATATTCGTGGTCGTGGCTATCTTTGCATTGTTGTCGTCGAAGCGTGCAGAACAGAATAAGGTATGGGTGGGCTTGTCGAAGGAAACTGCTCACCAGTTGGGTACGCCCGTGTCGAGTTTGATGGCATGGGTAGAGATGCTGAAGGAGCAATATCCAGAGGATAATCTGTTGCCAGAGATGGATAAGGACGTGAAGCGACTGCAACTGATTACTGACCGATTCTCAAAGATTGGTTCGCTGCCGGAGCCTGTTGATGCTTCGATGAACGAGGTGTTGGCACATGTGGTGGACTATATGGACCGACGTACGTCGAATCAGGTGCAGATGATTAGACAACTGCCTGAACATGAGGTCATCGTAAAGATGAATGCTTCGCTGTTTGAGTGGGTCATAGAAAACCTCTGCAAGAATGCTGTTGACGCGATGGAGGGCAAGGGTACTATCACGCTGACCCTCTATGACGAGCCGCAGGATGTGGTGATAGAGGTACAGGATACGGGTAAGGGTATTAAGAAGAAAGACCTGAACAGTGTGTTTACTCCGGGCTTTACCACGAAGAAACGTGGTTGGGGACTCGGTCTGTCGCTTGCCAAGCGTATCGTAGAAGAGTATCACAAAGGACGTATCTTTGTGAAACAATCGGAAGTGGGGAAGGGTACCACGTTCCGTATAGAAATGAAAAAATAAACGAAAATTTTGGCTATTAGCAAAAAAGTTCGTAACTTTGCAGCCCGAAAAAAGTGTAATTATGTGTAGTTTAGAGCGCTTGAAGGTTGATTTGAAAGGTATGAAGGAGGCTGTAATGACCTCTGAATATGACCTTGGAGATGAGTTCTTTGGGGCTCTGGACGGCTCACAGTTGGAACATGGAGCCTTGCATGTGTCGGTATCTATACGCAAGATGACCGGCTTTTTCGAACTCCAGTTTCATACCGAAGGTGCCGTTACTGTAAGCTGCGACCGCTGTCTTGATGACATGGAGCAGCCTATTGTTGCGGATAATACCTTAGTGGTAAAGTTGGGCGAAACATACAGCGATGAAGATGACACCGTGACGATTGACGAGAACGAAGGAATACTCGACATGTCATGGTTCATTTATGAGTTTATTATGCTGGCCATACCCATCAAGCACGTTCATGCACCTGGAAAATGCAATAGTGCGATGACGCAGAAGCTGGAAGAGCTGAGCGGCGCTGTCCGAAGCAGCGAAGAGGAGGCAAAGGAGATAGACCCACGCTGGCAAGCACTGGCAAAGTTAAAAAGTGAAGAGTGAGAGGTGAGGAATTTGCTTCCGCTCGAAAAAAAAGTAAAAAAAGTAAAATTTAAAAAGTAATAGCATTATGGCACATCCTAAAAGAAGACAATCAAACACCCGCACCGCTAAGCGTCGTACTCATGACAAGGCAGTAGCTCCTACACTGGCAGTATGCCCTAACTGTGGAGCTTACCACATCTACCACACTGTATGCCCAACTTGTGGATACTATCGTGGTAAGATCGCTATTGTAATGGACGAAGTTGCTGAGTAAAGGTAATGGATAAAATCAATGCGATAATCACCGGAATTGGTGGCTACGTGCCCGATTATGTTCTGAATAATGACGAACTGTCGCGCATGGTAGACACCAACGACGAGTGGATTATGACTCGCGTTGGTATTAAGGAACGCCGCATCCTGACAGAGGAAGGTCTCGGCACTAGCTATATGGCGCGTAAGGCTGCCAAGCAGTTGATGCAGAAGACTGGCGTGGACCCCGATACTATCGATGCAGTTATCGTAACCACTTCTACGGCTGATTATAAGTTCCCGTCTACAGCCAGCATCGTAGTTGGCAAACTTGGATTGAAGAATGCTTTCGCATTCGATCTCTGGGGTGCATGCTGTGGATTCCTCTACACGCTCGACGTGGCTGGCTCTATGATACAGAGCGGTCGTTACAAGAAAATCATCGTGATCGGTGCCGACAAGATGTCGTCAGTGGTTGACTATAAAGACCGCGCTACCTGTCCGCTGTTTGGTGACGGTGCTGCTGCTGTGTTAGTGGAAGCAACAGAAGAAGAGAATATCGGTGTGATGGACTCTTACTTCCGTGCTGACGGCAAGGGCCTGCCCTTCCTTCACCTGAAGGCTGGCGGTTCTGTATGTCCTCCCTCACACTTTACGGTGGATCACCGTTTGCACTACCTCTATCAGGAGGGTCGCACCGTGTTCCGTTATGCCGTAACCAACATGAGTGAAGACAGCGCACTCATCGCTGAGCGCAACGGACTGAACAAGGACAACATCGCATGGGTTGTTCCTCATCAGGCAAATATGCGCATCATCGAGGCTGTAGCTAAGCGCTTGGAACTGCCTATGGATAAGGTGATGGTGAACATCGAGCATTTCGGTAACACCTCTGCTGCCACTATCCCCTTGGCTCTCTGGGAGAATGAGCATCTGTTGAAGAAGGGTGATAACATGATTTTCACCGCCTTCGGTGCAGGTTTCGTTCACGGAGCAAGCTACTATAAGTGGGCCTATAATGGCAGCGAAAAGTGAAGAGTGAAGAATGACTGATTAATGCATAAAGCAGGATTCGTAAATATCGTTGGGAATCCCAATGTAGGTAAAAGTACGCTCATGAACCAATTGGTTGGTGAGCGTATTTCGATAGCGACGTTTAAGGCACAAACGACGCGTCATCGTATTATGGGTATCGTCAATACCGACGATATGCAGATTGTATTTTCTGATACTCCAGGCGTATTGAAGCCCAACTATAAACTGCAGGAGTCAATGCTCGCTTTCTCGGAGTCTGCACTGCAAGATGCAGATGTACTGCTCTACGTAACGGATGTGGTAGAGACACCCGAGAAGAACATGGAGTTCTTGGAGAAGGTGCAGAAGATGAAAATTCCTGTCATTCTGCTCATCAACAAGATTGATGAACTGGCAGGTGATACTAGTCAAGCTAGATTAGGCGAGATTGTTGAAAAATGGCATGCATTGTTGCCCAACGCAGAGATTCTGCCAATATCGGCAAAGAATAAGTTTGGCGTGGACATGTTGCTGAAGCGCATCCAGGAACTGTTGCCCGAGAGTCCCGCATTCTTCGATAAAGACCAGTTGACGGATAAGCCTGCACGCTTCTTTGTATCGGAAATCATTCGCGAGAAGATACTACTCTATTATGATAAGGAAATACCTTATTCAGTAGAGGTGCGCGTGGAACGCTTCAAGGAAACAGAGAAGCATATCCATATCAACGCAATCATCTATGTGGAGCGCGATTCGCAGAAGGGTATCATTATTGGTCATCAGGGTATGGCACTCAAGAAAGTAAGCACCGAAGCTCGCAAGTCGTTGGAGAAATTCTTCGCCAAACCCATCTTCTTGGAAACCTTTGTTAAGGTAGATAAAGACTGGCGTAGCTCTGAGAGAGAGCTGAATAGCTTTGGATATAATTTAGATTAAATAGGAGGAACTAGGAAAACCTAGGATATCTTAGGATGACTAGTAAATCTAGCATTAAATACTAGAAATTATGGGAAATTTAGTAGCGATTGTAGGACGCCCAAATGTAGGTAAGTCCACTTTGTTTAACCGATTGACGAACAGCCGTCGCGCCATTGTGAGCGATGAGGCTGGTACTACGCGTGATCGCCAGTATGGCAAATGTGAGTGGAATGGCCGTGAATTCTCCGTAGTGGATACGGGTGGATGGGTTGTAAATAGTGATGATATCTTTGAAGAGGAGATTCGCAAGCAGGTGATTGTTGCCACAGAAGAGGCCGACCTGGTATTGTTCTTGGTGGATATCAAGAATGGACTGACGGATCTTGACGAGGATGTAGCACTGATTCTTCGTCGCTCTAAGCTGCCCGTAGTGCTGGTAGCTAATAAGGCCGATGATGGTAAAGACCTATACGGACAGTATGAGTTCTATAAGTTGGGACTGGGTGATCCGTTTTGTGTCAGTGCTGCAACAGGTAGTGGTACCGGCGACTTGCTCGACCATGTACTAGAGAAGTTGAAGACTGACGAGGTGGATGATATCGAGGACGGTACACCACGCTTTGCTGTAGTAGGTCGTCCTAATGCTGGTAAATCAAGCATTATCAATGCCTTTATCGGTGAGGACCGTAACATCGTAACAGATATCGCTGGTACTACCCGTGATAGTATCTATACCAAGTACGACAAGTTCGGCTTTGATTTCTATCTGGTTGATACTGCCGGTATCCGCAGAAAGAATAAGGTAACAGAAGATTTGGAGTTCTATAGTGTGATGCGTAGCATTCGCGCTATTGAGAATTCTGATGTCTGCATCCTGATGATTGATGCTACTCGTGGTATCGAGGCACAGGATATGAATATCTTCCAGTTGATTCAGAAGAATAACAAGTCGCTGGTAGTCGTTGTCAACAAGTGGGACTTGGTAGAGGATAAGTCGCAGGAGGCTATCAAGACCTTTGAATATGCCATTCGTAACCGTATGGCTCCATTCGTAGATTTCCCCATCATCTTCGCCTCTGCTGTAACCAAACAGCGTATCTATAAGGTGCTGGAGACTGCCAAGCAGGTATATCTGAACCGTACGATAAAGATTGGAACCTCTAAGCTTAACGAGGTCATGCTGCCTATCATCGAGCAGACACCGCCACCATCTATCAAGGGTAAGTATATTAAGATTAAGTATGTGTCTCAGGTGCCCGATACACAGATACCCACCTTTGTGTTCTATGCTAATCTGCCCCAGTATGTCAAGGAGGCTTATCGTCGCTTCTTAGAGAATAAAATGCGTGAGAACTGGACACTGACGGGTACACCGATTAACGTATTCATCCGACAGAAGTGAGCAAGAAAGCGTATCTTATAGCAGGTCTGATGGCGCTGATAGGTTTGGTGGGCTGTAGTGAAATCAGTCCTGAACAGCAAGCAGCAGAAGCCGCAAAAGCCTATTATACTCGTTTGTTGGAAGGCGCCCCTGAAGGATTCTTATCGGGTAAGGTGGATTATGATAGTCTGCCTGCCGACTATCGTCAGCAGTTATTGAAAGCTCACGAACAGTATATGCAAGATATGCAGCAGCATCACGAAGGCTTGTGTGCGGTAACCATCTCGCCCAATGTGGCACGTAGGGATACTACATTGCATTTGGTATATGCCTTTTTGCTTTTGTCGTATAATGATTCTACTCAGGAGGAAATTACCGTACCGATGGTAGAGGTTAATGGAGAGTGGAAAATTAAATAAAAAAATAAAGGATTGAATATTTCGTTATTCAATCCTTTATTTAATATGCTATTCTGTAGTTGTACATTCTTGCCATGTTAATGCAATATTCTTTGTAAGCCTTGCTTTCAATCCATTTCTTTAATAACTTTTTCATAATCATTTCCTTTCTTTTTCTTTAATAAATCGTCATCCTTCTTAATCTCGATGCAAAGGTACGTATTTTCAGGGTGTTACGCAAGAAAAACGGAGAATTGTTTGCGTTAACAGCTGTTTTGTTGACCTGTGTCAATCCTAAAAAAGTGAAATTTCTTTTTATTTCTCTCACTTATTTCGTAACTTTGCATCCGATATGATTATGAGGATAATCTATAACTGGTTGACGACATTAGGTAAGTTCATGATACTCATGGGCCGTACATTCTCTATGCCAGAACGCTTCCGTATGTTTTGGAAACAGTATGTCAAGGAGATGGCTCAGCTGGGTGTGAACTCTATTGGCATTGTGCTACTTATCTCGTTTTTTATTGGTGCGGTCATCTGTATTCAGATGAAGTTGAATATTCAGTCGCCATGGATGCCTCGTTGGGTGTCTGGTTATACCACACGTGAAATCATGCTGCTAGAGTTCTCTAGTTCAATCATGTGTCTGATATTGGCTGGTAAGGTTGGTTCTAACATCGCTTCGGAAATCGGAACGATGCGTGTGACGCAGCAGATTGATGCACTGGATATTATGGGTATCAACTCGGCATCATACTTGATATTGCCCAAGATTCTAGGTATGCTCACCATTATGCCTTTGCTGGTTATCTTTTCTTCGGCAATGGGTATTCTGGGCGCATACGGTACTGCATATATAGGTCATATCATTGTTCCTGATGATTTGACATTGGGTTTGCAACACGATTTTAAGTCGTGGTTTGTCTGGATGTCTATCATCAAGAGCCTGTTCTTTGCTTTCATTATTTCGGCTGTGCCATCTTATTTTGGCTATACCGTAGAAGGAGGCTCTGTGAATGTGGGAAAGGCTTCGACCGATGCAGTGGTCAGCTCTAGTGTCTTAATCTTATGTTCTGATGTGTTCTTAACGCAATTGCTGTCATGATAGAAGTAAAGAACTTGTGTAAAAGTTTTGAAGGAAGAGAGGTGCTGAAAGATATTAGTACGGTATTCGAAGACGGCAAGACCAATCTGATTATTGGACAGAGTGGTAGCGGTAAGACTGTGCTGATGAAAAACCTGGTTGGACTCTTTGAACCGACCAGTGGACAGATACTCTATGACGGTCGTGACTTTGTGGCAATGTCAAAAACAGAGAAGGTGATGATGCGCCGTGAGATGGGCATGATTTTCCAGGCAGCAGCACTCTTTGACTCACTCACCGTATTGGAAAACGTGATGTTCCCATTGGATATGTTCTCGTCGATGAATTATCGTGAACGTAAGAAACGAGCCATGGATTGTCTGGATCGTGTAAATCTGGTGGGCGCAGAGAAGAAATATCCTGGTGAGATATCAGGCGGTATGCAGAAACGTGTAGCTATTGCCCGTGCTATCGCGCTCAATCCTAAATATCTGTTTTGCGACGAACCCAATAGCGGATTGGATCCTAAGACATCGCTCGTGATTGACGAGCTGCTGCATTCTATCACCAGTGAGTTTAATATGACGACGATTATCAATACGCACGATATGAACTCTGTGATGGGTATTGGCGAGAATATCGTCTTTATCTATGAGGGACATAAAGAGTGGCAGGGCGTATCGGCAGAAATCATGCGTTCTACCAATAAGCGACTGACTGACTTTATCTTTGCCAGTGACCTGCTGAAAGAGATGCGTGAGGCTGTTACTCGTTAAAAATAATAAGAGAGAATATTACCGATTATGGAAGATATACAGAAAGAGCAGCTGGTGCTGCGCACTGAAGGACTCGTGAAGCGATACGGCAAGCGTACCGTGGTAAACGATGTGTCGTTTGACGTAAAACAAGGTGAGATTGTTGGATTGCTAGGTCCCAATGGAGCAGGTAAGACGACGTCGTTTTATATGACGACGGGTCTGATAGTGCCGAATGGTGGTCATATCTATCTGGGCAATGAAGAGGTGACCGACTATCCAGTGTATAAGCGTGCGCGTGCTGGTATCGGCTATCTGGCTCAGGAGGCCTCTGTATTCCGTAAGATGTCGGTAGAGGATAATATCCTATCAGTACTCGAGATGACAGGTAAACCCCGTGAGTATCAGCTGGAGAAGTTGGAAAGTCTGATTAAGGAGTTCCGTCTGCAGAAGGTGCGTAAGAATAAAGGTGACCAGTTGTCGGGTGGTGAGCGTCGTCGTACAGAGATTGCACGTTGCTTGGCTATTGAGCCTAAATTCATCATGCTTGACGAGCCTTTTGCTGGCGTTGACCCCATTGCTGTTGAGGATATCCAGTTTATTGTGTGGAAACTGAAAGACCGCAATATCGGTATTCTGATTACAGACCATAATGTGGAAGATACGCTTTGTATTACAGACCGTGCTTACCTGTTGTTTGAAGGACGAATCCTCTTCCATGGTTCTCCCGAAGAATTGGCTGCAAATCCGGTGGTTCGTAAGAACTATTTGACAGAGTCATTCGTCTTGCGTCAGAAAGATTTCTCGGCTTTGGAAGAACAACGTGCAAAGGAGGAAGATAGTTAATAAATCATAATTCATAAGCCGTAATTCATAAATAATGCGTACCTTTGCACGCTCAAAGCGATTATATATAATTAATAAGGTATAAGAAAGAAAATGAATATTCAATTTGAAGCTCCCGACAAGGTGAATGGTCTGATGACTATCACCCTGGAGACGGCTGACTATCAGCCTGAAGTTGAGAAGACACTGAAAGACTATCGTAAGCGTGCAAACATTCCCGGATTCCGTCCTGGTCAGGCTCCTATGGGCATGATTAAGCGTCAGTTCGGTACCAGCGTTAAGGTTGACGTTGTTAACAAGATGCTGGGTGAGAAACTTTATGAGTATGTTCGTGAGAACAAGATTCAGATGTTGGGTGAGCCTCTTCCCAGTGACCAGCAGGAACAGCTGGACTTCGAAGGTGAGCAGCCTCTGGTGTTTAAGTTTGATATCGCTGTAGCTCCTCAGTTTGAGGCTAAGATCAGCGGCAAGGATAAGGTTGAATACTACAATATCACCGTTGATGACAAACTCATCGATCAGCAGGTTGAGATGTATCAGAGCCGTGCCGGTCACTACGAGAAGGTTGAAAACTTCGATGGTGAGCAGCGCGATATGCTGAAGGGTGATCTTCGTGAGCTGGATGAGAAAGGTAATGTGAAGGAGGGTGGCATCGAGGTTAGCGATGCTGTACTGATGCCTCAGTATATGAAGGTTGAGGACCAGAAGAAGCTCTTCGATGGTGCTAAGCTGGGTGATATCATCACTTGGAATCCTCGCAAGGCATATCCCGAGAGCGATGTAGAGGTTTCTAGCCTGCTGAAGATTCAGAAGGAAGAGGTAAAGAATCATGAGGGTGACTTCACCTATCAGATTACCGAGATTTCTCGCTTCACCAAGGCTGAGATTAATAAGGAACTGTTCGATCAGACCTTCGGTGAGGGTACTGTAAAGAACGAGAAGGAATTCCGTCAGAAGATTGCTGACCAGATTTCTACTCAGTTCAAGTCTGATTCAGACTATAAGTTCCTGCTCGATGTTCGTAAGCACATGGAGAAGAAGATTGGTAAGCTGGAATTCCCCGAGGCTCTGCTGAAGCGTGTAATGCTGAACAACAATAAGGATAAGGGTGCTGACTTCGTAGAGAAGAACTTCGACGCTAGCATCAAGGAGTTGGCTTGGCACCTGATTAAGGAACAGCTGGTAGCCGCTCAGGGCATCAAGATTGAGGATGCAGACCTGAAGGAGACCGCTAAGGAAGCAGCTCGCGCTCAGTTCGCTCAGTACGGTATGGCAAACGTTCCCGATGAGTATCTTGAGAACTATGCTCAGGAGATGCTGAAGAAGCGTGAGAATGTTGACGGACTGGTAGACCGTGCCGTTGACGTGAAGTTGACTGCTGCTCTGAAGAGCGTTGTTAAGCTTGATGAGAAAGCTATCTCACTGGAAGACTTCCAGAAGATGCTGCAGGAGAAGTAAAATAAGAAAAGATAAAAAGAGATACTCTTTATATTTCTTTAACCAAAAAAAGAGCCGGAATGTGTTGCATTCCGACTTTTTTTTGTAATTTTGTATTTACTTTGTATATGATTATGAACAACGATTTTAGAAAATATGCTACTAAGCATCTTGGAATCAATGGCCTGGTGCTTGATGAAGTAATGAGCGCACAGGCTCAGTATCTGAACCCGTATATCTTGGAGGAACGTCAGCTGAATGTTACACAGATGGACGTGTTCTCTCGTTTGATGATGGATCGTATCATCTTCCTTGGTACGCAGATTGACGATTATACTGCCAATACGCTGCAGGCACAGTTGCTGTATCTGGATTCTGTAGATTCAGGTAAGGATATCAGTATTTATCTGAACTCACCTGGTGGTAGCGTAACGGCTGGTCTGGGTATCTATGATACCATGCAGTTTATCTCAAGCGACGTGGCTACCATTTGTACAGGTATGGCTGCTTCTATGGCTGCTGTATTGCTGGTGGCTGGTGCAGAGGAAAAGCGCTCTGCATTGCCTCATAGCCGCGTGATGATTCATCAGCCATTAGGCGGTGTTCAAGGACAGGCTTCAGATATCGAGATTGAAGCCAAGGAGATAATGAAGTTTAAGAAGGAACTCTATACAATCATTTCTGAACATTCACATACACCATACGATAAGGTGTGGAACGACTCTGACCGTAACTACTGGATGACAGCAGAGGAGGCTAAAGAGTATGGAATGATTGACCAAGTATTGAAGAAGAAATAATAGATGGCAAAAAAACAATGTAACTTCTGTGGACGTACCGAGAAAGAGGTAAAACTCCTGATAACAGGTGTGGACGGCTGTATCTGTGAAGATTGCGCCGTACAGGCTTATCAGGTGGCAATGGCTAATGGCTTTGGTCCTGATGCCGTGAAGCAGAAGACTGATTTTAAGACAAAACGAATTCCTAAACCCAAGGAGATAAAGGATCATCTGGACCAATACGTAATCGGTCAGGATGAGGCTAAACGCTATCTCTCTGTTGCGGTATATAATCACTATAAGCGCCTTCAGCAGCCTGCTGACGATAATGGCGTGGAGATAGAGAAGTCGAATATCATCATGGTGGGTTCTACGGGTACAGGTAAAACACTGCTTGCTCGTACTATCGCCAAGATGCTGGATGTACCTTTTACGATTGTAGATGCTACTGTGTTTACAGAAGCAGGTTATGTGGGTGAGGATGTAGAGAGCATTCTGACACGCCTGTTGCAGGTAGCTAACTATGATGTGGAGGCTGCACAACGTGGTATCGTCTTCGTAGATGAGATAGACAAGATTGCCCGTAAGTCGGATAATCCCTCAATTACTCGTGACGTGAGTGGTGAAGGCGTGCAGCAGGGATTGCTAAAACTGTTGGAAGGTACAGTGGTGAATGTTCCTCCCAAGGGTGGACGTAAGCATCCTGACCAGGAATATATCCATCTTGATACTCACAATATCTTGTTTATCTGTGGCGGCGCTTTCGATGGCATTGAGCGTAAGATTGCACAACGAATGAATACACATGTTGTGGGATATAACTCCGTGCAGAATGTGCGCAAGATAGATAAGAACGATTTGATGCAGTATATCCAGCCACAAGACTTGAAGTCGTTTGGCTTGATACCTGAAATTATCGGTCGTCTGCCCGTGCTGACCTATCTGAATCCATTGGACCGTGAGGCCTTGGCACGTATCTTGATGGAACCGAAGAACTCTATCGTGAAGCAGTATATAAAGCTGTTCCAGATGGATGGTATCGAGTTGAACTTCACGCAGGAGGCCTTAGACCTGATGGTGGATAAGGCTGTGGAATATAAATTAGGTGCTCGTGGCTTGCGTTCTATCGTGGAGAATATCATGATGGATGCTATGTTTGAGGCACCTTCTAAACGAATGAAATCCTTTGAGGTGACGAAAGAGTATGCTGAACAGCAACTCGCAAAGTCACATCTACAATAATAATGAAAGGCAAGCCTATGGCAAAGATGCAGAATCTTACAGATGCTCTTAAGAAATATTTCGGCTTTGATAAGTTCAAAGGCGATCAGGAAGCGATAGTACAGAATGTGCTCGACGGTAAAGACACTTTTGTGTTGATGCCAACGGGTGGTGGAAAATCTCTGTGCTATCAGTTACCGTCGCTACTGATGGATGGTACGGCTATCGTTATCTCTCCGCTGATAGCACTGATGAAAAATCAGGTGGATGTCATCAGCTCAATGAGTGAGGAGGGTACTGCTCATTACCTAAATTCATCGCTGAACAAGACGGCTATCGACCAGGTGAAGGCTGATATCTTGGCGGGACGTACCAAACTGTTGTATGTGGCTCCGGAATCTTTGACAAAAGAAGACAATGTGGAGTTCTTGAAACAGACAAAGATATCTTTCTATGCCATTGATGAGGCTCACTGTATTTCGGAATGGGGACATGACTTCCGTCCGGAATATCGTCGCATACGTCCTATTATTAATGAAATAGGACTGGCGCCCATCATAGCACTGACGGCAACAGCTACAGATAAGGTGCGTACGGATATCAAAAAGAATCTGGGTATCGTGGATGCCACTGAGTTTAAGAGCTCGTTCAACCGTCCCAACCTGTATTATGAAGTACGCCCCAAGACGGTGGACGTAGATAAAGACATTATTAAGTTTATCAAACAGCATCCGGGAAAAAGTGGTATTATATACTGTTTGTCTCGTAAGAAGGTGGAAGAACTGGCAGAGATATTAAAAGCAAATGATATCAAAGCTGCTGCCTATCATGCTGGACTGGAATCTGCGCTGCGTTCGCAGACGCAAGATGACTTCTTGATGGAAAAGATAGACGTCATTGTGGCAACCATCGCCTTTGGTATGGGTATTGACAAGCCCGATGTGCGTTTTGTAATACACTATGATATTCCTAAGTCGTTGGAGGGCTACTATCAGGAGACTGGTCGTGCTGGTCGCGATGGCGGTGAAGGTATGTGTATTACTTTCTATGCACAGAAAGACCTTCAGAAGCTGGATAAGTTTATGGAAGGAAAACCTGTGGCAGAGCAGGATATTGGTCGACAACTGTTGGCAGAGACTGCTGCATACGCTGAGACCTCTGTATGTCGTCGTAAGATGCTGCTTCACTATTTTGGTGAGGAATATACGCCAGATAATTGCCATAATTGCGATAACTGTCTCCATCCCAAGACGAAGATTGAAGCAGAGAACCTGCTGGTTATCGTATTGAAGGCTATACAGGCATTGAAGGAGAATTTCCGTTCTGATTATGTGATAGACTTTGTGACTGGTCACGAAACGGAAGAAATCCTGGCTCATAAACATCAGAATCATGAACTCTTTGGTGCTGGTGAAGATGAGAACGAGAAGCATTGGAATCCCGTGATTCGTCAGGCACTGATTGCTGGCTATCTGAAGAAGGATGTTGAGAACTACGGACTGTTGAAACTGACATCGGCAGGAAAGAAGTTTATCAAGAATCCACAGTCGTTTATGATTGTGGAAGACAATGAGTTTGCTGAAGACTACGAAAGCGTTTCAGACCATGAAGTAGGTGCCAGCGCATTGGATCCCACTCTTAGCGCTATGTTGAAAGACCTGCGTAAGAAGGTTAGTAAGCAGTTGGAGCGTCCTCCCTATGTAATCTTCCAGGATGTGTCTATCGAACAGATGGCCACCGACTATCCCATTACGTTGGAGGAACTGAAGAATATTCAGGGAGTAGGAGAGGGTAAAGTGAAACAACCTTATGCTAAGGAGTTTGTTGACCTGATAAAATCCTATTGCGAAGAGAATGAAATCGTAAGGCATTCAGACCTTCGTGTGCGTACTGTTGCCAAGAAGTCAATACTTAAAGTGAAGATAATTCAGGCTATTGACCGTCAGATTGCTCTTGATGACATTGCTGATGCTCAGGGACTGGAATTTGAAGAGTTGCTGGATGAGGTTGAGGCAATTGTCTATAGCGGTACTAAACTGAATATTGACTATTTCTTGGAGGATGTGATGGACGATGATCGCATCGATGATATATACGATTATTTCGCTGAAAGCGAGACGGATTCGTTGGAGGCTGCCTTAGATGAATTAGGTAAAGAATGTTCAGAAGACGAGATCCGATTGGTACGTATCAAGTTTATATCTGAAATGGCTAACTAATATTTCGCTTAAAACGTGTTAATATTGCGTGCAAATGACTGCTATCTCGGAAAAAAGCAGTAAATTTGCACGCAATAAAATTTAAAGGAGTATTATATATGTCATCATTTATTGCAGACAAGATTGTGATGGACGGATTAACATTCGATGACGTCCTGTTGATTCCAGCTTATTCAGAGGTGCTTCCAAAGACGGTAGAATTGAGTACTCGTTTCTCTCGTCACATTGAGCTGAACGTTCCTTTTGTAACGGCCGCTATGGATACCGTTACAGAGAGCCAGATGGCTATTGCCATTGCCCGTGAAGGTGGTATCGGTGTGATTCATAAGAATATGTCCATTGAGAATCAGGCTCGCGAAGTCGCTATCGTAAAACGTGCGGAGAATGGTATGATTTATGATCCTGTTACCATCCGTCGTGGTTCAACCGTAAGAGATGCCTTGGCTATTATGGCAGAGTATCATATCGGTGGTATTCCCGTTGTAGACGAGGAAAACCGTTTGGTTGGTATCGTTACAAACCGTGACCTTCGTTTTGAGCGTCGCTTAGACCGCAAGATTGATGACGTGATGTCTAAGGAGAATTTGGTGACTACTCATCAACAGACTGACCTGGCTGCTGCTGCTCAGATTCTGCAAGAGAATAAAATTGAGAAATTACCAGTAGTAGATAAGGATAATCATCTGGTAGGACTTATCACCTATAAGGATATTACTAAGGCAAAGGATAAGCCCATGGCATGTAAGGACGATAAAGGTCGTCTGCGCGTGGCTGCCGGTGTGGGCGTTACCGTTGATACCCTTGACCGTATGCAGGCATTGGTAAATGCAGGTGTTGACGCCATCGTTATTGATACCGCTCATGGTCACTCAAAGAGTGTTCTTGAAAAGCTGCGTGAAGCAAAGGCTTCATTCCCCAATATTGATATCGTAGTAGGTAACATCGCAACTGGCGAGGCTGCACGCCTGTTGGTAGAAAATGGTGCTGATGCCGTCAAGGTAGGTATTGGTCCTGGTTCTATTTGTACAACACGTGTCGTTGCTGGTGTAGGTGTTCCTCAGCTGAGTGCTGTATATGACGTATATAGTGCACTGAAAGGAACTGGCGTTCCCTTGATTGCCGACGGTGGTCTTCGCTATTCTGGTGATATCGTAAAGGCATTGGCTGCTGGTGGTTCATGTGTGATGATTGGTTCATTGGTAGCTGGTACAGAGGAGAGTCCTGGTGACACCATTATCTATAACGGACGTAAGTTTAAGAGCTATCGTGGTATGGGGTCTTTGGAAGCTATGGAACATGGTTCGAAAGACCGCTACTTCCAGGCAGATACAAAGGATGTAAAGAAACTGGTACCAGAAGGTATTGCTGGACGTGTACCCTACAAAGGAACCGTACAGGAAGTAATCTATCAAATGGTAGGTGGACTGCGTTCTGGTATGGGCTATTGTGGTGCTGCTAATATTGAAAAGTTGCACGATGCCAAGTTTACCCGTATTACCAATGCTGGTGTAAATGAGAGTCATCCACATGATATCACTATCACGAGTGAGGCTCCTAATTATTCAAGACCTAACGACTAAATGAAAAAACAACTATTATCTGCCGCATTCTTGCTGAACGGCATGCTGGCATTTGCACAAACTGCAAACGACCCCATTATTATGACGGTGGCTGGAACACCAGTACTCCGTTCGGAATTTGAGTATTCTTACAATAAGAATAATACCGACGGTGTTATTGATAAGAAAACCGTTGAAGAATATGTTGATCTGTTCATTAACTATAAGTTAAAGGTACAGGCAGCATTAGACGCTCGTATTGATACAACACAGGCATTCCGCTCGGAGTTTGCACAGTATCGTGACCAGCAGTTGGTGCCAAGTTTCGTAACTGATGAGGATATGTTGGTAGAGGCTCATAAAGTCTATGACGAGACCAAAAAGGATATCGGACCAGACGGCCTCATTCAACCTGCTCACATCATGCTGAGACTATCACAAAAGGCTACCGATGCCCAGCAGAAAGAAGCAAAACAACGTATTGATTCTATCTATCAGGCGTTGAAGAATGGAGCGAATTTTGAAGAGTTGGCTAGAAAACTTTCTCAAGATGCAACTTCTGCTCGTCGCGGCGGTGTAGTTGGTTGGGTTGCCAAGAATCAGTTGGTAAAAGAATTCGAGGAAGCTGCATTCGCCTTACAACCAGGTGAGATGAGTCAGCCGGTGTTGAGTCCTTATGGATGGCATATCATCATGATGAAGGAACGCAAGGAATTTGAACCCTTCGATTTTCATAAGGAGAGCATCTTGAAATATCTGGAACAGCGTGGAATTCGTAATAGTATCTCTGATCGAAAGATTGAGGAGATGGTCAAGAATTCTAATGGTACATTAACCAAAGAGCGTGTGATGGAGTTGCGAGCAGACTCTCTGTCTGCTATCGATCCTGCAATGCGTTATCTGATTAAGGAGTATCATGACGGACTGTTGCTCTATGAAATAAGCAACAAGAATGTTTGGGATAAGGCTGCTTCAGACGACCAGGCATTAGCACGCTATTTTAAGAAGAATAAGGCTAAGTACAAGTGGGACGAACCTCGTTTCAAGGGTATGGCCTATCATGTAAAGACTCAATCGGATGTCAAGGAAGTGGCTAACTGTGTTAAGAAATTGAAGTTTGATGAATGGAATGAAGCACTCCGTAAAACCTTCAATAATGACTCGATTATCCGCATACGTGTGGAGAAAGGTCTCTTCAAGAAAGGTGATAATGCTTTGATTGACCGTGAAGTGTTTAAGAAGCAAGATGCCAAGGTGGATAGTGTAAAGGGTTATCCTATAGACGCTACCTATGGTAAACTTATTAAGAGTCCTCAGGACTATACTGATGTGCGTGGATTGGTAACGGCAGACTTGCAGGATGAACTGGAACACCTTTGGGTAGCAGACCTGCGTCGTAAATATGCTGTAACAGTCAATGATGAAGTACTAAAGACAGTCAATAAACATGAATAAGAGAATGCAATTCTTGCTGGTGTCTTTGTTCACTATGGTGACACTGGCTCAAGCTCAGAACGACAGCCTGAATGCTATTGTAGACGAGGTAATATGGGTTGTTGGTGATGAGGCTATCCTGAAATCTGATGTAGAGGCTATGCGCCTCGAAGGCCAGCAGAATGGTTTGCGTTGGGCTGGTGATCCAGATTGCTCTATCCCCGAACAAATTGCTGTGCAGAAATTGTTTCTCAATCAGGCTATCACGGATAGTATTGAGGTGACTGAATCTGAGATTTCTCTGGGCGTAGAGCAGTATCTTGAGCAGATGATTTCTGTAATTGGATCTCGTGAGAAACTGGAGGAGTATCATAAAAAGAATATGAGTCAGATTCGTGCCGACCTGCGTGAGTCGTATCGTGAGCGCCAAATGGTGCAGGGTATGCAACAGAAGCTGACCAAAGATATCACGGTTTCACCAGCAGAAGTGCGTAGATATTTCCGTGACCTGCCACAAGATAGTCTACCTTTTGTTCCAACCGAAGTGGAGGTGCAGATTATCACTCTGATGCCGCGAGTTGAGCAAGAGGAAATAAATCGTGTTAAGGAGGAATTGCGTGACTATACCGACCGTATCAATAAAGGTGAGTCAACATTCCAGACATTGGCACGTTTCTATTCTGAAGACCCAGAGTCTGCTCGTCGTGGTGGTGAGATGGACTATATGGGACGTGGCGTATTGGATCCTGCCTTTGCTAATGTTGCTTTTGGTTTGACAGACCCCAAGAAGGTTTCAAAGATTGTTGAGTCAGAATTTGGCTTCCATATTATTCAGCTTATTGATAAGCGTGGCGAGAAAATCAAGGTTCGTCACATCCTTCGCAAGCCTGTCATCAGTGAGGAAGCTGTAACAAAGGCAATCAATCGATTGGATACTATTGCTAATGATATTAAGGCTGGAACGGTGCCAGAGACTCTAAAGCCTTATTTCAAAGCTGAAACTTTCACCTTTGAGGATGCTGTATCAATATACTCTGATGATAAAGATACACGTAATAATAATGGCTTGATGGCTAATGTTACGCAAGAAGGTCGTACCTCGCGCTTTAAGATGGCAGAGTTGCCATCAGAGGTGGCTAAGGCTATCGAACATTTGCAGATTGGTGAGATTTCAGAACCATTCCAAATGATTAATGAGCGTGGTAAGAAAGTTTGTGCTATCGTGAAATTAAAGAATCGTACCGAGGGACATAAGGCTACGATTACGGAAGATTTCCAGATTATGAAGAATGTGGTAATGGCTAAGCTTCGTGAAAAGAAATTGCACGAGTGGGTAGTAAACCGCATTAAGTCAACCTATGTACGCATTAATGATCGTTATCGCGACTGTAAGTTTGAGTATGAAGGTTGGGTGAGATAAGCATGAAGAAACCTCTTGTTCTCCTTTTGGCCTTAATGACTATTGTTGGTCTTTGGGCTGTGACTCCGGCTAAACGAAAGATAACTCCCCGTAAGAAGGTGGAGGATAAGAGGGTGTATCTAGTGCATTCGGATCATCTCCGTTATGATCAGTATAGAAATGGTGATGCCCAGATATTGCATGGAAATGTGCATTTCCGTCATATGGGTGCAGACCTTTATTGTGATAGTGCACATTTCTATGAACAAACCAACTCTTTTGAGGCTTTTGGACATGTCAAGATGAAACAGGGAGATACGCTAAGTCTTACCAGTAGATATGCATTTTATGATGGTAACGACCAATTGGCGCAAGCTCGTTATGACGTGGTATTGAAGCATCGAAAAACTACTCTGTATACTGATTCGCTAGACTATGACCGTATGTATAGTTTTGGCAATTTCTTTGAAGGAGGCAAACTCGTGGATGGCAATTCTGTACTGACATCTGACTGGGGAGAATATCATACGGATACCAAACAGGCGATGTTTTATTATGATGTACGCCTGAAGGATAAAAAGCTGTTTTTGACAACGGATTCGCTATTCTATGATACCAGAACCTCGCGAGCTCATATCGTAGGACCATCAAATATAACATCTGGAACCAGCCATATCTATAGTGAGAATGGCTATTATAATACGAAAACAGAACAGTCAGAATTGTTTGGACGCTCGGTTATTAAAGACCAAGGCCGTACGCTGATTGGCGATAGTGTTTATCACAATGCTAGTGATGGAACTAACTACGCTTTTCGAAATGTGATTTATACGGATTCGGTAAACAAGAACATGATGACTGGCGATTATTGTGAGTATAATGACGCTACGGGATACGCTATGGCGACGAAGCGAGCTGTCACCATTGATTTCTCACAGAAAGATTCGCTATATATGCATGCGGATACATTCAAAGTGTATACATATAATATTCGTACGGATTCTGTTTATCGTAAGATATACGCATATAATAAGGTACGCGCGTATAGGAAGGATGTTCAAGCTGTATGTGATTCGTTGGTATACAATTCTCAGGATTCATGTATGACGATGTATAAGGATCCTATTGTGTGGAATCTTGGTCAACAACTCTTCGGTGAAGAGATACGTGTCTATATGAAAGACTCTACCGTTGACCGCGCTCACGTGTTGGGACAAGCATTCTCTGCAGAGCAGATGAGTGATTCGATACACTATAATCAAGTCTCTTCAAAGGAGATGAAAGCATTCTTCCTGAAAGGCGAGATTAGTGAAACACAGGCAATAGATAATGTTCTCGTGGTATATTATCCGATAGATGATGCTGATAGTACAATCATAGGACTGAACTATACAGAGACTCCATTGATGAAGATGTATCTGGAGAATAGAAAGATGAAGAAAATATGGATGGAGAAACCTACAGGCGTGTTATACCCAATGACACAAGTTCCTCCAGCCAAACATTTCCTTCCGCAATTTGCGTGGTTCGACTATGTTCGTCCTTTGGATAAAGATGATATCTTCAATTGGCGCCCTAAGAAGAGGGGAACTGAGTTGAAAGAAATAAAACGTCGTGAACCACCTCGAAAAACATCGAAACAATGACTGATGTAATACAATTATTGCCAGATAGTGTGGCCAACCAGATTGCTGCTGGTGAAGTCATACAAAGACCAGCTTCTGTTATAAAGGAGTTGGTTGAGAATGCCGTGGATGCAGGTGCGCATACCATCAATGTCTTGGTAGTAGATGCTGGTCGTACATCTATTCAGGTGATTGACGATGGTTGTGGTATGTCAGAAACTGATGCACGTTTGGCTTTTGAACGCCATGCTACATCCAAGATACGCAAAGCAGACGATTTGTTCTCTTTGCATACAATGGGATTTCGTGGTGAGGCATTGCCATCAATAGCTGCTGTGGCGCAGATTGAGTTGCGTACCCGTCGTGAAAGTGATGAACTTGGTACGTGTTTAACGCTCTCTGCTTCTCATATAGAAACGCAAGAGGTGTGTTCATGTGCTGTGGGTTGCTCTTTTACGGTGAGCAATCTGTTCTTCAATGTTCCTGCACGACGTAAGTTCTTAAAGACAAATGCAACAGAGCTAAACAACATTCTGACAGCTTTTGAACGTATCGTCTTGGTATATCCGAATATTTGCTTTACATTACATAGTAATGGACAGGAACTGATGAATCTAAAGGCGGGTTCTTTGCGCCAACGTATAACGGATGTGTATGGACGTCGTTACGGACAAGACCTGCTCCCGATTAATGTAGAGACTGCTCTGTGTAAGATTACTGGTTTTACTGCAAAACCAGAGACGGCTCGCAAGAAAGGTGCCCATGAGTGCTTCTTTGTCAACGGACGATATATGAAGCATGCATATTTTCATAAGGCTGTTCAGCAGGCATACGATAGATTGATACCAGCAGGAACTCACGTACCTTATTTTATATACTTTGAAGTTAATCCTGCCGATATTGATGTTAATATCCATCCTACGAAAACAGAAATCAAATTTGAGAATGAGCAGGCTATCTGGCAGATATTATCCGCAGCTGTTAAAGATGCTATTGGTCAGTTCTGTGAAGTCCCTCAGATAAACTTTGATACAGAGGGATGCCCAGATATCCCGGCATATAATCCTGTTGCTATTCCTGTGGATATACCTCAGGTATCAAGGAATCCTCAATATAATCCATTCCGCGAGAAAGCAGCAAAGAGTTGGGAAAGCCTTTATGAGTCGCTCCCAAAGGAACCGATAGAACAGGAACAATCATTATTCCCCAATACTGATGAGGCTGTTATTGGAGGGCAATCCGTAGAACTTACTGATGTAAGTCCTTTGCATTATCAGTATAAGGGACGATATATTATGACTGCTGTGAAATCAGGACTCATGATTATCGACCAGTATCGTGCGGATGTGCGTATTCGTTATGAGCGCTATATGCAACAGTTGGCTAATACTCCATCTAGTAGCCAACGCCTGTTATTCCCAGAAGTATTGGAGATGGCTCCTTCTGATGCGGTCTTGATGGAAGAAATGTTGCCAGCTTTGGAGGCTGTCGGCTTTGAATTGACTCCTCTAGGCTCAGCTAGTTATGCCGTTAATGGAGTGCCTGCAGGTATTGAGGGGCTGAATCCCTCTCGCTTATTGCAAAATATTCTTGCTTCTTCTGCGCCTGTTTCTCACGATGCATCTTCGATAAACCATGAAGTTGCCCTTGGCCTGGCTCGTCAGGCAGCTATTCCGTATGGACAACAATTGTCGAATGAAGAGATGGATATGCTTGTTAATAATCTCTTTGCATGTGAGAATGTAAACTATACTCCAGACGGCAAAGCAGTCCTTTGTATTCTGCCACAATCGGATATAGAGCATCTTTTGAAGTAATAAATGATAAAAAATGTCCGTTTTTTATAGGAAAAATACCCATTTTGGGGCCGAAATTAATAAAAATGAGCGTTTTTTTGAATTTAATTGCTAAAAAACTTTGATTATTCGAAATTAATATTTACTTTTGCAGCAAATACTGAATTTGAAACAATTAGTTTAATTTTATTAGTATAGGTATGAAAAAGTTATTCTTAATGCTGGCAGTTGCCAGTTTGTCTATGAGCGCAATGGCTCAGGACGATCCTACTGAGAAGTACAGTGTGTCTACCAATTCTTTCTGGAGCAATTGGTTCATTCAGACTAATGTGAACTGGAGTGCTTTCTATCGTAGCAATGACAACCTCCTCTCTAATCCCTTCTACAAGTTCCCTATGGGTACTGCAGTAGGTGATAACGACCACAATGTTGTTACATCACTTGGTTTCTCTGTTGCTGTTGGTAAGTGGTTCACTCCTGGTTTGGGACTCCGCACAAAGGCTAACGCTCTTTGGCTGGGTAAGGCTTTTGATAGTGATGTAGATAAGTATCTTACTCTGAACGAGCAGGTACTGTTCAACCTTCACAACCTGATTGGTGGTTATGATGAGAGCCGTGTTTGGAACTGTATTCCTTACTTCGGTGGTGGTATCGGTATCGGTCTTGACTCTAAGGACAATACTTATGTTTGGAGCGCTGGTATCCTGAATACTTTCAAAATTAGCCGCAAGGTTGCTCTGAACCTCGAGCTCGGTTACATGAGCTATGGCCAGGAGATGTTCAACGGAAATCAGGCTGTTGGTGGTATTCACTTCGACAAGCGTGAGAATGCTTTCACTGTTGAGGTTGGTGCTACATTCAACCTTGGTAAGGGTACTTGGAACAAGACTCCAGATGTTGACGCTATCAAGGCTCTGTCACAGGGTCAGATCGACGCTCTGAACGCTCAGTTGACTGACGCTCAGGCTGAGAATGCTCGTCTGAAGGATATGCTGGCTAACCAGCCTAAGCAGACTGCTCCTGTTGAGACTAAGACTGTAACTAAGGTTGTTGCTGCTCCTGTATCAGTATTCTTCAACCTCGGTCAGGCTAAGGTTGCTTCTAAGAAGGATTTGCAGAATGTTTCTGAGTTGGCTAAGGTTGCTAAGGAGAACAACTCTAAGATTGTTGTTACTGGTTACGCTGATAGCAAGACTGGTAGTGCAAACTTCAACCAGAAGCTCTCTGAAAAGCGTGCTAACACCGTTGTTAACGAGCTGGTTAAGATGGGTGTAAACCGCGATGATATTGAAGTTGTTGCAGCTGGTGGCGTTGCTACTTTGAGCCCAATCAACTACAACCGTCGTGCTACTGTTGAGATTAAGTAATCTTAATAATAGATTTCTATTAAAGGAGTTCCGAAATCTTCGGGACTCCTTTTTTTGTTAAATATCAAAAAAATCAATCCGAGAACTAAAAAACTTTCTGCCTTCAACCATTATCTTTCAACTTTTCTGTGTATCTTTGCAACAACACAAATTCTAACAGTAAACAACAAGAAGATTTAAAACTATGATTTGGAATGAGACAGTAGAGTGTATGGATCGCGAACAGTTGCGTGATCTTCAGAGTGCTCGACTCAGAAAGATGGCAGAGTATGTCTATTATAACACGCCATTCTATCGTAAGAAGTTTCAAGAAATGGGATTGGAGCCCGGTGATATTAAGAGTATAGATGATATCACGAAGCTACCATTTACTAATAAGCTGGATTTGCGAGATAACTATCCTTTTGGCTTGGCGGCAGTGCCGATGAGTCAGATTGTGCGTATTCATGCGTCAAGTGGTACTACTGGTAAGCCTGTTGTCGTATTGTATACTCGCAAAGACCTGGCAATGTGGTCTGAGGCTATTTCTCGTGCTTTCACTGCTTACGGTGCATCGAAAGAAGATATCTTTCAGATTGCCTATGGCTATGGCTTGTTTACAGGTGGATTAGGAGCTCATGACGGAGCTACCAATATTGGAGCTAGCGTAATACCTATCTCTAGTGGTAATACGCAGAAGCAGATTACCCTAATGCACGACTTTGGCGCCACGGTACTCTGTTGTACGCCTTCGTATGCGATGTTCCTTGGTGAAGCTATGCGCGACAGTGAATATGCCCGTGATTCATTTAAGTTAAAGATTGGTGCTTTTGGTGCTGAGCCTTGGACTGAGGAGATGCGTCAGAAGTTAGAGACGCTGATGGGTATCAAGGCTTATGATATCTATGGCTTGAGTGAGATTTCCGGTCCTGGTGTTGGCTACGAGTGTGAACACCAGTGTGGAACCCATCTCAATGAAGATTACTTCTATCCTGAGATTTTGAATCCAGAAACGGGTGAGCCTATGCCTGAGGGACAACTGGGTGAATTGACCTTTACGCATCTTACTAAGGAAGGTATGCCTCTGCTGCGCTATCGTACTCATGACCTTACGGCACTCCATTATGAAAAATGTGCTTGTGGTCGTACATTGGTACGTATGGATCGTATCTTAGGTCGCTGTGATGATATGCTGATTATTCGCGGTGTCAACGTCTTCCCATCGCAGATAGAATCTGTTATTCTGTCGCTACCAGAGTTTGAACCACATTTCTTATTGACTGTTGACCGTGTTAATAATACCGATACCAGTGAGCTGCGTGTAGAGGTAAAAGACGAGTACTTTACTGATGATATGGCTACATTGGTAGGTCTACAGCGAAAGCTGGAGGCAGAGTTGCGAAGTGTCATTGGGTTGGGCTTTAAGGTGAAGCTGGTAGAGCCTCGTGGCATTGAAAGAAGTACGGGTAAGGCTAAGCGAGTTATTGATAATCGTAAATTGTAAATGGTTAAATAGAAAGATATAAGTTATGTTAGCAAAACAGTTATCAGTATTTTTGGAGAACAAGTCAGGACGTCTAACCGAAGTTACCGATGTCTTGGGGGCTGCGGGTATCAATCTTTCTGCTATGAGTATTGCCGACAATTCAGATTTTGGTATTTTGCGTTGTGTCGTTAGTGACCCAGATAAAGCTTATCAAGTATTAAAGTCTGCCCATTTTGCGGTAAAGGTTACTGATGTTATTGGTTTCACCTGCCCAAATGTTAGTGGTTCTTTGGCAAAAGTTCTAAAACATTTGTCGGATAATGGTGTTTTTATTGAGTATATGTACTCGTTTGCCAACGGTGATGTAGCCCATGTTGTGATACGTCCTACTGATTTGGAAAGTTGTGAGCGTATTCTCTCAGAAAAGAAGGTTGACCTGCTTAAAGCCAGTGATTTGTACGAACTTTAAGGAAATATCGACTAATAACTAAAATTTTTTAGAAAAAAGTGGTGCAAAAGTTTGGAGGATACAAAAAAACTCCCTACCTTTGCACCCGCTTACAAGAAGTAAGGGCGTTTAGCTCAGCTGGTTTAGAGCATCTGCCTTACAAGCAGAGGGTCGGCGGTTCGAATCCGTCAACGCCCACACAAAGTTCCGAATTAAATCGGAACTTTTTTTGTTAAATATCAAAAAAATCATGCTTCATCAATAAATCTTTCAACTTTCAACTTCCATCTTTCAACTTTTCTTTGTACCTTTGTACCCACATTTGAGAGAATGTTATGCCACACTTCGTTTGTGGATAAAAAGATATATAGCTATATTTTGTAATTAAGGTATTAGACACAGCATGGAATTAGATGCATTGACAGCCATTTCTCCGATTGATGGCCGCTACAGAAACAAGACAGCACAGTTGGCAGATTATTTCTCAGAGTATGCCCTTATTCGTTATCGCGTACGTGTTGAGATAGAATACTTCATCACTCTTTGTGAACTTCCCTTGCCACAACTGGCAGATTTCAGTCACCATCTTTTTGAGCCACTTCGTGATATCTATCGCAACTTTACAGAGGCAGATGCTGCTCGCGTAAAAGAGATAGAGAAGACAACCAACCACGATGTAAAGGCAGTAGAGTATTTTATTAAGGATAAAATTGATGCCCTTGCAGGTTTCCCTGCCGAAGCTAAAGAGTTTATCCATTTCGGTCTTACTTCTCAAGATATCAACAATACGAGTGTTCCCCTTTCTATTAAGGAAGCCTTGGAACAGGTATACTGCCCATTGGTTGAAGAGCTGATAGAACAGCTCCATGACTATGCAGAGCAGTGGAAGCATATCCCCATGCTGGCTAAGACCCACGGACAGCCCGCTTCTCCCACACGCTTGGGTAAGGAAGTGATGGTATATGTCTATCGATTGGAGGAGCAGCTCCGTAGCTTAAAAGATACACCTATTACAGCTAAGTTCGGTGGTGCTACAGGTAATTACAATGCTCATCATGTTGCCTATCCTCAGTACGACTGGCGTGACTTCGGAAACCAGTTTGTTTCAGAGAAGTTAGGCTTGGAGCGTGAGCAGTGGACTACTCAGATTAGCAACTACGACTGGTTGGGTGCCATCTTTGATGCTATGCGTCGTATCAATACCATTATCATCGACCTTGATCGTGACTTCTGGATGTACATCTCTATGGAGTACTTTAAGCAGAAGATTAAGGCAGGTGAGGTAGGAAGTAGCGCTATGCCTCATAAGGTCAATCCTATTGACTTCGAGAACTCAGAGGGCAATCTTGGTATTGCCAATGCTGTGCTTCAGTTCTTGGCACAGAAGTTGCCAGTAAGTCGTTTGCAGCGTGACTTGACCGACTCTACCGTATTGCGTAATGTTGGTGTTCCTATGGGACATGTGCTGATAGCAGTACAGAGTACGCTGAAAGGTCTGCGTAAGCTGATCCTTAACGAAGAGAAGTTGCAAGAAGACTTGGATAATACCTGGGCTGTTGTAGCAGAGGCTATCCAGACGATACTGCGTCGCGAGGCATATCCTCATCCTTATGAAGCCTTGAAGGCATTGACACGTACTAATCAGAAGATGACCAAAGAAACCATTCATGCTTTCATTCAGCAGTTGGAGGTCAGTGATGAAGTAAAAGAAGAGTTGATGGCAATTACACCGATGAACTATACCGGAATGTAGTATATACATTAAACAAGAAAGATATAACAATATAACATAAAATTATTTAGAAGAACATTATTTATCAACACAAAGGGAGCCGTGAGGCTTTCGGCTAAAAACATTTAAATTATGGAATTCGAGAACGAAAAAAGAAATGAAGAGCAGGCTGCAGAGCAGCAGAGCAGTCAAGAGAATGGTTATCAGGGCTATCGTCCCGGACGTTCACCACGTCCACGTATTCATCAGCCACGTCCCTACAACAATCAGGGTGGCTATCATCGTAATCAGAATCAAGAGGATGGCGGCTTCCGTCCTGAGGGCTTTGGCGCTGGTTTGCAGAGCAGTGCTCCTCAGCGTGGTGGCTATCGTCCCCGTAACAGTTATAACAATGAAGGAGGTTATCGCCCTCGCAATAACTATGGTCAGCAGGGCGGATATGGCCAGCAGCCTCGCGGTGGCTATCAGCAGCGCGGCGGATATGGTCAGCAGCGTCAAGGTGGCTATGGTCAGCAGGGCGAATACGGTCAGCAGCAGCGCGGCGGCTATCAGCCTCGTGGTGGTTATGGCCAGCAGCCTCGTGGTGGTTATCAGCAGCGCGGCGGATATGGTCAGCAGCGTCAGGGTGGTTATGGTCAGCAGCCTCGTGGTGGTTATGGTCAGCAGCCTCGTGGTGGTTATGGTCAGCAGCCTCGCGGTGGTTATGGACAGCGCCCACAGGGTGGCTATCGCCAGCATACCCCCGGCTACGATCCTAATGCAAAGTATAGCTTGAAGAAGCGTATTGAGTATAAGGAGGAGAACTACGATCCCAATGAGCCAATCCGTCTGAACAAGTTCCTCGCCAATGCAGGTGTATGCAGTCGTCGTGAGGCTGACGAGTTCATCCAGGCAGGAGTTGTGATGGTTAATGGTGAGGTTGTTACCGAGTTGGGTACCAAGGTGCTGCGTACTGACGAGGTTAAGTTCCACGACCAGCCCGTTAGCATGGAGAAGAAGGTTTACGTATTGCTCAATAAGCCTAAGGACTATGTTACCACCAGTGACGATCCTCAGCAGCGTAAGACTGTGATGGACTTGGTGAAGAATGCTTGTCCTGAGCGCATCTATCCTGTAGGTCGTCTTGACCGTAATACCACTGGTGTACTGCTTCTCACCAATGATGGTGACTTGGCTTCTAAGCTGACTCATCCTAAGTTCCTGAAGAAGAAGATTTATCACGTATATCTCGACAAGGCCGTTACTGCTCACGATATGCAGCAGATTGCCGAGGGTATTACCCTTGACGATGGTGACATCAAGGCAGACGCTATCGAGTATGCTAGCGATACCGACAAGAAGCAGGTAGGCATTGAAATCCACTCAGGTAAGAACCGTATTGTACGTCGTATTTTCGAGAGCCTTGGCTACAAGGTAACTAAGCTTGACCGTGTACAGTTTGCTGGTCTTACCAAGAAGAACGTGCGTCGTGGTGACTGGCGTTATCTGACTGAGGAGGAGGTTGACCGTCTGCGCATGGGCGCTTACGAGTAAAGGGAAGAATGTTGTTATGACATAACAACAAACATAACAAGAAGAAATAATGAAACGAACAAAGATAATTGACGTACTGAAAAGTACTGATTTTGGAAAAGAGGTATGTGTAAAGGGCTGGGTGCGTACGCACCGCAGCAGTAAGGCCGTAGATTTCATTGCACTGAACGATGGCTCTACCATCAAGAATGTGCAGATTGTCGTTGACCCTGCCAAGTTCGACGAGCAGTTGTTGAAGGACATCACTACAGGTGCCTGCATTAATGCCGAGGGCGTATTGGTAGAAAGCCAAGGAGCTGGTCAGACTTCTGAGATTCAGGCCACCAAGTTGGAGGTTTATGGTCTCTGCGGTAACGACTATCCTATGCAGAAGAAGGGCCAGTCGTTTGAGGCTATGCGTAAGAATGCCCACATGCGTCTGCGTACCAATACCTTTGGTGCAGTGATGCGCATCCGTCACAATATGGCAATGGCTATCCACACCTATTTCCATGAGCATGGATTCTTCTATTTCCATACCCCACTGATTACTGCCAGTGACTGTGAGGGTGCTGGTAATATGTTCCAAGTTACCACCAAGAACCTCTACGACCTGAAGAAGGACGAGCAGGGTAAGATTATCTACGACGACGACTTCTTTGGTGAGCAGACTTCACTTACGGTGTCTGGTCAGCTGGAAGGTGAGCTGGGTGCTACTGCTCTCGGTGCCATCTATACCTTCGGTCCTACGTTCCGTGCCGAAAACTCTAATACTCCACGCCACTTGGCAGAGTTCTGGATGGTAGAGCCTGAGGTTGCTTTCCTCGACCAAGAGGAGTTGATGGACTTGGAGGAAGACTTCATCAAGTATTGCGTAAAGTGGGCTCTTGATAATTGTAAGGACGACCTTCAGTTCTTGAATCAGATGATTGACAAGACCCTGATTCAGCGTTTGGAAGGCGTATTGAAGGAGACTTTCATCCGTCTGCCTTACACCGAGGGTATCAACATTCTTCAGGAGGCTATCAAGAACGGTAAGAAGTTCGAGTTCCCCTGCAATTGGGGTGATGACCTTGCTTCTGAGCATGAGCGCTACCTCGTAGAGGAGCACTTCAAGAAGCCAGTTATCATGACCGACTATCCTCGTGCCTTCAAGTCGTTCTATATGAAGCAGAATCAAGACACAGCCGATGGAGGCTCTGTAGGTTATAAGGGTGCTGTAGCTCCTGGTCCTACGATGCAGGGTACCGATGTGCTTTTCCCACAGATTGGTGAGATTATCGGTGGTTCTGTTCGTGAGGAAAGCTACGACAAGCTGATGGGCGAGATTGAGCGCCGTGAGATGGATAAGACCCACCTGTGGTGGTATATCGATACCCGCCGTTGGGGTTCATGCCCTCATGCAGGTTTCGGTCTCGGTTTCGAGCGCCTCATTCTGTTTGTTACGGGTATGCAGAACATCCGCGATGTCATCCCGTTCCCGCGCACACCAAAATCAGCAGAGTTCTAAAACTCCCCTTTGCTGTTTTTCTTAAAATATGTTCCAAATTTCTCGATGAAAAGTTTGGAACATATTCTTTTTTTACTTATCTTTGCAAACAATAAAGTATTTTTAAACAATAAAGTAATAAAACTATGAAGAAATTACTATTGATATGTGCTACTGCACTATTCGGATTCAGTCAGGCACATGCTCAGTTGCAGGAAGACGACTACGAAATCCTCAACCATGTTTCTCTCGGTGTGTCGGCAGGTACCACTGGTATCGGATTTGAGGTGGCAGCACCCATCACCGATCAGTTTGCTGTACGCGCAGGCTACTCTTTCATGCCTAAGTTCAAATACTCTCAGAAGCTGACTCTTGACAAAGGCGACCTTGCTGCTTTCTATGTAAATGGTCAGTATGTTCATGAGGTAGAGCTGGAAGGTAAGCTCAATATCGGTAACTTCAGCCTGTTGTTCGACTGGTATCCTTGGAAGAATAGCTCTTTCCGCGTTACTGCTGGTGCCTATATCGGCAAGAGCGCACTGGTAACCGTTACCAACAAGGAGCCATTTATGAATCCTGAGTATGCTGGTAAGGCTGGTATCGACCTGAGTAAGACTGGTAGCAGCGTCATGGAGAAGTACACCATCGTGAGCGATGCACAAGGCAATATCGATGCCAAGGTAAAGGTTAATGGCTTCAAGCCCTACATCGGTATTGGTTTTGGTCGTGCCGTTCCTCGCAACAGAGTAGGTGTTCAGTTTGACTTGGGTGTACAGTTCTGGGGCAAGCCCGAACTGCAGACTAACGTGATGTACTATGACGGAGAGCTTGGCGACTTTGTTACTCGCTACGAGAAGGTAGAGAAGGGTCGTATCACCCGTTCTCACGAGGACAAGGACTATAAAGACCTCCGCAACGCTCTGAAGACTGCCGAAGCTATCACAGTTTATCCAGTGATGACTGTTCGCTTTGTAGGACGTATTTTCTAAAACAAACTATTAATTGATAACTAAAATTTATTGGGAAATGAAAAAGACTTTTATTTTAATAGCTGTGGCAGCCTTGACTGCCCTCAGTTTTACAGCTTGTGGTTCGGATGACGCAGACTATGTACCCCCCACGTATAATGTAGAGCTCCCTCTCCCTGAGAATGCTGCCAATGCTGTAGCCTTTGAAGAGATTAAGGGCATGACTACTGCTGGTAAGAAACTGGCTGGCATTACCTTTACAGAGGATGGAAATGCTATCGCAGAGGTAGACGGCAAGTTTGTTGCTGGTACCTACACCTATGCCGCTGGCACTTATACACTGGCAGGTAATATTCGTGGTACTGTTAATGATGTTACCACTAAGGGTACTTCTACAGAGAATGCTAATCTCTCGATTAATATCACCGTTACCATCGATGGCCAAACCTACACCTTCAATGGTAATGCTCAGGCCGACAGAGAGACTGCTATCGAGCTGCTCACCAATGTAGATTTGAACAATATCTGCCGCAGCTGGACTGTAAAGAACATGTCTCTGTCACTTTCTGGTGATGTATCTATGATGAAGACCTATGAGAATGGCGACCTGTCACAGCTGGGTGTGGATGCTAACGAGAATGGTGCCAACCTGACTGCCGACGAGCTTGCAGAGCTGAACAAGACCGTGCTGTCTATTGAGTTTACCAAGAGCATGAAGCTGTTCCTCACCTATAAGGAGAATGGCAAGGAGGTTACCCAGTGCGCTTCTTGGACTTCGTCAGACTTCCAAGAGTTCCTCGTTAAGGAGATTTCTGAGGCCAACAAGTTCATCGACCAGAACAGTACTATTCAGGTTGTTTACAACAATGCTGGTGGTTGCACCATCACGTTCTTCACCACTATTAAGGGTAGCAAGAACTACGATGCTCAGCTCATCATCAACCTGGAATAAGAAGGTGCTTATTGCAACGTTGCAACGCAACACTGCAACGCCACACTCATACCTTTAGGTGTGACGCTGCAATAAAAATACAATCGCTCAAGGAGAAATCCCTGAGCGATTTGTTGTTATGCCGAAATCTTACGATAGTGTGGACGTTTGTCTGTGCCCAGCTCGTGGTGAGGAATCTCTTCTACAAGACCTTCTGTCTTCCAGCGACAAACGATGCTGCGATAGGTAGAGTCCTGATAGTTTTCTCCTTTGGCACGACGCACATCGTCTATGGTGAATACTTGAGGCAGGTTGTCGTAGGTAGACCTATTGCTAACGCTGTTTAACTTCACTTCGTTCTTGGCTTGTTGACTCTTCATCATCTCACTGATTAGGTGCAACTGATTCTGTATTACGTAGTCGGCCATCATGAGCATGAAGTCTATACAGGCCTTTGACTCCTTCTTGTAGCCACTCAGCAGGTGGAAGATGACGGCACAGCGGAAGGCGATGACGGCACTACGCTTACGCAGTTCGTCCATTGCCTCGTCCATGTTTTTCATAGCCTCCAGTCGCTTTTCCTCCAACCACTTGGTGATGGCTTTGCGCAGTCGTGGAGTGTCAATAAAGCCTGTCGTCTCCTGCAGTTGTTTAGCGGAATTCCATATGGTTTGCTGTTGTTGGTCAGTCAGTGCCACGTATTTTGGAATGGAGCAGAAGCGCGCGTCGGGCATCTCCGACATCAGTATGCGCCCTGCCAATCCGTTCTCTACATTCTCACGATTGAAACAGCGCATGAAGGCTCCGTAGGTGCCTAGAATAGTCCAGTTATAGGCCACGTTCACTTCGCCCGATTCTGCCTGGTCGGAGTTGTAGTCTTGTCCCCATTCACCTCTATCAAACGAGAGGCGATATACGTCGTATTTGGCCGACCAGTTGCCTGCGCCGTTAGTCTTGAGCAGTGTGTCAAGCTCTTCTCCAAACGATACCAGTGTGCGATTGGGAGCATTTTTGAAGCGACGTAGTAGGGTAGAGCAGGAAATGGTAATAGGCACCTTGCGGATGGGAATTTTTGGCACTTCCTCTGCACGTTCATTGGCCTTGCGCAACTTGTTTTTCTCCTTGATAGCTTCCTCCTGTTGGCGAGCCTCGCGCGACTCGTCGCTAATGGGTTTCATCCACGTCTCTACAGCCTCTTTGCATGACGACTTGCCACCTGCTTGTCGACCAATAACCATTGACATCAGTCCCAGATGTTGGCGCTTGTTGTCGGCATACTCCACCTCTACCTGATCGGCATAGGAGGCTGCAATGGGCATGATGGCACTGAGTACGTTCATTCGCATATTCTCGGGTGCTGCCATCACGGGTTCGCGTAGTCCTGCTGGCAATAATTTTAGGTTGAATGTGTGGATTCTTGCTGGTGTCTCCGCCTCTTCCTGCTGCTGTTCATCGTCATCCTCCTCGTTGTCGCTGAAGACCTCTGCATGTATCTCACGCAGTCGCTTGGTCATGGGACGGTTCATCTCGGTATAGTTGTTATAGAAGTCGCTGACGAGCTGTTGACAGTCTTCCTCCTGTGCATATTCAGGCATGCGGACTTTTATGACGGCCATCATTTGCTCCTGCGGAATCAGTCGGCACGCACCCACAGAAAAGATGCTCAGCAGCGAGTTGTGGCGTATGCCTTCCAGTTGTAAGGCGCGCTCTGTCAGTCCTGCCTCTGCCATACAAAGGTCGAAGGCGCGCAGGCTGCTAGGAGCCAGTTCTGCAGCTTTTATCTCAGGGAATAGCTCTTTCTGTAGAGCTACGGGCGCTATTTTGCGTTCTTGTGAGCTGCATCCATTTTTGGATTCGACGTTCATTGACTGTGATTTCTGCTGACGTCCATCGATGGTCAACCCACGTTTCAAGAAGGCTTCGCGACGCGCTTTGAGTTCCTCTTCAGGCAATACCTCGTACCAATGTTCAGAGCGGTAAATCTCCTGACTAGCATCCGTTATCAGGATGAATCGTTCGGGCGAGATGCAGCTACTGTCGTAGGGTACACCTAGCGCCTGACAGTAGGCTCGTTGCGTCTCTTCAATGGTCATGCCTAGTGGCATGCGGATGTCGATATGCAGCTTCTTGCGTGCCGAATACTCCATGTGTAGCAGCATGTTGTGCCATAGTCCGTCCTCCTTATTATTAAGAATGTACGCGCGCGAGATGGCGCCCTCTACAGCCTCGGGTTCGTCGATGTCTACGCAGGTCTGAAAGAGGAATGCCTCTGCGTCCATGTCGGCCTGACAGCGATGGTTGTCACGAAATCGGTAGTAGTGTGAGCAGCGTATAGGCAACTCGTCCTTCAGCTGTACTTCCCCTTGATGGATACGGCTGACCATCTCTGCCAACCACGATTCGTGGGTGAGGGTGTCGTACTGGTTGAGGCTGCTTTCGTTGGCATAGCCTCGATGTGGCTTTCGTGCGCAGTTAAGCGCAATTTTGAATTTATTGCTCATGTTTTTTGCTTTTCGATGTTGATAACTATGTGCGGCGCCTGCACGTTTTTTCGAATTCGTGATGCGAAATTACAACAAAAAAATAACGGCTTCTTAGAATTTCTTCTAAAAAACCGTTGATGTCAACGAGATGTCAATCGTGCGTCAAGATGTCAACGAGATGTCAATCTGCGTGTCAATTCTTGGGCTTTAGGAGTGGTATAAACAACTCCCAAATCTCATGGCATATTTCTGCATCTGTATCACTGATGTCGTAGTCGTAGAGGTCAACGATGTTGTAGTTGCCTATTCTTGTACGACGTATGGAGTTGGGCTTTACTTTGTTGCCCAGTATGCGCTCTATCAAGGCACCGAATACGGCCTTTGAGGTCTTGTTGTCAATGATGCCCGTACGCTTCATTACGCGCATCACATGAGGCCAAGTCCATGAGGTCTGTCGGATGTCTTCCTTGCTGGTAGCCTTGCGGCTCACTTCCAAGGGTATGTTCATGCGGCGATGTATCTCGCGAATAATCACCACCAGTTGGTTGGCGTGGGCTGCATTCGTGCGGAAGCGTCCTAACACGCAGCCTGGCAGCACCACCGCTGGCTGTTCGTTGGCAGTATTTGTAGCAAAGTGGTCGTCGATGGCTCGCAGTGCCTCATAGCCTTCCGGTTCACAGTGGTTCTCCTGAAACCACGCCATCAGCAGCGAGCGATAGGGGCGCGCCTCGTCGTAGTCGGGCTGCCTTTGGGCTTGTCCCACTACAAATCCTACGGGTATTTCTCTCAGGTTGGGCATCGGTCTTTCTCTTTCTTATTGTCTAGGCTCGCGCATGTCGCAGTTCATGGTCTCTATCTCCATCTCGTTTAGGCGCTTAATCACGTCTGCATAGTTGGGGTCAACACTTGTAAAGATGAGCTTGCTGCCCAGTTCTTCGGTGTCGAGGATGTTTATATAGTCCATCAGCTGAGCACTCAGTTGGTTGAATACGTCGTCCTTGTCGCCAGGCTTGTAGTACACCTCGAAGAAGAAGGCACTGGTGTCAGTAGAATGACAACAAGCATCCTCCTGAAAATCGTGGAATTCCAGCTCTATCTTGTATTCGCGTATAGCCTCTTTGTTATGAGCCCATACTGGCAACATCAGGTCGCTGCCACTCTCGCGCAGTTGGTGATACAACTCCCATGCCGTACAGGGCACCTCTTCGTGCATGCCCATCTTGACGAACTCAGCAAAGTGTTGTGGCGTAATCTTCTGACCCGCCTCACACACCATTTTTGTCTGTATACACTCGTCTGGAAATATGCTGCCATCAGCCTTGCTTAGCCCCCCAGCAACAATAGGATAGCTCTCGGCAAGCACTGTATTTTCATCGTCTACTACGAACATTGCGCCAATCTGACGGGCAATCATCCCTCCGCTATAAATCAGCTTCTTGCAGTCGGGCATTGCCATTATCTTTACATGCTTCATATATCTTGTTTTTTTAAGTGAATGCAAAGGTACTCGTTTTTCGTGATTTTGCCAAACGTTTCGCTCTCCTTGTTGCAGCGTTGCGTTGCAATGTTGCAATAAGGAGTATCATACACAAGGAATAGAAGAATAATTAATTATTCTATTTATCATAATGTGATAAGACTACCCGTCTTCTCCCACGCTTGGGGTGGTGGAGGGTGCTTATTGCAACATTGCAACGCAACGCAACGCCACACTCATACCTTTAGGTATGAGAACGCTGCAACAAACCCTCCCCTTTGCCGTAATACACGCAGCCCTTTACCGTAATATATGATGCTCCTTTCCGTAATACACGATAATATATGCGCAAAACAGTCTGATATACCATGCATATCAGGCTAATATGCTCTCGTGTCAGGCTAGTATTCCATGTATATCAGTCTGACAACCAATGTGTATCAGCCTCATACATGCCCGTTTAAGCGTGATGAGTAGAAATTATATCGTTTTTCGATAAAAATGTTTCGTTTTTCTTTGGTGTTTCAAAAATAATATTTATCTTTGCGCCGAAATTATTTATCGAATAACAATAAAACATTATCGAAATCTAATAAACATAATCAATTGTCAACAAAAACATTATCAGTTATGAAGAAAATTCAATCTATTCTGAAGAATAAGCTGAAATTCTACAGTGTCCTGACGGCCATCGTACTGGTCGGAACAGTGCTCTCGCTCACGTTCAATTTCGAGAATTACTCATGTGAGCAAGGCGATGGCGAGGTGCTCACCCTGGATTCCTTAAAGGAAGATTTTGCAAAAATCGACAGGCAGACCACCATCAATGTGGACACCACTAACGGCAGGCGCGACACCAGCACCTTCTCGTCATGGACTGTGCACTTCAAGCCGACATTCGAGGTGACCATCCCCGTCAGACCCATCCGTGGCGCCAACGACAAATTCCTCTATAGCAGCATCAAGGGCGAGCCCTGCATGGTGGAGATGCAGAAGGTGAAGCTGAAGATGCCTTTCGAGAAGGCATCGCCCGATTTCATGTTGACGCAGACGCTGCTGTCGTGTGCTGAACTGCCTCTGTTCATATGGCTGCTGGTCATCGTCCTGATGGTGATACGTTCTGTCTACAAAGGCGAAATCTTCGTGTCGCAGATTGCCAAAAGGCTGGAGACATCAGGCTGGCTGCTCGTTGCCATCTGGCTCGTGGTTAATGTGACGAGCTACATCCAGATACAAATGCTCCGCGAGCAGGTCTTGATGGCTTACTACGACATCTATTGGCATCCCGCCAGCGGCTACATCATCGTCTTCGGCTTGGTACTGATGATTCTCTCGCAGATCATCCTAAAGGGTAAGGATTTGAAGGACGAACAGGAACTGACCATCTAAACCGTTGACACTATGAGTATTATCGTAAATGTAGACGTGATGATGGCCAAGCGCAAGATGTCGTCACAAGAACTGGCCGAGAAGATTGGTATCACGCAAGCGAACCTCTCCATCCTGAAGACGGGCAAGGCCAAGGCCATCCGCTTCTCCACACTGGAGGCTATCTGTAAGGCGTTGGACTGTCAGCCAGGGGATATTTTGGAGTATACGGAGTAATCTCTCAGGCTAGGCGGATGCCATCGTCGCTGATAGTGATGAGGTGGCGCTTGTAGAGGTCGCCAATGGCCTTCTTATATACCTTTTTGCTTACACCAAAGCGGGCGGCAATGGCTTCTGAGGGGCTCTTGTCGCCTAGCTCGCAATAGCCATCGTGCTCTTGGAGGTGGCGCAGCAGTTCTTCGGCAAAGTCGAGGCTCAGCTCGTAGCCCGTCTTCTGCTGATAGCGCTCCACCTTAGCAGTGGCCATCAGGCGGTGGGTCTTCTCATCTTCCATCACATATACGTAGTAGCGCTGTCCGCGCACCATGCGTGTTTTCTGCTCGCGGAAGGGGCAGAACAGGTCTTTCATCAAGCCCCAGTTGAGGAAGGCGCCATACTCGTTGGTCCATGCACACTCCATCCATGCAAATTCGCCCACCTTGGCAATGGGGTGCTCGGTGGTGGCCACGATGCGCTCGTCTTGGTCGAGGTAGAGGAACACCTCTATCTCTTCGCCAAAGGTATAGTGCTCAGGTACATAACGATTAGGCAGCAGGATGTTGCCTTCTTCTCCGCCATCGAGGTAGAGGCCGTAATCAGTGCGCTTTTTGATGCGCAGGGTATTGTAATCGCCGAGTTTTATCATAGGGCAGAGGGGGTATTTATGTCAGCGACAGAATCGCTGACCACAGTATTATTGTTGAGCACAGTATTATTGCTGGGCGCGGGGGAGGCTAGGATGCCGTCGCGCATGTGGATGGTGCGGTCGGTGATGGAGGCGAGGCCCTCATCGTGGGTAACGATGACGAAGGTCTGGCCGAACTTGTCGCGGAGGTCGAAGAAGAGCTGGTGCAGTTCTTCTTTATTCTTAGTGTCGAGAGAGCCTGAGGGCTCGTCGGCAAGGATGACGGCGGGATTGTTGACCAGTGCGCGAGCCACGGCTATGCGCTGCTTCTCGCCACCAGAGAGCTCGGAGGGTTTGTGGTGGGCACGGTCGCTGAGTCCCATAAAGCTGAGCAACTCTTGGGCGCGCTCCTTGGCTGCCTTCTGCGAGGTGCCCGCAATATAGGCGGGAATCATGATGTTCTCCAAGGCGGTGAACTCGGGCAGCAACTGGTGGAACTGGAAGACAAAGCCGATGTGGCGATTGCGGAAGTCGGCGAGCTTCTTTTGACTAAGTTGGGTAGTGTTGATGTCATCAACACATACGGTGCCGGTGTCGGGTCGGTCGAGGGTGCCGAGGATTTGGAGTAGGGTGGTTTTGCCTGCTCCACTGGGGCCCACGATGCTGACTACCTCGCCACGATCAATGTGGAGGTCTATACCTTTTAGTACTTGTAGGGAGCCGAAGCTCTTGGTGATATTCTTGATGTCAATCATTGTCTATATATTTATGTCAGCGGGGAAACCGCTGACCACACTAAGCCGTAATGACCGGGGCGCTGACCACACTAAGCCGTAACATATAGATGGCGGCATTAGTGCTTAGCGCGATAGTTGTTTATCCAGCGCTGGATGGTATCGTAGATACTGCTTTCCTCCTGGTGCTGGGCTGCGGTGAAGGTCATCGACTCTTCCTTCTGCGTGCCATGCTGGTCGGGGAATAGTATCATGAGGTTCTTGCCCGAGAAGTGCTGCATCAGCTCGTTGGGCAGTCGCTCCAGTGCGTTCTTATACGAGATGGTCCCCTTACGGGCGGTGATGACTACAAACATGTGGTCTTCGCGAATGTTCTCAGCCAGTCTCGGCAGCTCATTCCAGTGGGCCATATAGGTGTATTCGGCGCGTACGCTGGGATGATGGTTGTTGATGTATTCGCGTATCAGCTCCATCGATTCGTTGCGCCCGTGGAACTGGATGCGGCAGTCCAGATTGCCTGCCATGCGCGCCAGTCGCTCCAGCCAGCGCTGGAAACCGGGCTCAAACTCTGCTCTGGAGGGCACTACTACCTGTATGCGTCGCAGCGTGTTTAGGGGTTGTACAAAGCGTGTGAGCACAATCTGTCGGTTAAGACCATTGTACAGGCTCTGCAGGAATTCTCCCCAGAACTTAGGGTTCACATCTGTGTGGACGTGCATGCCCATGATAATCTCCGAACAGCCGAATTCGCGGAAGGCATGCTTGATGCCGTTGGCAATGTTGGTGGCCAGTCGCACTTGTGTCTGCATCTGCAGGTCGGCAGCAGAGGCACGCTGTTGCAGTCGCTCCAGCAGTCTGAGTCCCTCTTCGCGATGCTCGCTGGCATTGTCGTCGTCATACACCACGTTGAGTGCCACCAAGTCGCGGCTCAGCTTCTGGTTGCGCATCATGAGCGCCAGTTCCAGCAGTTGTGGGGCTATCTCGGGATATTTTACGCAGAGCAGTATCTTCTCGTCGTCCTTCTTATGACGATGGGCTATGGGTAGCATCTTGCCGTGAAGGATAATCTCTTGCGATGCCTTCTCGGTCATCATCGTGGAGATGATACAGGTGAAGAGAATCATGATGACCACACCATTCAGTATCTCATTGTTGACGAGGAATACGCCCGGCGATACCTCTAGTCGCATGCCCACCATCACCATGGCGATGGCTCCCGCAGCGTGCGCACAGGTCAGTCCGAACATTATGTGCCCCTCGGCCTTGCTCATACGGAACAACAGGCTGGAGACATACGCTGCCAGCGCCTTGCCAAAGGTGCCGAAGAAGACGATGAGCGCCACCACACCCAGCATGCGCCAGCCCTCGAAGAGCGACGATACATTGATGAGCATACCCACACCTATCAGGAAGTAGGGGATGAAGATGGCATTACCCGTAAACTCGATGCGGTTCATCAGGGGAGACACGTGAGGGATATACCTATTTAATATGAGACCAGCAATGAAGGCGCCCACGATGCCCTCTACACCAATGGCTTCGGACAGGGCTGCCGATAGGAACATCACTGCTAGCACAAAGATAAACTGCATGACGGCATCCGAATAGCGACGCAGGAAGTAGCGCGCCATTCTCGGGATGAATACAATGCAGGCTGCACAAAACAGGATGAATTTCAGTAAGAATAATAGCCAGAAGCCTATGCCCGTATCTTCGCCATACGATGCCGACAAACCCGCCAACATCATCAGTGCCAAGAAGATAGACAGCATAGATCCTCCCACGCTCAGCATCACACTGGAGTGGCGCTGCAGGCCATAGCGCGAGATGATGGGGTAGGCTATCAGCGTGTTAGACGCCATGATACAGCCTAAGAGGAAGGATGCTGTGTACGAATAGCCCAAGAGCCACGACGACATAAAGAAGGTGAGTATCAAGGGTATCAGCCAAGTGAGCATACCAAAGAGCAGTATGCGCTTGGAGTTCTTCTTGACGCTCTCCATATCCATCTCTAAACCAGCCAGAAACATGATGTATAGCAGTCCCACCTTGCCAAAGAGCTCAAACGAATGGTCGCGCTCCAAGATGTTCAGACCGTGCTCACCAATCAGCACTCCTGCCAGCACCATACCGATGATATGGGGAATACGCAACTTACCCATAATGATAGGTGCCAACAAAATAATGAGTAGCACGACAAAGAATATCAGTGTCGGGCTTGTGATGGGAAAATATGACGTCAAATTCAGCATTTCGTTTGCAAAGATAAAAAATAATTGTGAATTATGAATGCAACGCCACACTTTTCTTTGGAAAAGAATTATGAATTATGAATTATTTTGTACCTTTGCAGACGGAATTTGAACCAACGTAAAAGAGAAGACTTATGAAAGTAGCAATTGTGGGCGCCTCAGGTGCCGTAGGTCAGGAGTTCTTACGTCTCCTTGATGAGAGAAATTTCCCGATGGATGAGTTAGTGTTATTTGGTTCCGAGCGTTCGGCAGGAACTAAATACAATTTTCGTGGCAAGGAGTTGACAGTCAAGTTGCTCCAGCATAACGATGATTTCAAGGATATCGATATCGCATTTACTAGTGCAGGTGCAGGAACATCAAAAGAGTTTGCAGCCGATATTACTAAATACGGTTGTGTGATGATTGACAACTCTAGCGCATTCCGCATGGACGACGATGTGCCCTTGGTAGTGCCCGAGTGTAATGCCGAAGACGCCCTGAAGCGTCCACGTGGCATCATCGCCAACCCTAACTGCACCACGATTATGATGGTGGTAGTGCTCCAGCCACTGGAGAACATCAGTCACATCAAGCGCATCCACGTTTCCAGCTATCAGAGCGCCTCAGGTGCTGGTGCTGCTGCTATGGCCGAGTTGCAACAGCAGTATAAGGAAATGGTAGAGACTGGCGAGGTGAAGACTATCAAGAAGTTTGCCCACCAGTTGGCATACAACGTGATTCCTCAGATTGACGTCTTCCAACCTAATGGCTATACCAAGGAAGAGATGAAGATGTATAACGAGACGCAGAAGATTATGCATACCGACGCCAAGTGCTCAGCCACCTGTGTTCGCGTAAGCTCACTGCGTAGCCACTCTGAGAGCGTGTGGATTGAAACCGAGAAACCTATCAGCGTAGAAGAGGCTCAGAAGGCCATCGCTGCTGCTCCCGGTTGTACGCTCGTCGACGACCCTGCCAACCTCGTTTATCCGATGCCACTGGAGACTGCTGGCAAGGACGACGTATTTGTAGGTCGTGTGCGCAAAGATATCTCTGACGAGAACGGACTTACCCTCTGGCTCTCTGGTGACCAGATTCGTAAGGGCGCCGCACTGAATGCCGTACAAATTGGTGAGTATCTCATCAAGGTGGGCAGCGTAAAATAACAAAAATTAGGTATTGCCTGACAATTATATAATGTGTACCTTTGCAGCCGCTAAAAGGTACACATTATTATTATTAGAATAAATATAGATGCTTATGAAAAGAATTTCTACCCTAATTTTATCACTTGTAGCACTGCTGATGCTCTCACAGACAGCTGGTGCGCAGGATTTGCAAGGCAAGTTGGTGATTGGTAAGGTATTCTATTCAGGCAGTACTCGTCTGAATGGTGCTACTCCCAAAAACTACCTGTGCCACTTGTATATCGAACTCTACAACAACTCTGCAGAGAACATTGACGTTGCTGGTACCTATGTGGCTATGGCCAATAGTGATGCTGCTGCCACTGCGTGGACTGCTGCAGATATGACAGGCGACAAGGAGGGAATGGCTGTATTCAAGCAGGTATTCCAGATTCCCGCAGGTAGCCCCGTAATCATGGAGCCCGGCAAGAGCCTCGTCATCGCCAATTGCGCTATCGACCATAGCGAGATTGCTGAAGGTAAGGTAGACCTGAGCACTGCCGATTTCGAACTGAAGAGCACCAATAACGCCTTCAACTTCCATAGCGAGACGGTGCCTGCTATGACCCTCGTTTATTCTCCTACTGCAGCAATGGACTATATCAACTTTATGAATCCTGGTCCTGTTGGCATCGCCCTGTTCAAGGCTGATACCGACATCGCTAACTGCGCCAAGACCTATCTCAAAGGTAAGGAGACTGGCAATCAGTATCTCATCATTCCAATGGCCAACAGCATCGACGCTGTAGATATCGTAAAGCAGAAGACACCATCAGCTGCCGACAAGCGCTTTACCGATGACTACGATGCAGGCTTCACTTATACCAATAGCCCCGAGATTTTCGCTTGTCAGGCTGTTGCACGTAAGGTGGTAAGCACCGATGGTGAGCGTAAGATTCTGAAGGATACAAACAACTCTTCTGACGACTTCGAGAGCTTGTGGAATGTACAGCCCCGCGTATATGACGTGAAAGAGGCTGCTACCATCGCCGAGTTTAATGCTGTAGAAGATGGCAAGGTAGTCAAACTGAACCTGACCGATGCTCGCGTCAATGCTTTCAACGACCTCGATAGAACCTACTATGTGGAGGATGCTTCAGGTGCTACCGTTATTAAGGGTGTCAACCTGACTAAGGCCACCAAACTCAATGGCTATCTGGTGGGTAAGAAAGACTCTAAGGATGTTGACTATGTCAACGACCCCTCTCAGGGTTACGAATACTCACTGACCGTAGATGATTCATGGTCTGAAATCGAGACTACTACCATTGAGTTGGAAGGCACAGAGATGACTATCGCTGAGGCTGCTACACAGGCTAACTATGGTCGATTGGTAACATTGAAGGATGTGGAGATTCAGTCTATCGGCAATGGTTTGAACAAGTTGCTGACTGATGGCGAGAATAACACGATTAAGGCTCGCGACCTCTTTGGTATTCTGCCCGAGAACTACCAGTGGCCTGAAAAAGCCAGTTCGATTACTGGTGTTGTGTTATACTACATGACTGGTTGGTTCCTCATGCCTATCTCTGAGGATGCTATCGTTGCTGCTTCTGGTACAGGCATCGAAACCGTCAATGCAGCAAATGCTGACAACGTGAATATCTACAACCTGCAGGGTGTTCGCCTCAATCAGTTGCAGCGTGGCTTGAACATTGTCAATGGTCGTAAGGTAATGATGAAGTAAAATACACTATCTATCATACAAGAAGTCCTGCAAGGTTGACGCTTTGCAGGACTCTTTTTTTATGATATAAAGATACCGTATTCTTTATAATGCTGTTAAGCCTACGATAAACATTCCGAAGAAGATAAGTACATAGATGACTATGCAGACGATGGCCAAAATACCCATGAATCTTAAAAGGTCGCGCAGACCAGCAAAACCACGAGCCAGTTCATATTCGTTGTCCGTGAGGCAAGCAGCCTTCGTGCCATTGGCAAACTGGAATCCCTTGATGATGGGATAGATGTAGAAGACGGCAACAACCAAGTAGAGAATACCTAAGAATACTCCTCCCGTTTCCATTCCTGAGAATATTCTTCCTGCGAAATTGCCCAAAGCAAACATGAGAATAGCAATTAATACCATGAAACCAATTCCAATGCAACCTAAGACACAGAGGAAATAAGTCCATCTTGCTGCAGTAAACAAATCAGCCTTCATACTCTCGTTTACGGTCATTCCGTTAGTTCCAGAATTCAAAAGTTCTTCATTCATAGTTTTTTTAATTTAGTGAAACAAATATAGTTAGTTAGTTTTTTCTTAGAAGGTGCAACCAAGGGCAAGAGTCAGCGTGGTGCGAGAGTCTGTGGCCTTGCGATAGTCAAAGGCTGCGCGGATATGGGTACGCAACAGGGTAGAGGGGAAGATGAAAGCGTATTTTGCTTGCAGTCCCAAAGCATATTGCGAAGCTGTCAGATACTCATAGTCGCGATTGAGCAGAGCAGGCATAGTGGCTGGCTCTGGCTGCTTACTGCTAGGTGTGACGAAGGTGCCGTCTTTATAAGGCTTACCACTACCTTGCTGATAACCACCTCGGGCAGTGATTGACAGAATGCTATTATCAAATAAAAGGTTGCGCGTAATGCTGCCACTCCACTCGTTGATACGTAGCTGTTGCTGGCGATAGTAGGGATAGAGATAGGCTGTGATGTCGCGTTGTTGCCAGTGATAGCCTGCCGTGATAGTCCATAGGGGTTGCTCACCAATAGGTCTGAGGTGCAGGGTATAGTCTATCTGTAGATTCCGCCAGTGTTTCTTGCCCGTCTCGGCAGCATCGTAGTATTCATAATAAGAAGAACCATTCTCGTTGATGAGGCTACGGAAGGTGTTGGCACGATTCTTCAGGCGCTCGTTGGAGTAGGTGAGGTCGAGGTGACTCCTAGAAGCATGCGATGACGGATAATACAAGAGGCGAAGCGAGGCTTCGGTGATGTCGCGATCGTGGTCGGTATAGGTGATGCTATATGGTGAACGGCGACCATAATAACCCGTAGCATGACTATAAGAAATGGAGGTGAAGAGAGAGAACCCTTCGTTATATTTACGGGCGCTAGTGCTGGGTAGCAGTTCCAGTTGCAGTCCTACACCATGAGCATCCTCAAAGAGTGGCATCTCGTTGCTCTTATCAGTATAACCCTCATTGCCAAATTGCTCTACCAATCCCATCAAGGCACCATAGTCGATGAGCGACTTATATACCTTTTCGCTCTTGCCATTAGTGCTAAACTCTACGCTCTCCGTCTTTCGGTGGTAGGTGTAGTTGGCACCCATGTTAAGCCAAGAGAGAGAGGTGGTCATAAGGCCCGCAGTAAATTGCAGGTCCATCAGCTTGTTCTTATGGCGCAGGTCCTTATACTTGGCATAGTTGCCTGAGGTGTAATCCATGCGCATACCCACCGAAAGACCATCGGTTAACTGATAGCCGAAAGCTCCCACGAGATGGTAGGTGTCACGATGCTTGCGTCCCGCATTGGTTAGTGAGTCGTCAACAATATCAAAGGGATAGTGGCCTTCGGGCTGCATGAATACAGAGCCTACCATGTCGTCTCCGCTCCAGTTGTCATAGCTGAGGCTACCATATACCACCGTGCGGCTATTGATGCGATAGTAGGCCTCAACGATTGCGTTGGCATCAAGGACGGATGGTGAACCATTGGCAGGAATGAGATGACCAGAACTGCGCCCCAAGGATACTTCTGCCTGTGCCACACTCTTGCCATAGCCCAATAAGGTCAGTCCAGCAGCATTACGCTGGGTGAGCCAGGGACTTGACTGCTCGATATAGCGATAATCGCGCAAGAGCAGCTTATCGTTCTGAAGTAGGCTGTCTTGAGCGCTCAGTGTGTTTGCGTGGCATGCAAACGTACACAGCAATAGGGTGGTTATTTTCTTAATGAGCATAGCTGTCGTTCGTGGAAATCGTTAGTGGCATTGTTGGTATCTTGGTAGATGATGTGGGCACCGCGCTGGCGACTGGCTTCGGCATCGATACCGCTTGGGTCGGTGCTGTCGTCTACACCGAGGACGTAGTTATATACGAGTAAATCCTTATTCTCAACGAGTCCCTCCGTGGCCTCCTGATCTACATTGCGATAGATAGAATGGCCTTTGTAGTTGGTCATAAACACGTAGCCCGCATCTACATCGGCAGTCAGTCGCTTAACGCAACTGCTCTGGTAGTCTTTAGAATAGACTTCGATGGCATCAACAATCCATTCGTTGGGCACCTTGACACAGCGCTTAACACTATTCGAACCTCCACCGTCATACCAGTAGTTGTTGACATTCTGTGCATACTCTGCAGGAGTTACATCCTTTGTCTGGAAAACAACCAACGCTGGCGAGCTGACACTGAATGGCCATGCATTGGCAACGCCTACCTCTACAGCCTTAAGATAGTGGTTGGTAGGTATCCACTCAGAGGGAGTAGGATAGTATGACGAGTTGTTATAGCCACTTTCCGGGTCGAACATGCAATAGTACTCGCTGTTGCCATAGTCGATAGACTGTGAATAGGTGAGGGTATTGTTGATAGCACCATGAATATTGATAACTACCTGACTGTAGGGCGCAATGGTGAGCGTCTCAGGAAAATACCAGATACCATTCCATACAGGGATAAATCCTTCACCCTCATAGGTCAGATGGCCATCGGCAGTATAGTTGTTATTATTTGCCTGAGCATTAGCTGGTGCTGCTATACCGAAGCAGAGATTACTTAGTGATGCTGGCTCGCTACTATTATTGTAGAGGATAACACACTTGTCGTATTGGAACTTGTCAACACCATTGTCGCTCATGCAACCACCACAGTAGAGTTCTTTGATAACAACTTGGCTGGTTGTGGCACAGCGCATCTGGATAGTCGTTGTTGCTTGTTGTCCCTTCTGAACAACCACCTGTCCGCTGGTACCATTATAGATGTAGGTGATACCTTCACTATTACGCGAAGCACTGACAGCAGCCTCATAGATACCTGGTGTGACACGGAATGTTGCCACTCCCTGCTGATTGGTTCGCTCGATGAATACGCTATTTGTTGTAATATTGCGCAACTGTACATTCATATCAGAAAGGTCTTCGTCAAGACCTGACAACTGAATCATAACCTCGCCTAGAGTGATAGAGGGCTGAGCCTCTTCACTACAAGAGGAGAAGATGCTGACAACGCCACAATATACGAGGCATAGAAGGATATATCGTATCTTTTTCATAACTTGAGTCTAAGTGATAGTCCGTAATAGTAGGTGGGGATATAGGCACTACTGAAGAGTGATGTGTCTTGCCCAGTCTGTGACGAGTGCACCGTCTTCATATTGTTGAAGAAGTTGTTGGCATAGAACGATAGGCTCACATGGTCGCCAATCTCCTTGGTAACGCTGAGGTTGGCAGAGTAGAAGGCACTGATGCGATTAGGATTCATCGCATAGGCGTTGTTCGTCTTCACCACCAGATTACAAAGGTCGTTGTAAAGCGTCTGGTCGTTGTCCTTCGCCCAGAGGAAAGTCTCTTGGAAAGGTATCTTCTGGTCGGGATTGTCCCATGTAGAATAATACTCTGGATAGATGGCTAACCATTGGTTGTTACCCGTTCCATCGTAAGGTTTCCCCGTATAGTCGGCCTTGTCTGTGAGTACGATACCACGAACACCATCACTGTATTCGCTGAGTGCGCGACGATAGTTGTAGAGCGTGGCCTCTATGCGTAGGGCTACGATGAGACGAATCTTGGGAATATGTGTCGTGATGGTCGTATTCAGATTCAGTTGCTTCGACAGACTACCATTTGCCACAGAAGCATTTGCCACAGACGAGGTGGCATCCGTACCACGATACCAACCCACATACTGATAAGGCTCATTGGTGCCCGTCATCTTGATGTTAGAGTTGGGGATATAGGCAAAGCAAAGGTTGTCTAAACCTTTATAATAATAGTAGTTACCATCAAAGCGTACACTAGTGTTTAATGCCTTGATAGGGCTGAAGTCTATCATCCACTCCAAACCATAGCGATCTATCGATGAACCATTGGTATAGGTGGTATTGGGATAATAGGTCTTGCGATTGTGACTGTTGACTGGTACCGATAGGCTGCCATCAGTATTACGTACGGTAACGAGACCTGTAGTGCGGTCGATGGTATAGATACGGTCGGCACTATTGATAGGAGTAGTAGCCATTGCCGAGTTCAAATCGTCAACAGTGGTGTACTGATAACTGATAGGCTGATAAGTATTGGTGGCAATGTATGGATTGACGGTGTGATGATGGAAGGCCGACAATGAGATACGTGTACCTTTGATAGTCATCTCCATACCGATATCCGTCTGATTGGTATATTGCCATTGGAGGTCTTTATTATAGAGTGCTTTCAGTGGTTGTGTGTAGTATCCGCTGATGGTAGTGTTGTCTGCCGTAGAGGGCGATTTGAACACCTCGATATCGTAGTAGCGTGGGTCGGGATAGAGAATCTGGAAAGAAGGTAGCTTGACGCTCTTACCCCATCCAGCGTGAATCGAGAAGTCGCTGATAGTACGCTTACGACGATTCTGCCAGAAGATATAGCGACTATTGATACGTGGCGACAAGCTGCTGACAGTACCATAGTCAGAACCACTGATAAGTGTGAGGTCATCGCGCAGACCTGCAGTCACCTCTAGTGTCGAACGCTTGGTGGTGGGCAGGCTAATCTTCTCCTCTGCATAGAAGGCCAGATTGTTTAGTGTGGGTAGTTCGTCGTAACGATATTCGCGCCATCCGTTTTCTGCATAGCGCAGATTCTCATAGTATTTTCCTTGACCATTGTTTCTGCTTCCCGTATATTCAGCACCAGCCATCAGTCTGCTCATAACCTGTCCGAAGCGGTGAGTCCAATCACCTTTCAGGCGGAGCGACCAGTTCATAGGCTTGGAGTCGTGATAGCTTCTTATATTCCAATAACCTGTAGGACTCAGAAGAATAGGAGCTGCGGGGTCGTCGTCATAATTGGTAGCTAGGAAGTATCCCTGCTCGCGACTATGATTATAGGCTAGTGTGGTGGCACTACTAGCATGCTTATAGTCTTCGGTGGTATGGTTGGAGGTAGAGAAGCTTCCACGTAATGACAGGTTGGTAATCCACGACTTGTTGAGCAACCAGTTGAGCTCGGCATGAGCACGTAGAGTGTTGTCCTTAACCTTTGTGTAATCATCCAACTCTTGGTCGGGGTCCTGCTCACTATTATATCCACCAAGGTTGCCACTCAGACCGACATTCAGCGTGAGTGGTGTTGTCTCGTGCAGGAATACATTCATGTAGTGAAGCGACAAGATGTTGCGCTGATAACTCGTGTAGGGTGATGCTGCATTGCTGAAAGAGCGAGCATGCTCGATAGAGGCATTCAGTATTCCTCGATTGTGGCCTAGGTCGAAACCTTTGTTCAACGCAATCTGACGAGTGTGCTGGTTGAGCTTGCCTTCAATGATAAAGGGTGACTTACCTTTGCGTGTATTCACCTTCACCACACCATTCGACAGGTCACCATATTCTACCGAAGGAATACCCGTAACCACCTCAATAGATTCTATGTTGGAAGTGCTGAGTGTGCGCGTTGAGGCTCCAGCAGTCTCACCGATAGTAGCATTGTTGTCTAGTCGCATGCCATCCATCTCGATTGCTGTACCAAACGAGGCATTACCTTTCTCCTGACTACCACTGCGCAATGCCATACGACTATCACTCATCAGGGTGGCGTTGGCAGTCTTTCCACCAGGCAATAAGGTGCTGATGTCGCCAACATTCAATATCTGCTGGTTGTCTAATGCTGTACGGTCGATAGTATAGCTACTGGTGGCTTCGTCCTTTTTACGTTTAGCCGTAACAGTAACCTCGTCGAGCTTCAAACTTTCTTGCTTCAGTGTAATACGAAGATGGGGAATGTCTTTATTGATGTTGAGCGTAATCTGACGGGTGGCATAACCCAAGCACTGAACAGTCAGTGTGGCCTTACCTGTAGGGACACCCTTGATGCGGAATGTACCATCAGTTCCAGTGATTGACCAATAGCCGTTTTCCTTCATCAAAACGGAGGCGAACTCAATGGGCTTCTTGCTGTCGTCATCGGTGATGCGACCTGCTATCGTTACTTGTTGAGCCAATGCTGTGGCCAACCCACATACTATCAGGAGGAAAAAAAGAAAAATCCTTTTGTGCATATTGTATCTCTATTGGCTGCAAAATTACGAAGTTTTTGTTAAATTTACAATACCTAACATTAGGTATGTATGCAAATAATTCTTAATTCATAGTTGGTTATTGCATAGTATTTTGTACCTTTGCCCAGAATATCACGTTTATAAATATGAGAAAATTAGTAACATTAGCAATGCTATTTATGACGACTGTGACTTTGTTTGCACAGCCGTTAAAAAAAGATCCAGCTTTCAGGACAGGAAAATTAAAGAACGGACTGACTTATTATCTCCGTCATAATGCCAAAGAGCCAAAGATGGCAGACTTCTATATTGCTCAGCGCGTAGGTTCTATTCAAGAGGAACCTCGTCAGCGTGGATTGGCTCACTTCTTGGAACACATGGCCTTTAATGGTACAAAACATTTTCCCGGAAAGGGAAAACAATTGGGTATCGTACCCTGGTGTGAGAGTATTGGTGTTAAGTTTGGTGCCAACCTCAACGCCTATACCTCTGTAGAACAGACTGTATATAATATCTCGGCAGTGCCCTTGAAGCGTGAGGGTATCATCGACTCTTGTCTGCTGATTCTCAACGACTGGAGTCATTACCTGTTGTTGGAGGATAAGGAGATAGACAAGGAGCGTGGTGTTATTCATGAAGAGTGGCGTACTCGTCGTGCAGGTAAAGCTGTTAGTCGACTGATGGAACAGGCTATGCCGAAGGTGTATAAGGGAACAAAGTATGAAGACTGTATGCCTATCGGTTCGATGGATATCGTTGACAACTTCCCCTATCAAGACCTACGCGATTACTATCACAAGTGGTATCGTCCCGACCTGCAGGCCATCATCATCGTGGGTGACATTGATGTGGATAAGATGGAGAAGAAGATTAAGAAACTCTTCTCAAAGATTCCTATGCCCAAGAATGCTGCTAAGCGCGAGAACTATCCTGTTTACGATAATGAGAAGATGATTGTAGATATCGAGAAGGATGCAGAGCAGCCTATCGTATTGTGTCATCTCTATCAGAAGCGTGATGCTACTCCTGATAACCAGAAAAACGATGCAAAGTATCTGCGTGGCAGTTATATCGACGATTTGATTGGTAATATGCTCAACGACCGTTTGGCTGAGGTGCGTATGCAGGCTAATCCTCCTTATCAGAGTGCTACAGGTCGTGCATCCGATTTCTTCTTGAGTCGCACGAAGGAGGCTTTCACAATGGCTGTTAGTTGTGCTGAGAATAATGTGCTCGGTGGATTGATAGCTGCCGTAGGAGTGGCAGAACGCGCTCGCCAGCATGGCTTTACAGCAGTAGAGTTGCAGCGTGCTAAGAGCTTGAAGCTGAATCACGACGAGCGTAAATATCGTGAGCGTGATGACCGTAAGAATTCTAAGTTTGTCACAGCTTGTGTACAGAACTTTCTAAATGGTGAGCCCATGATTTCTATCGAAGACCAGTTGGAGCTGACTCGTCGTTTCGATAAGGAGGTGACTCTTGAGGAGGTTAATCAGGCTGTTCGCGAGTTGATTACTGATAAGAATCAGGTTGCCATTATCTATGCTCCAGATAAGGAAGGCTTGGTATTGCCAACAGAGAAGCAGATTGAAAATGTAATCACTACTGCTCAGCAATTGCCTTATGCTCCTTATCCAGAGTTGAAGCTGGCTGACCATCTGATAGAACAACTGCCTAAGGCTGGTTCTATTGTAAGTGAGAAAGCCTATAAGCACGATTTCAAGGAGTGGACGCTTTCTAACGGTATGAAGGTCTATGTGAAGAAGACTAACTATAGTGCTGATGCTATTTCATTGCGTATGTCTGCCGATGGTGGTACTTCAGTATTTGGTGATGAGGATATTCCTAACTTCTCATTCATCAATAGTGCTGTTACGGATGCTGGTGTGGCACAGTTTGATGCTACCACTTTGCGTCGTATGCTCTCAGGAAAGTCTGTACGTGTACAGCCTTCTATTGGTTCTCGTAGCCAGAGCATTAGCGGTGGTGTGTCACAGAAGGATATGCCTACCATGTTTGAGTTGGCTTATCTTTACTTCACTCAGCCTCGTCGCGATACCGCAGTATTTGCTAGTCTGTTGAATCGTAGTCGTGGTATCTTGGTCAATCGTAATGCTTCTCCTAAGGTAGATTATAACGACTCTATCCGTTCCGTACTCTATGGACATCATCCTCGTTTGGAACCAACCAAGTTGGAAACGCTCGAGAAGGTAAACTATGACCGCATACTGGAACTCTATCGCCATTGCTTCTCAGATGCATCAAACTTCAAGACTGTCATCATTGGTAACTATGATGAGCAGCAGTTACGTCAAATGGTATGCCAGTATTTGGCAACATTACCCTCTACCCACAAGCAGGAGCAGGTCGTAAAGGAGCATGTTCCACAGATTGTTGATGGCTCTACCGTATGCCGTTTCAGCAAGAAAATGGCTACTCCATTGGCAAATGTGAGCATTTATTACACTGCCGATGTTCCATTCTCTCCACAGAGTGACTTGGAACTCGACTTCCTGAAGCGTTGCCTTTCTATTGCCTACACAGACTCAGTACGTGAGGAGAAGGGTGGCACCTATGGTGTTAGTGTAGACTTCGACCTCACCAAGGAAGATACCCCCAATGCCTTCCTGCGCATCTCATACAATGCCGATCCTAATCGTTATGAAGAGTTGAATCCTATTATCTATCAGCAGTTGCGCAATATTGCAGAATACGGTCCTGCTGCTAGTAGTATGGATAAGGTGAAGAAATATCTCGTCAAGCAATATCAACAGGCTGCTATCACCAACGACTATTGGAGCTATATCATCTGGCATGAGTTGGACGATGATGCAGACTTTGATAAGGACTATTGCAAGATGGTTGAAGATATGAAGGCTACTGATGTGCAGCGTATGGCGCAGCGATTGTTAGAAGCAAAGCGCTGTATTGAGGTGACCATGTTGTCAGAATAACCTAAACAAATAACTGATATGAAAAAACTTGTTTTATCCCTCATGGCCGTTATGGCTTTGTGCGCTTGTCAGAAGACAGAGCGTGCACCATTCAATTATCGTGGATTGGCATTCGACTTGCCAGTTGACCAGTTTGTAGACTCTATGCAGGCTCGTGGCTTTGCTGTCGACTCTGCTGCATCGGATAGTGGCAGAACTGTGGTCCTCGCTAGTCCTGACGTACACTATCGCGTGTTGGCTGCTTTTAACGAACAGCAGTTGCAGGTGGTTCAGGAGACCTATACGCTCTCTACTAATGACAGTACTCGTCAGATGTGGCAGGAACTGCGCGATGGACTGGAGAAGGAACTGGAGGCATGGCCTGATTGTCCTATCCTGAAAGACGACCATAAGGAAGCGAACTTCGATACGGGTGATGGTTTCATCTCTCTCTTGTTGGAGAATACCTACAAGCCTACGCTCACCGTTCGCTATACCAAGAAGAACAAGTAGTAATAAAAACAAAGAAAAGCGGCCTTGATGGTCGCTTTTTCTTTTCCCCTTTTCCTTTTGATGTTGTGCGCCTGACAGGACTCGAACCTGCACGTCGCGAGACACTAGATCCTAAGTCTAGCGCGTCTACCAATTCCGCCACAGGCGCAAAGGTTTTCGCCTTTGAATACAATTGACAGTTTGCAATTGCGGGTGCAAAGGTACAAATAAAAATTAGAAATTAAAAATAAATACCAAAAATTATTTCTCTGCAATGATTTTTCTCGCAGCTTCTATGATGTCGTCTTTGTTTTCAGCCATAGAAGTATTGCTAAGAGCTACTGCAATATCGGGCTCAATACCAAACTCAGTCTGTTGTTGATGATTGTCATACATCGGACAAGCAGAGAAGCGTACACTCCAGCCATTAGGCAGACTATTGCTCATGGGCAGTCCGCTGCCTCCGCCCGTATGGTCACCTATCAAGGTTACGTTGGGCAGACAATGCATCATCACGGCAAATTCGTTGGCGGCACTAAATACACTGCGATTAACGAGTACGCAAACCTGCTTGTTCCATCTTACATTGCTTGATGGTTCCAGATAGATTTCTTGTAGTTCCGAGAAATCCTGATGCCCAGTACCAGTCTTATGTTGCATATAGCCCACCAATGTCTTTTCGTGAACAAAGCGGCCAGCCAGTCGCTCTGCTACATTGAGATTTCCACCGCCATTGTTGCGTATGTCAATGATGAGACCACGACAGAACAGTAAATAGGAGAGCATCTCGTCAAGGTTGCCTTCTCCGATAGGTGTTTCAAAGGACGCACAACGGATGTAGCCTATGTTGTCGTCAAGCACTCGGTAGTGCAGTCCGTTGGCTATCAGATAGTCTGTGCCCATATAGTGGCGCTCCAGCGTATCGCTATAGTTCTTGGGATATGCCTCCTGCCACGTCCAATAGCGTCCGTAGTCCATCGAGCTAGATAGATTGACGTGTCCATCGCGTAGTTCTGCCAACATATCACAAAGCACCTCAAATAGCTGTACTGTTGTCATATTGTTGTTGACGCGCACCTTGTATTTGTCATAGACCGCATTCCAGTCTAGTCCATACTCCTGTTGCTTGTAATCAAAGAAACAATAGTGCTCGTCAATAATCCTCCACAACGATCCAAAGTTGCCTACAGGCGTATCTGGGCGCTCATCGGTATCTACGCAAGATACGAGTGTCGCCAGACAAACTATCATATATAATAGAGCTTTCTTCATAGTGCGTGAGGCGTGATACTGAATCGTTTGGTGAGACCTATCATGAAGCGATGCGTCCAGATATGCTGGCGCAAGCCGTTAACGTGAGATTGCTGGATATTGCCAAGATAACCGATGCGAAGGGTTATGCGACGAGTAATTGCTGCATCAAGAGTTAGCAATTGTCGCCATTCGGGTGCCGAAACAAAGGTGGTCGGTACGATGTTGTGGTCATAGTTACCCCGGTTAAATATCTCGTAGTATGACTGCCCGTAGTTGGGTGAGAACATCACTCCAGCTAATGGCAGGCTTAGCTCGTAGCGTGCTACCATCTGCTTGTTGAATAGTTGAAAGCGATAGGTAGCCACTCCTGTCGGCATGAGGTTGAGGTGAGCGCGAGCCTGTGCAGGATTGTTGCCATTAGAGGTGTTATAGATTACTCCAAGTGAAGTATTTAATAGTCCACCTGCTTGCAGACTTAGCTGTCCGTCCAACAAGTCCCAGCGATATAGCTTTCCCCAATAGAAGTTATAGGCTGCTTCCAGTTCCTGTTGTGTATTGCGACTATCACAACTGGAGATATTTGCCTCATGCTCCATCAGTGTGCCCCATCGACTATTTTGTCGCTGGCGCTCAATAGTAGCTAAGAAGCTGATACCTCCTCCCTTGAAGTGTTCCTCTGAGAGATAGGTATCAAGGATGTTCGTTGCTCCAATGCCCACCATCGTACTACGCGTAATAACCTTCTGTGAGTCATTAGGCAGAGGCTGCGACTGTGACATAGCTGCAGCATACGGTAGCAGGGCGAGAAACAAGAACTTAATTTTCACCATCGGGGAATAGGCTGAGTTGTCCTGTCAGTTCATCCATTACCTGTTGCTGGCTCTTGCCTGCATCTGGGTCGAGATTCTCTGGTTCCTCGTCCTCCTCAGAAGTATCTTCGGGTGGTTCGGGGAATCGTGTTGGCTCCAATTCTTTGATGCTTGCCGTCTGGTAGGTTGTCAGGCGCTTACCCTTTGCCTTAAAGCCTTTGACAGCAATAAACTGCTCCACGTCTATCTCTTCAGTACCACGGAAGGCATCGTTGCCACCATAGGTTACCAGGATGCGTGGGAATGGTGTGTCGGTCAGCAGTATCTGTTGTGAGTTCTCGTTCTCACCCAGATAGTTCTGCTTACGCTTGGTTGCCTCCATCGTGAAGCGCTTCACATACGGATAGCCTTGGTTGTCGGCATCAAAGAGGATGCAGCTCCACACCTTGTCTGCCTCGTATTTCTCCAGACGGTCGATGTTGTCTTCAAAGTGGACGTTAGCATCAAAGCCCGAGAGGTAGTATTCACCATTCTTGAGGATTACCAGTATCTGGTCGCCATCGTTAAACTCGCCCAGCAGTCGTCCGTGCTCGTCGTAGTTCAGGCGATTTACATCCGGATCGTACCATACCTTTCTGCCACCTAGCGTAGAGTGACCATGACTCTTCAGTCCGATGCGGTGTACCTGATATTTTGTCAGCAGGTTACCCTTTGCACCACGTCCCTTGATAAGAATCTCCGAGAAGTCTTTGTCGAAGAATATCTTCTTCAATTTAGGTGCTGGGTCGAGCGTTACCTTGATGACCTCTGCCTCACCATTGGGGTTAGCTGTGAAGTAACATACGCGTGAACCCTCTGTTCCTGCCGTGAGGTCGTATTCGCGATCGCGCGTGATGGCGGGAACATTGAAGCGCTTGATATAGTAATAGCCCTTGCGACCATCACGATATACAGCGTTATAGATGGTGCGCTGGTCGTTCTTCTTAAATACGCCGAGCCACATCACGTTCTTGCCCACGAAGAGCTTGTCGGCTACGCGAACCACCTTAAACTTACCATCCTTATAGAAGATGATGATATCGTCAATGTCTGAGCAGTTGCATACAAACTCGTCCTTCTTCAGACTAGTACCGATAAAGCCATCCTGTCTGTTGATATAGAGTTTCTGGTTAGCCTCTACCACCTTAGTGGCCTCGATAGTGTCAAAGTTGCGAATCTCCGTGAGGCGTGGATGCTCCTTGCCATACTTCTCCTTCAGAAACTTAAACCAGTTGGCTGTCACCTCTGTCAGGTTAGCCAAGTCACGGTCTATCTCCTCTATCTCCGCCTTGATGCGAGCCATGAGTTCGTCAGCCTTATCCTTGTTGAACTTCAGGATGCGCTGCATCTTGATTTCCAACAGGCGCAGGATATCTTCCTTGGTCACCTCGCGCACCATCTGCGGATAGTATGGTGTCAGTCGCTCGTCAATATGCTCGCATACCGCATCAATGCTGGGAGCCTGTTCAAATTTCTTGTCCTTATAGATACGCTCCTCGATGAAGATTTTCTCCAGTGAACAGAAGTGTAATTGCTCTAGCAGTTCACCCTTGCGAATCTCCAACTCCTGACGTATCAAGTCTTTCGTACGATCTACCGAATGGCGCAGCACATCGCTCACTGTCAGGAACTGAGGCTTGTTGTCCTCGATAACACAGCAGTTGGGCGATATGTTGATTTCGCAGTCTGAGAAAGCATACAGTGCGTCGAGCGTCTTGTCGCTCGATACGCCTGGTGCCAGCTGTACCTGTATCTCCACCTTTGCAGCGGTCAAGTCTTCCACGTGGCGAGCCTTGATTTTGCCCTTATCGATAGCTTTCAGGATAGAGTCAATCAGTGTCTCGGTAGTCTTTGAGAATGGAATCTCGCGGATAACCAGTGTCTTTGAGTCTAGCTTCTCTATCTTGGCACGCACCTTCAGTACGCCACCACGCTGACCATCGTTGTATTTCGATACGTCGATGCTACCACCTGTGGGGAAGTCGGGATAGAGGTGGAAGGGCTCATTGTGCAGATAGCTGATAGCAGCATCGCAGATTTCTACGAAGTTATGGGGTAGAATCTTGGATGACAAACCTACGGCAATACCCTCGGCACCCTGTGCCAACAACAAGGGGTATTTTACGGGCAGTGTGATAGGTTCCTTGTTACGACCATCATACGACATCTGCCATTCCGTTGTCTTGGGATTGAAGACAGTGTCTAAGGCAAACTTCGATAGACGAGCCTCGATATAACGAGGTGCAGCAGCACGGTTACCTGTCAGGATGTTTCCCCAGTTTCCCTGTGTGTCGATGAGCAGGTCTTTCTGTCCCATCTGCACCAGCGCGTCACCGATACTGGCATCGCCGTGAGGGTGGAACTGCATCGTATGACCTACGATGTTGGCCACCTTGTTGTAGCGTCCATCGTCCATACGCTTCATCGAGTGCAGGATGCGACGCTGCACGGGTTTCAGTCCGTCTTCAATATGTGGTACGGCACGCTCCAGAATTACATAGGAAGCATAGTCCAAGAACCAGTTCTGGTACATGCCGCTCAGGTGATGCACCGCAGCAGCATCAAAACGATTTACGGGCTTGTAGTCAGAGTGCCCAGCACCTTCTGCCGTCTCTTCCTGTTGTTCTGAAGCGTCCTGCTCCAGTATCTCGCTGTCTTTTATTTCGTCATCCATAGATAAGGGTAGATTTTTATTTTCCTGCAAAGATACAAATTAGCGAGCACAAAACAAAACAAAAGTTGAAAATTTTGTTTTTTCGCCGACCGAAGGTGTCTTTTACACTAAGAAATCCGAATTCTAATGCGACGATAGAACAAACAGCCGATAGCGAGGAGTATCACCAGTGCGGTGACGACAAACGCCCATACGTTGGTCACTCGTGACGTGATGGCTACTTCGAAGGGGTGGGGAATCAGTCGCTCGCCAGAGAACCTGTAGCGAACTACATTGCCTTCTGCCACGCCATTGCCAGCGTCTATCACCTTGCCAGGCATCATATATTCCAGCGTGGGTTTCATCGTGACAAGTCTTTCATAATCCTTGTACTTTATTTCGAGTAGGCGTTCCCATCTGGTGCTGTCGCTAAACAGCGGGGTATAGGCGTCAGACTGATAGAAGTCCTTGAAGATGTTGCTGACCTGGTTGATGTTGCCGAACAGATTGATGTTGCGTACGGCGGGCGACATGATGACGGAATCCTTTAAGACCCAGAACTGTTCCTCGCTGACAGGTGGATTCTTGACTTCATCATAGTTTTTCCAGACATGAGCATAAATATTGGACATGGTGCAGGCACAGAACCACTGACTGATTCTTGTTTCTATTTCGTCTAGCATCTCTTTCTGTTCTGCACCAGTAAGGCCTGCTGCCAGATTTGGCTCACCCGTAAACCAATAGGATGCGGAGTCGGCACTGACAAAACGGTCTAAGGGAACAGGGAATATCTGGTTGAGCTCCATGCTAGCTAACGTCTCCTTGTAGGTGTAATCCGTATAGAACCACTTGAAGTGCTTGTCGAGCGATGCTGTTGCCTTGAATAGGTGACGGACTGCTTGAGTGAGCGAGTCGCTCATCTCGCTAACATTCTGATAATTACGTTTGAAGTGCATCAGAATCTTATCGGGTACATTCTGGTCAGCAAATACATTCTGCAGACTGTCCCACTGCTGCTCTGTCATTGGACAAGCATGCTGAATAGAGTCGCCCATTACCGACCATGTGCGCTCCCAATCGGTGTTGTAGTACATTCCATTGATTTCAATCGGCTTCTTGATGGATGCTTGCACCTGTTCTTTGTGTGGGTGGAACGATATCTCACGACTGCAACTGCCATCTTCGTTGATGATGGTAAGCATGCGCTCGTCACGATTGATGCATGAGGTCATCAGCAGCATCATTGCTGCTAAGATGAAAAGGATTCTATTGGTTTTCATAAGTCATCTTTTTTATTTGTTGGTAAAAATGAGGTTGAGCCTTGCGTCGTTCCATATAGCACATCAGTATTTCCCGGGGTGTACCTTCTGTGCAGTAGGTGGTTGACGGTGTCGGCCTATCTTGATTGTATGCTGTTTCTGTCTTTATTTCAGGCGTCTGTTGTAGCCAGAAGAACAAGCCTACCAGATAGATGGCAGCTATAGAGGTGATGGTGCGGAGTACAACCAGTACGGCAGATGGCTTCTGCTGCTCCTGATTACGCTGCTCCATGATGGAGTCATATTCCGCTTCGCCCATGCTCAGTTCGCCCAGCATCAAGCGGATGACCTGCCACTCTTCGGGCAGGTTGTCGCCCTGTAGTTCGCGAGCCAGTTGGCGCTCCTCTTCTGGCGAGGTCTCTCCCTCCAGATATTTGTTGATGAGTTGTTGTATCTCTTTGTTCGTCATAGCTTCATTCTCCTTGTTAGTTCTGTCAGTACTTTCTTTCTTGCTGTCGATAACATCACCGCTACTGAGGTCTTCGGAATACCCGTCTGTTCAGCGATGTCTTCTGTTGAGAGCCCTTCCGTTTGTCGCATTTCGAAGAGTTGTCGTTCTCGTGGTTTCAAGAGTGCTACCACCTCGTCCATCATCCGTTGGGTATCGGCAGCTTCCAGATGTTCTTGCGCAGAACCAGAGGAGTCTGCCTGATACATCGCCTTCGGGCTGATGTCTTCCAGACTTTGCTGCTTGGCATGCTGTCGCTTCCGGTAGAGGCTGATACAGCAGTTTTTGGCCACCTTGATGGCAAGGCCCGTCACGCTGCGTCCGCTGTCTATCCGTTCGCAGTAGCGCCATAGCTGCACCATCGCATCCTGTGCTACATCCTCCGCATCATCCTGTGATCCGAAGAAGTCTAGTGCTACTTTCAGCATCTGCGACCTTAGCTCTTGGGCAATATGTTCAAATTCTGACTGTGTCATTCATCTATATTACGCAACAAACTATGAATTGTTAAGTCAGAAGACCAAATTTTTTCTTCATTTTTTTTGTTTTATGGTTCTGTTTTGCAAAGATACACTCTTTTCTTGTATCTACAAAACAGTTGTATAAATTTATTTTTTTCGCTCAAACTATCCGTAAGTAATACTAATTCGGGAGCCGAATAGGGGTAGTTATATTAAATAATGTGTAGAAATGGTGGTTTATTCGTTGAAAATGACTACCTTTGCAGGCAATATACGTGAAAACGTAAAAAGGTAAGAAGGTAAAAAAGTAAAAAAATAGAATAAAGAAATGGCGCAAGAAGACGTATTTAAGAAAATCGTGAGTCACTGTAAGGAGTATGGTTTTGTGTTCCCCTCAAGTGAGATTTACGATGGATTAGGTGCCGTTTACGACTACGGTCAGAACGGTGTAGAGTTGAAGAATAACATTAAGCAGTATTGGTGGAAGGCTATGACGATGCTTCACGAGAATATCGTAGGTATCGACTCAGCTATCTTTATGCACCCCACTATATGGAAGGCCTCTGGTCACGTAGATGCTTTCAATGACCCCTTGATTGACAACCGCGACTCTAAGAAGCGTTATCGTGCTGACGTACTGATTGAAGACCAGATTGCGAAGTACGACGACAAGATTCAAAAGGAGGTAGAGAAGGCTCGCAAACGCTTTGGTGATAGCTTCGATGAGGCTAAGTATATGGAGACCAGCGAGCGCGTAAAGGAGACCAAGGAGAAGCGCGACAATCTGCATGCTCGCTATGCTGAGGCTATGCAGGGCCCAGACCTCGAGGCTCTGAAGCAGATTATCCTCGACGAGGAAATCGTAGATCCTATCAGTGGTACTAAGAACTGGACCGACGTTCGTCAGTTCAACCTGATGTTTGCTACCGAGATGGGTGCTAGCGCTGATGCTTCAATGAAGGTTTATCTGCGTCCTGAGACTGCTCAGGGTATCTTCGTTAACTACCTGAACGTACAGAAGACTGGTCGTATGAAGATTCCTTTCGGTATCGCACAGATTGGTAAGGCTTTCCGTAACGAGATTGTAGCTCGGCAGTTCATCTTCCGTATGCGTGAGTTCGAACAGATGGAGATGCAGTTCTTCGTACAGCCAGGCACTGAGCTGGAGTGGTTCCCCAAGTGGAAGGAGACTCGTATGAAGTGGCACCAGGCTCTGGGCTTCGGTGCAGAGAACTATCGCTTCCACGACCACGACAAGCTGGCTCACTATGCTAATGCTGCTACCGATATCGAGTTTAAGATGCCATTCGGCTTCAAGGAGGTTGAGGGTATCCACTCTCGTACCAACTTCGACCTTTCTCAGCACGAGAAGTTCTCTGGCAAGAGCATCAAGTACTTCGATCCTCAGACCAATGAGAGCTATACTCCGTATGTTATCGAGACCTCTATCGGTGTTGACCGTATGTTCCTCTCTATCATGTGTCACGCTTATGAGGAGGAGAAGCTGGAGAACGGCGAGACTCGCGTAGTCCTGAAGTTGCCTGCAGCACTGGCTCCTGTAAAGTGTGCCGTGATGCCTCTGGTGAAGAAGGATGGTCTGCCCGAGAAGGCTCGTGAGATTATCGACCAGCTGAAGTTCCACTTCAATTGCCAGTACGATGAGAAGGATTCTATCGGTAAGCGCTATCGTCGTCAGGACGCTATTGGTACTCCATACTGCGTCACCGTTGACCACGACACACTGAACGATGGTTGCGTAACTCTCCGTTTCCGCGACACCATGGAGCAGGAGCGTGTGAAGATTAGCGACCTGAATTCTATCATCGAAGATAAGGTGAGCATCGCAAGTCTATTGAAGAAATTACAATAAAAGACTTATGAAATTCAGAAGTTTTATCTGGTGCGCATTGGCTGCATTGAGCTTGGTGGCTTGTAAGGAAGAAGACGATACCATCAATGAGTTCGCCAACTGGCAGGCAGTCAACGACGAATACTATAGTAAACTGGTAGCTGAGACGCAGGAGAAGATTAATGCAGGTGATACCTCATGGGAACTGATTAAGGCCTACACAAAGCCCTCAGGTGGAGAGTACTCTCCTGGTTATAGCGACTATGTGGTGGTAGAAAAGTTAGAGCAGGGTAGTGGTACAACCTCTCCCTTGCTCTCCGACTCTGCCGAGGTGCACTATGTGGGCACGTTGATACCTTCGCTCAACTATCCTCAGGGCTATGAATTTGACCGTACCTACACGGGTGTCTTCGACCCTGTAGTATCTTCACCTGCTAAGTTCTCTCTGAGAGGTGTAGTGGTTGGATTCTCTACGGCAGTGCAGAAAATGCATCGTGGCGACCGTTGGCGTGTTTACATTCCATACCAGTTAGGATATAAATCCAATGCTACGGGTTCTGTTCCTGCTTACAGTACGTTGATATTCGACTTGCGTCTGGAAGACTTCTGGAAAAAGGAGCAAGGCGACAGAGAATAAAAAATAAATAAGGCAACGAGATTTTTCTTGTTGCCTTATTTATTTCTCCTTATTTCACACTTCACGAACTATAAGTATGTACGCTTGCACCTTGTGCTGCAGGCAGGTAGTTGATGCCCCACCAGCACATCTGTAGCAATACGAAGGAGATAATCAGCATCCACAATACCGGCTTCGTTTTCTGAGGAAGATGGAGTCGGTAATGTATATATAATAGGTACGACATCCAGGTGATGGCAGCCCAGGTCTCTTTAGGGTCCCATGCCCAGTAGTGTCCCCATGCCTCTTTAGCCCAAAGCGCGCCAAAGAGCATGCCGATGGTCATAAACGCCAGTCCCACCGATACTAGATTGTCGATACCCGACTCCGTCAGACTCTTCTTCGTGGGCTTGATAAGCATGATGATAGCCATCAGCGTAGCCACGCCTAATACGGCGTAGGCAAACATATATACGATGACGTGAGGGGCAAACCAAGGGCTCTGCAAGGCAGGCATCAGCATCTTGGAGTGTATCTCTGGCTTGAAGAGATTGACGCAGATAAATACCAGCGCCAGCATTGTAGAGTAGGAGAGTATCCAGCGATACTTCCAGCGACTATACACGATGAGGCCCGTAAGGGGTAGGAAGAACGAGTACCAGAGGCGCGTCTCGCCCATGGTGCGCAAGGGCGGATGACCTATCGATACCCACATAGATACGATATAGGTGAAGAATATCAGCAGGCCCATCACCGTGGTGGCGTAGGCCACTGTAGCCTTTTCTTTCCATGCAGCCCATGCCCCCACTATCCACAGGAGCACCGACGCTATGGCAAAATATACGAAGTATTCCCAGCTCATGTCTTTATGACTTCTTTACTTGTCCAAATAATAACATACTTACCGCACCCGCCAGCATCATGTAGATACCTGCATACACCAGTGGCAGCCAAGGGTCGCTAACCAGTTCCAGTGTGGATGTCTGGCTCTGCTTGCCCATCTGTGTGTCGTAGCTATATTGGTAGATTTTCCATCCGTCCACCTTGGCGGGCTTGTTCACGTCGATGGTGGTCTGGATGCGCTCGTCGTCGGAGGTTACTATCTCCACCTCTGAGGCGTAGCGCTTGGGCGAACCGTCTTCGTAGGTCTCCAAGATAAATCGCTTCAGCTCGATGCTCATGGGCAGCTCCTTGATGATGCCTTCCTGTGTGATGCCGCGCCATTCCGACATTCCGATGCCCACCACCATCTTCAGCTGTTGCATGTCGGCATTGCCCAGTGTGGCTGTGGTGAGCGCGATGAAGAGTCCCAGGTGGTTCAGGTAGAACGGGATATCCTTGAGCCCACGACGATGTTGCAGCCTGTTGAGCACGATAAGTCCCAGCACGGTGGTCATATACATATAGGTCAGCACAAAGGGCCAGAATGTGAGCATGCTGTTCAGCCACGTACTACCTTCCGTCTGCTTGGTCAGTCCCATCACTAAGGTCAGCGTTACAGCATAAGCCAGTGCTGGTATCGCTGCCTGATAGGTGCCGAGATAATGGAATAGATAAACCTTCTTTTTCAATAGGAATATCACAACGATAATCATCAGGAATGCTGCAAAGGCTATTCCGTTGTTGGGCCATGCAAACGCGCTCCACACTACGGGTCCCATGCTTAGCTGTAGCAGCAAGCCTATGATGACGATGATTCCCCCAATAATTGCTCCTTCGTTTATTCCCCAAGGCTTTTTCCACATGTTCTGTTTCATCTTCCGTGCTCTTTAAGATTACCTTACAAAGGTACGAAAAAGTTTTGATATTACCAAATATTTTTCTGCTATTTGCTCGTTTATTTGCTCTGTATCCTCACTTTTTTCTTGTTGGTTTGCAGGGCAGGCTGATACGCGACCGAGACAGGCTGATATACGCTCTGTATGAGCCTGATACGCACTCCATACTAGTCTGATGCGCGCGCCGTTCAGCCTGTCTTTCTATCTTTATTGGTATAAGTAATCAACGGAGCCCTTTTCCGTAATCAACGAGGCAGAGATATTACGTTGAACGTTGAACGTTTGAGGATGGTGGGGTGAGGAGCGAGACAACGCAAGGGTCGGTTGTGGATACAGAAATACAGAATACAGTTTTCTCAGCAGCGTAAATGCTGCTATGAAAATATTATATTATATATATTATTATAATAATATATATAATATAATATTTTTAAGTACCACTTTCTTAACCGCTGACACCTTGCTCAATAAAAACTGTATTTCTGTATTCTGTATTCAGGTGTTTCCGAAAGTAGAGTTGTGTCATCTGTCATAACTGTCATTGTCAAAAATCGCTGCTGCAAATTTGGTAGTCTCAAATTTTTTTTGTAACTTTGCATCAACTTGATGAGTTACTCGGTAACATTGCAATGTAAACATAAAGAAAGAGAGGTATGAAGTACGCATCGTATATTAAGCAGATTGAGATTGACGCCCTGTGGAGCGGTAAGAAGCATATCCTGTGGACGTTAGACCCCCATGTGAACATCCTGAGCGGTATCAATGGCGTGGGCAAGTCGACCATTCTGAATAAGGTGTTTCGCAGCGTCAACACCAATGGCGACCTTATCAACCACCTGCTGAAGGGGGTACACCTAACGGTGGAGCCCGAGGATGCTACCCATGTTCGCTACGATATCATTCGCTCGATGGATTCCCCCATGCTCGACACCGAGACGATGAATCTGGTGGACTCGCGTATCACTTCTGCGCTCGACTTCCAGCTCTACCACCTGCAGCGCAAGTATCTGGACTATCAGGTGAACATTGGTAACCGTATCATCGAGGCCCTGCAACAGGGGCATGCCGATGCCGCCCAGCAGTTGTCGATGGCCAAGACGCGCTTTCAGGATATGGTTGACGACCTGTTTGCCGAGACGGGCAAGAAGATAGTGCGCACAGAAAACGAGATACGCTTTACGCAGATAGGCGAGACACTGGTGCCCTACCAGTTGTCGAGTGGCGAGAAGCAGATGCTGGCCATCCTGCTCACGGTATTGGTAGAAGACCAGCAACCCTACGTCTTGTTTATGGACGAGCCCGAGGTGAGCCTGCATATCGAGTGGCAACAGCGACTGATAGATATGATTGTAGAGCTGAACCCGCAGGTGCAGATTATCCTGACTACACATAGTCCTGCCGTGATTATGAACGGATGGGGAGACAAGGTGACTGAGGTATCGGATATTACGCTATGAGCAGCAGACTGAGAGACCATCTGAACTCGCGCTACTTCGAGGCCGCCAATCAGTTGACATCCAAGAAGGCCAGGCGCAGAATCGTGGCTTATGTGGAGAGCTACGACGACATCTATTTCTGGCGCACCGTACTGTCACGCTTTGAAAACGAGCACCGCTACTTTGAGGTGATGCTACCCTCGCACAAGCAGCTGGAAAGAGGCAAGAAGGCCGTGCTATCCTCCGACGCTCCCCAACGAGGCGACAAGGCAGAACTCTTGCGCACCCCCTTTCCCTTAGAACAATTTGGACAAGCCATGATAGCCTGTGTGGATGCCGACTACGACTATCTGTTGCAGGGTGCTACGCCACAATCCAGAAAGGTGCTGGAGAGTCCGTATGTGTTTCATACCTACGCCTACGCCATCGAGAATATGCAGTGCTATGCGCCTTCGCTACACGATGTCTGCGTCAGTGTGACGCTCAACGACCATCGCATCTTTGATTTCGAAGACTATCTGCGCCAATATAGTGAGGCGGTATTCCCCTTGTTTGTGTGGAGTGTATGGTTTTATCGCACGGGTAAGCACAACAAGTTTACACTTTCCGACTTCTCGCGCATTGCCGACCCGGGTGGCTTTAACGTCTTCGATCCCCAGCCCAGCATTGACCACCTGCGCTCTAAGGTGAATCGCAAGGTAAGGCAGTTGCAAGCTGAATATCCCAACAATAAGGAGGAGTATATCAGACTGAAGAATGAAATCAAGGAGCTGGGCGTTACCCCACAAACCACCTACCTCTACATCCAAGGTCACCACTTGTTTGACACCGTTGTAGTGCCTATATTAAGTAAGGTGTGCAACCGTCTGCGCATGGAGCGACAGGACGAGATAGCGCGCACGGCTCGCCATCATGTACAGCGAAAGAATGAGATGTCTTGCTATGAGCATTCTCTGCAAGATATCCGTCAGATGCTTAGAAAGAATACAGGCTATATCCTGTCGGAACAATACCGTTGTATACAGCAGGATGTAGAGCAGTTTCTCGCGTCAATTGTCTCTCCAGAAGGCGCGGGTGAATAGTACCAATACCGACATAATTTCCAGACGACCTACAAGCATGAGGAACGAGCAGAGCCACTTGACATAGTCGGGCAGTTCGCTCCACGACATCTCCGGACCAATCTGTGTGCCCAACGTGGGACCTACATTGCTGATACAACTCAGCGAGATGGTGATGGCGTTGGTGTTGTCTATACCCGCAGCAATCATCAGTGTGGCCGTGATGACAATCATGATGGTGAAGATGGCAAAGAAGGCCAGTAGCGTGCTCAGCTGAGCGCGAGGCACCGGCATGCCGTTAATCTTGACGGGAAGTACCGCATTGGGGTGGAGCAACTTGTGGAACTCGTTGCGCAGCACCTTCATCACCATCACCGCACGCACACACTTGAAGCCACCCGTAGTAGAACCCGAGCAGGCTCCTACAAACATCAGACAGCCCAGAATTACCCACGTGATGTGTGGCCAGCGTGCCGCATCGTCGTTAAACAAGCCCGTGGTGGTGATAAACGATACCACTTGGAACAGGGCCGAGCGGAAGGCTCGCTCCAGTCCGTAGCCATTGCGCGTCATCAGCAGATAGCCTATCCAGATGGTGGCCACCGAGATAATCGTGATGTATAGCTTAAACTCGGAAGTCTTGAACAGGGCGCTGGGCTTCAGCTTGAAGATGCTGACATAGAGCATCATGAAGTTGATACCAGCCAAGAACTGGAAGAGAACAGAGATATACTCGATGCTGGCAGAGTGGAAGAATGCCGTAGAGTCGTTGTGCGTAGCAAATCCACCCGTAGCAGTGGTCGTCATAGCGTAGTTGATACTATCAAACCAGCCCATGCCGGCAGCATAATAAGCCAAGATACAAGCGATGGTGAGGGCCAGATAGATACTCCAAATCCATTTAGCCATCGTAGATAGGCGCGGATGCATCTTTGCGCGTAGCGGACCTGTGGCCTCTGCTGCAAAGACCTTGATGCTGCCATTGCCCACCATAGAGGGTAGGATGGCGATGGTGAAGAATACGATTCCCAAACCACCTATCCATTGTGTCTGCGTGCGCCAATAGAGGGTGGCATGCGGCAACCACTCTACATCGTCGAGAATGGTGGCTCCCGTAGTCGAGAAGCCCGACATCGTCTCGAAAAAGGCATCCGTGATATTGGTGATATAACCACTGATGATAAAGGGCAGCATACCAAACAAGCTGAATACTACCCATGTGGCAGTAACCAGCAGATAGGAGTCGCGACGACTGAGGTTGTTGTTGGCATCGTTGCCAAAGTATTTGAGTATCAAACCACCGCAGAAGGTAAAGATAGCAGAGAGCAGGAAGGCCAGCATGTCGTCTTCCTTATAGAAAAGAGATATTCCGGTGCATACAAGCAGCAGTGTGCCCAGCAGGAATAGCAGTGAACCGATAATCTTGTATATCAGTCTGAGATTTACCATAGCGCGTTGGCCTTAAAATATTTCTCTACTTTCTTCAGGTTTTGTTCGTGGCAGAAGACCATGACCGAGTCGCCTGCCTCTATCTGGGTATTACCATTCACAAGAATGCCTTGCTCCTTGCGTACCAGTCCGCCGATGGTGACACCGAAGGGCAGTCCTAAGTCCTTTACAGGCTTTTTGGTTACCTTTGAGCCCTCGGCAGCTACAAACTCAGCCACGTCAGAATCGACCATCATCAGCGAGCGCACGTTGGTAACGTCGGCATCGAGCATCATCTGGTAGATATGACCTGCAGCCAGTGTCTTCTTATTGATAATCGTACCGATATCCAAGCTCTCGGCCATCTCTACATAGTCCAGGTTCTCTACCATCGCTATCGTCTTGCGCACACCAAGGCGCTTGGCAGTGAGACAAGCCAAGATGTTAGCTTCGGCATTCTCCGTCAGGGCTACAAAGGCCTGCGTATTCTGTATGCCTTCATCCTGCAGCAAGCCAAGGTCGCGGGCATCGCCCTGAATCACCATCGTGCTGACATCATTCAGCAACTCGTTCAGGCGCTCGCAGCGCTGCTCGTTGAGCTCAATGATTTTCAGGTTCATATAGTCGGGTGCTGTCAGCGCTACGCGTACAGCCGTCTTACTGCCACCCATGATGATGACATTCTTGACGTCGGCATAGTGCTCCTTGCCCGAAATCTTGCGGATATAAGGGATATATTCGCGGGTAGTCATGAAGTAGGCGATATCGTTGCAGCGCAACTCGTCGTTACCACCCGGTATCAAGGTCTCGTCGCCTCGCTTGATGGCAACGATATGGTAGGGGTCGTCAGGACCGCAAAGGGTGCGCAGAGGTTGATTCAGTATCTCGCAAGTCTCGCGCAACTTGATGCCCAGCATGACGAGAGCTCCACCATGAACATCCCAACGCTGGCGCACCCACGACATCTTCAAGCCATTGGTGATGTCGATAGCTGCCAATACCTCTGGATATATGAGCGAGTTGAGTCCCATCTTGTCGAAGAAAGGCTTGAGGTTAGGAGCCAGATACTCAAAATTGTCGATGCGAGCCACCGTCTTCTTCGCTCCCATGGCGTGAGCAATCATACAAGCATTCATATTGACACTCTCGTCGGGAGTAACGCCCACAAAGAGGTCGGCATGATCTACGCCAGCCTCTTTCAGTGTCTGAATGCTAGAGGGAGAACCGTGTAAGGTCATGATGTCGTACTTTCCTTCCAAGCCCGCCAGGCGCTCTATCTGCTCGTCGATGAGCACACAGTCCTGATGGTCTTTAGACAGTAGCTTTGACAGGTGTGTACCTACGGCGCCTGCCCCGCCAATGATGATTTTCATAACAGTTCTTGTATGACTTTCTTGATGCTTGCTTCGTCAATGCCTACAATGGCTTGTAATTCAGAGACTTTACCATGCTCTATGAACTTGTCTGGAATACCCAGACGCTTGATTTGCGGCTGGTAGCCGTGGTCGCTCATCCATTCGATAACGGCTGAGCCTAAACCACCATTCAGCACACCGTTTTCTACGGTGATGATATGCTTAAAGTTGCGTCCAACCTCGTCGAGGATAGACTCATCGAGTGGTTTCAAGAATCGCATGTCGTAGTGAGCCACACGCGCATCGTTGCCAAGTTCGGCAATCGCTCTGGTGACGTTATTACCAATCGGGCCAATGCTCAATACGGCGATATCGGTACCATCCTTCAGCTTGCGACCAGTGCCCACCTTGATTTCCTCAAACGGACAGCGCCAGTCTTGCAACTCGCCACCGCCTCGAGGATAACGAATCACGAAGGGACCCTTGTTTGGCAACTGTGCGGTATACATCAGTCGGCGTAATTCGTGCTCGTCCAAAGGAGAGCATATCGTCAGGTTGGGGATAGGTCTCAATGCGGCCATATCGAAAGCGCCATGATGCGTAGGACCATCTTCTCCCACCAGTCCTGCACGATCGAAACAGAATACCACGTTCAGCTTTAACAGTGCCACATCGTGGATAATGTTGTCGAAGGCTCTCTGGGCAAAAGCACTATAGATGTTGCAGAAGGGTAGTAAACCGTCTTTGGCCATACCGCCAGAGAAGGTAACAGCGTGCCCCTCGGCTATTCCTACGTCGAAGGTCCTTTCGGGCATCTCTTTCATCATGATGTTCATCGAGCATCCACTAGGCATCGCAGGTGTAACACCTACGATTTTAGGATTCTGACGAGCCAGTTCGAGCAGGGTATGTCCAAACACATCCTGATACTTTTGTGGCTTGGTGGGGTCGTCGTCAACAATGCGCTCACCCGTGTCGGGATTAAACTTGCCCGGTGCATGCCAAGTAGTAACATCCTTCTCGGCTGGTGCATAACCGTGTCCCTTCTGCGTGTGCAGGTGTAGAATCTTAGGACCTTGCATGTCCTTGATGGCACCGAGTATGCGTACCAGCTCCTTCACATCGTGTCCGTCGAATGGACCGAAGTAGCGGATGTTCATACCGTCAAAGATGTTCTGCTGGTGGGCAATAGCACTCTTTATCGCATTCGACAGGCGCTGGATGCCCTTCTTACGGTCGTCGTTCATTAGTCCCTTGTTATACAACCACTGGGTGGTACGGAACTTGATGGCATTATAGGTCTTGTTGGTATTCAGTCCTAACAGGTATTTCTGCATACCACCTACACTGCGGTCTATCGACATATCGTTGTCGTTCAGGATAATCAGCAAATCGTTGGGACTCGACGATACATTGTTCAGTCCCTCAAAAGCCAATCCGCCACTCAGTGCACCATCACCGATAACAGCCACTACATGGCGATTCTTGCCTTCCAGCTTGGCTGCTACAGCCATACCCAATGCAGCAGAGATGCTGTTAGAGGCATGTCCGCAGGCAAACGTGTCGTATTCGCTCTCCTCTGGTGAAGGGAAGGGCTTGATACCACCCAGTTTGCGATTGGTGCAGAACTGCTCGCGGCGTCCTGTCAGTATTTTATGACCATATGCTTGATGACCTACATCCCATACGATGCGGTCTTCGGGTGTCTCATAAACATAGTGTAATGCCACTGTAATCTCAGCTACGCCAAGGCTAGAAGCTAGGTGGCCAGGGTTAACTGAGAGCTCCTTCACGATGTCTTCGCGAAGCTCCTGGCATAGTTCAGGTAATTGGTCTACGCTCAACTTTCTCAGGTCAGTGGGATATTGTATTTGGCTTAACAGCCCCATATTCGATGTTTCCAAAATCTATATCAATTCTTGATTTCAAAATGCAAAGATAGTGTAATTCGGTTAAACTGCAAAATAAAATCAAAAATTCTTGCTCATTACATAAAAACTTCATATATTTGCAGAAAAAAGGAAACAATTACAGCTAGACATCCTTATGACTTATGTAGAATTGCCTGATACCCACGGAGTAAGGAATTTATCTTTCTATCTGGCGATGGAGGAATATGTAGCTCGTCGCTTGGAATCGGAGGATTATTTCTTTATGTGGCAGGTGGAACCGAGTGTTATTTTCGGGCGTAATCAGCAGATGGAGCAGGAGGTGAATGTGGATTATTGCCGACAGCACCATATTAAGATGTATCGCCGTAAGAGTGGAGGAGGATGTGTATATGCCGATGAAGATAACCTCATGCTATCGTATGTTACGGCAAACGAACAGGTAGGTTACGCTTTCAATACCTTTGTTAATATGCTCCTATTAGTGCTGCGCAAGATGGGCGTACAGGCTGTAGGAACCACACATAACGACGTGATGATAGGCGACCATAAGGTGAGTGGTACGGCCTCTTATCATCTGCCGGGAAGGAATATCGTGCATGGCACATTTCTCTACGATACGAATATGGAGCACATGCTGCATGCCATCACGCCCAGCAAAGAGAAACTACAATCGAAAGGTATCGAGAGCGTGCGCCAGCGCATCACCTTATTAAAAGATTATACCACCCTCTCGCTCGAAGAGGTGAAGCGGCTCTTCCGAGATACACTCTGCAATGACTGCAGAAAACTCTCTCCAGAAGAGGTGACGGAAATAGAACAAATCGAGCAACAATACCTACAACAAGAGTTTATTCACTTACTATAAAACATTAATCATCTAAAACAAATGGAATCAGGAAACAACAAACGAACCTGTCTCTACGACAAGCATGTGGCACTAGGTGCCCTCATTTCGCCATTTGGTGGTTTTGATATGCCTATCCAGTATAGCAATATCGTGGATGAGCATCAGGCTGTACGCCAAGCATGTGGCGTGTTCGACGTGAGTCATATGGGTGAGGTTCTGATTAGTGGCAAAGATGCCGAACGCTATGTGAACCATATCTTTACTAACGACGTGACGAAGGCTGTCAATGGACAGATACTCTATGGCATGATGTGCTATGAGCATGGTGGGGTGGTTGACGACCTATTGGTATATAAGGTGGACGCAGACTGCTACTTCCTCGTTATCAACGCCTCTAATATAGATAAGGATTGGGCATGGATACAGCAACAGGCAAAGGGCTACGAGGTATCGTTGGAGCATCAGAGTGAGCAGTATGGCGAATTAGCTATCCAAGGACCACAGGCTGAGGCTGTGATGGAAGAGGTACTGGGAATAGCTTGCAAGGAGCTGACATTCTATACCTTTAAGCGTTTGGATGGTGGTCGCCTCGTTTCTCGCACGGGTTATACGGGTGAGGATGGCTTCGAACTCTATGCCGAAGCCGACTATATCCGTGAGTGCTGGGACAAGTTGTTGGCTAGTGGTCGCTGCAAACCATGTGGCTTAGGTTGTCGCGATACCTTGCGCTTTGAGGTGGGCTTGCCACTCTATGGCGACGAGTTGTCGGAGAATATCACACCCGTGATGGCTGGACTGAGCATCTTTGTCAAACTCGACAAGGAGGAGTTTATCGGTAAAGAGGCACTGGCTAAGCAGAAGGCCGAAGGACCAGCCAAGAAGTTGGTGGGCATCGAACTGCATGACAAGGCAATTCCCCGTCATGGATATACGGTGCTGAATATGGAGGGCGCTCCCATTGGTGAGGTGACAACGGGCTATCATGCTATCTCTGTTGATAAGAGCGTTTGTATCGCATTGGTGGATGCTCAGTATGCTAAGTTGGATACCGAATTGCAGATTCAGATTCGTAAGAAGGTATTCGCCGGCAAGGTGGTAAAGAAACAATTCTATCATAAAAACTATAAAAAATAAAATATTATGGCTAAAGTAATGGAAGGACTCTACTATAGTGAGTCACACGAGTATGTACGCGTAGAAGGAAACATTGGTTTTGTAGGTATCTCAGACTATGCTCAGCACGCACTGGGTAACGTGGTATATGTTGATATGCCCGATGTAGACGATGAGGTTACTGCAGGCGAGGAGTTTGGTGCCGTAGAGAGTGTTAAGGCTGCCAGCGACCTGATTTCTCCAGTAACAGGTGTGGTAGTTGAGGTGAACGAGGAACTGGAAGACCAGCCCGAACTCATCAATGCTGATGCCTACGAGAACTGGATTATCAAGGTAGAGATTTCTGATAAGTCAGAACTCGACAACCTGATGGATGCTAAGGCTTATGCCGCTTTCTGCGAGAAATAATGTTCAACGTACATGAATTATAAATATTTTCCCCATACTGAGGCTGATCTGAAGGCGATGATGGAGAAGGTGGGTATCGATTCGCTCGATGCCCTCTATAGCCAGATTCCCGACAGCATCCGCTTCAAGGGCGACTATCAGTTGCCTTCGGAGATGAGCGAAATGGAGGTGCGCGATACCTTTGCCAAACTGGGTGCGATGAATACACAACTCACCTGCTTTGCTGGTAATGGTGTCTACGACCACTATACGCCTTCAGTTATTCCTTATCTCCTATCACGCTCCGAATTCCTTACTAGTTATACACCTTATCAGGCCGAAATCTCGCAGGGTACGCTACACTATATCTTTGAGTATCAGTCAATGATGGCTGAACTCACGGGTATGGATGTGTCTAATGCTTCTATGTATGATGGTTCTACAGCTACTGCTGAGGCCATGATGATGGCTGTAGCTGCTGGTAAGAAGCAGAATAAGGTGCTCATCTCTGACACGTTAGATACGAAGCTGCTTAACGTGGTACGCAATTATGCACTGCATCAGGGCATTGATTGGGATTGTATCAAATCAAAGGATGGACAGACCGACTTAGACGACCTGAAGGCTAAGCTCGCTGAAGGTGGTGTGGCTGGTGTTATCGTACAGTATCCTAATGCCTTTGGTATCGTAGAAGACTATACGGGCTTTGCTGATGCTTGTCACGAGAATAAGGCGCTGTTTATCATGAATAGTGTGGCTGCCGACCTCGCCGTGTTGAAGACACCAGGTGAGTGGGGTGCCGATATCGCTGTGGGCGATGGTCAGTCACTGGGCATCCCGATGCAGTGGGGCGGTCCTTACGTGGGCTATATGTGTTGCACAGAGAAACTGATTCGTAAGATGCCTGGTCGTATCGTTGGTATGACGAAGGATAATCGCGACCAGCGTGCGTTTGTCCTGACACTACAGGCTCGCGAACAGCATATCCGTCGCCAGAAGGCTACATCGAACATCTGTTCTAACCAGTCGTTGATGGCACTATGGGCTACCGTATATATGTCGCTCATGGGGAAGCAGGGATTGAAGGAGGCAGCACAATTGTCGTATGCCGGTGCTCACTATCTCTGCGACGAATTGCTGAAGACGGGACGCTTCAAGTTGGGCTTCGACAAGCCTTTCTTTAATGAGTTCTTTGTTACGTACGATGGTGACGTAGATACCCTCTATCAGCGCTTTATCGATGCTGGTATATTGGGTGGCGTAAAACTGGATGAAGGCATCCTCTTTGCCGTAACCGAGAAGCGTACCAAAGAAGAAATTGATAACCTCGTAAAGATTGCTGCCCTATGAACAATAGATTATATGGAAACCTGATTTTCGAACTCTCTCAGGAGGGTCGCAAGGGCTATAGTCTGCCTAAAAATCATTTCGGCAGTTACGAGATACCCTCAGAGTTGCGCCGTGCTGAGGATGCTCAGTTGCCTGAGTGCGATGAACTCACAGTGGTGCGCCACTATACCAACCTCTCTAATAATAACTTTGGTGTGGATACGGGCTTCTATCCTCTGGGCTCTTGTACGATGAAGTACAATCCTAAAATCAATGAGGAGATGGCTATGTTACCTCAGTTCCAGAATCTGCATCCCGAACAGCCCGCAGAGACGGTAAAGGGTGCTGAGGCGCTGGTAACGCTGTTGGAGAAGTCGCTTTGTGCACTTACTGGTCTGGCTCACTTTACATTCGAACCTTATGCGGGTGCTCATGGTGAGTTGACGGGCTTGATGACGATAGACAACTACCATCGTTCGCGTGGCGATATGCTGCGCAAGAAGGTAATCGTACCTGATAGTGCTCACGGAACCAATCCCGCCTCAGCTGCTGTTTGTGGTCTAGAGATTGTGGAGGTGAAATCTACTCAGGATGGTCTGGTAGATCTGGAAGACTTAGAGCGCCTTTGTTCTGAATGTGGCGATTCCATCGCCGCCATGATGATGACCAATCCCAATACGCTGGGACTCTTCGAGACACATATCCCTGAGATTGCTAAACTTATCCACGACTGTGGTGGTCTTATGTATTATGATGGTGCTAACCTCAACCCGATGTTGGGAGCTTGTCGCCCTGGTGATATGGGATTCGATGTGATGCACATCAATCTGCACAAGACTTTCTCTACACCTCATGGTGGCGGTGGTCCTGGTGCTGGTCCTGTGGGCGTGCGTGAGGGATTGCAGAAGCACTTCCCGATGGTATCTCCCTATATGGGCAACTATGGTGTGATGATGCGTGCTTATGCTTATATCCTTTCGCTGGGTCGCGAGCATGTCAAGGAGGTTGGTCCTTTGGCAACACTGAATGCTAATTATATTAAGGAGTCACTGAAGGATGTCTATGAACTGCCCATCGACACTACATGCTGTCACGAGTTTGTCTTCGATGGTTTGAAGGATAAGAGTACGGGCGTTACTACAATGGATGTAGCCAAGCGTCTGCTTGACTATGGCTATCATGCACCAACCATCTACTTCCCCTTGCTGTTCCATGAGTCTCTGATGATTGAGCCTACGGAGAACGAGTCGAAGGAGACACTCGATGGTTTCATTGCTGTGATGCGTAAGATTGCTGAGGAGGCTAAGACTGACCCCGAACTGGTGAAGACAGCACCACATACCACACCTATCGGTCGTGTGGACGATGTGTTGGCTGCTAAGCATCCTGTTGTAACTTATAAACAATTGAAAGATGAACAATAGTTCTGCGTCTGCCGCTTCAGGTTCTGTTCCCGCAGCTTCTACAGCGGGCATTCCTGATATCCTCATCATCGGTGCGGGCCCAGGCGGTTACCGTGCCGCCGAATATGCTGCCAAGCAGGGACTCAAGGTGGTGATAATAGAAGCTGGTGAGGTAGGCGGTACTTGTCTTAATGTAGGCTGCATACCTACCAAGACTTATGTGCATAGCGCCTCCTTTGCTGAGGCTCGTGAGCGCATGGATACCGTTATTCCACAGCTACGTAGTGGGGTAGAGGGCATTCTATCGCATCCCAACATCACCCTCATCCGTGGCAAAGCCTCTTTCGCTTCCCCCTGTTCGGTATGTTGCGATGCTATCGCAACGAACGAGCCTATTGCCGCTAAAAACATCATTATCGCTACGGGCTCTGAAACGAAGTGGTTACCTCTCAAGGGGCTTGATGACTCCCGCGTGGTGGATAGTACGGGCTTGCTTCAGCTCGATACACTGCCTAAGCGTTTAGCGATTATTGGTGCCGGTGTTATCGGTATGGAGTTCGCCTCAGTCTTCAATCGTTTTGGTTCTGAGGTTACGGTGATAGAGTATCTGAAGGAATGCTTACCTGCTCTTGATAGCGATATCGCCAAGCGCCTGCGTAAGACGCTGGAGAAGCGTGGTATCACCTTTAAGATGAAGACTGCCGTAGAGAATATTGCCGACATCGATGCCGACGTAGTTCTGATGGCTACAGGTCGCAAGCCCCGTACCGAGGGATTGAATCTAGAGGCTGCTGGCATTACGCTAGCTCCTAATGGCGCTATCCCTGTGGATGAGAACTTCTGCGTGACTTCTCTGTCTGCAGCTTCTTCTGGTTCTGTTCCCGCTGCTTCTACAGCGGGCTTATATGCTATCGGTGATGTCAACGGACGACAGATGCTGGCTCATGCTGCTGAGATGCAGGCCGTGCGTGCCGTAAATCATATTATGGGTAAGAAGGATGGAATCCGCTTCGATATCATGCCTGCTGCCATCTTTACTGAACCTGAGGCAGCTTGTGTAGGTCCCACCGAAGACCAACTGAAGAACGCTACCGTTCCCGATGCTTCTCCAGCGGGTTATACCTGCCACAAGGCTTTCTGGCGTGCCAATGGTAAGGCGCTAGCGATGAACGAGACGGAGGGTATGCTGAAACTCTTCTCAGGTGATGGTGGTCGCATCTTAGGTTGTCATGCCTATGGCGCCCATAGTGCCGACATCGTGCAGGAGGTGAGCACCTTAATGTGTAAGCACACTACTATCGACGAGTTGCGCGATATGGTGCATATCCATCCTACGTTGGGTGAGATACTAAGAGGTGCCGTAGAGTAATTAAATAAAAAAGGAGCCGCTCGGGCTCCTTTTTCTTTATTGCTGTGTCTTGCTTTATTTCAGCGTAGTTGTTGTTTTCGTTACGTTCTTCTGTCCAGCCGACTCGTTGGTGGCTTCAGTAGTCCAAGTCTTAGGCCAGCAGTCATCCTGCAATTCGAAGGTGGTAGTCTCCTTAGCGTCGAGCTTCAGCATACCGCTCTCCATCAGCTGGTCAATCTGTTCCTTGATAGCGTCAGCCTGTTCGGGCATCATCTTCTCTACTTGGGCAATAATCAACTTCTTAATCTGCTCCTTTGACATGCTCAGTGTGGCATTGCTTGTTACCTTCTTACCATTTACAAAGTACATGCGCTTCATGTTCAGACCCTGCTCGTTGACAATCTCCTCCTGAGCACCTGTCATGATTGTCTTGCCGAAGAGCAGCAGTGGACTGTTGGTACCTGTCATGCTCTTAAACAGAGGTTCCTCTGCAACGCTCTCCATGAGTTGCTCTTTCAGTGCATCCTCAGGAAGAGCCTCTTTTACTTCTGGCATCAGTTCGTAGAGCTTTTTAATCATCAGTTGACCACGCTCGTTGAGCTTCTTGCTCAGCTCATCGTAGTTAGCAATCTTTACGGGCTTGCCGTTCTTGTCGGTGGCTATGCGGATAATCACGTCCTTCGTCATCTCCTGAGCAGCAGTCATGATCTGACCAGTGATGTTGTCTTTAGCGGCATCGCTGCTAAAGGTGGTGGTTACCACATCGATGATGTAGCCATCGGCAGTTGCTTCGCTCACGGTGTACTTCGTGTCCGATACCATGTTGATGGCAGGCTGTCCGGGCAGAATCATCGTTGCCTTGGTTTCATACACTTTCTCCATGCCCTTGTTCAGGGTGGGGATTACTTTCAACTGGGCCTGTGCGAGGACGGCCACCATCAGCATCATGCTGAGCGTTAGAAGTTTCTTCATTGTTTTAAGAATGTTTTTTTGTTGGTTGAGGGATGTTTACTATTTCATGCCCACAATCTTTGTAGGCTCTTGTTCCTTATTGCGGCGATTGACTACGGTTACTACCGACTGTGCCAAATTGATAAAAGCCAATCCTGTGGCAGTCTCGCTGCTTAATGCTGCTGGCTCACCATTGTCGCCACCATCGCAGATTCCCTGTACCAAAGGAATTTGTGCCAACAACGGCACTTGCATCTCTTCTGCTAGTCGCTTGCAGCCTTCCTTGCCAAAGATATAGTACTTGTTCTCTGGTAGTTCGGCAGGCGTAAACCATGCCATATTCTCGATGAGTCCCAGGATGGGCACGTTCACCTTCTCGTTTCGGTACATATCAATACCCTTGCGAGCGTCAGCTAATGCCACCTGTTGAGGTGTTGATACGATGACGGCGCCCGTGATGGCCAGCGTCTGCAATAGTGTCAGATGGATGTCGCTAGTACCTGGTGGGGTGTCAAGGATAAAGTAGTCTAACTCGCCCCAGTCGGCATCAGCTATCAACTGCTTCAGTGCATTGGTAGCCATACCTCCACGCCATAGTGTTGCTGTGTCGGGATTGACGAAGAACCCTATTGAAAGCAACTTTACGCCATACGCCTCTACAGGCTCTATCAGTTGGCGTCCATCCTTCTCTACGGCGTAAGGGCGTGCATCCTCTACGTGGAACATCTTAGGCATCGACGGACCGAAGATGTCGGTGTCCAGCAATCCTACTTTATAGCCCAGTCGAGCTAATGCAATAGCCAGATTGGCTGATACGGTACTCTTGCCCACACCGCCTTTTCCAGAACTTACGGCAATGATATTCTTCACCTGAGGCAATAGCTTGCCTACCTCTGGACGTGGTTTAGACTTAAATTCTGTCTGTATCTCTACTTCTACGTCTTTGCCACAATGGTACTTAATGGCAGCCTCTGCAGCCTTAACGGTAGATTTAAGAAATGGATCTGTATCACGTGGGAACTCTAATACCACGCTCACTTTATTGCCATTGATGGCGGGCTGGTCGGCCACCATCTCGCTTTCCACCAAGTTTTTCTTCGTGCCGGCATACGTTACCGTAGCCAAGGCATCCATAATCATTTTCGGATATAATGCCATTATCATTTCAATTTTGGGTGCAAAATTACTAAAAAACAAGCGAACCTGCCAATTATTTTATGATTTGTTTTGCTTTTTGTAAAAAATATCCTATCTTTACACTCGATTATTATTGCTAACGAAAGAATCTAAGTATGATGAAATTACGGATAGTAGTGTGGCTAATAACACTGGCAATGGCTGTCAACGCTAGTGCACAAGAACCTGAATTGAAGGTAAAACCTTCGGGGCGTATCCTGTTTGATGCGGCCTACGTCCATGCACAACAGCAGGAAGATAAACTGAAGGGTGGGTACCCCCGATATGCGTATAGGTGTGGGTTTTATTTATGGTCAGTGGAAAGGAAAGGTTGATATGTGTTTTGCCTATGGCAAAGTAAATATTAAGGATGTCTTCTTGCAGTACGATCTCGACGAACAAAACTTCCTGCGTGGTGGCTATTTCATCCACCAGTATGGCTATCAGAGCTGCACCAGTTCGTCGTTCAAGGAAACTATGGAGGAGCCGCAAAGCAATGCCGTGTTTAATAACGACCGCATGATGGGCTTGAAGTTCGAACACATGGATGACAGGTTTCTGGCTACAGCCAGTGTGGTGGTAGAGACTGATGCTATGAAACAGACTACTGATGTGACGGGCAATGAGGCGGTGGGGGCGATGTCGCGTCTGCTCTATCATCCTTTCGCAGAACCAGGAAAGATATTCCATGTGGGTGTCAGCGGTGGCATCGAAGGCGCCCGCTATGATGCTAATGAGTCGCAAAATCACAAGCAGTTTACACTCAGCACACGCTGGCCTACTCGTGTCGCCAAGGTGAACTCGCAGCAGGCTGTCGTGACGGATGCTAAGATTATGTACAAATTATCACCTAAAATTCTGTACTCCTTTGGCAGGTTTGCCGTGATAGGTCAGTACTTCTATAACCGCATTTCGCATGACAACGGACTGAATGCTTTCCGTGGTAGTGGCGCTTATGTCACCTTGCGTGGACTCCTGAAAGGGCATTATTACAAATACACTAAGATTGATGGTGGCCTTGCCACACCTGATGCAGGTAATATGGAACTTTGTCTGCAGTATAACTATACGTCGCTGTCGGATGCCAGTGCGGGAATCTATGGCGGTTACCTCAGTGATTGGGCACTCTGTTATAACTACTACATTAATAAGTATATGATATGGCGTATCCGTGGCTCATGGACGAAGGTGACCAACCGCAGCAACTTTGCCGACAATGAAGTCAGTATCTTTGAAACCCGCCTGCAGGTGAAATTCTAAAATAGATGATAAATAGATGATATTATGAAGACAAATTTCTAAGGAAGAAACCCCTGAAATCTACAAAGTGCTGCGCGATGGTACCGCTACCTGTGATAGCATTTGCAAGCTACCTAAGAAATATTACATGCGTCGTCGTCCTTTCATGCGTATGCAAGAGCCTACGCTCTATCCCCAAGACGAGCCGGCACTACGCAAAAACGGCTCTTACCCCTCTGGTCATACTATCCTCGGCTGGAGTTCTGCCCTACTGCTGTCGGAGATTAATCCAGATCGTGCTGACACTATTTTGGCTCGTGGTTATATGTATGGTGAGAGCCGCGTCATCGTAGGTGCCCACTGGCAGAGCGACGTTGATGCTGGTCGCTTGGCGGCCTCTGCTGCTTATGCTCGTCTGCATACCAGCGAACGTTTCCTGAAACAGATGCGTCTTGCGCGACTGGAATATCGCTGCAAGGCTGGTCTCGCAACTCCTGCAGAGGTGAAGGCCTACAAGAAAGCAAAGAAATAGCAGAAACGAAGAAAGTGCTGAGCTATACGCTTAGCACTTTCTTTTTTTTATTTCGCTTTGTCCTTGCTGCTGCGCTTGTCGCGGTGGTAAGAACGATAGTCGTCGAGTTCAATCTCTACGTCGGGTTCTTCGAGCACACCCTCTTGAGGCAAGCGGAACTTTTGGTACTTGATGTTCAGACCACGCTCTATCCACATACCTTCATAATAAGTCTGGATTGAGAGAATCTTCTTCGTCTCCTCGTCAATGCGCTCATCATGATAGAGGTCAGTGGTATGAAAGATAACGGGTAGGTGGTTCTTCTCCACCATATAGGTGGTATAGGTGAAAAGGAAATTGGAGTCGGTCTTGAGGTGGATGATGCCATCGTTGATAAGGAACTTGCGATAGCGATTCATAAACCATGTTGATGTTAGACGCTTACGAGGATTCTTCATCTGCGGGTCAGAGAAGGTGAGCCATATCTCATTCACCTCACCTGGGGCGAAGAAGCGTTCAATAATCTCAATGTTGGTGCGCAAAAAGGCCACATTCTTTAGTCCTTCGTTGATGGCTTGTGTAGCACCAGTCCACATACGGGCGCCCTTGATGTCAACACCGATGAAGTTCATATTCGGATAGAGCTTGGCCAACTCTACAGTATATTCTCCCTTACCACAACCTAGTTCCAATACAATAGGATTCTGATTGTGGAAGTACTGCTCGTGCCAATGGCCCTGCATCTCAAAAGGAACATGCTCCACTACCGAATAAGGGTATTGGAACACGTTCTCATATGTCTCCATGTCGGCGAATTTCGCCAGCTTGCCTTTTCCCATATTTATTGTTTCGTTTGTTACGATGTCTACGCGACTGATTATTCGATAACCACGGTAGTCCATCCGTGCTTATCCTCGATTTCACCATACTGTATGCCGCGCAGCGTATCGAACAACTTCTTTGATACCGGACCTGGCTTCTCGCCAAACGAATAGCGCTTGCCGGTGTCAAGGTCGTCGATGTATGAAATGGGGCTGATAACAGCAGCTGTTCCGCAGGCACCAGCCTCTTCAAAGGTCTCCAATTCCTCTTCAGGAATGGGACGACGCTCCACTTTCATGCCTAAGTCCTCTGCTACCTGCATCAACGACTTGTTGGTGATAGAGGGTAGGATAGAGGTGGACTTTGGTGTGATGTATGTATTGTCTTTGATACCGAAGAAGTTGGCAGCACCACATTCATCGATATATTTCTTCTCCTTTGCGTCGAGATAGAATTCGCAGGCGTAACCCTTCTCGTGAGCCAGATTGTTGGCAAAGAGCGATGCTGCATAGTTGCCACCAACCTTATATTTACCTGTGCCAAGAGGTGCTGAACGGTCGTAGTCGCGAACAATGACGTATGGATTGCTAGAGAATCCACCCTTGAAGTAAGGACCTACGGGAGTTACGAAGATGAGGAAGCAGTATTCCTTAGCGGGATGTACACCCACCTGGGCACTTGTTCCTATCAGCAGTGGACGGATATAGAGGGTAGCACCACTCTCGTAGGTAGGTATCCACTCCTGATTAAGGCGTACCACCTTCTTGACCATCTCAACAAACAAGTCTGTGGGCAGTTCGGGCATCAGAATGCCACGACAAGTGCTCTGCAGACGTGCAGCATTCTCTTCAACGCGGAAAATGCGCACTTTTCCATCTTTGCAGCGATATGCTTTCAGTCCCTCGAAAGCCTCCTGACCATAGTGCAGACAGGTTGCTGCCATATGCATTTTCAGATACTCGTCGGAGCTTACTTCTATCTCGCCCCATTTGCCGTCACGATAATAACAGCGTACGTTGTAGTCGGTCTTCATGTAACCGAACGACAAATTAGCCCAGTCTAAATTCTTCATAATCTATTTGTATTGATGTTTGTTTCTTTTCTCATTGTTTTGACCGCAAAAGTACAAAAAAAATAAGAATTAGGGATAGAGAATGAAGAATATTTGATGAAAAGGGCAATTTTTTTACTTTTTTCTTTCCTGTTTTTCTTCCTTTTTATACCTTTGTGACAAAATCACAAAGACTGATATAAATAGTTACTAACAAACAATTTGAAAATGATGAAAACAAAAATGTTATTGATGGCTTTGGCCAGTACGATGTGTGTAACGGCTATGGCTACAGAAAAGAATGATACCGTGGTGTTCAGTAGTCCAACGAAGGTTACTGTGATGACCAACGACTCGGTGCAGAAGATTAAGGTTACTGGTAAGAAAGGTGATGAGAATTTCCGTTATGAGAAAACGGTGGCTATTGACAATACAAAGACTTCCACAAAGGTAATCAAAAAGTTGGCCGAGGATGACGAAAAGTGGGTACTCGACGTGGGTTACGGATGGGCTGCTCCCACTAATACTCCTGACGGACACGGCTTTGCAGTGTTTAGATCAAACGAATGGTTCTTTGGTGTGCGCTATTGCTATACACCAAAAGGTGCAACTCAGACATATTCTACAGGTCTTTGGTGTGACTGGCGCAGTTATGTTGTGCCCACAGGTAAAGTAATCGGTAAGAATGCTGATGGTATTGTAGGCTTTAGCAAATTTTCTGAGAATTACAAAAAGACGGAATCGGAAATCAGAATATTTAGTCTGTCGGTACCTTTCCTGTTTACGCAGAAATTTGGAAAGGATAGTAATACAAGCTTCTCTCTCGGTCCTGTAGTTAACTTCAATCTGCGTGGTCGTATCAACAATGAGTGGACAGATGGCGACTATGAGATGGAAGAAAGTATCAAGGGTATCGGCTATCGTCCTGTGACTGTTGATTTCATGGGTATCTTGAAGTATCACGGTTTGGGTCTATACTGCAAGTACTCACCAATGAGCGTGCTGAAGGATAAGACAGTGGATGGCGTAGAGAATCCAAAGTTTAAGTCATTGACCTTCGGTCTGTTCTTCTAACAGTTCAGACTCCGTCTTTGTGAGTTTGTCACGACAAAACTTTATAAGTCGCTGTGCGGTTTTCAACTGCGCAGCGATTTCGTCTATATCCAACTCGTTAGACTCCATTTTGCGCACGATAGTCTCTAGTTGAGCCATCGCCTCTTCATATTTCATATTCTCGTTCATAGCTTTACTTTTTTACCGTTGATATGATGCTTCCGTGTTCTACTCTTGTTTCTATCTCGTCGCCTGCCTTTAGTTGTTTGGGGTCACGTACTGCACGACCATCGTGCAGAGTGATACTATAACCACGACGCAGTAGTAGTTGAGGGTCGTAGCCCTGTAACTGCAATTCTAACAACTCCAGACGATGCTTTGCATTACTTAATATGCGCTGGGCAAGTACGGGAATAATAGTCTGCATACTGGATAGGCGCTCTTTCTGATTGGCAAAACGCTGACTGATAGCCGTGGTGAGACGCTGTTGGGCACTATCGATGCGAGTTAATACCTGTAAAAGATTGTCGATGAGTAGTGCTGCTGCAGCAGTGGGTGTCTTTACACGTGTGTTGCTGACCATATCGAGTATGCTCTCGTCGCGATCGTGGCCGATACCCGTGATAATGGGTAATGGGAACTGTGCTACGTTTTCTGCTAGTGCTAACGTGTCAAAACCACTAAGGTCGGCAGTGGCACCACCGCCTCGGATGATAACAACGCAGTCGAATCTGTCCGTGGGAGAACCAACGAGAGCGTTCGCTTCATAGATTTTATTGAGAGCGGCTATGATGCTCTGCTCCACCTGTTCGCCCTGCATGATGGCGGGAAAGAGCTGGACATCAAACTTAAAGCCGTAGTCATTGTCTTCTAGTTGGTGAACAAAATCGCCATAGCCAGCAGCACCCGCTGCGGAAATAACAGCAATATGCTGTGCAAACATGGGAATGTGCAATTCGCGTTGCAGGTCGAAGACACCTTCTTCCTTCAGTTGGCGGATGATTTCCTGACGCCGACGTGCCATATCACCAATGGTATAAGTGGGGTCAATGTCGGTGACTATCCAAGAGAAGCCGAAAGTCTCGTGAAACTGTGCATAAACTCGCAGCAGAACTTTCAATCCGGCATGCAATGGCTGTCCTGTGACGTGCTCAAAGTGCGGTTGTATCATCTGCCATGTCTGTCGCCAACATTTGGCCGAAGCACGGGCTATAGGAGTGTTGGTCTGTTCGTCTTTCTCAATGAGTTCCATATAGCAGTGCCCACCTCGTTCGCGACACTCTGACAATTCTGCCTCTACCCAATACTCATCGGGTAGTTGCATCTCTATAGCGTCGCGCACCATCAGGTTGAGTTGGCGCAGGGAAAAATGTTCTGGAATCATAGAAGTCTTCTTGATATGGACAGTTTTATAGGATTGCAAAGATACAAAGAAGTGGGCAAAGTACAAAAGAAAATCAGAGATAATTTTGGCTATTCGAAGAATTAGCAGTAATTTTGCACATTATTTATATATGGACAACAATCAAGCAACATTAGAATTAGGGACGAAACCTGTTGGGCAGCTGCTGATGCAGTATGCCATGCCTGCTATTGTGGCTATGACGGCTTCGTCGCTTTATAACATTATTGATCGTGCATTTATCGGACAAGTAGTAGGTCCGGAGGCTATTGCCGGTTTAGGTATTACCTTCCCCTTTATGAATCTGAGCGCAGCTTTTGGCGCTGCGGTGGGTGTGGGTGCATCTACCTGTATCTCTGTGAACTTGGGACAGCGTAACTATAAGCGAGCAGAGTATCTGTTGGGTAATACCGTCACACTGAACCTGATTATCGGCCTGATGTTTATGGCCGTATGTATGGTATTTCTCGATCCCATCTTGCGCTTCTTTGGTGCATCAGATGTAACTCTGCCTTACGCCCGTGAGTTTATGCAGGTTATCTTGATAGGTAATGTGGTGACACACATGTACTTCGGTATGAATGCCGTGTTGAGAGCTGCAGGAAAGCCACGCCATGCAATGTATGCCACTCTATTTACGGTGGGGTGTAACATAATCTTGGTTATCGCCTTTGTGTGGTGGTTCCGTTGGGGAATACGTGGTGCAGCCTTGGCCACTGTGGTGTCGCAGTCTTTGGCGCTATGCTGGCAGATGTGGCAGTTTAGTGACCAAAAAGAGATTCTGCACCTGAAGCGTGGTATCTATAAGCTGAAGAAAGACCTGGTGCGCAATATCATTGCCATCGGTATCTCTCCCTTCCTGATGCAGACGACATCGTGTGTCATTGTCATCTTCATGAACAATCAGTTCGTACACTATGGTGGTGATATGGCAGTAGGTGCCTATTCTATTGCAAACTCAGTGGTGATGATGTTCTTTATGTTTGTGATGGGCGTATGTCAAGGTATGCAACCTATTGTGGGCTATAACTATGGTGCAGAGAAATATGACCGCATGTTCCGTTGTTTGTTCTATGCTATCGGATGTGCCACAGGCATACTGCTGGTTGGTTGGGCGCTATCAATGGTGTTCCCTAGAGAGATTGCCCGTATCTTTACTACCGATGAGACCCTGATGAAATTGGCCGCACAAGGTATTAAGATAGATATGTTGGTATTCTTTGTCGTAGGTTCGCAGGCAGTTATTACCAACTTCTTCCAATGCATCGGAAAGGTTAAGGTATCTATTTTCCTGTCGCTGTCGCGCCAGCTATTTATGTTGTTACCGATGGCATATGTTTTCCCATTGTTCTGGCAACTTGACGGTGTATGGTATGCAATGCCAGTCAGCGACTTCTGTGCCTTTGCGATGACGATACCCTTCCTGTTGTGGTATATGAAGAGACTAAAAGCTAATAATTAAGCATTAAGATATAATGAAAGACAAGCACATCATCATCTGTGTGGGGCGCCAACTGGGTAGTGGCGGCCATGATATCGCACGTATGTTGGCTATGGACTTCAACGCCAATTACTATGACCGAGAACTATTGAACCTTGCTGCTAAAGAAAGTGGATTCAGCGAGAAATTCTTTGAAGAAAACGATGAGAAAAAGGGCTTCTTCAAATCGCTGTTTAATATGCAGGCACCTCATTTGGGAGGAACTAGCTCGCTTTATCGCACGAACTTCTCTCAGGAAAGCCTGTTCCAGTTTCAGAGCGATGCTATTCGTAAGGCAGCAGAAGAAGGTAGTTGCGTATTTGTGGGTCGCTGTGCTGACTATGTGTTACGCGATATGCCCAACGTGGTGAAGGTTTTTATTACCGCCTCAATGCGTAGTCGTATAGACAAGCTATTGGCACAGCGCTCGATGACACCTCAGCAGGCTAAGCGCTATATTCTGCAAGCAGAAGAGAAACGCGCCTCTTACTATAACTATTATACGGGTAAGACGTGGGGTGCTGCAGAGAGCTATGACCTGTGTATAGACTCAAGCATCCTCGGATTGGAAGAGACTGAGAAACTTATTGCCGACTTTATCCGCAAACAATTAGACGTATGAAAAAGATAGGCATCATCAGTGATACCCATTCTTATTGGGATGAGAAATATCTGCACTACTTTGAACCCTGTGATGAGATATGGCATGCTGGTGATATCGGCTCTCTAGAGGTGGCAGAGAAACTGGCTGCGTTCCGTCCGTTGAGGGCTGTTTGTGGAAATTGTGATGGTGGCAACCTTCGACTGATGTATCCCGAGGTACTACGCTGGAAGTGCGAGAATGTGGAAGTGCTGATGAAACATATCGGTGGCTATCCTGGCAATTACGACTATTCTGTTCGTGGACAACTATATGCCAATCCCCCTCAGCTCTTTATCGCAGGCCATTCGCACATTCTGAAAGTAAAGTTCGACAAGACATTAAATATGCTACACATCAATCCTGGTGCTGCCGGTTTGCAAGGATGGCATAAGGAACGTACCTTGATAAGATTAACCATTGAGGACAATAAATTCAAGGATTGTGAAGTTATAACATTAGGAAGATAAAAAAACTAGATATGAAAAGGACCATTGTAATTACTGGTGGCGCAGGCTTTATCGGAAGTCATGTAGTGCGCCTGTTCGTGAACAAGTATCCCGAGTATCACATCATCAACCTCGACAAGTTGACGTATGCTGGCAACCTCGCAAATCTAAAGGATATCGAGGATAAACCCAACTACGAATTTGTGAAGATGGACATCTGCGATTTTGATGCTTTCTACCAGCTGATGCAGGATAAGAAGGTGGATGGTATTATCCATTTAGCTGCAGAGAGCCATGTAGATCGTAGTATCAAAGATCCTTTCACCTTTGCCAAAACCAACGTGATGGGTACGCTGTCACTGTTGCAGGCAGCTAAGTTGTATTGGGAAAGCCTGCCTGAGAAGTATGAAGGCAAGCGTTTCTATCATATTTCTACCGACGAGGTATATGGTGCATTGGAACTGACTCATCCCGAAGGTATCGAACCGCCATTTACTACCACAGCCTCTTCCGCAGAGCATCACTTGGCATATGGTGACAAGTTCTTCTTGGAAACTACCAAGTATAATCCTCATTCACCATACTCAGCATCGAAAGCATCGTCAGACCATTTCGTGCGTGCCTTCCACGATACCTACGGAATGCCTGTTGTTGTGACCAACTGCTCCAACAACTATGGTCCTTATCAGTTCCCCGAAAAGCTGATTCCGCTGTTCATCAATAATATCCGTCATCGTAAGCCATTACCTGTTTATGGAAAGGGAGAGAATGTGCGTGATTGGTTGTATGTAGAAGACCATGCTCGTGCTATCGATATCATCTTCCATGAGGGTAAAATAGCTGATACCTATAATATTGGTGGCTTCAACGAGTGGAAGAATATAGATATAATAAAGGTAGTGATTAAGACTGTTGACCGTCTGCTGGGTAGAAAAGAAGGCGAGGATATGGATTTGATCACCTTTGTTACTGACCGTGCTGGTCACGACCTGCGCTACGCTATTGATAGTAGTAAGTTGCAGAAAGAATTGGGTTGGGAACCATCACTGCAATTCGAAGAGGGCATCGAAAAAACCGTTCGCTGGTATCTTGACAATCAAGAGTGGCTAGACAACGTCACCTCTGGCGATTACCAGAAGTATTACGACAACATGTATAAGAACAGATAGACTTCAATTATGAAAAAGATTTTGCTGTTAGGCTCAGGAGAACTGGGCAAGGAGTTTGTGATTGCCGCCATGCGTGCTGGCCAGTATGTTATCGCTTGCGACCGCTACGATAATGCACCCGCGATGCAGGTTGCTGACGAGCGCGAGGTGTTCTCGATGCTTGATGGTGAAGCCCTCGAAGCTGTGGTGAAGAAACACCAGCCCGATATCATCGTGCCAGAGATTGAAGCTATCCGCACAGAGCGTTTGTTTAAGTTCGAGGAACAAGGTATTCAGGTGGTGCCTAGTGCACGTGCCGTTAACTTTACGATGAATCGTCGAGCTATTCGTGACCTTGCATCACGTGACTTAGGACTTCGCACTGCCAAGTATTTCTATGCAAAGACCTTCGATGAGTTTAAGAAGGCTGCCGATGAGATTGGCTTCCCTTGTGTAGTAAAACCACTGATGTCTTCATCTGGCCACGGACAGAGCTATGTGCACAACGACGATGAGTTGGAACTGGCTTTCCGTGAGGCAATGGAAGAAGGTCGCGGTGATGTGAAGGAGGTGATAATCGAAGAGTTTATCGACTTTGATTCAGAGTTTACTCTGCTTACCGTTACGCAGAAGAATGGATGGCCCACTTTGTTCTGTCCTCCTATCGGACACGTGCAGAAGGGTGGTGACTATCGTGAGTCATGGCAGCCGTATAAGATTTCGGATGAGGCTTTGAAGCAGGCACAGCATATGGCTGACGAGGTGACTAAGGCACTGACGGGTGCAGGCATCTGGGGCGTAGAGTTCTTCCTGACTAAGCAGGGCGAGGTAATCTTCTCTGAGTTGTCACCACGTCCACACGATACTGGTATGGTGACATTGGGACATACCACCAATCTCTCTGAGTTTGAACTTCACTTCCGTGCTGTGATGGGCTTGCCTATCCCTGCCATCCACTTGGAGCATGCTGGTGCTTCGGCTGTTATTCTCTCGCCAAAGGAGGCTTGCGTTCCCATAGACCGCTCGCTGCTCGATTATAATATGGAGGAGGCACTGAAGGAAGATCGTACACGAATCCGCATCTTTGGTAAGCCTGAGGCTCATAAGGGCCGTCGCATGGGTGTCGTACTATGCTATGGTGAGGTGGACGACGATGTTGACGCTCTGCGCGATAAAGCTAAGCGATTGGCTAAGACCGTGCTGGGTACCGACTCTTATATGCAGAAATAATAGACCGCATGTTTGAGATTATCCGATATACCGCAGAGAAGGCTGCTGAGTGGAATCAGTTTGTGGCACAGTCGAAGAATGGTACGTTTCTCTTCGATCGTCAGTATATGGACTATCACAGTGACCGCTTCGAAGATAACTCCTTGATGTTTTATCTGGAGGGACGCCTGTATGGCGTAATGCCTGCCAATAGAGTGGGCGATGTGTTGTATTCGCATCAGGGACTGACCTATGGCGGACTCGTGATGGATGCAAAGACCACGGCCGTCCATACCGTTACCCTCTTTGCTGAGTTAAATGACTATCTGCGCAGTCAGGGTTTCCGTCAGGTGTTCTACAAATGCATCCCCTGGATATATCATCAGATGGCTGCCGAAGAAGATCTTTATGCCATTGCTCGTACCTGTGATGCTCGTCTGTGTGAGCGTGATTTAGGAACGTGTATTATTCAGCGTACGGCTATTCGTTGGGAACGTATTCGTCGTCGTGCCTTGAAACGTGCACATGAGGCAGGCCTTACAGTGGAGCGAAGTACTGATTATGCAGGTTTCTGGCAGGTACTCAACGACAATCTTCGTATGAAGTACGATTCGAAGCCCGTGCATACACTTGATGAAATATCATTGCTTGCTTCTCGTTTTCCAGAGAATATTGTTCTTTATCTTGCCAAACAGGGCAATGAGATACTTGCAGGCATGGTACTTTATGTATCTACACAGGTTGCCCGTGCACAATATAGTTCCGCAACGCCATTGGGTAAACAGTTGGGAGCCATTGATATTCTCTACGACCGCATTATCTGCCATGACTACGCTCATCTTCCTTATTTCGAGTTTGGTACGTCTGCCGAGCCTGACTCAAACGCTCTTCTTGAGCCACTTATTTTTCAGAAAGAAGGCTTTGGTGGTCGCGGCATCTGCTTTGACCGTTATGAGTGGAAGTTGTAGTATAAGGATAGTATAATCCTTTATATATACATACACATTACAGGTAGTACATTTTCGAAACTATTTTCCCTCAATTTTTGAGCCATTAGAATTATGCGTAAATTCAAGGAGAATTTACGCATAATTCTCCTTGAATTTACGCATAATTCTCCCCGAATGTAAGGTTAGTATTTTAATAAACTGAATATCATTGTTAATGAATGCACAACGCCAAAGGTTATTTAACATGTTTTTGTTCAAAAGATTTGTCCGATGTCGGAATATTGCTTATCTTTGTCGCGCAAAAACAATTAAAGAAAATAACAATGAATTATCAAGATTTTGAATTGAAAGAATATGCTTCAGCAAACGAGCGCCAATGGAGCGTTTCGGAAGCATTCCCTGTGTTGATGAGAAAAGTGTATTTATGGATGACAATGGCACTGTCGATAACCGGATTTACAGCGTATGGTGTGGCCACTAGCCCTGGTATCCTTCAGACAATATACGCTAATCCTGCTGTAATGTGGGGTATTATTATTGCAGAGTTGATATTGGTGGTAACAGTTTCTGGTGCAATCAATAGATTGTCATTGTCTGTGGCAACACTATTGTTTATTGTATATTCAGTCCTGAATGGTGCACTGCTATCCTCTGTCTTTCTGGTATATACGGCGTCATCTGTCGCTACTGTATTCTTTATCACCGCAGGAACCTTTGCAGCAATGGCTCTCATCGGATATACGACAAAGACCGATCTCTCTTCAATGGGTAAAATCCTGTTGATGGCGCTAATCGGTATGATTATTGCCACTATTGTAAACCTCTTCGTGAAGAGTACAGGCTTAGAATTAATCATTAGCTATATCGGCGTTTTGGTATTTGTGGGACTGACAGCCTATGATTCACAGAAAATAAAGCAGATGCTTCTTCAAGCACCAGATGCAAGTGAGGGCGCTCAAAAAGTTGCTCTTCTCGGAGCACTTTCGCTCTATCTTGACTTCATCAACTTGTTCCTTTACCTGCTCCGTATCTTTGGCAGAAGAGATTGATAAAAATGCGTAAGTAGTACCGGAATCTTTCTTGGTCTACTATAATAATAAGGTGTGAAAGTTTTCGTGTTGTCAACAAACGCGAAAACTTTCATTCTTTTAGAAAAAAAAGTTGGAAAAGTTTTGGTGTTTCGGAAAAAAGCCGTACCTTTGCATCCGCTTTCGCTCAAAAACATGTAGCGAGGCTGAAAAAGAAAGAGTTCTTTGAAAAGATTACATAAAACAGATAAGTAAGTAGTACAAGAAGCGAAGTAATTAATTTACTTCGGGTAAATAACCGTCAAGCTTCAAATAACTACCGGAGAAGCGTTCTGAGCACAGAGAATAAAGTCGATTGGGAATTTATACAAGG
>FZQZ01000019.1 GCA_900199555.1 Prevotellaceae bacterium MN60
AAAAGAAGAATAATTAATTATTCTATTTATCATAATGTGATAAGACTACCCGTCTTCTCCCGCGCTTGAGGTGGTGGAGGGTGCTTATTGCAACATTGCAACGCAACGCAACGCCACACTCATACCTTTAGGTGTGAGAACGCTGCAACGCACATCGTAACAAACCATTCCCTTTTCCGTAATATATGATGCCTTTTACCGTAATATACGCACGAGATTGCCGTAATACACGATAATATATGCGGTAATCAGTCTGATACGAAAGCACATCAGGCTAATACGCATAGTATATCAGGCTGATACGCAAACCAAAATAACCTGATACGAGTACAAAATAGGCTGATACGAGAACAAAACGGGCTGATACGCGACAAAATCAATAATGTCGTCAAACCCCGAGAATAATGCCGTCAAACCCCGAGAATTATGCCGTCAAACTCCTCGAATTATGCCGTCAAACTCTTGGACGCTTAAATTTAACCCTCTACGAACCTAGATTAGATGTAGAATAGATGTGGGTTAGATGTATGGAAACATCTAACCCACATCAAAGTCTTTATACATCAGCACTTCAGCCCTATTGGGTTAGAAGGTTAGATGTTTTTGCGAATAAACTTATAAGAATGCGTAGCGACAAACGAAGAGGATAGCCAGCAGGATAGTGGCCCAATTCATGTTGTTGCGCTCGTCTTTGTCCTTAAGGGTGCCCGACAGCAGGTGGATGAGTACGTATGAGATAACACCCATCAAGATACCATCAGAGATGCTGTAGGTAAGTGGCATCAGCACGATACATACGAAACAGGGAATGCCCGTAACGTAGTCAGAGAAGTCAACCTTTCGGATGTCGTACATCATCATCACACCCACGAGTATCAGTGCGGCAGCTGTAGCCTGAGCAGGGATAGCAAGGAAGAGGGGTGCAAAGAGCAATGCTACGGCAAAGCAAAGGGCTGTGGTAAAACTGGTGAGTCCTGAACGACCACCTACATTCACACCCGAAGCGCTCTCTACATAAGTAGTTACGGTAGAAGTTCCCAACATAGCACCTAAGGTGGTACCGATGGCATCAGCCATAAAGGCCTGGTTCAGGTTCTTCACATTACCATTATCATCTACCATACCAGCACGGTTAGATACACCGATAAGGGTGCCAATGGTGTCGAACATATCGATAAACAGGAAGGTAAGCACTACTACCACCATATCTACGGTGAAGACATTATGCCACTCAAACTGCCAGAAAATAGGACTAACAGATGGGGGTGCAGACATGACACCAGAATAAGTGGTAACGCCCAGAGGAATACCTACGATAGTAGTTACCAATATACCAATCAGCAGCGAGCCGGTAACCTTTCTTACCAGCAGGGCAGCAGTCAAGATGATGCCGAAGATAGCCAGCAGCACAGAGGGGTCATGCAGATTGCCCAATGTGATGAATGTTGACTCTGACGCACTTACGATACCAGCACCTTTCAGTCCTACGAAGGCGATAAACAATCCGATACCGGGACTGATAGCTCGACGCAGTACCAAGGGGATGGCATTAACGATGTGTTTGCGCAGACCTGTTACTGTAAGCAGGATGAATATCAATCCCTCTATCAGCACGGCTGTCAGAGCAAACTGCCATGTGTAGCCCATCGTAAGCACCACGGTGAAGGCAAAGAACGCATTCAGTCCCATACCAGGAGCCAAAGCAAAGGGCAACTTGGCATAGATAGCCATCACGAGTGTAGCGACTATGGCCGAGATACATGTGGTTGTAAATACTGCCCCAGCATCCATACCGGTAGCTGAGAGAATACTTGGGTTTACGGCTAAGATGTAAGCCATTGTAAGAAAGGTGGTGATACCACCGATGACCTCCTTACGCAATGTCATTGTGGAGGGGTCGAATCCGAAAAGTTTCTGAATCATATTAATTTAGTATTATCCAACAGTTCCTTCCAGTGATACTGATAATAGTTTTTGAGCCTCTACGGCAAACTCCATGGGGAGCTTCTGAAGCACTTCCTTGGCATAGCCATTGACTATCAAGCCTACTGCCTGTTCGGTGGGGATGCCACGCTGATTGCAATAGAAGAGCTGGTCTTCAGATATTTTCGAAGTGGTAGCCTCATGCTCGAAGATGGCACTATCATTGTGTACATCCATATAGGGGAAAGTGTGGGCACCACAATCAGAACCTAACAGCAGCGAGTCGCAGCTAGAGTAGTTGCGCGCATTATCTGCTGTGGATGCGGCACGCACCAATCCACGATAGGAGTTTTGCGAATGACCGGCAGAGATACCCTTCGAGATAATCGTCGACTTGGTATTCTTACCGATATGTATCATCTTCGTACCTGTATCAGCCTCTTGGTAGTTGTTGGTGACAGCAACAGAATAGAACTCTGCCACGCTATTGTCGCCACGAAGGATACAAGAGGGATACTTCCACGTGATAGCCGAACCCGTCTCTACCTGTGTCCACGAGAGCTTGGAATCTACACCACGCAAATCGCCACGCTTGGTAACAAGGTTCAGCACACCGCCCTTACCATTCTCATCGCCAGGATACCAGTTCTGCACGGTAGAGTATTTCACCTCTGCACGATTCATCACGATAATCTCGACGATAGCGGCATGCAACTGATTCTCATCACGCATAGGGGCTGTACAACCTTCGAGATAGCTGACGTAAGCATCATCGTCGGCAATAATCAGTGTACGCTCAAACTGGCCTGTATTTCGTGCATTGATGCGGAAGTAAGAACTCAGCTCCATCGGACAGCGCACGCCTTTGGGGATATATACAAAGGAGCCATCGCTAAAGACAGCACTATTAAGGGCTGCAAAGAAGTTGTCCTTATAAGGCACTACTGAGCCCAAATACTGTTTCACCAAGTCACCATGTTCCTTGATAGCCTCACCAATAGAGCAGAAGATAACTCCCTTCTCGCGCAACTTCTCCTTAAAGGTCGTCTTGACGCTCACCGAGTCCATAATGGCATCCACTGCCGTATTACCACTCAGTGCCAGGCGCTCCTCCAAGGGAATGCCCAACTTATCGAAAGTCTTTTCCAACTCTGGGTCTATCTTTCCATCACCCTCAGGCTTCTTGGCCAAAGGGTCGGCATAATAGCTGATGGCCTGATAGTCTATCTCGGGCACATGCACATGTCCCCATTTGGGTTCCTGCTGCTCTTTCCAGTAGCGGAACGCCTTTAAGCGGAACTCAAGCATCCACTCGGGTTCCCCTTTCTTAGCAGAGATGAGCCGAACGATATCCTCGTTCAGCCCTTTCTCTATGATTTCTGTATGTACATCCGTAGTGAAGCCGAACTCATATTTCTGTTCGGCCACCTGACGGACAAACTCATTTTTCTGTTTCATTGACCATTGACTATTCTCTCTTTGAGAGTGTGGCGTTGCGAAGATCATTGAACATTGACCATTGACCATTGACTACTAAGTCAAAGAACAAGGCGCAAGCAACGTTCAACGTTCAACGTTTACAGTTTCTGTTCTACCTCGATCTCAGTGAAGGTCTCGATGATATCGCCCGCCTGGATGTCGTTGAAGTTGACGAGTGAGATACCACACTCCAAGCCCGTAACCACTTCCTTAGCATCATCCTTATAACGCTTCAGGGCACCGATAGGAGCGGTGTGGATAACGATACCATCACGTACCACGCGAGCCTTATCCTTGGCGTGTACCTTACCCTCGGTAACAAGACCACCGGCAACAGTACCCACCTTAGAAATCTTGAAGACTTGCTTAACCTCAATCTCACCGGTAACAATCTCCTTCTTCACCTTGTCAAGCATACCCTGCATGGTAGACTTCACATCGTCGATAGCATCGTAGATGATAGAGTATGTATTGATTTCTACACCCTCACGATCGGCAGCACGACGAGCATCGGCAGAAGGACGTACCTGGAAACCGATGATGATAGCCTCAGAAGCAGAAGCCAACATGACATCGTTCTCTGAAATCTGACCTACAGCCTTCGAGATTACGTTAACCTGTACCTTCTCGGTAGAGAGCTTGATGAACGAGTCAGACAGAGCCTCGATAGAACCATCGGTATCACCCTTAACGATGATATTAAGCTCGTGGAACTCACCGAGAGCGATACGGTGTGACAACTCATCAAGACCAAGCTTAGTAGTAGTACGCAAGCTCTGCTCACGCTGCAACTGGATACGCTTGTTGGCAATCTCACGTGCCTCCTGCTCAGACTCCATTACGTGGAATGAGTCACCAGCAGTAGGAGCACCATTCAGACCAAGGATGATACATGGCTCGGCAGGACCTGCCTTCTCAATGCGCTGGTTACGCTCATTGAACATAGCCTTAACCTTACCCCAAGCAGTACCGGCAATAACTACATCGCCCACCTTCAGCGTACCATTAGATACGAGTACGGTAGAAACGTAACCACGACCCTTGTCGAGTGAAGACTCGATGATAGAACCAGTAGCCTTACGATTAGGATTAGCCTTCAGGTCGAGCATCTCAGCCTCGAGAAGTACCTTCTCCAACAGCTCATAGACACCAATACCCTTCTTGGCACTGATTTCCTGACACTGGTACTTACCACCCCACTCTTCTACAAGCAGGTTCATGTTGGCCAAGTCCTCACGAATCTTATCGGGGTTAGCACCTGGCTTATCAATCTTGTTGATAGCGAATACCATAGGAACATTAGCAGCCTGAGCATGAGCGATAGCCTCCTTAGTAGTAGGCATCACAGAGTCGTCAGCTGCAACGATGATGATGGCAATATCCGTTACCTGAGCACCACGGGCACGCATAGCTGTGAAGGCCTCGTGACCAGGAGTATCCAGGAAGGTAATGCTGTGACCATCCTTCAACTTCACATTGTAAGCACCGATGTGCTGGGTAATACCACCAGCCTCACCAGCAATCACGTTAGTGTTGCGGATATGGTCGAGCAGAGATGTCTTACCATGGTCAACGTGGCCCATCACCGTTACGATTGGAGCGCGAGAAATCAGATCGTTCTCGTCATCCTCCTCCTCAGTGATAGCGTTCTGTACCTCGGCACTAACATATTCTGTGGTAAAGCCAAACTCGTCGGCAACGATATTGATGGTTTCAGCATCCAAACGCTGGTTGATAGATACCATGATACCGATAGACATACAGGTACCGATAACCTGATTGACACCGACATTCATCATGGTAGCCAACTCAGAAACAGTAACGAACTCGGTAAGCTTCAGTACCTTGCTCTGTGCTGCCTCTGCTGCCATCTCCTCGCTCATGCGCTCCTGTACGGCATCACGCTTCTCACGACGATACTTGGCACCCTTCTTATTCTGATTCTTTGAAGTCAAACGGGCCAACGTCTCTTTTACCTGACGTGCTACAGCCTCATCATCAACCTCCAAGGGCTTAACAGGACGGTTCTTCTTATTCTTCTTGCCACCACCCTGCTGATTCTGCTGGTTGCCGTTCTTATTCTTCTTATTCTGATTCTGCTGCTGATTAGCCTGCTTAGCTGCTGCCTCGATATCCACCTTATCGGTGCGGATACGCTCACGCTTCTTGCGCTCGCCTGCAGCCTTCTCCTCACGCTCCTTACGGCGCTCTTCCTTTGACTTCTTCTTAGGACGAGTGCTCTGATTGAGCGAGTCGAGGTCAATCTTACCCAAGACGTTCAGCTGGGTAGTTGGCTTCTTCAAATCGCCTGGAGTCTTAGCCAGCGAAGAAGACTGGGTAGGCTGCGTAGGCTTTGCAGGTTGCACAGGTTTTGCAGGTTCAACTTTCTTCTCCACCTTTTTCTCCTGTTCTACAGGCGCAGGTTTGGGAGCAACTTTAGGCTCTTCTTTTGCCTTTACAGGTTGGGGCTCTGGGGTTTCGGCAGCAACCACAGGTGCAGGTTCTGGAGCAGCCTTAGGCTTACCAATATTATCAAGATCGATCTTGCCCAGCGTCTTCAAACCAGCACGCTGTTCAATCATCTCTTCTGTCTTAGTGAGGGCCTTTTCAACCTTCTCTACTTTCTTTTCCTTTACCTTCTTGGTAAACATCATATCGGCTTGTGTCTTCACCGCCTTATCGGTGCTGAACTCATCGACCAAAGCCTTATATTGTTCATCCGTAATCTTGGTGTTAGGAGACACGTCGTCCTTGACCTCGCCAAGGCTATTCTTTTTCTTCAGGAAATCAACTGCCGTTTGAAGTCCTATATTCAGTTCTGATAATACTTTATTTAATCTGACACCCATTCTATTTCAATTCTTAATTCTTAATTCTTAATGCTTAATTACTTATTCTTAATGCCCATTGCTTAATTGTTCCTAATGCCCATGCTTTGTGGCGCAGCCAATTAAGCATTAAGCATTAAGCATTAAACATTACTCAAACTCGGCCTTCAGTACTTCCAGTACATGATCTACGGTCTCTTCCTCCAAATCGGCCTTCTCAATGAGCATCTCACGAGGAGCGTTCAATACAGCCTTAGCGGTATCCAGACCAATAGCCTTGATAGAGTCGATAATCCACTGGTCAATCTCATCAGAGAACTCGTCGAGGTAGATATCCTCGTCGGCCTCACCCTCATTAACCACACGGAATACATCGATAGTATACTCAGTCAGCATAGAAGCGAGCTTGATATTCAGACCACCCTTACCGATAGCCAGAGAAACCTCCTCGGGCTGCAGGTAAACCTCGGCCTTGTGCTCTTCGGGGTTCAGCGTAATGCTGGTAACCTTTGCGGGTGACAGAGCACGCTGGATGAACAACTGTGTATTGCTAGAGTAGTTGATAACATCGATATTCTCGTTGCACATCTCACGAACGATACCATGAACACGACTACCCTTCACACCTACGCAGGCTCCTACTGGATCGATACGATCGTCATAGCTCTCTACAGCTACCTTGGCACGCTCACCAGGCATACGGGCAATACGACGAATAGTAATCAGACCATCCTGAATCTCAGGAACCTCGGCCTCGAGCAGACGCTCCAAGAACTGAGGACTGGTACGAGAAAGGATGATGCGAGGATTGTTGTTCTCATTCTGTACTTCCTTAACGATAGCACGAATGGTCTCTCCCTTATGATAGTTGTCTGCGGGAATCTGCTCCTGCTTTGGCAAGTGGAGTTCGTTACCCTCATCATCAATCAGCAGTACTTCGCGCTTCCACATCTGGTAAACCTCAGCAGAAACAATCTGACCAACCTTATCCTTATACTTGTTATAAAGAGAGTCATGCTCCAGCTCCAGAATCTTTGAAGCCAGTGTCTGACGAAGGTTCAAGATGGCACGACGACCGAACTTAGCGAACTCTACTTCCTCAGAAACTTCCTCGCCTACCTCGTAGTCGGGTTCAATCTTCTGAGCCTCAGTGAGTGCAATCTCTTTGTTCTCGTCTTTCACATCACCATCAGCTACTACAATACGATTGCGATGAATCTCAAAGTCACCCTTGTCTGGGTTTACAATAACATCGTAGTTCTCGTCAGAACCAAACATCTTGGCAATCACATTACGGAAGCTTTCTTCCAATACGCTCACCAAGGTAGTGCGATCAATGTTTTTTGTCTCTTTAAACTCCTGAAAGGTTTCAATCATTGAAGGACCTTTCGTACTCTTTGTTGCCATATATCTATTCTTTTATTTTTAATTTCTTATTTGAAGTTCAGCAGATACTTGCAATACTTTACATCTGCTACAGCGTAAGCCTTGTCAACATCTACCAATACAGGACGCTTCTTACCTTCTTGGCGCTGCTTCTCCTTTACAGTAACAACGAATGTCTCATCATCACCTACAGACTTCAGTGTACCCTGAACCTTAATACCATCTTTCTGGAGCACCTCTACCACCTTACCTACGTGGTTGCGATACTGCTCCATCACCTTAAACGGCTGACCGATACCTGCCGAGCCAACCTCCAATTCATAGTCGCCAAGCTCCTCGCCCAGTTTCTCCTGCAAGAAACGGCTCAGGTCGGCACAATCCTCAATCCATACTCCATCAGCATGGTCAATCTCAATCACGATGCGGTCATCGCTTGTCATTTCTACGTCTACCAAGTAATAGTCGCTCTTCTCGAGCCACTCTTCAACTGCTGTCTTAATGACGTTCTTGTCTATCATATTATTTTTGTTTATTAAAACAAGAATGAGAGGCTTCGTAAAGCCCCTCATTCCTCTGAACGGTTGCAAAGGTACGTATTTCCAACGAATTATGCAAATATTTCTCTTAAATTCTTCATTTTCAGCCTCATTTTAGCTCTTTCTAGCCTCATCGCGCTACATGTATCGTTAAAGTTTGAGGGTCAAAGGTTACACTTTCACGCTCAATAAAAGTACCCAAAACTCCCTCTAATGCAAGCTGTTGGGGAGTACCGACATGTAAACAATTAGGTTCCATCAACCAGATAGTATCAGCTAATTGCAGAGATAGTTCTACATCATGAGTAGAAAGGAAGATGGTCTTCTGTTCTTCATGAGCCAGGTTACGAAGCAATTGCAACATTTCTACTTTGCTCGGGAAATCTAGAAAAGCTGTAGGCTCGTCCAGATAAATCACGGAGGTCTGTTGGGCCAATGCTTTGGCTATCATTACCTTCTGACGTTCACCATCACTCAGGGTATGAATCATACGACCACGCAACTCACCTATACCAACCAATAGTAGGGCCTCATCAACAATCTGACGATCATTCTCTGACAAGGTACCCCAGAAGCCTGTATAAGGAGAGCGTCCCATACCCACCATCTCTGCCACCGTCATATTACGGACATCAGGTTTCTCGGTAAGCACCACACCAATGCGCTGACTTAACTCCTTATCAGAACAAGCGGTCAACGGCGTATCTCCCATCAACACCTCACCCTCTAAAGCAGGTTGAAAGGCGGATAGGGTGCGTAGCAATGTAGACTTTCCGATACCGTTTCTGCCTAATAGGCACGTCAACTCACCACCATGAATAACTCCATTTAAGTGCTGAGCCACCCACTTGGTACTATCTTTAGAGAGATATCCAATACCTAAGTCTTGCAAAGTAACGTTTTCCATCATGGTGCAAATATAATTATTTATATGGAATAGCGAGATATTAGTTGGGCGAATATTTCGTTTCTTCTCAGTATTTCAGCTTTTCCAGTCATCAATAGTTGCTTTCGGGCTCGTGTCATAGCCACATTAAGTTTTCGGTCGATAGTGCATCCATCTTCCATAAAACTATTGGCTGTGAGGAAATCGAGTTGATAAGGACGCTGCACAGTAAAAGAGTATATAATGACATCGCGCTGAGAACCTTGATAGCGCTCCACAGTATCAATGCTGATTTTCTCTAATGCGGGAATGTCCAATCGGGCTATCTCACGGCGTATCATAGCTATCTGATTGCGATAAGGCACAATAACGCCCACCGTATGATAAGGCTCAAAGCGCTTCTCACCATATTGGCGATATATACGATGCAACAGGTCTGCCACGATATGTGCCTCCTCTTCGCTTACCTTATCTGATAAACTATTAACACTTGTCTGACTGGTATCACTAGGAATAAACAGTACGCGATGTTGCTTAAGTTGTTCATCAAGTGCATCCTCTGATGGTTCTTGATAGTCTAGCTGTTCCTCCAACTGATGCGGACAAGGTACTGGCAACAACTGTTCACGACGATAGAAGAACTCATTGGGGAATGCGGCAATATCTGGATGCATACGCCCCTGATAGCGCAATAATCCCATAAAATCTGTTCGATTCGCTTTTTCCTCCACATGCAGCAACCACTCAAAAAGAGACTGCCTACACTCACGTAGTCTCGGCTCATCGTCGGGTTGCTGGACAACAGCAGGCAACTGCTTATGGTCACCAACAAGAATAAAACGCTCTACAGCATCGGAGAGCAATATACCAAGGATGTTTGGAGCAAGAATCTGTGAAGCCTCATCCACGATACATAGCGAGAAGTGTTTCAATTGGAAGAGGAACGGACGTGCCTGCAACGTAGATGTCGTAGCAACAATGATGCGTTGTCGCTGAAGTTGTTCACGGATATGGTTCAGCTTGGGAGTATCGCCCAACAGATGCTCCAGCAGATGACTTGCATATCGAGGATCACAAGAATCCTCACTGCCTATTCGCAGATAATCCAGTTGAGCATCCGTCAACATACCACATATCTCATCCACAGCCCGATGGGTATAGGCTGTCAATAGGAGTGTATGCTGCGGATTCTCTAATTCTTCCTGTACCAGAAAGCGCAAAGCCATAGAGGTTTTTCCCGTACCCGGAGGACCTTGCAGCAGGAAATAGTCACGCGACTGGCAGGCTTTCAACAATACCTCATCATAGTTAGGGTGGTAGCTATGCGAGAGCGTGATACTAGCATCCTTGCGAGGCGAACGCAGTCCTAACAACAACTGTCGCTTAGATTCTTTAGCAAAACAGAATGAATATACAGCTCGCAATGCCGAGGTGGTACCCACATCAGAAGAGGCATGCTCTATAGCATAACACCCTGAGCCAAACACATGAGGATTCTGTTGGCGATTGCTTAGACGAATCGTCACCTCACTATCCGTAAGACTTACGAGTGTTCCTTTATATAATATACTGTTACATACATCAGGCTCTTGATTGTATTGATAGAGGTACACCATATCACCACGTCGGAAATTAGGCAACACCTCTGCCATATCCACCTTTAGTGTCACGGTTTCTATCGTTTTATCAACAACAGTTCCCATCAGTATGTTTCCCGTCTCCTGTTTCTCAGCCAATGGCATATTCCACAAGTCAGCAACAACGCCCCCCATTCCTTCTTGCGTTCCCACCTTCTGAGCCAACTGTTCACGATAGACAAAGGATAGCATACGCTCAACATATGCTTGTTCTTCCGCGGTCAGTTGATGGAAAGCCTGTATCTGCGACTCTACCGCAGGACGGATATAATGGTCGAAGAAATCACTCTTCTCCGGGTTTTCTAATAAGTCATTAGCACGAAGAGAGGGAATAATGGTATTAAATCCCTCACGGGCTATCTTTATCTCTTGGGCAACAATACGGTTGCGCAAGTGAATAGCCTCACGGAATAATTGTTGATAGAAACTTACTACCAACAATCCTTGACGAGCAGGATATTTAGAATATAGCAGACGGATATCTACACGCTCTGGAGAGAGATGGAAGTTATAGCGCAGTACGCCATAATATAGTAAGAGCTGTACATAATGGTCTTCTTTGTGTTGCTGAGAAGCGCCTCGCTCGATATGCCAGTTCTTACCAGACTTCTGTTCTACCAGTAGTCGCAAATCATCCGTCATCAGGTCCACACGTCCTTGTAATCCTAATTGTTCACAAACAAACGAGGGTTCCAGTAGTGCGTGTTCACGGTCATATTCGCTAAACAAAACATCCACAGCCTCACGAATATGAGCCACTTGTTGCTGACTATCTTGCTTAAACTGCTGACCATTAAAAGGTTCACATGTACAGAACTGCAATGCCTGGTCTCGGAAACTCTCGTAAAGGGTATCGGCATATTGAAAGTCGGACTGATTGATTACATCATCCAGTGCACTACCGGCAAAGTTTCCCAGTAATATCTGTTGACTATTAGCTCTGGGCTTTAGACGACTTAACAAACTACTGATAGGATGATGACCATACTCCTGAAAACAGGCAGCAATGGTAGATATATCCACCAAGAAGTCTGGTTCAACGACAATAAGTGCCGAAGTCACCGTAGTACCTTCTATCGTTCCGTCAAGCAGGTTGAGTTGCATACCTACCGACAATTCATCCTCGGTAGTATCAACACCAACAATAGAGGCGGCATCTATGCTAATAGCACCTTTATCTGTTGTAGCATAAATATGATTATCATCCCAACCCGTAACGATACAACGCAGACTACGGAAGCCCTGATGATACTCTATCGCCTCCGTCTTCCTTTCTACAGGCAGACTGATTAATAACTGATGAGGAACATCTGCCTTGAAAACAATGGAGATAAACAACGCTAAGGCACGCAGGTCATAGCGCCAATCTTCAGCACTTACTTCCTCCTTACCATTAGAGTGATAACGCATCTGCTGGATAGCGATACGTTCGTGCATGGGTACCCCATGAAGTTTACAGAGATAGTCTACTTGAGAGAAAACATTGCCAAATCCCTGACGAGTATCGCGTAGAGCCTCGGCACACGCCAACACTAACGTTTCGTGCATAAAGCGTATAGAGGCTGTCGACGGTTCTAACGTCGTCAGCTCTACGCATCGGTCAAAGAGTTCTTCAACACTCACCGCTTCATCAGTCTACCTTAGACGTCATCTCATTACGCAGACCTTTGAAACCAGTCAGATAGGCCTTGGCAGAACCGAAAGAGAGGAACATATCCAAGCGAACAGGCAGATGGTTCTTGTCATCAGTGATGTAGAAGCGAATCAGCTCGTGGTTCTTACCGTTCTCTCGCTCAATGAAAGAGAATACAAGGCAACGGTACTTATCATCGTTATTCTTCATCTTCACATTGGTTACGCCATTGTACTTCAGCCAAGAGTTGGCAATCTTTGAGGCATCAGCAATAGGCAAGGGTATCTTATCACCTACCTTCAACTTTGAAGCATCAAAGTTACGGGCACGCAGATAGACACTCATCATATCATAGATACAATCCTTGTATTCTGACTCCTTCCAATAATGTTCACCACGACTATTGATTTCATGCTGCTTCAGATGGCAGTTGCCTTTAGGATAGGTATACCACAACTCATCAACATAATAGCGCTTTCCTTCACGCGCGCCCTTACGATAATAAAGAGGTGCCAAGTCTTTGGTAGTATAGCTCAACAGCGTATCACGCATGATGAACATATTATCCAACTTATTATTACCACGTGTAATCAAGCTACAACGGAATGCATCCTGACCTTTATAATTGGACATAACAGTTGACATGGAGGCAGTACCCACCTTTACCCATACAAACTTCCAGTTGAAATAAAGGTCATAGCCTACAAATTCACCCGACTTAAAGGCTGTATTATCAATACCACACTGGGCATTGGCACTTATTGGCAAGAAAGCGAATAGGCAGAATGACAAGCACCATTTCGTCATTCTTCTCGCCCATGCTCTTTTAACTACATTTCTCATATCACTCATATTTTAGGTTACTGTTTTATATTTTTGATATACTCCACACCTAACTGGCGTGCACGCTCAGCATTGCGATTTCTCAGCTGGCGCTTTTTGTTACTGCTTTTCTGTTTGACGATAGCAGCAGGCTTTTGTTTAAAACGAGGAGTACTATTCACCTGCCATTGCAGGGTAATATCCCATTTAGCTTTTGCTTCTATTTCACGAGGATAATAGTATACAGACTCTGCTTGCAGGTCGGCATCATAGTCTCCTGTATCCCATTTTCCATTGCCATTACTATCTACAAAGGCGCGAGCATAGTATATATCAGGCTTCAGGTAATAGAATTGTGCCGTACCGTCTGCCTCCATCAGGCTCTGTGCCACCACCTTATCGCTCTTGTCCAACAACTGTACCACAACAGCACAAGAGTCTTTGATACCACTCATTTCCAGAAATAGTGTACCATACTCATCCAGACTCTTCACCTTGATACCTTGTTTATAAGGTCCACTCACTAATCCATAGATATCAACAAAGGCTGCTGAATCTACCTCGAAACTATATTCCGTGTCAGGATGCCAGTCTACTAATAGCTCATAGCCACGCAAATCATTATCGCGTTGGCGGAACTCGAAGGGAGCCTGATACCATAATGTATCTATCTTCGAATAGAGATGAATAGCTGCCGTATCTAACGTTGCCAATGGTGACGGCATCTTTATCGTAATAGAACGATTGGGATCCATCGCTTGTGGTGCGTCATAGTTAGGCATCAGTGGCTTTGCAGGATAGATGCTATCGTAAGGTTCGTTACGCTTACGTCTCTTCTCCTGTTGTTTCATCCATGTCTCGTATTCTTTTGCACGATCTTTCAGCCTCTTTGCATAGGGAACCTTTGCCAAAGCAGTAATCGTATCAACTGTTGCCACCAGTTTTCCCAAGGAGTCCGTCTTCAGATACTCCATAGAGAAAGTCAGCGTGTCTTGATTCACCAACAAGCTATCGCGCAACCAGTAGGTCAGCGAATCTTTCTTGTCGTTGCTTTCCAAGACAAAGGCATTATCTGCATTAAAGTTTAATCCATGAATGATAGGCAGTTGCTCATGACCATAGCTAAAGAACATCTGAATGCGGTCAGCATCCTTGCGCTCAGTCTTTAGCAGATAACGATCTGTTTGCTTCTCTTGGAAGGCCAACAGCACCACATCATCAGGATAATAATGCGTATAAGGTACCTGACGGATGCTGTCTATATGTAGTGTATCACGCCAGATAGTATCTTGTCGCATATCTGGTTTTGCCGATGGCTGATAGGTGTCATGCGAAAAAGCAATCATCTCGCTCTTTTGTGAGAACTTATAATTACCGTCTGCATCCTGCAAGGCATAGACGCGGTATTCGCCTGGAGCCACGCCTCTGATAACAAAGTGACCACTGTCATCAGTACGAGCCACACGCAGCAATGGCTTAGTGCGGAAAGCAGAATCAGCCAAATCGTCATACAAGCCTACGAGTATGCCCTGTACTGGTTCCAAGTCTTCTGCATTGATCACATAACCCGAAACCTCAAAGGTATCAATCTTCTCACCTGTAGAAAAGGTAAAGGTATAGTTACCCAATGGATTCTCCTCATTGTTATCAGAGATAGCATCGCTAAAGTCGATAGTATAGGTCATATCGGACTTCAGCGTATCTTTCAACTCTACAACAATCTTCTTACCAGCAGCCTTAATCTCAGGCATCTCCAATTGAGGAGGCGACACGATTACATTCTGTGTAGCATCTGCCAACTTGATAAACTCATCAAAATAGATAGTTACCTTCTGCGACTTCACACCTGTAGCTCTCTCTCCTGGTGTGCTTCCGATAATTCTTGGAGGATCATCGTCATACCAGCCACCATCAGGAGAACCCATACGGGCGCAACCTACGATAGCAAAGGCCATCAGTATGAGATATAGCAGTTTCTTCATTGATTCAATGTCAAGAGTTGTTCTATATGTTCGCGGCTATTGCTCAGTCGGGGCACCTTATGCTGACCACCCAACTTACCACGCGACTTCAACCAGTCGTTGAAGAGTCCCTGACGAGCAGGGATAATCTCCAGATGCTGCAGGGTGATATCCTTATAGCGCTTAGCCTCATAGTCACTATTCAACTGCTGCAGACGCAGATCCAGCAGGTCGGCAAACTGTGCCAAATCGCTTGGAGCCTTAGAGAATTCTATCAACCACTGGTGACGGCACTTTGCATTAGCATCCATAAATACGGGTGCTGCGGTATATTCCGAAACTTCAGCACCTGTCTGCTCACAAGCATAAGCCAAGCCTTGTTCTGCATTATCAACTATCAGTTCCTCACCGAAAGCATTGATAAAGCTCTTGGTGCGTCCAGAGATAACAAACTTATATGGATTGGTCGATGTAAAGCGGATAGTATCACCTATCATGTAACGCCATAGTCCACATGAGGTACTAATCAGCATCGCATAGTTCTTATCCTTTTCCACACCCCAAAGTGGTACGATATCGCCACCATCCATAGGCTGGAATTCATAAAATACGCCATAGTCTAGCATTAGCAGCATAGACTTGTCTGTGGGGTCATCCTGCAAGCCAAAGAAGCCCTCACTGGCATTATATGTTTCCATATAGTGCATATTGGGCGACGTGATAAGCTGCTCATACTGTTTACGGTAAGGCGTAAAGGCTACGCCGCCATGGAAGAACACTTCCAGATTAGGCCACACCTCTTCAAGATGCGTCTTACCAGTAATTTCCATCATGCAGTTCAACACCGAAAGCATCCATGAGGGTACACCAGAGATGTTTGTGACATTTTTGTTCATCGCCTCACGGGCAATGCGCTCACGCTTGATCTCAAAGTCACTCAGCAGCGCCGTCTGCTTTTTCGGCACGCGTACCAAGTTAACCAGTGGATTGATATTCTCTATCAATATGGCACTGAGGTCACCCACCAGCGAACCTTCTACATTATAGTTAGGCGCATGACTACCTCCAAGTATCAATCCCTTACCATCGAACATCTTCGACTTGGGATTGTTGCGCAGATAGATGGCCACCGAATCACGTCCACCAGCATAATGGATTTTCTGGAGGCCTTCATTACTAACGGGAATAAACTTTGATTTATCGTTTGTTGTACCACTCGATTTAGCATACCACTTCACCTTTCCAGGCCAAAGCACGTCACTCTCTCCGTGGCGCATACGGTCAATCTGCGCTTTCAGCTCCTCGTAAGTATTCACCGGATTATGCTTCACAAAGTCCTCATAACCCTTTGTGTTTGCAAACGCATGCTGACGACCATATTCTGTATCTTTTGCTGTATGAATCAAATGTTCCAGCACTGCACGCTGCAGCGCCTCTCCCCCATTCTGATGCTTCTCCAAAGCCTTCTGACGGGGCACAAATACCTTTCCTATTATCTGAGTAAAACTCATTTTATTGCAATATTTTTGTATGCAAAGGTAATACTTTTTTCTGAAACCACACATTTTCTCCTTACATTTAATAAATATAAGCAAAAAAAGCGAGTTGAAGCTATGTTACTCATCCTTCCACCACGAGTCTTTCATCTTACAGATAGCCTGACTGACACAATTCATCGTCTTACAAAAAGAAACGGTGATATTCTCTTCCTGCGTTATAAACTGATAAGACCAAGGAGTCAACAACAGCAGATTACCCGCTGCACAGTCATCCATTTTGTCGGCAGAAGGATGATAGATATCAGGAAATCCGTTATCCTCTATTCTAATAACAGCATAACCACACAACATTGCCTGATTAAGGATTTCCTGTTCACCCCTTGCTATACGAGCGGAAACCAACACAGCACCAGAAGCCGCTTCAGCCAGACATCGAGCTTTCTGTTTTTCAAATAATCCCGCATCCTTACGATGACAGACCACAGGGAGCAACCGCCTATTCAGCAAGCTCATGTTTCCATAGCTATCACACGCCACGTGCCCGTTATTTTTCAGCAATCGCTTCTCTATTGCTGCAAAAATGTTAGTATTTAAGTGCTGAGGGCATTCACGTTGTAGATATCCTTTCAGCGCTGGTATGCTCACAGCTGTATCTACAGTGTTACGTCGTGGAAAGAGCCAATCACGATTAGACATTCTCATCAGGCGGTTACGAGGGTTCGCACGAATATACGCCCGTTGTGTAGCCAGCTGTTCTTCATCCACAGGCATTACGTCACAATAGCCAGCATCGAATAGCAGTGGCAGTGCTCCAGCCGAAGCTGCATGCTTGACGACCAAATCGCCAAGCGCACTATCGCTTTTTACTATTCCTGCGTTATTGCTGCTTGCTACTCCTGCGCTATTATTGTTTTGCACTCCCGCGTTATTGCTTTTTAGTGTGCCTGGCGATTCAGTCGCCCAGCCCTCTTCCTGCGCTATCTTTCCCGTCATCGCCCAATAACGCTTGTTGCAACCTAGCTTAAAGCCAGCTATGACATGCCCTAGATGTGTAGTCTTCCCATTCTGCGACACCACATTACTATGCGCCATCAACAAGAAGTGCAGATGCTCGGGCATCACAATATACTCCACGACTTCTAACATTGGATAGTATCGATGGATGCTTTCGCAGAGTTCCTTCTCCACCATCCTCCCGATAGGCGTCAACTCTACATGCGGGCCATCACTGTCACTATCCGGTTTATCCAACCTTCCCGCCATTCTTCCCAAAGGCTTGTGCAGTCCCTTCGCCACACTAATTGTAATATGATAGCAACCCTTCCAACTATAGTCATGCGCACGACACCGCCGTTTCATGCTATGTATCGTCGGCTTCCTAAAATCCCTATCCATCGTCTCATATTATTTCAACAACGCAAAGGTAATGAAAAAAAGCTTGAAGTACAAAAGATATCCGCGTTTTTCTTTACGCAACCAGCGTGAAAACGCAATTAAGTTGCGTTTTTAAAATATTCGCCTCTAGTACTAGAAAAAATATAACTGATACAACGTTGGAACTACTATGTTCGTGCTATATCAGTTATATTTAATTGTCAAGAGAAACAGAATTGCTCGCGTATTCTCAATCTGCAAAGGCTGCTGCCTCTGCTTCGGCAATAATCTCCTCGCGTGTTTTCTCTTGAGGCGCTGCCGTGATATCATCCAGCGAGAACTCGTCGTGTTCTGTTGGCTGTTTTTCTGCTACATCAGGCTTTACAGGTTCTTGAGCGTCAACCACCTTTTGTGGGTTATTATCTTCTTGTTCGATGATGAAGTTCTGCTGTTCATTCTCCAGTTTCTCTGGATCAGGAACAACCATTACAGGTTCCTCTTCCATCTTCGTGCGATCCGCCTTTGCAGCAAAGATGGCATCGATGAACTGAGGTTCACGACGCAACGACTGCAGCGTCTCCTTAGCTGCCTTCTGCTGACTTTCCTTCTTTGAATAGCCAACACCCTTTGAGCCCTCAAGCCCTTCGATAAATACCTGGGTGGTAAAGACGGGACTATTGTTCTCGTCGCGTGTCTGCTCTAAATCTCTGAACTCCATCTGCACACGGTTCTTCTGACTCCACTCCAACAATTTGGATTTGAAGTTCACCTCCTTATAAGCAACCTTGTCGATATTGATGAGCTGAGATAATATGCGGCGTTCCATAAAGCGCATACAGGCAGCATATCCTCTATCCAGATAGATAGCACCGACAAGGGCTTCGAAAGCATTACCGTTCATGTAGCTATTATGTGAGTTGCTACGTCCTGCCGAATTGATAAGCTGTGAGATACCCATTTCTTTAGCCAGTTTACCCAGCGTCTCACGGCTTACCAGTTTCGAACGTGTATTGGTTAGGAAACCTTCGCGCTTACCTTCAAAGTGTCGATAGACGATATCACCTACCACTGCATCCAGCACGGCATCGCCCAAAAACTCTAGGCGCTCATTGTTTAACGGGCGACCTTTCTCGTTTTTGCGACCCACACTTTTATGCAGCAGTGCCTGCTTATAGAGCGCAATATTATGGGGATAAAACCCAAGAATGTTATAAAGAGCCGAAAAAAGCTCCTTCTCCTTTCGGAAAGGGAGCCTTATTCGGTCAATGATATTACTATTCAGCATTTGCTTAATTAATCTGCAAACTTTTTGAATACTACGCAAGCGTTGTGACCACCAAAACCAAAGGTGTTGCTGAGTCCAGCGCGTACCTCACGCTTCTGAGCCTTGTTGAAGGTGAAGTTGAGGTTGTAGTCAATCTCCTCGTCCTCGTCACCATCCTCGTGGTTGATTGTGGGAGGAATGATGTCGTTCTGAACAGCCAGAACGGTAGCCATAGCCTCTACGGCACCAGCAGCACCGAGCAAGTGACCAGTCATTGACTTAGTTGACGAGATATTCAACTTGAAGGCAGCATCGCCAAACACTTCCTTGATAGCCTTAGCCTCAGAGATATCACCAACATGGGTAGAAGTACCGTGTACGTTGATATAGTCGATATCCTCAGGTTTCATACCAGCATCCTCAAGAGCGTTCTGCATTACGAGTTTAGCACCCAGACCTTCGGGGTGAGAAGCGGTAATGTGGTGAGCGTCAGCACTCATACCAGCACCTACCATCTCAGCGTAGATCTTAGCGCCACGAGCCTTAGCGTGCTCCAGCTCTTCAAGAATCAGACAGCCTGAACCCTCAGCCATGATAAATCCATCACGACTTGCGCTGAATGGACGACTTGCCTTCTCGGGCTCATCATTGCGAGTTGACAGGGCATGCATAGCGTTGAAACCACCTACACCAGTAGCGCAGATAGCAGCCTCAGCACCACCGGCAACGATAGCGTTAGCCTTGCCCAGACGAATCAGGTTGAAGGCGTCAGCCAGTGCATTTGAAGAAGATGCACAAGCAGAAGCGGTGATATAGTTGGGGCCATGGAAGCCATACATAATTGAAATCTGACCTGCAGCGATATCTGCAATCATCTTAGGGATGAAGAAGGGGTTGAACTTAGGACCATCAGCCTCGTGCTGGCCATAGTACTTCACCTCATCCTCGAAAGTCTTAATACCACCGATACCTACACCATAGACAACACCAATGCGGTTCTTGTCCTCAGTCTCCAGATCCATGCCGCAGTCTTCAACAGCCTGCTTGGCAGCAATCAGCGCCAACTGAGTGTAGCGGTCCATCTTACGGGCCTCTTTGCGATCAAGATAGTCGTTTACGTTGAGGTCTTTCACCTCGCAAGCAAACTTAGTCTTGAAGTTAGTGGTATCAAAGCTTGTAATAGGGGCTGCTCCGCTCTTACCAGCCAGCAGATTCTTCCAAGTTTCCTCGACAGAATTACCCAGTGGTGTTACGGCACCCAGTCCTGTTACTACTACTCTTTTTAATTCCATTTCTTTTATTTGCTAATTGATAACTGATAATTGACAATCATTGAAAAAGATTGAGAACTATGATTAATTCGACAACACGAAGAGGCCGAGACTAATCATAATTCTCAATTGTCAATTGTCAATATATCAATTGAATAATTATTTTGCGTTCTCCTCGATGTAAGAGATAGCGTCGCCAACAGTACCGATCTTCTCAGCCTTGTCGTCGGGGATAGAGATACCGAACTCCTTCTCGAACTCCATGATGAGCTCTACGGTATCCAGAGAGTCTGCACCGAGATCGTTAGTGAAACTTGCTTCGGGCTTAACCTCTGCTTCATCAACACCGAGCTTGTCTACGATAATAGCCTTTACTTTGCTTTCAATTTCTGACATAATTTTTTTCTTTAAAATGTTAATAATTGATATCTTTTTTACCTTTATCGCAACCAAAAAGTCGCTTAGCGGGTGCAAAGTAACACATTTTTATTGACTTACGCAAATTTTAAGAGCAAAAAAGCACTATTATTTGCACAAACACCTACTTGTTGTGCAATTTTTGAGTATATTTATAGCATCTTGATACACTTTTGCTACTTATCTTTGCTCTCTGCGCACTGGATAATGGTTGCGAATATTCTCAAATTGCGAGGCATCAGCCTTCAGCTTCTCACTATCCGTCAGCGGGTTGTAGAAATCCAGCGCATTTCCAGTGTCCACAAAGTCACTGGGAAGCGATGGTGGCAATATCTTGCCAGGATGCTCCAGATGGAAGTGTCTGCATAGTGCGTCTATCACCATATTGTCGGCATTCACCTTACCGTCTGCCGAGTATCCGGCAATGTGTGGGGTACCGATAAACACCCTGTTCAGCAACTTCTCGTTCAGATGGGGTTCGTTTTCCCATACATCGAGCACAGCATCGCTTACCAGTTGTTGTTGTAAGGCAACAAGCAGCGCCTTATTATCCACCACCTCGCCACGACTGGTATTTATAATATAAGGTTTGCGCGCAAGGCGTTGGAAGAAGTGCTCATCAGCCATGTGATAGGTAGCATACTGTCCCTCGCGAGTCAGGGGTACATGGAAGGTGATGACGTCAGCCTCGCGCTCTATCACATCGAGCGACACAAAATCATCCTTACCCAATGGAGGGTCGCACACCAGCACGCGCATGCCCAACTGCTCTGCCACTGCCTTCACCTTCGTGCCTACATGTCCGCAACCCACAATACCTATTGTGGTACCTTTCAGATTCAGTCCTTTCTTTTGTTGCAACAACAGTAGTGTGCACTCCAGATACTGAGCCACCGAACTCGCATTACATCCAGGACAATTCGTCCACTCGATGCCTGCCTCCTTCATATAGTGTGTATCAATATGGTCGAAGCCTATTGTTGCCGTAGCCACAAACTGCACCTTGCTACCAGCCAACAGTTTCTCGTCGCAACGAGTACGGGTGCGCACCACCAGTGCGTCGGCATCCTTCACGTCGTCAGCCTCGATGCCTGCTCCAGGCAAGAACACCACCTCGTCAGCCAACAGCGCTATCTTTTCTTGTATATACGGTATCTTATCGTCTATTACTATCTTCATCACGTTATCTCTCCTATTGTTTTATCGCCTTCACAGGGAATGTGAAGTAAGTATTAGGGAAGGGTTCCTCCTTCAGTGTGAAATGCCACCACTCCGAGTCAAGTGCCTTGAAACCGTGGCGCAACATCGCCTGACGAAGTATCATGCGATGACGGAACTGCTCTTCCGTAATGCTGCGACCAGCAGGACTCTTGCTGTTGTCGCCGGTATATTCACCCGTCTCGGGATTACCACAAAAGTCGGGATGACTCTCTGGTCCAAACCAATCAAACGTGCCACCCATATCCAGTTCCTTCTCCGTTGTCATATCAAAGAGCGTCAGGTCAACGGTTGAGCCACGTGTATGTCCACTCTTCTCGTAGATGTACTCTTGTTCAAAGAGCACACTCTTGTCGAGGTCAGGATAAAAGTAGCGTTTCATCAGCGTATCGGGAATATTCTCTGCCCAGCGCACAAAATGGTCTACACCCTTTTGCGGACGATAGGCATCATATATCTTCAAGCGGTATCCCTGCTTGCTCACGTCATCACTTACTGCTTTCAGGCTATCGGCAGCCTGCTTGGTGAGTAGTGCCGTAGGCTCTTCATAACCATCGATACGCGTACCCACGAAATTATACGTTCCGTAATAGCGTATCTCTAAGATGGCATCGGGCACGACATCGGTCAGTGTCACAAACTGACTTGCGTCTTCCTCTATTTTAACGCCTACACTTTCTTTAGTGCAAGCCCCCATTATGATACTGCATAACAAGGTGGCAGCACACACCCACACATTTACTTTCCTCATTGCTTTAGATATTTATTGCTGCAAAAATACACACTTTTTCCGAATCCGCCAAGTTTTTCATAAGGGAATCAAAAAAATGAAGTGAACCAGGAAAGTTGGATACAACTTAAAAATTCACTTCAAAAACCTGTCCCGGTGATTCATTGTATAGGAGATAGTGATATATTATATCGCTAGATTTTATTCTTCTTTTATTCTTAGTGTGGCGTGCGGAAAGATGCGCAAAAACAGTTGTCCTAATTGTCCTAATTGTCACAGGCTCAATAGCACAGGGGGACAGTCCCCATGATTCATGATTCCTGCTGCTCTGATGATTCTCCTGTGATTTTTGAAATCTCTTACTTGTTTGATTTTATTTGTTGTTCTAATATTTTGGGAATAAAGAAATAAAACTCAGATACTTCTTCACTTCCGTCTTCATATTTGTCTGTCCATTTTGAATGATAACATGTAAATTCAGATATTCCAATTATATCCTTGACATATTTATAGATCTTAGTATCTTTGCAATCTATAGGTCGACAATAGTCCGTATTAAATAATTTTATATGTTCTTTTGCCTTTCTAGTGAAATATACATCTATGCGAGAGAATCCCATTTCTTTAACTTCTTCCTCATCCCACCATATTCCAAAATAAATCAGATAGTTTTTTAATTCTTCCTCTGTTAATTGACTCTTGGCGTACAATAGTCCTTGATTGACATACATTATTGTTAGATTTATCAGGAATGGAATATAGTATTCTTCTTTAATAGAAGATTTCAAACAATCTAATTCTTTATATCGATAGAAGGTAGGCATCTGTTCGTATGTTTCATAGTCACGTAAAACCTCGTGTTCATCGATGAATTTCTTGATTCTTTCTATAACATTATATTTCATTGTATTAAAAATTTAATTGTACTTATATTATTCCTTGTGGCTACTTTTTATTTTAAAAAACCTCAATCATACTGATGAAATCGGTTTCTTTTTTTGTAAGTTTTGGTTTGGGGCCATCGTGCCCACTCCCATCTGCATTTATGGCACCACGCCCGTTAGAATCAAAAACCTGTCCCGGTGATTCGATTTCATTAAAAGCAACAAATAGTCTCATTTTTCACATAATAAGGTCGTTCTCCTTTTGAATCAAGAATAACATCATAGATAATATTGTTAAGTAATACTTTTATGTGGCGCAAACTTATAGGCTCTCCATATAGTTGACGATAGCCTGCATATGCAAGCCACTCTTTGAAATCAGAATCTTCTATTTCATATATGGCAGAACAATCTGATAAATCTCCTACTATCTTAATTCCATCCAACATTTCATGTGAAGCTGAAGATTCTTTGCAGCAAAGAATCTCCGGAAATATTAATTTCCATTTTTCGCTATCTCTTTCTACAGGTTTTATTGTAAGTTCCAAATCTATTGCCCCATAATATGATGCGGAACATTCAAACTCTTCATGGAAATTTACAAGAGGTATGTATAGATTTTGAAGTTTGTTAAAAGATACACCGTCGTAATTCTTATGCTGAGAGGATAGAACCGTTATCGGTTCTATAGTATCTTCCAACAGAACATCTTCATTACGATAACTTATATCTGTGCCAGTTTCATTAAGATGCCGAGAAAGAGTAAGAACTACAATTCCTCTTGTTATCACATCAACAATTATATCGTCCAACGATATAAGATAATGATGATATAGAGTGTTATCTTGAATTTTATGCTGCGAACAAATTTGTTCAAGATATTGCGAATTCTTAATTTCATATATCATTCGTTCACAAAATCTATTGCGCATGTCATAATCTCTATAACAAGAATCTGTAATCCGAAACGCCAAGCGAGAAGAAAAAGAAATGCGGACAAAATCTTGACTTGACTCTGCAATACAGAAAAACTCTTTCCAGTCACTTTTACATAAGACCAAATAGTAGAGGTCGTTTAGTAATTCTTGACTTACAATTGGATAATATTTTTCATTACTATTTGTTTTCATATCTTAGCACAGGGGGACAGTCCCCATGATTCATGATTCAAGCTTTGGAAAGAATATATTGTCTATAAGCGTCTGCAGCTAGTCTTTTTACCTGATGAGAATTAATACTATCTTCATAATTCTTAAGAACTATTTCTGCTGCCTGAAACCATTTTTGAGGAATATTATCTATCTCTTTTTTCGGTATAAAAGAATACGTAGTATTAGGCAGGTTGTCCACTTTATTGATAGTTTCATATGATAATTTATATAATAGATTTGCATCTCTACTCTGTTTTATATCATTAAGTAGTTTCAAGTCGCTTACAAATCTTGGTTCTGTAATTTTGATTACAGATAGAAAATCATCAACAGAATCATCACCACTCCACCATATATCATGATTACGTGATGGACTTATTTCTTCATCTGTTAATAACTCACCAGGCCTTTTTGAAGAGGAATTCGGTATGTCCCCATATAGACAATAAATACATGTTGTTAAAGATAGGTAATAATCACATGTATAACTATCCTCATAAAAACGATGAATATTCATTCCTAAAGACAGATAATAATTATTAGGCAATTTTTTTACGAATAATCCATCACTTCCTGTTGTAGAATCTTTAAACCAGTAATAACCTAATAGTTCTAACCCTGGTCTAACACGTTTGATTAGTTTTGCTTTAGTTAATTTCATGTTGTGTTAAATTTATTTCTTCTTAGCTCCAATATAAGAAGGCGAACATGGTAGGTATGCAGAATTTTCTTAGATCAGGGGACGGTTCTCTGGTCTGCTATAACTCTTTGGATAATTCCATAGCTTATTCCTGTTATTCTGGCTAATTGTCTGAAGCCTGCACCTTGTTCGCATGTCTTTATGATGATTTCGTTTCTTTGCTTTTTGTCTATGTTTTGTAATTCCATCAGATTCTCTATCCCACATTGTGCTGATAAGAATTCCTAGACACAGCGGGACAGTCCCCCTGTGTTATAGACATCGGTTAGGTTATTTATCGTTATAATGCCAATTCTCTTACTGCCCTAGGGCTTTCAGCACTTGGTAAAAGATATTGCAAAGGTAGGAAGAAATGGCTAAAGTTCCAAACTTTTGACAGGAATTTTTCTCCATACGGAATGCAAAGTACAAAATCCGCGTGACAATTGGGACAAAGGACACCCCAATTTTTACACGCTTAGAAGAGAATGGGTATTATAATAATCGGTATAAGAATAGATATTATTATAGATATATTAATTGATATATATGATTGTTGTAGTAAATATATTTTAATAAGTATATTATCTATATTCTTACTATTATTCTTATTACTATTCTTCTCCGCTACTTGGTATGCAGAAAAATGCTGTCCCAATTGTCTCAATTGTCACGCTTGTGACACAGCGGGACAGTCCCCATGATTCACAAAAACAGTTGTCCTAATTGTCCTAATTGTCACAGGCTCAATAATCATACGGACCACCCCGGTGTTCCATTGTGTTGCAATGTTGCGTTGCAACGTTGCAATAAGGAGTATCATACACAAGTAAAAGAAGAATAATTAATTATTCTATTTATCATAATGTGATAAGACTACCCGTCTTCTCCCGCGCTTGAGGTGGTGGAGGGTGCTTATTGCAACA
>FZQZ01000020.1 GCA_900199555.1 Prevotellaceae bacterium MN60
ACATTTCCTATATTCGTTGACTTTTGCTGCTCCAAAATTTGGTGTATTGTTCGTTTTGCATTACCTTTGCAGCGTTTTTCATAGGTACAGTGTTCTTATGGACATTGTATTTTGGTGTGTGTTTTTCTTTCCGTTTTGTTCGTGAGAACAGAAGGAAAACCAGTTTAGAAATTTTTTGTTTTTCATCGCTCTGCATGTGAATGTGGGGCGATTATTTGTAATACTACCCAAAAGACAATTATCACTACCCAAAAGAAAACAATCTACCCAAAAGAAGAATAGAAAACTACCCAATAAGCTTTTGGGTAGTGAAATGAATCTAAGAACATGCACATGTTTTATGAAGCAAGGAAGAATACCGAATTATCAACACCCCAATCAACCACCATCAAATAAGGTGCACAAGCATCTGACAGCAAGCAAAATTCAATTCGTCAGTTGCGACTGACGAATTAGCAACAATTCTATATTACGAAAATAAGTGATTATCTTTTTTGTTCTTTCTCATTTTTTAATTACCTTTGTAGGCTAAAGGACGAAGTATATGCACGGCATTGACATAAAAGAGGATTATCTGCTTGAGTTGGGAAGCGGCATACTTGACAAACTGCTTCTTGACCGCACCACAAATGAAAATATCATTTGGGCCACGGATGACTATGCCTCTATGGGCGAAGCATACACATTCTTTCAGCATATTACTCCTGAGCTTATTACAGGCGATTATAAGGACGTAATACAACCACGCGTGGCAAAGAGCGAAGAGAAAAGGAAGTTGAGAGCAAAAAAAATGGCTGAGGTGTTCACTCCCTCTTGGATTTGTAACAATATGAACAACGGCGTTGATGAAAAATGGTTCAATCGTAAACCTGTATTCAATATTGTTACAACTAAAAGAGGAAAACATCTTTGGACACCAACTACAGAAAAAATAGTATTTCCTGAAGGAAAAACCTGGCAAGAGTATGTCAGCATGGGCGTAATAGAAATCACATGTGGCGAAGCACCATTCTTGGCAAGTCGCTATGATACCGTAACAGGTGAAGCTATTACTGATTTAAGTAAACGTATTGGATGGCTTGACAGAAAACTTCGTATCGTCAATGAAAATACCACCACCCACGAAGATTGGCTTTATTGGACAAAAATGGCCTATAAAGGTACACTTGGCTTTGAGTGGCAAGGCGATAATCTTCTATTGGCACGCGAAAATCTCCTAATGACATTCTTCGACTATTATGAAGAGCGTTTCGGAGAGGAACCTGCCATTGAACATATAATAGAAATAGCAGATATCATTTCATGGAACATTTTCCAAATGGATGGTTTAAAATTTGTGATCCCCCGCAGTTGTCATTCTAGAGTTATAGAAACACAAGATGCCATAAGCGGTGAAATAAAACGCAAAGAAATTGAATGTATCGGCTGCAAGAAAGGACTCATCCATAAACACAATGGTATCTATGTTAAAATGATGGATTGGGAAACAGGTCAGCCCATATATTTCCATAAGTATAACGGACTAGCTAAGAAAGAAAAAATCTCATGAATACAGAAATAGTAAATAGTGTCATCATAGGACGCGTTGAACCACACATCTACGCATTCAGGACTAACACAGTCCCTAACTATTTGAAGATTGGTGATACATATCGTCCTGTTGAAGTTCGTCTGAATGAATGGCGACACTATTTCAAGGATTTAGAGAAACTATACGAACACGAAGCAAGAATAGACGAGAGATATTTCCGAGATCTTGAAGTTCATAAGTTTGTACAAAACGAAAAGCATCGCAATCGAATTACGCGTGAGGATTTCCCCGACTTGCATTATTTTTCCAATGAATTTTTCAAGAATGCAATTCCTGAAGATATTGACGAAGCCATTGCAGACATAATAGATAGCGCTACAAATAATGATGGTCGTTACCAGTTTTATTCGATGCAAGATGGTCGCATACGTGAGGACTTCCATTACACTCGCGATAAAGAACCATTGATTCCACGTCCCAATCAGCAGGATGCTATAAATAGGTTCAACGCTGCAATCAGAAATAAACGAACTCACTTGCTGATGTATGCAGTAATGCGTTTCGGTAAGAGTTTTACCGCTATGTGTTGCGCTCAGCAGATGAATGCCAATTTGGTATTGGTTGTTTCTGCAAAAGCAGATGTGAAGGGAGAATGGCAGAAAACCGTTGAGAAGTTAAAGAACTTTGAGGAATACCAATTTATCACAAGTGAGCAACTAAAACGTGACAACGCTCTTCTGACGAATGCCCAAAAGCAGCATCAGAAACTTGTAGTGTGCTTGACACTCCAAGATCTAAGCAGTCCAGAAATCAAGGAACGTCATAAAGAATTATTCGAAAAACAAATAGATCTACTGATTGTTGACGAGACTCATTTTGGTGCACGTGCCGAACATTATGGTTCTGTACTGACGAAAAACTCTGATGACAAGATTCTGAAACAGGAAAAGATACACGATGACGATTCGGTAGAAGAACTGATAGAACAGACACGTAAACTTAAAAGCAAAGTTCAGTTGCACCTTTCTGGAACTCCCTATCGAATTCTGATGGGAAGTGAGTTTGCAAATGAGGATATTATCAGTTATTGTCAGTTTACAGACATCATTGAGGCCAGCCAAAAATGGGACGAAGAAAACCTTGATATTAAAGAAGAATGGGAGAATCCATACTTTGGTTTTCCTCAAATGGTAAGATTTGCTTTTAATCTTAATTCTTCAGCAATAAAGAAACTAGAGGAACTGAAACAAAGGGGCATATCTACCGCTTTCCGAGAGTTGTTCTGTCCTCTATCTCTAAAGAAGAACAATGAAGGCAACCACCTTGTATTCAAACACGAACAGGAAGTTCTTGATTTTCTGCAAGTCATTGATGGCTCAAAGAATGATGAGAATATCATGGGATTTCTCGACAACGAGCGCATTAAGGAAGGTGAATTATGTCATCACATCGTGATGGTGTTGCCTTATCGAGCATCATGCGATGCGATGGAATTTCTCATCAAGAGCCACAAAGCCCTCTTCAAGAATCTATGCCAATATGAGATATTGAATATAACAGGCGTTGAAGACGAGCGTTTGTATAAGAATCTAGAAGATGTCAAGAAGAAAATTAGCGATTGTGAGAAAGATAAAAAGAAAACACTGACGCTTACCGTTCAACGAATGTTGACTGGTTCAACAGTGCCAGAATGGGATACGATGCTCTATCTGAAAGAGACATCATCTCCACAAGAATATGATCAGGCAGTTTTCCGTCTACAAAATCCATACATCAGAATCTATCAGACAGAGAATGGTAAAATTGTCAAACGTAACATGAAGCCTCAGACATTACTCGTTGACTTTGATCCAGACCGTATGTTCTTTCTTCAGGAGTCACGTGCTCATATCTATGACATCAACACAGATGCCAATGGCAATCGTAATCTTCTAGAGCGCATAGAGAAGGAGTTGAAAATATCTCCCGTTATCTGGCTGAACAAGGATAAATTGCAGGAGGTTACGCCTAACGACATTCTGAGTTTCATCCGTAAGTATTCTAGTGAAAGAAGTGTACTGGATGAAGCAATGGATATTCCTGTAGACCGTTCTTTGCTTAACATTGAGGCTCTTCGAGATGAGATAATGCGTCAGCAACCAATAGGTTCAAGAGGTGCATTAAAGTTGAAGCCAACTCAGGGAGAAGGTGATGATGATATTGATTTCTGTGATGATGACGACACTCCAATAGATAACAATACAGATTCAACAACTGGCAACAAAAGGAAAGATGATGATGATTCTTACGACAAGCGACTTGCCACGTTGTATTCGCGTATCTTGTTTTTTGCTTTCCTCACAAAAGAGCGCGTTATGTCACTTCAAGACATCTTGAATGTTATAGACACCAATCAGAATCACAAGCGAATTGCTAACCATCTATCGATTAGCAAAGCTACGCTAACACTGCTTTTCAAACATCTGAATCCAAATGTCCTTCGTGAGCTTGACTACAAAATACAGAACATCAACGACCTTGCTAATGATGAGAACAAAACACCCATTGAGAGGGTGGAAAGTGCAATGAAGAAGTTTGGACGTTGGTCAGAGTCTGAAGTAGTAACCCCCATTGATTTGGCAAGAAAGATGCTCAAGCAGATTCCCCATGACCGTATTGGTCCCGATGCCAAATTCTTAGATATTGCTTCGAAAGAGGGGGAATTTGCGTCGGCTATCATTCAAGAGTTTGGCGATACATATAAGGATAAAATTATCTCAATACCGACATCCCCCATCGCCTACGAGTTTACCCGTAGGGTTTACGAAGCATTGGAGATACCGGTAGAAAACATTAAAACAGAATATAACTCATACGATCTCATTGGCTCACGTAGCGAAGAGATTATAAACGAATTAAAGAATATGGGAATAACAGTAGCAGTAGGTAACCCACCATATCAGAACGAAGGTGGTTCTGGAGGAACGAATGATGCCCCAATATATCAAGAGTTTTGTAATGTTGCTAAAACGCTTCAAACAGAATTCTCCACAATGGTTATACCATCTAAATGGTTCACTGGTGGTCGTGAGCATCTTCTTGGAGCTTTCAGAAAAGAAATGTTAACAAGTGGAAAAATTGTATCAATGAGTGCATTCACAGATGCTGCTGATGTATTTCCAAATGTAGAAATCAAAGGGGGGGTGTGCCATTACCTTTCAGACAGACTTCATGAAGGTAAATGTAACTATACTCTGAACAGAGGCGGTGTAAAGAGTTCTGCAAGACTCAATCTAGCAGAATATGATGTACTTATCCGCGAACCGCAACTTGCTCTGATTGTCAGCAAAGTATTAAAACAGACAAAACAGGATAAGAGTGACTTCGTTGAGAATTATATTTCGTCAGATACGCCTTTTGGAATTCCAACGAACCCCCAAAAAAGTAAGAAAACGCGATATGAAGTATCTGAAACGAAAAAAACTGATAATGATATACTTCTGTATTATCTAAAGGGCAGTAAGAGAGTTGTTGAATATATAGACAGAAATTTGATAACAAAGAATACTGCTGACATTGACGTCATAAAGGTCTTTGTCCCTGCTGCTTATGGTGCTAGCGAATCTTTCCCCCATCAAATTCTTGGTGTGCCAGAATACGCTCCTAGTGGCTCCGTTTGTTCTCAAACCTATTTGTATTTGAAGTTTGACACAGAAAACGAAGCAAGGAACTTTATTAGCTATTTGAGAACACGCTTCTTCCGTATTCTTGTTTCTGCTATGAAGATTACACAACACGCTCAGACATCAGTATACCATTTCGTGCCGATGCAGGACTTCTCTCATCCATGGATCGATGAAGATTTGTACAAAAAATATCATTTAACACCTGACGAAATAAGGTATATTAATGCTATGATAAAGCCGATGGCAAAAGACACAAAAGAATAAGGTCTATTTATCGGACAACATTTTTCTAATTCATTAAAGACATAAGAGGGTATGACCTTCTTATGTCTTTTTTTATATTTTCTTTCGGTATTTCTTATAAAAATATTTCACAAATTGGTGAGAATTGTGTATTTTTGCATTCATTTTTTAATTAAACTAACTCAAGACTTAAATTCTTAATTAAACTATGGGAAAAGACTTTATTGATGATGCAGAAGAAGCATCATTATCGGTAGCTGCTATCTGCAAAATGGCAGCTACCATGGATGAAACTTACGAAAAATGATGCGTATTCCGAAACATCTGTATGGAGAGTTTTATCTGCACGAAAAGAGAAAACACGATGCTAGACCTGTCACTATGAGGTATGATGGATGGAAGATGTTGGAACGCGCACAGTCCCGCTGTGTCAAAGGGTGGGGACAAATTGTCACTCCCCTTTCTATTCAGACAGCAGGCGGTAAACAAAGGGTTAATTGTAACACGTGGGGACAGTCCCGCTGTGCTCAGTCTCGTTGTGCTCAAAACTTGTTTTTTCATTATTTCTTCACTATGATTTAGGTTTATCCAATTATATTTCGTATCTTTGCAAAAGATATACGAATCTAACATAATAAAATGAAAATGAAAGAGATTAAATCATTGAGCCTATTACTCACACTAGTTGTTGTACTATCTTTGACAACATCATGTGCAACTATTGTTGCTGGAGGTAATCCAAAGATAACCATTGTTGGTGACCAAACGGAACCCGTAACAATTATAACCGAAAAACAAGTTCTAGAGAATGTGGAACTCCCTGCCAAAGTAAAGGTAAACAGACACCACATTGATGGACAACGTGTACAGGTAAAATCAGAGAATTATGATTATAAAGACATCTATTTAGAAAAATCACTCAATGAATGGACCCTTGGAAACATTCTTCTTGGAGGTCTCATTGGTTGGGGTATTGATTTAGGTACAAACTGCGTCAGCAAACCTTCAAAATCAGTTTATTACTTAGAAGCTACTCCAAAGAAGCAAGAATAATAACAACAGATAAAGACTTTTATATAGAAACTTCTACTGTCAATAGTGTTTCTTGGGGCTGCCATTCGGTAGCCCTTTTTTCTTAAACGATGTTAAACCTTATGGGGAGTTCCGACTTTTGGGACACCCCTTTATTATCTTTGCACCCAATTTCATAATAACACTGTTTAATAACACACAAAAGGTAAAAAGAACACTATGACAATTGATGAACTGAAGGCATTGTTTCAAGAACTGGAGAAGCAAGGCCTTAACCCGATGTTGTGCGATACGGAAATTCCTATGTACGATGCATCGGTACCCTGTGGCAACCCTACCATGTGTAGTGGTGATAATGTAGAGATGGCACTATTTCCTAAAGAACTAATGTCGTTGCAGCCAGAATTTATGGTGTCGGTGAAAGGTGACTCCATGAAGGATGCGGACATCATATCGGGTGATGTGGTGAAGGTGGTGAGCGATACGAATCTGTATGATTGCGACATCGTTTTGGCTTACATCGACGGGGAATATACGCTAAAGGCTTATTGCGAAGATGATGAGGGGCAGAAATGGCTGGTACCTCAGAATGAGGCGTATCATCCGATATTGCTCGACGGAAAGACGAACGTGATGATATATGGCAAGGTAGCAGAGATAGTGAAAAAGGCTCCCAGAGTATCGCATAAGCAATGTATCAAGGCTATTCGTAAGGAGCGCATGGCAGCAGCAAAGGCTCAGCAGATAAGTAGTAGACGCGTGAAGACTGCTATCAGAGAGATGGCACAATGTATAACAATAGGACGACAGTGGTATGCGGTATATAGGGCAATGGCTGACCTAAAAGTGGTGAAAGAGAATGACTACGAGGTATTCTGCTCAATGATAAAAGACGAAGTGCCTGAGCATGAACATCTACCCACAAGAACGGAGTTGCAGCGATTGGAGATACAGAGTTTTTCTAAGCCAGTGGTCTTCTGGGATATTAGCAACGCTCCAGTACAGGGCAAGCGCTTTTACGACTACTTGAACATAGCAGAGGAAACGAAAAAAATCCTAGTGGCGTAAGACACGTTCTTTGACCTAAAGGTACAAAGCGAGCGGAGCTCGTGGGAACATTAAACATTGTAAGGAATTAAGAAAACTCTCACGAAAATGCGCAAAAACTCTCAAAACTCTCACGAAAAACACCTCTTTTTTGGGTAAAACTCTCAGAAAAGCCTAAAACTCTACATAAAACTCTCAAAAACTCTACGGCGATGGAAGATTACTTCTGTCGCCGTTTTTTTATCCCTACTTTTGCATTGTCAATCGACCACTAGAGGCGTTGACAAAGTAAAAATGGAAACTAAAGTATTAAAGGTAGTACGACAAGGCGAGGCCTTCAGCGTACAGAGCAGTAAACAGGAAACGGGCCAAATTCAGAAGTGCAACATCGTATTGCGCGAACTGGGTGGCTCGAAGTTTGAAAACGAATATGTGTGCGCCATGCTGGGTTCACTGGCGGCGTGCAGATTCTACGAAGGTGATGTGGTGATAGCCACGCTTCGTTTCTCTACCCACGAATATCAGGGACAGGTATTTCAAGAAATCTTAGTAACTGATATCGTAAAAGTAAATAAATAAAAATAACCCCGAGTTGAAGTGAAGAGGATGTTCTCGAGTAAATGGCCAAAGATTCTGACCTTCTCTCACAAATCAACTCAAAAAATGAAAAAGTATATTGAAATTCCAATGGAGGCACTAGAGAGCCTCGCAGAAGGTAAGTGTTTACAAGGTTCACTGCGTCGCGATGAATGGGGACGCATCGTATTTAAGGCATATCATCGTAGCCCAAGACCAAGTGCGAAACTGCTGAGAGTGCTAGAGCATGGCTGGGTAAAGGAGACGGAACGACGCATCAAGGTGTTTGAGAGCATGCCCAAAGCACTGGGCGCAGCACGCATGATGGCTGTGATAGAGCGAGAGAC
>FZQZ01000008.1 GCA_900199555.1 Prevotellaceae bacterium MN60
CTACACCCAGCACCTTTGCCATTTCGTGCTGGTTGTCTATCAGGTTGCCCCATTCTTGGCGAGCCTTAAACACGATTTTCAGTCCCTCACCGCTTGGAGTGATATAGACAAGTAAGATGCCTAACTTCTTCAAATCACCATGAACCTTTAACCATTCACCATGAACCTCATGTGGATTCTTCACGTGATCCACGTCCATCACTACCAGTCCCGTCAACCTTGTTGCAGCCTGCTTGCGCCATGCCCCAGTCTTACCCGACTTCGATGTCGTATCATCAAAAGTTGCTTGGAAGATAAATGCTGGCAATTTACGCTTCAGTGCTGCATCATGCGTTTCACGATACCTGTCTATATTCTCGTTCCACTGTGTCGCCCTGACGAGCGCATAAAACTGCGCTTCGTCAACGGGCAACGTGGGGTTTACAAAATTCTTCTGATAACAAAATCCCATGGCCTAGCAAAATTCTATCAGTTCTCTATCAATCATTGTGTCCTTAGCCTGCTTGTTTCCCAAGTCCATCTGTGCCATGATGCGTGCTGTGCCTATGCGCTTCTGAAAAGCCTCGCGACGTATAATCAGCGTCTTTGTCTCTTTCAGCCATCCGTTGTCCAGCTCTGCTAGGGTCTTGCACTCAGGCATATATCCTGGCATTCTCGATTTTCTTACATAGGCGTTAAACTGCTTCTCGCCTGTAAACTCGTCATAATGTAGTGAGCCCTGTACATACTCACCCTTACGCATACGATTCAATACTGTGTCGTCAATCTTAACTTTGATAATTACTTCCATTTCTTTGAGTTGTTTTTGCGAGAGAAGATTTTGAGATTGGCGCCTACACCAGTTTCCTGATGCTCAATTGATTCCCTCACTTCAACTCAAGGTTATTACATTATTTCTTTAGTTTTATTTTATGATAAACATTTCTCTGTCTTTTTGGCTTACCATTGCCAGTAGTCTTTCATTCGTTTCCAACTTCTTTGAGGTTACAGAGATGCCTGCGTTTACCTCCAATGCCTCAAAATACTGTCGTACACAAGCCATCAGTTCGTCTATCGTAGAAAAGTTGTTGGCTTTAGCGAGAAATCTCGTTTCCGCACAAGAGATGAAGAATCGGTATCTTATTTCATTCTCCTTCGGATTAAAATGTTCCAGAAGTTGTACCTTCATTTCCAGTGAGTCGTGAAGCCATTCAACACCCCATTTTGTAAGTTTTGCCAGCTGTTTTTTCAGCAAGCAGTTAACATCTCTGTCAGCCTGCACCCCACAACCTAACAACTTAGCAATGGTCAGCGACTCCACCTTCTCACCTTCTAAACACAACAGATGGAACTCTTCTTCGGGTTCGTAGAAACTTGCAGGATGATTACAAAGTATCATCGGCTCCTGACCTTGTTCCACCGTCATCCACTTATCAGCATCTACTAACATACACCTGTGTAACACTCCCGAATATTTATCGTATAAAAAAGCCTTCTGTAACATACCTGCATTACTATTTAATCTCTACAATCTCAGTTGCCACGATGTCCTGATAATAGGCACCATTTGCCTCATGGGTAGTAAAGCGCAGGCTTGCCACCACCACCTTACCTGTTTCATACTTCTTCAGGGCGATGTCACCCAGCAGGGCACACTGATACTCGTCTTCATAGTCACCACCCAACTCACGCAGTCGAATGTAGCACTTAGCCAACTGGCCATTCTCTGATTTCTTACTTGTGACATAGACAGGTTCCGTCTGACTAATCACCTTACATATTTTTGTTTGCATAATATTGTTATCAAACCGCTACCCGAAACCTCACCGTGAGCGCCTCTTTGTCGGATTGACAATGCAAAATTAGGCACAAAAAAACGGCGACGGAAGTAATTTTCCATCGCCGTAGAGTTTCTGGGAGTTTTATGTAGAGTTTTAGGCTTTTCTGGGAGTTTTTGCTAAAAAGAGGCAAAAATCACGTAGAGTTTCGGGAGTTTTTCTGGGAGTTTTTTATGCTATCAAAAGCCTTTTCATTTCCTGCGCTAAACAAAGGTAGTCATTAAAACGCTTACCCTGCACTGGCGCATTATCCTCTCTCCACAAGTTTACAGGCTTAGCAAAACTCAGCATTGCCAGGCGCTGTATCTCGTCGCGTACTGGTAGATGCTCATGCTCTGGCACCTCATCTTTTACCATCGTGCAAAACTGCTCATAGTCATTTTCCGTCACCACTTTTAGGTCTGCCATTGCCCTATACACTGCATACCATTGTCTGCCTATTACCACGTTAGGAGCTATCTCTCTGATGGCAAACCTTATGCGCCTCTTACTTATCTGCTGAGCCTTTACAGTTGCAGTGCGCTCTTTACGTATAGCCCTTATACATTGTTTATAAGCCACCCTTGGAGCCTTTTTCACAATCTCCCTTACTGTACCGAATATCCTTGCATTCATCTTTTCATCCAGCATTATCGGATGATATGCCTCATTCTGAGGTATCAGCCATTTCTGCCCCTCTTCATCCTCACAGTAAGTTTTTAGCGTACATTCTCCGTCGATATATGCCAGCACAATGTCGCCATCATACGGCGTGGCATCCGACAACACTTTTACCACATCGCCTGTTGTAATGCCCACATCCTTCATGGAGTCACCTTTCACCGACACCATAAATTCAGGCTGTAAAGACAACAACTCTTTAGGAAAAGATGTCATTTCCACATTATCACCACTACACATGGTAGGGTTGCCACAGGGTACCGATGCATCGTACATAGGAATTTCCGTATCGCACAGCATCGGGTTTAGGCCTTGCTTCTCCAGTTCTTGAAACAATGCCTTTAGTTCGTCAATTGTCATAGTATTCTTTTTACCTTTTGTGTGTTTATAATTAGTGTTTATAACACGTGGGGACTAACACGCGGGGACAGTCCCCCTGTGCGACTAATAATAGCAATATAGGATAATGGAATAGTGTAGATGAAGGAAAACATATAGCAATACTTATTTTTTAGCCTTTACTAATGCTTTTAATTCTGCCTTAGTTAATTTCTTTGGATATTTAGATTTCACATCCATCCATCTAGGTAACAATAAATCCCTACCATAGTATTTTTTATAATTAGCACATAGATTTTTACCCCATTCTTCTGCAATGGTTGAGCGGGTATCGTGATAAACATAAATAGTCTGCTCTAGGGCAGCTAAGAAATCTTCTAGGCTTTCAAATGTAGGATAATCCGTATTTCCAGAATACCAGGTAGCAGGGCGAATGTTATTTATAACCTTATTACGGTATTGTACTTTAATTGGCCAAACACTACTAGAGCAACTGATTTCCCATACATTTTTTAACCAACAATCTTCAATAACGACTAAGCCACCATCTTCCATCCTATATTTGATAAGAAGATATTTCGCGTGTAGTTTCCACGGATTTTCTATCACTTCATTTATATAGCCACGAAATGCACCTATATCAAAATTGGGGCTACCAGTGAAAGACTTAACTTCTAACCATCCTTCATTTCGATTATCGAGATCTAACCAAAAATCTGGGGAAGATTGACCAGGATTATGTATGTTATCGAAGCCTTTATTATCCATCCACTTAGCAAGCCATTCTTCTAAGATATTGCCTACTACGTTGTTTTGCTCGACAACAATATCAAAATCCCTCAGGTTGAATTTTATAAACCCATCAGCACCAACAAGCTTAAATTCGTCTTTAAGTGCAGAATAAATCTGTTCGGCAGTTACTTTCATATTTATATTGTTTTTAATTATTTCTATTATAGTTTCTCTACTAATCTAGTGGCTACTGCTTTGATTACTGGTACTACTACGGTATTCCCTAGAAGGTCAAAACCATTAGCTTCATCTATATCAAACTTAAAAGATTCTGGATAGCCAAATAGTCTTAATCCTTCCCTTAATGTTAGGGTACGCAAACCGCCATTATCAATTACATATAGGTGTTGCATATCTGTAGCTACTAAAGTAGGTGCTACTTCTTTGGGGGATAGTATCTTACCCACTTCATAACTGAGCTTACCAGCTACAATATTATACCCTTTGGGCTTAGTTGTATCACTAATTCTTCTGGATGTAGTTACTACTTTCCCATTTGGTGCTATATGTTTTTCCGTTATTTGTTTTTTAGGATGTTCGTACCTAACATATCCTTTAGCGGTCAAATCATCTAGCATTTCTTGCAGATTATCATTCTGGTAGAAATCTTCTATTTGTGATTTTGTAAGCGGCATACCATCCATCCATTTTATACCAATAATATCAGCCCATTTCTTCTTTCTTCTTTCAGTTAAAAGAAGATTTAAGAAACGCTTTTCTTCGTCTGTTACAGGGCCTTTTAATTCTAAATCCCAACTATGTATATTAGATGTGCCACCCCTTTTGTCTTTAATAGCCTTTCCAGATAATTCTTCTACCGTGAATTTTTCTAGTAGTAACTTAACAAATGGGGAATCAGATGTAGGCTTACCCGATTCTAGTATTTTCCCCAGCTTCTTTTGTGTCTGTGGGAATTTCTCTAGTGATATAGGGCTATCACATAGATCTTTTCTAATACCTATAATATATATACGCTTTCTTTCTTGTGGTACACCAAAATCTATAGAATTAAGTACTTTGTAAGATACCCAGTAATCGGCAGCATCTAGGTTACTTAAAATAACTTCTAAAGTATTTCCGCCATCATGATTAACTAAGCCTTCTACATTTTCTAATATGAATCCTTTGGGCTTTTTCTCTAAGATGATTCTTTCTACATCAAAGAATAATGTACCCCTAGTGTCTGCAAAACCATCCCTATTACCAGCAGCACTAAAGGCTTGACAGGGAAAACCACCACATAGTATATCAAAATCTGGGATAGTACTAGCTTCCACTTTAGTAATATCCCCAGTTATTTTGTCTTTAGGGTGATTCTGCTTTAATACTTTTATAGCGTGTTCTTTGATTTCGGATGTAAATACGCATTTAGGAGTATAGCCAGCCTTTCTTAAAGCCAGTTCTAATCCTAATCTTATACCACCTATTCCTGCAAACAGGTCGATAAACTTAATTACTTCTTTTGCCATTCCATTACTATTAGTAATACTTCAAACTGCAAAGGTACTCAATTTTCAGCAGATTTTAACGATTAAAACACAATTTAATAACACGCGGGGACAGTCCCCCTGTGCGTATGTAAGATATATCTTATCCATAAACAATATATTATGTGTTGTTTTACTATGATTTAATTCAGGTAGAAATTTTCTAGCGTACCATTCTCAAATTCAAACTTATAAATTTGAGTGTCGTCGCTATAATAGTATTTTAATGTTTCGTTAATTGTATTCCCGTAAGAACTAGCTCTCTTGTCGTTTGGTTCGCCAAGAAGCAGGATAACAGAATCTTTAGGCATACCGAGGTGTAGCGTTACTATTCCTTCATCTGTCTGCACTTCAAACGGTCGATTCTTCTCACTATCCGACGCCATCATAAAAAATGAGGTGGCGAAGTAGATGAGAGCCAATACACCATATACTAAAAGGCAGCCCAAGCATCCGTATTTAATTACTTTTTTTGTTTCCATATATTACTCCTTCCTCTTAAAACTCGATATGATATTCTTCTTTCCATTCATCGTTGATGAAAATATGAATGCCACCCAGTGCTATATAAATGTTTTGAATGATGTCGGGATATAATGAGTCTTCCTTCGCTGCTGGATACTGCACGACAAAATGGTCCACTTTCTGGGTAAAGCGGGCTATGCTATCGGCAGTAACAGAAGGAAGATTCTTGGATTCGGCATAATAAGCCACCATCTCCGGATAGTGCTCAATATCCTTTTCGCAAGAGCAAAAACAAAGGGGGAGCAATAATAGGAGTAGGGGAAATATTCCTCTCTTTATCAGCGTTTTATATGTGTTGTTGTATGCGTTCATGATGAATGGTTAGTGAATGTGCCTACAAAGGTAATTAAAATATGACGATATGCCAAGAAAAACACAAAAAATAATCGCCCCACATTCACATGCAGAGCGATGAAAAACAAAAAATTTCTAAACGGGTTTTCCTTCTGTTCTCACGAACAAAACGGAAAAGAAAAAACACACACCAAAATACAATGTCCATAAGAACACTGTACCTATGAAAAACGCTGCAAAGGTAATGCAAAACGAACAATACACCAAATTTTGGAGCAGCAAAAGTCAACGAATATAGGAAATGTCAACCTTTTCAGGAATAGCGTCAACTAATATAGGATTCAGAAGTCAACTTTTTCCGTATGAATGCACCACACCGCGTCACCGCGTCACCGCGTCGCGCGTCATTTGTATGTAACTAATGTTAGGTAATGGCGCAGCAAAATATATAATATTATAGTTTATATATTATATATATTATAATATATATAATATATAAAAGTAATACTCACTGTGTTGTGATGCAAAATCGAAATGACGCATGACGCGCGACGCGCCCAGTACGATTATTGTCTGCATCCCTATTTTGCTCCTTCGCATCCAACCATATTTTGCTCGTAAATTACGTAAGGCGCGAAATCGTGCAAACCGTGCTGAAAATCGGCCCTTATCGATAGCCAAAATTTGGCGTTGCGCGCGAAAGGCAGTACTTTTGCATTGTGTCGTCAAACTCCGAGAATTATGCTGTCAAACTCATCGAATTATGCCGTCAAACGAGTACAAAAGTAATGCTTGCATTAATTTTGTCGAGTGCAGGCATTATCGACGACAGTCAATTATGCCGTCAAACTATTCGCAATACAGAAACAAGAAAAATAGAGCCAAAAACAATGAAACATTCCTACAGTAAATCAGAGCTAGCAACAATGGCTGGTGTCTCCTACAGCACCTTTTATCGCTACCTGAAAACCCGAAGAAGTCGCTTCGATCAGATGGGACTTAGCATCTATGCCAAGAAGCTACCTCTCAGCGTTGTCAAAGACATCTGTGATGATTACTGCTTCGATTTGTAAGGTCACACCGAGAGATTAATTGTCACACAGAAATATCAGAAATAACAGAAATTTATCCCTGCTTTATAGCCGCCCCTTATCAAGGGGCTCAAAATCTGTGGTTTCTGTGATTTCTGTGTGACATAAAAAATATTTTTCTTTCAGTGTGCGGAAGTCGTCAAATCTCGTCAACGCCCTTCTCAAATGTAGTAACTTTGCACTGTCAATCGGAGGTACGGGGGTACGAAGGTACGGAGGTACGAGAATACCTCAAGCCGAGAAAAGCCCTAAGCGCGCAAGAGCTACAAAGCGGAGAAACATTTCTCGTACCCTCGGCCTCGCAAGAGGCTGACCCCCGCACCCCCGAACCCTCGAAACATTAACCATTAAAAATTTAAGTATTATGCCAGTATTAGTAAAAGTAAAACAAAACAAGATTCCTAAGTCTGCTGCCAACGGCAAGTGGTATGGACATGTAGTCACCACCAAGACGATGACGTATCAGGAGCTCTGCAAGCACATGAGTGAGCACAACAGCATCTATGGTGAGGATGTATGTCTGGGTATCGCCAACAAGTTGCAGAACTGTATCCTCGAACAGCTGCTGGAGGGCAAGAAGGTACAGTTTGGTGAGCTCGGCACCTTCTACCTGTCTGTCAAGAGCGCTGGCGCAGAGAAGGAGAAGGACTTCAACCTCGGTACCAACATCCATGGTCTCTACCTCAGCTTCTCTCCCAGCCGTACCGATGTCAACAACCTCTCATCAAAGATGCTCAAGAAAAGAGCCTCGTTCATGAATGTGAAGGATTTGGGGGGAAGCCTCACCCCTAACCCCTCTCAAAGCCTCACCCCTAACCCCTCTCCTGCAGGAGAGGGGGACCAGGGAGGCGGAAACAACCAAAGCCCTAATCCAAGCCCTGCACCAAGCACAGGAGGTAACGGAGGCGATGACCAGCCGGATATGGACTAGTACGTTGAACGTTGAACGATGAACATTGAACATTCGAAAACCATTGACCATTAAGCATTAAGAATTAAGCATTATGAAGAAGAATTCGATTTGGGAAACAATCCTACGTATCGTCATCGCAGCAGCTACAGCAGCAGTAACAGCACTAACAACGACAAGCTGCATGGGACGTTGAACATTGACCATTGACCATTGAACATTGAACATTGGCTGCGCGAGCAGAGCCATGCTTGCATGAGCTATGCCGAGCGTGAGCGGTGTCGCTGAAAGCAACATTGAAAAGAAGAAGAAAGAGCCCTGAACATTTGTTCGGGGCTCTCTTTGTGGGGCAGACTCTCAGCGAGCCCGCTCCACTTGCAAATTAATAATTTATAGAGAGAGAGAGTATAATAAATACTCGGAAGGAGTTATCGGGCAACTCCCTTCATGATGATTTCGGAGTAGTTGTTCTGCTTGAGCAACTGGGTGAGTATGTTGCGAACATCGTCGCGAGTGATACTCTGGAGAACTTGTTCGTAGTTGAGCGTCATGTCAACCTTTGCATCAAGCATGGTCTCCATGGCTTCTGCCCAATAGGTATTTTCGCGCAGACCTTCCTTATACTCCTTCAGGAAGAACTCCTTACCCTTGGCAAGATTCTCGTCAGAGGGTCCTTCGGCAGCAAACTTTGCCACGATGTCGCGGACGCGCTGGTTGAGATACTCGTAGCGATCGGGGGCAGCCTGATAGAGTATCTGCATAAATGCCAGGTCGCGTGGTGCGGGATCGGGAGCGAGCATACCATAGGCACCGATACCATAGGTGCCACCTTCCTTCTCACGAATCTCTTCAAGCAGTTCGACGGTAAGGGCATTGAGGGCGAGGTCGAAGGAGAGCTTGTTCTTCAGCGAGAACTTGATGTCGGCATAATTGAAGAAGAGGTTGCTGACCATAGGCACATCCATCTTGCGCTCAAAGGTTTTGTTATAGGTGCCCTTGCGGAATTCCATCACCTCTGCCTTGGCAGTCTCACGCTGTTTGGTGGCAGGGAGTGAGGCGATGTAACGCTCAATCATGGGCAACAGCGTCTGCTCGTCGATGGCACCAGTGATGATGAAAACGAAGTCGCCTGCATTGGCAAAGCGCTCACGGGCGATGCGCATGGCATTGTCGTAATTGATATGGTCGAGCTCTTCTTCAGTCATAGACTCTACACGGGCGCTGCTGACATAGAGGTGCTTGTTGATGGTGTCCTGGAAGGCTGTAGAGGGGTCGCTGGCACGATTGGCAATGGCGGCACGTTCACGATTCTTCCATGACTCGAAGGCATCACGGTCGGTGCGCATAGAGGTGAAGGTGAGGTAGTTGAGCTGCATCATCAGTTCCAAATCCTTGGGGGTGGTCTTAGAAGAGACATACTCCTTATAGAAATTCATACCTGCATTGACGCTTACCTTGTGGCCAGCCAGGGCCTTGCGCAGGTCGTTCATGCTGAACTTGCCCAGACCGCCTACATTCATCACGCGACCAACGGCCTTGAGGTCGGGAAGCATAGACTCGTCATAGAGTGAGGTACCACCCATGCTGTAGGCTGTCATCACGATTTCGTTAGGATTGAAATCAGTCTGACGGAAATAAACGGTAGCGCCATTAGAGAGGGTGTACTGCTTGTAGCCAAGGACACCAGCCTTGGTGCTAACCACGCGACCAGCTTTGGGCAGCTCTGACATGAGGGGCTCATTGCTGACAGCATCGACATAAGGTTTGAGTTCCTCGGCAGCAACAGCAGCGAGCTGCTTAGCCATCTCTTCCTTAGTGGGATAAGTAACGCCTTCCTTCTCAGGCAGCATGCTCATGAGCGTCATATTGTTGGGGTTAGAGACTATCTGAGCGAGCATCTGGCTCACCATCTGTGCATTGACGGCATTGGCAATCTGCTGAATCATCGTGAACTCAGTATCGATGGCAGGGATGGGCTCGTTGGTGAGGAAGTGGTTGACATACTCCTGACAGTAATCGTAGCTCTTCTTCTTGTCACGACTGTTATAGGCTGCCTCTACATCGGCAAGAACCTGTGCCTTGGCTCGCTCGTACTCGGAATCGGTGAAGCCACAGCGGATGGCACGCAGCATCTCACGATAGACAGTGGTGACAGCCTTACTGAAATCCTCGGCAGAAGAATATACCTCGCCAATAAAGCTTTGCTTGGTGCAAGACCAGTAGTAGTCACCATCGCCAGCCATTGCACTGATGAACGGAGGATTGGCACTCTGGCGCATCTCGTCGAGACGGGCACTGAGCATGCGACCTGCGATATTCATGACGTACTTATAAACCATATAGTTGACGTCACCACGCATCTCCTTGGGGAAGGGGTCGAACTTGAAGAAGAAGGCATTGGTAGCCTGATTCTGCTCCTTGTCGGTAACCATACAGATGAGGGGCTCATTGCTGTCGGGCACCTGAACATAGTAGCGCTCAGCAGGATTGACGGGTGCAGGGATAGTGCCAAAGATATTGCGAATCTTTGCCTCTACCTGATCTACATCGATGTCGCCCACCACAATGATGCCTTGCAGGTCGGGACGATACCACTTGTGGTAGTAGTCGCGCAGTGCTTTATAGGGGAAATTATCGACTACCGACATCAGACCGATGGGCATGCGATGACCGTAACGATTGGTACCGTCGGCAGTGGGATGGGCATCGCCCACAGGATACATCATAGGCAAGAGCTTCTCCAGCATGCGGATGGTGGCATTGGCACGAACACGCCATTCCTCATGGATGACGCCACGCTCGTGGTCAATATCCTCATCGGTGAGCAACAGGTCGCTAGCCCAGTCGTGGAGAATCAGCAGACAAGAATCTACGGAGGTAGGAATGGCTCCTACAGGTACATTGTCTATATTATATACGGTCTTGTCGATGCTGGTATAGGCATTGAGATTCTCACCAAACTTCACACCGATACTCTCACAATACTTGATGACGCCATTGCCGGGGAAGTGCTTGGTACCATTGAAGCACATGTGCTCCAGAAAATGTGCCAGTCCGCGCTGGTTCTCCTCTTCAAGGATAGAGCCTACCTTCTGAGCAATGTAGAAGTTGGCCTGACCTTGGGGCTCAGCATTGTGACGGATATAATACGTCATTCCATTCTCAAGTTTGCCCATTCTTACGGCAGGGTCAACAGGAATAGGCTGACTCTGTTGGGCATAAGTGGTGCTGGCAAGCAACAATGTTGCTGCCAAAAAACTAAATAATTTTTTCATTTTTTTGTGTTGTTAAAAATATTATTCCATATTTTCCATGTCGTCAATAATATCCTGTGCTGCATTTACGGCCTTAAAATGATAGTAGAGGCCTATGGCGAAACCAATGCCGCCACCAACAAAGATTGGAATACACATCAACCAAGGATTCACACCTTCTGGGGCGCGTCGCCAAGCGAAGTCGTAGCAAGCCCATGCTATCCAAGGAGTAAGAAGAACTGGGGTGACATAGTAGAGCCAACAATCATACTGCTTCTTGAACTTTGCCATTACACGGGCTACCGTAGCGAAGTCGTCCTTGAGGAAGTTGAGACTATCTACAGGCTTGTGGATAAAGTGGGTGGCAACAGCACAGACTATCAGCAACAGAGCCGTAGCAATGGTAAACGGCAGGCTCCACGTGCGGGTGTACCAATTCAAGGGCAGGATAAAGAGGCAGAACAGCACACATCCGTACTCCAGATTCTTGGTGCTGTTAATATCCTTCTTCTTGGCTTTCATTGTTTCACGCAACAGGCGGTCATTGACGATCTCCTGTTTATTGAGTTGTTCTTTAAGGATGGCAAACTGATTGCGCAGTTCCTCGAAATTCTTTTCTTCCATAGCTTCTTACTTTTTAAGTTGTTCTTTGATTCGATAGAGTTTTACACCCACGTTTTGTGCAGAGATTCCCATGACGGTACCAATCTCATCGTAGCTCATACCTTCGAGCCACATCATGACCAAAGCTCGATCGACCAAGCCCAGCTTTCCGATGCGCTGATGTAGCATACGCACCTGTGCAGCATTGGCATCCTCGTCTTGGAAGAAGTTGACATCCATGGTTAGAGGCACCTTCTTCACCTCTTTCTTTTTCTTACGCTCCTGCAGAAGACATGTGTTGAGGGCTACGCGATAGATCCACGTGCTAATCTTACTTTCTTCGCGAAAGCTATCGATGCCTTTCCACATGTTGATCAGCGTCTCTTGGAAGAGGTCGTTAACTTCCTCTTCATCTTGGGAGAACATGTAGCACACGGTATAGATGGTGCTCTTGTTTTCCCGTACCAACTGGGTAAAATACTCTTCTCTCTTCATCGTTTTTTGTTTAACGTTTTACCTTTAGATGCAAGAAGCTGTCTAAAAATTACAGAAAAAACAATTTTTTTTTCATTTTTATGTTTGACACTGCAAATATATATCATATTGCGAATACTGCCAAATTTCTGGGAGATTCTGTAGCATTTTGGGATAAAATGCATTTTTTTGATATTTTTTTCTACCTTTGTGCAATGTTTCGGCAATGACTTGCGTATATATAACCAGAAGACTATAAAAAATGACTACAGAAACGGATATAAACCTCTTGCAGGGACTGAGGCAACAAAGTCCCAAGGCCCAGCAACAGCTGCTCGAGCGCTATGGCAACGACGTGTATGCACAGGTGGCACGTCTCGTACCAGGCACCGAGAATGCTGAGGAGGTGTATCAGGATGTATTCATCAAGGTCTTTAATAATATAAAGAGGTATGATGCAGAGAAATCGGCGCTGAAGACTTGGATATCGCGCATAGCCTACAACGAGGCCATCAGCTACCTCAGACACAAGAAGCTGCCAACAATATACTACGAAGACCACGAGGGGGGAGCGGAAAAGATATCGGAGGCAGAGGTGGAGACGACATTCGGAAGGCCTAACCCGGAAACAGTACAACTGATAAGGGCAGCACTGAAACATCTGCCACCCGACGAGAGAGCCATCATCACCATGTTCTACTATGAGGAGATGAGCCTGAAAGAAATAGCATACGTGACGGAGTCGATACCTACAACGGTGGCTTCGAAACTGAGCAGAACGAGAAAGAAACTTTGTAAAATCATCAAAATGTTACAGTCATGAACGAGGACATACAGAATACTTTAAGACAGCAGGACACGAATCTTCGTGAGGCCATACGCATGGAGGAGACGGAGCGTCCGCAGATGGCTGCCGACCTCAATGCACGACTGATGCAGCGCATGGAGCAGGCTAACGCCAAGAGCGCCAAACGCACACGACTGGTATGGCCATGGATAGCTGCAGCCTGCGTGGCTGGATTCATAGCGGTGTACCTGACACCACCGAAGGAGATAGCGTCGCCCTCTACCCCACTCCAGACGGAGAGAGAGATAGCGGCACAAATCATAGAAAAGCCGAGCGAGGAGGAGGAAGTGAAAAAGGAAGCGGAAACGCCCGTCATAGCTCCCACCAACATACAGCGCACCGTGGCAAAGGCACAGCCTAAGAAGGTAGAGCCCGCCTGCACAAAAGCAGAAGAGCCTACTGCCAACACGGAGAAGCTGATGGCACAGGAGGTGGCGCCCACAGAGGCAAAGAAAGCCAAAAAGGAGGCTACCATCAACCTGACGGAGAGCGACATCCCCATCACTCGACCAGAGAACTATAAGTACACACCTGAGGAACTGGCCCTGCTGAAACAACAAGCGCACGAGGCCTACGTCAAATGGGTGGAACTGGAACTGGAAATAGCAAAAAACAATTTAGAACAAACAGCTCAAAAATAATACAATATGAAACGTCTATTTATCATGCTGCTCATTGCTTGCAGCGCCATCACAACCATCAGTGCCCAGCAGAAGGGCAAACAGGACAACGTGCCTTATAACGTAAAGGCGCTGTTCCATAGCATTATCACTGCTTGGGGAGAACCTAATGATGTATATTCGGTGAACAAGAATCCTGAAACGAACCAGATAGAGTCGAGCGTTAGGATTACTACCTTTAGTGCTGACAACGACAAGTTTCCTCACATGGCAGGTAAAGTATATCTGAATACCAGTGCCATCAGCGATGCCTTTAAGAAGGATGAGCCTAAGTCATACCAGATACTGCATATCACACCTGGCGACTTTAAGAAGTTCTCTCTAAAGGCCGTTAATGAGGACGGACAGAGCGAGACCTATCAAATCCGCGACAACGACAATGAGGAGATGTGGCTGATGTGCTGCAAGAATCCTCAGAATCCCAAACTGCGCGATGCCTACGCCATCAAATGGGTAATCACCAAGGAAGGTACAAAGGTGAACGGAGTGATTTATCAGATTACCTCTCTGCGCCCCGACAGATATGAAAAGCCTTTGGACTACTCTAAGAAGATGTTTAAGATTGTAGGTCGTGTGGGCGATGAGATTAAGGACTCACTCTACAATATTTATATTGCTGACTCACGCGAGGCGCTCTATAATCTCAAAGATAACGACTATGTAGCTTGCGTGCCTGTAGTGAACAAGCGATTTGAGTGGCAGACCGAGCTTGACAAGCCTTGTGTCGGTCGACTGCGCTGCATCTTCCCAGATGGAAAGCTCTGCTCTGCATGGATTGACCTCGACTTTGTGCCTGGCGAAACCTACAACATCACCGTACACAATGGATATTACGACGAGGATAAGGACTACGAGCGTCGTGTAGGTAAGAACTCTGGTAAGAGCTTGCTTAAAAAGACGATTAAAAAAGTAGAGGTGGTGGATGATGAAGATTGGGTAAAAGCCAATCTTTTCGACCAAAAGCGTCAAAGTCAAATGGAGCAATGGAGAAAAACTGAAGGAGCCAAACTTGAGGGAAAGGTAATGAGTATCAAGATGAGCAAAGAACTGATTGAGGCCAACTATCGACTTATCGGCGACGAGATGAGAGGTATGCGCGATTCCTACAAAATCAGCACCATCTTCGAAACGATACTGAAGCAGAACAAGGAACTCGACAAGAAATACCAAAACTTCATCAAGGCTGCCATGGAACTCGACATGCCAGAAGAAGAATATCCAAATATGTACAAGGAGATTCTACAATTCATTACCGAGCAGAATGGAGGAATTAGCGAGTTCTTCAAGAACTTCGGCTATGGCGAACATTCTAAGCCTGTACGCAAACTGCAGGAGTATCTGACCAAGACGACGGAGAAGTATCTGAGCGAGATGACGAAGGCCATGGAATAACGGTAATACCTATCAGAATAAATCATACGAAAAAGAAAACAGCTCTTACGATGATGGTAAGGGCTGTTTCTTTTTGTCTAGTATAGTCTGTATAATTACATGCGGGCTTTCTGCTTTTCACCAGCACCAGAACCACGATACTTAGAACGGGCCTCATTGAACTTCCAAGTGAGGTTGAGGGAGAAGGTGCGACGAGCAGGATTGAAGGCTGTCAACTCACGAGCACCATAAATCAGGACGTCGGTCTTGTCAGTATTAAAGACATCGCTGCAACGCAGGTCGGCAGTAAAGGTGCCTAAGGTGCGCAGGTTGAAGTCGCGCTGCACGCCCAGAGAGGTATTAAAGCGCTGGGCAAGGACACGATAGTTGTTGTAGTCGCCCTTGCAAGCCCACTGCATATTGGCATTGACACGGAAGCCCTTGGGCAATACGAGCGTATTCTGCCATACCAGTGTAAGATAGGGTCTGTTAAGAGTAGTTATTGAACCATCAGCACAAAGCGACTTATAATTCTGGAACACGGCATAGGCATACCACGCAGGATGCCAAGATGCCTTATTGATATTGATAGTAGGAGCGGCAGAGAGGCTCAGGCTCAACTGGTTGTAGTCTTCACGACTATTGATGGGGCGCACAAGACATACCAAAGGATCGGCAGAACCAGGATAGGGCTCACTGGACATCGTCTCAGAGTCCTTCACACGAGCATAGTTCACAGTGAAGGTCATCCACTGATAGGCAGCATTCAACACCAGACTATGCGTATAGGTAGGGCGCAGATAGGGGTTACCACTCTGATAGGCATAGCGATTGAGATAGATGGTAGAGCTGGTGAGATTGCTATAGTTGGGGCGCTGGATGTCACGACGATAAGACAGCGAGAGTTGCACCTTGCCTACAGGAGCAGAGATAACAGCTGTGGGGAACCAGTCGCCATAGTTGCGACATACCTCATCCTCACGAATACCGAAATTGAAGTAATCGTTCTTCAAGTGTTCATAGCGAAGTCCAATCTGGGCGAACACTCTGCCAAAGGCGCGACCATACTCAGCAAAGGCAGCAGCAGAGGTCTCGTTAATCTCGGTATCGGTAGCCTTGACAGGTACTTCATCGGTAGCCATAAAGGAGTAAGCATCCGTTCGATGGTTGTGAGAATACTCACCACCCACAGAGAAATTACCGTTCCAGATAGGATAGCTCAATATCAGCTTAGAGGCCCAAAAATTGTTGGAACTATTAGTGTTGCTCTCGATAGTACGAACAGCGCCAACGGTAGTGCCATTCATAGGCGTCATTGTCTCCTTGGTGTTGCCGGGGGTCTTGGTATTATCGAAGAGACCATCCACATTGAAATCGACATTGATATGGCCTACCTTACCATTATAATAGGCATTGAAGATGTGCTTGTGGAAGCTGTCTTTCTGCCAGATACGGCTCTCTGAGCGCTCGGTATAGGTGCCATTCTCGAAGATGTCGGTATCGAAGCAACTGTTCATCTCACCACTGGGGTGACGATCGTACTTATAGAAAGCACCAAAGCTATGGTTATCGTCGAGCATATAGTTAATCTGCAACTGGGGTGACAGGCCTTTCCATACTTGCTTGGTATCCTGCTTAGTCCATCCCTCACACAGGTCGGGACCTACATAATAAAGCATGTGGTCTTCTTGCAACGACTTGCTATGACCATAGCGACCAGCCCAGAAAGAGGCGGTAACATCAAGACCACCTGTACGATAGTTGACATCGAGGTTGTTGGTGAGTGTATGACCGTATTGATAAAGTGCATCGGCACTTTCTTGAAAGCTGAAGCCCTCACCTTGTGTCTTCTTCAACTTGATACGTACTACGGCCTTCGTAGAAGCTGCATAGCGGGCACCGGGATTCTGCACGACATCGACATACTGAATCTGGTCGGAGCGCAAGCGTGAGAGCTCGCTGGCATCTAACATCTTGCGACCATTGATATACACCTCAGCAGCGCCACGACCTAATACCTCTACGCCACCATCACGCTCAGCCTTCAGAGAGGGGATACGTGAGAGGGCGTCATTGGCAGAGCCTGACTTCTCGAGAATAGAACCAGCCACCGTGGTACGCATAGCGTCACCCTTGGCACGTGTCTTAGGCATTGAACTCTTCACAACAACCTCGTCGAGCTGCTGTGTCTGATTATACCACTTGGTAGAGTCTGTGGAAAGACTGTCGGTTGATTCGGCATGCATTGCCGTTGTCATCATCATGGCTACTGTTAGGGTTGCCATCCGAGAATACATCTTTTTCATGTTTTGTCTATTTGTTTGTTTTTGAATGTGATTTGCTCGTTAGATGCAATCTTTTGCGATTTATTACACATTTGACGGCGCAAAATTACATTTAGTTGCAAAAACCTACAAAAATCTGGGATATTCTGCTCGATTCTGTGACGAACGGAAATAAAAAAAGGAGTGTGTAACTCCTTTATATACTTAGTCTTGGCTCATGTCGTGTACCATCTTACGGTACATATCATACATACGCTTGCGAGAGATATAGCCCTTGAGATGATATTCTGCATCAAGCACAGGCAACCAGTCGGCCTGCGTACGCTCAAAGGTCTTCATCACCTCAGTCATCGGGGTGCCATCGTTGAGTACAGCAGCTGGTTCTGCCATCAACTGGCGGGCCTTGAAATGATGATATAGTTCGGTGCGGAACATCACATGGCGAATCTTCATCAGATTGATTTCACCCAACAGGGCTCCTGCGGCATCGGTCACGGGGAGTACACTGCTATGCGAACGACTGATGCGGTGAACCATCTGGCCTAACTCCATATCAGGATCAACAGACTGGTAGTCGCGGTCAACGACTGAGTCGAGGCTCATCAGCGTCAATACTGCATGGTCGGTATGATGGGTAACAAGACGGCCTTGACGAGCCAAACGCATACCATAGATACTATGAGGCTCGAAGATGATAATGGTGAGATAGGCTGACACAGAGACAATCATCAGGGGCATAAACAGGTTATAGCCACTGGTAATCTCGGCAATCAGGAAGATACCCGTTAGCGGAGCATGCATCACACCCGACATGACACCAGCCATGCCCAGCAGGGCAAAGTTCTTCTCAGGTACATAGACACCTATCTGATGGATATTCCACAAGCGAGAGAAGAGGAAGCCCGTGAAGCAGCCGATAAACAGAGAGGGGGCGAAGGTACCACCACAACCACCACCGCCATTGGTAGCAGAGGTAGCAAAGACCTTAGTCAATAGTACCAAGGCGAGATAAAGGATGATATACTCGCTATGCCCATAGAAGAGAGAACCACCTAATATCTGATTCCAATCGGCCTCGGTCTTACCATTGAGCAAGAGGTTGATGCTGCCATAGCCCTCACCATAGAGGGAGGGAAAGAGGAAGATGAGGGTGCTCAGTATCAGGCCACCAATGAGGAGTTTGACATAGGGTTTATCCTTGAAACGGGCAAAGAGATTCTCACAGGCAGTCATCGTGCGGATGAAATAGAGACTAACCAAGCCACAGGTGATACCCAACAGAATGGATGCGGGCACACGCTCTATCGTCCAGTCACTATCAAGATGGAAAGAGAAAAGCACGGCATTACCACTAAAGAGATAGGTAAAGCACGTGGCTGTTACGCACGACACCAAGATGGGCAATAGCGACGACATGGTCATATCAATCATCAGCACCTCCAAGGTAAACACAAGTCCGGCAATAGGTGCCTTAAAGATACCGGCAATAGCACCGGCAGCACCACAGCCTACAAGCGTCATCAGCGTCTTATTGTCTAACTTGAACAGTTGTCCGAGGTTAGAACCAATGGCAGAGCCGGTCAATACGATAGGAGCCTCAGCACCCACCGAACCACCAAAGCCAATGGTGATGGCAGAGGCAATGACACTAGACCATGTGTTATGCGCCTTTAGGCGAGAACGATTAGACGAGATAGCATAAAGGATGCGCGTAATACCATGCGAGATATTGTCTCTGACAACATAACGAACGAAGAGAGAGGTGAGATAGATACCAACAACGGGATATACCAAGTAAAGCCAGTTGTAGGTGTCGGCATGGAAACGACCAGTAAGCAGGGCTACCACAGTATTGATAAGACTATGCAACACGAAGGCAGCTACTGCCGACAACAAGCCCACAAGGAACGCCAAGATGAGTAAAAACATCTTGTCGCTGACATTCTGGACGCGCCACTCATGCAGTCGCTGCAACCAGGTAGGTCTTGCCATCGTCTCCGTATTTTCCATTTTACTTTTCTCTCGTTTTTCTTGTTAGCACCCGTTCCCGACGGTGTCCTCGTTCCCGCTGTTTCTACAGCGGGTCTTTAGCTTCTGATAATGGTTACCTCGCCATCTTCACGCAGGCGGATGATGCAGCTGGGCTGATGAGGTTGATGCTCCTGACGACGCGACCAGCATACATAATCTACTGCCTCTAACAGCTCTGGAGCAATATCGCAATAGTTCTGAGCAGCAGGCTGACCACTGATATTAGCAGAGGTAGAGACTAAGGCCTTCTGAAAGCGATAGCACAACTCCTTAGAGAATGGCTCCTGAGTGATACGCAGAGCGATAGAACCATCTTCGGCGATGAGGTTGGGTGCCAGGTTGATGGCGCCATCGAGAATCAGGGTGGTAGGCTTTGTTCTCGATGGTTCTCCATCGGGTCCCTGTAGGCTATCAATCAACTGCCAAGCCACATCGGGCACATTGCGCACATAGCGCTGCATACGAGCATCGCTATCTACCAAACAAATCAGCGCCTTAGAATCGTCGCGCTGCTTAATCTCATATACTCTCTTTACAGCCTCAGCATTGGTAGCATCACAACCGATGCCCCAAACGGTATCTGTAGGATAGAGTATCACTCCACCCTTGCGCAGTACTTCTACTGCATTCTTAATATCTTGCTCTCTAGTCATTAGAACTCACTGGTGAAATGGAACTTAATATGCTTGAAATCTTCTTGTGCCATACTCAACACATAGCCTGAGTCGGCAAGGAACACATCGCGGCCTTCCTTGTCCTTAGCCATATACTGGTATTTGCGCTTCTTGAAGTTATCTAACTCGGCAGCATCGTCGCTCTCTATCCAACAAGCCTTATAGAGGTGGACAGGTTCCCAACGACACTTGGCATTATACTCGTTCTCCAGACGATACTGGATAACCTCAAACTGCAACTGACCTACAGTTCCGATAATCTTACGACCATTGAACTGGTTGACAAAGAGCTGTGCCACACCTTCGTCCATCAACTGGTCGATACCCTTCTGCAACTGCTTAGCCTTCATGGGGTCATCGTTCTCGATATACTTAAACAGCTCAGGAGAGAAAGAAGGCAGTCCACGGAAATGCAACTGCTCGCCCTCGGTGAGCGTATCGCCAATCTTAAAAATACCATTATCGGGCAGACCTACGATATCGCCTGGCCAAGCCTCATCGATGGTTGACTTACGCTGTGCCATGAACTGGGTAGGACTAGAGAAGCGCAACGACTTGCCCTGACGTACATGCAGATAGGGCTGATTGCGCTGGAACTTACCACTACATACCTTGCAGAAGGCGATACATGAGCGGTGGTTGGGGTCGATATTGGCAGTAATCTTAAAGATAAAGCCTGTAAACTTAGGCTCCTCGGGCTGTACCATACGCTCCTCGGCCTTGGTAGGTCTGGGAGAGGGAGCTATCTCTACGAAACAGTTGAGCAACTCCTGAACACCAAAGTTATTCAAGGCAGAACCAAAGAATACGGGAGCGACCTCGGCAGAGCGATAGGTCTCTACATCAAACTCAGGATATACGCCATCTACCAGCTCCAAGTCTTCGCGGAGCTTAGCAGCATCGGTTTCGCCTACACGAGCATCGAGCTCGGGAGAATCGAGCTCCACTTCGACCTTCTCGGTGACGCGCTGCTTGTCTGGTGTAAAGAGGTCGAGCTTATTCTCATAGATATTATATACGCCCTTGAACTTAGCACCCTGATTGATAGGCCAGCTCAGCGGACGAACCTTAATCTCTAACTCCTGTTCGAGTTCATCCAACAAGTCGAATGGATCGCGACCTTCACGGTCCATCTTATTGATAAAGATGATAACAGGGGTATTGCGCATACGGCAAACAGACATCAGCTTACGAGTCTGTGCCTCCACACCCTTGGCACCGTCAACCACGATAATGGCAGAGTCGACAGCAGTCAGCGTGCGATAGGTATCCTCAGCAAAGTCTTGGTGACCTGGGGTATCAAGGATATTCACCTTGTACTCTGTGTCAGAGCCATCGGGGGTGTAGTCAAACTCCATCACGGAGGTTGACACCGAAATACCACGCTGTTTCTCAATATCCATCCAGTCGGAAGTGGCTGTCTTCTTAATCTTATTATTCTTCACGGCACCAGCCACCTGTATCTGTCCACCAAACAACAGAAACTTCTCTGTCAGTGTGGTCTTACCGGCATCTGGGTGCGAAATAATCGCAAATGTTCTTCTACGTTCTATCTCCTGATTCATCAATCTTTATTTTTCATTCATTAATTTCTCAATACACTCACGCAACGACTCCTCCCAATAGGGCACCTCCATCTGATAGGTCTGCTTGATTTTTGTCTTATCGAGCACACTATAATGCGGACGATTGGCAGGAGTGGGATATTCTGCTGTATGCAACGGACGTACATGACAGGTGGTAATGCCTGCCAAGCGATGGATAGCCTTGGTAAAGTCGTACCAAGAGATAACACCCTCGTTGGAGAAATGATATACACCAGGCACTACACCCTTGTTGATAGCAGTAAAGATGGCTGCTGCCAAATCACGCGCATAGGTAGGTGTACCAATCTGGTCGAAGATAACACCCAGCTCGGGCTTCTCTTGTCCCAGACGAATCATCGTCTTCACAAAGTTGTTGCCAAAGGTAGAGTACAGCCATGCCGTACGGATAATCATCGACTGCTTGCAGAGCTTCTGCACGTTCAACTCGCCCACAAGCTTGGTCTTGCCATAGACACTATTAGGACACGTATCGTCATCCTCTACATAGGGCGTATGCTGCGTACCATCAAACACGTAGTCGGTAGAAATCTGTATCATCCATCCGCCACGCTTCTCGATAGCAGCAGCGAGATAAGCAGGAGCAATAGAATTGAGGACAGAACAAAACTCCTCGTTGTCTTCTGCCTTATCCACTGCGGTATAAGCAGCACAGTTCACGATGCCATCAATCTCATGGCTAGCCACAAACTGCTCTATCGCTTCCTGATTGGTGATGTCAAGTTCGGCAACATCGGTATTAAAATAGGTATGCTGGGAATTCTCCTTCTCCAGCAATTGCATCTCATTACCCAACTGGCCATTACAGCCCGTTACTAATATATTCATTCTTCGTCGAATTTTAATCCTTCTTCCTTGTCTTTCTTATAGTAATCAGACAGCATACCCAAGAAAGTGGTCATCTCCTTTACAGCATGTTGCGTATTAGGAGTCACCTCCTTTTTCTGCAAACGCAGCAACATGGTGCCATAGAGCGCGTTAAAGCAGGTCTCCACCTCATTCTCCTCTTTGTTGGCGCCATGATTGCGCAACTCTACGATATAGGGCAGCACCTTATAATATTCTGCATTATAGAAGGGGAACTTAGTAGATGAGAGCAACTGAGCATGAAGCTCTATCAGCTGTTGCATCACCACCTTGTTGATTTGAAGATGTCCCTGCTCGCGGCATCCCTCCGAATTCATCATACGAATAAGGTTGCCAAACCAGTCGGCCTCCTCCTCTTTCTGTTCGTCACTATAATCAAAACGGTCAATATATTCCCTACGGATGCGACTGATAGAACAGTCGAAAGCACGTATGGTATCCTCCACCTGCCACATATACAACAGGTATTCGGCAATATTGGTCTTACGTAATTCTTGAGCTATAAACACCTTATTAACTTACTATTTAACGATTTACAATTCTACAACCTATCAAAAGAAGCGATACAAATTTGTAACGGTGCCAAAGAGATAGATGCCCGAGAAGATAATCACCACGGCACCTATAATCTGGTTGATAAGACGAATGCCATTATCATTGAAGATGGTTCTTACCTTATCTACCAGCCATGTCAGTCCATACCACCATATCAGTGCACCACCCACAATACTGGCAAAGCCAATAATCATCTCAAAAGGACGATCGGGGATGACAAAGGCGAACTGAGCAAAAAGACCCATAAACAGGAAAACAATCAGCGGATTAGAGAAGGTAACAAGGAACGCTGTCCACATGTTATACCAATAAGTACCACGCTGCTGTCCTGACTTATGCATATTCCTCGTGGGGTCGCATCGCCATGTATACACGCCGAATATCAGCAACATCACGCTACCGATAATCTGCAAATAGAACTTATTCTGGTCGTTGTTGATAAAGTCCATCACAAAGGCCATACCAAAGCCAGTAATACCAGCATAGATAATGTCACTAAGGGCTGCACCCATGCCAGTTACCAAGCCAAACAAGCGCCCTTTGTTCAGCGTACGCTGTACACAGAGCACTCCCACAGGCCCCATTGGTGCAGAGGCTACCATGCCTATCAGCATGCCCTTAAACACCAAATCTACTATATTAATATGTATAGGAAACACCATATCGCCGACAAAGGTACAACTTTTTAAGCAGTTAAGAAACATAAAGATGTTAAAGGGAGTTAAAATGAAGAGGTTGTGTTCAGAAATGAGTAACTTTGCACCGTATTCAAGAGAAACAATAAAAAATCACATTATAGCACTATGACTGAGCAGCAAGGAATTAAGCCATATGTTATTGGCTTAGACTTAGGTGGCACCAATGCCGTATTCGGCATTGTAGACCAGCGTGGAGACATCAAAGCAACCACAGCCATCAAAACACAACAATACGATACAGCCGAAGCATTTATTGAAGCATCTGTCTGCGCACTTCAGCCTATCATCGAACAGGTGGGAGGCATGGAGAAGATTAAGGCGATGGGTATCGGTGCGCCCAATGGCAACTACTATAAAGGTACCATTGAGATTGCTCCTAACATCAAGTGGGCTCACAATTGCGTAGTGCCTATCGCACAGATGTTTAGCGAGAAGCTGGAAGGTATTCCTGTTGCTGTTACCAACGATGCTAACGCTGCTGCCATTGGCGAAATGGTATATGGTGTAGCTCGTGGCATGAAAAACTTTATTGTGATTACTCTTGGTACTGGTGTAGGTTCTGGTATAGTAGCCAATGGTCAGCTCATCTATGGCTGCGACGGTTTTGCTGGAGAATTAGGTCATATCACCATGGTACGTGGTGAGGAAGGTCGCCTCTGTGGTTGTGGTCGCAAGGGCTGTCTGGAGACTTACTGCTCTGCCACAGGTGTTGCCCGTACAGCACGCGAGATGTTGGCCAAGAGCAATCGCCCCTCACTGCTTCGCGAAATCAATCCCGAAGATATCACATCGCTGGACGTATCTATCGCTGCTGGCAAGGGTGACGAACTCGCCAAGGAAATCTACGAATTCACGGGTCACATGCTGGGTGAGGCTTGTGCCGACTTTGCTACCTTCTGCTCTCCTGAAGCATTCATCTTCTTCGGTGGTATGGCAAAAGCTGGTGAACTGATATTTGACCCCATCAGAAAAGCATACGACGAACACGTAATGCCCGTATATAAGGGTAAAGCACAGTTCCTGGTAAGTGGACTGGATGGCGCTTCGGCAGCAGTTCTTGGTGCCTCTGCCATCGGTTGGGAAGTATAACATAGGTATCAAAAAGAGGTTGGTGCAGGACGCTACCAACCTCAACCTATGAAGTATGATAAGTGACGTCGACAATAGCCAACGTAAGGCTTATCGGGGGCAAATTTAGAAATTATTCAGATAAAATGCAAATTTTTCGGCTCTTTTTTTCGTTTTTTCTTCTTTTAGTCTTCACCAGTTGTGAGAAAGAAATAACCAGCGAAAAGGGCGAGAAAGGGCTTTCTACAGAGCTTACCGACGATATCAAGCGGCAAGCTATCACCGTAGAACAAGCCATCGACATAGACCAAGGTTACACAGTCATCGTAAAGGGATATATCGTTGCTGCAGCAGAAAGTAGCATTAAGAATGCAGATTTTCGCAAGCCCTTTGCAGGAAAGACCGCTATCCTCATATCCGACGATAAATCCGAGGCCAGTAACGATCAGTATTTCTATAATCTGATGCCTATCTCATTGTCTGGCACCTTAAAAGACCGTTTCAATCTTCAGGAGAATCCTGACATGTGGAATGCTTTTGTCTATATTCAGGGCCTTCGTACAAACTATATGAATACTGCTGGCATCAAAGAGGTCAAGAACATCTGGGTAGATGCCAACCACGATCCCAATGATGACAACATAGAGCCCAATCCTAATCCTGACGACGATGACGATCCCACCATTGATGATGGAGGAAACAATGGCGATTGGCTAACAGTGGCGCAAGCTATTGCAGCGCCAACAGAACAAGTTATCAAGGTGGCAGGATATGTTGTGGCTACTACCTCAAAAAGCATGAACAACATCAAGTTTGAGGATATCCACGAGAACTATACCGCCCTCGTATTGGCAGACGATGTCAACACCACAGAGAGGGAGAAATTATTCCCTGTAGGTGTAAGCAAAGAGATACGCGATGAAATCGCTGCCTATGGTGCGGGACTCAAGAATCTGCGTGTGGTGGTATTGGGTAATAAGGATACCTATCTCGGACAACCAGGAATCAAAAAGGCAGTGTCCGTCGTTATCGTTCCGACAGCAAATCAGCAATAATTCTATCAAAATATTAAAATAATTGCAGAAAAATTTGCAGAATAGAAGAATTATGCTTACTTTTGCCGACGAAAATAAAAACAAAGCTAGATGAAGCATTCAATGAACAATACTTGGTGGTGGCGTAACTCGAGATTAATTTAGTCGCGAGGTACGAAGCCGTATAGTATCATTTGATTGAATGAAAGAGGCTCGTCGTTAACGCGACGGGCCTCTTTTCTTTTTCCACAGAACAGAAAACAAAAACAACAAAGATATGAGTTATTTAGTAGACGAAAAAGGATTTTACGGAGAATTTGGTGGAGCATACGTTCCAGAGATTCTCTATGCCACAGTAAAAAACCTGCAAGAGCAGTATCTTCCCATCATTGAGTCGGACGAGTTTCAGCGTGAATACATGCAACTGCTGCGCGACTATGTTGGTCGCCCCTCTCCCCTCTATTATGCCAAGCGCATGAGCGAGAAGTACGGTTGCCAGTTGTACTTGAAGCGTGAAGACCTGAATCATACGGGTGCACACAAAATCAACAACACCATCGGTCAGATTCTCTTAGCCAAGAAGATGGGCAAGAAGCGCATCATTGCTGAGACGGGTGCAGGACAGCATGGTGTAGCCACTGCTACTGTGTGTGCATTGATGGATATGCCTTGTGTGGTTTATCAGGGAGCGCTCGACGTAGAGCGACAGCATGTCAATGTAGAACGCATGAAGATGCTGGGGGCAGAGGTTCGCCCTGTTAAGACGGGCAATTGGACACTGAAAGATGCCACCAACGAGGCCATCCGCGACTGGTGTTGTCATCCCAGCGACACGTTCTATATCATCGGCAGCACCGTAGGTCCTCACCCCTACCCCGACATGGTGGCTCGCCTGCAGAGTATCATCTCTAAGGAAATCAAAGAACAGCTGCAAGAGAAGATTGGTCGCGACTATCCCGACGTATTGATGGCATGCGTAGGTGGAGGCAGCAATGCCGCTGGCACCATCTATCACTATATCGACGATGAGCGCGTAAAGATTATCTTGGCTGAAGCTGGCGGACAGGGTGCCGACACCGGACATACGGCTGCTACCATCCATGCTGGCAGACTGGGTATTCTGCATGGTGCCAAGACACTGGTGATGCAGACTCCCGATGGACAGATTATTGAGGCAGAAAGCATCTCAGCAGGTCTCGACTACCCTGGCATCGGTCCTATGCACGCCAATCTGGCCAGTCAGCATCGCGCCACGGTTTATAGCATCAACGACGACGAGGCTGTACGCGCTGCCTACGAGCTGACACGCATGGAGGGTATCATTCCCGCTTTGGAGTCGGCCCACGCTATTGCCGCCTTATCTAAGGTACAGTTCAAGCCCGACGATGTCGTAGTACTGACGGTTAGTGGTCGTGGCGACAAGGATGTAGAGACCTATCTTAACAACAAACACATGGCAGGAGAATATGGAAACTTTTAATTATACAACAACAAGCCAGACGATACTGGCCGACCTCTATACACCCGTGGGTGTCTATATGCGACTGCGCGATCTCTATCCGCAGAGTGCACTGATGGAGAGTAGCGACTATCATGATGCTAGCAACTCTCGTTCGTTTATCGGCATCCACCCCATGGCTAGCGTAGCTATCAGCCACGGCATTGCCTCAATCACCTTCCCCGATGGCACTATCGAGCGCAAGCCCTTATCTGCTGATTTCGGTTCTGCCGAAGCCATCCACACCCTCATCGACCGCCTCCATGTCACGGGCGACGATGCCAAGGCATGTGGTCTCTATGGCTATACCTCGTTCAATGCTGTGCGCTATTTCGAGAATATTCCCGTCAAAGACGAGACACAAGCCAAGAACGATGCTCCCGATATCCTTTACATCATGTATCAGGTTGTTATCGTCTTCGACCATCACAACAATCAGCTCAAAGTGGTTAGTCTCTCTGGTGAGCAGGAGATTGCCGAGGTTCTCAAGGCGATGAACCGTGGCAATATCCAGCCATACGACTTCCACCCTGTGGGTGAGGTAACCTCTCCACTGACCGACGAAGAGCATAAGGCGAATATCCGTCGAGGCATCCAACACTGTCTGCGTGGCGATGTCTTCCAGATTGTGCTCTCACGAAGATTTATCCAGAAGTATGAGGGCGACGACTTCAAGCTCTATCGTGCCCTGCGCAGCATCAATCCTTCGCCCTATCTGTTCTACTTCGACTTCGGTGGCTTCCGCATCTTCGGCTCTTCTCCCGAGACCCACTGCCGCATCGAAGCTGCCACCGTTCCCGATGCTTTCACATCGGGTTCGCCTGTGGCGAAGGCCGCTGCCCCCGTTCCCGATGCTGCCACCGTTCCCGCTGTTTCTACAGCGGGCTCCTTCCGCGCCTATATCGACCCCATCGCTGGTACTACCAAGCGCACGGGTGATGCCGAGGCCGACCGCAAGGGTGCAGAGTATCTGCGTAACGATCCCAAAGAGAATGCGGAGCATGTGATGCTGGTAGATTTGGCACGCAACGACCTCAGCCGCAACTGTCATGGCGTAAAGGTGGACTTCTACAAGGACCTGCAGTATTATTCTCACGTTATCCACCTCGTATCTCGCGTTAGTGGAGAGTTGGATAAGGGTGCCGACCCTATCAAGGCCTTTATCGACACCTTCCCTGCTGGCACACTGAGTGGTGCGCCCAAGGTACGTGCCATGCAACTCATCTCTGAATACGAGCCACACAACCGTGGCGCCTATGGTGGTTGTATCGGTGTCATCGGACTTGATGGCAGTCTGAATCAGGCCATCACCATCCGCACCTTTGTCTCTCGCAATGGCGAGCTGTGGTTCCAGGCGGGTGGCGGCATCGTAGCCAAGAGTGATGAAGACTACGAGTTGCAAGAGGTAAACAACAAACTGGGTGCTCTCCGCAAGGCCATCCAATTAGCAGAAACGTATTAAGACCCTTTAGCCCTATGAAAATAGTTATTATCGACAATTACGACTCATTCACTTATAACCTGAGTCATCTGGTCAAGGAGATGGGTGCCGACGTCACGGTATTCCGCAACGACCAGTTTAGTCTCGATAGTCTCGAGGCTTTCGATAAAATCATCCTCTCCCCTGGTCCTGGCATCCCTTCCGAGGCTGGATTGCTATTGGATGTCATCCGTACCTATGCAGGCAAGAAGCCAATGCTCGGTGTTTGCTTAGGTCATCAGGCTATCGGCGAGGCTTTTGGTGGACGGTTAGAGAATCTCAGCGACGTCTTCCATGGCATTGCCACCCCCTGTCATATCACGGCAGATAGTCCACTCTTCCAAAGACTGTCTAAGAATATCACCATCGGTCGCTACCACTCATGGGTAGTATCACGCGAGGCCTTCCCCGAATGTCTGGAGATCACCGCCGTATCTGACGAAGGACAGGTAATGGCCTTGCAACACCGCCAGTTGCCCATCTACGGCATCCAGTTCCACCCCGAGAGCGTACTAACACCTGAAGGTAAAAATATAATAAAAAACTATATCGACTTATGAAAGAGATTTTAGCAAAGCTTCTCAACCACGAGGAACTCTCTCGTGAAGAGATGAAAAACATTCTAGTGGGCATCACCCATAGCGAGTATCCCAACGAGCAGATCACTGCCCTGCTCACAGCACTGCAGATGCGTGGCGTCAGTGTTGACGAACTATTAGGTTTCCGCGATGGCATTCTGGAGACGGGTGTTCCAGTACCTCTGGATTGCGATCGATATATCGACGTGGTGGGTACTGGTGGCGACCGTAAAAATACCTTTAACATCTCTACCACTTCCTGCTTTGTTATCGCTGGTGCAGGTTATAAGGTAGCCAAACATGGCAACTATGCAGCGACCTCCACAAGTGGTGCATCAAATGTGATTGCACAGCATGGTGTAAAGTTCACTGACGACCTCTGCCAGCTGAACCGCTGTCTGGACGAGTGCGGCATTGTTTATCTGCATGCCCAGCTCTTTGCCAAGGCCATGAAGTTTGTTGGTCCCATCCGCAAGGCACTGCCCTTTCCCACCATCTTCAATCTGCTCGGTCCGTTGGTCAATCCCAGCCAGCCCAGTTGTCAGCTCCTTGGTGTAGCCAATCTCGACCAGATGCGCCTCTACCATCAGGTATATCAGCGCCTCGGCATCGACTACGGTATCGTCAACTCTATCGATGGTTACGACGAGATTTCGCTTACGGGTGATTTCAAGGTAACCGTCGGAATAGGCTCCACCACCGTTCCCGCTGGTGCCACCGTTCCCGCTGTTTTTACAGCGGGTTCCTCCTATGAGCGTATCTTCAAGCCCGGCGACCTAGGCTTTGCTGTTGCCAAACCTGAAGAGTTGGTTGCCGGTGCTACCGAGGCCGAGGCAAAGGAAATATTCGACAGTGTATTGGAAAATCGTGCTTTGCCTGCCCAGAAGAATATCGTCTTGGCCAATGCAGCCTTCGGCATTCAAGTATTAGAGAAGGGAGAGAAGAGCATCGAAGAGTGCATCGACATCGCTCGCCAGAGCATTGATAGCGGTGCTGCCTTGCGCACATTCAAGAAATTCGTAGAGTTAAATTCGTAGAGTTAAATTCGTAGATGATAAACTCATGAGCGATATCCTACAAGAAATAGTAGCCCACAAGCGCTTAGAGGTGGAACACTTCAAGCAGCAACTCAGCGAGCAGGAGATACACCGCCGTGTAGAGCCGTTGCTCGACTTCAGTGTGGCTTCCATGTCGCAGGCCCTGGCCACCTCACCCAGCGGTATCATTGCCGAGTTCAAGCGCAAGTCGCCCTCCAAGGGGTGGATCAAGGAAGAGGGGCGCCCCGACATTATCCCCCTCAGCTACCAGCAGCATGGTGCTGCAGCTCTGAGCATTCTCACCGACGAGAAGTACTTCGGTGGTCAGGATGCCTTCATCAGTATGGCACGCCATAGTGGTGTAAAGATTCCCATCCTCTACAAGAACTTCGTCATCGACGAATACCAACTATTCCAGGCAAGACTATGTGGAGCCTCGGCAGTACTATTGATTGCTGCCGACCTTACTCTGTCTGCCTGCAAATCGCTGCTTCACACCGCCCACGAACTGGGCATGGAGGTACTCCTCGAGATGCATAGCGAAGCTGAACTCGACTATGCCGCCCTCGGCCCCGATATGTATGGTATCAACAACCGCAACCTCGGCTCATTCGTGACAGATGTAGAAAACAGCTTCCGCTTAGCCGAAGCTCTCCGCTCTGCCGCAGTCCCCGTTCCCGACGGTTTTCCGTCGGGTAGTTATCCCCTCCTTGTCAGCGAGAGCGGCATCAGCCATCCCGACACCGTGCATGCACTGCGCGAGGCAGGCTTCCGTGGTTTCCTTATCGGTGAGACCTTCATGAAGACGGCCCACCCAGGACAAGCGCTCAGCGATTTCATCACCCAGTTAGCCCATTAGCCCTATGAAACCCATCATCAAAGTATGTGGCATGCGCGACGCCGACAACATTCGTGCCGTAGAGGCCTTAGGAGCTGACTGGATGGGCTTTATCTTCTGGCCGGGTAGCAAGCGCTATGTAGCAGAGCCACCCACCTATCTGCCTCTCAAGGCTAAGCGTGTAGGTGTGTTTGTGGATGCCACCATCAACGACATCCTTCAGCACGTGGCAGGCTATCGCCTCGATGCTATCCAACTCCACGGCAACGAGAGTCCCGACTTCCTGCGCGCCCTGCGCACAGCCCTGCATGCGCCCCATGACTCATGCTCCTGTCCGGTATGCAGCGGGCGTACAGCCCTCGCCTCCCACCATGCTTCGCATGTGGCCGGCGGTTCTCCCGCCTACATCTGCCTCATCAAGGCCTTCTCCATCGCCACACCCCGCGACCTTGCTGCCACCGAAGCCTATGCCGGCCTTGCCGACTACTTCCTCTTCGATACCAAGGCAGCCCCCGTTCCCGATGCTTTTACATCGGGTTCGCCTATGGCGAAGGCTGCTCCCGTTCCCGACGGTTCTCCGTCGGGTTCCCCTGTGGCGAAGGTCGCTGCCCCCTCCCTCCCTGGCGGCACGGGCTGCCAGTTTGATTGGAGCATCCTTAGCGCCTATCATGGCAACACGCCCTTCCTGCTCAGCGGTGGCATAGGTGCCAACGATGCCCAGCGCCTTCGCGCCCTTCGTGCGCTCGACGGATTCCCCATCGAACAATGCGTCGGCATCGACCTCAACTCTCGCTTCGAGGTGGCGCCAGCCCTCAAAGACATCAACAAACTCAAAGAATTCATTAAAGAACTAAGCATATGAACAAGATTAATAGCCTTTTCGCAAACAATAAAGACCAAAAGCTCCTCAGCCTCTATTTCTGTGCAGGAGCCCCCACTCTTGATGGTACTGCCGATGTTATCCTCACCCTACAAGAGCGAGGCATCAACATGATTGAGGTCGGCATCCCCTTTAGCGACCCCATGGCCGATGGTCCCGTCATTCAGGACGCCGCCACCACCGCATTAAAGAATGGCATGACGCTGCGAACCCTCTTTGCCCAGCTGAAAGCCATCAAGGAGCAGGTACACATCCCCTTGGTACTGATGGGCTATCTCAATCCCATCATGCAGTATGGTGTAGAGGCTTTTTGTCAGAGCTGCGTAGATAGCGGTGTCAGTGGTGTCATCATCCCCGACCTGCCCTTCGACGATTATCTAAATACCATCAAGCCTGCTGCCGACAAGTACGACCTGCGCATTATCATGCTCATCACCCCCGAGACGTCCGAGGAGCGTATCCGCTTTATCGACCAGCATACAGACGGCTTTATCTATATGGTTAGCTCTGCCGCCATTACTGGTGCTCAGAAGTCATTTGATGATGCCAAACAGGAATATTTCCGTCGCATCAACGCCATGAATCTGCGCAATCCTCGCATGATTGGTTTTGGCATCAGCAATCGTCAGACACTCGAAGCCGCCCAGCAGAATGCCGCTGGTGCCATCATAGGTTCTAAGTTTGTCACCCTGCTCAGCGAGAGCAAAGATGCCAACGAGGCTCTTGACAAGCTCTTCCAGGCACTTGAGCAATAAAGGTGCCTAATGTAATACTGTTAAATGAAATCGAGGCGGGCCTAGGCTCGCCTCGAATACGTATTACCATTACCGATTATCTAAACTCGTCTAAGTCGTCCAGACCATCGGCATCAATGTTTAACTTATCCTCATCGGCAAGTCCATTCAGCTCTCCTAACGACAACGTGCTGCCACATAGCATTTGCAGAATACCTATCTCTATCACCTCTAATGCTGGATTGATATATGTCTTTTTCATATCGTTATCCTCCCTCTATTTTATCACGATCTTCTTTCCATTTACGATATATAATCCCTTAGTAGGATTAGCTACCTTACGGCCTTGCAAGTCATAGACGTTGAACGTTGAACGTTGAACATTGAACGTTGAATGGTTAATGATTCCAATACCGGTTGTTTCATCGCCAAAGTCTATTACGAACTCACGAGCTGGCGTTGTTGCAGGCGTCTCGAAGTAGCCACGGAAGGCGCCAAGCGTGCGGTCTGTATTGGCATAGCCCAACTTATTGCTGCCACTCAACAATAACACTTCGTTGCGGTTACTGTCGTCGATAGTCAGTGGAGAGAATGTTCCTTTGAAGACACCACCACTGAAGTTGACATTATTTTCAGTGGCATCAATGGTAACATCGCAGAATACAGGATTCTTTATATTTGTATCTGCTGCCCACTTCACTAGATAAGGCTTGCCTGCCTCAATGGCAGTAGCATTGTCGAAGGTTAAGGTCAGTACTCCGTTAGCAGTCAGATTAGATGCCGTTGCATCCAGCTCCTTCACTGTAGCGCCCTCCAGCGGTGTCCCCGCAAAGTTATTCACGCCAAACGGCAGGCATAGTGTATTCCACTTGCCATCCTTATAGAGTGTACGACCAGATAGGGTTACGTCATACGTCATTCCTGCGGCATTGTTGATGGCTGTACTATTGTCTGCATTATCTGCCAGTTCAAGAATTCTTGAAATTCTAAAATCATCCAAGTACAGCATATTGCCTTCCTTGCGACAACAGATAATGAGATAATGCGCTGTAGCTGGGAGGGTTGTCTCATAGAGCGTCCATGCTCCGCCATTAGCATTCACAGCGTTGTCTATCCAAGTGATTGCATCAGTTTTAGTATTGGTGTAGCCCACTGCAAGGATGCCAGGATAGCTTTCATAATTCTGATAATAGAACGACACCTTCTTGGGCATACCTCCAGCGAAGTGGGGTGAAATGAGATACTGGTGTTGGTCAGAACGACAGAATTCAAAGCAGCACAAACCACTATGTGAGCCCCCTCCCAATCCTGTTTTCAGAATTCTCGTCATTCCATCGCAGTCAGCCATGCGCCATCCCCCCATACCATTCTCGAATCCCTCACTATATGGAAGATTATCCACACGAGCATCGGTTTGGAAACTATAAGTAGAATAATTGCTAGAATTACTGCCGTAGAGAGCCTTTACACGGAAGCAGTAGTATGTGTTGGGCGTTAGCTCGCTCAACGTGACGGTATTTGTGTTCAGCATGGTCTCGGCAGACCATGTATTGTCATTCGCCTTCTTATATTGATAGACAAATCCCGTAGCACCGCTAGGGATATTCCATGCCAATGTCGCCTCTGTTTCGGAAATCTCAGTATAACCTATTGTTGTAGGCTTTGCATAAGAGGAAGGCTTCTCAAAACAGAAATCGTCAATGAACATTCTATATTCGTTGGAAGCATATTTGACGGCAAAATAGCGAGCCTCGGCAGGGAAGGTGTGCTCGTACTTTGCCCAGTTGCTAGAGTTAAATGTTATCGCATCGCCAAACGTAAAGGCATCCTTGTCGTTGGTCGTGGTAGAATAGCCCACATAGATAGTCTCGGCAATGTTGGTGGGAACTCTGTAGTAGAACGACAGCGTGATTGCTGCGTCGCCGTTAAAGCGAGGAGAAATCAGGTATTGGGGTGTTTCTCGCGAATCATAATTCAACGAGAACTGGAAACCGATATTACCGTCATGTGCAGCTTGCATCCTTCTACCTGTACCCCAGATATCACTGACATTTTCAAACTGCTTAATATCGCAATCTACCATCGTCCAGCGCCCCATACCACTCTCAAAGTTCATATCATAAGGCACTTCCGTAGCAGTGACAAATCGGGTGGTTGTGTAGATACTAGCATCGCTTCCAACGATAGTTTTCAGGCGTACATCATAGTCTGTATCGGCAGTCAGGTTACTAATAGTCGCAGAAGTTACAGTCGTCATCACCTCGTCAGACCAAATGCTCTCGTTTGCCTTTTTATATTGGAACACATAACCCGTGGCTCCTTCAACAGCATCCCATGTAAGCGTTACGCTCTCTGAGGCAATCGAGCTTGCCGACAGTTGGGCAGGCGGCAATACACCATCCACAAAAATACTAAAGTCATCAATATACAAAAACCTATAGCTGTTAGAGGTATATTTCACTGCAACATACGTAGTGCCCGCAGGGAAAGTATGCTCATACTTCTTGTAGTCAAATACGGTAGCGGTGACCTCGTCATCCCACGTAAAAGCCGAGGGGTCATTGGTCGATGTAGAATATCCCACCTGAAAAGACTTTGGATAATCTTTATTATTAATTGCATAATAAAGTGTCACCTTAATCTCCGCAGGGCAGTCAATTCTTGGAGTGATGAGATATTGTGGCCCATTCCCCCAGAAAGCGAAAGCTTTTGTCTGTTTATAAACATCCCATATTCCAGTATAAGTTTCATCACCACTGAGCACTTGCCAGAATCCTATACCGTTTTCAAAATCCTCGGTGAATGGCAGCGTCACTGTATGGTCGGTGACATCGTTCGCCGTCAGATTCTCTAGTGGCAGACAGTCAGCCCACGCTACCGTCGGCATTATTAATGCCATAACTAGCACCATATCAACGCGTAATAAGTTTCGCACAGTAAGTCTTTTTTTCATAGATACGTATTTTTAACGATATAGTTTATCGGCTGCAAAGATAAGCATTTTTTTCTTAAGACACGTAGATAAGATACATTTTTTGTTGAAAAGATGAGTGCAAACGAAGTCAATCAACTAGAACTCTTCATGACCTTCTTAAAGTCCAACGGTTGGGATAAGTATCTCCGCACACTAGACTGGGCAGAATTTGCTCGACATTACAATGGTCCTCAGTATGTGCAGAACAAATATGATAAAAAGCTACAAGATGCTTATTCAAAATACAAATGAAATAGCTAGCATTTTTATAACAAAGGGCGGTTCCTGAAAAGCCTAAGATAGAGTAAGGATTAAAATAATAATTAGTATGAAGTATCTTATTGATTTGGGGATGAAAGATGTTCCTTTATTTTTCGAAATGAAAAGAAAGTATTACAAAGACTTTAAGCCTTTAAAAGTCGGTGATTACATTGAAAGCATTGAAAGAGCCGATCCACCTGAGCAAAGTCAATTAAAAGTTGGAGCAATAGAAAAATTAGTCACAAAGATTGCCTTGGAAAAGAACGAAAACCACATCTTTCTTATTAACAACAATTTATGTCACGAAGTATCTGCTTTAACTTCTGCACTTAGTTTTATAGCTAATGGGGAAGAAAATCGTCAAAAGGTAATTTTGAACTACGATTTTCATTTAGATAGTGGCGATGCAACCGCTCCAACAACAGTAAAATTCTGCAATTGGGGTATGTGTGTAGATTTGGAATCATATAAAAAAAACATACAAAGTAGTAAAAAGGGTCAGTATATAACCACGGGTAAAATAGAGAAAAAAGAAGCTCTTGAAGCAATCACCAACCAATTCGCAAAATGCGAAGAACCGATAGACCTCTATGTTACAATTGATACGGATGTTTATAAAAAAAGTTATACTTCATATGGTGATGGCAACTTTGAACATTCTGACATCCTGATGCAACTAGAAAAGCTCAAAAAACATATTGAAAATAGTAAAGGAAATATCAATTTCTGTGGAGGTGATGTGACAGGCTGCATCGATTATAATAAAAGTTACAATATTAAGGACGGAAAAAGAGAATATCTTTCTAAAGAACCAAAAGAAACAAGGGATGCCATGTCAGACGATGCAAACAATAAGATTCTAAAATTATTGGATTGTTTGTATAGCATGAGAACTGTGTAAACAACAGCGTAAATCATTCATTTATGTACTATATAGAGATTCTCCTGTGAGAGATTTAAACATTTATATTATCGCCCAGCGAAACTACTCCGCTGGGCGATAATTAATTACTATCTATTTACTTATGCTGGAGCACCCAGCGCATGTAGTTGTCGCTGCCAATGATAACACCGCCAGCACTGAAACTGAGGTGCTCAGTCTCGCCGCCCGTCCAGTTGGCAACACCATCCACGGTCACAGTGCCGCTAACTGTATCGCCATTGCCCTTGCCAATCGGTTGGTAGCCGTAAAATGGTTCGAATCCAGTGGCAGTCACGCGACTGATGCCATCGGTGATGGTTATACTGGAAAATTTTCCTTCTTCTGCACTGCCAATACCCGCACTTAATTTATCTCCAGCGGTTGCGATGACCGTGCCACCACTGATAGTGATGGCACCACAAGTTCCCATATTCCCTGTGCCGATACCAGCAGAAATACCGCTGCCAGTGGCGGTCACGCTGCCGCCGCTGATGGTGATGGCGCCGCAAGTATCATTATGGCCTGTGCCTATGCCCGCACCTTCGTTGCCACCCGTAGCGATTACGCTGCCGCCGCTGATGGTGATGGTGCCACAATTGTGAGCACCACTCGCGCCGATACCCGCACTATTGTTTCCGCCCAAGGCGGTTACATTGCCGCCGCTGATAGTGATGTCACCGCAGTTTTTAGTATAACATGCGCCGATTCCCGCACTATAATATCCTCCCGTGGCGTTTATGTTACCGCCGGTAATATAGATTGCACCGCAGTCTATTCCGTAGTAACAGCTGCCGATGCCCGCACCGTTGCCCATGCCCGTGGCTGTGAGGCTTCCGTCACCGCCAATGGTAAGTGTAGTTTCACTACCTCCCGCCTGGATGCCGCACCGGTCCGTGTTTTTTGTGGCGACACTATTCTCGCCCACAAGGGTAATGGTGGCATCGCCCTCACAAATGATGCCAGAATAAAGATGGTCGGCAATGATGACACCATTTAATGTCACACTGGCACCGCTGGCGATGCTGAGGTGCTTAAGTTTGGCTATCGTGCCGCGCAGTTCGTCGCCGTCCTGCGCCGTATAATCGGCGGTCAATTTCGACAGGTCTTTAAAGCGCTTCATCTTCACAGATATTTCGTAATACTGGCCCTTGGCGAACGCCGTCACGTTGTCTTTCTCATAGTAGTAGGTATAGCCATCAGTGCCGTCGGCGGTTAAGCGGATGGGGAAGGTGGCGGTGCCGCTACTAATGGGCGGAATGGCGATGGTAAAGGTGTTGGCGGCTGAGGTGGGCGTCACGGTGATAGTGCTAGCCGTGGCAGGCACGCCATTGGTGCCGTTACCCGACATGGAGAAGCTGTAGCCTCCTGTGGCTTCGACCTTCAAGTTGCTCACGCTGACAGTGCTGCCGCTTGCATTCTTCAGTTTAAAGGTTACAATGGCTTGTTGGTTGGTGAAGCTAAGTGTATTGTTCGTCGTAATCCTATTGCCATCGATTTCATATTTGCTTGCAGAGAGTGCAGTCATGGCACGATCGAAGCGTGTGGCCACGTCGTCGAGCGTACCAGTCTGGCTGCTGTAGTCGTAGGTGGTGCTGGCCACGGAACCTGTTGCCGTGCCGTCGTTATACTGACCCACGTAGAAGAACGAGAGTCTGACTTTACTGTCGAGCGCCACCGTACCCGTGAGCGTGGCACTAAGTCCGTCCGCGCTGATATTCGTTGCCTTGAGTGTACCCACTTCGACATAGGTCTCGGGGTCTGTAACATTTGCTCCTGACACCGTCTTGTAAACCTTCACTGCATCACCCGCCGCCCATGTGGCATTAAGCTTTTTTCCGTCTACCGAGAGTGCGCGTGTAGCATCGTCGGCAGGCATCGCAGCGGAGACAGTCATGGTGTAGGTCTTAGATGCTTTCGTTGTAGCGGGTGTTGGCTCGTCGGCAAAGTAATCCTCGTTGCTGCAAGCCGTTGTGGTTATGATGAGGGCTGCGGCCATGACCAGCCAACCCGTAAGAGTCAAAATTATATTCTTCATCTTCGTGTCCTCCGTCGTTTTTATGGCCACTCCTCTTCTATAGCATCACCATAGCCATTACGTGAGCCATCAAGTCCGTCGCTTCCGGCGAGAATCGTCGTGCAGCTATGAAGTTCTATCGTTCTAATGGTTGGTTGCATATAGGTCAAGAGATGGTTCTCTGGCCTATCTGTGTTTAGTACATCACTCTTCGTTTTACTCTTTGTCATGATTATGAATATGTCTTTTTAAGTTAGTTATTTTATTTATAGCGTTAAGTAGTGACGTGTGACACTATGACATTAGTTTTTCTAAAGTCTACGCGTACCGCCTGTACTTATTATACGTGTGTACGTGTGCACGGTACGCGTAGGGTTTGAGATTTCTACCGTCATAGTGTCACAACGTCACACATATTTTTATCGTGTTAGGTGTAGTGGTGTAGTAGGTGTAGTAGTTCTTATAAACTCTACGCGTACCGCCTGTACTTATTATACGGGCGCGCGGGCGCGCGGTACGCGAGGGGTTTTATGTTTTTATCTCCACCTCCCCACCTTTTCACCACTTTTTGTATTCTGTTCCATTAGAGCGCAAAGTTACAACATTTTTCCGTTTAATCCAAATTTTTCGCCTACAACATGCGCTCCGAAGAGCGAAAGGAACGAATAGGGCCAACGTTGATTTCTAATGCAAAGGTACAAAAATTTTAAGCGGAATCCAAGTATTTCCCTTACCACGTGCTATACTAAATTGAGGGGCTCTGAATTAGCTACATTCAGCGCCGAATCAGTTACACTCAGCGCTGAATCAGTTACTTTTGCACCTCAATAGTTATTGTATTGCACCTCGAAACAGCTGTATTCAGAGCTGAATGTAGCTATTTGAAAGATTCCGTATACGCCACATACAGATTCGTACACAGCCTTTGGGGGGAATTAAGAAATTACAGGTTGAATATCAGCCAGGCGAGGTAAGCCAGATAGCCTGCCAATAGAAGGAAGCCCTCCCAGCGCTCCACCTTGAAACGGGTGAAGGAGAAAAGCCATACCAAGGATACGGATAGCAGCATCACGGTCATGTCGAGCGTGGTGATGCCTTCTATCTGTAGGGGTTGGATGGTTGCCGTAAGGCCTAATATCAACAGGATATTGAATACGTTGGAACCGATGACATTGCCAATGGCCAATGCCGACTGCCCCTTACGCGCTGCCACCACCGTAGTAGCCAACTCGGGTAGCGAGGTACCACCAGCCACCACCGTCAGACCCACAACGCCCTCGCTAAGTCCTAACGTCAGGGCAAGGTCGGAAGCCTCGTGGACAAAGATATTGGAACCTATCAGCAAAAAGGAAAGGCCTCCGATAACCTCCGCAATACTCTTATACACCGACTGCGGCTTTACTTCTTGCGCCTCAGTAGGCTGATGCTTGGCAACCCTCAGCGTATAGGTCATGAAGGCAGCAAAGACAAGAAGCAAGATAAGTGCATCCCAACGACTTAAAGAGCCATCATAAGCGATAGCGATAAGTAACAGAGAGGATAGCACAGAGAAAGGGATATCTTTTTTTACCGTAGCTTTGCTGACGGCTATAGGGGCGACCATGGCTGCCACGCCCACGATAAGCATAGAATTCATGGTATTGGAGCCAACCACATTGCCCACTGCCATATCGGGGGTACCTTCTATGGCTGATGCCAGGCTGACAAAGAGTTCGGGGGCAGAGGTTCCTACGGCCACAATAGTCAGACCAATAATAATCTCAGGAACCTTCATACGGCGTGCTAAGGCAGAAGCACCTGTGGTCAGGATGTCGGCACCATAAAGTACCATTGCCACGCCCAAAATAATAATTGCGATATTCTCAATCATCGATAACATACGCTCTATTCGTCATCATCGTCGTCCCAATCAAAATCATCAAAGCCTTCCATGGCTGGAGCTACAAACTCGTCGAGTGCACGACGATCTTTCTTTGTAGGACGACCGGTACCGCGCTGGCGATTGATAAATCCACTGATGCGATTCATCTCCAGCAGTTCGTACTGGTCGGGGGTAGTGACATTCTCATAAACTTCGGGAATGAGCTTGGCTCCTACGCGCTGCTCGATAGTCTTGAGTATCTTGAAGGAGTAGGTAACTGGTGGTTTGCGCACACTAACCACCTCGCCCACCTTTACCATGCGCGAGGGCTTGACATTGACACCCTGAATGGTGACACGACCATTCTTAATAGCATCTGCGGCAATGCTACGCGTCTTGAAAATGCGTGCGGCCCATAACCACTTATCAACTCTTGCTTCGTTCATACTCTTCACTCCTCACTTGTCACTCTTCACTCCTTTTCCCAGTTTATTATACTGGTTCATCGTGATATCGACACCTGCCAAGACAAAGCTCTTGATGATATCTACACCAAGATTGATAGCAGGGTCCAACTTGGCTTGCTCCTCGGTTGAGAAATGTCCCAACACATGGTCTATCTGCATACCAATGGGATAGTCGTTACCGATACCCATGCGCAGGCGAGCATACTGCTGGCCGATAAGTTGCTGGATATGGCCCAGACCATTATGGCCACCATTAGAACCGCTAGCCTTCAGGCGGAACTGGCCCAAGGGGAGTGCGACATCATCACTGATAACCAACAGACGGCTCTGATCGATATTCTCTTGATTCAACCAGTAGCGCACTGCATTACCACTTAGATTCATATAGGTGGTGGGTTTCAGCAGGAACACTTTACGTCCTTTCAGACTTGTTTCTGCGATAAAGCCATAGCGCTTATCGGCAAAAACGATATTGGACGCCTTAGCAAAAGCGTCCAATACCATAAATCCAGTGTTGTGGCGGGTTCCGGCATATTCGTCGCCAGGATTACCCAAACCAACAATTAAGTACTTGTCCAAGGTTTTACCTTTTTTACTTGTTCACCTTTTCAGTTCTTACTCAGCCTCAGCAGCGGCAGCAGCTGAACGAGAAGCACGTGTAGCCTTAACAGAGCATACGATAACCTCCTTAGGAGTAGCGATCTCAAGACCCTCGAAGCTCAGTGAACCAACCTTGATAGCCTTACCCAGCTGCAGCTCGGTAACGTCAACATCCAACTTCTCAGGAATCTGCTTGTAGGGAGCAGTAACATTGATCTTACGGATAGAGAGGTTCAGACGACCACCATCACGTACACCCTGAGCGTGACCTACGATGTTTACAGGAATACCAACGGTGATAGCCTTAGTCTCGTTGATCTCGAAGAAGTCAGCGTGAAGCAGAGCGTCGGTTGTAGGATGGAACTGGAGTTCCTTCATGATAGCCTTGTGCTCTGTGCCATCGATGTTCAGATTAACTACATATACGTGAGGTGTGTAAACAGCCTTACGGAGCTCAGCCATAGGAGCCATGAAAGCAAATGCCTCAGGCTGACCGTTCTCACCCTTCTTTTCACCATACAGATTGCAGGGAATCATACCCTCCTTGCGAAGCAACTTAGAGGCCTTCTTGCCTGTGTCGGTGCGCTTCTTACCGCTTACGTTAATCTCTTTCATAATTAAATTGTGTTACTCTAAAATTAAGTTATTTGCTTAATCCACCATCACACGATGCGAAGGTTTAGCCCCGGCATCCCACGGGGGAAAGCCAAAAAGCGGCTGCAAAATTACAAAAAAAACTTCAACCACACAAGAAAATTACTAATTTTATAGGTACAGGAGTATTTTTTTCGCCCATAAGCATCATTTTTTGCTTATTTTTTTGTACCTTTGCACCTGATAAGAGTATCAAATAGCTATTTTATTAAAAGAATTATGATTAACAGAGAACTAATCAGGATTAAGGTCGTTCAGTTAACCTATGCGTATTATCAAAATGGGAGCAAGAACATTGACTCAGCGGAGAAAGAACTGACGTTCAGCCTTTCGAAAGCCTATGACCTTTACAATTATTTATTGGCCCTCATCGTGGGCATTACCCAAGAGGCACGACGCCACTTGGAAGTTGCACAGTCACGCGCCACTCGTGAAGGCACACCTATGCCCTCACAGAAGTTTGTCTACAACCGCTTTGCCATGCAGTTGGAAGGCAACAAGATGCTTAATGACTTTATGGAAACTCAGAAGAAGAACTGGAACGACGAACCAGAATTTCTTAAGAAGATTTACACACAGATTACGGAAAGCCAAATCTACAAGGACTACATGGCTTCTCCCGAAGACAGTTACGATGCCGACCGCGAATTGTGGCGCAAGCTGTATCGCACACTGATAGAGAACAATGCCGATCTGGACTCTCTATTGGAGGAACAGAGCATCTACTGGAACGACGACAAAGAGATTGTCGATACCTTCGTATTGAAGACTATCAAGCGCTTTGAAGAGAAGAATCAGGCACATCAGGAGCTGTTGCCCGAATACGACAGTGAAGAGGATAAGGAGTATGCCCGCAAGCTATTCCGTGCCGCAGTGATGAATGCCGACGAGTATCAGCACTACATGAGCGAGGCTTCACGCAACTGGGACTTCTCACGCTTGGCATATATGGATATCGTAATTATGCAGATTGCCATCGCTGAGATGATGACATTCCCCAGCATTCCCATCAACGTATCTATCAACGAGTATGTAGATATCTCTAAGCTCTACTCTACTCCACGCAGTGCCGGATACATCAATGGTATGCTGGATGCTATAGCACGCCATCTGGTTCAGACAGGTCACCTGCTGAAGCACATGGAACCAAGAAATAACAAACAATAAATAACATCTAAACTAAAATGACACAGATTATCCTCGCTGCAGAGGCCGCACAGGGCGGTGGCAGCATGAGTTTCTTGATTATGATGGTAGCCATCTTCGCTATCATGTGGTTTTTTATGATTCGTCCTCAGCAGAAGCGTCAGAAGGAAATACAGAATTTCCAGAATTCGCTGCAGGAGGGTGCACAGGTAGTCACTGGTGGTGGTATCTATGGCACCGTTAAGAAGATTGACCTGGCCAGCGGCATTATTGAAGTAAAGATTGCCGATGGTGTAGTCATCAAGGTTGACAAGGGCTACGTCTATAAGGACACTGCCAGCACACCCGTGCAGAAATAAAGAGAAGATACGTTGAGTATTAAGAGCATATATAAAACATTTAGGAATTTCTTGTTCAGTAACGTGAACAAGCAATTCCTTGTTTTTATATTCTTTCTCTTTCTATCAGGCATCTTCTGGTTAGTTATCACACTCAACGAGACCTACGAGAAGGATATCAAGATACCGGCTCAGGTAGTGGGCATCCCCAAGAATGTGGTGCTGACATCAGTACCCACAGATACCATCCGAGTTACTATCCGAGAAAAGGGATGGGTGATGCTGGGATATCTATACACCGACCAGCTGGGAACGATTCAGATACCTTTCAAGAGCTACGACCGTGGACGCGGCACAGGCGTGGTGGGCATCAACGAGCTCAAGCGTATGATAGAGCAGCGCTTAGAGGTTTCTTCTAAGATTATTGCTGTCAAGCCTGAGCGTATGGAATTCTCATACAACAATGGTGAGTGCCGACGTGTGCCTATCCGTTGGGCTGGTAGAGTAATCCCTGACCAGCTATACTTCATCTCTCACGTAGAATATCTTCCCGATAGCGTAGATATCTATGCTTCCAGAGAGAAGTTAGACAGCATCCGCGTGGTCTATACAGAAGCACTGAACTATGTCAACTTCCGCGACACACTGACCGTAGAGTGCCAACTGGCTCACCTCAACGATGTCAAGATAGTGCCCGAGCGCGTACAGATACGCTTCCACACCGATGTGCTCACGGAAGAGACGATGAGCAATATTCCCATCCAATGTGTCAATCTGCCTGCAGGCAAGGTATTGCGTACCTTCCCCCGATATGCAAAAGTACATTTTGTAGCGGGAGCCAGCCAGATTCGCAACCTGAGAGCAGAAGACTTTAAGGTGGTAGCCGACTATCACGAGATAGAGCTAAGCCATAAGGAGAAGTGCAACCTGTATCTTCGCGAAGTACCACAAGGCGTGAGCAGGGCTACACTGAATACGAAACAGGTGGACTACCTGATTGAGGAAGAAGAATGAAGATAGGTATCACGGGAGGCATCGGCTCAGGAAAGAGCTACGTATGTCAGCGCCTTAAAGCGCATGGCATTGATGTGTACGACTGCGATGCTGCAGCCAAACGACTAATCCGCACCTCTACTACTATCCGCCAACAACTGACAGCACTGATAGGCCCCGAGGTATATATCGGCGACCAACTGGACAAGGCGGTCGTGGCACACTTCCTCCTAGAGAGCGAAGCTAATGCCAAGGCAATAGACCAGATAGTACATCCTGCCGTATTTCGCGACTTTGAAGAGAGCGGCATGGAATGGATGGAGAGCGCCATACTCTATGAGTCGGGCATCAATCAACTTGTGGACAGAGTGATTGTGGTGACAGCGCCCGAAGAGATACGCATCCAGCGCGTGATGCAGCGCGACGCCATATCGCGCGAGAAGACGCTGCAATGGATACAGCGCCAATGGCCACAAGAAGAGGTGCGCCAACGTGCCGACTACGAAATCATCAACGACGGTAAGGCAGACATCGACGAGCAGATAGCTCGCCTGCTACCCATCCTACAGAAGTAATAGAAAACAATAGCAAATATCATTAATAAAGAAGAATAATATGAAACAGACTATTTTAGCTATCTCGGGCAAACCGGGACTCTACAAATTAGTAACAAGCGCCAAGAACAGTCTCATCGTAGAGGCTCTTGACGAGACTCACAAGCGTATGCCCGCTTTTGGCACAGACCGTATCACCTCACTGGCTGATATCGCCATGTTTACTGAGACCGAGGATGTACCCTTGATGACCGTACTCGCTAACATGCGCAACCTGGAAGAGGGTAAGACCGCAAGCATCAACTATAAGAAGGCTACTCCCGACGAGCTGCATGAGTACTTCTCAAAGGTGCTGCCCGAGTGGGATCAGGACCGTGTACAGAACTCACACATCAAGAAGCTCATCCAGTGGTACGACATCCTTATCAAGGCTGGCATCACAGACTTTGAAGAGGAGATGGCACCAACAGAGGGTGACAACATCGCTGATAGAAAATAATAAGTAGTTAAGGGAGTGTCCTTAACTACTTTAACTCCTTTAACTTCTTTAACTCCACAAGAGTAATATACAAAAAAGAAATCCCGCTAGCGCTAGCAGGATTTTCTTTTTCACATTTATCAGTCTCCAATATTATTATTAACCTAAATACATTCTTACATCATTCTTGGACCTCCGAAGCCGCCAGGACGACCACCGCCGAAGCCACCGCCCATGGGGCCACCCATACCGCCACGGCCACCGCGACCACCACGGCCGCCACCGAAGCCACCCATTGGGCCACCCATGCCACCACGGCCACCACGGCCACCAAAGATGTTGGTGCGATAAATCACGTGCAGCATAGCATAGTTGGTAATAGCATTGTACTCCGTATCACTGCGCTGATAAGCAGAGAGCATACTGCTGATAGTAGACTGCTGGTGCAGGATATCGTAGAACTGCAGTGAAATGGTCAGTGCGTTGCCTCTCAAGAAACTCTGTGAGAGCTGAGCATTCCAAATCAACTCGTTAGTATTCATTGATGCATCAACATAACCACGACGGCTATTCATATTGATGTTCGTTGACAGGGCTGTACCCCAAGGTGCATTGATACCAATCATACCACCGTATGAGAAGTCCCATGTATCAAGATTGTTGTTAGTCTGCAACTCGCTACGACGCTTGGTAAAGTTTACAGAACCGTTCAACTCTGCCTCAAACCACTCATTGCGGTAGCTAAGAGCCAGACGCTCGCCGATACCCAGTGAGTTAGTAGCACTCTCCTGAGACAATCCCTTCTCACCAACACTAACGAAACCAACATTGTGATTATAACTCAGGTTGGTAGAGGTATTCAAGTTAAAGTAAGCAGCTGAGTCAAGTGCTGTGCTGAACATGACGAAAGCCATGCCATTCCAGTTACCATTGATATTCTCAGGTCTTGTCAGGGTTTTACCAGTATTCTCATCCAACAAGGTAGTCTTACTGCTTACTGAGTTTTGTGTCATAGAGAAGTTCAAGAATGCACCGATTGACTGCTGATGCTTCTGGAAATAGTCGTTATAGTTCAAACTTAAGTTGTGAGTAAATGAAGGCTTCAATCCAGGATTACCTCTACGGATGGCCAATGGATTGCTATCATCTACGATATCCAACAGGTCGCTGATAGAAGGTTGACGAGTATTTGCACGATAATTAACTCTCAACTGGCTCACCTGTGACTTCTTCCAACGGAAGTCAACTGTAGGAGCAAAGTTCGTTACAGTACGAACGGTGTCGGCATGTACGCCACCAAAGTCTTGAACATAGTGTGACTTCTGAGGAATCACCTGAACACCTACATTAAATGTATAAGAGTCGCGGATGACTCGCAGCATCACCTCTGCTGTATGTGTATAGTTCTTATATTCTGAGTAGCGGCTCTGGTTCTCATCAATATAAGTATCCAATGGATTCTCTAAACGTGACAGGTAACTATCCCATCCACGATACAAAGGCTCCAAACCGCTGAAGTCGGCATCACCCAGATTGTAGGTCTGACGGTCGCTCTTTTGGTAGCTATAACCATAGGTATAACTGAACTGCAGATAAGTGCGGCGCATAATAGGCTCACTATAGCTGAAACGAGCACTATAGTTGTAGTTGTCTGTAGGTGTCACGCTCCAACGATTGGTCTGCATATTTTCACCAGCAGCCAGCATCTCAATAATATTATTGGTAAGCGACTTGCTCATGCCTTCGCTCCAGTTACCATTCAACTGGATGGTTATGTTACGACCAAAGTTGTTCAGCTTTCTGTTGAACTGCAACATACCACCTACATTCTTGCTATCGCTATAGCTGATACCATTCTGAATCTGGTAGTTCTTTACCAACAGAGGATCAATCTTTGCAATTTCAGCCAAGGGATCCTTTACAAACTGATAAGGATTCTCTGAGAAGGTAGCGCTCTCACCCGTCTGCTCACCATCGCTGCTGTTATAGCGGAAGTTAGGACGGAACATAATGTTAGTCATTGAGTCGGGTGTCCACTCCAAGCGAATCTGACCATTCCAAGCGTTAGAACGAGACATATTCTTGTTCCAGCTGTTACCAAACTGTGAAAGGGTCTGGCTAAAGAAGTTCTCAGAGTTAGTCTTTGAAAGAGCATCACCATCATTATGATTCCAACGTACACTTCCATCAAATACCAACTTGCCGGTATTCTCATAGTTGAAGTTCAGACCAACCATCTTGGTAGCTGTCAAGCCCTGACGGCCCATACCAAAACGGCCACCGCCACCGCCGAATCCCATGTCATTAACGTTGTTGGCACTTGCCATCAGCATCACGGTTGACTTCTCCTTCATCAATCCGTTGAAGGTACGACCAGAATATCTGTGTTCCGTACCTATTCCGAGGTCGTTATTGGTCATAAAACCTCTGTTCATACCAGGTTTAATACCAAAGTCGAGCACAGTCTGCTCCTCACCATCTTCGATACCGCTGATACGAGACAAGTCGCTCTGCTGATCGTATGCCTTGATACGGTCAATAATATTGGTAGGCAAGTTTTTCAGGGCAGTCTTTGTATCACCCGTCATAAACTCTTTACCATCCACCATAATCTTTTTTACTTCCTTACCATTAATCTTAATGGTTCCGTCATCACCAACCTCTGCACCGGGCAGACGCTTTACCAGTTCTTCTACTACAGAACCCTCCGGTGTACGGAATGCAGCGGCATTATATACAAAGGTGTCCGCCTTCAAGGTTACTTTTGCGGCATGACCTGTAACGGTGGCACCCTTCAGCATGATAGCATCCGGAGACAACGCCAACGTACCCATTGCCACTTCCTTATCCGCTACGTCGATACGCTTGGCATAAGGTTTAAAGCCTACACATGTTACCTGAAGAATGTATTGGCCGGCTGATGGAGCCTTTACACTAAATTTACCGTCAAGTCCTGTTAATCCGCCAGTTACGAGTGTAGAGTCGGTACGCAACAGACGCACGGTAGTTTGAGCAACGGGCTCTTCGGTGTCACTCTCGACAACCAATCCTGTTACCTGACGTTGAGCCATTGTCGCAACGCTGCTCAGTAAGAAAAGAAATAGAAATAAATGCTTTCTCATATTGTTCACTAATTGTTTTTGCTATTTATGACGAAGAGGAAATAGAAAAGTTTAATAAAAACTCAAAAATTTAATGTTAAAGCAAGATTTATATATTTTTTGATACGTTTTTGCACTAATTGTATTATATTTGCAGCCGAATTACAATGATGGAACAACAAAAGGTCGTCATATCGCAAGATTTACGGCAGTCGCTCAGTCAGGCGATTGCCGAATGCAAGTACGACCACCTTTTTATTCTTGTTGACGAGACAACAGCTCACTGCTGTCTGCCCGTATTGGAATCTATTTTCTCACCACTCAACACTCCCCCTTCGCTCATCACCATTGGTGCTACCGACCAGCATAAAACACTCGATTCATTGAGCCATGTTTGGTCTGAGTTGCAGTGTATGGGAGCCACACGCCACTCGCTGATGATTAATCTGGGTGGTGGCATGGTAACAGACTTGGGTGGTTTTGCAGCCTCAACATTCAAGCGCGGTATACCTTATATTAATATACCTACCACCCTACTCTCTATGGTAGATGCATCGGTAGGTGGAAAGACGGGTATCAACTTCGGAGGACTAAAAAACGAGATTGGTGTCTTCAACAATGCCAATTGCGTGATACTGGATACCACCTTCTTACGCACCCTTGACAAGGCCAACATCCTGTCTGGCTATGCCGAGATGCTGAAGCACGGCCTCATCGACTGCGAAGCGCATTGGGCAGAGCTACTAGCTCATCTAGAAGATCTAGATAATCTAGAAAATATGGAGACTCTAGAGAAACTATCATCGCTGGTTGCTAAGAGCGTGGCTGTCAAGCAGCGCATCGTTACAGAAGACCCCACAGAGAAAGGACTGCGCAAGGCGCTCAACTTAGGACATACTGTTGGACATGCTTTCGAGTCGTTGGCTCTAGAGCGCAAGCCCATCCTTCATGGCTATGCCGTGGCCTATGGATTGGTGGCAGAGCTCTATCTATCCTGCATCAAGACAGGATTCCCCACCGACAAGATGCGTCAGACGGTCAGCTTCATCAAAGAGCATTACGGTAGGATGGCTATCACCTGCGACGACTACCCTCGCCTATTGGAGTTGATGCACCACGACAAGAAGAATACTGGCAGCGCCATCAACTTCACGCTATTAGCTGGTATCGGCGACCTGCGTATCAATCAGACTGCCACAGAAGATGAAATCAAAGAAGCCCTCGATTTCTACCGAGAGTTCTAAGATAAAGATTGAACTACTACCTATTAAATTTACTAATTAACCGAAGATGGGGCCAATCCGTGAGGACAGGCCCCATCACTTTTATGGGCAATTAGTGCGAGCGATGCGCTCTGCTTCTGCACGAGCAGGCTTACCAGTGGGTGTCATCGGCAGTTGAGCAGCTGTGATGTAATAACGAGGACGCCAATAAGGCGGCAATACCTGTTCGCATACAGCTCGCAACGGTTCCATATCAGTTACCGTTGTCAACAAGGCTACAGCCTCGCCCAAGCGAGTATCAGACACTTTCGTTATCATGAAAGGCGTTGATAAATGCGCATGCAACAACCTTTCCACTTCCTCAATCTGTATTTTGACACCGCCCGAACATATCACATTATCTTTGCGTCCAAGGATACGGAAGCGTTGACCGTCTAATTCTGCAATATCATTCGTTACCAGCACCCCCTCATGTACAGCAGGGGCATCAATACATAAACAGTTATCTTCGTTGAGCGACACTGTGACACCCTCAAAAGGCGCGTACCAGTCGCTACGTTCTGGTCCATTTAGTCGGCGAAGGGCAATATGCGACAGTGTCTCCGTCATGCCATAGGTACTCCATACTGCATGGGGAAAGTCCTTCAATGCTTCCGCTAGTTCTTCGTTGATAGCACCGCCACCGATAATCAGGTGGCGTATCTGCATCAGGCGTTCTCGCTCCTCAGGTACCTGCAAAGAATTCCACACCTGCAGAGGCACCATAGCTGCGAAAGTACATTGACCATTGACCATTGACCATTGACCATTAGCAAGTGGATGACTGGAGGGGGGAACGGAAATGAGATGGAGACCACACATCAATGCTCTTACCACCATCATCTTTCCTGCGATATAATCTAAGGGCAGACACAACAGGGCTGTATCGCCTTCTTTCAGCCCTAAGAACTGACACGTAATCCTAGCCGATGCCTCCATGCGTCGCTTCTCTACGAGCATCGGCTTCGGAGCCCCCGTTGACCCACTGGTATGCACCAGCATCGTCGGGCTATCATGATGCCATTCGGCTAAAAATTCCTCAATGTTCAACGTTCAATGTTCAACGTACCAAATCTTTTCTCCCCTTATTTCCAATGGCATGGGGATATTATCTGTAAACAGCTGGCCTGTACCCAGTCCTTGTGGCATGGTAATAGAATCGCCATAGACAGAACTACAGAACTGAGCTATCGCATTCAGTCCAATGTTGCTCTCCAAGGCACTCGTTATCCACGAGCCAATGCCCATATCTCTTGCTAGCTCTATCCATTCGCGTGTCCCCATCATACCTCCATGCAGCGAAGGCTTCAGGATGATATATGCCGGACGGATAATGTTCAGCATCTGACGTTTCGTCTCGGGATCGTTTACACCAATTAACTCTTCATCGAGAGCGATTGGCAATGGCGACTCTCGACATAGTTCTGCCATCCTTGCCCACTGTCCAGCCTTAATGGGTTGTTCGATGCTATGCAGTGCATATTGTGACAATAGTTCCAACTTATACAACGCCTCATCGTAGGGAAAGGCACCATTGGCATCTACACGTAGCTCTACATCATGATAACTGAAACGACTACGTATCTGCTTGACGAGTTCCAGTTCGGCATCAAAGTCGATAGCACCAATCTTCAACTTTACACAGTGGAATCCCTTTTCCAGCTTTTCCTCAATGCGTTGCTGCATCTCCTCAAAGGTACCCATCCACACGAGTCCGTTGATGGGAATCCCCACCTCACCACGACTGAAAGCCGTATCAAATAGGCGTGAATGGTGAGTGGTGAGCGGTGAGTGGAGTGCTAGCACGGCGGTCTCCAGTCCGAAGAGCATGGAGGGATAGTCGCGCATGGCTTCATAGTCTATCTCACCTTTCTCGCAGAACGATTGGCAGAAACCTTTTAGCACCTCGGCATAGTCTGGGCGCACATCACAACTCAGGTCAGGCAGTGGAGCACACTCGCCCACACCACTACGCTCACCATCCGACAATGTCACCAACCAGATTTTTCTGGTGGTATATACGCCACGACTTGTTCCTGCAGGTTGTTTGAAATGGAGCACACGCTCCTCTACTTTCGCTTCATATTGTTTCATGATGCACTCAAATGTTGCTTAGGGTATCTTGGGATACTGATCGAAGTCAGGTTTACGCTTTTCGAGAAACGCCTTACCACCCTCTTGTGCTTCGTCAAGGAAGTAGTAGAGCATGGTGGCATCACCTGCCAACTGCTGGATGCCTGCCTGACCGTCGAGCTCTGCATTAAGACCAGCCTTAATCATGCGCAGGGCAATGGGCGAACGCTCCATCATCTCTTCTGCCCAACGAACACACTCGTCTTCCAACTCAGCAATAGGCACAACTTTGTTGACCATACCCATCTCCAAAGCCTCCTGGGCAGAGTACTGACGACACATAAACCATATCTCGCGAGCCTTCTTCTGACCCACGATACGTGCCAGATAGGAAGAACCGAAACCAGCATCAAAGCTACCTACCTTAGGACCTGTTTGTCCGAAGATGGCATTCTCAGAAGCAATGGTCAGGTCGCAGACAAGATGGAGCACATGACCACCACCAATGGCATAACCATTAACCATGGCAATGACGGGCTTAGGCAAGCGACGAATCTGCATCTGCACATCGAGCACACTCAGACGGGGAACACCCTCATCATCAACATAGCCGCCACGACCTTTTACGTGCATATCGCCACCAGAGCAGAAGGCATGCTTCACATCAGCCAAGGTCTTACCCTCAGGTACTTCACTCATTGCACCAGTAAGCAAAACCACACGGATGCGCTGCAACTCACGACAAAGGGCAAAAGCCTGACTCAGCTCCAGCGTAGTCTTCGGTGTAAAGGCATTGCGATAGTGTGGACGATTGATGGTAATCTTAGCGATACCATGATACTCTTCGAAGCATATCTCCTCGAATTTCTTAATCTCTTTCCATTGTCTTGCTTCCATATCTTTTATGCTTTTTCGTGCAAAGGTACGAAATAATTCGTAATTCGTAATTCGTAATTCGTAAATTCTTCGTAACTTTGCACACAAATTATTGTGCTATGCTACAGATTCGCTGCAAGAACAACAACGTGACGAAGAGTTTCCCAGAGGGTACTTCCCTGCTGGACGTCTATCAAGAGTTTGCCGAGGAAATCAATTTGCCCTACCCCGTGGTATCGGCAAAAGTAAATAACGCCTCTCAAGGTCTGAAGTTCAGACTCTTCCAGAATCGTGACGTAGAATTCATGGATGCTCGTGAGGGCAGTGGTCATCGTGTCTATGTACGCTCCTTGTGCTTCTTGCTCTACAAGGCTTCACAAGACGTATTCCCTGGCTCTAAATTATTTATCGAGCACACCATCTCACGTGGCTACTACTGTAACTTCAAGAAGAAGAACAACGAGCCGTTGGCCGATGGTGACGTGGAGCAAATCTGCGAGCGCATGAAAGAAATCGTAAACATGGATATGCCATTCCGCCGCACAGAGGCAACCAACGAGGAGGCTATCCGTGTATTTGCGGAACGCGGCTTTGCTGATAAGGTAAAATTGCTTGAAACCAGTGGACAGATCTATAGCGACTATTATACATTGGGCGATACGGCTGACTATTATTATGGTCCGTTGGTGCCTAGTGCCGGTTATCTGAAGGTTTTCGGACTAGAACCTTACCATGATGGTATGCTGCTACGTGTGCCCGATTGGAACAATCCTACCATCCTGGCAGAGAAGGTGGATATGCCGAAGACCTACGAGATGTTCCGCGAAAAGACAAAATGGGACATCATTATGCGCCTGTCGAATGCGGGCGATGTAAACAAAGCCATCTTGAAAGGTCATGCTTCTGAACTCATTCAGGTGAGCGAGGCGCTACAGGAGAAAAAGATTGTGCAGATAGCCGAAGAGATTGACCGTCGTTTCCACGACGAAGAGAACCCCATCAAACTGGTACTTATCACAGGTCCTTCTTCATCTGGTAAGACAACCTTCTGTAAGCGTCTGAGCATCCAACTCTTGGCTTGCGGTCTGCGTCCGTTATCATTCTCTACCGACGACTATTTTGTGAATCGTGTAGATACGCCTAAGTTACCAAATGGCGACTACGATTTCGACAATATCGAGGCAGTGGATTATGCACTACTGGAAGACCACCTGACTCGCCTGATGCAGGGTGAGCGCGTGGAAGTGCCCGAATACAACTTCTCCACAGGTAAGCGTGAATGGAACGGAAAGAAGCTGAAGTTGGCAGGTGACACGGTACTGATTATAGAAGGTATTCATGCCTTGAACCCACTGCTGACACAAAAGATAGAAGATTCGCTGAAATATAAAATCTATATCTCGGCATTGACCAGTATCTCACTCGACGACCACAACTGGATACCGGTACGCGACAACCGCTTGTTGCGTCGCATCATTCGTGACTACAACAAGGGAGCATTTACCGCACAAGAGACTATAGCACAGTGGAAGAATGTATGTGAGGCTGAGGACAAATGGATATTCCCCTATCAGGAGACTGCCGACGCTATGTTCAACTCAGCACTAAACATCGAGTTTGCCGTATTGCGCACCCACGCCGAGATTATTCTCTCGTCAGTACCCAAGAACTGCGATGAATATTCTGAGGCACACCGTCTATTGAAGTTTATCCACTACTTCCTGCCCGTCAGCGACAAGGAGATACCACCCACGTCAATTATGCGTGAGTTTGTGGGCGGCTCCTCATTCAAATACTAAGCGAACGGAAATATTCCTTATATACACGCTCGTCCTCTGCAGCATCGGTAAAGACTTCCAGAAGTACAGGACGCTCACTTTCCATCTGCAATAAGGTATCAACGCCTTGCTGCATCTCTTCCATATTGGTTGCCTTCAGATAGACCACATCGTTCTGCTTACAGATGCCCTCGGCAGAGGTGTCGTGTTGTGCAGAGACATAGGCATCACGTGCAGGGCTCTTTTCCAACCCTGGCAGCATATTAAAAATACCCCCCTTCCCATTGTTCAACAATAAGATACGGAAGTTTCCCTTCAGGTTTTGATTCCACAAAGCATTCTGATCGTAGAAAAAACTAAGGTCACCTATGACGCAAAGAACTGGTGAGTGGTGAGTGGTGAGTGGTGAATATTGAGAGACCAAAGAGAAGCCTGCTGCCGTACTTAGTGAACCTTCAATACCATTCACACCACGATTGCAATAAATGGGCGCCTTAGCATAGATATTGGCCAGCCGAATAGCGGTGGAGTTAGCGTAATGAGTTGAACCATTGACCATTGACCATTGACCATTGAAATACTTCACCGTTGCCATTTGAGAATAAGCGGGTTCATAGGCTTCTACCTGCTGACGGATATTAGCCAACAAAGTCTCCCACTTCTGTACAAAGGGATGAGGCATCTCCTCTAAGTTGAATCGAACCATATCGGCCACTACCTGCGGATCACCTTGAACGACATGGGTGAGATTCATAAATGTATCCGTCACCTCGCCTTCACGATTAACCACCCATGTTTCTTTAGCCTTTCGCAAGAAACGCTTTACTCGTTTGCTCACAATAGAGCCACCGGTATAAAGTACGAAATCAGGTACATATTCTTCATCATCCTGCACAAGCATGACAGCCTCATCCATCAAAGGATTCATCGGCTGACCAGCAATAAGCATAGGGCGCTTAGCCTGCAGAAACATCCTACAGATATGCGTCAGTGTTATGTTCGTACAGTCGGCAGGAATCAGTTCTATCTTTCGTTCTTCAGGCAAGGATGCAACAGAGAAGTCGAACAAGGGTTCTGTGATAGGCACATTGATATGCACGGGCGCATGACGCTCTATCAGGGCCTCGTTTACTAGGCGATTGCAATACCATCGTTCCTCGTCGTCATGGGGTTCGGGCAGCGAGACGGCTTTCTTCACGAATCGTCCTAACGCATCAGGCTGAGGAAGGGTCTGACCATCGAGTTGGTCAATCCACTGAGGAGGACGATCGGCAGAGATTACTACCAAGGGAACATGCTGATAGTAAGCCTCAGCCACAGCAGGAACAACATTTAGCAAGGCCGTACCACTAGTAACACAAACGGCGACAGGCTCGCATAAGCACAACGCCATACCCAAAGCATAGAACCCTGCACTGCGTTCATCGGTAACAGGATAGCACTGGATATCAGGACACTCGTTGAAGTTATGTACGATAGCCGCATTGCGACTGCCAGGACAAACAACAGCATGCTTGATGCCATGAGCAACGAGCAAGGCCGTCAATATGTTTACATTCTCTTTATTGCTATACATGACACGAAAAAAATTAAAGTAGAAGGCGACGCATTGTATCCAGTTTGGTTTCGGTTTCCTGCCACTCTTGTTCCTCTACACTATCTTTCAACAGTCCACCACCTGCATAAAGGCGATAGCCATTCTCAAACAGTTGCATACAACGCAACGTAACATACAAATTGGTTTGTCCATTCACAAACAAGGGACCCAAGAAACCACTATAGTAGCTGCGCTGGTGATGCTCATAATCAAGTATAAACTGGAATGCCTCTTGTTTAGGCAAACCACAGACAGCGGGTGTGGGATGTAAAGCCTGCAGCAAATCGCCTAGATGCGATGCGTCAGGCAGAGAGAAACGGAAATCACTACGCAGATGAGCCAGATGGGCCGCACGCGTGGTGTAGGGTCCTTCCTCATGGATGTCATCCGTAAACTGTTCCAGTTGACGAGTGATATAGGTAGCTACATAGCGTTGCTCTTGTATATTCTTATCGCTCCAACGAACCTGTTCTGCAAAAGGCATCGTACCAGCCAATGCCATCGTATGCCACTCCAGATTGGTTCCTGACAATAGAATCTCAGGTGTAGCAGTGAGCCATAACCCACTCTGTGGCGTATATGCCAGCGAAACCAACACACGTGGATAGCGCTCACAAGCCCGACGGAACAAATCAAGAGGCGATACTTCCTCGCTTTTTTCTATCTCTATGCTACGCGAGAGCACCAGTTTCTGGAAATCGCCATTTGTCAGATGGGCATGGAAGTTATGAAAATCGATGTGGTAGTTTTCTTTGGGAGAGCTAGAGAAACTAGAGATTCTAGATAAACTAGAGATTCTAGATATTCTAGATAAACTAGAAAAACTAGAAAAGACCTCCACCTCTTCTGGTGCTATCAGCTGGATGGGCAGAGAGTCGGACGGGGCAAAAGGAGCAAAGACAAAGCCTTGCTTATCACTCAAGGCCGTACACGAAGATAGTTGCGTAACTCCACCCGCAATATATGTCATCTCCTGCGCATAAGGCAAGCGAAAAAGGGCAAATCCCTGCATATCCATCACTTCTTCTGTTTGATGATATAGTTAGTTACACGAACGGTAGAGATTAATTCACCTGCCGAATTGCTAATATCAACCTGCCAGACATGGAGCGTATTGCCTCGATGCTGCAGATGGGCACAAGCCATAACGGTATCGCCCTCTACTACTGCCTGCACATGACTACCACTTACCTCAATACCCACACAGGCACAACCAGGACACAAAGCAGAAGAACCTACTCCCGCTACATTCTCGGCTAAAGCCAAAGAGGCGCCACCACTCAAGAATCCGAAAGGTTGGCGATTGCGCTCGTCGACTTTCATACGTGCCATACAAATATCATCCTCGGGTGTGGATATAAACTCCATCCCGAGGGCGGTACTTAAATTGGGCTTTGCATTAATCAGCTCTTTTATTTTTTCTACGTTCACTATCTTCTCTGAATTATCTATTTACTTAAACAATGAATACTCCTTCACCTTCCATGCCAGAGCACTGGCGCCAAGTACATTGCGCTCATGGTCATTAACGGCAGAGAGTACTATCTTCACTTTATCACGAATATTGCCAAAGACATGTTCCTTAAAGGTCTCTTCTACGACATCCCACATCTTCGGATAAACCATCTTGATGATTTCTCCCGTAATGATGATGGCTTCTGGGTTTACAATACTTGCATAGTTGGCAATACCTATACCCAACAACACACCAGTATAGCGCCATACCTCTATAGCCAAAGCATCATTTTTATTGGCAGCATCCAAGATAGATTCCAGTGTCAGTTCTTTCGCATCACGCAGGATACTAGGCGTATCCGTTTTCTCCATCAATTCACGAGCGGTACGGATAATACCACGATTAGAGACATACTCTTCCAAACAACCTCGACGACCGCAAGTACACTGACGACCACCATCCTCAATACAAGCATGACCTACCTCACCAGCAAAGCCATCGTATCCCAAATGGGCAACGCCATTGCTAAAGAAGCAACTACCTAGACCACTACGAACCATGGTGATGGTGATGAAGGTTTCCATGCCGTGAGCTACGCCATAGGCAGACTCACCCAGTGCAGAGCAATGAGCATCGTTACCCAGTGCAACAGCCAAGCCAATACTATCACGAAGCATGGCAGCCAATGGGACGATACCTTTCCAAGGCATATTGGCTGCATTCTCAATACAACCCGTCAGGAAGTTGGCACTAGGTGCGCACATTCCCACTGAGCGGATATTCTCGTAGCCACCATTAGCCTCAGCCAATGCAATGACACGCTCTGACAATGCCTCAACAAAACTATTAATACTAGTGTATTGTTCTGTCTGTATACTATCTTGAGCGATAATATTACCACGCAAATCAACCACCGCTATCGTAGTGGTGTTGACATCTATATCGATACCTATTACTCGGGATTTAACCTTATCGTTCATGATTATATCGTCCTCTTTTAACTACTTAAACAACGAATATTCCTTCACATCCCATGCCAGCACACTAGCACCCAACATATTACGGGTACGATTCTCGAGGTTAGAAACCACGAATTTCACTCTCCCCTGTATATTGTGGAAAATATGTTCCTCAAACGTTTGATTTGCGGGCTCTAATAGCCATTTACCAGCCTGAGCAATACCACCTGTAAAGACGATTGCTTCTGGATTCAAGATAGAGGCATAGCCAGCCAAGCCCAATCCAAGGTAATAGCCCGTACGGCGATAAGTCTCTATGGCTAACTCATCACCCATCTCACAAAATTCGTGGATAATATGTGGTGTCAACACCTCCACCTCACGCATCTTTGATGGTTCTGAGCGCTCAGCCATAATATCCTTGGCATTCTGTATAATACCATTAGCGGCCACATAAGCCTCCAAGCATCCTTTCTTACCACAGCCGCACTGCCGACCATTAGGAACGAAACAGGTATGTCCCACCTCACCAGCAAAACCATCGTATCCCAAATGAGGAACACCATTGCTGAAGAAGCAACTACCCAAGCCATGGCCTATAGAAACGATAGCAAAATCGCGCATACCATGAGCTGCGCCAAAAGTCTGCTCGCCCAATGCCTTTGCATGAGCATCATTCGCTAGAGCCACAGCAAGTCCTAAACGATCACGCAACATGGCAGCCAAGGGTATCACCCCTTTCCAAGGCAAGTTGGGAGGATTCTCAATACTACTCGTACGGAAGTTACCGCTAGGCACACAGATTCCCACGGAGCGGACACTCTCAAAGCCTCCGTTCTGTTCGACTAGTTGCTGAATATGCTCACAAAGCACAGCCAGATAGTCTCCAATGACAGGATGGTTTGCCGTTGTAAAATAGCACGTTGCAATAATTTCGCCACGTATGTCGACAATACCTATCGACGTTCGTTCCAGACTAATGTCTACGCCAACGACCCGTGTCTTGATACCATTCTGAATCATAACAATTGTGTTTTACTCGAGTATTACGGGACAAAAATAGTAAATAATTTTTTGTCCACAAAACTTTATGCCAGTTTTTTTGCAAATATTTAAAGATTTCTTTGTACCTTTGCATCGTATTACGACATTTTTTGATATTAGATATGAACGTTTTAGAACTCAGTGAACAGGAAATTGGCAGACGTGAGAGTCTGCAAGAGTTGCGCAAGATGGGTATCAATCCCTACCCTGCAGCAGAGTATCCCGTAAATGCATGGAGCACAGATATTATTGAAGACTTCGAGGATCTGCCCGTCATTGGAAAAGACGAGGAAGGCAATGATGTACGCGAGACTGCCACACCGGAGAATAGCCGTATGGTAAGCATCGCAGGACGAATCATGAGCAAGAGCATCATGGGTAAGGCTGCCTTTGCCAAACTGCAGGACTCTAAAGGCCGCATTCAGGTATATGTACAGCGTGATGCCATTTGTCCCGATGAGAACAAAGACCTCTATAATATTGTATTCAAGAAGCTCCTTGATTTGGGTGACTTCATCGGCGTGAAAGGTTACGTATTCCGCACTAAGACTGGCGAAATCAGCGTTCACGTTATGGAGATGACCGTACTGAGCAAGAGCTTGAAGCCACTGCCCGTCGTAAAGACTGATGCTGACGGTAAGGTATATGACGCATTCGATGATCCCGAGTTGCGTTATCGTCAGCGCTACGTTGACTTGATTGTAAACGCTGGCGTAAAAGACACGTTCCTGAAGCGTGCCACCATCATTCGCACTATGCGCCGCATCCTTGATGAGGCTGGCTATACAGAGGTAGATACTCCTATCCTGCAGAATATTGCAGGTGGTGCTTCTGCCCGTCCATTCATCACTCACTTCAATGCCCTGAATCAGGACATGTATATGCGTATTGCCACCGAGCTCTACCTGAAGCGCCTCATCGTAGGTGGTTTCGAAGGTGTTTATGAGATGGGCAAGAACTTCCGCAACGAGGGTATGGACAAGACTCACAACCCAGAATTTACTTGCATGGAGCTCTACGTGAGCTATAAAGACCTGCTGTGGGGTATGACCTTCACAGAGAAGATGTTGGAAGAAATCTGTACAGCCGTAAATGGAAAGCCTGAAGTAGAGATTGACGGAAAGGTTATCTCATTCAAGGCTCCATTCCGCCGTCTGCCTATCCTTGATGCCATTAAGGAGAAGACAGGATTTGACTGTGACGGAAAGACAGAAGACGAGATTCGCGACTTCTGCAAGTCAAAGGGCATGGAGGTTGACGAGACCATGGGTAAGGGTAAGCTCATCGACGAACTCTTCGGAGAGTTCTGTGAAGGCTCTTTCATCCAGCCTACCTTTATCACTGACTATCCCGTAGAAATGTCTCCTCTTACCAAGATGCACCGTTCTAAGCCCGGACTCACCGAGCGTTTCGAATTGATGGTAAATGGTAAGGAGTTGGCTAATGCCTATTCTGAGTTGAACGATCCTATCGATCAGGAGGAGCGTTTCATTGAACAAATGAAACTTGCCGACAAGGGCGATGACGAGGCGATGATCATTGACCACGACTTCCTGCGCGCATTACAATATGGTATGCCTCCCACATTTGGTATCGGTATCGGTATCGACCGACTGGTAATGCTGCTCACTGGTAAGTTTGCTATTGGTGAGGTCATGCTGTTCCCCCAGATGAAGCCTGAGAAGAAAGCACCTCAGAGTACACCTGCAGAGTGGGCCGAGATTGGCGTAACAGAGGAATGGGTACCCGTTCTGCGCAAGGCAGGATTCAACCTCATTCAGAATATCACCGGCGAGAAGGCACAAGGTCTTCAGCAGAAAATTGGCGACATCGTCAAGAAATATAAGCTCGATATGCAGAAGCCCTCTGTTGATGAGGTGCAGCAGTGGATTGAGAAGGCGCAAGCCTAATGTTCAATATTCAATGAACCATGTACGATTGTGGTAGAATAGCAATCATCGGCGGCGGAAGTTGGGCGACAGCCATAGCCAAGATTGTGGTGGGACATACTCACCATATAGGTTGGTATATGCGTCGCGACGACCGTATAGAAGACTTCCGCAGGTTAGGGCATAACCCTGCCTATCTGATGAGTGTACACTTCAACATCGACGAGATATTCTTCTCTAGTGACCTCAACAAGATAGTTGAGCAGTACGACACTTTGATATTCGTTACTCCGTCACCTTATCTTAAGAGTCACCTAAAGAAGTTGAAGACTCGCATTCGCGACAAGTTCATCATCACAGCCATCAAGGGTATCGTACCTGACGAGAATCTGGTATGTTCAGAATACTTCCATCAGGTATATGATGTGCCCTACGAGAATTTGGCTTGTATTGGTGGACCTTCGCACGCAGAAGAGGTAGCTTTGGAACGCCTAAGTTACCTCACTGTGGGATGTGCAGATATTGACAAGGCACAGTCGTTTGCTGATATCCTCTCTAGTGACTACATAAAAACGAAGACATCAACAGATGTTGTTGGTATAGAATACTCTTCTGTATTGAAGAATGTATATGCCATCGCAGCAGGTATCTGCAACGGATTGAAATTCGGTGATAACTTCCAGGCTGTATTAATGGCTAACGCTGTGCAGGAGATGTCACGTTTCCTTAAAGTGGTACATCCTATCGAGCGCAACATTGTGGATAGCTGCTATTTGGGCGACCTATTGGTAACAGGTTATTCCAACTTCTCACGCAACCGTACTTTCGGTACCATGATTGGTAAAGGCTACAGCGTGAAGTCGGCACAAATCGAGATGGAAATGATTGCGGAAGGATACTTTGGCACGAAGTGTATGAAGGAAATCAATCGCCACTGTCACGTCAACATGCCTATCCTTGATGCCGTATACAACATACTATATGAGCGAATCTCGCCTCAGATTGAGATCAAACTATTAACGGATTCATTTAGATAAAAATAAAAAAAGCTATTATGAGTAACATCAAACTTGACATTACAAAAGCTGCTAGCTTCTTGGAAGCTGGCGCAGTAAAGGCTTTCGAGCCAAAGATAAAGGCTGCACAAGAGGCCTTGGAAAATGGTACATGTCCTGGTAACGATTTCTTGGGTTGGTTGCATCTGCCCAGTAGTATTACCCCTGCATTCCTTGACGAGGTACAGGCTGTAGCCAATACCCTCCGCGAGAAGTGCGAAGTGGTAGTCGTTGCAGGTATCGGTGGATCTTATCTGGGTGCCCGTGCCGTTATCGAAGCTCTCGGCAACTCTTTTGCATGGCTTATTCAGGACAAGAAGAACCCCACTATCCTGTTTGCTGGTAATAACATCGGTGAGGACTACCTCGCAGAGATGACAGAATACCTGAAGGATAAGAAGTTTGGTGTTATCAATATCTCAAAGTCTGGTACAACTACTGAGACTGCGCTGACTTTCCGTCTGCTGAAGAAGCAGTGCGAAGCCCAGATGGGTAAGGAAGTTGCCAAGCAGGTAATTGTTGCTGTAACAGACGCTAAGCGCGGTGCTGCTCGCACCTGTGCAGACAAAGAGGGCTACAAGAGTTTCATCATCCCCGACAATGTTGGTGGTCGTTTCTCTGTACTCACTCCAGTAGGTTTGCTGCCTATCGCTTGTGCTGGTTTCGATATCAAGGCTCTCGTTCTGGGTGCTCAGGATATGGAGAAGGCATGCGGCAAGGATGTTCCTTTCGAGGAGAACATCGCAGCACAATATGCAGCTGTTCGCAATGGTCTGTATGGTGCAGGCAAGAAGATTGAGATTATGGTCAACTACCAGCCTAAGCTCCACTTCATCTCTGAATGGTGGAAGCAGCTCTATGGAGAGTCAGAAGGTAAGGACAACAAGGGTATCTTCCCTGCATCTTGCGACTTCACTACCGACCTGCACTCAATGGGTCAGTGGATTCAGGAAGGTGAGCGCACTATCTTCGAGACCGTTATCTCTGTAGAGAAGCCAAATCGTAAGCTGTTGTTCCCCAGTGACGAGGAGAATCTTGATGGTTTGAACTTCCTCGCCGGCAAGCGTGTGGACGAAGTGAATAAGATGGCAGAGTTGGGTACACGTCTGGCTCATGTTGACGGTGGTGTACCTAATATCCGTATCTCTGTTCCCGAATTGAACGAGTACTACATTGGTCAGCTCATCTACTTCTTTGAGATTGGCTGTGGCATCAGCGGTAACGTATTGGGTGTAAATCCTTTCAACCAGCCTGGTGTAGAGGCCTACAAGAAGAATATGTTTGCACTGCTCGACAAGCCTGGCTATGAGGCTGACTCAAAAGCTATCAAGGAACGCCTGGCTCAGGAAAAATAATCTAGATTATCTAGAACTTCTAGATTGTCTAGAGCTTCTAGAGCCTCTAGATAGTCTAGAATAGTTCAATAAGCATGAAGAAAGCAATCAAGCAATATTTAGAGGAGCACGGCTTTGGGCACTTCAGCCCGAAAGCCGTGCTTTTTGATATGGATGGAGTTATCTACGACTCTATGCCTAACCATGCAAAGTCATGGAATGAGGCCATGGAGAACTATGGCTTAGTAATGCCACGCAGTAAAGCATACGAATACGAAGGAATGCGTGGTGTAGAGACGGTCAAGTTGCTAACCAAACAGCAATGGGGACGCGACATCAGCGATGATGAAGCGAAGGAGATGTACACTCACAAGTCGCAGTTGTTTGCCGAACATTGTCAGAAGACGCCAGCAACCATCATGCCTGGCATCAAAACGCTGATGCAACAAATCAAAGCACAAGGAAAGAAGATTTGTGTGGTAACAGGTAGCGGTCAGCATACTCTTCTAGACAAACTGCAGAACGACTTCGATGGTCTGCTCAGTCAAGAGCTGATGGTAACAGCCTTTGACGTGAAGCATGGCAAGCCCAATCCCGAACCATATATAATAGGTATGCAGAAATGTGGTGTTAAACCTTGGGAGACTATTGTTGTGGAGAATGCTCCCTTAGGCGTACGTGCTGCACATGCAGCACGGTGCTTTACCATAGCCGTTAATACAGGTCCCCTACCCGACGACATGCTGCTTCGGGAAGGTGCCAACCTTGTCTATCCCAAAATGGAGAAACTTAGTGATGATTGGAAGGAACTGATGAGCGAGGTATAAATTTATACCTCGTCTTCGTCTGTTTCCACTGCATTGGTATCCATCTGCGTGTCACGAGCAATGGTCAGCACACCCATTCTAGACAAACGGATGATCAGAGGAATATATTCATCGCTTTGTGGATGGCCCACACTGGCAGCAAATACGAGCCAGTCGCCATCAGTCTTATCAAAGACTAAGCCTTCAAACACACCCGTTTTATTGAAATCATTGTCAAGATACTGTGTCAATGCATTCTTTGTAAATGTACGGCTATAGAAAACAGAACCATCCTGACGTGAAACTGTCAATTTGAAGACATTATCAATATACTTCTGACCTGTCTCATCCTTAATGATGGGCAAAGAGTCACTTGGCTGACGACTGATAGACACACGATAGGTTTTACCAATCCATTCCACCTGCTTCTCGTCATCATAAGACTGCATACGAATAGGCTTCTGAGGTTGTACCTTGACAATACGTGGCGCAATAATATCGTCACTCTTTTTCTTTCCACCACAAGCCGTCAGACCTATAGTCAAACCAGCCAAGATTACAACAGATAGTACTTTTTTCATAATCATCATGATTCTATTGACGTTGCAAAAGTACAAAAAAAACACGAAACGAGCAAGGAATATAAACTAAAAATAGATGCTCCACTCATCAGTGAAGCATCTGTTATCCCGAGTCTTTTTACGGTAAGTCACATACCCATTCAGATAGGCACGCTTGCCTTTTTAAAACACTATGTTAACCTAAATCACTATAATGTATCGAAACTAATTATTAATCCGCTTTTGTTGTCAAAACTAATAGTTTGACGACAAAAGCTCATAAAAGTTTAATAGATTTATTATTTTAACTTTATTTTTCTATTAAACTATCAACATAAAGGCATCCATCGGATACATGAAAGCGAACATCATAACCCATAAAAGGCATGCCATATTGACGATTGGCATCCGACTGATAGTGAGGACGAGGGTCAAGAGACAACACTTCTTTCAGTACTTTCACATCCTTATCAAGAAGAACGCGACACACCTCTTCTGGTATTGATACTTGCAGACGTTGCCACTTACGTTTATCAGTAAAACCACCACGAGCATCTGGATGACTGTCTACATAAGGCAGATAAGGTTTGATATCATAGATAGGTGTTCCATCCATCAAATCAGCGCCTAACACTTCAATGGTCAGATGCTCTAAGTCTATTGAACTGATACGAACAGACGATAGCCCTAAGTTATTGGGGCGAAAAGGAGAGCGTGATGCCCATACACCAACTCGTTCATTACCGCCCAACAATGGTGGACGAACTGTTGGATGCTTCTCTGCATCTACGTGCTCGGAGAATCCCCATATCAACCACAAATAGTCAAAATCCTCCAGTCCTTGCAAGGCATCGGCATTTCTATATGCCGGAAGGAAATGGATTTCTCCACGCAATTCACTAACAATCCCACTCTGTCGTGGAAGGCCGAATTTTGACGTAAAGGGCGAATGAAATATAGCAATCGGTTCGATATTCATGGTGCGAAGTTACGAAAAAAATAATGCAAAGCCAAACAAAATAAAAAATAATTTGTATATTTGCAGGCGTTATAGCAAAGGAATATGGAACAGAAAAAGATTACATTTGACAGTTTTATCCGCGGCATCATGGGCGTCATTATCGTGGTAGGTATCGTCATGTTGCTGAAACGTCTTAGTAGTGTGCTGCTACCCTTCTTCTTGGCGTGGCTTATCTCTTACCTACTCTTCCCGCTGGTAAAGTTTTTCCAATACCGTTGCCACCTGAGATTTCGCATAGTAGGAATTCTATGCGCCATACTTACGGTCACCACGATATTAGCAGGACTCGTATTGTTGATGATACCCCCTATTCTCGAAGAGAGTGCACGCGTGAAAGACTTGCTGGTAGCCTATATCTCGCAAGATACCTTTATGAGCAACATTCCCAATATGATAGAGGAGTTCATCCATAACAACGTCAACAGCGACGACATTAAGTCTGTCATCACGCAAGAAGGATTTATCGACACCATCAAGCAGACCATTCCGAAGTTATGGAGTGTCATAGCCCAGTCTATCAATATCCTGTCGAGTTTCTTCACCTTGACGATGGTACTGCTCTATACCTTATTTATATTATTAGACTATGAGCAGTTCTCCAAAGGATGGGTACAGATGTTCCCCATGCGCTATCGTGCGTTAGCCACACAGGTGGTTAGCGACATCGAACAAGGTATGAACAAATACTTTCGTGGACAAGGCTGTGTAGCTTTCTGCGTAGGCGTACTTTTCAGCATCGGTTTCTTGATTATCGACTTCCCCATGGCTATTGGCTTAGGAATGTTTATCGGTCTGCTGAATATGGTGCCCTACCTACAGCTCATAGGATTAGTACCCACCGTATTGTTAGCAGTAATTAAGGCTGCTGATACTGGTCAGAACTTCTGGATTATCTTGTTGGGCGCTCTCATCGTCTTCGCTGTAGTGCAGATTATACAGGACACCATCCTTACTCCAAAGATTATGGGAAAGGTGATGGGACTCAACTCCGCTATCATTCTGTTGTCATTATCTATCTGGGGTGCATTATTAGGCATTCTGGGAATGATTATCGCACTTCCACTGACAACACTACTTATCACCTATTACCAGAAATACGTGATTAACAAGAGTGCCACATCGTAAGAAGCAATTATTCATAAAAACATCTAACCTTCTAACCCAATAGGGCTGAAACACCGATGCACAAAGGGTTTGAGCCGGGTTAGATGATGCTGAACATCTAACCTACATCTAACCTAACTTCTAAAAAAGGTTAGTAGTGGGTTAGATGTTTTCAAACATCTAACCCTCCTGAAACTCAATACAGATAGGCATTTGAAGGGTGTTGAGTTAGAAGGTTAGATGTTTTTGCTAATAAACTCTTTATCTTAGAATATGGCTGAGTAATACAGCTAACTCAGCTCCGAATACAGCTGATTCAGCGCTGAATACAGCTATCTTGAGGTGCGAGAGTAACTGATTTGGCGCTGAGTATAGCTAACCCGGAGTTGAGTGTAGCCCCCTCCTAGCCTTCCCCCCCCTAGTGGGAGGGATTAAGTTAAGTAGCCAACATCCGAAGAGTAATATGCGTAAATACTCCTTGAATTATGCGTAAATTCAAAGAGTTTGACGACATAATTCAAGCCGAATTATGCCGTCAAACCTCATGTATAATGTCGTCAAACTATTCGTATTGACTTTTACTTTCTAACAAACTTCTTTCCGTTACGGATGTAGAGTCCCTTGTTCATTGCTGCCTCTGACACACGACGACCAGAGAGGTCGAAGATGACATCAGACTTCGTCTTTGCATCAACATTTACAGAAACAATACCTGTTGTAGAAGGAGTAACTGTCAGCGTACCAGCTACGAATGTCAGCTTATAGCTCTCAGCAGTAGCAGTAACGGTGATAGGATACTCACCCTCTGGAGAGTTCTCGTCAGCCTCGCAAGTGAATACAGGCTCTTCAAGCCATACAGGAACAATCTCATCGTTAACGAGACCATCGAATACCAGGCTAAACTCTGGATTAGGCTGTCCTGCCTCACGAGTAGCATTCTCTACGGTTGCAGTAGCATTTACTTTCTGGATAACAATATATCCATCAAACAGCTCTACATTCTCATCAGTGATTGTACCTAGGCTAATTGTTACAGGATACTTACCTGCAGGAGTGGTACGAGTAGCCTCACAACTCAAAACAGGTTCACCTGTAATGGGGTCACCAGAAACGACATAGACAAACTTAGGATTGTCCTCGCCATACTTACGGATAGTATTACGAACCTTCACACTAGAACCATATTCTACAATATTGTCATAATTTGAGCCCTTAAAGTCACCCCATTGAGCCTTCTGTGCATATTTGGTCTTTGAACCTGCAGGCACATAGAGCTGGCAAGAGGTTAATGATATACCAGTGAATACATCTGCACCAAGCAACTCAGGAACTTCTTTGCTAACGACACGAATCTCTTGCAGACCACTGCAATTACGCAAAGCCTCTGTACCCAAAGTTTTCAAGCTAGCAGGCAAAACAACTTTCGACAGGCGAGCACAACCAGCCAAAGCATAGTTATGAAGAGATTTTGTTCCCTTGGCGATATCAAATGATCCACTTACGCTTGGCAATACGGCAATAATCTCATCCTGAGCATTATTCCATACGATAGCATCTACAATCTTAAAGTCGGCATCAGCAGCAGGAGTTCCTACCTCAACATCAGTCAACTGCAGGCAGAGTGCCAATGCGCCCTCACCCCAAATCTTCAGACCTTTAGGCAGTTTGATACTCTTCAAATACTTACAACCATAGAAGGCTCTCTCGGCCAATACATTGTCTTCAGTTGTCAGTTGCTTATTACCATCAATGAGATAAGCCTTACCACCACTAACGATGTTAGCCTCTGAAAGGTCGAGATGCTGCAGACGACCATCAGTCTTTTCACCGTTTTCATCAATACCAGCCAAACGACGAATCTGACGCAAGTCGGTAGAGTTGATGTCACCCTTAATCTTCAGTGTACCAACAGTACCAATCATATCGTCGCCAAGCTTACTGTTCAGTGTGCCAGCCTTTGTCAGTTCGACACTCTCTTCCGTCAAGTTGCGGGGAGCACCTTTCACTCCGATAATCATATCTTGTCCCATATCGAAATGATAGTAGCCTGGATTCAACAGAGCGATATCATAGTAACCATCATCGTCACCACTCCATCCCCAGTTGACATATACCTTACCATCTTCGCGATAGCCATGCAGAACGAAAGCGTGACCACCACTGCTATAGCTGGCTCCACCATAATATACAGGACCATCTTCGCTCAATGAACGATAGACGATATCCATCCATGCAGACTCACTATAATCATCGCGCTCTAAGCACTCTGCCTCTGCAATTCCAAAATAGGTACGCAAACCAGCAGCAGCTTCCTGTGAATAGGCACCAGAGCCATTCTCGATACTATTTGAACCACCATACTCCATATCAGCTGCAACACCACAGTCACGCATTAGTGTAGCAACTGCATTCACCTGAGCTTCGTTATAGTTACCATAGGTGTATTCGTCCAACATATTGTCCCAATCATAGACGTGCTCACCAAAGTTTGCTGTAATAGCAGTACCAGAACTACTACCCTGTGGATAATAAATAGTACGCGTACCGATTCCACATTCAGGCACTTGGAAATAGTTCAGCACCTGAGCCATTGCAGTAGCTACACAACCTGTAATGCATCGACCGCCATAGATAGACTGTGGCAATAAGTCGTTATATGGTTCATCCTGATCCCACTTAGTCGTCATCAGAGGTCCTACAGATGTAGGATACTTGGTAGGATCTGGTTTCGTTGTATTCATCTTTACTTGATGCTGTACAGCATAAGATGCCACCTGATTCATTGCAGTCAACCACCATTGGAAGTTGGTATTCTGACCATCAGAATAGTTTGAGGTTGACACGCCCAGCACCTCAGGCAGCAGGTCGTCGGCAGCAATAACGGCAAAGCCGCCTTGCTCATTACCGATAATCTCATAGCTATCGGTAGTCTTCAAGACCTTCAGCTCGCTGGCTTTTCTTGGAGCCATCTTCTTTCCTGAACGTTGTTTGTTGATGGCTTGTGCAGCAGCGTTTTTCATCTGTTCCTTACTACGTGGTGCCGCTACCACGCTCAAGGTTATCAGGCAGCATGCTGCCAGAAGAATGATTCGATTGCTTTTCATCGTCTTATTTTTAAAGAAAGGGAGGAGCAAGACTCCTTGAGCAATGCTCCTCCCTTAGATTTGTTTATTAGATTGAGATGTGATTACTTCACAATGACAGCCTTGCCATTGATTACGTAAACACCCTTCAGTCCGTTGAGAGACTTAGCCTGACCGCGTACCAGTTTACCATCGAGTGAGTAAACATCGACAGCCTTGCCATTGGCAATAATTTCGCTGATAGCACTTTCTGAACCAATCGTAATAGTTGCAACAACAGGCTTAGACTCTGCACCAGTAGCATATACTGCGCTTACACCGAAGGTGCGCTCACCAGCCTCTACCTTATCTGCAGCGACAGTGTAGGTAGTCTTGTCACCCTCTACGGTAGCAATCTTCTCGCCCTCGTAATAGATGTTGAACGAAGCAGCAACAGGAATAGAACCACCAGCTGCATATGTTACATCGTCAATCAACAGACCGAAGATATCCTGAGAAGTGTGACGGATTGCAAAGAACTTAGTACCTGCAGGAAGATCGGCAGTAACCTCAGTCCATTCAGTAGCATCCAGCTCAATCTCTGTTCCTACGATAGTGAAGCTCTCAGGATTGTTATCCGTTGAAGAAGCAAGAATTTCGAAGGTCTCAGCACCATACTGATCAGTGATTGCGCGAGCATAGAAGCTAATAGTCTGTGCATCACCTGACAATTCAGGAGAAATCAACCAGTGATCTGCAGCAGGAGTATTAGATTCATCTGCAGGACAGAATGAAACCAAGAACTGCTCACCGCTATGAGGAGCGTAGCTTGATGCTAGAGATGCTGAAACAGAAGCGGGATTAAATGGAATGAATGCCATTGGAGAATAGTTATTGGGGAATTCGGTTCCATTGAATCCGTATGTAGAAATACCATTTCCATCATACAAAGTCCAATCACCAAATGCACCATTGTGCTCATCTGCCGTGATGCCGCCCAAGCCAAATGGCTCAAATACGGTCTCGTCATCGAAGTCCTCTGTAACAGTCTCCGCTGCAGCGCGAGCGTCTGCAGAAGCTACAGTCCAAGTGAGTTCTACACCAGCATCACCCTTATCTACAGCGGTGAGGCTCTCAGGAGCAGCAGCAGTAGGCTCCTTAACAGTAATCAGAGTCTCTGCAGTGTTATCATCGGGATACAGCTCATACTCATAGTCAACAGTAGCAGTCAGTGTTACATCGCCAGCCTCGTCAAAGATAGAAGTCTCGAAGTCAACATCGAATACATCTGTAGCGAATGATGCCAATTCATCGTCAGCAAGTACACTAGCAAGAAGCTTCTCACCAGCCTTAACTGTTACGACATAATCCTTAGCAGCATTCTCACCATCGTTGGTTACAGCAACAGCAATCTTAGCTTTCTGACCAGCAACGATAGACTTAGGAGCCTTGACAGCAACCTTCAGGTTGTACTCATAGAGATCCATCACGCGGATATCGTCCATTGTGATGTAATCACCCTTATCTGCAATTGCAGTACCCTCTGCATTTGCAGTATATGGAGTTGCCAACTGAGCAACGAACGAGAACTGAACGTAACGAGCAGCGTCTGTGAAGTTAGCGAGAGAAACCTTATATGACTCGTAGTCTTCGGTCAAATCGATAGTAGAAACCAAAGTCTCATCACCACCATCCTTAGAAGCATAAACAAACAGCTTGCTAACATTAGGACTCTTAGCATTGAAGACGATTGTTGGATTTGAAGTACCCTTGATATTTACCTTACCAGACTGCAGGTAAACAACACCAGGTTCTTCGGTCATTAGGTCAAGAGCAACACCATCACCATCTGTATCCTCTTCTGAGATACCAAGGAATGCATTAGAATCCCATACATAGTGGAGTGCAGAACCTGTGAAGCCTTCAATCAAAGGCAAATCGTAAGGAGCACCTGTCAGAGCCCATGTGTAAGCACCAGCCAATTCGTCACCTACAGCAGGAAGATCAGCGTCGGCCTTCAGAGCAACAACACCAAAGTACTTGTATCCCTGATCGCCCTCGTCAACAGCATAGTCGAAAGTACTAGATGTCTCACCAGTAACTGTGCCAAGAATACCATCAATAATAAGCTCCTGGAAGATCCATACGGTCTCAACATGTGCGCTTACTACTGCATACTTCACATTAGCGGTATTAACATAGCCACCATTTGCACCAGCAACCTCGCTCCAAGAGAAGCTAATAGTGTTAGCAGTTGTTCCAGTTACATTGAGTTCTTCAATGTTACCTAACTCATCCTCACCAACAAATACGCTCTTCTTCTCAGACTTCAGACCATCGCCAGATGCGTTAGAAGCAACCAAGTAGTAGGTATAAGTCTTACCATTCTCAACATCGGTATCCTTCCAAGTCTTAGCAGCACCTACAGCAACATTAGTCAAAGTGTTAACCAAAACATTGTCGCGATAAATCTTCACGTCAACAGTACCAGTCAGAGCATCACCATTGATAGCCTTTGCAGGAGCAGTGAATGCCAAGTTAGCCTCCAGAGCACCCTCTGCGCCAGGAGTTGCAGCAAAGTCTGCAATTGCAGCAGGAGCTGTAGCCTCAGGAGCGAACTCTACTGCCAATGCCTTAACGCTCAGGTTGAGTTTGTCAGGATCAGAAATAGCATGGATTGCAATAAAATATGCACCATCCTCAGCAGGACTGAGAATTCCTTCATATTCATTATATGCACCGCCCGTCAATTCTGTAGGCTCAATAACGCTGATATTCAGACCTTCAACGGTAGCTTCCTTACCAGCCTTAACCTCGAACTTCTCAGCATAAGAACCAGAGTTCTTGGCAGTAACAATGATATTATAATTCTTACCAGCCTTCAGGTTGAAGGGCAGCGTAATCAGATAATCGTCAGCAGCATTGCTACCATGATATGGATAGTAAGCGCCATTTGATTCACTCCAAATCCAAGTCTTGTTATCACCATTGTTATCAATAACATTGAACTGATCCAACAGATTCTGTGAGAAATCAAAGGTATGAGGAACGTCCAAAGCTACAGAGAGGAAGATACTCTTCTCTTCACTCTTTTCACCATTACCAGCAGCATTGTAAGGAATTACCTGATAGGTATAAGTACCAATAGTCAGAGCTTCGTCATTATCAACATAGCTAAGCTCTGCACCAGGAGTAACGCCCTCGGTCAAGCTCTTGATAACAACGCCATTACGCAGAATGTCGATCTTGGTCAGATCTGCCAAGTCGTCACCACCCACAGTCTTAGTAGGAGCCTTGAATGAAACAACAGTCTCGAGCTTACCCTCAGTCTGAGCAAGAGCAAAGTCTGTAACAGCAGCAGGAGCAGCAGCTTCAACGCCAGCCTCTACGAGGAAGTTAGCGACAGCTAATCTATACTGATCTGCATCACTGGTAGCATGAATACCAAAGTGGTAATAGCCAGTCGCAGCAACAGAAACATTGAAGTTCTCGTATGTAACAAATGCAGTTGAAGTAACAGTTACTTCATCAAGAACACTCTGTGCAAGAGCAGAAGCCTTAGCCTCAGTACCAAGTTTAACCTCAAACTTCTCTGGGAAGCTTGCACCTGAAGCCTTTGCGTCAATAGCAAAATGATATTTCTTACCTGCCTCCAACTTAATAGCAGGTGAAATCAGCCAGTCGTTAGCGGCATTAGCGCTATTCCACTTATATGATGTACCATAGCTTGAGTCAAAAGTCCATGTAGAACCATCCTTATTACTATCGATAACACCAAAGTCGGCAAACAATTCTGCGCTAGTCAGTGCATTAGTATAAGGAACTGCATCAACATTTGCACCTGTAGTTGCTACAGCCTCTTCAGGAGCATCCTTAGAGATAACGATATTCTTATAAGCCTCCAAGTAGTAAACAGCATCCTTTTTAGCGTTGGCCAACAGCGTATTTACTGAAGTCAATGTCTTAGCAGCAGCATCATAGGTCATCTTGAAGTCTTGCAACTCAGCAGAACCTGCGCCTAATTCGCTAGAACCAGTAGCGTAGATTTCATAAGAACTATAATTACCTAAGAACTGCAAACCACTGAATGTTACAGTAGTACCATCAATAGTTCCCTTAATCCAAGAGTCGGGGAAGTTCTTGAAGATGCCACTAATATATACATCGTCACCGACGAAAGCAACCTTAGTGAGTCCATCATCATCACCAACACTGCCGACAACAGTCTGATCCTGATACCAGGTTTCTACAACAGCGCCCTCAGGAAGTTCGATAGGCTGTGGAGCTACATAGTCAGGATCGTAAGTAAATACAGTCTCATAGTCACCATATCCAGAGAATGTATTATCATCTGTCCAGAATGCAGCAACAGGATGATCTTCATCAGTGCCATCCAAAGAAATAGTGTAACCGTCAACTGTCAGCGTGATGTCACCGTCAACCTTAGCCCAGCCAGTTTCGTCGTCTACATACGCGCACTTAGCAATGTACAAGCCATAGGTACTACCGTATTGAATTATCTGGCCTGCAGGAATAGTAATAGTATTGCCTTCCTTAGTACCCTTTACCCAAGCATTGGTAGTAACATTTGAGATAAAGTCTTTAATATAGACAACACCATCAGCAGTCTCTACTATCTCGGCCTTACCTCCCTGCTGTCCTAATTTTAGACTCTGGTTGCTAACATAATAGCCAAAACCTGAGCGATCATATAATTTGCTCTCTCCTTCAGCTGGAGAAGTGATGATACCATGAGCGTCAACAACCTCTGCGCGGTTAGAAGCTCTTCTTGCAGAAGGCTTAACAGCGTCGAACGTGATAGCGCGAGGATTAACAAGGGCCTTAGCAGAAACGACACCCTTGTTCAGAACAGAAGCAACATTACCATATTGAGCTGCTCTAAAGTTCTCCTCCATCTGCTTCTGCAGAATGGCCTTGTCTTCCTGAATTTTATCCAGACTGGCCTGCAGATAATTACCTTTAGCGGCAAATCCACGGAAAGCCTGTCCTTCAAACTTGGCGTCAGCCTTCATCTTGGCATCTTTCGCCTTAGCGAGATCAGCTGGCTTAAGAATATTAGTCTTAAACGCAGAAACCTGCGCCTTAGACTGCTTCTTAGCAAACTGAGCATGAGTTGGTACAGCCAGCAATAATGCGGCTAATACCAAAAAAGAAGTAAACTTTTTACTCATAAAAGTGAAACAATTTAGTTAATTAAAATATTTGGTTTGAGTTGGATTATCTTCACTACCTATCAAATAGAGTCGATTGGCTTCTCCATTACTAATCGCAAATGTTCGGTTTACCCTATTAATTCGCAAATAACAGATGCAAAGTTAGTGCTTTTATATCATATAAACAAATATTTTCGTGTTTTTATTACGAAAAAATACATTTTAAAAGATATTTGTTACAGATTGTAAGTTTTACACATTCATATACCTTATTATATATAGAAAAGAAAAAGTGCCCCGTAGAAACGAGGCACTTACAAGTATTTTTTAGTAAAGATCTGTATCCTTACTTCACAAGAATTGTCTTGCCATTGATGACATAAACACCCTTCAAACCATTGAGTGACTTCACCTGACTGCGTACCAGCTTACCATCGAGTGAGTAAACATCGACTGGTTTGCCATCGCTAACAATCTGACGGATGTCTGTACCAACAGTAATCATAGCAGTGGTAATCAAAGACTCACGACCATTAGCATAGACTGCACTGACACCGAATGAGTGTTCACCATCAGTAACCTTGTCAGCTGCAACAGTGTAAGTGGTCTTATCACCCTCTACGTCAGCAATCTTCTCACGATCGTAGTAGATATTGAATCCTACGAGTACAGGAATAGCGCGACTGAAGGTTACATCGTCAACAACCAAAGCCAGTTTGTTTGTGGTATTGAAGTGACGAATTGCAATATAACCAGTCTGACCAGCATAAGCACTCAAGTCAACAGAATACTGTGTCATCTCACTTGTTGCAACAAACTCCTCAGAAACCAGTGTGAAGGCTGCAGGATCATCAGCAGTTGTTGTTGAAACATATACTGCGAAATGCTCATCTGCACTAGTTGGTTCCTGACCGCATGCCCAGAAGCTGAAGGTTCCCTCCAATCTTGCCAACGGAGTAACCAACCAGTTATCTGGAGTCAATGCACGAGCTGCATTGGTGTCATAGCTCTGTGAGAATACACTACCGAAATCAGAATGAGTCTTAATACCCTGTCCTCCGACATTGACATTCCAATTCTTGCCATCTCCATCAGCATCGATTGTAGTAAACTCACCCATACCATTTTCAAAGGTCTCTGTTACAACATCTTCTGCAGCACGAGCCTCAGCACCAGGAGCATTCCAAGTAACTTCTACGCCATCTGCGCCCTTATCAGTTGCAATAACATTTGTAGGAGCAGGAACAGAAGGTGCGTCGATAGAAATCAGTGTCTCTGCAACATTGTTATCAGGATTCTGATCACTTTCATATACTACCTCAGCAGTAATTGTAACGCCAGCACCGAAATCAACGATAGAGGTCTCCAACTGAGCAGTGAATTCCTTACTCTGGTTTGGCTCCAAAGTTTCATTCACAGTCTGGTTGAGCAGTTCCTTATCTTCGGCCTTTACCTTAATAGTATAACCAGTTGCGGCATTCTCGCCTTCGTTCTTCACTGTTGCAACGATTGTACCCTTCAGACCTGCCTCAACGGTAGCAGGAGCCTCAACCATTACAGAGAGGTCGTTTGCAAAGAGGTCAACAATACGAATATTGTCAATCAACAATACATCTCCCCAAGTATCGGCAGTAGCTTCTGCGAAGTCTGCACTAATAGCAACTTGTGCATAGCGACCATTCTTCAGACTATTCAGAGAAACCTTTACGGTGGTGTACTCTGAAGTTACAGGAACATCAGCCTGAACGGTAGTAAATTTAGCACCATTGATGCTTCCCATTACACTCAGCTTAGTAAGTGTCTCAGACTTCACGTCGAAGAACAATGTTGGGTTGAATGCATCCTTCAGGTTCAGCTTACCAGTGTTTACATAACCTACACCAGGTTTATCCAGTACATACATTTTCGCTGCAGAACCATCTTCATCAGAAGCATCGTCAGAGATATACATTCCTGCATTTTCTGAACCTGTCCAGAGATAATGGAATGATCCACCTTCGAAGCTCTCACCAAATGGCAGTGTGTAAGCAGCACCAACAATTCTTGAGGCTACCATAGGTTCACCTGCTCCCAACGTATTATATGGGAATACACCCCAATACTTGAAGTCCTGATCACCTTCATCGGTATTCATCTCCAGTTCATAGCTATCAGCATCAGTTACTGAAGCCAATTGCTTATCTAACGTAAGCTGACTACCTGCAGGTGTTTCTTGAACTTTAAGGCTGCAAATCAGATAATTAACCTTTGTTGGATCAACATAACCACCATTAGTACCAACTTCGCCAACCTTCTGCCATCCGAAAGTGATAGAAGTACCATTATCTGTAGCTGTCAAACCTGTCAATGCAGCAGGAATATCGAAGCCAACATATGCACCGAGGTGATCACTTCTTTCACCAGCACCAGTTGCATTAGAAGGAATCAATACATAGGTATAAAGAACTCCATCCTCTACATCAGTATCCTTCCAAGTCTGTGGGGTTCCATAAGGAAGATCCTTCAGCGTTGTTATCAACTTCATATCACGATAGATATCAACATCCATTGTGCCCTCTGCAGGATTTCCATTAACAAATGTTGAAGGAGTTGTGAAAGCGAGGTTCACCTCTAATGCGCCCTTTGCACCAGGAGTTACTGTAAAGTCAGTAATCGCACTAGGAGCAGTAGGAGAAGTACCCTTATCAACAATAATTCTATTAATAATCAGTCTATGCATATCTGCGTCAGAGATAGCATGAACTGCAAGATAGTAGTCACCACTCTCTTCAACAGAGAATACCTGTTCGAAGTCAGCCTCTTCTGTGCTTGTTACCATAGTTGCAGGCATAATGGTAGTATTAAGACCATCTACTGTAGCCGTCTTACCCAACTTCACTTCGAAACGTTCAGGCAGATTATTTCTTCCTGCTGTAGCAGTAAGAATAAGGTTATAATTCATACCAGCATCCAAATGGATAGGCTGTGAAACAAGATAGTCGTCAGCAGCATTAATGGAATTAAACGTATAATAAGCGCCGATTTCCTGATTCCAAGCCCATGAAGAGCCATCATTATTGGCGTCAATCTTCTGGAACTGATCATATGAACCCTCATGAGTAAAGTCTACCATATAAGGAATATCAAGAACCATCATCAAGAATACAGATACCTCATTACTCTTCATACCATTACCTGAAGCATTGTAGGCAACAACCTGATAGGTATATGTTCCAGCAACTAGTGAAGGATCATTATCTACATAACTATATTGATTACCAGGAACTATATTCTCATCCAGCGTCTTGATAACTTCTCCATTACGCAGAATTTCAATCTTAGTCAAACTTGGCAAATTATCACCGCCAACGGTCTTGGTAGGAGCAGTAAAGCTAATATTTGCCTCCAACTTATTTCCTGTAGGAACAACCGTCAGATCAGTAACAGCAGCAGGAGCTGTTGGTTCTACACCACTCTCAACAACAAAGTTACCAACAACAAGGTCAAATTGATTTGCATCAGAGATAGCATGAATACCAAAGTGATAATAACCAGTTTCAGCAACTGAGAAAGAAACATTCTCAAGTGTCTGAGGAGTAACCCATGTAATATTGGTTGGCTCCAATACCTGCAGAGTCATTGCAGAAGCCTTGGGTTCTGCACCGGCCTTCACCTCTAAGCGCTCAGGATATTGAACCGAAGCAGCAGCGGCATCAATAGCAAAACGATATTTCTTGCCAGCCTCCAACTTGATAGCAGGCGAAACAAGCCAGTCGTTAGCAGCATGTGCAGCACTATATGTATAATAGGTTTCAGAAGCTTTAAAGCCCCAAGTCTTTCCGTCATCATTGCTATCGATAACACCAAATTCGCCAAACAAAGCGGCAGTATTCAGTTCATTAACATAAGGTATAGCATCAACCTTTTCACCAGTTTCTGCTACAGGCTCCTCAAATACTGGTTCATTCTTAGAAATCAAGATGTCTTGATAACCCTCCACAAAGTACACCTCATCTTCTGAAGCATTAGCCAGCAGATAATTAACCGAAGTCAGTGTCTTAGCTGCAGCATCATAGGTCATCTGGAAGTCTTGCAGTTCTGAAGAAGAGCTATAGCCATTAGAGCCAAAGGCATAGACCAAGAAAGAGCTATATATGCCAACGAACTGATCACCAGCAAAGGTTACAGTGGTTCCATTGATAGTACCCTTAATCCATGAGCCTGGGAAATTAGTAAAAATACCACTCAGATATACATCATTACCAACAAATGCTACTTTAGCTGTTGTCTGTTCATATCTTGAAATAGCCGACTCTGCAATGGTCTTACCATTGTTATACCAAGTTTCCACATTAGCGCCATCAGGCAGCTGTACTAAATCTGGAATAACAAATGTTGGGTCATAGGTCAATACCGTCGCATAATCACCATAATTTGCGAATGTGTCGTTTGTATAGAATCCAGCGATAGGAGTTTCTACATCGGTATCATTCAAGGTAATTACATCACCATTTACTGTAAAAGTAATATTACCTGCAGCTGGCACAAAGGTGTTGTTATACGTAGATCGAGCTACATAAAGTCCTACACCATAATCCTCCCAAAAATAAATCATCTGATTAGCAGGAATTGTGATGGTATTACCAACTCTAGTACCCTTCACCCAAGTATTGGCTGCAACACCAGAAAGAATATCCTTGATATAAACCGTACCATCAGTTGTTTCAACGATTTCGGTTTTACCCTCCTGATCAGCAGTCCTCAACTTATTTACAGTAGAATTGTAATAATACATTTTACCCGCACGAGTGTACATCTTGCTCACGCCCTCTGCAGGTGAAGTGATAACACCATGATCATCAATAGCCTCTGCGCGACGAGAGTTTTTCTTTACAGAAGAAGTGTATGGAATCAAAGGAAGATAACGAGAAGACACACCACCTTTGTCAGACAACTCTGATGATTTACCCAACTTAACACTACAGAAGTTGGACGCCATCAGTTCTTCAAAAGATGCCTTGTCTTTTTGCACACTTCTAATAATAGACTTCACGTTCTTGCTCTCAGCATTTGCTTCGCGGAAAGCAGTACCCACAACCTTTGCTACAGCGGCTTTATCCATAGTTACCTTAGCAGCCTGGGAATTCGCAAGCGTAAACGTTTTTTGTATAGCGGTTTGTACAGAGAATGTCTGCTTCCTAGCATTCGTTTGCGCATGAATAGGTATAGCAAGCATTAAAGCTGCCAACACTAAACAAGATGTGAACTTTCTAGTCATAAGCTATAATTTTAGTTAATTATTGGATTGAGTTTGTTTAATATATTTTCCTCTATTTCTAGATTCTTTTTCCTCAGTAGAAATTATCATTTCACACAAATATCGCTTACAAAGATAACATTTTTTATAATACAATGCAAGTTTTTTTGAGTTTTTTTTCGAAATAAAATCTATTTCTATTCAACAAGTTACGAGTTTACAAGCCAATTTTATTTACAAATTTTTAATGTTATTTCTACACTTGACATCACTAGTAGAAGAATACTCAACTCTACGCTTCAAGAAAGGAGGAGGCAGGTCAAAATTGTCTCCAAAAAAGCAAGTAGGAGAACTCCTAAAACACCTAAGAATCAGACCTTGCATAAAAAACAAAACCAAAATTATTTTGAATAAATATTTGCATGTTTAATTTCATTTTATTACCTTTGCAGCCCATTTCGCTCAAAAACTATAAGGCGATAGACTAATTTTTTATTAAAACACAAAAAGAAAAAAACATGAAGAGAACTTTACTCTTAACTATGCTTTCAGCATTATTTAGTATTGTAGCATTCGCAGAGGATGACGTACTGATTACTCCACCAGAAACCGCCACAGTGGAGACTTATTACACCATAAGCGGCAATTTCTACATCTATGGAAATCAGCAGTGGGAAGATGCAACTGCTGATATGCCAACCATCAAGGTAGCCTTCGATGGTTCTGACATCTATATTCAGGGACTGGCTTTCTGGTTTAAGGAGGCTTGGATCAAGGGTACTATTGCGGATGGCAAGGCAACCTTTACATCTGGCCAATATCTTGGTGCCGACAACTATGGTAAAGAATACCTTGTAGGCAGTGAGGACGGACACACTGTTACTGATATCATCTTCAACTATGATAGCACAGAGGGCATACTGACTGCTATCAACGAATACATCTTTGAAAACGGCAAGACTGATGCAGTATCTGCCTATACATTCTGGAACAAACCCACTTTCAGTAAGACACCACCTCCTGCCCCAGAGGTTGTAACTGTTCCTGAGACACTGGTAGCCGAGGAGTATGCCATAAGCTACACCGACTTCGATGGACACGCAGCAGGTTCTTCTGTTAAGGTAGGTTTCGATGGTACTGATGTATATATCCAAGGATTCTGCGCCACACTGCCCGAGGCATGGATTAAGGGTACTATGGATGGAAATACCATCACCTTTGCTGGTGGTCAGTATTATGGCAAATACTCTTCTTACGAGCTGTTCCTGCAAGACAATGACGTTGTATTAACCTATGACGAGGTCAACAACACGCTTACAGCCACTGGTCTTGTATATAATCAAACAGGCAACAGCTATGCAGACTACTACAAGAATCCCGTTATCAAGAAGGTGGTAGAAAAAATAGCAACACCTGCCACTCCTACTATCTCCGCTATTAAAGCATCAGGATATGGTGATGTCGTAAGATACAACGTTCCTCCTATTGATGTGAATGGCGATGGTTTGGTATCTTCTAAGCTCTCTTTCCAGTTCTACACCGACGTAGAGCAGGAGATTAATCCGCTGACTTTCACTACCGACTACTTCAGCAAACTGACAGAGGACATGACTGTCATTCCTTATGGATTTACAGAAGATTATGATTTCTACAACAATGAAATCTACCTCAATATGCCTCACAGCACATGGAACAAGATTGGTATCCAGAGCATCTACACTGGTGGTGGCGAAGAGAAGAAATCTGAAATCTTCTGGTACACTATCAAGGAATATGGTGGTAACGAAGGTGGAGACACTGAAGATATTACTATCCCTGCCGGTATTGAGACCAGCGACTATGTCTTCAGCGCCAATGCCTTGGAGAATGGTCGTGAGGAAGCCACTCCTCGCGAGGCTGAGATGAAGGTAGCCTTCGATGGCAATGATGTTTATTTCCAAGGCTTTGTTGTTGACCTTCCCGAGAAATGGGCTAAGGGAACACTTAGCGAAGACGGTAAGACCGTAACGATTCCTTCTCTCCAGTATCTGGGTCAGCAGAATATCATGGATTGGTTTATCTTCGACTACTATCTCACCGCTGTTGATGCCGAGGGTCACAATACCGACATTGTCTTCAACTACGATGCCGATACTCAGAAGTTTACTACCAATCAGACTATCGTGCTGACTGATAAGACTGAGCCCTATTGGACTTTCACTAATGTAGTCATCGCAAAGCCTGGTTCAACAGGTATTGAGCATATCAACACTACGAAGGATAACAAGGATACATGGTACAATCTCAATGGTGTGCGCATTGCGCAACCCACTGAGAAAGGACTCTATATCCATAACGGCCGTAAGGTGATGCTACGCTAAGGGTATCGTAACCACAAAGCGTGCACCAGGGCCTTGGTATGTGGTATCAAGCCGAACGTCGCCACCTAAGCGTTGAGCCATCGTGCGACTAGAGGTAAGACCTATACCAAGGCCCTCCTTAAATTGATCCAGCTTAACAAAGCGTTCAAAGATGCGCTCTTCCTCATGAGGAGGCACCCCACACCCTGTATCTTCCACAGCCAATATCAATTCCGTATCAGTAGCAGAAGCTTTCAGCGTAATGGTACCGACAGAGGTATTCTTGACAGCATTATCAAGCAACTGGACAAGTATCAGTTTCAGCAGTCTTTCCTCACTTTGGATAGTAAAACCATCATCAAGCACTGAGTCATAGCTCAATTTCAACAGTTTTTTCTTCTCCATCTCCACATGTACATTCGCAACAATGTCAGAGAAGAAGGCATTACAATGTATGGCTGTCAACCTACGCTCTGTAGCCGACTCATGCACAGCAATCATCAGCACTTCGTTAATCATGTTGGTAATACGATAGGTATTGTGAACCATCATATCCGCCATAGAGCGCCGTTCCTCCTGAGTGAGATTATTCTCCGGATTTGCCATTACCTGAGCAAAGCCCGTAATAACATTAAGAGGTGTACGCACCTCATGACTCACATTCTGGATAAAGGCAGTCTTCAACTTGTCAGACTCCAACGCTCTCCTATAGGCTTTCTTCATCTCGCGCATATGGCGTCGACGCACTTGCACAATATAGAACAGGGCAAACACGAGCATGAGCAGCAACGATGCGATAATAAAAAGGGTAATCACATGCCTTTGGGCTTCCTCTCGTTCTTTTTCATATTTCTCCACCTCGTCTTGTATGCCTTGCATCGAGCTACTCAGAATGATGCTATTCACCGAGTCTGTTTCAGCTATATCCTTGCGCAGCATATCATAGGCATCCTTCCAGCGATTGGCCTTAGCATAGATTTCCGCCATCGTGGCATAGCGGTCTGACTCCAGATCTCTGTTGGCCAACTGGATGGCCTCGTTGGTCTTTCCTTGCTGAACCAGATAATACACCTCCAACTCGCGTCCATGTACTGAGGTGAGTCCCTTTGCCTCGCCCTCCTTGTATTCCTTATATCCTTTCAAGAAGCGCTCCATGTCGCCCTTGCGATAATAGGCCAGTGTGCGACGTGTTTCGATATCAAACTCGCGCTCTGGTGATGTCTGACGAGCTATCGAAGCTGCCTGATCTATCAGTCTGAGAGCTTCATCTGGGTCTTCATCCATCAGGATATTTACCAGATTCATATAGATAGGTGGCTGACTCTCAATATATCCCGCCTGCTCCATCCTACGAATCACCTCCCACCAGCATTTCTTGGCGCTCTCCTTATTACCACTGAAGTTGTAGATATGGCCCATCATATTGATAGCCATATACATCTCCTTATCCAGCTTACGCTCTGCTAATTCGCGCGAAAGGTCGCAAGCCAACTTATACGCCTCATAGATATCCTGGCGATTCAGCTCAAACACGATTTCATTACAGCGCTGTGTATAGTAGCTATGAAGGTCTTTCTGCTTCAGCAGATACCTCTCAAACTTCTTTACTGCCGTATAGAAGCGTGCCGAGTCGGCATCATTAAATGCATTGTGTACAGAGTCGCGCATCTCCTTATACACTACCGAATCAATTGCACCACCTTTATTATCTGCAGCATACAGCGATACTGTAGAGGAAAGGAGCACAACCAACAAAATTTTTAATCTATTATTCATCGTAGTTTTGGTATTTTTATAATTATAAATTCACGCTTATCGGTTTTCCTTTATATTCAAGTAGTAGCGCCTTTTGAGGTACGAAGTCGAGCTCTCGAGGCTGCTCTTTTGTCACATACACTATCAGGAATCGTCGCTCTTTCAGCATTCCCCTAAATTCCCCCTGTCGCTTGCCAAAGCTCAGTGTCTTGGCGGCATCGTCGTAAGTGATATCAATCGTGGCATACTTACCTTTCTCATAATTATAGTTGGTGCCTTCGTCCTCATATAGTTGGAATTCGCCATTGCTGCCTGCATAGACGTAGAGCGTGATAAGGTCGGCAGGTTTCTCGTCGGTATATTGTATCTCAGGACCATAAGGAATGATGCTACCCTCGCGCACGAATACGGGAATCTTATCGTAGGGTGCATCCACCACCAAGGTCTGTCCACCGTCGATATGCTCGCCCGTATAGAGGTCATACCAGCCACACTGCTTGGGGAAATACACCTTACGGTTGCGGGCCTTATAATAGCCTACAGGACAGGCCATCAGGGCGGGACCGAACATCCACTGGTCTTTGACATCGTAAATCTCACGGTCGCCATTGAAGTCCATCACCAAGCCACGCATCATGGTATAGTCTTTGGTATGTACCCAGCCTGCCATAGAATAGAGGTATGGCATCAGACGATAGCGCAGCTTGTCGTAGTAAACGAACGACTGATAGGCAGGATGGTTGTCGGGGGCAATGTTCCATATTTCGCGCAGAGGCCACTGACCATGCACACGAAACAAGGGGATGAAAGTGCCAAACTGGCTCCAGCGAGTTTGCAGTTCTCGCCACTCCTTCAGGTCTTCATTTTCTATACCCTGACGTTCAAATAGCTGTTGTGCCTTCACATAGCGGTTCTCTACACAGAAGCCACCTTGGTCCATTCCCCAGAAAGGAAGTCCCGACATAGAGTAGTTAAGACCTGCTGTCATTTGTGCGCGCATATCCTCCCAACGAGTACCTATATCCCCACTCCATGTGGCGGTGCTATAACGCTGCTCACCGGCAAAGCCGCTACGTGTAAGCAGGAATACGCGCTGGTTGGGATTCACTGAGCGCTGACCATTGTAGATGGCATCGGCATTGACGATGGAGTAGGCATTGAAATACTCTGTTGTGGTGCCCAGGGCAGTAGGTCCGCTAAGTGCCTTGCGATACCACATCGGCGTACAGTCGCGCACATTGGGCTCAGAGGCATCCATCCACCAAGCGTCAATCATTGAACGTTGAACGTTGAACGATGAACGTTGAGCATTCTTTGAGAGACCGGTATAGAGGTTCTCGTCCATCTGGCGCCAGAACATCTTGCGGGCACCCTCACTATAGGCATCATAGAAGGAGCCTACATAGCCCGGACCTACCCAGTCGTGGATATCGTCTTTTACGGCTTGGTGGTACATCCATCCCTTCTTGTCGAGTTCCTTATAGTTGTCGGTGTTGCAGTAGAACTTAGGCCATACGGAAATCATAAAGCGACCACCCATCTGGTGCACACTGTCGAGCATAGCCTGCGGATTGGGGTATCGCGACGCCTCGAACTGGTGAGAACCCCACTGGTCTTCCGTCCAGTAGTTCCAATCTTGTACGATATTGTCGATAGGTATCTGGCGTTTGCGGAACTCAGAGAGTGTGCCTACGATTTCGTCAGAGGTCTTATAGCGCTCACGGCTCTGCCAGAATCCCAACACCCACTTAGGATATACGGGAGCCTTACCGGTCAGTGTGCGATAGCCAGAGATAATCTCGTCGGCATTCTTACCTGCGATAAAGTAATAGTCCATATCCTTGGCCATCTCCGTCCAGATGCTCAGACAGTTCTGATTCTGAAGTCGTCGCGAAGCACGCAGTCCACAGTAGCTCACATCGCCATCGGGCTGCCACTCTATGCGTAACTGATAACGGCGGTCTCCATTCAGAAGCTTACGAAACTTATAGGCATTAGGATTCCACGCTGTGCGCCAGCGCTCGGCCACCACCTCTTCGCCCCCGATATACACCTTGATATATCCTGCATAGTAGAGGATAAAGTGATAGACGCTCGACTTTTCGGGCTCGATAAAGCCCTCATATATCACCTTCGCACCATTCAACTTAAATCCTTTAGGCAGATTCTTGATGCCACCAGACTCGGTCTGTCTGGCTAGTTCCGACTTCTCGGGCGTGTCAAACTCATAATACAAGGAGTCTTCCTCGCGCACCAGTTTCTTACCATTCTTATCGATATAGGTACCTGTCAGATGTCCTTCCCTACCCTGCTTATCGTAGAGTTTGAAGATGCGATTCAGTTGCTGATAGTCGTCGGGATTGCCAAAACGACCATAGGAGTAAGCATCCCACAACACGCCGTAGTTGTTAGACGAGATGACGAAGGGTACGCTGACCTTGGTATTATACTGGAAGAGGTCTTCATTCTTACCCGTCATGTTCAGCTCTTCCGACTGATGCTGACCTAGTCCATAGAGATTGCCGGGATGCCCCTCAAACTGCAAGTGCCACGTAAGTCCGTTGCGCTGCTCTTCGGTTACCTTATCCACATCCACGCCTATCTCTCTGTCGGGCACTCGGAAGGGCTTAAAGCGCTTACCATTCTTTGCCTCGGCGATAATCAGTTTTCCTGCAGCGTCATAGAAGCGTACGCGTCCTGTCTGCTTATCTACACGCGCCTCGACGTTGGCAGCCTTTACGCGTAGCAGGTCGCCATCCACCACCTCAAACTTGGGTTTCTTCGTCTGCTTCACGATAATCAGGCTCTGCTTCTCAGGCAGTTGTGCCTCTGAGGTAGCCTGCACGCGAATGATATTATCGCTAACCACCTGCAGGCGCACCACCTTAGCGCCACCCACCTGCGGCTTTTCTACAGGAATGGTGATGAACTGGCCATTAATCTTATAGTCAACAGCCATCAAGCATATTGCCACCATTGACAACACACCTGTTAGCAACGCTCTACGTATAATTCGTCTTATCTCTTTCATATCGATTTTAGTCTTCCAACATGATGGCCTCTTCCACCTCTTCTGCCGGTGGCAGGGTAATAACGAAGATAGTGCCACCACCGGGGTTATCAGCAAGATCTATGCTACCCTCGTGAGCCACTACAATCTCCTTTACGCGATCCAGTCCGATGCCATCTTCATTGGCAAAGGGTTCAAAGGCATTCGCTTTATATTCATCCTTGATGCCGATGCCATTGTCAGCCACCTGTATCTGTATATTGCCATTTTGCGTGCGTGCCAATCCAATGCTGATAACGCAATCGTCGTGAGCAAATCGTACAGAGTTGTTGCAGAGTATCATCATCGCCTCATGGAAGAGGGGCTTATCCACCTCAGCTTCCAACTCCTTCTCGGGCGATACGAAGCTCACCTTCACCGCCTTGGTCTTGTCGGGCGACTCGAAGTCTTCAGCAAACTGGCGCAAGAAATCAACCATGTCGCAGAGGTGACGCTTGGGACGTTGAACATTGAACGTTGAACGTTGAACGTTGGACGTTGAACATTGAACGTTGAACGTTGAACGTTGAACGTTATCCTCTGTGCTTTGGGTATTCTCGTTCCCCCGCACCTCCGTACCTTCGTTCCCCCGTAAGTTCTCCTTCTTCAACTTCGCCATCATCTCGTTCATCCACTGCTTTTTCTCCAGTTCGCGGCGCAATGATTCGGTCTCCATACGACGATTCAGTCGCTTCATATACCAGCGGCGCCATAGCAGTGCGATGGCTGCTATCACAATCATATAGATGAGGATGGCCCAACGGGTGCGCCATAGCGGTGGCGTGATGGTGATGTCCATTTCCACCTCTTCTTCGCCAATGGTACCATCGTCGTTGAGCATACGTACATGGAGGGTATAAGAGCCTGCACGCAGTGAGTTGTAAGTGATATTGGGGTTCTGCTCGGAGGTCTTCACCCAGTTCTCGTTGAAGCCATCCAAGCGATAAACAAAGCGCTTGTGATTATCTACATGACCAGCATCGCTACCCAACTGGATAGTAAACTGGTCGTTATAGCGCAGGGTGATGTCGCGACATTCGTCTAAGGACTTCTTCAGGATAACACGACCATTCACCGCCTTGCCTACGGGTACATCCTCGTCGAATAGTTGCAGACCACTGAAGATGGGGCGCTCGGCGCTGCGTGCGTCTGACAGGCCTTTAGGGTTAATCACATCCAGTCCGCCTTGTCCGCCCACCAGTATCAGTCCGTCGCGAGTGAGATAGGCAGAGCGCTGGGTATAGGTACCCTTCTGCAAGCCGTCGCTACTGCTATAGCCACGGATGATAAACTGCCAGGTGCCGTCGGGCTGCTTTTCGGGTATCAACTTCGACACGCCGTGGTCGGTCACTACCCACACGGCATGGCTTTTATCTTCAATGATAGAGCATACGCTGGAGCCAAAGAGTCCGTCGGTCATATCTATCGAGCGCACGCGGCGCGTCTTGGGGTCGTGCACCAGTACGCCTGAGGTAGAGCCCTGCCAGATGAGTCCGCGACTATCTTCCATCACACATACCGACGACTCGGTACGTGCCGTGACGCTGGGGTCTTCGGGGATGATTCTGTCGAGCACCTTACCCGTTACGGGATTTATCAGGCTATAGTACCATGTAGAGCCTACCATCAGCCAACCCTTCTTGGTCCACCATACAGAGGTCATATAGTTGCTGGGCAGTCCGTTCTTCTCGGCAGTCCATGTTTTGAACTTATTAGTCTTCAGGTCTAGCATCTGCACGCCACCACCCAGTGTAGCCAGCCAGATGCGATGCCAGCGGTCTTCCGTAATACTCCACACGCTGTTGATAGCCAGTCCGTCAGGAGCCCCCGTAGAGCGATAGTTGATGATGGTGGCCTCACTGGGATTAGCCTTTGAGGGGATGCAGTGCACCAGTCCGCCATTATAAGAGCCAAACCAGATAGTGCCGTCGCTGGCACACATCGAGCCCACCATGATGCTCGAGCTGAGATTGCTGTTCTGTATGGTATAATGGGCTGTCTGCTCGTGGGTTTGGGGGTTATACACGATGATGCCTTGGTCATTAGTACCTATCCAGTAGTTGCCATGATGGTCTTCGCATACAGTATTGATGTCGCCCAGTTCCAAACACTTCAAGCTGGCCGTACCCTCTATATACTGGTTGATGCCATTCTTATAGGTACCTATCCACACGCTGCCCTTATCGTCAACATAGATATTCTTGGTGGTGTTGTCTGAAAGCGTTGTGAGGTCTAGCTTATTGTTCAGCAGTTGGCGCATTTCGTGACTCTTCAGGTCCACCACCAACACGCCATCATGATCGGTAGCCACCCACAGCCATCCGCGGTGATCCACCTTCACATCCCACGTCTGCAACTGCATAGGAGCATTCGCCACGTTGCGGGCTTGCAGATATTCGGGTATAGAGGCATACCACTTCTTGTCGCGCTCGATATATACAAAGGTATTGCCTGTAGAGGTAATCCAGAGGTTACGATGGTCGTCGGCATAGATGCGATAGTCTTGATTGCGCTGTCCGCCATGCTCACGCATCCACGCACTTTCTCTCACCACCCTAGCCGTCTTAGCATCCAGGCACACCAGTTCGCCCTGATAGGTAGTCATGGCGATACCGTCGCCAAAGTCGGCCATACCCGAGATACCGTAGGTGGGGTTCAACTGATGTTTTCCATAGCCTGACGCAATGAGTATCAGCTTCTTATTCTTGGGGTCATAGCAATACACGCCGCCACCGTTCACCTTCACCCAGAAGCGCTTCTTCTTGTCGATATACACACGCTCTGCACCGCCCCTAATGCCATAGGTGGCCAGCACCTTGCTCACATTGCGTTCAAACTGCTCCGTGGCGGGGTCGTAGATACAGTAAGCCATACCCTGCTTCATCCATAGTTTGCCATCGTAGGCCTCCATCACCTGGTCGGTATAGTTGTCGCGCATAGAGGTAGTATCGCGCTTGTTAGAGTAGAACGCTTTCACGCGATAGCCATCATAGCGGTTCACTCCGTAGGCGGTACCTATCCACACAAAACCTTTCGAGTCGCGCAGGGCGCAGAGCACTTGCGAGTTTGACAAGCCATCTTGCGTATCTAGTCGGCGAAACTTCACATCAGAGATTACTGCCTGTGCACAGAGCGGCAATAGCAGTAGCATCAGGGTATAAAAGGATTTTCTCATTGCTTCATATTTTGTCTATCACGGGTACGGGTTCTTAGTACCTGCAAAGGTAATAAAAAAAACTGATATACGCAAATCTTAACACAAGATTTTTTGCAACAATTTGTGACAATGTGACTTTGTGACATTGTGACATTAAGGTGGTTAGCTTGGTGTTGTGGTGTGGGGGTAAGTAGTATATATGAATTATTATATATTATAATATATAATAATTTTAATTACCCATAAGCGCACATCGGGAAGGTGCTTAATGTCACAAAGTCACATTGTCACAAAGTCACACCTTCAAGCCGTCTTTTCCTCCGCGCTCAACCGTATCCGTAATAAATCTGGCTCGAAAATTACGGAAATCTGCCTCGTTAATTACGTAAGGCCCGAAATCGTGCAAACCGTGCTGAAAATCGGCCCTTATCGATAGCCGAAATTTGGTGGTGTGCGAGAAAGGCAGTACCTTTGCATTGTCAAAACCATCAGAACATCAGGGTAAAGCCAAAACGGACACTATTCTTAGGACCATAGCGACCATCATTATAATTCATGCGGCGCACATATTCTACTTGGAAGAAGCGGAAGATGCTGCGAATGCCGAGTGAAATCTCCCAATAGGGTACACGGGGGTTCATCAGTCCCGACTTGTCGGGGAAGAGCATCAACACATCGCTGTTCGCATTCTGCTCCAGATAGGGATTATTCTTGTCTGACAGCGCGCCCCACAGCATCTTGGCTCCGATATATTCGCGCCAACGGAGTTTCTTGATAAGGGGAATGCGATTAAACAACTTGCCCTGCATATCCCAGTTGAAGTCTACACTAACGAAGCGGTCGTTGAGGAACTCCATATTGGTCAGCAGGTTGAACGTCTGCTTATGGCTGATATACGACATATTGGCAGCAGGCATACAGAGCAGGGGGAAGGGTACCTGATTCCACTGCACACCGGCACGGGTATAGAAGTCGATGCGTCCCCAACTGCCAAACCAGAAGCGCTTAAAGATACTGGCCTCGGAGTAGTTGTAGGCATAGTCGCCACCCAAGAGCCCCTTAAAGCCTGCGGTATGACTGAGGGTGATGATGGGAGCCTCACGATTCACCTTATGGCGGCGATTCTTAGAATTGACATACAGGGCACCAGGACTGTACTCTATCTCGGCACGAATCTCGGTGGTACGGAATTTAATGGAGGTATTTCGGGGGTACGGAGGTACGGAGGTACGGTGGTACGAGGATAGCTCAAGCGCAGAAACATTTCTCGCACCTACAGCCTCATCAGAGGCTGCCCCCCGTTCCCCCGCACCTACGAGACTAGAAAGCGGTACAAACTGCATATTGCCTGCAGCCTCGTTCTCCTCGGTCTTCAGACTGAGGAGGGTGCGCAGCCCCCACTCTTCTTCGCGTTCAAGGGTGAGTTGCTGACGATTGTAGAACATCATCTTATCTACCTTGGCCCACTTCAATGCCGTGAAGACATTATCCTTGTCGGTGCTAAGAAACTTGTCGGAGGGAGAGATGACATCGTAGGTGGAGAGCAGCGTAATGTTGCGCTTGGGAAACTCGTCGGGCAGGTATTTCTTCTTATTCAGCGACCACGTAAAGGCACTGCTATAATAGTTGTTCTTGCTCTTCCAACCACGAGCCACATAGCCTTTCCAGAACAGGTGGCGACTGAGATTGGCAGTGGTCTGGGCACTGAGACGGGTGCGGAAACCATCGATAAAGTTGGTGCTGACCATCGTATTTACCGGACCGATATCTACCTTACTCTCTCGAGCCGTCTCTATATAGTTCTCTACCAAGAGCTTCATCGTCCAGAGGATATACTTAAAGCCGCCCGTATGCTGCATGGAATTGAGGAAGTCGCCCATCGAGTTCTCGCTCTTGGTAAGTCTCACCTTACGGTTCTGCTTCCAGAAGTCGTCGCCCATCAGCTCGGCATCAGGCTCGACCTTGGTCTTGGCTTTGCCGCGAAACAGCTGTTTGGGTATCTCGTCAAAAGAGTAGTCCGACAGGCGCGTCGTCTTGATGGCTACCCCCTTCTGCATAAAGTCGAAGAGCACCATCTCTACTATCATATCATCCACCGACAGCACCCACTCACCCGTAGGCAACTGAGTAAACTCTTGCACCAGCTTCAGATTCTCCACAAAGTTGACATCGGTTTGATTGGGCAGTATCAGCTCGCAGCGCTTCACCTGGCACGAAGAGTCTTTCAGCACATACAAGTCACCACGAAAGCCGAAGTCTTGCTGATTGTTGGGTAGGAAATGCAGATGGATGCAACTGTCGCGCTCCACCAGCAGCGTATCTTCGATATAGTAGCGATAAAAGGAGATGGCGCCGTCGGCAATGGGCGACATGAAGGGATGTTGCAGGATGCGCACCTGATCGTCGTAGATATTGATATCGGTAAACACATCCTTGGTCACGGTATTCAGGATTTCGCCCGTCTGGAAGAAGTCGTTGATGCCCGACGAGCGCTGACCTTTCACGATATTCTTCTCATCGCGCGGCGAACGGCGATATATCTTCTGAGTCACTGTCTCGTCCACACTCACGGGGAGTATCAGCTTACCCGTCAACTCGTTGGTTTCCACCTGATTAACCAGCCACGGAAACTTGCTGAGCTTAGGATTCATCAGCAATTCTGGATTGACATCATTGAGCGCCAAGGTCAGCTTCTGATATTTCTGATATTGATAGTAGTCGCGACGGCCCAAGTCGGTACGTTTCTTCTGGGCTATCACGCGCTTCATCAGCTCTACGGCAGGGTTATTCTTACGGCTATAGCGGGTGCGCTTCTTATTCACCGTCACCTCTTTCAGGCTTTTGGTATCTTGACGCATCGAGACAAAGAGTTTCTCGCTATCGTCTGTCACATCGATGGTGCGTGTCTTATAGCCTAACACACTTATAGTAAGCTTTTTGCCCTTCAACAAGCGGATAGTAAAACGACCTTGCGGGTCGGTAACGGTAACGAGATTGATTCCCTTATACTGCACACTGGCAAAGCCGATGCCCTCGCCCGTAGCCTCATCCACCACATGACCTCTGATAACATCCTGCGCACAAGCCGGAATTATCAGCAATAACAGAAAAAAAACTATAAGACCAATCTTTTTCACAATAAATCTTTTTTACTACTCGAAAGGTATCTCTACCCAGAATCTGGAGCCCTTGCCTAACTGCGACTCTACACCTACATTTCCGCCTAACGACATTGCCAGACTGCGACATACACTAAGACCAAGACCCGTGCCTTGCTCAAACTCGTCAATCTTGACAAAGCGTTCAAACAACTTATCTGTGCAATTCTCAGGGGCTATACCCTTACCCGTATCGCTCACCCATACACGCAGATGACCCAGTTGCTTGTTACATCCCAGCGTAACACCACCCTCGGCAGTAAACTTCAGGGCATTCTCCACATAGTGGTTCACTATCTGCATCAAGCGTGAATAGTCGGTATAGGGCTCTAAGTCCTCAGAATGCTGGTATATCTGCAAAGTAAGAGTCTTTGCATAGGCATCCATACGATACTTGCGAATCACCTCCTTGAACATCTCGTCTATCTTGAAGCGCGACTTATTAATAGTGCCACCACTGGCCTCCAATCTGGACAAGCTGACCATATCCTCGAACAGGTGCAACAGGCGATCGTTATTCTCCTTGATAAGTGCTGCCAATTGGGCACGTTCTTCTTCGTTCTGGCACTCGGAAAGTACCTCGCTAAAGCCCACAATGGCGTTAAGCGGAGTGCGCACCTCATGACTAATATTGGCCAAGAAGGCAGTCTTCAGGCGATCACTCTCCTCGGCCTGATTACGGGCCTCAATCAGCTCTTGCTCAATCTCTTTCTGCTTGTCTATCAGCATCGATGTACCCACCACACTCAGAGGGGTGCCATCGGCATCACGCTTATCGACAATGGCAAACATCTCGCCCCAGTTGAGGCGATCGCTATGAACAGAGCTAAAGCAATACTGCTCGCGCACCTTATCCACATGGCCTTCAATCAAATCTTTCAAGCTCTTGGCAACACGCTCCTTGTATTCGGGTAACAGATTATTGCAGAACAATTCTACATCAGAATTAGGCGCAATGCTTTTGATATCCATCGAGTCACGATAGTCACAGTCATAGGTGATGGTGCGAGCTTGAACGTCAATATGCCAAACACTCAATTTCATTGCCTTCAACACCAAGTCATACTCTACGGCTCTGCGTTTAGACTTCTTCAAAATTCTCCACTCTCTGCGAAGTCGCAGATTCTGGCGATACTGCAACAGCAAAATACCTAGCGAAATAATCAACAACGGCAGGATTGCCACCCAAAACAACACGTCGAGTCGCAACAAATCGCTAAACGATATCGAACTTAGTATTCTAATCATACTCATTAGGCTTAGTAGTTATGTTTGCGCAAAAGTACAAAAAAGAATCTAAACAGCCAAAAAATTGACTTTTTATTTTGTATTGTCCCCACTTATTCGTAACTTTGCACCATATTTTATTTCATTAATACATAATGGCACAGCAATTTGAAATCATCGCCAAGACCTTTATGGGCTTAGAGCCCGTCTTAGCGAAAGAGTTAGCGCAACTGGGCGCAAGTGACATACAGACAGGACGTCGTATGGTATCCTTCAAGGGCGACAAGGAGCTCTTGTATCGCGCTAATTTCCAACTGCACACCGCAATCCGTATTCTTAAACCCATCAAGCACTTCCGTGCACTATCTGCCGATGATGTATATGAAGGCGTCAAAGACATCAACTGGGAGGAATATATTGCTCTGGACAAGACCTTTGCGGTAGACTCAGTTGTATTCTCCGAGGAATTCAGACATTCTAAATTCGTAGCTTACAAGGTAAAAGACGCTATCGTTGACCAGTTCCGCGAGCGCACTGGCAAGCGTCCGAACATCAGTATCACCAACCCCGACATCCGCCTGCACATCCACATCGCAGAAGACCAGTGCACACTGTGTCTTGACTCCAGCGGTGAGTCACTGCATCGTCGTGGCTATCGTCAGGAGTCGGTAGAGGCACCACTCAACGAGGTATTGGCTGCTGGTATGATTCTGATGACGGGATGGCACGGTGAAACCGACTTCATCGACCCCATGTGTGGCTCAGGCACACTGCTCATCGAGGCTGCACTGATAGCCCGCAACATGGCACCAGGCTTGTTCCGCAAAGAGTTTGCCTTCGAGAAGTGGCCCGACTTTGATGCCGATCTCTTTGACAAGATTTATAACGACGACTCTCAGGAGCGCGAGTTCAATCACCACATCTACGGCTATGATGTAGATATCAAGGCAGTAAATACAGCTCGCCTGAATGCTAAGGCTGCTGGTCTGACTAGCTGCATCACCGTCAACGAGCAGGACTTCAAAAACTTCACCAAGCCTCAGAACAAGAGCATCATCGTAACCAACCCGCCCTATGGCGAGCGTATCTCTACACCCGACCTGCTGGGCACCTACAGAATGATTGGTGAGCGCCTGAAACACGAGTTCACAGGCAACGAGGCATGGATACTGAGCTATCGCGAGGAATGTTTCGACCAGATCGGCCTGAAGCCCTCTATCAAAATTCCCGTATATAACGGTTCACTGGAGTGCGAATTCCGAAAATACCAGATGTTTGATGGTAAGATGAGCGCATTCCGCGAAGAAGGCGGAGTAGTAAAAACCGAAGAGGAGAAGCGCCAGATGGCCGAGAAACGCCGCTTTAGACAGAACCGCGAATTCAAGAAGCGCCTCGACGAGCAGGAGGAGAATGCTGAGGCAGACATCCGCAATTTCAGATTCCACTCACTGGAAAAGCAAGAGGCCAGAAAGCCCAGAGAGCCCAAGGAGTCTAGAGAGTCTAGAAGTTCTAGAGACTCTAGAGGTTCTAGATATTCTAGAGATAGCAGAGACAGCAGAGATTCTAGAAAATTCAACAAGGGCGGTCGTGGCTTCGACAAGAGAAAAAACAATAGACGATTCGATAATGATGAAGATTAAGCTGCTGTTTCTGCTGATAATGGCATCCCTCTCTATGAGTGCGCAAGATAAGCTTTTCACGTTAGAAGACTTAAACTTCGGTGGCAACAACTACCGCAACCTGCAGCCTGAGAATAAATGGCTGACGTGGTGGGGCGACGAGCTGATTCGCACCGACGTAGAGGAGTGCTATCTGGTTAACAAGAAGACGGGCAAGGAGACACTGCTCTTCACCCTCGACCAGATTAACAAATGGGCTAAGAGCGACGATACAAAGCAGGTGCGCTACCTGTCAAATGCCACCTTCCCCTATGCCAACAAGCCTATCGTGGCATTGGGCAACAAGAAGGCCTTTATCCTCGTCGACTTCAAGAAGCACCAGATTGTTTGGCAAGACAGCATATCAGGGCAGACAGCCAACGACTGGAATAAGACATCACGTGCTACTGCATACGTAGAAGACCACCAGTTGTTTATCGTTGACGCACAGGGCAAGAAGCACCAGCTCTCTACCGATGGCAGCCGCGATATTGTGTACGGTCAGAGTGTACACCGCAACGAGTTCGGCATTGACAAGGGTACCTTCTGGAGCCCCAATGGTGAGCGTCTGGCTTTCTATCGCATGGACCAAAGCATGGTGGCCGACTACCCTCAGGTAGATATTTTCCCTCGTGAGGCCACCTACGAGCCCGACAAATATCCCATGGCAGGCATGAATGCCCACGTGGTAACAGTAGGCGTTTATGATATCGCCACCAACAAAACGGTATATCTCAAAACGCCCAACGGTTCAGTGCTCAGCGATTCCGTCGCAGCCACCGTTCCCGCTGCCACTGTTCCCGCAGCCACCGTTCCCGCATCCACCGTTCCCGCTGTTTCTACAGCGGGTTTCTCCCCCATCTACTTCACCAACATCGCATGGAGCCCCGATGGCAAGACCATCTATATGTTTGAGCTGAACCGCGACCAGAACGATTGCCGACTGGTAAGCTATGATGCTACCACTGGCGAGCGCATAGCAGAGTTATATCGCGAAACCAGCGAGAAATATGTAGAGCCCATGCACCCCATCGTATTCCTTCCTTGGGATGCCACCAAGTTTGTCATGCAGAGTCAGAAGGATGGCTATAACCATCTGTATCTCTTCGACATCAATGGCAAGGAACTGAAGCAGCTGACCAAAGGTCAGTGGGTGGTAGAAGAGATGCTGGGCTTCAACAAGAAAGACAAGAGCATCATCATCGTTTCTAACGAGAAGAATGCTATTCAGCACAACCTGTATGCGGTAGATACCAATACGGGCAAGCGCACACTGCTGGACAATGGTCGCGGCTCGCACCATGGCGTACTCTCAGAGAGTGGTTCATGGCTCTACGACAAATACACCGAGCCCGATGTGCCCCGCAATATCGATGCCATCCATGTTGCTAGCGGTTCTCCCGCTAGCTCAACCCGCCTTCTCACCGCCAAAGACCCTTGGCAGGGTTATCAGCAGCCCATCTTCGAGAGTGGCACCATCAAGGCTGCCGATGGTAAGACCGACTTATTCTACCGCATGGTGAAACCTCACGACTTCGATGCCACCAAGAAATACCCTACCGTAGTGTATGTCTATGGTGGTCCTCATGCTCACAACGTAGAAGCAGCATGGCACTGGTATAGTCGCTCGTGGGAGACCTACATGGCGCAGAAGGGCTATGTGCTCTTTATCCTCGACAATCGTGGTTCAGAGAATCGCGGTCTGGAGTTTGAGCAGGCTACCTTCCGCCAGCTTGGACAGGTGGAGATGCAAGACCAGATGAAGGGTGTGGAGTATCTGAAGAGCCTGCCCTATGTGGATGCCAATCACTTGGGCATTCATGGTTGGAGCTTTGGTGGATTTATGACTATCTCACTGATGCTCAACTATCCCGACGTATTCAAGGTAGGTGTAGCAGGTGGTCCTGTTATCGACTGGAAATGGTATGAGGTGATGTATGGTGAGCGCTATATGGATACCCCACAGCAGAACCCCGAAGGCTATGCTAAGGCATCACTGATAGATAAAGCCAAGAACCTGAAAGGCAAGTTGCAGATTATTACGGGGTACAACGATAATACCGTAGTACCACAGCATTGCCTCTCATTCCTCAATGCCTGCATCAAGGCGGGTACACAGCCCGACTTCTTTGCTTATCCCGGTGAGGAGCACAATATGCGTGGGCATGCCAGTGTACATCTGCACGAACGCATCACACAGTATTTTGAAGATTACTTGAAATAATGCATAATTCTTAATGCATAATGATGAAAGAAGATTGTAACGACACACTTCGACCAACAGTCGAAGAACAAATATTAGTTCGCATTACTGGTCAGGATCGCCCTGGTCTCACAGCTTCTGTGATGGGCATCTTGGCAAAATACGATGCACAGATTCTCGATATCGGTCAGGCCGATATTCATGCCACCCTGTCACTGGGTATTCTGGTGCGCATGAACGAGATGAAGGCTGGTCTGGCTATGAAGGAGCTGCTATTCAAGGCCACCGAACTGGGTGTAAACATCGGATTTGCACCTATCAGCGACGACGAATACGAAGACTGGGTAGGTCATCAGGGCAAGAATCGATATATCCTGACCATACTGGGACGCCAGTTGGAGGCTCGCCATATTGCTGCCACTACTCGCATTCTGGCAGACCAAGGACTGAACATCGACTCTATCCTGCGACTGACAGGTAGAAAGAGTATCAAGGCACTCGACAAGCATACACGCGCCTGCATCCAGTTCTCACTACGTGGAGAGCCCACCAATCGTCAGGAGATGCAGCGCAAACTGATGAAGTTGTCGTCGGAGATGGAGATTGACTTCTCTTTCCAGCAAGACGACATGTTCCGCCGTATGCGCCGACTCATCTGTTTCGATATGGACTCTACCCTTATCCAGACAGAGTGTATCGACGAACTGGCAGAGCGCAATGGTGTAGGCGACCAGGTAAGAGCCATCACCGAGAGTGCCATGCGTGGCGAGATAGACTTCAAGGAGAGTTTCACACGTCGTGTAGCCCTGCTGAAAGGTCTCGACGTCAGCGTGATGCAGGATATTGCAGAGCATCTGCCTATTACTGAAGGTGTAGATAGACTGATGAAAATCCTTAAGACATGCGGTTATAAGATTGCTATCCTCTCTGGTGGATTTACCTATTTTGGCGAATACCTGCAGCGTCGCTATGGCATCGACTATGTATATGCCAACGAACTGGAGGTAGGCGAAGACGGCAAGCTGACAGGTCGCTACGTAGGAGAGATTGTTGACGGACACCGCAAAGCAGAACTACTGAAGCTCATCGCACAGGTGGAGAAGGTAAATCTGGCACAGACCATTGCAGTAGGTGACGGAGCCAACGACCTGCCCATGATTAGTGAAGCAGGTTTGGGTATCGCCTTCCACGCTAAGCCCCGTGTGGTAGCTAATGCAGAACAGAGCATCAACACCATCGGCCTGGATGGTGTGCTCTACTTCCTCGGCTTCAAAGATTCCTATCTGGGAGACCAAGGAATTCTATAACTAGACAAACAACATAATAACGACATAACGTAATAAGGACAAAATGAAGATTCTATTGTTAGGCAGTGGCGGACGCGAGCATGCTCTCGCCTGGAAAATCGCTCAAAGTGAGAAGTGTGAGAAACTGTATATTGCTCCAGGTAATGCTGGTACCGGCAATTGTGGTGAGAATGTCTCTATGAAGGCTGACGACTTTGAGAGTATCAAGCAGTTCTGCGTAGAGAAATGCATCGACATGGTAGTAGTAGGTCCTGAAGACCCATTGGTAAAGGGTATCTACGACGACCTGAAAGCCGACTTGCGTACCAAGAACATTCCCGTTATCGGTCCCTCTAAGGCTGGTGCCGTATTGGAAGGTTCTAAAGACTTCGCCAAAGCCTTCATGGAGCGTCATCATATCCCCACAGCCCGCTATCAGACCTTCGATGGTGAGCATTTGGAAGAAGGTCTGGCCTTCTTGGAAACGCTCCAAGCTCCCTATGTTCTGAAAGCCGACGGACTTTGTGCAGGTAAGGGTGTACTCATCCTCCCCACCCTCGAAGAAGCCAAGAAAGAACTGAAGGAGATGCTGGGCGGTATGTTTGGCAATGCCTCTAGTCGTGTGGTTATTGAGGAGTTTATGAGTGGTATCGAGTGCAGCGTATTCGTGCTGACCGATGGCGACCACTATCAGATTCTGCCAGAGGCAAAAGACTATAAGCGCATCGGCGAGGGCGATACCGGTCTGAACACTGGTGGAATGGGGTCTGTTTCTCCTGTACCCTTTGCCAACAAAGAATGGATGAAGAAGGTGGAAGACCGCATCATCCGTCCTACCGTAGAAGGATTGAAGGCCGATGGCATCGAATACAAAGGTTTCATCTTCTTCGGACTCATCAATCGCACTAACACACCCAGCACAGAGCCAGAACCCTACGTTATCGAATACAACTGCCGTATGGGCGACCCAGAGACAGAGAGCGTGATGCTGCGCTTGAAGAGCGACATCGTTGACCTCTTTGAAGGTGTAGCCGATGGCGACCTTGATCGTCGTGTTGTAGCATTCGACGAGCGTGCTGCCGTATGCGTAATGCTCGTTAGCGGTGGTTATCCTCAGGAATATAAGAAGGGCTATCCCATCAGTGGCACAGAACAGGTAGAGGGTTCTGTAGTATTCCACGCTGGTACCGCCCTGAAAGACGGACAGGTAGTAACCAATGGTGGACGCGTCATCGCAGTATCTTCATACGGAAAGGATAAGGAAGAAGCCCTGAAGAAATCATTCACAGAGGCTCAGAAGATACAGTTTACCGATAAGTACTTCCGTCGCGACATCGGTCAAGACCTGTAAAAAGAAAGTTTGAGCATTGGAGAAATACCTACATAATCGCATCGCAGAGAGCCAGCTGACCATCTACGTCTGTGCCCTCTTTGGCATCTTCACATGGATTGTTGCAGGACTATTCACGCAACATCTATGGATACCATTGATTTGCATATTTGCCACCTGCTATCTGATGATAGAGATGAGCCGACACATGATTCTATTGCGTGTCCGTAGCTGGATGGTGACGTCTGTATTTATGGTGCTGAATGCCTGCTGCGCCTTCACCTATCCCTCGATAGCTGCAGGTGCTGTAGGCCTGTGTATGGTATTCTCCCTGTTTATGCTCTTTATCACCTACCAGAATCCTCATGATGCAGGGCACACCTTCTGGGCATACCTCTCACTAGGAGGAGCTAGCATCTTCTTTGTGCAGGTGCTTTATCTCATGCCCTTGCTGTGGGTGCTCACCATCTTCTTGCTACAGTCATTTAACTGGCGCACATGGGTGGCCTCACTACTCGGCATTCTGGCTCCCTACTGGTTGCTCTCACCTATCTTCATCTATAGACAGGATTTTGACACGATAGCCAACCACTTTGCTGGTCTTGTCAGCATACAGATGCCCGAAGATGCTGATATGCTAACTCCCATCAAGATTGTTGTCTTGGCTCTTATAGCCCTATTGACCACTATCAGCGCGCTCCACTTCTGGCGAGAGAGCTACAAAGAGCGCATCCGCACTCGTCAGATATACAACTTCATGCAGTGGTTAGGCTTGGCAGTCTGCGTATTTATCCTGCTACAGCCACAACACTACGACATACTCATACGCATCGTCCTCATCTGTGCTAGTCCATACATTGCCCACTTCTTTACCGTGGCGCATTCAAAGATAGTCAACTATCTGTTCTTTGGCACCATGGTACTGTTTGTAACACTCGCTATGATTAGCACCAGCGAGACCTTGTTGAACTACTCCAATACCCTTCTCAGTCAATTATGGAATGGCTGATTGACCTCTTGATTAGCTATGGCTATTGGGGCATGCTAATCACTGCTTTTATCGCAGGTTCGTTCTTTCCATTCTCCAGTGAGGCGGTGATGACGGGCTTGCTGGCTGCAGGTCTCGACCCTTGGGGCCTGATTATCTATGGCACCATAGGCAACGTTGCTGGTGGTATGTTCAACTATTTCGTAGGCAGACAGGGAAAGGTGGAGTGGATAGAGAAATACCTACATGTAAAACAGAAAGACCTTGATCGCGCCACTCACTTTATGGCTGGTCGTGGTGCGTGGATGGGATTCTTCTCCTTCGTACCCTTGTTAGGCAGTGCCATCACCATTGCCTTAGGACTGATGCGCGCCAACATTCCCATCTCGCTGACTAGTATCGCAATAGGCAAATTCTTGCGATATGTGATACTGATTTATGGTGCCCAACTGTTTATCTAACGTTCTTAACTCCTCTGGCAACCGACATCTTTAACTCCTTTTAACTCCCTTAACACCTTTAACTCCTAGAAAAATATTACCTTTGCAAATTGGAATAAAAAAATAACATTATATACAGAATGAAACAATTCAGACTTGTGGACAACGTGATGGGATGGTTGGCATTTGCCATCGCTGCTATCGTGTATTGCTCCACCATTGAACCTACAGCCTCTTTTTGGGACTGTCCAGAATTTATCGCTACAGGCTACAAACTGGAAATCGGTCACCCACCCGGTGCGCCTTTCTTCATGCTGACAGCCAATCTATTCTCACAGTTTGCTTCCGACCCCTCTCAAGTTGCCCGCATGGTCAACACGATGAGTGCGTTGCTCTCGGCAGCTACCATTCTGTTCCTCTTCTGGACGATTTCACATCTGGTAAGACGCTTGCTCATCAAGCAGGAAGACTTCTTCAAGGCTACAACGCTGAAAGATATCCCTGCCTACAAGTGGATTGCCATCGAAGCATCAGCTATGGTGGGTGCACTCATCTATACCTTCAGCGACACCTTCTGGTTCTCGGCTGTAGAGGGTGAGGTATATGCCTACTCTTCAGCTTTCACGGCTGTTGTATTCTGGCTCATTCTGAAATGGGAAGACCAGGCCGACCAGCCTCATGCAGACCGTTGGTTGGTACTGATTATGTATATGACAGGTCTTAGCATCGGCGTTCACCTGTTGAACCTGCTCTGTCTGCCTGCCATCGTACTGGTATATTACTATCGCAAGTTCCCTATCGACGACCCCAAGCGCGACCTCAAAGGTTCACTACTGGCGCTGTTTATCTCGGTAGTTATCCTCGCCGCTGTACTCTATGGTGTCGTTCCTGGCATCGTACAGGTAGGTGGCTGGTTCGAACTTTTATTTGTCAACATACTCGGTTGTCCGTTCAATACGGGTGAGATTGTCTATATCTTCCTGCTCATCGCTGTGATAATTTGGGCTATCTACGAGACACAGTGCCCAGGAAAGATGGTCAATGGTCAATGGTCAATGGTCAATGAAAAGCGCCAGAACGCAGCATTCCTGCTGGCTGTAGCCATGTTGGGTATTCCATTCTATGGTCACGGCTGGTCTGCAGCCCTTATCGGTATCGTTGTCTTGGCCATCCTGTGGTTCGTATTGGATTACAAGAAGGTAGAGGCAAGCACCAAGAAGAAGGTTGCTTTAGTTAGTGCTCGCGTCAAGAACACCTCGTTGCTCTGCATGCTGATGCTGATGATTGGATACTCTTCTTATGCCCTCATCGTCATCCGTTCTGCAGCCAATCCACCAATGGACCAGAACTCTCCTGAGGATATCTTTACGCTGGGCGAGTATCTGGGTCGTGAGCAGTATGGTCAGCGCCCATTGTTCTATGGACCAGCCTATACCTCACAGGTAGCTTTGGAGAAAGATGGTGAATACTGCAAACCCGTCATGACAAAGGGTGACCCCGTATGGCAGCGCAAAGAAAAGGCTTCGCCCGACGAGAAGGACGAATACTTCGTAGTACGCACCAAAGATGAATATAAGTATGCCCAAAACATGTTCTTCCCACGCATGTATAGCTCTGCTCATCGTAGCAACTACGAGAGTTGGATGGGCGGCGTTGATGGTCGTGAGGAATACTATGACCGTTGTGGAGAAACTGTTACAGTCAAGGTACCCACCCAGATGGAGAACCTGCGTTTCTTCATCTCCTACCAGTGTAACTTCATGTACTGGCGCTACTTCATGTGGAACTTTGCCGGTCGCCAGAACGACCTACAGGGTAATGGAGAATTGGAGCATGGCAACTGGATTACTGGTTTCGACTGGTTCGACAACTGGCGCCTTGGCGATCAGAACCTGCTGCCCGACGACCTGAAGGAGAACAAGGGACACAACGTATTCTATTGTTTGCCTCTCATCTTAGGTCTTATCGGACTCTTCTGGCAGTCGTTGGCTAAGCACCACGACAATGCCAAAGACCAAACAGGTATCCGCCAGTTCTGGGTAGTATTCTTCCTATTCTTCATGACAGGTTTGGCTATCGTTATCTATCTGAACCAGACACCTTCACAGCCTCGTGAGCGTGACTATGCATACGCTGGCTCATTCTATGCCTACGCCATCTGGTGTGGTATCGGTGTGGCTGGTATTATCGAGCTGCTGAAACAGTATCTGAAGAAGGTCAACGTTGTTGCTCTTGCATCTGTAGTATCCCTCGCATGTCTCTTTGTTCCCATTCAGATGGCTTCACAGACATGGGATGACCACGATCGTTCTGATCGCTACACCTGTCGCGACTTCGGACAGAACTACCTGATGTCTTGTCAGCAGGAGAACAATCCTATTATCTATACCAATGGTGATAACGACACCTTCCCCTTGTGGTATAATCAGGACGTAGAGGGTGTACGTACCGACGCGCGTGTCTGCAACCTCTCTTATCTGCAGACCGACTGGTATATCGACCAGATGCGTCGTCCAGCCTACGACTCTCCTTCTGTTCCTATCTCATGGGAGCGTATCGAATACTGCTCTGGCACCAACGAGTATATCTCTATTGAGCCCGACATGAAGGAAGCCGTCTTGGAACTCTATCGCAAGAATCCCGAGCAGGCTCGTGAGCAGTTTGGTGATGAACCCTTCGAGTTGAAGAATATATTAAAGTATTGGGTTCGCTCTAAGCACGAGGATTTGCACATCATACCTACCGACACCTTATATATGACTATCGATAAGGAAGCCGTACGCCGCAGTGGTATGCTGATGGCTGCCGACTCTATCCCCGACAAGATGGTTATCTCGTTGGCAGGCAAGCGTGCACTGTATAAGGGCGACCTTATGATTCTGGAGATGTTGGCTCAGTGCAACTGGGAGCGTCCTATTTATGTAGCTGTCAGCGTAGGCGACGACAACTATATCAACTTGGGTGACAATGTTATTACCGAAGGTCTGGCCTATCGCATCACTCCATTCACCACCACTCGCGATGGCAAGCCCATCCCTGGCGTGAAGAACTTTGATACCGAGAAGACCTACGACAATGTCATGCACCGCTTCAAGTTCGGTGGCATCAACAAGCCTGGCATCTATATCGACGAGACCGTGATGCGTATGTGCTTCACCCATCGCCGTATCATGGCTAAGTTGGCCGTAGAACTCATCTATGAGGGTAAGGACAAGAAGGCTGAAGAGGTACTTCGCTATACCGAGAAGATGCTTCCAAGCTATAACATCCCCCACAACTATAGCTCTGGCTCTATTGATATGGCTCGCGCATGGATTTCACTCGGCAAGAAGAAGGAAGCCCTCAACCTCATCCAGCAGATGTGGAAGAGTTCTACTCAGTACCTGAGATGGTATTGCTCACTGACCGACTATCGCTTTGATGCTGCCAAGAACGATTGCCTCGTACAGTTCTATGTGATGGAGCAGTTAGTTTCACTCACTGGAACCATCGATGACAAGTTGTATCAGCAGCAAGCCAAAGAGATGAACGTGCTGGCTAACATCTTCGAGCAGAAGGGCGGTAAGTTGTACGAAGAATAATGGAGAGCTTAGACTTTTAATGTCGAATATAAAATCTGAAAAGGCGTGATTATCGAGCAACCCTCCATGTGGCTACGCTGGATGTACCCCAAGGCATTATGGCGTATGAACCCCAACGAGAAGGCAGTATATCTGACTTTCGATGATGGGCCTATCCCTGAGGCCACCCCATTTATTCTCGACACGTTGGCAAAATACAAGGTCAAGGCCACCTTCTTTATGGTAGGTGACAATGCGAGAAAATATCCTGAGCTCCACCAGCGTGTGGTTGACGAAGGTCATCGCATAGGCAATCATACCCACAACCACATGGGAGGACTGCGCCACTCTGTCCACGAGTACAGTTACAACGTAGAGAAGGCCAATGCCTATCTGCATACCAATCTGGTACGTCCTCCTCATGGATGGATGCGTCACGACCAGTATGCCTGGCTCTCTCGTAAGTTCAAGATTGTGATGTGGGATGTCGTTACACGTGACTACTCTAAATGGATGACAGCCACCGACGTGCTGAACAACGTGAAGAAATATACGCGCAATGGCAGCATCATCACGTTCCACGACTCGCTGAAGAGTATCGAGAAGCTTCGCATGGCGCTCCCGGCAGCTATCGAATGGCTTTTGGGACAAGGCTACGCATTCAAGGTTTTCGCATAACACAAGATAAACCATAAAAAAAAGAGAGGCGATTGCCTCTCTTTTTTCGTTCTATCTCTTTCGCTTAGCGCTTGCTAACATACTTATGGAGCGTAGCTCTTACGGCACCATTGCCTGCATAGAGCTCTTTCACCATGCCTTCAATCTGTTCGCCAAGACCAGCTTCGTAGAGGTCAAGACCGAACACGTCCTTACGACTATACAGTTTCTTCAGCGGACTCCAGTCCTGATCAGCCTTACCAATTTCCAAAGGAGCTACGATAGCCTGCAACTCTTCCAGCATGGGGTCTGGTGATGGTTCAAAGGCAGTACCATCGTCCTTGATACCCTTCAAATAACGAGCATAGCCAGCCAGTGTCAGCGGAATCAATACCAAGTTAGACTTGTCTAGTCCACGAGCCACATACTTCTTCAGTGTCTCACCAAAGCGGATAGGCAACTTCTGTGAGGTGTCTGAAGCAATACGCTGAGGAGCATCAGGCATGAATGGGTTAGGAAGACGACGATTGATAACGGCACCAATAAACTCATAAGGGTTCAACACTCCTGGGTCAACCACTACGGGCATAGCCTCCATGTAACCAATCTTCTGGATGAATGCACGCAGGTCTTCGTCAGCCATCTCTGCCGAGATAAGCGTATATCCCAACATACAACCATAGATACTCATGGCAGTGTGCAAGGGGTTCAGACAGGTTGTCACCTTCATGGTCTCCACCTTATCCACTGTTTCACGAGTGGTATAAAGTGCACCACCCAAATCCAATGGCGGACGTCCGTTGGTGTAGTGATCTTCTATCACCAGATACTGCACCTCTTCTGCATTCACGAAAGGTGCTGTGAAAGTGTGTTTCTCTGTCTCGATATAGTCATTATCTTCAAAACCGTCCTGAGCCAACAGTTCCTTCACCTTCTCATGAGGACGAGGCGTAATCTTATCAATCATTGACCATGGGAAGGTAACCTTCTTCTCATCCTTCAGATAGTCAAGGAAGGCAGCAGGCACCAGTCCGTCAGTCACCCAGCGCTCAGCATAGGCAAATACACCAGCCTTCACCTTGTCACCATTATGCGAGCAGTTGTCCATGCTCTGCACGGTAAGTGGCAGTTCACCAGCCTTAAAGCGCTCATACAGCAATGCAGTCACCTTACCCATTGCAAACATAGGGTTCAGTCCGCAAGCCAGGTCTGCTTCGTTAAAGGTATATCCTTTCTCTGTAATGGTAAACGAAATCATCTGCAGTGAAGGCTGCTTAAAGATTTCCACCAGACGGTTCCAGTCCTCGAACTGAGGGTCTGCTTTCAGCGCTTCTGTTACGCTGGCTATCACCTTCTTCTCGATAGAACCATCAGAGCAGAGGTTCACACAGAGCGAAAGGTTGTTGTATGGAGCATAAGCCTTGTCGATTACTTCAAAGTCGAAGGTCTCAGCTACAATGACACCACGGTCATACTTTCCCGTATTCAGCGCATCGTTCAGGATGGCTGCAGGAAATGCACGGAAGATGTTACCACCTCCGAAGTGTACCCATGTAGGTTCCTTGGCAGTCTTCTCGCGCACTGCCTTGATATCAAACTTAGGCAGTTCGTAGCCTTTCTGCTCCCACTCTGCGGCATTGTAATTACCGCTAAAAATATCATTCAGTTTCATACGTAAATAATTATGAATTATGCATTACGAATTATGCATTACGAATTATGCATTAATCAAAGAATCCTGGTTGTTTGTATTCTATTCCCAGTTCACGGTCAACAGTAGCAAGGATGCCCTGCACCTGTCCCATAGCAAACATACGTCCCAGCAGTGTATAGCCAGCATTATGTCCATGACTTGACTCATCCATGATGCCGCCAGGCTCATCGGTGAAGGTCATGCCGTGGTCAACACGCATAGGCAGCTGTGGATTCTCCTTCTCGAAGATGCGACATAGTTCTACCAAGTCGGCACGTCCACCCAAGTGACTAGCTTCTGTGAAGTCGCCATTGGGGAAGATGTGGCAGGAACGCAGGTGTACGAAATGTGTACGTGCAGCAAACTTCTTGGCCATCTCTACCACGTTGTTATAGGCACCAGCTGAGAGACTACCTGCACAGAAGGTCAGACCATTATGCTTGTTGGGCACTGCATCCAGGAACCACTGGATATCCTCTTCGGTGCGAACAATGCGTGGCAAACCGAGAATCTCGATGGGGGGATCGTCGGGATGTACACACATATTCATATCGCACTCCTCGCACACGGGCATGATAGCTTCGAGGAAGTACTTCATATTCTCGCGCAACTGAGCCTTGTCGATACCTTTATACAGGTCGAGGAAGTCGCGGAACTTCTGGATAGGAGCCTCGTCGTTCTCGCTGAAGTTACCACTTACAAAGCCCTGTGTCTTGATAATGATATTCTCTACCAGCTTATGCTCCTTCTCTGGTGTCATTGTCTTGGCCAGTTCATCGCATTCAGCCAACACGTTGCGTCCAGCACCTACACCTGCAGGAAATTCAAACTTGCTCCATTCCTCACGAGCACCTTCGCGCTTCAGGATATAGATGTCGAAGTATGCAAACTCGGCATAGTTGAAGTAGAGGTTGGTAGAACCATTAGGATTCTCATGCAGCAGGTCGGTACGAGCCCAGTCCAGCACAGGCATGAAGTTATAGCAGATACAATGGATGCCCTCGGCAGAGAGGTTGCGCAGCGACTCCTTATACACCTCTATCTGGTGGTCACGGTCAGGACCGCCATACTTAATAGTCTCTACGACTGGCAGCGACTCTACCACGCTCCAGCGCATACCGTAGCTCTCAATATACTCGCGCAGGTCGCGAATCTTTTCTCGCGTCCATACTTCACCAAGGGGCACATCGTGCAGAGCGGTAACGATACCCTCTACTCCGATTTGCTTCAGCATGGCAAGTGTAATCTTATCTTTCTTGCCAAACCATCTCCATGTTCTTTCCATAAATACTTTTTGTTTTTATATTGTTTCTGTTATTTTTTGTAGATGTCTCATACTAAACTCACAACCGCAATACTGCTGGTTGTAGAAAGCATACTCACGTAGCAGTTGGTTACGACGCTCCTGCAAGCCTCCCTTGCGCCAGTTCTGCGCCCAGAAGGTGGTACCCTCCACGGCCTTTTGTGCTTGCAAACCAGCCTCGGTAATCTGTTCCAGGCTCTTCCAGCGCGATGATGCCAGCGTCGTAGTGAAATACTGCAGTCCTAACTCCTTGGCTTGCAAGGCAACCGCCTTCAGTCGATAAGCGAAACACTGCAAGCAGCGTCCACCGCGCTCTGGCTCTCCTTCCAGTCCACGCACAGCCTCCAGCCAGCGCTCATGGTCGTAGTCGCCATCTATCCAGCGTAGTCCTAAGCTCTCCGCATGTCGCTTGCTCTCTTCTTTACGTATTTCGTATTCCTCGCGAGGCCAGATATTCGGATTAAAATAGAAGATGGTTGGGCGCACCTCGTGTGCCAACATCCATTCTACAATGGCCGATGAACAAGGCGCGCAACAGGCATGCAACAGCACCTCTACTGCGCCTTCAGGTATCTCAATATCGCGATTCTGCTTTTTCACAACTGCAAAGGTAAACATTAACTTTCAAACAGCCAAACTTTCGTGTTTCTTTGGAGAAAAAGATATAAGAAAAGCGAGCTTTTCTTTGCTTTTAACTCGTTTTTTCGTACCTTTGCGATAATAATCGCGAACTTACTATGCACTCGGAAATACAAAAGAAAATGAGGTTTCTTTTGTATTTCTCTCGTTTTTTCGTAACTTTGCAGCCAATAAGTATTTAATAAGGAAAAGGAAAACATGTCGACATTAACTATTTGTATCGTTGTAGCCTTTGTGGCAGGATACCTATGTATTGCACTAGAGAGTTTTACGAAGGTAAACAAGGCAGCCATTGCCCTGCTGATGTGCGTTGTCTGCTGGACACTGCTGATGATAGATCCCTCCAGTTTTTATCCCCAGATTGTAGATGGTAGCGTCATCCATCACATTTCTGAAGTTATCGAGCACCACCTGGGTGATGCTGGTGGCACGCTGTTCTTCCTGATGGGTGCCATGACGATTGTAGAAATTGTCGATACCAATGGGGGCTTCAACTTTGTACGCGATGCCATCAAGACACGGTCAAAGCGTAAACTGCTGTGGCGCGTAGCCTTTATGACCTTCTTCCTGTCGGCGATTCTTGATAATCTCACCACCTCTATTGTGATGATTATGGTATTGCGCAAGTTGGTACAGGATCGCGAAGACCGCTTGCTCTATGCCGCCTTGGTTGTTATTGCCGCCAACAGTGGTGGAGCCTTCTCCCCTATTGGCGATGTCACCACCATCATGCTTTGGATTAAGGGCGTTATCACCACACAGGGGGTACTCTCCGAGATATTCATCCCCTCGCTGGTATCTATGGTTATCCCTGCCGCTATCCTCAGTTTCTCACTGAAGGGCAAGTTTGACAAGTCGCAGAATCTCGTAGTCAACGAGGTCAGCCAGTTTACCAAGACCCAGCGCAACATCATTTTCTGGTTGGGTGTTGGTGGTCTTATCTTCGTACCTATCTTCAAGACCATCACCCATCTGCCACCGTTTATGGGCATCCTGCTTGTGCTCGGTGTACTGTGGACTACCACCGAGATCTTCCATTACAACACCGCTGAAGACGATACGATGGCTAAGCGTGTGAGCGATATCCTCTCACGCATCGACCTCTCTACCATCATGTTCTTCCTGGGCATTCTGATGGCTGTTGCCGTACTGCAGGAGGTTGGCGTTCTCACCCTCTTGGGCGAAGGTCTTAACGATACCTTCTCAGGCAACTACTATGTCATCAATGGTATCATTGGTGTACTCTCATCCATCGTCGACAATGTTCCTTTGGTAGCCGGTTGCATGGGTATGTATCCCGTTGCTGCCGATGGTGCAATGGCTGTTGATGGCATCTTCTGGCAGTTGCTTGCCTACTGTGCCGGTGTTGGTGGCTCTATGCTGATTATCGGTTCTGCTGCTGGTGTGGTAGTGATGGGCTTAGAGAAGATTACCTTCGGCTGGTATATGAAGAAGATTACCTGGATTGTCTTCGTAGGCTATCTATCAGGTATCCTCTGCTACTGGTTGGAAAAAGCACTATTGTTCTAATCTTATAAATTCCGAAAATTTCGAAAAAAACGAAAAGAACGAAAACAATAGAATAATAAAATTTTCGTAAATTTCGATATTTACGGGTGTTTTCGGAATCTAAAAAATCTTTTCGGAATAAAAAATAAAGCAGTTTTTCGGAATCTAAAAAAAATTCGGAATAAAATAAACAGAGGAGGGTGTTCGGCCCTCCTCTATTTATTTCTTTTTATTCACTCGTTTCGTCATACCGATAGCACCTGCAGGACAGACAAGTCGGCAGAGGTGACAACCTACGCACTTGGTGCCCACTAAACGGGGCTGACGAGTATCATGGTCAAAGACGATAGCCTGATGACCACCATCGCTACACGATACCTCGCAACGCCCGCAACCAACACATAATGCTTTGTCGAACCTTGGGTAGATAATCGTTTCACGATCCAGATGGTCGGGGTTCATAAACTTTAGCAATAGTTCGCCCACAAGAGACTGCATTGATGTCATGCCTCGCTTGGTCAGATAGCGCTGCATGCCTAGTATCAGGTCGTCGATAATGCGATAGCCATACTGCATCACAGCTGTACATACCTGCACGTTGGCACATCCCAACTGGATAAACTCTAAGGCGTCGCGCCACGTTTCGATGCCACCAATGCCACTCAACTCTATGTTTGATGTTTGACATCTGATGTTTGACATTTGTGCCAACTCCAGGATATGACGCAGCGCAATAGGCTTCACGGCACGACCAGAATAGCCCGAGATGGTACGTTGACCCGTTACTTCCGAGCTAACACTCATCGTTACCGACTTAATGGTATTGATGGCAGATATTGCGTCAGCGCCAGCCTGTACACAAGCCTCTGCAGGTTCGGTAATATGCGTGATGTTAGGTGTCATCTTAGGGATAACGGGAATTTTCACGCTCTGCTTCACACAGGCCGTAAAGGTCTTCACCAGTTCAGGGCTCTGGCCCACATCACTGCCCATACCCTTATGCTTCATCTGTGGACAAGAGAAGTTCAGCTCTACCGCATCACAGCCAGCCTCTTCAGCCATCTTTGCCAGCTTCATCCACTCCTCTTCGGTTTGTCCCATGATAGAGGCTACCACCACCTTCGTGGGGTAGTTCTGCTTCAGTCGGCGTAAGATGTCGAAATCCATCTCTACGGGGTTCTCGCTCAGTTGCTCCATATTACGGAAACCATAAAAGTCGCCATGCGTGGCACTGTTGTGCATAGCATCGAAACGTGGCGACACCTCCTTGATTTCCTGCATACAGATGGTCTTATAGAATACGCCAGCCCACCCAGCCTCAAAGGCGCGAGCCACCATTTCGTAGTTGGTACATACTGCCGAGGAGGCAAGGAAGAAAGGATTCTCGCAGTGGATACCGCAGAAGGTAATGTCTAGCGATGGATAATGACTGTCATCCACATCATCCGGATGAATGCTACGCAGCATCTCTTTGATACGGATAGGACCATTATAATGAATACAAGCTCGCTCAGCACGTAGCAGGTCAGCATCGCTACAGTCCTTCACCCAGCGCAGTGCCGGCTTGTGGTTATCAAAGCGGATGGCACGTATGGCGCGTGCTGGATCACCACGCCTACACGCCTTCGTGCATGGTGCATCCTGACACAGCAAACATTGTTTAGCTTCCTCATAGATGTTCACCCTTATCTCCTTCTGCGTACCCCCATGCTGGTTGCGGTCGCCGAACAGTATTCGTTTCATCAATGATTTCATAGTCGTAACATGTTTTAGGTTTTTATCTTATCCTCGTAATTCTCTGAGCAAAGATACAACTAATTTACGAAAACACAATAACAATGGCAAAATATTTTCGTGGGATAGAGAAAAGGGAAGCGTTTGCTTCCCTTTTTTCTAATGCGCCATGCAGCTTGTTGTTGTCAGGGCGGTGACAGCTGCTGTAGCGGCAGCGATAACGATACGAAGAATTGTTTCCCAGATTGATTTCTTGTTCATAAAGCTTAAAAATTAAATTATTTTTTTTGTGTTAATAGTTTCGGAGGAACGGGGGTACGGGGGTCAGCCTCTTGTGAGGCTGGAGGTACGAGATATGTTTCTGTACTTCTGTTTTCTCGGCTTGAGGTATTCTCGCACCCCCGTACCCCCGTACCCCCGAAAGGTTCCTCCCCCAAGGGGGAAGTTAGGAAGGGGGCCTGACCAAGCTGCGTACATGAGAGGTAATTTGTTACTTGATAAGAGATAAGTGTTATTGCTCTTCTAGTGTCTCATCGCGTTGCTCCGGAGTCAGAGCCCCCTCCCATAATGTTTTGGTGTTTGGTGAGTCGTGAGTGGTGAGTGGAGAAATGTATCTGCGCTTAGACTATTCTCGTACCTCCGTACCCCCGCACCTCCGTACCCCCGAATGCTTCCTCCCCAGTGGGGGGAGGTTAGGTAGGGGCTTCCATTAATCCATATCCGGCTGGTCGCCGCCTTGGTTCTCCTCCCCAGTTGGGGAGGGGCTAGGGGAAGGGCTTTCATTGCTTGGAGTTGGGCTAGGGCTGTTTCCGCCGCCCTGGTCCCCCTCTCCTGCAGGAGAGGGGTTAGGGGTGAGGCTTCCACCCAAATCCTTCACATTCATGAACGACGCTCTCTTTTTGAGCATCTTTGAGGAGAGGTTGTTGACGTCGGTGCGGCTGGGAGCGAAGCAGAGGTAGAGGCCTCTGATGTTGATGCCGAGGCTGAAGTCATTCTCCTTCTCAGCGCCGGCACTCTTGACAGACAGGTAGAACGTGCCGAGTTCACCAAACTGTACCTTCTTGCCTTCCAGCAGTTGTTCGAGGATACAGTTCTGCAACTTGTTGGCAATACCTAAGCACACATCCTCACCATAGATGCTGTTGTGCTCACTCATGTGTTTACAGAGCTCCTGATACGTCATGGTCTTGGTGGTGACCACATGACCGTACCACTTCTTGAAGGCGCTCGTCTTCTCGTTTTTGTTTTGTTTTACTTTTACTAATACAGGCATGATTCACATTGAACATTGAACGTTGAACATTGAGGAGCCCCCTCCCTTCCTCCCCCCACTGGGGAGGGGTTTTAAGTACCACTCACCACTCACCGAAAGGTTCCTCCCCCAGTGGGGGGGACAAGAGGGGGGCTTATTCCTCCCCAGTGGGGGGAGGCTAGGTAGGGGCTTTTCCTTTGATGATGCAAGTGAAGTGCAAGGCGAACGCAGAGCCGAGCTCGCTCGAGCTATGCTGAGCCGCAGCCTTCATTCGCGCTGCATCTTAAATGCAGTGCAAAGTTACAACATTCGGGAGGGGTGAATAGCGGCAGATAAAGGGAGGTGACGGAAGGTAAAGGAAGATAAAGGGAGAAAAAAAAGAAACAGCCCGACTGATTGTCTCAGTCGGGCTGTTGTATGCTCTAATTAAGTTATTTTGTCTCTTCCTCTTCTATGACAAATACAGAGTTCTTTAATACTTTTACTTTTCTCTTTCGTGAATTTCCGCTCTCCGCTATAGAAGTTGAATGGGAAACAAAATAGATTCCAAACACAATGAGAAAAGAGCCAATAATAGCTGTGGCTATAAGAACAAATACGGTCTCTGGCTTATCTGCCATGAAATAGGTAAAGGGTATGACGGTAAGCATATATTTACCTATGTCACAAAGAACCTTACCTATTTTCTTTTTCTTCAACGCAGAATTTGTCATACCATATTTGCCTTGTGATTTCTGTTACTATACATATCCACAAGGACTGCAATGGCAGCAATACCAGAGATTGTACTCATGATAGCAATGATAACTAATGCTGTTGATTCCATATCCTTCTTATTTATTTGTTCACTGCAAAAGTACGAATTTATTTTGAAACTTCCAAATTTTGGAGAAGATTTTCGGTGAGTGGTGAGTGGAAGCCCCCTCCCATCCTCCCCCTACAGGGGGAGGGGCTTAGTTGCGCTCTGAGTTCCTCCCCCAGTGGGGGGGACAAGAGGGGGGCTTATTCCTCCCCCCTGTGGGGGGGAGGTTAGGTGGGGGGCTCTATTCATACTCTCCTGGTGCCCCGAAGCGCTCAACGATGAGCCTTACCTGTAAGGGGTTGTAGTCGTTGGCATCTTTGGTGCTGCCTAGACTGACGAGGCGATGGTGAAACGAGGGGTCTTTCTTGATCCAGCGCAGAAGCTTATCCTGGGCGGTATTGGGATTGCTCATCTTAGGGAACATCAACAGTGCGAGTTCTGATTTGCCGTATGATTTGATCTTAAACATAATTTTTGTTCTTTTTGGGGGATTCCGATTTTTTTTGATTCCGAAAGAATACGATTTTTTTAGATCCCGAAAAATACGAAAAAGACAATATTATGAATTCCGAAAAATTCGAAAAAGACGAAAAGGACGAAAATAATAGTATATAATTGGTTTTCGTAAATTTCGTTTTTTTCGTGTACTTTCGGAATCCCAAAAAAACTTTTCGGAATAAAAAACAAAAACTCTTTTCGGAATTTAAATACATAGCCGTTTTCGGAATTAAGTAAATATAGCCGTTTTTGGAATTATGCGTAAATTCTCCTTGAATTGTGCGTAAATTCTCCTTGAATTATGCGTAAATACTTCCGCTAAGTAACCACTGTCTGTTTACTACTTTCTAATACACTTATACAGATATACAGATGAATTTATAAACTTTTAGTGCGTACGTACGTGCGCGTACGTACGCATAGGGTTTCAGAAAAC
>FZQZ01000022.1 GCA_900199555.1 Prevotellaceae bacterium MN60
AGCCTCCGGCCTATCCTACACATCCGATGCCCAAGTCCAGTGCTAAGCTGCAGTAAAGGTTCACGGGGTCTTTTCGTCCCATCGCGGGTAATCGGCATCTTCACCGATACTACAATTTCACTGAGATCATGGCCGAGACAGCGTCCGGATCATTACACCATTCGTGCAGGTCGGAACTTACCCGACAAGGAATTTCGCTACCTTAGGACCGTTATAGTTACGGCCGCCGTTTACTGGGGCTTCAATTCAAGGCTTCTCTTGCGATGACCTCTCCTCTTAACCTTCCAGCACCGGGCAGGTGTCAGGCTGTATACTTCATCTTTCGAGTTCGCACAGCCCTGTGTTTTTGCTAAACAGTTGCCTGGACCTATTCTCTGCGCCTCTGTTACCAGAGGACCCCTTATCCCGAAGTTACGGGGTCAGTTTGCCTAGTTCCTTAGCCATGAATCTCTCAACGCCTTAGTATGTTCTACCCGGCTACCTGTGTCGGTTTGCGGTACGGGTTCCTAAAGGATTAAGCTTAGCGGTTTTTCTCGGCAGCATGATTACCTGCTCTGTCAGCTCCGTCCGAAGACAGTGCCGTACTGTCATGTCTCAGCTCGGAAGGTGGATTTGCCTGCCTTCCTCATAACCTACACACTTTAACGCGCATTTCCGTCAGCGCGCGGCAGTGTCACTACTGCGTCACCACAATCGCTCCTATAGGAAGTCACGGAATATTAACCGTGTCAGCCATCGGCCTAGCCGCTCGGCGTAGCCTTAGGACCCGACTGACCCCGGGATGACAAACATCGCCCGGGAAACCTTAGCCTTATGGCGGGGGTGGATCTCACACCCCTAATCGTTACTTATACCTACATTTGCTTTTCTTGAAACTCCAGCAGAAGTCGTCCTTCTACCTTCAGCGTCGCAAGAATGCTCCCCTACCGATACTTTCTTAAATACTATCCCGCGCCTTCGGTGGCTACCTTATACCCGATTATTATCCATGCACGGACCCTCGACCAGTGAGCTGTTACGCACTCTTTGAATGAATGGCTGCTTCCAAGCCAACATCCTGGCTGTCTCAGGGACCATACTTCGTTAGACTAACTCAGGCAGCACTCCGGGACCTTAGACGGCGGTCTGGATTCTTCTCCTCTCGGGCACGGACCTTAGCACCCGCACCCTTACTGCATGGCTACAGAGTATTAGCATTCGGAGTTCGTCAGGTCTCGATAGGCGGTGAAGCCCTCTTGACCTATCGGTCGCTCTACCTCTAATACTGAACACCACACGCGGCACCTAAATGCCTTTCGGGGAGTACGAGCTATCTCCGAGTTTGATTGGCCTTTCACTCCTACACACACCTCATCCGGAAGCTTTTCAACGCTTATCGGTGCGGACCTCCATCCCGTGTTACCGGGACTTCATCCTGGACATGTGTAGATCACTCGGTTTCGCGTCTACCCCATCGTACTTGACGCCCTATTCAGGCTCGCTTTCACTGCGGCTCGGAGTGTCATCACTCTTAACCTCGCACGACATGGTAACTCGTAGGTTCATTATGCAAAAGGCACGCCGTCACTTCATAATAAAGCTCCGACCGCTTGTAAGCGTATGGTTTCAGGTACTATTTCACTCCCCTAATAGGGGTGCTTTTCACCTTTCCCTCACGGTACTCGTTCACTATCGGTCTCACGGGAGTATTTAGCCTTGCCGGATGGGCCCGGCAGATTCGCGCAGGATTTCTCGTGTCCCGCGTTACTCAGGATACCACTAAGCCTTGTTTGTGTTCATGTACGGGATTATCACCCTCTACGATGGAACTTTCCAGAACCTTCCATTCCACATTCAAGTACTACGACGTGGTCCTACAACCCCAAAATTGCATTGCTACAACTCTGGTTTGGGCTCTTCCCCGGTCGCTCGCCACTACTGGGGGAATCATTGTTATTTTCTCTTCCTGGAGGTACTAAGATGTTTCAGTTCCCTCCGTTCGCCTCTCTACTTTTGCAGAGATAACTAGCCTTCAGCTAGCTGGGTTGTCCCATTCGGAAATCTTCGGATCAAGGATTATTTGCATCTACCCGAAGCTTATCGCAGCTTATCACGTCCTTCATCGCCTCCGTGAGCCTAGGCATCCGCCATACGCCCTTTCTTACTTTCGCCAATGATTGAGCTATAAACGTAATCTTTGATTACTTTGTCCGACGGACCTAAGTCCTTTGGACAACTATAGCTCTATCGCTCATACTTTCAGCTGTTGATTCATTATCTAATCTACAGTCTTGCTTGTGTCAATATGTCAAAGATC
>FZQZ01000021.1 GCA_900199555.1 Prevotellaceae bacterium MN60
AGCAGAGCGCGAAGCCGAAAAGCAACGCCAGTTTGACCTTCGTCAGGCCAAGAAGAAAGAGAAACATAAGGGACATTGATAATTCTTTGGTGAGTTGTGAGTGGTGAGTGGAGAAATGATTCAAAATTAAACAAAAGAAAATGAAAATATTAGTTATTAACGCATCAGCGAATAAGGAGCGTAGCACTACGCTTAAACTTACAAAAACATTCTTGGAAGGTCTCGGCGTCGAGGCATCGGAAGTAGAGTTTGTAACAACCATCGGTCTTAATATCAATCCCTGCAGAGCTTGCTATGCCTGTTGGTTTAAGACATCAGGCAAGTGTGTGCAGAAGGACGATGCCACCGAGGTGATGGAGAAGATTCGTCAGGCCGACCTCGTTATCTGGTCGATACCCCTCTACGCTTATGGCGTTTCCTCGCATTGTAAGGCACTGATGGATAGAACAGTATCGTTCAATTCGCCTTTGATGTATATCGATGCCGATGGTATTGCCCATCACTATGGCTACGAGGAAGGCACTAAGAAGACGGTGTTGATTTCTACAGCAGGACTGCCTAACATGAAGGGCAACTTCGACGGACTGCTGTTTGCCATGCGCCACATGTATGGCAAAGACATCAGTTATATCTGCTGTGCCGAGGGTTCGCTCTTCATCAGTCCCAATACCGAGGTTATCACGGCTCCCTACTTGGCAAAAGTAAAACAGGCAGGCGCAGAATACAAGGCAGCCGAACGGATATCTGATGAGACACAGACCTATCTCGACACCCCCATGCTCCCTGCCGAAGCATTTGTCAAAACCGTGAATGGAATCTTTGAAGGTATGATAAAAAAGTAATATTCGAGGAGTGAGGAGTGAAAAATGCAAGATTTCATGAAATCAAAAATTGATACGATAGAGATACAAAGCCGAGTTCTTGGTAAGACGATGGCTACTACGATTTATGTGCCAGCTCACTTTTGCGAGGGATTACCTGTTCTCTACTTCATGCACGGGCGTAGTGGCGACGAGTCCATCATTCATGCTTTGGATATACAGACCGTTGCCGACGGAATGATGGCGGATGGCATGATGAAGCCGATGCTAATTGTATGCCCAAGAATGGAAGATGCGCTAGGTTTAGGTGCTTACGAAGACTATTTCTTTAGCGAGGTGATGCCACTTGTAGAGCAGCAATACAAAACGAAAGGGCGTTGTATTGGAGGGTGTTCGGCTGGAGGCTTCATTGCCTTGAACTACGCATTCCGCCATCCTACTCTGTTTGAGCGAGTAGGTGGTCACATGCCTGCCATCGAAGACCACTTGGATGACGACGACCTGCATTATTTCGGAACCCGCGAACAATGGCAAGCAAACAATCCACTGTTTCTGGCCGAGAAGTGCTCTCTGCCTGCGAGTATGGAGATATATCTTGATGCGGGAAGCGAGGATGAAGGTGCATTCTATCGAGGCTGTGCACAACTGACGGAAACGTTAGTAGCTCGTGGCACTAAAGTGGAAAATCATCTGAACAAAGGCCATCATACCATTGCTTATATCCAAGCACATCTGGAAGAATATCTTATGTTTTATGCTAAATAAAATGCACCATTAGGTCAACAAATATAAGAAAACATCATATGGCGATAACAAGCGAGAGACTAAGACAGGCGTTTTCTGAAGGTGGGGCGCTGAAGATATACGAAGAGATTAACTCGAAAGGTGATTTTCTGGGCTTTGCCCAACGCTATGCCTTCGACACTGACTATCGTGTGGCGAGGAGTGCCTTGTGGGGACTGACCAAAGCCAAGGACAAAGATTTGTCGGAACTACAGTTGATATGCCATGAATTGATTGACCAAGCCATGCAGACGGAGAACTCGTCAGTGAGGCGGCTGACGCTGAACATCATCGAGCGTCTGAAGATGGACGAGGAAGATTTGCGAACCGACTTCCTTGACTTCTGTTTCGAGCACATGGTCAGCATCGAGGAGTTCCCCGGCATACAAACGCTCTGCATGAAACTCGCTTATCGCATGTGCACCTTTTATCCAGAACTGACGGATGAATTGAAACGCACCCTTGAAGCGATGGAGATAGAATATTACAAGCCCGCTGTAAAATGCCTGCGCAAAAGGATTCTCAGCGGAAAATTCAAATAAAACAAATATTTATATTGCGCCCTTGGCGCGAATCGGATGCAGAGATACTATTCAAAATGGGCTTCCGATCCCGATGGTAATCTGATAGAGATTGGCTCGTTTACGGAATAATTCATGAATACAGGTACGCTGACAGTATTGTTTGAAGATCCTTTCTGGATTGGTTTGTTTGAGCAAACCGACCATGAAGGGTTGCACGTTTGCAAGGTTACTTTCGGTGCCGAGCCGACGGA